>JAACZU010000040.1 GCA_009996615.1 Rhodanobacteraceae bacterium | reverse complement strand
TGAGCCAGCGCTCCAAGGTGCTGCGGTCGATCAGCGCCGTGTGGTGCGCCAGGATGAGTTTGCGTGCCAGGTCGTCGTAGTCGGCCAGCAAGTACACCGCCATGAAGCCGAGTTGGGCATTCACGAACAGCGGCAGCTTCACCGGCTGCACGTTCATGTTCTCGCCCAGCGACAGCGCCGGGGGTACGCCGGCCAGCGCCTGGTCCACCTGCTCGCGCAGCGCCTGCAGCGTGCTCTTGGTCTGCTCCAGCTTGTTTTCGATACGCAGCATCCAGAAATCGGAGTACGGATCGTCCTGTTCGGCGCCGCGCTTCATCTTGTTCATGGCGCTGATGAAGCCGTTGAGACCGATGATGCCGGCGCGTCCCTCGGTCGGCGCACGGCCGTGCCAGATGCGCGAAGCGTGATGAGTGTGCAGCGTCAGCGACATCGCGCTACGCAGCGACCCGAGATTCAATTGCAGGGGTTCATAGGCCATGGGTGACGACTCGCATTAACGGAACGAGTCGCCAGCATCAGCACCGGCTGGAAGGCCGTCAGTCAACAAACCGCAATCGGCGTGCGCCTGGTTTGTCCGTGCCGGGAAGGCTGGCTGTCCCAGCTATCCCCTGGGGATAGCCTCGCGGCGGGTAGCGACGGCAAGCGCCGCCTGCTGTCCCAACTGTGCAATGAAACCTTCGAGTTGGCCGTCGGCGACATCGGCATGGCGGCCGGCGGCGATGTCGGCCCAGCCCATGCAAGCTGCTTCCTGCAGCGCCTTGAGTTTGGCTGCTTCAGGCTCCTTGGTATTCATGGTGAATCTCCAGTGAGGAAAACCGCCTTCACTCCCGTGCCGGCGGCCACTGCTGCGCGGCGTGCAACACGCGCAGGATGGACACCGCGCGGGTGTCCTCCATGTAGACCACCACGTAGTTCGCACGCACGACCATCTCCCGCGTGCCGGCCACGCGGCCAGGCCGGTAGAGCTTCGGGCGCTCCGGCAGCTTTGCGGCCTTGGCCTCGATGTCGTCCTTCAACCGCTGCGCGGCTTCGGGGTTGTCGTCCGAGATGTAGTCAACAATCGCCAGCAGGTCGGCGCGGGCAGCTTCCCGCCACTCAAGTACGCGCACGCCGCTTTCTGTCGATCAGGGCCTGCGCCTCGTCCATGACCTGCCGGTGCGGCACCGGCGGCCGCGTATCGGCCAGTGCCTCGTGGACCTTCGCCCGGAACCAGGCATCGTAGGCCTCCGGGTCGGCCGTGAGGCCAGCCGGCAGCGCACCTTCCTTGACCACGCGGGTCAGCAGGATGCGCACGGCGTCCGAAATGGTGAGGCCGACCCCGGCGAGCTTCTCGGCGGCATCGGCCTTGAGCTTGTCGTCCACTCGGATATGCAGCATCGAAGTCTGTGCGGCCATCTCGGCTCTCCTGTTTGTGCATCAGGCTGTATTTTGTATCTCAATTGAGACTCGCGCAAGAGCCAGGGCCGGGCCGACTGCCCGCCAGAAGGCTCCCTGTCCCAGCTATCCCCTGGGGATAGCTCGCCCGTCAGGGGTCGCGCAGGGCCGCCCGCAGCCGCGCCAGGTGGGCGCGCGCCACTTCGGGGGATACCGGCGGTGCCGATGGCGCCGGTGCCGGCGCGGGTGGACGGGAAGCAGGCGGCACCGTGGCGCTGTCGCCCGCCCAGGCCTTGAACTCCCCACGGATCGCCTTCTGGATGATGCCGAACAGGTAGCCAGCCGGGTTGCGCACCGAGCTGTTGCAGCAGCGCGCCTCCCATTCGTCCAGCACCGCCTGCCGCTGGGCTTCGTCCACCTGCCGCAAGGCCACCAGCGCGCCGGACTGCTGCTCGTGCTTCAAACGCTGGAAGCGGTCTGGCAGCCGCAGGTTCTGCAAGGCCCTCACGCGCGGTACTGTACGTACTTCATTTATACGATCATTACGTACTGTACGGTCCTCCTTCGGAAT
>JAACZU010000039.1 GCA_009996615.1 Rhodanobacteraceae bacterium | reverse complement strand
AGCTGGCCGGCCCTGCAGTGGTCGCCGCCGTCGACTCAGGACACCTGCCTGTACTACTGGGTGCCGCCCGACGCGGCTCAGCCCGACGACGGCGCTCCCCAGGTCGCCTACACAGGCAACCTGGTCTGGCAGGTCAAGTCCGATGCCTGCCCGGACGACAGCCGTTGCGGCGATGACGCGTTCACGCGCGATTGCCTGTGGCGATTACTGACGGACGCCTCATCGGCTGCCCTGATCGACACGGCGCGGCGGCACTGCCATCGCTGACCATCGTCGATCACCCGGACGTCGCATGGGCCGTCCGCCATTGCCGCCACTGGGTCAGCGCGTTGCGCCGCAGCGAAGGATCGAGCAGCAGCGCCGGTGCCACGTACAGGCCCAGCGCGAGCCCTCCCATCACCATGAGTCGCGCCAGCGGTGCCCGCATGCCGAGCAGGTCCGTGGCCTGCGCGGCCGTTGCCAGCAACAGGCCAAGGACGAGTGCCGTCACGGCCGGACGTAGCGGTGGCGCCGCGCGCAGCTCCCGCGGGCACAGCGCGACCTGGCCCAGCGCCAGCGCGGTGTAGCTGACCAGCGTGGCCGCTACCGCACCGTGCACGCCGAGGCGCGGAATCAGCAGCGCATTCAAGCCGAGATTGATGGCAGCAGCGCCGAGGTTCAGGCCGAGCATGGTCTTGGAGCGTTTGTGCAGCAGCAGGCCGGAACCGATGATGTCGAGCAGGCCGTAGACGACGTAGCCGATCGCGACCCAGGCGAAGACCGGGGCCGACGCGGCCTTGTCCGGCCCCGACAGCAACAGCAGGAAGTCGCCGCCGGCGCACGCCAGGCCGACGCTGATCAACACGGTCGCATGGATCAGTACGCCGAGCAGCGCGCGCTTGGTCTCCACCACGGCGGCGGCTCCGGCCAGTTCGTACTGGCGTACGCTGACCTGGGTGAACGCCATGGCCAGCGCGCCGTTGAGAACGCTGCCGAGCGTGGCGGCGAGGCCGGCGCCGATGGCGAACACGCCGACCGGCGCGAAGTCCCTGAGCACGAACGCCAGCATCACGCGGTCGAGCAGCCCATGCAGCACGCCAAAGACTTCGTTGATGATCAGCGGCGTGCTGTAGGCGAGGCCCGCCAGCCACAGGCCGCGGTCCGTTTCGGCACGCTGCGGCGCGTGCGTACGCCAGATCCAGTGCGCGAGCCACAGCGCCATGCCGATGCCGACGGCGAGACGTCCGGCATAGGCTCCCAGCGCACTGCGCTGGACCAGCCAGACGCTGCCGACGATCGCGACCAACTCCAGCCAGCGCTGGATCACGCTCAGGCGCACCGTCAGCGACGAGCGCTCCTCGGCGAGGATCAGTGCGTTGACGTAGCTGGACCAGGTGGTCGGCAACAGCATCAGGACCATGCACCAACCCACCGCACGTACTTCGCCGTCGAGGTGCGGCGCGATCGCGCCGTAGCCGATGGCCGCCACCAGCCACAGCAGCACGCTGTAGCGGAACGGCGACAGCACGAAGCTGGTGACGAAGCGGCCCTGTGTCGCCGCGTCCTTGCCGTGCGGGTAGAAGCGGATGATCGCGTGCTGGCCGCCGAGCTTGAGTATGGCGGCCAGCAGCAGCAGCCAGGTGTCGAAGTAGCCGAAGATGCCGTACTGGCGATTGTCGAGCAGGCGCGTCAGCACCGGAAACGAGATGAAGCCGGCCACCAGCACCAGCACGTTGCCGGTCACGTAGCGACGGTAGTGCGTCCCCAGACTCGGTGCGGCGGCGTCGGCCATTACGCAGCGCTGTGGTCATGCGGCGCAGTGGCCGCAGGCGCATTCTAACCGAGTGCGGGGGGCGGGCCGCTTCGCGGGCTATCAAAAGTGCTGGTTCCCCCCCCCAAGGGCGCACGGCGCGCGAGCAGGCTCGCGCGCCGTGCCACCGCTCAATCGAAGCCGTTGGCGAAGATGTCGTTGCCGAGGCTGGCGGCGTCGCGCAGCTCGATCGCGCCGATGTCATGGCCGCGGCCCTGCGGACGCGGCGTGCCGCGCAGGTCGACGT
>JAACZU010000038.1 GCA_009996615.1 Rhodanobacteraceae bacterium | reverse complement strand
ACACGCAGGGCGCGCGCAGCGTGCTGCTGGAGATGGCGGTGCTGGCGTCCGACCTGGCGCTGTCGCCGGTGACGCCGGAAATCCTCGCGGCGCGCGAGCTGCGGCGCGGCACGCTGCAACTGATCGAGGACATCGCGCCGTATCGGCACCTGGGCATCGAGCCGCCGCCGCTGCGTCTGCTCATCAACCGTGTGCATCCTGTGTCGTCGAATGCGCGGCTGGTCCAGCAGGCGCTGCGACAGGTGTTTCAGGAACAGGCCGGCGTGCAGGTGCTGGGCACCGACGTACCGGCCATCGAAGCCTATCCGCGCGCTGCGACACGAGGATTGCCGGTGCACCGGGTGGAGTACCGGCAGCCGGCTGGGCGCACGGCGCCCGCGGCGTTGGAGACCATGCGCACGCTGGCCGGCGAGCTGTTCCCCGTGTGGCGGGAGCGCTTCGCGCTGGTCACAGGTCGGGCCGATGCGGGAGGGGCCGGCCATGGCGAGCGCGCATGAACTGGCGCGCGGCCGCGAACGGCTGCGCGCGCTGATCGAGTTCGCGCTGGGCGAAGGCTGGCGCGTGGTTCGCACGTCCGGCGGGCACCTGAAATTCACGAAGCAAGGCTGCGCGTCGATCTACACCAGCTCGACGGCGAGCGACCACCGTGCCGACCGCAATGCCCGCGCACAGCTTCGCCGCGCCGACCGGCAAGCGCAGGAGAATGGCCGTGGCTGAGCTGACGCCGCAGGACATGGCTGCCAAGCTGCTGGCCACCGGCTTCGAGCGCNGCGGGCTGGACGCGCCCCCCGCGATCACGCGCAGGCCGGGCGAGGCGCACTACATCATTCGCAACGGCGGCAACACGCGGCTGGCGATCCTGCGCGAGTTGTGGAGCGAGACCAAGGAGGAGCGCTTCTTCCGCATTGCGTGCCTGTTCCGCCCGTGGCCGGCGCGCGGCGAAATCGTGGCGCTGACCGGGCATCTGGCCGAGAACGAGCTGCGCGGCGGGCTGACCTTCATCGAGCGGGCCTTGGGCATCGAGAAGGCGCGCGAGTTCTACGAGCAGGAAAGCGGCCAGGCGCTGTCGCAAAGCGAACTCGCGCGGCGACTGACGGCCGACGGCTATCCGGTGCCGCAGTCACACATCAGCCGCATGAACGATGCGGTGCGCTATCTGCTGCCGGCGATCCCGACGCTGTTGTACGGCGGATTGGGCCGGCATCAGGTGGACCGGCTCGCAGTGCTGCGCAAGGCGTGCGAGCGCACCTGGGAGCGGCGTGCGCTGGGCCGGCCGCTGACCGTGGACTTCGCTTCGCTGTTTCAGGATGTGCTGTCGCAGTTCGACACGCAGCCGGAGGGCTTCTCGCCCCAGCGCGTGCAGGACGAACTGGTGGGTCAGATGGCCGAGCTGCTGGAAGCGGACTACGACACGCTGGCATTGGAGGTCGATGACAGCGAAAGCCGTCAGCGAGTATTGACCAGCGAGCCGGCCGCGCCGAACCCGGCAACGCCTGTCGCACCTGCGGCGCCAGCCATCACGCCGCAACTGTCGCCCGCGGCGCCAACGCCACGGGACACCTCGCCCGTCGCGCCACCGGCAGAGACACCCTCGGCACCACCTGCCGCTGCACCAAACGCCCGGGACGGGCAGCGCGACGAGCGCCTGCAGGGGCACATCGTGACGCCGGCCCCAACCACCGAGCGCCTGCAGTCCATCCAGAGGATGGTCGCGGATCAGCTCGGCGACAAGCTACCCGACTTCGAGGCCGACGCGCTGCGTGCGATCCCGGTGCAGGTTGGCGGGCTCTTTCCCATCTCGGATGTCTGGTACATCGAGCCGGGCCTGGACGTGCCGGATCGCCTGCGCGTGCATATCGCGCAGTTCGCTCGCGAGATCGCGGGGGAAGCGGCGGTGGGCGACCACATCGAAGCCAGCGATGGCGGCATCGGCTTCGTCTGCGTGACGCCGGCCGTGGGCCAGGCGAAGGCGCTCCCGGCGTTCGCGCGTGCGATGCTGACCCTGCTGCACGCGCTGAGCACCGCGCCGGCACCCGCGACCGGGCTGGACAGCGCGCGGCTGGCCGATGACCTTGGGCCGCTGCTGCATGGTCACCGCGGCTTGGTCACGCGCCTGAGCGATGCCGGGCTGGTAAAGCTGTTCCGTCTGCTGCGCCTGGCGCGCCGGCTGCTGGATCTGGAAGCCGGCGTAGCGAGCC
>JAACZU010000037.1 GCA_009996615.1 Rhodanobacteraceae bacterium | reverse complement strand
GCTGTATTTCTCCGCACTCGCCCGATCGCGCGCCGACTGGCTGATCGGGATGAACCTGAGCCGCCTGTTCACGCTGCTGGGCCGCCAGGCCGGCTACAACGGCGTGCTATCGGTCGGGCGCGTGCAGACGCCGACGCTCAAGCTGGTCGTGGACCGTGATCGCGAGATCGCGCGCTTCGTCTCGGTGCCGTTCTGGGCCATCGAGGTCGCACTGTCGCATGCAGGCCAGACCTTTGTCGCAAGCTGGACACCGCCGCAGGGTAGCGCCGACGAAGCCGGCCGTTGCCTGCAGCAGCCGGTGGCGCAGCAGGCCGCCGAACGCCTGCGCGCGGCCGGCACCGCCCAGGTGCTGTCGGTGGAGACCGAGCGCGTGCGCGAAGGCCCGCCGCTGCCGTTCGACCTCGGCACCTTGCAGGAAGTGTGTTCCAAGCAGTTGGGCCTCGACGTGCAGGAGACGCTGGACATTGCTCAGGCGCTGTACGAGACGCACAAGGCGACGACGTATCCGCGCTCGGATTCGGGCTACCTGCCCGAGAGCATGTTGGCCGAGGTGCCGGCCGTGCTCGACAGCCTGGTCAAGACCGATCCCAGCCTGCGGCCGTTGATCGACCGCCTGGACCGCCAGCAGCGTTCGCGAGCGTGGAACGACGGCAAGGTCACGGCGCATCACGGCATCATCCCCACGCTGGAGCCGGCCAATCTCTCGGCGATGAGCGACAAGGAGTTGGCCGTCTACCGGCTGATCCGCGCCCACTACCTCGCGCAGTTCCTGCCGCATCACGAGTTTGACCGGACGGTGGTGCAGCTCACGTGCGGCGGGCAGTCGCTGGTGGCGGTCGGCAAGCAGATCGCGACGGCCGGATGGCGCCAGGTTCTGGCGGCGCCGGAGCCCGAGGACGGTGACGGCGAGGACGCACAGCGCGGCCAGGTGCTGCCGGCGCTACGTGCTGGTGCAGCCTGCCAGGTCGGCCAGGTCGAACTGAAGGCATTGAAGACGCTGCCGCCCAAGCCCTACACGCAGGGCGAACTGGTCAAGGCCATGAAGGGCGTCGCCAAGCTCGTGACGGACCCGCGCCTGAAGCAGAAGCTGAAGGACACCACGGGCATCGGCACCGAGGCCACGCGCGCCAACATCATCAGCGGGCTGCTGGCCCGCGGCTACCTCTTGAAGAAAGGCCGCGCCATCCGCGCATCGGATGCGGCCTTCACGTTGATCGACGCCGTGCCGGCGGCCATCGCCGACCCCGGGACCACGGCGGTGTGGGAGCAGGCACTGGACATGATCGAGGCCGGCCAGATGACGCTGGACACCTTCATTGCCAAGCAATCGAGCTGGGTCGCCCAACTCGTGCAGCAGTACCGCGGCGCAACGCTCGCCATCAAGCTGCCGCCCGCGCAGAACTGACCGCAATGCGGCGCCCCGATGCGCCAGCGTAGCGGCAAGAGCGGCACGTTCTGGTCGTGCAGCCGCTACCCGGACTGCAAGGGCACGCAGCCGGTCGAAGACGCCGCGGCAGGCAAGCACGACCCGTCCAACCGTACTTCCGGCCGCACATCCGGCCCACCGCGTCGGCGCCCCAAGGCGAACTGACGACCACGTCTCCCTTTGCCACGCTGGCTGCTGCCGACGGCGGGGCAAACCTCCCGCGCCCCGCGGGACTCCCCAGCGCGCGTTCCCTTCTGCAACGGTGTGCGCGTCCTGCACAGGCCAATCACGGCTTGCAGGGCGAGAAGGTCATTGCTCCGTCGATTCGCGCTCGCCGCGATTCCGCTGATCGAAGTGCTTCCGTCCATCCGCGAGCGGTCTCCTGACGCCTTGGCCCGCAAGGCTGCGAGGTGCCAGGAGACCGCTTGCGGTCGACGGTATTCGGTGCCGGTGCCCGCCGGCGGAACAACGGGTTCCCTTTGTGTGTGGATGCACGCCAGAGGATGCCGGCCCCAGCCACGAAACGGGCCGGGTGAGATTGCTGACGCAGCGAATGGCTTTGACGACGGCCTGGCCTGCTTGCAGCCCACAGGTGGATTGATTCTTCTCCAGCCGAAGCCCTACGGGGCTTCGGCGCCTTTGTCGTGGGCGGAAGGATCGTGCATTGCTGCTGCCGGCAGTGCTCGGGCCAAACCGGACGGCGCGCGGTTCCGTTTGATCGGCGACGGTGCGCCGCCGCGCTTCCATCCTTCCCGCATGTGTCGCTGATGGTCTTCAGCACCATGCCCTGGCAGCTCCGGTCTTCAAGGCTGCAACGCGCCTCGCCGCGTTGACCGATGCAGTCCGCTTCGCACCTTCACCGCGGACGCGTGTCGCCACGACGCGGGTGCTTTCGATGTTCAACCCCTCGGGACGTCTCCGCTCCCGACAGGGAGTGGTGCTCCCGGTCTTCAACCACCAGGAGAAACCGCATGTCTCTCGCGTTCGCAACAGCTCCTTTGAGTGCTGAACAGGCCCGCGCCGAATCCATCGGCTACCAAGCCCTGGCCTACGTTGGCAAGCGCCTGCCCCTGCAGGTGCTCTGCAGCGCAGCCGGCCACTACATCGGCACCGCCGATGCGGATGGTCCCGTCTCGCGCGAGTCGGTCAGCTTCTTCCGCTCGCACCACGCTGCCGAGCACGCCCTGCAAACGGGCCGCTGGCAGCAGCGCCTCCACCCGTGAATCCCATCATCAGGAGCCCCCGTCATGAACCGTGCTCTGCCTCAAGAGGTACTTGATCAGATCAAGCTGGAAAACCAGCACTTTGCCGCCGCGCCCCAAGCCTTCTTCGAGGCGTGGAAACGCGGCGTCAACATCGCCGGTGCCGAATGGTTCGGCGACGGCACACGCGAAGGTCTGCAGCGTGCCACCACCAAGTGGGACCTGCGGCCCA
>JAACZU010000036.1 GCA_009996615.1 Rhodanobacteraceae bacterium | reverse complement strand
GACGCGCAGGCGGCGCGCGAAACCGGCCAGCGCGGCGCGCTGCAGCCACGCCAGCCCGATCAGCGGCGCCGCCACCAGCCAGAACGGAAAGGTCGCGCCGAACTGCGCGTCGCCGCGCGCGGCCGGCACCGCGGCGAGCACGCCGAGGCCGACGGCGAGCCAGGTCGCGAGCAGGCGGCGCAGGTCGGGGCCGCGGCGCGACGCGCGCGGCGGCGGGACGGAACGAACGACGGACGACGGCAACGGCGCGACGAGCATGGCGGACCTCCGACGATGGCGTTCCCGGCAGCCTGCTTGCGCGCGGTCTCAGCGGCTGCGACACGGCCGGTGCGGCGCGGATCGCATGCGATAATCCGACGCCAGTCCAGCGCGGAGCGCTCGTGCAAAACCACGGTTTCCTCCAATACGCGGTCATCCTCTTGCTCGCGACGGTGATCGCGGTGCCGCTGGCCAAGCGCTGGCGGCTCGGCGCCGTGCTCGGCTACCTCGGCGCCGGCGTGCTGATCGGCCCGTCCGGGCTCGGCCTGATCGGCAACACCGAGCAGATCGCGCAATTCTCCGAGTTCGGCATCGTGCTGATGCTGTTCGTGATCGGCATGGAGCTGTCGCCGCAGCGGCTGTGGGTGATGCGGCGCAACGTGTTCGGCGCCGGCAGCCTGCAGGTCGTGCTGAGCGCGGCGCTGCTCGGCGCGCTCGCCTACGCCGGCGGGCTCGGCTGGAAGGCCGCGCTGATCGTCGGCCTGGGCCTGGCGCTGTCCTCGACCGCGATCGACCTGCAGCTGCTGGCCGAGCGCAAGGAGCTGACCAGCGCGCACGGCCGCCTCGGCTTCGCGATCCTGCTGTTCCAGGACGTCGCCGCGATCCCGATCCTGGCGCTGATCCCGATCCTCGGCGGCAGCCATGCCGAGGCGACGCCACTGCAGGACCTCGCCGCGGCGCTGCGCGTGATCCTCACGCTGGCCGTGGTCGTGATCGGTGGCCGCTACCTGCTGCGGCCGATGTTCCGCGCCGCGGCGCAGGTCGGCACGCCGGAGGTGTTCACCGCGACCGCGCTGCTGGCCGTGATCGGCACCGCCTGGCTGGTGCAGCTGGCCGGCATCCAGATGTCGCTCGGCGCGTTCCTCGCCGGTGTGCTGCTCGCCGACTCGGAGTACCGCCACGAGATCGAGGCGCAGATCGAGCCGTTCCGCGGCCTGCTGCTGGGCCTGTTCTTCATCGGCATCGGCATGTCGCTCGACGTGCACCAGGCCATCGGCCAGCCGCAGCTGGTCGGCACGTTGCTGTTCGCGCTGATCGCGCTGAAGGCGCTGGTGTTGTACGGCGTCGCCCGCTTCGCCGCGCGCGAGGACCAGGCGCAGTCGCTGGCACTGGCCGCGTTGCTCGCGCAGGGCGGCGAGTTCGCATTCGTGGTGTTCGGCCTGGCCGCGGCGAGCGCGCTGATCAGCCCGGCCCAGCGCGACCTGGCGATCCTCGTGATCACGCTGTCGATGCTGGCGACGCCGCTCTTGGTGCGCGTGCGCGCCGAGCTGATGCCGGCGGCCAAGGCCAGGCCGACGCGCGAGTTCGACGCGCTCGACGCCGCCACGCCGCGCGTGATCATCGCCGGCATGGGCCGCGTCGGCCAGATCGTCGCGCGCATGCTGACCGCCAACCGCATCCCGTTCACCGCGCTCGAGAACGACCCGGACCAGGTCGACACGATGCGCCGCTTCGGCAACAAGGTGTACTACGGCGACGCCTCGCGGCTGGACCTGCTGCGCGCGGCGCAGGCCGACCGCGCCGAGATCTTCGTGATCGCGACCGAGGACCCGGACTCGAACCTGCGCACCGCGCGCCTGCTCAAGCGGCATTTCCCGCACCTGAAGGTGCTGGCGCGCGCACGCAACCGCCAGCACGTGTTCCGCCTGATGGACCTGCGCGTCGACGGCATCGTGCGCGACACGTTCTTCTCCAGCCTGGAGATCGCGCGCGGCGTGTTCGAGTCGCTCGGCTACGACGAGGCGAGCGCCGCCGCCTACGTGCAGCGCTTCCGCGAGCACGACGAGCAGCTGCTGCTGGAGCAGTACCCGGTCTACGACGACGAGGCGGCGCTGCTGCAGAGCTCGAAGGAGGCGCGCGCCGACCTCGAACGGCTGTTCCGCGCCGACACCGACCAAGCCGGGGAGCGCTGACGTGCGCGGCTATGCGCTCGCCGAAACCGAGCTGGCCAGCTTCGACCGCCAGTTCCACGCGCGCTGCCGCGTGCAGCGGCCGGACCGCTACCGCCTGCTCGAGGCGCTGCCGGCCGATGCGCCGCGCATCGCGCGCGGCGGCGGCGTGTCCTACGTCGGCGCGAGCTTCGGCGCGGACGCGATCAGCCAGGACCTGGCCGCGTTCGACCGCCTGCTCGCGTTCGACGCCGACACCGGCCTGCTCGGCGTCGAGGCCGGCGCGCGCATCGGCGACGTGCAGCGTTTCGCGCTCGCGCACGGCTGGTACCTGCCGGTCGCGCCAGGGCATCCGCGCGCGAGCATCGGCGGCTGCATCGCCGCCGACGTGCACGGCAAGAACCCGGCGCGCGACGGCACGTTCCGCGCGCAGGTCGAAGCGCTCGAGCTGCTGCAGCCGAACGGTCGCACGTTCGTCGCCGGCCCGGCCCAGAACCGCGACCTGTTCGACGCGACCTGCGCCGGCTTCGGCCTGACCGGCACGATCACGCGCGCGACGCTGCGCCTGGCGCGGCCGCCGGCCGCGCTGGTGCTGCGGCGCGTGCCGGTGCAGGGCCTGGCCGAGGCTGCGCGCGTGCTGCGCGAGGCGGCCAATGCGCCGCTGCTGTACGGCTGGCATGACGGCCGCGCCGGCCACTTCGGGCGCGGCGTGATCCGCATCGGCTTGGCCAGCGATGCGCCCGAACACATGCGCGCCGCACGCCAGCCGGCGCCGGCGCGCGACCTACCGGCGACGATCACGCCGCTGCCGTTCACGCTGTGGAACCCTCTTGGCATCGCCGCGGCGAACACATGGCTGCGCGCGCGCTGGTGCCGCGCCGGGCAGGCGCCGCTGGCGCTGGCCGACGCGCTGTTTCCGCTCAACGACGCGCGCCTGTACTTCGCCGGCTACGGCCGCGCCGGCTTCGCCGAGGCGCAGTGGCTGCTGCCGCATGCGCGCTTCGATGCGTTCGCCGGCGCGCTGGCCGAGCGCGTCGCGCGCGACCGCCCGCGCATCGCACTGGTGTCGAGCAAGCTGTTCGACGGCCACGCCGACGGCTTCGCGTTCGACGGCGCCGGCATCGCACTGGCGCTGCAGCTGCCGGCGCCGGCCGAACCGGCGCAGCGCGCGTTCCTCGAGGCGCTGGCCGAGCTGGCGCTGGCGCACGGCGGACGGCCCAACCTGATCAAGGATTCCATGCTCGACGCGACCACCGCGCGCCGCGCAATCGCCGGCTTCGAAACCGCGCGCGCACGCCTCGCCGCGTACAACCCGCGCGGATTGCTGCAGTCGGAACTCGCGCGGAGGCTGGCGCTGTGACCGCGCTCGTCGTCGGCGCCTCCACCGGCCTCGGCCGCGCGCTCGCGGACGAGCTCGCGCGGCGCGGGCACGACCTGCTGCTAGTCGCCTCGGACCGGCGCGACCTCGAGGCGCAGGCGGCCGATCTGAACCTGCGCCACGGCGTCGCGGTGCGCGCGCTCGCGCTCGACCTCGGCGGCGAGCTCGATCCCGGCGCGCGCATCGCCGCCGCACTCGACGGCCTGCCGCCGCTGACCGCGCTGCTGCTGCCGATCGGCTGTTCGCGCGCGGACGATGACCTGTCGCTCGAGGCCGCACGCATCGGCCAGTTGCTCGCGATCAACCTGCACGCGCCTCTGGCGATCGTGCATGCGCTGCTGCCGCGGCTGCGCGAGGCGCACGGCGTGGTCGTCTTGTTCGGCAGCATCGCCGCGGTGCGTGGACGCGGCCGCAACGTCGTCTACGCGGCGGCCAAGCGCGCGCTGGTGTCGCTGTACGAAAGCCTGCGCCAGCGTCATCGCGACAACGAGCTGCGCGTGCAGCTGTACCAACTCGGCTTCCTCGCCACCAACCTGACCTGGGGCATGCGCCTGCCGGCCGCACCAGCGCACCCGGCGGCGATCGCGCGCACAGTCGTCGCGCGCCTGCACCGCGGCTCGGCCTGCCGGTACCTGCCGCGCAAGTTCGCGCTGATCGCACTGATCGTGCGCGCGCTGCCGTGGCCGCTGTATCGACGCCTGCGCGCCTGATCCGCGCATCCGCCACGTACTACCCGCGCCGCTGGCAGGCGTGGCACGATCCGCACACGAATTTGCAGGACTACCCGGGTCCGTTCATGGGGAAAGCCATCGTGTTCGATAACAGTCTCCGTCGCGCCGCGCTGGCGGCGCTGCTTGTCGCCTGCCCGACGGTCGCGCTGGCCGGCAACGTCACGATTCCGCACAGCTTCACCGCACATACGCCGGCCGTGGCCGCCGAGGTAAATGCAAACTTCGATGCGGCTGCCAACGCGATCAACGGCAATGCCGCCGACATCGCCGCCCTGCAGGCCGCGGTCGCGCAGTTGCAGGCGTTGGTGACCACGCAGCAGACCGCGCTCGATCGGCTCGATGGCTCCATGAAGGCGCAGCAGGCCCGCATCGACGTGCTGAATGACACGGTCGCCGCACAGCAGGCCCGTATCGACGCGCTCGATGGCACGATTGCCGCGCAGCAATCTCGCATCGACGCGCTCGATGGCACGATCGCCGCGCAGCAAGCCCTCATCGCGGACGTGAACGGCCGCCTGGCCGCCGTGCAGAACAGCAGCGTGATGGCGCTGGCGCCGTACCTGGAGCTGGTCCTGGTGCCCGAACCCAGCAATCCCGCGGTCAGCTATCGCACGGCGCGCTTCAGCGGAATCAACCTGCAGGTCGTCAATGGCCTGGGCAATACCGAGACCCGCAACGGACTCGGCAACCTCATCGTGGGCTACAACGAACCCGGTTCCGTGCCGAAGTTCTGCTCGCTCGGCGAGTACGACGGCGACCAGGCCACCTGCGTCGGCAACGGCGGCATCTGGGCAGCGAACCAGCGAAGCGGGTCGCACAATCTGGTGGTCGGCTTCGCCAACGGATACTCGCGGTTTGGCGGGCTGGTGGCCGGCATGGAGAACGTGATCAACGGCGAGTATGCGTCGGTGGGCGCCGGCATGATGAACAAGGCAAGCGGTGAGTGGGCGTGGATCGCCGGCGGTGGTTTCAACACGGCCAGCGGGAAATACGCATCGGTCGGCGGCGGATACCTGAACCTCGCCAGCGGTGACCGCGCCACCGTTGCCGCCGGCTACCAGAACACCGCTGGCGGCGACGGTTCATCGGTCAGCGGTGGCAGGTCCAGCACGGCGAATGGCAGTTACTCTTCGATCGGCGGCGGTTACGAAAACGTGGCAGCCGGCTATGCCGCCACGGTCAGCGGAGGCACCCTCCGCTCCGCGCCCGGGCCCTACAACTGGGTCGCCGGCAGCCTGCGGGAGATCCAGTAATGGATGCCGGCCGTTGCGCGGCTGTCGTCGGCGTAGCGCTGGTGCTGGGCCTGCAGGCAGCGACCGCGGCGGCGAGCGACCGCGTCTTCGCCGATGGCTTCGACCCATGTTGCACGCTTGGCGGCACCGTCACCGGCCTGTCCGGCCCGCTGACGCTGTACCTGGAGGCGGGAGATCTGCAGGAAAGCAGAACGATCGAGCCCGCCGGCGATCCGTTGCTCTATGCGTTCCGCCACACGGTACCACCCGGACGCGACTATCGCGTCAGCATCCCGGTGCAGCCTTCGGGCCAGCACTGCACGCTGGCGAACGCGACCGGGACGGTCGGCAGTGTGGCGATCGAGACCATCGACGCAAGCTGCATCGCCGCATTGCGATGGGACGACGGCCGCTGGGACGCCGCGCCGTGGAATTGAGTCGCTGCGCGCCGGCTTACTCGGGCGCGCGCGCCGGCTGGCGCAGCGTCTGGCGTACGCCCGGCAACGGCGCCGCGTGCGCACCGAGTTCGCCGGCGACGTCGCTGTAGCCGAGCAGCGCGGCGACGTCGGCGGCACTGCGGCCGAAACCGTCGACGAGATCGAGTGGCGCGCCGTGTGCCTTGAGCAGGCGCGCGCAACCGAGCAGGCCATGCAGCGCGCACGCATGCAGCGCGCCGACACCGCGCTGGTCCTGCGCGTCCAGGCGCGCGCCATGCCGCAGCACGAGCTCGAGCAGCGCGCGCAGGTGCTCGGCATCGCAGCGCGCGCCCGGCTGCGCCCGCGCGCCGAGCAGGATCAGCAACGGATCCTGGCCGGTGCGGTTGCACGCGTCGAGGCACGCACCGGCGCGCAGCAGCAGTTCGAACAGCGCGCGCGAGGTGGCGGCGTTGCCGCTGTCGAACGCGTACTGCGCGGTGGCGTGCAGCGGCGTGCTGCCGTGCTGGTCGGCCGCGTTCGGATCGGCGCCGGCTTCGAGCAGCGCCTCGGCGATGCGTACCTGCCCGAGCGCGGCGGCCAGGGTCAGCGCGGTGCCGCCGCCGGGCAGCGGCAGATCGGCGGCGACGTCGTAGCTGAGCAGCGTGCGCACGATCGCTTCGCGCCGCGCGCCAACGGCGGCGGCCAGGCAGTGGATGCCCGAGTGCGCTGCCCGCGTGGTGTCGGCGCCGAGGTCGAGCAAGCGCACGACCAGCGCGGCGTGGCCGCAGCCGGCGGCGCGGATCAGCGCGGTCGCGCCCTGAGCATCGACCGCATCGAGCGGCAGGCCGAGCGCGAGCAGGCGCTCGACGGCGTCGATGTCGCCGGCGGCGGCGGCGGCCGGCAGGTCGGCGTCGCGCAGGCGGCGCGGCGGCAACGGCCATGGCGACCAGCTCAGCCACCAGGCCAATTCCGGTTGCTCGCGTGCGAGCGCGAGGCCGAGCGGCGTCTCGCCGGTCGCGGTCGCGATCTCCGGACTTGCCCCGGCGCGCAGCAGCGCCTTCAGCAGCGCAAGCGTGGCCGTGCCATCGGCCTGCAGCGCCAGATGCAGCGGCGTGCGGCCGTGCGCGTCGCGCGCATTCGGATCGGCGCCGCGCTCGAGCAGCGCCGCTGCAAGCCGAAGGTCGCCCAGTGCCACCGCCAGATGCAGCGCGCTGCGCTGGCCACTGGTGCGGCCGCCCCAGTCCGCGCCACGCTCGAGCAGCTCATGCGCCAGCAGGCGCAGCGGCAGGCCGTCGCTGCCGCGCGCGGCCAGCGCGAGCACGCGCGCGACGAGGCCCGCACCGCCGACCGGTGCGCCACGCGCGACGAGTTCGGCCAGCGCCGCGGCGGTGCCGGGCAGGCGCGTGGTGAGCACCTCGATCAACGCGCGGCCGTCACTGAGCTGCGGGTCGCCGGCGAGGCCGTGGTTGAGCAGCCAGTGGCGCGCCCGGGTGTGTTCCGCATCGGCCAGCTCGAGGTACAGATCGGCGAGCGCGGCGGGCGGCCAGTCATGCATGTGGCCGGAGAAGCCCGCGGCGACGTCCCAATGGCCGAAACGCAGCGCATCGAGCAGGTGGTCGGCGCTGGCCGACTGCGGCGCATCGGCGAGGCTGCTGGGCAAGGGATAGGCGGGGTCGAGCAGGGCGACGATGGGCCAGCGACCGGCGCCGGCGGCATGGTCGAGCGCGCGTTTGCCGTCGCGGCCGACTAACGTGCGGTCGGCGCCGAGCGCGAGCAGCGCGCGCACGGTCTCCTCGCCGGCATGGCGCGACTGGCAGGCGATCATCAGCGCCGTGCGCGCGCCCGCGTCGACGCGATCCGGGTCGGCCTTGCGCTTGCCGAGCCGATGGATCACCGCGACGGCACCGGCGCGGGCGGCCTCCATCAAGGCTGTGGTGCCACGGTGGTCGGCGAGGTCGACGCTCGCGCCGGCCGCAAGCAGTGCGTCGACGATGCGCACATGGCCGGCCAGCGCGGCGGCCATCAGCGGCGTGCGTTCGAGCGCCGCGCGCGCATCGACATGGGCGCGGCGACGCAGCAGCAGCTTGACGCCGGTTGGGTCGTCCTCGGCCACGCTGGCCGCCAGCAACAGTGCCGGCACCGCCGCGTCGCGCTCCGGTCTGGCGCCACGCTCGAGCAGGAACTCGGCCACGCGCCAGTTCGCGCCGTGGCAGGCGATGCCTAGCGCGGTCTGCCCGGCGGCATTTACCGCGTCGATGTCGGCCTCCGCATCCAGCAAGAGCGCGGCGATGATCGGCTCGGCGCAGCGCGCGGCGTGGTGCAACGGCGTATCGCCGGCGGCATCAGGTGCGCGCGCGTCGGCACCGTTCGCCAGCAGCGTCGTCACCGCCTCCGGACGCCCCTGGTAGCTGTCGCGCGTGGCCGCGATCAGCGGCGTGATGCCGCCATGGGCGCGATCGACGTCGGCGCCCGCAGCGATCAGGGCGCGCAGCAGGCGCAGGTCCGGCAACGTCACCGCGACCATCAGCGGGCTGCGCTGGTCGCGCAGCTCGGGGCCCGGCAGTGCGTTCGCGTCGGCACCTCGCTCGAGCACGGCGAGCGCGAGATCGACCTGTGCGCCATGGACGGCGTGCAGCAAGGTCGCATCAAGCTCAGCGCGACCGATATCGGAGGGCAACGCGACGGGCGCGTCATCGAACTCGGACGGGCGCGGCTGCTCCTGGGGTCGCTGCCGGCGCGCATGCCGGGCATGGGCGAGCAGTGCGTGCCGGCAACGGTTGATCAGGAAAAGGTGCGCCGATGGCATCAAGACCAGCACATACGCGGCGAATGCCCCTTGGCGCGCCGGCGCCGGCAGGTGCAGGCCGATCCCGGACAGCAGGAGCGCACCCGCCGCGAGCAACAGCAAGCCGAGTGCGACGGGAAGGCCGTCGCGGAAGTAGCGGTCGTGCTCATGCACCAGCTCGCGTGCAAGGATGAACGATCGGCGCAGCGCGGCGCCCAGATGCGGCTGGGGCACCCACGCATCGCGCCAGAGGAACGGCAGTGCGAGCAGCGGCCACCAGCGCCACGCTACGAACAATGCCAGTGATGCGGCGGCCGACACGGCAAGGGCCGCGGTTAGCGACCCGCTGCCAGCCAGCCACGCGACCGGGGGCACCAGCGCCGCAGCGACCAGGCTCACATAGGCGGCAGACAGCACGCCATGCGCAATGGCGCTGCGAAACGAACCAGGTGCCAAGTCCGATTCGTCCATGCGGCTCGCGTTCCGGCAGAACGCCTTCATCGCGAGCGTGTTGGCAATCAGCAACGGGAGCAGGGCGAGCGGATGATCGAGCGCTGCGGCGACCAGATACATCAATCCGGCGGGCAGCAGGCGGCGAACCGCCGCAAGCAGCGAGTGCAAGCGATCCGCACGTCGAGGCATCCGCGTCTCCATTCCCTGCGGCTCCCGCCGCGCCGTACCGAGTATATCGGTCAGGACGACAATTGCCGCCAGTGGGCGGTCAAATCACTCCGAACGGAGGCGATCGCCCATCAATCGTCCGCTTCGGACGCAGCCAAGGTCAGGTCCGGCGGCGGCGGCAACTGCAGGTGAAAGCCGCGCTGCGTCAGATCCTCGAGCACGACCGCGGCGCTGGCGCGCGCGAGCTGGCGCTGAGGCGTCAACTCGAACTCGAGCACGAACACCGGGGTGCCGAGCGATTCGAGCAACGGCGCGGGCAGCACGGAAAAGCCATCTCGCTCGCGCAGATAGACATAGGTGTCCGCCCTGCGCGGACTCTTGTAAACGTAGCACTGCATGCAACGAACCGTATCAAGAGGCTGGAAGGCCCTGGGAAGGATGCCAGCGCGGCCGCGGATGGGCGCGCCATGTACG
>JAACZU010000035.1 GCA_009996615.1 Rhodanobacteraceae bacterium | reverse complement strand
TGCCTTCAAGCACCCGGCTGCCGCAACATCGGCGGGTCGTCAACCACACGGAACACGAGAGAGCCAGATTCAATCTTATAAATTACGGTGTTTTCGCAAGCCGCCTCAAGAGAGAATCCAAGGCGGACGGCTATGGCGGCTGCAATCAGCAGCACCAGCGCAGCCGTCAAAAAACTTGCAACCTTCACCAGCCTTTTCATAGTGCCCAATATTCCCAAGCCCGGGCGCAAAGGGCGGCATCGAAAGCTTGAGCATAGCGCTGCAGCCGAGGCTCACGCCAGAGCCTGGATGTATGGCCGCCCCTTTGTCGCCTGTAGCGCCGTGTTAGGCGTCTGGCGCTTCGGGGTTTGTCGGTTAACTTGTCGAATTCTCGATCGCTTCCCAAACTGACTCTTTCGTGCTCGGCTTGATATGCTCAGCCTCGAGCACTATATCGAAGTTCGAGCTGGTCACGCCAAGGTTATACGTCCACGGCGACGAGTAAGCCTGGTTATCGGAGGGCCATCGAAACTTCAGCTGCGCTATGTCGTCGCCCGCCTTCGCGCGCAGGTGGGAAATCAAATTGCCGAGAGAAAGAGATAACAGATGCATCCCATGGAATAGATTTTTGGGATGCCAGTTTCTGGAGAAGCGTCGAGGCCGAAAATCAATCTTGCCACCGACTGGCTTCTCGACGATGAAGAACGATGAGCCATACTCTGAGCCGCCAATCAATTGCATCGCCTCGGGTGGTGCGCTGATCCCCGGGCTCGGCTCAAGTCCAATCTTTAGAGCAAAGCCACCTCCAGCTGCCCGCAATCCATGTTTCAGATTATTGTACTCCGCCCCCTGACTCTCATCGAGGAAATCGCGCGCGAATCGACTCCAGAGACCGCCGAATCCGCCCGCGATCTGACTCTTCTGCTCGTCGGACGCTGAGAGCCCGCCGACAAGTGCCTCCGCAAGACCCGCCCAAGTTGGCGTCGGCGTAAGCCGAGCATACTTCAAGGAGCCATTCGCAATATTTTCGACGACTTTGCGAAGATCATCATTCGTGTAGCGAAGCATCCACGCCAGCGGACAGGCCGGAGCTTGAAGCGAAGCTCCGGCGAACGCCATGAATGTCTCAAGCGCGTGCGAGTAACCCAGCCTGATTGCCAGTGCCGCACTATTGGTCTTTTTCTCTTCGAGAAGTGCGGCGTTGACCTGCGCAACATGGACGAAATACTCTGGGTCAATACCGCGAAGAAAGCCGAGATTCTTTTCAGTGAGATCCCAATCCCATACCTTTTGTGGCCGCTCGTCGATTGCAAATGCGTATGACTGCATGGCTTTTAAATTAGTAGACACCTAACGCTTGATCTAAGTGGCCGCTACTGCGTACCGCATGATAACGCGAGTTCCCATCGCAGCGGCCCGCTTAAGCGAATAGTTAGGCGGCTCGCTGCCAGTGCTGCAGGAACAGATTACCAAACTCGACCACCGCCGCGGCGTCACTGAGCACTTGCGGGTGAAGATAAAGGGGGCGTGGCGGCGTGTCCTCTGTGTAAGCATGCAGGAAGTATGGACAAGGAACGCCGAGTGCGCCCTGTTCTGCCCACACCTCGTC
Organism: Rhodanobacteraceae bacterium; assembly: GCA_009996615.1. Taxonomy (GTDB): domain Bacteria; phylum Pseudomonadota; class Gammaproteobacteria; order Xanthomonadales; family Rhodanobacteraceae; genus Dokdonella_A. Next base: position 11,442 of record JAACZU010000035.1, on the reverse strand, counting down.
TAGGCGCTCCCATCTCCCATTCTTAATGCACTCTACCTTCTCATTCTCCAGTTCATTGTAACGAGCTTCCTCTTCAGGCGTAATTTGCGCTGGCGGAATGTACGGGGGTATTCGGTGCGCTAGAGCGTCTCGGAACGATTTGGCGTAATTCTCATGCCATGCTGTTGCTGCCGGCGACAAAAGATACTCGCGCAGCTCCCTCGGAAGCCTATTCCGCGTCGCATCAATAAACAGCCCTATGCGCTGCCGCCCTCCTATTGCATCTTCTAGATTGTGTTGGAGCACGAAAGCCCATGCCCAGTTGTCATAGAGCCCGTAAAGATTCATCACAAAGGCATGCAGATTGATCTGCACGTCGGCCAACGTATCCTGCTGCAGCGGACGCTCGGTTTCAGGCGGAAAGAACGCATAGATATTCTGGATTGCGCGTCGAATTGCTCCGACGCGTCGGGCAGCCCCGTGCAGAAGGTACTCTCGAAGACGCGATGCCGGATCGAGTGGCTGGCCTTGTACGACGATGTTCAACTGGAGCTGCTGGAGGTCCCGAAGAACTCTTTGGCACTCGCGATTGAAGTGGTCGGTCTGGTCTCGCGTATAAGCCATGTGCCTGTCCAGAGACGCCTAATTACAAGTAGCCCCTGAGTCCGGGGAGATAGTGCAGCATCGTTCACCAGCCCGCCCTCCCCGTCAAGCCGCGTTCCCACACCGGAAGCGGGGTGACAAAGGTGCTCACGCTGCCTCACGGGTTCCCGGCCGTTCGACGCACGTTCGGCGCCGAATCTGGTCGAAGGCGCGGCACCGCACACCAAGGGTTTTGTCAGGCTGGCGCACCGGTTCATCGCCCGCTGCGGATCCGGTTTCGCCTCGTTCCGCCCCGCCCCGCATCCGAACCGGCCAAGGTTCATGTAAGGCCGGTTACCGTGCTGTTCCGGCGCGGCCGGCCGCAAGGCCGCAGGGACGCGACTTGCCGCGGTGCCGCGCGCTGCGTTGGGAGCGGCCATGTCGTCGTTGCGCCGATGGTTCGAGTCGTGGTCCGGGCACGCCGGGCGCGTTCGGGCGGTCGACGACGACGGCGAGGAGACGCCGCTGCGCGCGGAGCTGCTCAGCGCCGAGCAGATGGAGGAGCACGGCCGCGCCCTTGCAGCGGGCCATCGGCTGCTCGCCCCGGCTGCGCGCTCGGATGCGCTGCTGCGGCGGCTGGATGCGAACGAGGTGGTGCTGCACCACAGTTGCGCGCTGCTGGCCGAGGCGATCGGGGCCGGCCACCGCATCACGCCGGCCGGCGAGTGGCTGCTCGACAACCTGTACCTGATCGACGAACAGATCGGCACGGCGCGCCGGCACTTCCCGCCGCGCTACAGCTGGGAATTGCCGCGCCTCGAACGCGGCGCGTCGGCGAACCTGCCGCGCGTGTACGACATCGCGCTGCACGCGATCTCGCACGGCGACGGCCGCGTCGACGAGGACACGCTCAGCCGCTTCGTGCACGCCTACCAGCAGGTCACGCCGCTGGCGCTCGGCGAGCTGTGGGCGATCCCGATCATGCTGCGCCTGGCGCTGATCGAGAACCTGCGCCGCGTCGCGCAGCGCGTGCGCAACGACCGCCGCGACCGCAACCTCGCCGCGTACTGGGCCGACGCGATGATCGACGTGGTCGAGCGCGACCCGAAGAGCCTGATCCTGGTCGTGTCCGACATGGCGCGTTCGCAGCCGCCGCTGCGCGGCGCGTTCGTGGCCGAGCTGGTGCGGCGCCTGCAGGGCCACAGCGCCGCGCTGGCGCTGCCGCTGACCTGGGTCGAGCAGCGCCTGAAGGAAGCGGGCATGACGATCGAGCAACTCGTCCAGGCGACCAACCAGGACGAGGCGGCCGACCAGGTGTCGATCGGCAACAGCATCGGCAGCCTGCGCCTGCTCGAGGCGACCGACTGGCGCGAGTTCGTCGAGGATGCCAGCCACGTCGAGCGCATCCTGCGCACCGACCCGGCCGGCGTGCATGCGCGCATGGACTTCGCCACGCGCGACCGCTACCGCCACGTGGTCGAGCGGCTCGCGCGCCGCGCCGGCCTGGCCGAGCCGGAGGTGGCGCAGCGCGCGGTCGAACTGGCCGCGGTGGCGCCGCACGACGACGACGCGCCGTTCCGGCGCCACGTCGGCTACTACCTCGTCGATGCCGGCGCGGCCGAACTCGAACGCCGCTGCGGGCGCGCGCGCCGGTTCGCGGCGCTGCGCGCGCCGGCGTTCCCGGTGCCGCTGTACCTCGCCGCGATCGCCGGCGTCACCGTGCTGCTCGCGCTGTGGCCGCTGCAGGTGCTGGTGCGCACGGCGCCGATCTGGCCGGCGCTCGCCGCCGGCGTCTGCGTGCTCGCCGGGCTCAGCCAGCTGGCCGTCGCGCTGGTCGACCGCGTGGCGGCGCTCGCGGTCGCGCCGCATCCGCTGCCGCGGCTGGACTTCCGCGACGGCGTGCCGGCCGACGCGCAGACGCTGGTGGTAGTGCCGACCCTGCTCGGCAGCGCCGAGGAGGCGAGCGCGCTGGTCGACGACCTCGAGATCCGCTTCCTCGCCAACCGCGACGCGCAGGTGCGCTTCGCGCTGCTGACCGACTTCGCCGACGCCGACAGCGAGGAAACGCCCGCCGATGCGGCGATCCTCGCCGCGGCCTGCGCCGGCATCGAGCGCCTGAACGCGCGCTACGCCGAGCCCGGCCAGGACCGCTTCTTCCTGCTGCACCGGCCGCGCCGCTGGAGCGACAGCGAGCGCGGCTGGATCGGCTACGAGCGCAAGCGCGGCAAGCTCGGCGAGCTGAACGCGCTGCTGCGCGGGCACGGCCGCGAGCGCTTCGCGCACCTGCTCGGCGACGTGGCGCAACTGCGCGCGACGCGCTACGTGATCACGCTCGACGTCGACACGCAGCTGCCGCGCGACGCCGCGCGCGAGCTGATCGCGACGATGGAGCATCCGCTCAACCGGCCGCGCCTCGACGCGCGCACGCGCCGCGTGGTCGCCGGCCACGGCATCCTGCAGCCGCGCATCGGCGCCAGCTTCGCCGCCGCGCGCACCTCGCGCTACGCGATGCTGACCGACGGCGACGCCGGCCTCGATCCGTACACGCGCGCCGTGTCGGACACCTACCAGGACCTGTTCGACGAGGGCTCGTTCATCGGCAAGGGCATCTACGACGTCGATGCGTTCGAGCGCGTGCTCGGCGGGCGCTTTCCGCCCAACCGCGTGCTCAGCCACGACCTGCTCGAAGGCTGCTACGCGCGCTCGGGCCTGGCCACCGACATCGAGCTGTACGAGCCCTGCCCGCCGAGCTTCGCGCTCGATGCGCGGCGGCGCCACCGCTGGCTGCGCGGCGACTGGCAGATCGCGGCCTGGGTGCTGCCGCGCGTGCCGGTCGCCAGCGGCAGCGAGCGCAATCCGCTGTCGCTGCTGGCGCGCTGGAAGATCCTCGACAACTTGCGCCGCAGCGTGGTGCCGGTCGCGCTGTTCGCGCTGCTGCTGCTCGGCTGGAGCCTGCCGCGCCCGGGCCTGTGGACGGCGCTGGTGCTGGCGATCGTGCTGCTGCCGCCGCTGCTCGACATCGCGCTGGCGCTGGCGCGTCGCGCGCCGGAGCTGACGTTCGCGCGGCACCTGGCGCTGTCGGCGCACGACCTCGGCCGGCGCGGCGCGAGCGTCCTGCTCGGCCTGGCCAGCCTGCCGTTCGAGGCGTGGCTGAGCGCGGACGCGATCGTGCGCACCGGCTGGCGCGTGCACGTGTCGCGGCGCCATCTGCTGCAGTGGGTGCCGTCGCATCGCGCCCACGAAAATGGCGGGATCACGCCGGCCCTGGCGATCGCCCCGCTGGCCGCGCTGGTCGTCGCCGCCACGCTGCTGCCGGCGCACGCGGCCGCATGGCCGTTCGCGTTGCCGTGGCTGCTGCTGTGGCTGCTCGCGCCGGCCTATGCGGCCTGGCTGGCGCGCACGCCGGCCGAGGAAGCCGAGACGCTCGACGCCGCGCAGGCACGCCTGATCCGCCGTGCGGCGCGGCGCACCTGGGCGTTCTTCGAGCGCTTCGTCGGTGCCGACGACAACTGGCTGCCGCCGGACAACTTCCAGGAGCAGCCGATCGCGCGCGTCGCGCAGCGCACCTCGCCGACCAACATCGGCCTCAGCCTGCTGGCCAACCTGAGCGCGTGGGACCTGGGCTACCTCGGCCTCGACGCGCTGCTCGAGCGCACCGCGCAGACGTTCGCCACGCTGTACCGGCTCGAGCGCTACCGCGGCCATTTCTACAACTGGTACGACACGGTCACGCTGCAGCCGCTGCACCCGCAGTACGTCTCGACGGTCGACAGCGGCAACCTGATCGGCCACCTGCTGACGCTGCGCCAGGGCCTGCTGCAGCTGGCCGACGCGCCAGTGCTGTCGCCGCGCCTGTTCGCCGGGCTGGCCGACACGTTCGACTTGGCCGGCGACGCCCTCGCCCGGCCCGAGCTCGCCGAGCTGCGGCAGGCGCTGGCGGAGCTCGACGCTGCGCCGCCGACCGGCGCCGCCGCGATCCTCGCGCAGCTGCAGCGGCTCGCCGCGCTGGCCGAACGCGCCGAGGTGCCGCCGGCGGCCGGCGCGCCGCCCGAGGGGAGCGCCGCGGTGCAGGCGTTCATCGAGGCCAGCCGCGCCGCGCGCGCCGACGCCGAACGCTGGCTGGCCGGGCGCGGCGACGTGCCCACGCTCGCCGCGCTGGCGGCGCAGGACGATCCGCCCGACGCCGGCGCGCCCGACCCGGTGCGCCACGCGCGCGCCTGCCTGCAGCGGATCGAGCGCCTCGCCGCGCAGTGCGCCGAACTGGCCGAGGTCGACTACGAATTCCTGCACGATCCGCGGCGGCACCTGTTCACGATCGGCTACAACGTCAGCGAGGCGCGCGGCGACAGCGGCTGCTACGACCTGCTCGCGTCCGAGGCGCGGCTGGGCCTGTTCGTCGCGATCGCGCACGGCGCGGTGCCGCAGCAGGGCTGGTTCGCGCTCGGCCGCATGCTGACCGCGCACGACGGGCTGCCGGTGCTGATGTCGTGGAGCGGCTCGATGTTCGAGTACCTGATGCCGCTGCTGGTGATGCCGCTGTTTCCGGGCTCGCTGCTGGCGCAGACCTGCCGCGGCGCGGTCGAGCGGCAGATCGCGTACGCGCGCCGGCACGAGGTGCCGTGGGGCATTTCCGAGTCCGGCTACAACGTGACCGACGCGGCGCAGAACTACCAGTACCGCGCATTCGGCGTGCCCGGCCTCGCCCTGCAGCGCGGCCTGTCGCAGGAGCTGGTGATCGCCCCGTACGCAAGCGCACTCGCGCTGACCGTGGCGCCGCGCCGCGCGGCGGCCAACCTCGCCGCGATGGCCGCGCGCGGCTGGCTGGCGCCGTACGGCTTCTACGAGGCGATCGACTTCACCGCGGTGCGCCAGCCGCGCGGCGCCGGCCACACGGTCGTGCGCTCGTTCATGGCGCACCACCAGGGGATGAGCCTGGTCGCGTTCGCGCACGCGCTGCTCGACCGGCCGATGCAGCGCCGCTTCGAAAGCCATCCGCCGTTCCAGGCGACGCTGCTGCTGCTGCAGGAGCGCGTGCCACGCACGTCCGCCGAATGGATCGCCGCGCCGGAGGTCGTCGACGTGCGCGGCCTGGCCGAGCCGCCGCAGATGCCGCTGCGCGTGTTCCGCGAGGCCGACCTGCGCCGCCCGGCTGCGCAACTGCTGTCGAACGGCCGCTACCACGTGATGGTGACCGCCGCCGGCGGCGGCTACAGCCGCTGGCGCGACCTCGCGCTGACGCGCTGGCGCGAGGACGACACGCGCGATCCGTGGGGCATGTTCACCTACCTGCGCGACGTCGACGGCGGCGATGCCTGGTCGACCACGCTGCAGCCGACGCTGGCGCGCAGCGACGGCTACGAGGCGGTGTTCACCGAGGCGCGCGTCGAGTTCCGCCGCCATCGCGGCATGATCGACACGCACACCGAGATCGTCGTGTCGCCGGAGGACGACATCGAGCTGCGCCGCACCTTCGTCACCAACCGCGGCCGCACCGCGTGCCGGCTCGAGGTCACGACCTATGCCGAGGTGGTGCTGGCGCCGGCGGTGGCCGACGATCTGCATCCGGCCTTCAGCAACCTGTTCGTGCAGACCGAACTGCTGCGCGCGCGCGACGCGATCCTCTGCACGCGCCGCCCGCGCGCGGCACACGAGGCGCAGCCGTGGATGTTCCACCTGCTCGCGCTGCACGACGCCGACAGCACGCAGCTGAGCTTCGAGAGCGACCGCCTGCGCTTCCTCGGCCGCGGCGGCAGCCCCGCCGACCCGCTCGCGCTGCGCCAGGCCGGCGCGCTGTCGGACACGGCCGGCTCGGTGCTCGACCCGGTCGTCGCGATCCGCCACCGCTTCACGCTGCAACCCGAGCAGACCGCCTGCCTCGACCTCGTCACCGGCGTCGCGGACGAGCGCGAGGCGTGCCTGGCGCTGGTCGACAAGTACCACGACCGCCACATCGCCGACCGCGTGCTCGACCTGGTCTGGACGCACAGCCGCGTCGTGCTCGGCCAGATCAACGTCAGCGAGTCCGATGCGCAGACCTACGCGCGCCTGGCCGAGGCGGTGGTCTACGTCGACCCGGCCAAGCGCGCGCCGGCGGCGGTCATCGCCAGCAACCGGCGCGGCCAGTCGGGGCTATGGGCGTACGCGATCTCCGGCGACCTGCCGATCGTGCTGCTGCAGGTGTCCGACAAGGCGCGCATCGACATCGTGCGCCAGCTCGTGCTGGCGCATGCGTACTGCCGGCTCAAGGGCCTGGCCTTCGACCTGCTGATCTGGAACGCCGAGAGCGGCAGCTACCGCCAGAACCTGCACGACGAGATCCTCGGCGTCATCGCCGCCAGCGTCGATGCCGGCGTGATCGACCGCCCCGGCGGCATCTTCGTGCGCGCGCTGGAACCGATCAGCCACGAGGACCGCGTGCTGATGCAGGCGGTCGCGCGCGTCGTGCTGGCCGACGACGCCGGCCCGCTGATCGACCAGTTGCGCGCGCGCGAGGTCACCGAGACGATGCCGCGCCTGCTGCCCACGCGCGCGTTCGAGCCGGGCCCGCCGCGCCAGCCCGCGCTGCCGCCGCGCCTGCTCGGCAACGGCCTCGGCGGCTTCGCGCCGGACGCGCGCGAATACGTGATCGCGACCGATGCCGCGCAGGCCACGCCGGCGCCGTGGGTCAACGTGATCGCGAACCCGGACTTCGGCTGCATCGTGTCCGAGCGCGGCGCCGGCTACAGCTGGTTCCTGAACGCGCACGAGTACCGCCTGACGCCGTGGAGCGACGACCCGGTCGGCGATCCGGCCACCGAGGCGTTCTACCTGCGCGACGAGGAAACCGGCCACTACTGGTCGCCGACGCCCGCGCCGGCGCCGGGCGCGGCGCGCTACCTGACGCGCCACGGCTTCGGCTACAGCGTGTTCACCACGATCGAGGACGGCATCGCCAGCGAGCTGCGCATCCACGTCGACGCGCAGGCGCCGGTCAAGTTCTTCACGCTGCGCCTGCGCAACGACTCCGGCCGCGCGCGCCGGCTGTCGGCCAGCGGCTACGTCGAATGGGTGCTCGGCGACCTGCCGGCAAAAACCGCGATGCACGTGGTGACCGAGATCGACGCCAGCGGCGCGCTGCTCGCGCGCAACGCCTACAACCCGGAGTTCCCGGAGCTGGTCGCGTTCTTCGACGTCGACGACGCGCAGCGCACGCTGACCGGCGACCGCAGCGAGTTCATCGGCCGCAACGGCACCCTGCGCGCACCGGCCGCGCTCGAGCGCACCGGGCTCAGCGGCCGCGTCGGCGCGCGGCTGGATCCGTGCGGCGCGCTGCACGTCGCGTTCGAACTCGCCGACGGCGAGTCGCGCACGCTGCGCTTCCGCCTCGGCGCCGGCCGCGACCGCGGCGAGGCGACCGCGACGATCCGCCGCTTCCGCCAGTCCGGCTCGACCCGGGCCTCGTTCGAGGCCGCCACCGCGCGCTGGAACGAACTGCTCGGCGCGGTCGTCGTCGCCACGCCCGATCCGGCGCTCGACGCGCTCGCCAACGGCTGGCTGCTGTACCAGGTGATCGGCTGCCGGCTGTGGGGCCGCAGCGGCTTCTACCAGTCCGGCGGCGCGTTCGGCTTCCGCGACCAGCTGCAGGACGCGATGGCACTCGTGCACGCCGCGCCCGAACTGCTGCGCGCGCAGGTGCTGCTGTGCGCCTCGCGCCAGTTCCGCGAGGGCGACGTGCAGCACTGGTGGCATCCGCCGGCCGGCCGCGGCGTGCGCACGCGCTGCTCGGACGACTACCTGTGGCTGCCATACGCGACCGTGCGCTACCTGCAGGCGAGCGCGGACTGGGGCGTGCTCGACGAAGTCGCCGGCTTCCTCGACGGCCGCGCGCTGAACCCGGGCGAGGAGTCCTACTACGACCTGCCGATGCGCGCGGCCGACAGCGCCGACCTCTACGCGCACTGCGTGCGTGCGATCGAGCACGGCCTGCGCATGGGCGCGCACGGCCTGCCGCTGATCGGCAGCGGCGACTGGAACGACGGCATGGACAACGTCGGCCGCGACGGCAAGGGCGAGAGCATCTGGCTCGGCTTCTTCCTCTACGACGTGCTGGTCGGCTTCGCCGCGGTTGCCGCGCGCCGCGGCGACGTGGCGTTCGCCGCGCGCTGCCGCGACGAGGCGGCGCGCCTGAAGGCCGCGCTCGATGCGCATGGCTGGGACGGCGCCTGGTACCGCCGCGCGTACTTCGACGACGGCACGCCGCTCGGCACGGCGGACGCGCGCGAATGCCGCATCGATTCGATCGCGCAGAGCTGGGCCACGCTGTCCGGCGCCGGCGAACCGGCGCGCTGCGCCGCCGCGCTCGATGCGCTCGATGCGCAGCTGGTCGACGCCGACGCGCGCCTGATCGCGCTGCTGAAACCGCCGTTCGACCAGCCCGACCACGACCCCGGCTACATCCGCGGCTACGTGCCGGGCGTGCGCGAGAACGGCGGCCAGTACACGCATGCGGCGATCTGGGCGGTGATGGCGTTCGCCGAAGCCGGGCGCACCGAACGCGCCTGGCAACTGTTCGACATGATCAACCCGGCCCGCCACGGCGACTCGGCGGCGGCGATCGCGACGTGGATGGTCGAACCCTACGTCGCCGCCGCCGACGTGCTCGCCGTCGCCCCGCACACCGGCCGTGGCGGCTGGACCTGGTACACCGGCTCGGCCGGCTGGATGTACCGCCTGATCGTCGAGACCCTGCTCGGCCTGCACCGCGACGGCGACGCGCTCGTGCTGCGCCCGCGCCTGCCGGCGGCGTGGCCGTCCTGCACGCTGACCTACCGCTTCGGTGCGACGCGGTACGAGATCACCGTCCGGCGCGAGGGCGCGGCCGACACGCTGCGCGTGTGGCTAGACGGCGTCGAGCAGGCCGGCGCGCGCATGCCGCTGCAGCGCGATGGCGGCACGCACGCGGTGCTGGCCGTGGTCGGTGGCTGAGCACGGCGCTGCCTGTTGGTCATGATCCCGGCAAGGCCAGGATCCCGCTTCTGCGGCGCATCTCCAAACGCATCGCGCCTGCCGGCGCTCCCACAGGAGCAATGCGGCGCCTTTTTTGGTAGGAGCGGCTTCAGCCGCGATGCTTTCCTTCCATCGACGCAAAGATCGGGACTGAAGTCCCTCCCACGACCACCTCGCGGCACCACGAGGAGGCGCATGGCGGCGCCTACGGCGCCACCACCGCCCTGCCCTCGCCTGCCTCGTCGCCCTCGACGGCGCCGGCCGCGTTCAGCAGCGCCGCCGGCAGCTGCTTCTTCACCGCGGCGATCTCGGTCAGGCTCTGCACCTGCAGCAGCACGCTGCCCTTGCCGCCTTCGGTCAGGCGGCGCAAGGCGCCTGCATGCGCGCGCTGGGCCTTGTCGAGCGCACCGCCGATCGCTTCGAGTTCGTCGACCAGCAGCGCGAAGTTGTCGTGCAGTTGCGCGGCGCGGCGTGCGATCTCGTCGGCCTTGGCGTTGCGGCGTTCGATCCGCCACAGGTGCGCGACCGTGCGCAGCGTGGCCAGCAGCGTGCTCGGGCTGACCAGCGAGATGTTCTTGCCGAGCGCGTGCGCGTACAGCCGCTCGTCGGCGCGCACGGCCTCGATGAAGGCCGCTTCGACCGGCACGAACAGCAGCACGAAATCGAGCGTGCGCAGGCCGGCGAGGCCGCGGTAATCCTTGCCGGACAGGCCATCGATGTGCCGGCGCAGCGAGGCGACGTGCTCGGCCAACGCGGCCGCGCGCTCGCCGTCGTCGACGGCGGCGACGAAGCGCTCGTAGGCGACCAGCGACACCTTCGCGTCGATCACGATGTCCTTGTCGTCGGGCAGGTGCACGATCACGTCGGGGCGCTGGCGGCTGCCGTCGCCATCGGAAAAGCTCGCCTGCGTCGTGTACTCGCGCCCGGCCTGCAGGCCGGACGATTCCAGCACGCGCTCGAGCACGAGCTCGCCCCAGGCGCCCTGCGAGCGCGTGTCGCCCTTCAGCGCGCGGGTCAGGTTGATCGCGTCCTCGCTGATGCGCTGGTTGAGCTGCTTGAGCGTCTGGATCTCCTGCGCCAGCATGCCGCGCTCGCGCTGCTCGCTGGCGTGGGTCTGGCTGACCGTCTCGCGGAACTCCTTGAGCTGGACCTTGAGCGGATCGAGCAGGCCGCCGAGCTGCTGCGCGCTCTGCTCGCGGAAGCGCTCGGCCTTGTCCTCGAGGATGCGGTTGGCGAGGTTCTGGAACGATTCGCGCAGGCGCTGCTCGGCCTGTTCGAGCAGTTGCAGCTTCTCGGCCGCGGCCTGCGCCTGCGCTTGCGCGCCGGCCTCGAGCGCGGCGTGGCGGCGGGTCAGCTCGACCAGGTGCGCCTGCGCGTTGTCGCGCGCGCGCTGCGCGTCGGCCAGCTCGTGGCCGAGCCGCTCGGCCTGCGCCTGCTGCGCGGCGGCCTGCGCCGACAGCGTGCGCAGGTTCTGCGCCGCGACGGCGGCGTCGCGCTCGCAGCGTTCGAGGCGGACGGCGAGCGCGTCGGCGCGTTCATCGGCGGCATCGCGCTGTTCGGCCAGCGTCGCCACCTCGGCATCACGGCTGGCCCGGCCGGCCGCGTGCGCATCGGCGAGCCAGCGCCGCGAGAGGTGGAAAAGCAGCAGGCCGCCGGCCAACAGGCCGGCCAGCGCCGAGAGCAGCGGCAGGAGGAAGGAAGCGGGATCGTGCACGTGCGGTTCCGGGCGAGGCGAACGGAGCCGCGATTGTGACAGCCGGCCGTCTCAGTTGCCGAGACGGCGCCGCGCAGGAGCGGCTTTGGCTTTGCTCGAGCTTCTGCGCGCAGGAGCGGGCCCCGTACAGCGGCGGTGGGCGCCGGACGGATCAGCCCGCAGGGGCGCGCGCACGATGCGCG
>JAACZU010000034.1 GCA_009996615.1 Rhodanobacteraceae bacterium | reverse complement strand
CGGCGCGCGCCGCGCCTGGACGCGCTGCTCGATGCGCTCGCCGCCGGTCCGGTCGCGGCCGAAGGCCTGGCCGGCTTCGCCGCGCCGCTGCGCAACGCGCTCGCGCGCGGCTGGGTCGAGCGCATCCGCCTCGACGCGCCGCCGGTGGCCGCGGCCGCACCGCGCTCCCGGCCGCTCAACGACGAGCAGCGCGCCGCTGCCGATGCGGTGATCGCCGCTGACGGCTTCGCCGCGTTCCTGCTCGACGGCGTCACCGGCAGCGGCAAGACCGAGGTGTACCTGGAGATCATCCGCGCCTGCCTTGCGCGCGGCCGCCAGGCGCTGGTGCTGGTGCCGGAGATCGCGCTGACGCCGCAAGCGCTGGCGCGCTTCCGTGCCGGCCTCGGCGTGCCGATCGCCGCGCTGCATTCGGGCCTGGCCGAAGGCGAGCGCGCGCGCGCCTGGCTCGCCGCGGCGCGCGGCGAGGCGCCGGTCGTGCTCGGCACGCGCTCGGCGATCCTGGTGCCGCTGGCGCGGCCGGGCGTGGTCATCGTCGACGAGGAGCACGACACCTCCTACAAGCAGCAGGACGGCTTCCGCTACCACGCGCGCGACCTTGCGCTGGTGCGCGCCAAGGCGCTCGGCGTGCCGGTCGTGCTCGGCTCGGCCACGCCGTCGCTGGAGAGCCTGGCCAACGTCGCCGCCGGCCGCTACCGGCATCTGCGCCTGCGTTACCGCGCCGGCCTCGCGCAGCCGCCGGCGCTGCGCGTGGTCGACCTGCGCCACCAGCGCCTCGATCACGGCCTGGCTGCGCCGACGCTGGAGGCGATCGCGGCCTGCCTCGCGCGCGGCGAGCAGGCGCTGGTGTTCCGCAACCGCCGCGGCTACGCGCCGGTGCTGCTGTGCCACGACTGCCGCTGGAGCGCGCAATGCCCGGCCTGCGAGCGTGCGCTGACGCTGCACCGCCGCGACGGCCGCCTGCGCTGCCACCACTGCGGCTTCGAGCAGGCCGTGCCGCGCGCCTGCCCGGCCTGCGGCGGACTCGCGCTGCACCCGGTCGGCGAGGGCACCGAGCGGCTCGAGGACGCGCTCGCCGCGCGCTTTCCGGACGTGCCGATCGTGCGCGTCGACCGCGACACCACGCGCGGCCGGCGCATGCGCGATGCGCTGTTCGACAGCCTGCCCGACGCCGGCGCGCGCATCCTCGTCGGCACGCAGATGCTGGCCAAGGGCCACGACCTGCCGCACCTGACCCTGGTCGTGGTGGTCGGCGTCGACGAGGGCTTGTACAGCGTCGACTTCCGCGCCAGCGAACGGCTCGGCCAGCTGATCGTGCAGGTCGCCGGCCGCGCCGGCCGCGCGCAGCGGCCCGGCACGGTGATCCTGCAGACCAACGCGCCGGACCATCCGCTGCTGGGTGTGCTGCTCGAACACGGCTACGCCGCGCTCGCCGCGCGCCTGCTCGACGAGCGCCGCGCCGCCGGCCTGCCGCCGTTCGCGCAGTTCGCGCTGCTGCGCGCCGAGGCGGCCGAGCCGGCGCTGCTCGACCGCTTCCTCGCCGCCGCCACGCAGGCCGCCGCCGACCCGCGCGTCATCGCGCACGGCCCGCTGGCCGCGCCTATGCCGCGCCGCGCCGGCGCCTACCGCGGCCAGGTGCTGGTCGAGGCCGCCGCACGCCCGGCCTTGCAGGCATTCCTGCCGGACTGGCTGGCGCGCGTGCGCGCGCTGCCCGACGAGCGCCGCGTGCGCTGGTCGATCGACGTCGATCCGGTGGATATGTATTGAGGCGGGGATTGGAGAATGGGGATTGGGGATTCGGTAGAGCGACCGCGCTGCGCCTGCTGTCGTGGGAGCGGCGAAAGCCGCGATGCCTTGGCCGGGGCCGGGATTGGGGATTCGGGATTGGGGATTCGGTAGAGCGACCGCGCTGCGCCTGCTGTCGTGGGAGCGGCGAAAGCCGCGATGCCTTGGCCGGGGCCGGGATTGGGGATTCGGGATTGGGGATTCGGTAGAGCGACCGCGCTGCGCCTGCTGTCGTGGGAGCGGCGGAAGCCGCGATGCCTTTGCCGGGGCCGGGATTGGGGATTCGGGATTGGGGATTCGGTTAGAGCAGGCGTGCTGCGCCTGCCCGCCCCGTGCGGGCGACTTGAGCCGCGATGCCTTTGCCGCGCACCCGTTGCGTGCTTTCGGAAACGCAAACGGCCCTCGCGGGGCCGTTTGATCCAAACATCACGGGGAAATCGCGGCTGAAGCCGCTGACTCACTACCGGAGTAGCAGGCTGGGCTTTCTCGAATCCCGAATCCCGAATCCCCAATCCCGGCTGTTCACGCAAACGGCCCCTCGTGGGGCCGTCTGACACATCACGGAGGGTGGGCGGGCTTTCGCGAATCCCCAATCCCCAATCCCGGCTCTCAAGCCACGAACAGCGCGCGCATCTTCTTCATCGCGTTCGCCTCGATCTGGCGGATGCGCTCGGCGGAGACGCCGTATTCGTCGGCCAGTTCCTGCAGGGTGGCCTTCTCGCCGTCCTGCAGCCAGCGGCGCTGGATGATCGCGCGCGAACGCTCGTCGAGCTTGACCAAGCCGCGCTGCAGCGTGTCGAGGCTCGACTCTTCCTCCGACTCGGCCTCGACCGCGCTGTACGGGTCGGCCGCATGGTCGATCAGGAACGCGGCCGGCGACGGACGCTCGTCCTCGTCGGCGTCGACCGGCGCGTCGAACGCGACGTCGCGGCCGTTCAGGCGCGCCTCCATCTCCATCACGGTCGCGGCCGGCACGCCGAGCTCGCGCGCGACGGTGTCGACTTCCTCCGCGTTCATCCAGCCCAGGCGCTTCTTCGACTTGCGCAGGTTGAAGAACAGCTTGCGCTGCGCCTTGGTCGTGGCGACCTTGACGATGCGCCAGTTGCGCAGGATGAACTCGTGCATCTCGGCGCGGATCCAGTGCACCGCGAACGACACCAGGCGCACGCCGTGGTCCGGGTCGAAGCGCTTGACCGCCTTCATCAGGCCGATGTTGCCTTCCTGGATCAGGTCGCCGATCTGCAGGCCGTAGCCGGAGTAGCCGCGCGCGACGTGCACGACGAAGCGCAGGTGCGACAGCACCATCTGCTTGGCCGCGTCGAGGTCGTTGTGGTCGATGAAGCGGTGCGCCAGTTCCTGCTCCTCGTCCTGGCTCAGCATTGGAATCTGATGAACCGCACTCACATATGCATCGAGGCTTCCGACCGCGCTCGGCACCGGGAAATTGCTGGCTACCAAGGTATTGCTCATTCGTCTGGACTCCTCAAGTCTGGCGCGACTTTAGCACTCACACCCTTGGAGTGCTAAAGCGGGCGGGAGTTCCCGCCGCCATTCGGGGGCCCGCCAAGGGCGGGTTTCGCGACGGGCTTATTGTACTCGAAAGTACGTTAATTGGGCGTTCGCCCCGGCGAACGCCGCGTTCCGTTCAACGCCGGCATCGGCTGCCGTTCAGGATCACGGCCAGCGCCGCGGTACACAGCGTGTACCGCCCGAGCCTCAATCGACGATCAACTCCGCCCGCGGCGGCAGGCGCCAGTCGATCGGGTTCTTGCCGCGGTCGCGCAGGTACTCGTTCGCGCGCGAGAAATGGCCGCAGCCGATGAAGCCGCGGTGCGCCGACAGCGGCGAGGGGTGCGGCGCCTGCAGCACGAGGTGACGGCGGCGGTCGATCAGCTTGCCCTTGGCCTGCGCGTAGCTGCCCCAGAGCAGGAACACCAGGCCCTCGCGCTCGCGGTTGAGCGCATCGACGCAGGCGTCGGTGAAACCCTCCCAGCCCTTGCCCTGATGCGAGCCGGCGCGGCCCTGCTCGACCGTCAGCACCGCGTTCAGCAACAGCACGCCCTGGCGCGCCCACGGCAGCAGGCAGCCGTGGTCCGGGCGCGGCAGGCCGAGGTCGCGCGCGATCTCCTTGAAGATGTTGTCCAGCGACGGCGGCACCGGTACGCCCGGCAGCACCGAGAAGCACAGGCCGTGCGCCTGGCCGAGGCCGTGGTACGGATCCTGGCCGAGGATGACGACCTTGACCGCGTCGAACGGCGTCGCGTCGAGCGCGGCGAAGATGCGCGGCCCGGGCGGAAAGATGACCTTGCCGGCGCGCTTCTCGGCGCGCAGGAACTCGGCCAGCGCCTGCATCTGCGGGCGCTCGAACTGCGCGCCGACGTGCGCCTTCCACGACGCCTCCAGCCGGACGCGGTCCTCGCTCATGCCGGCGTGCCGGCCTGCTCGCGCAGGCGGCGCGCCACGCGCAGCTGGAACTGCAGCTTGTTGATCAGCAGGCGTTCCTCGACCGGCTTGTGCACGAGGTCGTTGGCGCCGGCGCGCAGCAGAGCGGCCTGGCTGGCGGGGTTGTCGTCGCCGGTCATGACCAGCACCGGCAGCTCGCCCTTGGCGTAGCCGAAGTGGTTGCGGATGCGCTCGAGCAGATCACCGCCGGCCAGTTCGCCCTTCAGGTTGACGTCGGTCAGCACCAGGTCCGCGCCCGGCGCGCGGCCCTCGGCGCGCGCGGCTTCGAGCAGCTCCAGCGCGGATTCGACGCTGACCACGTGCGCGACCGTGAAACCGACCTTTTCGATCATGCGCCGCGTCGCCAGCGCGACGACGCGGCTGTCCTCGACGTACAGCACCTCGCCGCTGACCGTTTCGGTCGGGCGCACGTAGCCACGGATGAACGCCGCCAGCGCGTCGAAGCCGAGCGACTTGTCGAAATAGTCGGTGACGTCGGAGGACAGCGTGCGCGCGACCAGTCGCTCCTGCACGTCGCCGGACACGACCACGATCGGGATGTAGGCCTGGCTGGCGCCATCGCGCACGAGCCGCGCGAGCTCGAGGCCGTCCATGTCCGGCAGGCGCAGCGCGGTCGTGACGAGGTCGATCACGCCCTCGGCCAGCGCTGCGCGCGCCTCGGCGCCGCTGCCGCAGCCGATCACGACGCAGTTCGGCAGCTCGGCCTTGAGCACGCGCTCGATCAGCTGGCGCACGACGCGCGAACCATCGACGACGAGCACGCGCGGCGCGTCGCTGGAGATGTGGCGGGTCAGCACGATCTCGGCGCTCATGCGCGTGGCCGCCCGGCCGCGAGATGGCGCGTGGTCACGGCGTACGCACCGAGCCAGCCGAGCAGCGCCGCGCCGCCGGCCACCGCCAGCGCCGCCCACGGATCGAGTCCGTGCAACGCGAAGCGCGCGCCGTAGCTGGCCTGCAGGCGCTCGATCGGCCCGGCCAGCGCGAGTTCGGCCAGCGCGACGATCAGCAGTGCCAGCGTGCTGCCGAGCAGGCCGTACCAGATGCCGGCATAGAGGAACGGCCGGCGCACGAACCCGTTGCTGGCCCCGATCAACTGCATCACCGCAATCTCCTCACGTCGCCCCTGGATGTCCATGCGTACCGTATTGCCGATCACCAGCAGGGTCGCCAACGCGAGCAAGGCGGCGAACACGACGACTACGCGCTCGCCGAAACCTAGGATACCCGACAGCTTGCGCCGCCACGCCGCGTCGTATTGCACCAGGTCGATGCGCGCATCGGCCTGCAGCGCCGCCAGCAACGCCGGCTGGTCCGCATCGGCCTCGATGCGCGGCGTGATCACCAGCACGCTCGGCAGCGGATTGCCGTCCAGCGCATCGAGCGCGTCGCCGAACCCGGACAGCTGGCGGAACTCGGCCAGGCCCTGCTCGGGCGTGCGCAGCTGCACCGCGAGCACGTCGGCGCGCGCACGCAGCTCGTCGGCCAGCGCGGCGGCGGCGCGCACGTCCTGCGCCGGCTGCAGGAACACGGTCACCTCGCGCGCCTCGCGCAGGCCGGCGGACAGGCTGCGCGCGTTGTCGAAGGCGAGGAAGAACAGCAGCGGCAACGCCAGCGCGAAGCCGAGCACGAACACGGTCAGCGCGGTCGCCCATGGCCGCGCGGCAAGGCGGCCGAGGCTGGAGAAGAAGCCGTAGAAATGCTGGTCGCGCCATGCCGCCGTGCGCGCGCGCCATGGCGTGCGTGCGCGCCGCGGCGCGGCCGGCCGCGGCGGGGGTGGCGGCGCCGGCGGGCGCGCGGTGCGTTCGGCCTGGCGGCTCACGAGGCCTGCGCCTGCGGCCGGAAGTCGTCGATCAGGCGGCCGTGGTCGAGCACCAGCACGCGCTTGTTCATGCGCTTGAGCAGGAACAGGTCGTGGCTGGCGACCAGCACGGTCGTGCCATGTTCACCGAACTCGGCGAACAGGTTCATGATCTCGATCGACAGTTGCGGGTCGAGGTTGCCGGTCGGCTCGTCGGCGATGATCAGCGGCGGCTTGGCGACAATCGCGCGCGCGATGCCGACGCGCTGCTGCTCGCCGGTCGACAGCGTCTGCGGCGCCGCCTTCTCGCGCGCGAGCAGGCCGACCTTGTCCAGCGCCGCGCGCACGCGCTTGGCGGTTTCCTCGCGCGGCGAGCCGGCGATCAGCAGCGGCAGCGCGACGTTGTCGAACACGCTGCGGTCCAGCAGCAGGCGATGATCCTGGAACACCATGCCGATGCCGCGCCGCAACTGCGGGATGCCGCCGCCGCGCACGCGCGACAGTTCGACATGGTTGACCGTGATCACGCCGCGCGTCGGCCGCTCGGCCAGCCCGACCAGCTTCAGCAGCGTGCTCTTGCCGGCGCCCGAATGCCCGGTCACGAACACCATCTCGCCGGCCTCGATCTCGAAGCTGACCTCCGCCAGCGCATCGAGGCCGGTCTGGTAGCGCTTGCTGACGTTGTCGAAGCGGAGCATTGAAAAGCCGGGATGGGGGATTCTGGAATGGGGATTCGGCACCGCGGGTCGCGCCGATTGTAGAGGCTGCCTCACGCATGGGAGCGGAAGCAAGGCGGACTTGTGACTGGGCTCGCCATCGCGCGAGGCGCTTTACCCAATCCCCAATCCCCAATCCCGAATCCCCAATCCCGGCTTCCCGGCTACTTCACCATCTGATTGAGGTTGAAGATCGGCAGCAGGATCGCCAGCACGATGAACAGCACGATCGCACCGACGGCGAGGATCACGGCGGGGCCGAGCACGGCGGTCAGCGCGGTCAACCAGCGGTCGAGTTCGCGCTGCTGCTGCGCGGCGGCCTCCTCGAGCATGCGCGGCAGTTCGCCGGAGCGCTCGCCGCTGGCGATCAGTCGCAGCGCGACCGGCGGGAAGTGGCCGCTCTCGCCGAGCGCGCGCGCGAACGCGCTGCCCTCGCGCACCTTCGCCGCGGCTTGGCGCAGCGCCGCGCGCATCGGCCGGTTCGCCACCACCTGCGCAGCGATGCCGAGCGCATCGAGCAGCGGCACCGCGCTGCCGGCGAGCAGCGCCAGCGTGCGCGTCGCACGCGCGGTCTCGGCCGCGCGCACTAGGCGCCCGACCAGCGGCAGGCGCAGCAGCAGGCCATGCCAGCGCGCGCGCATCGCTTCGCCACGCAGCGCGAGGTGGCCCGCGGCGACCGCGGCGAGCAGCGCGAGCAATAGCAACCAGCCCCAGCCGCGCAGGAAATCCGACAGACCGATCAGCACCCGCGTGGCCAGCGGCAGGGTCTGGTGCAGGTTCTGGAACACGCCCACGATCTGCGGCACGACCCAGGTCAGCAGGCCGGCCACGACCGCCACCGCGACCAGGCTCAGCAGCAGCGGATAGGCCAGCGCGGCGAGCACCTTTTGCTTCAGCGCATCGCGCGCCTCGGCGTAGTCGGCGAGCTTCTCCAGCACGCCGTCGAGCCGGCCGGACTGCTCGCCGGCGGCGACGCTGGCGCGGAAGATGTCCGGGAAAGTCTCGGGGAACTCGGCCAGCGCCTGCGCCAGGCTCGCGCCCTCCATCACGCGCGCGCGCAGCGCGACCGTCAGCGCGCGCTGGCGCCCGCTCTCGGCCTGCTCGCCGAGCGCGCCGAGCGCCTCCTCGACCGGCAGGCCGGCGCCGATCAGCGTGGCCAGCTGGCGCGTCAGCAGCGCCAGCTCGGCGCCGCCCAGGCCGCGCCGCGCGAATGGCGTCGCACGCTGCGCGCCCTCGCGCACCTCCTCCACGCTGAGCGGATTCAGCCCGCGCTCGCGCAAGGTCCCGCGCACCGCGCGCGCGGTGTCGCCCTGCAGCACGCCGCGCTGGGTCTTGCCGCTGGCGTCGAGCGCCTGGTACGCGAAGGCGGGCATCAGTCAGTTCTCCTTTGCGTTCATCCCTGAACGCTGCGCAAGGAAATTCCGCACCAGACGTGAAAAGGAGCGCATGTGCGGAATCCAACGCGGCCATCCCTGGCCGCACTCTTCAACAACATCCTTCTACAACAGCACGTTGTTGAAGGGCCGCGTATTCTTCCAGCGATAGCCTTCGAAGTCGCGCTGGTCGGTCGACAGGATGCGCCCTTCCTCGAGATCCTCGGCGAGGATCACCAGCGAGGCATCGGCCAAGTCCATCGGCAAGTCGCGGTAGCGGTGCATAAGCACACGCGCGCGCGCCAGCGCATCAGCCGGTGGATCGGGGATTTCGCAGGCGCCACGCGCGATGCCATCGACGAACGCGATCGCCTGCGCGCCGCTGACGCGCGCCGCCAGCAGGTGCGTGACCTCGGTCAGCACCGGCCAGGTGCTGACGAAGCCCTCGGATCCGTAACGCTGCAGCGCGGCGCATGCCGCAGCGTGATGCCGATCGCGCCGGTTGCCGAGCGCGATCCAGAAACCGCTGTCGGCGAGGATCATGCCTTGTCGCCGTCCTGCACGCGCAGCGGCAGCTTGGTCTCGAGCGCGTCGGTCAGGTAGTCCTTGTAATGCGTGGACAAGTCGGTCGGCCCCTCGCCGGCGCCGACGAAACCCGCAAGCAGCTTCGCCACGTCCACGCGCGGCCGCGCATGCGCCGCGTGGTACTCGCGCAGCGCGTCGCGCAACAGATCGGACGCTGACAGGCCCTCGCGCTTCTGCAGTTCGCGGAAGCGGCGCGCGTCCTCGCCGGTCAGGCGGGCGTTGATGCGGATTTCGGAGGTGGTCATGGCGATACTGGACCCATGCAATTTGTCATAAACGTATGACATTTGCAGGCAGGGCGCAAGGGATCAAATCCAGTCGGACCGGTGTAATCCATCGGCCGGAAGGTGCGAGTCGCTACCACGATCAGGTCCAGTGGGCGCCGCAGTATCTAGCCTGGCAGGGCTTGGTCGACGACAGCAAACCGGGGCGCCTGGACACCGACCGCGCTCGGTTGATGGCCAACTGAACGATGCCACCGAGCGTCCTTGGCGGCGGGGCATGCCTTTGTGGGAGCGGCTTCAGCCGCGATGCCTTCCTTCAGGCCCGGAAAACGGCATCGGGACTGAAGTCCCCCCCCACGACGGCACTTGCCCGCCTACTCCTCCCGCGTCACCCGCAGCACTTCCTCGGTCGAGGTGATGCCGGCCAGGCACTTGCGCCAGCCGTCGGCGAGGATCGAGGGCGAGCGCGTGCGGGCGTGGCGTTCGAGTTCGGCCTCGGCGGCGCCGTCGTGGATCAGGCGGCGCAGCGGCTCGTCGATCGCGACGAGTTCGTACAGGCCGGTGCGGCCCTTGTAGCCGGCTTCGCGGCCGCGCGCGGCGACGTCGCTGCGCGGACGGTACAGCGTGACGTGCGCGTCGGGCGGCTGGCCGAACGCGGCCAGTTCCGCCGGCGTGGCCTGGTACGCCTCGCGCGTGGCCGGGTCGAGCACGCGCACGAGGCGCTGCGCGAGCACGCCGATCAGGCTCGAGGAGAGCAGGAACGGCTCCACGCCCATGTCGCGCAGGCGCGTGACCGCGCCGACGGCGGAATTCGTGTGCAGCGTCGACAGCACGAGATGGCCGGTCAGCGAGGCCTGCACGGCGATCTCGGCGGTCTCGAGGTCGCGGATCTCGCCGACCATGACCACGTCCGGGTCCTGGCGCAGGATCGCGCGCAGGCCGCGCGCGAAGGTCATGTCGACGCGCGTGTTGACCTGGGTCTGGCCGACGCCGTCGATGTAGTACTCGATCGGATCCTCGACCGTCATCAGGTTGCGCGACGAATCGTTGAGCTTGAGCAGCGCGCCATACAGCGTGGTGGTCTTGCCCGAGCCGGTCGGACCGGTCACGAGCAGGATGCCGTGCGGGCGCGCGATCAGGTCTTCCAGCCGCGCGCGCACGGCATCGTCGAGGCCGAGCTGCACGAGATCGAGCTTGCCGGCCTGCTTGTCGAGCAGACGCAGCACGACGCGTTCGCCGCGCCCGGCCGGGATCGTCGACACGCGCACGTCGACCGGGCGTCCGGCGATGCGCAGGCCGATGCGACCGTCCTGCGGCAGGCGCCGCTCGGCGATGTCGAGCCTGGCCATGACCTTGATGCGGCTGACCACCGCGCTGGCGATCGCCTTCTGCGGCGCTAGCACCTCGCGCAGCACGCCGTCGATGCGGAAGCGCACGACGAGGCGGTTCTCGTACGGTTCGATGTGGATGTCGGACGCACCTTCCTTGACCGCCTCGGTCAGGAGCGCGTTGATCAGGCGGATGATCGGCGCGTCGTCGTCGCTCTCGAGCAGGTCGTCCGGCTCCGGCAGTTCGTCGGCGAGCGTCTTCAGGTCGAGCCGCTCGTCGAGGTCGGACACCATCGCGCGCGCGTCGTCGCCCTGCTCGTACAGCTCGCGCAGCAGGCGCTCGAACGCGGCCGCGTCGAGCGTCGTGAAATGCAGCGGCGCGCCGAGGTGGCGGCGCAATTCGGCCAGCACGTCCAGGCGCACGCCTTCGCGGCAGGCGATGTCGGCGCCGCCATCGCGCCAGCCGGTCAGCGCGACGCCGTGGCGGCGCGCGTAACCGAAGCTCGGCCGGGTTGGCACCGCGGCGCTCATGCGGCTACTCCAAAACGCCGCTTCACCGCGGCGACGAACGCGCCGCACTGCGCCGGCGATACGGCTGCGCAGCCGCGATCGCCGCGCAGCACGACCACGTGGCGCGTGTCGGTGACCCAAAAACGGCAGCGGCCGTACGGCGGCAGCCAGTACCAGCCGTTGAACGAGAACAGGCCGCCGTTGCCGAACGTGCGGACCGCGCGGCGGCCGGCCGCGTCGTCCACGGCGACGGATGTGACCGCGCGCGCGATCCGCAGCCGCCCGATCGGGCGCACGACGTGTAGGCCGTCATCGTCGATCTCGTAGCGCCGCACGGTGAACAGCGCCGTGGCGAGCAGCACCACGGGCGGCAGCACGATCATCAGCAGCGGTTCGAGCGCGCCGTCGCGGTAACGCAGCACACCGGTCACGACGACGCCGAGCAGCAGCACGACGGTCACCGCCGTGATGCCCTTGACGAGCCTGCCGTAGTGCACGTCGAACGTTTTCATCGGACGTCGCTCACCGCCGCGCCTCCGGCGCCGGCGGCTGTCGCACCGGCTCCGGTCGCGTCAGGTCCGGCTGGCCGTCCAGCGTCGGGCTGGCGAGGAAGTCGTGCACCTCCGGCAGCAGCGGGCGCTGCGCGCGCGGCGTGACCGGCCAGTCCTCCTGGCGCATCTGCAGCTGCTCGGTGCGCATGTAGTTGTACTTCTCGCTCGACACCGCCGCCTCGGTCGCCGGATCGCGCAGGATCTTCGGGTGCAGGAACACCATCAGGTCGCTCTTGGTGCGGCTGTTGGTGCGGTAGCGGAACAGGTTGCCGAGCAGCGGGATCTCGCCCAGCGCCGGCACCTTCTGCACGTTGTCCTTGACCTGGTTGTCGATCAGGCCGCCGAGCACGAGCAGCGAATCGTCCTTGACCAGCACGCTGGTGGTCAGCTCGCGCTTGTTGGTGATCAGGTCGACCGCGCCGCTGACCGACGGCGCGATCGACGAGACTTCCTGGTGGATGTCCAGCCGCACCGAGTCGCCGACGTTGATCATCGGCTTGACCTTCAGCACGAGGCCCACGTCCTTGCGCTCGATCGTCTGGAACGGGTTGGTGATGCCGGTCGTGGTGGTGGTGCCGCCGCTGGTCGTGGTCGAGGCGCCGAGCGCGCCGGTGGTGTACTGGCCGGTCAGGAACGGCACTTCCTGCGCGACCTTGATCTGCGCCTCCTGGTTGTCCAGCGTCAGCACCGAGGGCGTGGACAGGATGTTGGACTTGCCGTCGCCGCGCAGCGCGGTGACCAGCGCGCCGAGGCGGAACAGCTCGTGGCCGCCGATGCTGACCGTGCCGTCGACGTAGCCGAGGTTGAGGCCGGCGCCGACGCCGAGCGGGTTCTGCGTGGCGGCGAGGATGTTGTTGCCCGGCGTGGTGCCGCTGAAGTTGGTGCCGCCGATGACGTGGTTGCCCTTGCCGAGCGGCGCCTGCCACTGCACGCCGAGCTCGCTCGCGGTCTGGTCGGAGACTTCCGCGATGACCGCCTCGATCAGCACCTGGTTGCGGCGGATGTCGAGCTGGCGCACGACCTCGGCGAGCGAGCGGAAGATCGCCGGCGGCGCGCTGATGACGAGCGAATTGGTCTCCACGTGCGCCTGGATCGTGGCCGGCGACCCGCTCGCGCCAGCGCTCTCGCCGCCCTTGGCGCTCGGCGGCACGCTGCCCGACAGCGTCTGCGCGACGCCTTCGAGGATCGGCACCAGCTCCTTCGCGTTGGCGTAATGCAGGTAAACGACCTGGGTGTCGCCGCCGTTGCCGACCGGCGTGTCCAGGTGCGCCAGCAGCGCGCGCATCTTCAGCCGGCCGTTCTTCGCGCCGGCCAGCAGGATCGAGTTCGTGCGCGTGTCGGCGAACACGCGCGCGGCCTCGCCGTTGGCCTGCGCGCCCTTGTCGTCGGCGAGCAGGGTCAGCGTGCGCGCGAGCTCGGCCGCGTTCGCGTGCGCCAGCGGGATCACCTCGACCTGTGCGTCGGACACCGTGTCGATGCGCTGGATGATGTTGACCAGGCGCTGCACGTTGCCGGCGCGGTCGGACACGACCAGTGCGTTGGAGCCGGCGTGCGCGATCAGCTGGCCGCCCTGCGGCAGCAGCGGGCGCAGGATCGGCACCAGCTCGGCGGCCGAGACGTGCTTGACCGGCACGATCTGCGTGACCAGCTCGTCGGCCGCCAGCGCGCGCACGCCGTCGACGCCGACCGCGCCGTCCTGCTGCGCCACCGCCTCCGGCACGATCTTGACCATGCTGCCGGACGCCACCGCGGCGAAGCCGTGCACGCGCAGCACCGACAGGAACACGTCGTAGATCTCGTCCGGCTTCATCGGCTTGGCCGAGATCACGGTGACCTTGCCCTGCACGTTCGGGCCGACGATGAAGTTCTTGCCGGTGATCTCGCTGACCGTGGCGATCAGCGCCTGGATGTCGGCGTCCTTCAGGTTCAGCGTGTGGCGGCCGTCCGCGGTGCTGGCGTGGCCGGGCTGCGCGGCCGGCGCCGGGGCGTCCTGCGCGGACGCGGTGGCGGCGGCGAGCAGCAGCAGCGAGCCGGCGAGGAACGGCGGAAGGACACGACGCATTGCGGACAATCCCCTGTGGCGGGCGCGGTTCATGGGAGGCCGACGCTGAGGTCGACCGGTTGGCCATCGCGTTGCACGGTCACGCGCACGGCGCGCGCGCCGGCGAGGCTGGCCATGATTTCCTGGCCGCGCGCGAGCGAATCGACCGGCGCGCCGTTGACGGCGGTGACGAGGTCGCCCGGGCGCAGGCCGAGCTGGTTCAGCAGCGCCGCGTCGGCGCCGGCCGACAGGCGCACGCCGGCCAGCTTGCCGCCGTCGAGCACCGGCACCACCTGCACGCGCCGCGCGAGCTCGGCCGGATTCTGGCGCAGGCGCGCGACGGTCTGCTGCCAGTCGGTCGGCGCTTGGGCGGTCGCCGGTGCGGCGGGCGCGACCGGGCTGGTCGCGCTGCTCACGCGCGCCGGCGTCGGCCGCACGATCTCGGCCGGCGCGAGGTTGCGCTCGCGCGGCAGCGTCAGGGTTTCCTCGACGCCGTCATGGCGCAGCACGATGCGATCGGGGTAGACGCCGACCAGGCGCGCGCCGGGCGCGACCTCCTCGCCGACACGGAACGCGCGCTCGCCGTTGCCGGCGTCGGCGATCAGCGCGAGGCCGGCGGCCGGATCGCGCTCGGCGACGGTGCCGCGCAGGATCAGGGCCAGCGTCGTCGACGGCGCCGAGCCACCGACGGCGCCTTGCCGCGGCGACTGGCCGAACAGGTGCCAGCCGGCGACAGAGGGCGTCGGCGCGGCGGCCTCGGCGAATGCGGCGGTGGCGGCCGGCACCTCGAACGCGGCGTCGTCGCGCGGCCACAGCGACAACACCAGGCGCACGAGCAGCCACAGCGCGAGCGCGGCCAGCAGCAGGCCGGCCAGCGCCGCCGCTGTCTCGACCCGGCGACCGTGATCGATCCCCGCCCAACGCCCCGCCATGCCCGCACCCCAGCCCTTTCAAGACGCGCAAGGGTAGCAAAGCGATGAACGGTCTGTCCGTGGCGCCGGCGGCAGCCGCCGATGTTGCGCTCGACGCTCCGGAAGGCGAGACGGCAGCTGCGCACGCGCATCCTGGGATGGCGTGGAGACTGCCCTCGAAGAGAAGCCATCCACCCACCGTCAGGCGAGCGGAAGATGCACGGATGTGGCCCAGTCCTCCCAGAGCCGCTAACGCGAGAACCGAACACCATCCCCACCCAACCCTCCCCTTGAAGGGGAAGGCTTTGCTGGCGCAGCTCCGGACGGGGACGTGTCCGCTCGCGCAAACGCGAGCGGGATCACGCCTGACTCAGTGCAGACCGAGCAGGCGGCCGATACGGCGGAAGAAGCCAGGCTTGGGCGGGTGCGCCGGCTGCGCCGGCACGTGGGTCGTCACCGGCTCGGTCGGCACGCTGCGCGGGTGTTCGCGGCGCGGCTTGCGCGGCTCGGCGCTGCGCGGCGCGGCGGCGTCGTTCTGCGCGGGCGTGGCGACGGCCTCGCCCTCGCGGCGCTTGTTGCGGCCGCGGCCACCGCGGCGACGGCGCTTGCGCGGGGCGTCGGCGAGCGCGCCTTCGGCGGCCGGCGCGCTGGCGCCGTTGCCGGCGTCTGCGACCGGCACCGCAGCCCTGGCCGGCCTGGCCGCCTGG
>JAACZU010000033.1 GCA_009996615.1 Rhodanobacteraceae bacterium | reverse complement strand
TTGAACTCCAAGTAGCGACTCAAGTATCGCTTCTTGGCCTCCGATCAGGAGGGGCAGGTTCAGCCTTCGAAGTGCTGGTCGAACCAGAACTTGCGGTCGACCTCGAACGCCGGCACGCGGATGCCGAGGTCGATCGAGAACATCAGCGCGGTGTCGTTCGCGCGGCGCGCCTGTTCGAGCAGGTAGCCGGTGAACAGGCCTGGCCGTCCTTGGTCAGTTCGTCGTAGGTCTTCAGCACCGCGGACTGCTGGCCGTAGCGGCGCTCGTTGAGGTAATAGTTCGCCGCACCGCGGACCTGGGTCGCGACGTCGAAGTAGTACGAACCGCGGATCTGCGCGCCGGCGTCCTTTTTCTCCTGCACCGGCCTGGCCAGCGGCAGCGCGTCGACGTCGAGCGTGGCCGTGATGCGCCATTGGCCGAACAGGAAGCGGCGCAGGTTCTGGTAGCCCGCTTCGGAGTTGACGATGCCCTGCGGGCCGGAATGGCTGCGGAAACCGACCGCGCGCGGCGCGCCCTGCACGTAGGCGTTCTCCATCAGCACCAGGCCATCGCTCATTGGTCCCGCCGCGTGCCTGGACATGCCGAAGAACGCGTCATAGTCCTTGTGGTTCGAGCCGATGAAGCAGAAGAAGCGCTCCGGCGGGAACGCACCGTCGAGATCGTTCACCGCGGCCTGCTTCGGCAGGCGCAGGTACTCGCGCATGCGGTCGCGATTGAAGTTGGCCAGCTGCAACGCATCGAGGCCGCCGAGGTTCGGCGCGTTGACGCCCGCCAGGTCGATGCCGTTGTGCGGCGTGCCGAACGTGTAGACCTTGTCCACCAGTGACGCGTTGGCGCCGCCGGGCACCAGTTCGAGCGCCGCGTTGTCGGTCGCGTGCGGCGCGCCGTGGCGACACAGGTTCTGCAGGTAGCAGCGGCAGACCAGCCCGCCCATCGAATGCGCGACGAGGTAGACCTTGAACGCCGCGCGCTGCGCCGCGTCGTTGCCGCAGATCGCCTCGCGCACCTCGAGGATGAAGCGGCGCAGGTCGACCGCGAACTGCTCGAGCGGCACGCGCTGGCCGTTGCCGAGCGACTCGGACACGCGCTCGTAGTAGCGGAACACCCAGATCGAACGGGCCGGCGCCTCGCCCGGCTCGTAACTGCTGCCGCCGTTGCGGAACGCGTCCTCGTAGCCGTGATCCTTGATCAGGCGCAACAGCGGCGACTCGAAGATGAAGCGCACCGGCTGCTTGTCCGCGTCCTGGCGCAGCAGCGTCGCGCCGCGGTTGAAACCCATGTACGGATCGGCGGTGGTGTCCTCGATCTCGGCCATCGTCGCGGCATGGCCGCGCACGTAGAGGGTCGGAAAGAGCGACGCAGCAATCGCATCGGCCATGGTTGCTCCCCCTTCAGGCCAGCAACGGTTCGCTGGCCTCCCTGCGCGCGCGCAGGCCGGCCAGCATCTGGCGTTCGGTCAGTTCCTGCGCCCAGCGCGGGCGCAGCTGGAAATGCGGCTGGTCGACCAGGCTCTTCCAGTCACCGCCCCACTCCAGCCCCAGTTCGATGCCGAGCGTTCCGACCGCCTTGTACTTGGGCGAGTCGCCCAGGTAGCGGCTGCCTTCGAACACGCCGATGTCGAAGGCGATGCCGAAGTTGTGGTTCGACTCGCCGCCCTTCGCATTCGTGACGATTCCGCCGGGCCGCGTGCGGCCCTGAGCGTACAGCGCGTCCTGCTCGGCCCAGGTGCGCGTGCCGTCGATGACCTTGATCGTGATGCCGACCGCGGCGGCCTTGTGCACGAGCGCGCGCGCATATGGCTGCACTTCCGGCAGCAGCGTGGCGATGGCCTTTTCGCTGCGGCTGTCGGTGACCCCGCCCGGCAGGCCCGGCACGGCCGGCGCGACGACGCGCGCGTAGATCACCTGCCAGGTTTCCGGTCCGGCGCGGCCATCGACCGTGATGCCGAGTTCGCCCTGCACCGCCCGCACGATGTCTTCGATGCGCATGGATCGCCCCTCCCTTGATGTCCCCATCGCGAATCACCGCCGACCCGGCCGGCCCTTCCTCTTCCACGCGATTTGGCGGCCAACATGCACCTACGGCGGCCGCAGCAACTCCAGCGCGAACGCGCCGTCCGGGTCGCTCCAGCTGCACTCGACGCGCAGGCCGGCGCGCGCGGCGATGCGCTCGAAACCGGCCTGGGTGTACTTGCAGCTGTACTCCACCAGCATCGCCTCGCCGGCGGTGAAGTGGACGCGCCGGCCGCCGACGCGCACCTGCTGCTCGACGCTGCTGACGATGTGCGTCTCGATGCGGCCGGCCAGCGCGTTCCAGCGCGCCCGGTGACGGAAGCGGTCCAGGTCGAAGTCGGCGCCGAGCTCGCGGTTCATGCGGGCCAGCAGGTTCAGCGTGAACTGCGCGGTCACGCCGGCGGCGTCGTTGTAGGCCGCCTCCAGCGTCGCGCGGTCCTTGCGCAAGTCGATGCCGACCAGCGCCGCGCCGCCGGCGCCGATCGTGCGGCGCATGCGCGCGAGCAGCGCAACCGCCTCGCGCGTGTCGAAATTGCCGAGCGTGGAGCCGGGAAAGAACACGACCACGCGGCGCGGCCGCCGCGGCGGCGCCGGCAGCGCGAGCGGCGCGGTGAAGTCGGCGCACAGCGGCAGCACGGCCAGCTGCGGGAATGCGTCGGCTACGCGTTCGATGCTGTCCGCCAGCGCACTGCGCGACAGCTCGATCGGCACGTAGCCGACCGGATCCTGCAGCGCTTCGAGCAGCAGGCGCGTCTTCGTGCCGCTGCCGCTGCCGTACTCGACCAGCAGCGGTTGCGGCCCGAGCGCGGCGCCGATCGCGCCGGCGTGTTCGCGCAGGATCGCCAGCTCGGTGCGGGTCAGGTAGTACTCCGGCAGCGTGCAGATGCGCTCGAACAACGCCGAGCCGCGCGCGTCGTAGAGCCACTTCGACGCGATGCGCTTGGGCCGCCGCGCCAGGCCGGCGCGCACGTCGGCGGCGAACTCCGCCGTGGTGGCGGCCTCGTCGCGCAGACGCGTGGCCGGATGCAACGGCATCACCGGTCGCGCCCCAGGCGCAGGCCGGTGAACTGCCAGCGATCGGCCGGGTAGAAGAAGTTGCGGTAGCTCGCGCGCACGTGGCCGGGCGGCGTGGCGCACGAGCCGCCGCGCAGCACGTACTGGCCGCACATGAACTTGCCGTTGTATTCGCCGAGCGCACCGGCCAGCGGGCGGAAGCCCGGATAGGCGCCGTACGGGCTCGACGTCCATTCCCACACGTCGCCGTAGAGCTGGCGCAGACCATCGCCGGGCGTCGCCGCGCGCGGCTGCAGCACGCCGCGGTCGGCAAAGTGGCCGTCGACCGGCAGCGGCGCCGCAGCGGCCTCCCACTCGGCCTCGGTCGGCAGGCGCGCGCCAGCCCAGCGCGCGAACGCGTCGGCCTCGTAGTAGCTGACGTGGCAGACCGGCGCGTGCGGATCGAGCGGCTGTCGGCCGGCCAGCGTGAACGCGCTGTCGAGGTCGTCGGACCAGTACAGCGGATGCGTCCAGCCGTGCTGCTGCACGGCCGTCCAGCCGTCCGCCAGCCACAGCTCCGGCCGGCGGTAGCCGCCGTCGTGCACGAACGCGCGGAACTCGGCGTTGCTGACCGGCCGGTTCGCCAGCGCATGCGGCGCGAGCAGCGTGCGATGGCGCGGCGTCTCGCAATCGAACGCGAAGCCGGCGCCGCCGTGGCCGATCTCGACCACGCCCTCGGCGCCGGACAAGAAGTCCAGCGGCAGCGGCACGGACGGCGGCGCCGGCAGTGCGGCGCGGTGCGCCGGCTCGAGCGGGTTCAGCGAGAACAGGTGCTTGAGGTCGGTCAGCATCAGCTCCTGATGCTGCTGCTCGTGCGCCAGGCCGAGCGTGACGCGCGCGGCCAACCCGTCGTCGAGCGGGCGCTGCAGGCGCTCGTGCATCGCCGCATCGACGTCGGCGCGGTAGTCGAGCACTTCGGCCAGCGTCGGCCGCGAGAGCAGGCCGCGCCGCGGCCGCTCGTGCATCGGCCCGACCGCCTGATAGTACGAGTTGAACAGGAACGCCCACTGCGCGTGCCGCGGCCGGTAATCCGCCGCCGCGCCGAGCACGAACTGCTCGAAGAACCAGGTCGTGTGCGCGAGGTGCCACTTCAGCGGGCTCGCCTCCGGCATCGACTGCACCACGGTGTCTTCCGCGGCGAGACCGGCGAGCAAGTCGAGGCTGGCCTGGCGCACGCGCGCGTAGCGGGCCAAGCCGGCCTCGTCGGCCGCGGCGCTGGCGCTGGTCACTCGTTCGCGCGCGTCGGGCGCGACGGTTGCGTGCATGGCGATGCCTCCGCACGGTGGCCCGGCCGGTTCAGCCCGGGCCGGTCATTCTGGGCGCGCGCTGATTCAATTTGCGTGAAGACCCGGCCAGCGAGGCGGCACAACGTGCACGTGGCGCGGCCGGGCGCGGTACGATCGCACCGCGGCCGGGCACTTCCGCCCGGTCGTTTGCCGGCACGGCCACGACGCATGGCACGGAAGTCGACCACCCCGTCCCGACTGCGCGCCAGCGCACCGACGGCGCACGCCAGCCGGCGACGCCCGCGCACGCAAGCGGCGGCAGCCGCCACGCCCGCCCCCTCCTTCATCGGCAGCCTGATCCCGTTGATCCGGCGCAACGCCGACGAACTGCTGCACCAGCGCGCCGAGTTCGCGCAGCGCTACGGCGACGAGGCGCTGCATCGCCTGCGCGTGGCGCTGCGGCGCCTGCAGATCGCTGCCGGGCTGCTCGCGCAGGCCGGCGCGCCGGTGCCGCCGGCCGGATTGCTGGACGCGATCGGCGCGCTGCGCGGCAGCCTCGGAGCCTGCCGCGACGCCGACGTGTTGCTGCGCACGACCCTGCCCGAGTTCGTCGCCAGCGACGCGGCGCTGGCGCACCCGCGCGTCCGGCTGCGCCGGCGCCTGACGGCGTGGCGCGCGGACCTGCACCGCAACGCGCGGCAGGCGATCCTGCAGGGCCTCGACGACACGCTGGCGGCGACGTTCGCGCAATGGCTCGACGCGCTCGGCGCCGC
Organism: Rhodanobacteraceae bacterium; assembly: GCA_009996615.1. Classification (GTDB taxonomy): domain Bacteria; phylum Pseudomonadota; class Gammaproteobacteria; order Xanthomonadales; family Rhodanobacteraceae; genus Dokdonella_A. The sequence goes on along the minus strand of JAACZU010000033.1, from coordinate 10,621 downwards.
CGCAGCGGTGGAAGCGCCTGCCGGGGTGGGCATCGACCCGCGCGCCGCCGCAGCGCTGGAGCGCCGCTTCCGCCGCCTGCGCCGGCACGCGCGCCACCTGCGCGATCGCCGCCGCGTCGACCTGCACGCCTGCCGTATCGCCGCGAAGAAGCTGCGCTACACGCTCGACGCGCTCGCCGCGTGCCTGCCGCGTACCGAGGTGGCGCGCTGGACGACGGCGCTGGCCGCGCTGCAGGACGAACTCGGCCGCGCCAACGACGCGCGCGCCGGTCGCACCGCGCTCCGCGCGCTCGCCTTACGCGCCGAGGATCGCGCGTTCGTGAAGGCGCACAAGCGCTGGGCGCGCGCCTGCCTGCGGCGGCGCCTGCGCCGCGGCGCGCGCGAGTGGCGCCACCTGAAGGCGCTGCCGCGTTTCTGGCGCGGGGACTGACGCGGTGGCGCCGCGCCGGAGCCGGGCATGATCCGCGCCGAACGGCTGTCGCTCGAGGCCGCGGTCGAACGCGTGCTGGCCTGCGCCGACGACCTCGCGCTCGCCGCGCCGCTTGGCCTGGGCAAACCGAACCACCTGCTCAACGCCCTGTACCGGCGCATCAAGGCCGATCCGGCACGTCGCCTGCGCCTGTACACGGCGCTGTCGCTCGATCCGCCGCGCGCCGGCAGCGAGCTCGAGCGGCGCTTCCTCGCGCCGTTCGTCGAACGCCAGTTCGGCGCCGACTACCCGCGCCTGGACTACGTCACCGACCTCAAGGCCGGACAGCTGCCGCCGAACATCCGCGTCGAGGAGTTCTACTTCCAGTCCGGCGCGCTGCTGCATGCGCCGCAGGCGCAGCGCGACTACGCCAGCATCAACTACACGCACGTCGCGCGCGACCTCGCCGAAAACGTCACGCTGCACGCGATCGTGCACCTGGTCGCGCGGCGCGGCGACGGCGCCGACACGCGCCTGAGCCTGTCGTGCAACCCGGACGTCACGCTCGACCTGCTCGATGCGCTCGCCGCGCGCGGCAAGCCGCGGCCGCTGCTGGTCGGCGTCGTGCATCCACAGATGCCGTTCCTCGGCGGCGATGCCGAGGTGGGCGGCGACTTCTTCGACGTGCTCGTCGACGAGGCGCCGCCGCAACCGCTGTTCGGCCTGCCGCGCGAGCCGGTCGCGCCGGCCGAGTACGCGATCGGCCTGCACGCAAGCGCGCTGGTGCGCGACGGCGGCACCTTGCAGATCGGCATCGGCGCGCTGTCCGACGCGATCGTGCACGCGCTGTTGCTGCGCCAGCACCACAACGCCGACTACCGCGCCGCGCTCGACGCGCTGCGCGGCACGCCGGCCGCGGCTGATGCGCTGATCGCGCGCTGCGGCGGCCTCGCGCCGTTCGCGGCCGGCCTGTTCGGCGCCAGCGAAATGGTCATGGACGGCTTCATGCACCTGCGCCGCGCCGGCATCCTCGTGCGCGCGGTGTTCGACGACCTCGCGCTGCAACGCGCGCTCGATGCCGGCGTCGTCGGCACGACGCTGCGCGCCGGCGACGTGGCGCGCCTGCGCGCCGCCGGCGTGCTGCCGGCGCGCCTGGATGCGGCGACGTGCGCGCGTCTGCAGCGCTTCGGCCTGCTGCCGGCCGGCGCGAGTTGGCAGGACGGCGTGCTGCAGCTTGCCGACGGTACGCGCCTAGGCGTTGACCTCGACGAGCCGGCCACCGGCGCCGCACTCGATCGCGTGCTGGCGGGCCGGCGCCTGCGCGGCGGGCGTTACCTGAAGGGTGCGTTCCTGCTCGGCTCGAGCGCGTTCTATGACTGGCTGCGCGCACTCGACGGCGACGACCACACCGGGCTCGCGATGTGCCGCGTGTCCGACATCAACCAGCTCTACGGCGGCCACGAGTCGCTCGACATCGCGCAGCGCCGCGACGCGCGCTTCTTCAACACCTGCATGCTGGCTACCCTGCTCGGCGCGGCAACCTCGGACGCGCTCGCCGACGGCCGCGTCGTCAGCGGCGTCGGCGGCCAGTACAACTTCGTCGCGATGGCGCACGAGCTGCCCGGCGGCCGCTCCGCGCTGCTGCTGCGCGCGACGCGGCGCAGCGGCCGGCGGCTCGAATCGAACATCCGCTGGAACTACGGCCACACCACGATCCCGCGCCACCTGCGCGACCTGTACGTGACCGAATACGGCGTCGCCGACCTGCGCGGGCAGTCCGACGAGGGCTGCGTGCGCGCGATGCTGGCGATCAGCGATGCGCGCTTCGTCGACGCGCTGGCCGCCGAGGCGATCAGTGTCGGCAAGCTGCCGCGCGAGTTCCGCGTACCGGATGCATGGCGGCGCAACACGCCGCAGCAGCTCGCCGCGGCGCTGCGTCCGTTCGACGCGCTGTTGCCGGCGTTCCCGTTCGGCAGCGATTTCGACGCGGAGGAACAGCGCCTGCTGCCGGCGCTGCAATGGCTGCAGGCGCGCGCCGACGATCCGCGGCGCTGGCTGGAACTCGTCGCGGCGTTTGTAGTGCCGGGGCAAGTGCCCGAGGCCGCGGCCTGCCTCGCCCGGCTCGCGCTCGCGCCGCCGCACGGCTGGCCCGAACGCGCGCTCGCGCGCCTCGTGCGCGGCGCACTCGCGCGCACGCCAACCTCGGAGCGGCTTCAGCCGCGATGTCTTTGAGGTTTGAGAGGCGACAAGCCATCGCCGCCCGCGTAGGGTGGGCCGCAGCCGCGCAGCGGCGAGTCCCACCGCCTGCGCACGGGGATGGTGGGACTCGCGCCTTCGGCGCTGCGTCCCACCCTACTTGGGGCTGCACGAGTCCGCGGCGTCACGGCTGCGCCATTCCTGCAAGCGCCTACGTCGACAGCAGTGAGGCCTGGTGGAACGGCAGCGGCGTCGCGCCGGCGTGCAGCAGCGCCGCGCGCACCTGCGGCTCGTGCGCGTGTTCGTCGTCGATCACGACGAGGATGCGCCCGGCGGCGATCTCGGCCTCGAACTGGCGGCGCACCGCGTTCGGCACGCTGGCGCCGAGCAGCGCCGACGACCAGCCGCCGACGATCGCGCCGATCAGCGCGACCAGCCCGGCGCCGGCGACGGTTACCCCGATCGCCGGGATCGCGACCGCGACCAGGCCGCCGACCACGCCGATCGCGCCACCGGTGGCAGCGCCGCGCAGCAGCGCCGGCAGCGTGTCGTTCGAGGCATCGAGGCGCTCCTCGGGGATCGAATCCATCTCGATGTCGGAGCGCGCGATCAGCGCGATCGCCTCGTCCGGCACGCCGGCATGGCGCGCCGCGGCGATCGCCGCCTGCGCGGCGCCGAGGTCGACCGTGCTGAACACCTGGCGCGTCTTCATTGCTGCCTCCCGGATGGCGGCAACGGACGACCGCCATCGCGAACTCGTACCGGCGACGGTAGCCGCTCCGCACGCAATCGGCGCTTAATGCTCTGTTCGAGGTCGCTCTGCCCAATCCCCAATCCCGATTCCCGGCTCTCGACTATCATCGCCGCAACGCAATCAACGGGAGTGCAGGTCGATGGAACTCACAGGCAAGCGCATCGTGGTCACCGGCGCATTCGGCACGCTCGGCGCGGCCGTCGTGCAGGCGGCGCTCGCGGCCGGCGCGCGCGTCGCGGCGGTCGATCGTGCCGCGGCACCGGCAGGCGGGCTCGGCGCGGCCCAGCTGTTCGGCGGCGTCGACCTCGGCGATGCGGCCGCCGCGCAACGCACGCTCGACGCGGCGGCCGCCGCGCTCGGCGGCCTCGATGCACTGGTCAACGTCGCCGGCACGTTCCGCTGGGAGACGCTGGCCGACGGCAACCTCGCCACCTGGGACCTGCTCTACCAGGTCAACCTGCGCACCGCCGCTGCGGCCAGCAAGGCGGCGCTGGCGCACCTCAAGCAGGCCGGCGGCGGCCGCATCGTCAACATCGGCGCGGCCGGCGCGCTCAAGGCCGGCGCCGGCATGGGCGCCTACGCGGCGTCGAAGGCCGGCGTGGCGAAGCTGACCGAGGCGCTGGCCGAGGAACTCAAGGACCACGGCATCACCGTCAACGCGGTGCTGCCGAGCATCATCGACACGCCGCCGAACCGCGCCGACATGCCGAACGCGGACTTCTCGCGCTGGGTCCAGCCCGGCCAGCTCGCCGACGTCATCCTGTTCCTGCTGTCCGACCGCGCCGCCGCGATCACCGGCGCGCTGCTGCCGGTGACCGGGCGCGTCTGAGCCGGCCCGTTGCCGCGCGCTTGACGTGGGAGGGACTTCATTCCCGATGCCCTTCCTCTGCGGATCGCCTGCGGGCTCGTCGGCAGCACGCGTCGAACACCATCCCCACCCGACCCTCCCCTTGAAGGGGAGGGCTGAAAGGCATCGCGGCTGACGCCGACACCTCGACACCACCGACCTCAACCCCGCCGCGCACACTGCCGCGTTGCACCCGCTGAACCCCCAGCCGGAGCCACGCCATGCGCCCTCGCCTTGCGGTTACGCCGTCCTCCCTCGACTGGCAGCGCGTCACCGCGCTGGGCGGCAGCTTCACCGCCCACGCGCTCGCCGCCGTGCTGATCGCGCTGCCGCTGGCGCCGCCGCTGCAGCGCGAGCTGCCGCGCGTGCTCGAAGCAGTGTTCGTCGAACCGGCGCAGCCGCTGCCGCCACCTCCGGCCGAACCGCTGCCGCCGACGCGCGCGCGGCCGACGCCGCAGCCGCCGGCGCGCAGTCGGCCGACGCCGGCGCCGATCGCCCCGGTACAAATCCCGATTCCCGCGCCGAGCGAAGCGCCGCCGACGACAACCCCCACGCTGGAGGCGCCAGCGGCCAGTGGCGCGCCGACCGATGCACAGGCCGAGGTCGGCGGCGCCACGCGCACGCTCGCCTGGGACGGCGCGCTGAAGCTGCGTTACCCGCCCGAGTCGCTGCGCCTGCGCGAGCAGGGCTTCGTGCTGCTGCGCGTGCTGGTCGATGCCGACGGCAGCGCGCAGCGCGTCGAGATCGAGCGCGGCTCCGGTCATCCCAGGCTCGATGCGGCCGCGCGCGACGCGGTGCGTCGGGCGCACTTCCGCCCGGTGCTGCAGGACGGCCGCGCGGTGGCGGCGTGGGGCGTCGTGCCGATCGAGTTCCGGCTCGAGCGTGGCTAGCGGCCCCTTTTCCTTATCCCGTTGGGAGAAGGGGCCCGCAGGGGCGGATGAGGGTTCGGACGCAGCGGTGCGTCACACGCGGCGCAAGCGTTGCATGCCGTACTCGGGCCGGACCCTCACCCCACCCCTGTCCGAGCGTGTTTGTACCGGACACAGGGTGGACAGGTGTTCGGGGACATGGTGGACACATCCAGACTTCGGGCAGCGCGCGACCGGTCTGCCGCGCGTCACGCAGCGTCCGCTAAAGTAGCCGCTGCCATCCGCTTCCGCGCCCATGAGCCTGCAGATCCTCTGGTACGTCCTCGCCGCCGCGCTGGTCCTGGTCGGCCTCGCCGGCACGCTGCTGCCGGCGCTGCCGGGCGTGCCGCTGGTGTTCATCGGCATGCTGCTGGCGGCGTGGGCCGACCACTTCGCGCACGTCGGCACGTTCACGCTGGTCGTGCTCGGCGCGCTGACCGTGCTCGCGCTGGTCGTCGATTTCGTCGCCGGCCTGCTCGGCGCGCGCCGCGTCGGCGCCAGCCGCTATGCGCTGATCGGCGCCGCGCTCGGCACCGTCGTCGGCCTGTTCTTCGGCCTGCCCGGCCTGCTGTTCGGTCCGTTCGCCGGCGCGCTGCTCGGCGAGCTCGGCGCCGGCGCGACGCTGCACCGGGCGGCCGGGGTCGGCCTCGGCACCTGGCTCGGCTTCCTCGTCGGCAGCGTGGTCAAGCTCGGCGTCTGCTTCGCGATGCTCGGCATCTTCGCGTTCGCGTGGGTGATCGGCTGATGGCCGCCATCAACTTCCGCAGCTACCGCGCCGACGTCGCCGCGCACCGGCACGGCTTCCATCAGTTGGTGCTGCCGCGCACCGGCGCGCTGGAGCTGGAGATCGACGGCCGCGGCGGGCGCGTCGACGCCGACGGCGCGGCGTTCGTCGGTGCCGGCGAGCGCCATGCGTTCGAGGCACGCGGGCCGAACCGCTTCCTGGTGCTCGACCTGCCCTCGGCGCAGGCCGGACCGGTCGAGGCGGCGCTCGCCGCGCGCCGCTTCGTGCCGCTGCGGCCGCGCGCCCGCGCGCTGCTGACCTGCCTCGGCGACACGCTACCCGGGCGCGACGAGGCTGCACTGATGTGGTCGCACCTGCTGCTCGACGCGCTGCACGATGGCGACGACGCGCCGGCCGATGCCGGCGTGCGCGTTGCGCACGCGCTGATCGCGGGCGAGCCGGAACGGGCGCTCGACAGCGCCGCACTGGCGCGCCTGGCCGGGCTCAGTCGTGCGCAGTTCTATCGCCGCTTCAGCGCACGCTACGGCCTCGCGCCGGCCGCGCTGCGGCGCGAATGGCGGCTCGCGCTGGCGCTCGCGCGGCTGCGCGAGGGCGATGCCTCGATCGCGGACATCGCCGGCGAGGTCGGCTATTCCGAGCACAGCGCGCTGACGCGCGCGCTGCGCCGTGGCCGGCTCGGAACGCCGCGTGAACTGCGCCGATCGAATCACGGGTAGGCCGGACCGCGATGGCAGCCCCGCGCTCCGCGCAACCGGCCGCGCGGAGCGTCGCCAGCCTCGCGCCGCGTGAGACGTTCGGTCAAGACGCCGCCGCGCGCGGCGCTTAGGCTGCGGCGCTGCCTGTCACCCGGAGTCCGCATGTCCTCGACGCACCACGCCACTGCCGCCGGTCTCGGCGCGATCCTGTTGTGGTCGACCCTCGCCCTGCTCAGCCGCGGCGCGGCCGGTCTGCCGGCATGGCAGCTGCTCGCGCTCAGCTTCGCCGTCGGTACCGCCGCGACGCTGCTGGCGACCGTGCTGCGCCGCGGCCTGCGCACGGGCCTGGCGCGCTGCGCCGCGCCGCCGGCTGCGCTCGCGCTCGGCGTCGCCGCGCTGCTCGGCTTCCACGCGCTGTACTTCCACGCGCTCAAGCTCGCGCCACCGGCGCAGGCGAGCCTGATCGTCTACCTGTGGCCGCTGCTGATCGCGCTCGGCGCGGCCTGGCGCGAGCGCACGGCGCCATTCGCTCGTCTGCTGTCGGCCGCGCTCGGCCTGCTCGCCGCCGCGCTGGTCATCACGCTGCAGGCCGGCGGCGACGGCCCGCGCAGCGGCCTCGGCTACGCGCTGGCAGCGGCCTGCGCGCTGGTCTGGGCCGGCTACTCGCTGGCCAACCGGCGCTTCGCGCAGTTGCCGGCGGAGACGCTGATCCCGGCCTGCGCGCTGACCGCGTTCGGCGGCCTGCTCGCGCATCTGGCGCTCGAATCGTGGATCCCGCCGTCGCCGCAGGAATGGGCGGCGGTGGTCGCGCTCGGCCTCGGCCCGGTCGGCGGCGCGTTCCTGCTGTGGGACCTGGCGACCAAGCGCGGGGACCTCGGCCTGCTCGGCATCGCCGCCTACGCCGCGCCGGTGCTGTCGACGTTCTGGTTGGTGCTCGCCGGCGCCGCGCCGGCGCATCCGCGCCTGTTCGCCGCGGCCGGCCTGATCGTGCTCGCCGCCGTGCTCGGCACGCGGCGCACCGCGCCGGCGAGCAGGTAGGGTGTGGGACGCAGCGCCGAAGGCGCGAGTCCCACCATGTCGCGCACACGGTGGGACTCGCCGCCTACGCGGCTGCGGCCCACCCTACATGCTTCTTCCCGGCAACACGTAGAACAGCACCGCGAAGAACTGCAGCATGCTGCCGAGCAGCACGAACGCGTGCCACAGCGCGTGGTTGTACGGCAGGCGCTTCCACAGGTAGAACGGCACGCCGAGCGTGTAGGCGACGCCGCCGCCGAACAGCAGCCACAGGCCGCCGCTGTCGATGTTCGCCACCAGCGGCTTGATCGCGACCAAGCCAATCCAGCCGAGCGCGACGTACAGCGTGGCCATCAGCGCGCGGTTGCGCACGCGGCGCAGTTCCAGCGTGATGCCAGCCAAGGCGAGCGTCCACACTGCCGCGCACAGCGACCAGCCCCACGGCCCGTGCAGGCTGATCAGCGTGAACGGCGTGTAGGTGCCAGCGATCAGCAGAAAGATCGCGGCGTGGTCGAGCAGGCGCAGCACCGGCTTGGCGCGCGCGTGCGGGATGCCGTGGTAGAGCGTCGAAGCGGTGTAGAGCAGGATCAGCGTGGTGCCGTAGACGCCGACGCTGGCGAAGTGGCGCGCCTCGCCGCCGCGTGCGGCGACCGCCGCGGCGAGCACGGCAAGGCCGGCGATGCTGAGCACGATACCGAGCCCGTGGATGACGCTGGAAGCGACTTCCTCGCGCGCGCTGTAGGCGCCCGGCATGGCTGCGGCTGGGGTTGACATGGCGAACTCCGACTCGGCGGCTTGCGCACCGCAACATGCGCACCGTACCTCATCGTACGGTGCGCGCCAATCGGGAGGGAAGGTATCGATCCGCGTCGGCGCTTGCGCCCTCAGCGCCGGCTGATCGTGAACTTGCCGAACGCGATGCCGAGGTCCCAACCCTGCCCCTTGCCGGACAGCGCCAGCGAGACCGGGCCCTTGGTCAGCACCTGCGCCTCGGCCGCGCGCGCCGCGCCGGCATGCGCGCCGGCGCTGGCGTAGCTGCCGAGGATCTGGTCGATCGCGTAGACCTCGGAGAACTTGCCCAGGCCATTGCGGATCTCGGACTTGCCGAAGGTCAGGCCGCCGCCCTTGGTCGTGATGCGCACCTTCATCGTCTGGCCGTTGCTGCAGGTCACGGTGCCGCTGCCCGAGGCGGTCTTGTAGAACGCCGACCAGCCGGCCAGCGAGAAACGCATCTGGCAGTCGATGCGCCTGGCGGCCGATGCCGGCAGCGGCAGGGCGGCCAGCGCGGCAACGGCGACGGTGAGCAGGAGGGAACGCATGGGGACTCCTTGGGCGATGGATCAGGGACGAGGGTTTAGGGATTAGGGATCAGGGGCGAGGGCGCAAAAGCCGATTGTCGCGCAAGAAGCGGTTTTCGGACCCTTGCCCCTAACCCCTCGACCCTCGCCCCCTAACCCGGCGCGCACGCTCCGCCGTAAGCTATGCGCATCGATCCGGTGGAGGGACCTCATGGCCAAGCTGGACCTGCTGATCCACCTGCGCCGCGCCGACGCGGCCACGCCGGCCGCCACGGTCGGCATGGCGCTGGCGCAGCGGCTCGAGGCCTGGGTGACCGGCCTGCACGTGATCCCGCTCGCGCCGACCGCGTTCGCCTCGCCCGAGGCGGTCGCGCTGTACGTCAACGAGGCCGATTCGCTGTACCAGGAAGCGCAGCAGCACGAACCGGCCTGGCGCGCGCGGCTGGCCGCGGCCGGCGTCGGCGGCGAGTGGCTGGTCGCGCAGGGCGACATCGTCGAGTCGCTGTGCCACGCCTCGCGCTGGTGCGACTTCGTCGTGATGGAACGGCCGCAGCTCAACCCCGACGCGCCGACCGGCTGGGGCACCGTCTCGCGCACCGTGTTCGGCGCCTCGGCGCCGGTGATCGTGGTGCCGGAGACCGCGCCATGCGCGACGGTCGGCACGCGCATCGTCGTCGCCTGGAACCAGAGCCGCGAGGCGATGCTGGCGATCCGCGGCGCGCTGCCTTTGCTCATGCGCGCCGAACAGGTGACCGTGCTCGAGGGCGATCCGGGCGAGAATCCGTTCGGCCTGCGCTACCTGCCGAAGATCGACCTGCGCGCGTGGCTGGCGCGGCGCGGCATCGCGGCCGAGTTCCGCGCATTCACGGCGACCCGGGAACGCGGCCCGGCCCTGCTCGACGCCGCACACGCGGTGAACGGCGACCTGATCGTGATGGGTGCCTGGGGCCATTCGCGCATCACCGAACTGGTGCTTGGCGGCGCCACGCGGCACCTGTTCCAGAACAGCGACCTGCCGCTGCTGGTCACGCATTGAACAGCGCCGTGATTCCGCCGGTGCCGCTCCTGCACGGCGCGCGCGTGCGGCTGCGCGCGCTCGCCGCGCACGATGCCAATGCGCTGTTCGCGTTGCACTCGGACGCGGCCGTGATGCGCTACTGGAGCTGTCCGCCATGGACCGGGCGCGCGCAGGCCCTCGCGCACATCGAGCGCATCGCGCGCGAGCGTGAAGCGATGGAGTTCTATCCGTGGGTCGCCACGCTTCCCGATGACGACACGCTGATCGGCACCTGCACGCTGTTCGACATCCACCGCGAGCACCGGCGCGGCGTGATCGGCTACGCGCTGCGCTCGCCGTTCTGGGGCCAGGGCCTGGCCGGCGAGATGGTCCGCCTCGCGCTCGGCCATGCATTCGACACGCTCGGCCTGAACCGCATCGAGGCCGACATCGACCCGGACAACCTCGCCTCGTGCCGGCTGGCCGAGCGCGCCGGTTTCCGGCGCGAAGGCTACCTGCGCGAGCGCTGGCGCGTGGGCGGCGGCGTGCAGGACACCGCGTTGTACGGGTTGCTGCGGCGTGAGTGGGACGCGGCGATCGCGCAAGAACCGAACACCATCCCCACCCAACCCTCCCCTTGAAGGGGAGGGTTCAACCGCGCGCAGATCGACACGCCGACATTGCTTTGAAAGTCTGAACCTGCTCCCTGTGTCCGTAGGCCAAGAAGCCGGGGTTACGCAGCCTTGCTACGCTCG
>JAACZU010000032.1 GCA_009996615.1 Rhodanobacteraceae bacterium | reverse complement strand
AGTCTGCAACTGGTCCACATGGCCTTCCTGGCTTTACTGCTCCGGAGACTTTGAACAGGTTCTAAGAAGTCGAAACCGTCGTCGATGTGGACGATGCGCGTTTTCTCCATGGACAGCGTCAGTCCCCGCTCCGCGAGGAAGGACTCCACCCATGGCTTCACTTCGTTTTCGAGCGCCTCTTTCGAGATGCCCGTGATCACGAAGTCATCCGCGTACCGCACCACGTTGACTTTCAGTTTCCGGGCCTTGGTCTTCCCCAGCTTCGCACCGAGGTGCTCGATCAGTTCAGACTCCAGCCCGTTCAGCGCCACGTTAGCCAAGGTGGGACTGATGATCCCGCCTTGCGGCGTACCCGCGTCGGTGGCCTGCAACATTCCCTTGTGGATGACGCCGGCTTTCAGCCACTTCCGGAGGATTGCGGTGTCCAGCGGGACGTGCCGCAACAGCCAGTCGTGATTGATGTGGTCGAAACATCCCTTGATGTCCGCTTCCAGTACCCACTCAGCCGAGGCTTTCTGGGACAGGGAAACAAACAGCTGGCTCATGGCGTCATGGGTCGAACGGTTCCTCCGAAAGCCGTAGCTGTTCGGATCGCTCCTCGACTCGGACACCGGTTCCAGCGCCAACAGATGCAACGCCTGCATGGCCCGATCCAACATCGTCGGGATGCCCAGCGGACGTTCCTTCCCATTCGCTTTGGGGATAAACACGCGGCGCAACGGCTGGGGCCGATAGCCGCGTCGCTCCAACCTGCCGATCGCCTCCCTGCGCGATTCAGGCGTTTCCCACAGCTCACGATCCACGCCTGCGGTTCGCGAACCTTGGTTTTCGGTCACTCGTTTCACGGCGAATGCCTTGCCGCAGAACGAGCGGGTCAGCAGGCGTTGCAGGGCTTTCACCTTGCGCCACTTGCCTTCCTGTGTGGCCTTCGTAATTCGAATCTGGATGCCTCGAACGTTCTGCTCGACCCGTCGCCAGTCGATGGCGTGCCAGTCTTGCGGAGCGTTGGAACGCGCAGACTCGTGTGTGAGTACTTTCATGCTCTCGTTCCGTCCGGTGATCCCGGAACGAAGGCGCATGACACCCCCGAAGGGGCGATGCGCCCCGTCAGGGAAGGTCTGGATGATGGAAGAGGACGCGGTGACGTCACTCCTCCCAGTTGAGGTTACGCAGGTGAATCACGATTGCGGACCAGCCGGAAGTGGGCCTATCCGATCCGTTACAGACCGGCATTTGCTTTCTCCGGCATCCCATACCCACGTCCCCAACAGCCTTCCTTGCGGTCGGCCTGCCCGAAGGCAGGGAGGTGGGCTTACCACGTTCCTCGGAAGTCACACGACTGAGGCAGGGCCTGTCTATTCACCGGTGGTCTTGTGCGATGACGCAACCCGAGGATGAAGCGGGTTGACCGACCACATGATGCGTTGCAGCAGCTTGCGCATCTCCATGTTTACGGCGTTTATCGACAGTTCAGATTTCTTGCCCATTTCAGCCAGCCTGGCCCCTCAACCGCCGTGCTGCTGGCAGTGTCTGCGCGAAACCTCACGGCTTCAACGCACCTTTGCGGGGGACTTGTTCGACGGGCTTCGCACCCCTCCGTTGCCGGAGACGCACGCCGTCTAAGGCTACCGATGGTCATACATCGGGTCTCACTACCTGCCATCCAGACAGGCGAGACAATGACTCACGAAGCGCGAGCTCGTGATGGCGTAAATTCCCCAAATTACTTGGAGAATCAATTGGCTGCGAGGTGACAGCGGAGCTGCAGGATATTCCATGCGCACTCGTCCATCACCCTTGCGGTGTGGTCGAGAGCACTATCCCAACCCACTCGCAATGTGGTATGTCACTGGTGTGGATCGGCTATGAGCCCCGTCCTGGCTTGTTGCGATCACGAGCTCTCGTGTCGCACTCATCCGCACATGATAGCGGGCGGGCACTTGCCGCGCCGCCGCCGCGGCCCTACAGTGCGCGCTGCAGAAGGGGAGTAGCTCCCGCCGCCGCGATCGTCAACACGGGCCGTGCAGGCCCCGGTCCGGTGGGTGCAGGCGTCGCCAGGCGCCTGTGCGAGCAAGACCTTCGCCGTCGACGGCGAAGGTGTGCCCGCAGAAAACGTGGCCCTCCGTGCGCTCGGCGCCCATGGTTCTGGCGTTTTCGGAAGCGGTCGCATGCATACCATCGCAACATCGGGCCTGTGGGGCGCCTTCGCGGCGATCGTCGTGGTGGCCCTGGCCGTCGATTTCCTCGTCCTGCGAGCAAGCGGCGCGCACCGCGTGCGTTTCCGCGAGGCACTGCTGTGGAGCCTGGCCTGGATCGGCCTCGCGCTCGTGTTCAACCTCGGCCTGTGGGCGTGGCTCGATGCGCACGCCGGGCGCGCGGTCGCCGACGAGGTCGCGCTGGAGTTCCTCGCCGGCTACCTGATCGAGAAGGCGCTCGCGGTCGACAACATCTTCGTGTTCCTGCTCGTGTTCAATGCGTTCGCGGTCCCGGCCGAGCAGCGCCAGCGCGTGCTGATGCTCGGCGTGCTCGGCGCGATCGTGCTGCGCGCCGTGTTGATCTTCATCGGCGCGGCGCTGGTCGCGCGCTTCCATTGGATCCTCTACCTGTTCGGCTTCTTCCTCGTGTTCACCGGCGCGAAGATGCTGCTCGCCGCCAATCCGGAGCCGGACCTGGAGAACAACCGCCTGCTCGGCTGGCTGCGCGGCGTGTTGCGGCTGACGCCCGATTTCCGCGGCAGCGCGCTGAGCGTGGTTGAGAACGGCCGGCGTTGGTACACGCCGCTGTTCCTGGTGATGGTGCTGATCGCGGTCACTGACGTGATCTTCGCGGTCGACTCGATCCCGGCGATCTTCGCCGTCACCGACGATCCGTTCGTCGTGCTGACCTCGAACGTGTTCGCGGTGCTCGGCCTGCGCGCGCTGTTCTTCCTGCTCGCCGGCATGGCCGAGCGCTTCCACCTGCTCGGCTACGGCCTCGCCGCGGTGCTGCTGTTCGTCGGCACCAAGATGCTGGTCATGGATGTCTACAAGATCCCGATCGGCATCGCGCTCGGTGTGGTCGCGCTGCTGATCGGCGCGTCGATCGCGGCCAGCCTGCTGTGGCCGCCGCGCAACGGCGACGCCTCCGACGCCGGCCCTTGAGCGCTGGGCGGCCGGCCCCACCCTTGCGGGATGGACATCGCCCGACCGCTGCCTGACCCGACCGCCACCAGCGTGGCGCATGACCGCGACCGCGTGCGCTACGCGGCGCTCGGCGCCGGGGCGCTGCTCGCCGGCATCTGGATCGCCTGGCTCGGTGCGTGGCTGCTCGGCTGGCCGCTCGACGACCTCGGCGTCCGCCCGCGCGTGCCGGCCGGCCTCGTCGGCGTGCTGACCGCGCCGTTCGCGCACGCCTCGTTCGACCACCTGATGTCGAACACGCTGCCGCTCGGCCTGCTCGCGACGCTGACGCTGTACTGCTATCCGCGTGCCGCGCGCATCGCGCTGCCGCTGATCTGGCTCGCCTCGGGCGTGGGCGTGTGGCTGTTCGCGCGCGACTCGGTGCACGTCGGCGCCAGCGGCGTCACGCACGGGCTGATGTTCTTCCTGTTCCTGATGGGCCTGCTGCGGCGCGACCGCCTCGCGATCGTCACCGCGCTGGTCGTGTTCTTCCTCTACGGCGGCATGCTGCTGACCGTGCTGCCGACCGAGCAGCACGTCAGCTTCGAATACCACCTCGCCGGCGGATTGGCTGGCCTGGTCGCCGCGGTGCTGCTGCGCCGGCGCGACCCGCTGCCGCCGCGCAAGCACTACGACTGGGAGGACGAGGACGCCGCGGCCGAGCCGGACGCGGAGCTGGAACTGCCGCGCCCGCACGAGGTGCCGGTGCTGTGGCAGCGCAGCGAAACGCCGGAGCGCGGCCAGGTCATCCCGTTCCGGCCGCGCGTGCGCGCGGGCGAGGAATAGCTTCCTCGATGTAGCCGGGTAAGCGAAGCGCACCCGGGGTCGCGACGTATTCCCCGCTGGCGGTAGGACTCGCGCCTGTGGCGCTGCGTCCCACCCTACGCACAGCGTTTCTCGTTTCTCACTTCTCGTTTCTCGTTTCTCGTGTCGCCAGATGCTCCAGCGGCAGCGCGCGCGAATGCTTGACCGTGCGCAGCACGAAGCTCGAGTTGACGTCGGCGACGCCGGCCGCGTTGAGCAGCTTGTCGAGCAGGAAGCGCGAGAAATGCGCCAGGTCGGTCACGAACACCTGCAGCAGGTAGTCCATGTCGCCGGTCAAGGCATGGCAGGTCACGACCTCGTCCCAGCGCGCGACGCTGTCGACGAAGCGCTCGATGCCGGCCTGGTCGTGCTTCTCCAGCTGCACGCGCACGAACGCCTGCAGGCCGAGGCCGACCGCCGCCGGCTCGACCACCGCCGCGTAGCCGCCGATCACGCCGGCCGCCTCCAGCCGCTGCACGCGGCGCAGGCAGGCCGACGGCGACAGGCTGACCGCGGCGGCGAGGTCGGCGTTGCTGAGGCGGCCGTCGCGCTGCAGCAGCGCGAGCAGGCGCAGGTCGGTGCGGTCGAGCGACGGATTCGGCATGATCGTGCGCCAATGTGATGAATTACGCACGAATGGTGCGCCCATGCGGCGCATGCGCGCAATCTTGCAAGCCTGTTGCGCCGGTGCGGCGCTAGAATCGGGACTGTACTCCCGCCACAGGCCCGCCATGCAGATCGAACCGCGCCGCGTCGAACACCAGCAGACCGACAAGGGCTACGTGCCGGTCTACACGACCGCCGTGGTCGAGCAGCCGTGGGCGAGCTACACGCGCACCGACCACCAGACCTGGGCGACGCTGTTCGAGCGCCAGCGCGAGATCCTCAAGGGCCGCGCCTGCCGCGAGTTCCTCGACAACCAGGCGCGCTTCGGCATGAGCCCGCATGCGATCCCGCGCTTCGACGAGCTCAACGCGGTGCTCGGCAAGGCGACCGGCTGGACCCTGGTCGGCGTCGAGGGCCTGCTGCCGGAGCTGGACTTCTTCGACCACCTGGCCAACCGGCGCTTCCCGGTCACCTGGTGGATCCGCAAGCCCGAGCAGCTCGACTACCTGGCCGAGCCGGACCTGTTCCACGACCTGTTCGGCCACGTGCCGCTGCTGCTGAACCCGGTGTTCGCCGACTACATGCAGGCCTACGGCCGCGGCGGCGTGAAGGCGCACGCGATCGGCGCCGAGGCGCTGGTCAACCTGACGCGGCTGTACTGGTACACGGTCGAGTTCGGCCTGATCCGCCAGGACGGCGGCCTGCGCATCTACGGCTCGGGCATCGTCAGCTCGAAAGGCGAGTCGATCCACTGCCTCGAATCGCCGGCGCCGAACCGGATCGGCTTCGACCTCGAGCGCATCATGCGCACGCGCTACCGCATCGATACCTACCAGAAGACCTACTTCGTGATCGACAGCTTCGAGCAGCTGATGGAGGCGACGCGGCCGGACTTCGCGCCGCTCTACGCGCAGCTCGCCACGCAGCCGTCGATCCCGGCCGGCGAGGTGCGGCCGGGCGACGCCGTGTTCCAGCGCGGCAGCGGCGAGGGTTGGGCGCAGGACGGGGATATCTGACAAGCACGCTTCGGTGGGAGCGCCGGCAGGCGCGATGCTTTTTGAGGGCCGAGGGCTGAAAAGCATCGCGGCTTCCGCCGCTCCCACTGACCGCCCCGTGCCCCGGCACGTGAACCGCCGCGGCTTGCCGTGGTCCAAGCGCTTTCGCGGCCGCCGCCGCGCTGACCGGAAACCGCCGATGAAACGCCTTCTCGCGCTGCTGCCGCTGCTCGCAGGCGCCGCGTTCGCGCACGCCGAGGTCAAGCATGCCGCGGCCGATGCGTTCACCGTCACCTTCGCCGCGCCGCTGCACGCGCCGCCGGCCAAGGCCTGGGCCGGGCTCGTGCAGGTCCAGCACTGGTGGAGCGGCGAGCACACCTGGTCCGGCCAGGCCGCGAACCTGAGCCTGCAGGCCAACGCCGGCGGCTGCTTCTGCGAACGCTGGCCGGCCGGCAGCGCCGAGCATGGCCGCGTCGTGATGGCGCTGCCCGACAGGCTGCTGCGCCTGGACGCCGCGCTCGGGCCGCTGCAGGAGTTCGCGCTGAAGGGCATCCTGAGTTTCTGGATCAAGCCCGGCGCCGACGCCGCGAGCAGCGAGCTCGAGGTCGAGTACCGCGTCAACGGCGCCGCCGACAGCGCGCTCGACGGCTTCGCGCCGCAGGTCGATGCCGTGCTCGGCGCGCAGGTCGCGCGGCTGGTGCGCTACGTCGACACCGGCTCGGCCGACGAGCCGCCGCAGCCCGCAGCGGCCGCCGCCGCTACGCCGGCGGATGCCCAAGCCGCCGCGCGTGCGGCGATCCTGGAGGAGTGGAAGAAGAGCGCCGAGGCGGCAAAGCCGTCGCCGTCGGCGAAGCCCGCGCCGAAGAAGCCTGCCACGAAGCCGGACGGCACGGACTGACGCGCGCATGGCGCGTCGGTCCGCATCCGCCGCCGGCTAACGGCGGTCGATCGAGTAGCGCCCCGCGCCGGTCACGCACAACAGCAGCAGGCCGCCGATGATGCTGAGGTTCTTGTAGAAGTTGATCATGTTCGCCATGCGCTCGCCGTCGGCCATGGTCCAGAAGTGGTGGCCGATCAGCGCGGTGCCGAGCGTGTACAGCGCCAGCAGCAGCGCCAGCAGGCGCGTCTGGAAGCCGAGCAGGATCGCCAGGCCGAAGAAGAACTCGGCGACGACCACGACGGCCGCGGCGAGCGGCGGGAACGGCAGCCCGAGCGAAGCCATGTACTTGATCGTCCCGCCGAAGTCGATCAGCTTGTCCCAGCCGAAGATCACGAACAGCAGCACCAGCAGCACGCGGGCGAGCAGGATCAGCTCGTCCCTGCGGTTCTCGAACATGGCCATGGGCGTTCTCCCTCGTCAGCACACGCGGTACGAACGGACCCGCCGGCCGGCGGCCGGCGGTAGAACGCGCCCATCTTACGCCCGCCGGCGTGGCTACGGCGCCGCCTTGCGCTGTGCGATCCAGCCGTCGATCTGCTGCTCCAGCAGCGGCAGCGGCACCGAGCCCTGCGCGAGCACGGTGTCGTGGAACGCACGCAGGTCGAACTTCGGTCCGAGTTCCTTTTCGGCGCGCGCGCGCAGTTCCACGATCTTGATCTCGCCGAGCTTGTAGCTGAGCGCCTGACCGGGCCAGGAGATGTAGCGGTCGACCTCGGTCTCGACCTCGTGGCGGCTCAGCGCTGCGTGGCTGGCGAGATAGTCGATCGCCTGCGCGCGCGTCCAGCCCTTGTGGTGGATGCCGGTGTCGATGACCAGGCGCGCGGCGCGCCACATCTCGTAGGTCTGGCGGCCGAATTCCTCGTAGGCGCTGTGGTAGATGCCCATCTCCTGGCCGAGCTTCTCGCAGTACAGCGCCCAGCCCTCGCCGTAGGCGGAGATGTAGCTCTTGCTGCGGAACGGCGGATAGCCGGTCTGCTCCTCCGCCAGCTCGCCCTGCAGTGCATGGCCGGGCGCCGATTCGTGCAGGGTCAGTGCCGGCAGGTTGTAGAGCGGGCGCGACGGCAGGTCGTAGGTGTTGACCCAGTAGGTGTGCGCACTGCCGCGGCCGGCGGTCCAGAACGGCGCGATCGACGCCGGTACCGGCTCGATGCCGAAGCGGCCGCGCGGCAAGAGGCCGAAGAACTGGCCGAGCTTGGCGTCGACCTGCTTGGCAATCCACGCCGCGCGCATCAGCAGTTCCTCCGGCGTCTTGGCGTAGAACTGCGGGTCGCTGCGCAGGAACTCGAGGAACGCGGCGAAGTCGCCCTGGAAGCCGGTCTCCTTCATCGTCGCCTGCATCTGCGCGTCGATGCGCGCGACCTCCTTCAGGCCGATCTGGTGGATCGCCTCCGGGTCGAGGTCGAGCGTGGTGTATTCCTTGATCTGCTGGCGATAGTAGGCCTTGCCGTCCGGCATCGCCTCGGCTGCGAGCGTGGTACGCGCCTTCGGCACGTACTCGTCGCGGAAGAACTTCAGCAGTTTGGCGTAGGCCGGGATCACGCGTTCGCGGATCGCGCGCGCAGCGTCCTCGCGCAGGCGCGCCTGCTCATCGGCCGGAATCGTCGCCGGCAGGTTCTTCAGCGGCTTGTAGAACTCGCTGTCCTGCGGCGACTTCACCTCGGCGTAGCTGGCGATCGACACGTCGCGGCCGTCGAGCACCGCGCGCGGCACCGAGAAGCCGCGCTTGAGGCCCGCGCGCATGTTCGCGGTCTGCTGCTCGAAGTAGCGCGGCACGTCATCGAGCTTGCCGATGTAGGCGCGCGCCGCGGCGGCGTCCTTCAGCGGCCGCCGCGTCATGAAGCCGAGGTTGGACCAGAACTGCGAGTCGCTGTTGAACGGCATCTCGTAGCCGCGCAGGCGGATGTCGGCGGCGAGGTCCTCGATCTGCGGCCGGTACACGGCGAGGTTGATGCGGTTGTCCGCCGACAGCTCGCCGGCCGGGATCGCGTCGAGCTGGCGCAGCACGTCGTCCCAGTACGCCAGGCGCGCCTTCTGCGCGGCCGCGCCGACGTCGGGCAGGCGGTCGTTGCGCGGGTTCGACTCGCTGTCCTCGTCGTCGTAGCCGCCGAACTGCTGCTGGCGCCAGCTCCATTCCTTCGTGTACAGCGCGGTGAAGCGCTCGTCGGCCGACTCGGCGCGCGCCAGCGCGCTCAGGGCAAGGCCTGCGCACAGCAGGCCGGCGATCCACGGTTTCATCGCGCACTCCGTCGAGGGAAAGCCCCGATCATCTCACCGAACGGCCGCGGCGGCAGTGCCGAAGGATGGGGCCGCGCCGAGCTCGATCTGCCGCGCGATGCCGAGCGCGGCGAGGAATGCCTCGTCGTGGCTGGCGACCAGCAGGGCGCCGTCGTAGGCGACCAGCGCAGACTCGATCGCGGCGATCGCATCGAGGTCGAGGTGGTTGGTCGGCTCGTCGAGCAGCAACAGCTGCGGCGGCGTGCGCCCGCCGAGCACGCAGGCGAGCGCCGCGCGCAGCAGTTCGCCGCCGCTGAGCGTGTCGACGCGCTGCAGCGCCGCCCCGGCGCGGAAGCCGAAGCGCGCCAGCGCCGCGCGACCGGCGGTGGCGTCGTCGTGCGGGTTGAGCCGACGGAAGTTGTCGAGCACGTCGCGCGTGCGCTCGAGCAGGCGCGCGTGCTGGTCGAGCCGCGCGATGCGGCCGCCGCGCACGATGCGACCGCTGCTCGGCGCGAGCTCGCCGGCCGCCAGTCGCAGCACGGTGCTCTTGCCGGCGCCGTTCGGGCCGATCAGCGCGACGCGCTCGGGGCCGGTCAGGCCGAAGCCGAGGCCGCGCAGCAGCGGCGTCGATGTTCCGGGCCACGCGTAGTCGACCGCTTCGAAGACGAGCACGCGCTGGCCGGCGGCGAGGCCGCACGACGGCAAGGCCGCATCGAGCCGGGCATGGCGCTCGACCTCCTGCCGTGCGCTGACGTGTGCGTCGGCGGCCTGTTGCAGCAATCGCGTGGCGAGGCGGTCGTTGCGCGCGCCGCTGTGCTCGCTGCTCTCCTTGCGCATGCCGAGCAGGATGCGCGGCTGGTCGTTGCGCGCCCGCTCGCGTCGGCCACGCGCATCGCGCTTCTGCTGGCGCTCGCGTGCGCTCTGGCGTTCGCGCTCGATGCGCCGCAGCGTGCGTTCGGCATCGGCCAGTTCGTGCTCGGCGGCGGCGTGCTCGAGCGCGCGCTGCGCGGCATACAGCGCGTAGCCACCGCCGTAGCTGCGCGCACCGCGCGCGGAAAGTTCCACGATGCGTTGCATGCCGTGCAGCAGGCCGCGGTCGTGGCTGGCCACGATCGCGCCGCCGCGACGGGTCGCGAGCAGGCGCGCGAGCAGCGCGCGCGCGGCGGCGTCGAGGTTGTTGCTCGGCTCGTCGAGCAGCAGCAGCTCGGCGTCGTCGAGCCACAGCGCGGCGAGCGCTGCGCGCGTGCGCTGGCCGCCGCTCAGCTGCGCCAGCGGACGCGCCGGATCGAGGCCACCGAGGCCGACCTGCGCGAGCGCGGCGTCGACGCGTGCGGGCAGCGTCCAGTCCGCCTCGGCCAGGTCCTGCGGCGTGCCGACGCCGCGCTCCAGCCGGGCCAGTCGGGCCCACGCCGTGGCGACGCCGAGTGCGTCGGCGGCGGTCGCGTCGGCGCGCGCATCGACGTCCTGGCGCAGCCAGGCGATCCGCGCGTGGCGCGCCACGGTGCCGCTGCGCGGCGCCAGCTCGCCCGCGATCAGCTTCAGCAGCGTGGACTTGCCGACGCCGTTGCGGCCGACCAAGCCGCAGCGTTCGGCGTCGAAGGCGAGGTCGAGATGGTCGAGGACGGCGTGGCCGTCAGGCGTGGCGTAGCAGAGCGAGTGCAGTTCGACGAGGACGGGCATGGCGGACCTTGCGGCAGACGGAAGCGCGGACGGTGCGAAGCGTCGGCGTGGTCATGCGCATGGCGGCGGTGTCCTGTGGATCGAACGCGGGGCGGCAAGGATGGCCGCGTCGACCACGACATGCAAGCGCGTCAGCGGTCCAGCGCGTCGGCCTCGGCGCCGGCCGCGCGCAGGTAGGCGGCGAGGCCGCGCTCGGTGGTCTCGACGAAGACCTCGCCGCTCGGCGCGAACGTGGCGATGCGATCCGGGCGGAAGTTGCGGAAGGCGTGGCGCAGGCGGCACCAGCTGCCCAGCGTCCAAACGCTGCCCCAGAACGCCAGGCACAGCGGCTCGATCTCGCGCGCGCTGACGCGGCCGGCCTCGTCGCGGTAGTCCAGGCGCAGCACCTGGCGGCTCGCGATCGCCTCGTGCAGCCGGTCGATCAGGCCCGAGGTCGCCTCGTTCCAGTCGGCCGGCGCGAAGATGCGCGAGCGCGTTGCCCGGCTGCGCAGCTCGGGCGGCAGCACCGCTTCGATCTTCAGCAGCGCGGCCTGCGCACCGCGATGCAGCCGCTGCCCGGCGAACGCTTTCACGAAGCGCGTGCCGACGACCAGCGCCTCCAGTTCGTCGGCGTTGAACATCAGCGGCGGGATGTCGGCGCCCTTGCGCAGCACGTAGCCGACGCCGGCCTCGCCCTCGATCGGCACGCCGGAGCGCTGCAGGTCGGCGACGTCGCGGTAGACCGTGCGCAGCGACACCGCCAGCGTCTCGGCCAGGCTGCGCGCCGGCAGCGCGGTGCGCCGGCCGCGCAGGGCGTGGATGATGAGAAACAGGCGGTCGGCGCGGCGCATGCGGACATGATCGCCTGCCGCCGCCGTGCCGGCCAAGCCACCGGCATCGCCTCAGTCGAACTGCGCGAAGCCGACCACGTTGCCGCCCGGCTCGCGCACGTAGAGTTCCGTGCTGCCATAGAACGTGCGATGGCGCGGCGTGACCACGGGAACATCACCGAGCGCGCGTTCGACCGCGTCGAGGTCGTCGACCTCGAGGAACAGCACGACCGAATGGCCGTCCAGTTCCGCCGCCGCCTCGGCGCGCTCGGCGATCACGCTGGCGCGCGTCTGGACCATGACCTCGAGGCCGTCCTTCTCTACGCAGCCGAACACCAGCGCGCCGCCGTCGCCGACCTGGTGCTTCAGGGTGAAGCCGAGTCGCTCGATCCACCAGTGCAGGCAGGGTTCGACGCGCTCGACCACGAGCACCGGCGTCAGGCGGCGCAGTTGCACGGGGGATGTGGATGTCATTGCAGTCGTCTCCTGCTTCATGGATTCATTCGCCGTCCCAGTAACCCGCCGACGCCGCGCGCTCACGCCGGCGACCACAGGCCGACGCGATTGCCCTCGCAATCGCGGAACTGCGCGAACCAGCCCATGCCGCCGGGCAGCTCGGTGCATGGCACGAACACGTCGCTGCCCTGCGCGGCGATGCGCTCGAGCACCGCACGCACGTCGGCCACGCTGAGGTAGATCGTGCTGCCCTGCACGGAC
This sequence comes from Rhodanobacteraceae bacterium, assembly GCA_009996615.1. Taxonomy (GTDB): domain Bacteria; phylum Pseudomonadota; class Gammaproteobacteria; order Xanthomonadales; family Rhodanobacteraceae; genus Dokdonella_A. The sequence continues at coordinate 3,746 of JAACZU010000032.1, read as the reverse complement.
GGTTCGCAGTCGTCCATGCGCAGCAGCGCGCCGGTCGTGTTCGGCTGGCCGGCGTACGGGAACATAGCGAATTCGGCGGCGCCGATCCGCTCGCGCGCGAGCGTGGTGCCGAGGATCGTCTCGTAGTAGCGCTGGGCGCGGTCGAGGTCGAGCGTCGGGATCTCGAACCAGGCCGGGACGTTCGGGTTCAGCATCGGTGACTTCCATGAGGGGCGTGCGCGATCCGCACGCCGTGCAGCATGCGTGGGGGCTGCTGCCAACGCGGTGTCAGCAGTGGCAGCGGCGCGGCGGAGTCGCGACAATGCGCGACCCATTTTCGTCGCGGAGTGCCTGTCGATGTCGTCAACGCCCCGGATTTCCCTGACCCGCTTCCTGATCGAGGCCCAGCGCGACCAAGGCCGCATCAACGGCGACCTGCGCCTGCTGATCGAGGTCGTCGCGCGCGCCTGCAAGCGCATCTCGATCGCGGTTGGCAAGGGCGCGCTCGGTGGCGTGCTCGGCAGCGCCGGCACCGAGAACGTGCAGGGCGAGACGCAGAAGAAGCTCGACGTGCTGTCGAACGAGATCCTGCTGGAAGCCAACGAATGGGGCGGCCACCTCGCCGCGCTCGCGTCGGAGGAAATGGACGATCCGCACCCGATTCCGCACCGCTATCCGAAGGGCGAATACCTGCTCGTGTTCGATCCGCTCGACGGCTCGTCGAACATCGACGTCAACATCTCGGTCGGCACGATCTTCTCGGTGCTGCGCTGCCCGGATGGCGTCAAGGAACCGGACGAGAACGCGTTCCTGCAGCCCGGCACGAAGCAGGTCGCGGCCGGCTACGCGGTGTACGGCTCCAGCACGGTGCTGGTGCTGACCCTCGGCGAGGGCGTGCACACGTTCACGCTCGACCGGGAGCAGGGCAGCTTCATCCTGACCGGCTCGAACGTGACGATCCCGGAGGACACGTCCGAGTTCGCGATCAACATGTCGAACATGCGCCACTGGGAACCGCCGATGCGCCGCTATATCGAGGAGCTGCTGGCCGGCAAGACCGGCCCGCGCGGGCGCGACTTCAACATGCGCTGGGTCGCCTCGATGGTCGCCGACGTGCACCGCATCCTGACCCGTGGCGGCATCTTCATCTACCCGCGCGACCTCAAGGACCCGTCCAAGCCCGGCAAGCTGCGCCTGATGTACGAGGCCAACCCGATGGCGTTCATCGTCGAGCAGGCCGGCGGCGCCGCCACCACCGGCCTCGAGCGCATCCTCGACGTGGTGCCGGAAAAGCTGCACCAGCGCGTGCCGGTGTTCCTCGGCTCGAAGAACGAGGTCGAGCGCGTCACCGCCTACCACCGCGAAGCGCGCGGCTGACGCGATGCGTTCGGGCCTGGCGCGCAGCATCTCGATCGCCGGCCATCCGCTGCTGCTGATGCCGCTGGCGACGCTGCTCGCGGCGGCCTCGCGCGGCGCCGACGCCGCCACCGTGCACACGCTCCTCGTGCTGGTCTGCGCACTCGGCGCCGGCCTGTTCGGCTACGCCTGGTGGCAGGTGCGGCGCGGCCGCTGGCTGCACGTCGATGCGAGCCGCCAGGACGAGCGGCGCCAGCTCAACCGCGTGCTGCTGCTGGTGCTGGGCGTGGGCGCGGCATGGGCGCTGCACGCGGCCGGGCCATCGCCGCTCGTGCTGGCGCTGGCCGCGGCGACCGCGATCGTCGCGCTGGCGCTGCTGCTGGCGCGCTGGCTCAAGCTGTCGCTGCATGTCGCGTTCGCGGTGTTCGCCGCGTTGCTGCCGGCCTGGCCGGCCGCCACGGCGGTGCTGGCGGTGCTGGCCGCGGCGGTGGCGTGGTCGCGCCTGGCGCTGCACCGGCACAGCCGCGGCGAGGTGCTGGCCGGCGCGCTGGCCGGCGTCGCGGCCGGCCTCGTGTTCCGGATCGCGTAGGATGGGCGTTTTTCCGCAGACGGAGCCCACCGTGACGGACGATTTCATCGAGGTCTACGAGGGCGCGCTCGACGCGCGCGTGTGCCACGAGCTGATCACGCACTTCGAGGCCAGCAACAAGCTCGTGCGCGGCGCCACCAGCGGCGGCGTCAACACCAAGCTGAAGGACAGCTGGGACCTGGACGTCAGCCGCAACCCGGAGTGGAAGCAGGCCGAGAACCTGCTCAACACCGCGATGCTGCACGGCCTGATGGCCTACATCCGCAAGTACACCTATTTCGCGCTGGCGCCGACCGCGCTGTTCCGCAAGGCGGCCGGCAGCGACGAGCTGGTCATGCTCGGCATCGACGACATCCGCGCGCTGTCCGACGCCGACCTGCAGCGCCTGGTCACGCAACTGTACCGGCCCGGCCTGGTCAACCTGCAGCGCTACTTCGCCGACGAGGGCGGCTATCCGTACTGGCACAGCGAGATCTCGCCCAAGGCCAGCGCCGGCCAGGACGACAACCTGCACCGCACGCTGCTGTGGACGATCTACCTCAACGACGGCTTCGAGGAGGGCGAGACCGAGTTCTTCTACCAGCGGCGCAAGATCGTGCCGAAGACCGGCTCGCTGCTGATCGCGCCGGCCGGCTTCACGCACACGCACCGCGGCAACCGGCCCAAGGGTGGCAACAAGTACATCGCGACCTCGTGGGTGCTGTTCCAGCCGGCCGAGAAGCTCTACGCCAATCCGTCCAATCCCAAGTAACCACGCCGAAGGAGGCTTGCCATGCGTACCGGACTCATCCTGGCTGGATTGATGCTGATCGCCGTCGGTATCGCGGCCTTTCTCGGCAAGCTCAATTTCACGCAGGACAAGGAGGTGCTGAAGGTCGGTGACTTCAGCGCCACCGTGCAGCAGCAGAAGACCGTGCCGCAGTGGCTGGGCGGCATCGGCGTGCTGCTCGGCGTGGGCCTGGTCGTCGTGGGAGCCGTGCGCAAATGACGCATGGCCTCGCGGTTTCGCAGGCGCTGCGCCACTCCGTTCGGCCGGCCAGGCCGTAGCGCGTGGACCTCGACCTCGCTCCGGGCGGCGGCGACGCCGCCACGCCGCGCCTGCTCAAGGCCGACGAGCTCGGCCGCATCGAGCTGGCCGAGCGCGACGGGCGCCTCGTGATCCGCCGCGACGTCGCCGCCGCGCGCTGGTGGGCGCGGCCGTTCGCGCGCCGCGCGGCCGCGCGCGAGGCGCGCGCGCTGGCCCGGCTGGCCGGCGTCGACGGCGTGCCGGCGCTGCTGCATTGGGACGGGTGCGAATTGCTGCGCGGCTACATCGCCGGCGCCCCGATGCAGCAGGCGCAGCCGCGCCAGCGCGCCTACTACCGCGACGCGCTGCGCCTGCTCGCCGCGCTGCACCGGCGCGGCATCGTGCACAACGACCTGGCCAAGGAGCCGAACTGGCTGGTGCGGCCGGACGGCCGCCCGGCGCTGGTCGACTTCCAGATCGCCTGGACGCGCGGTCGCCGCGGGCGCCTGTTCCGCCTGCTCGCACGCGAGGACCTGCGCCACCTGCTCAAGCACAAGCGCACCTATTGTCCCGACGCGCTTAGCGCGCGCCAGCGCGCGATCCTGGCCACGCCGGCGGCGCCGGCGCGGCTGTGGCGCGCGACCGGCAAGCGCCTGTACAAGCTGATCGCGCGCCGCCTGTTCGGCTATTGGGACAACGAGGGCGCCGGGCGCGTGCGCGAGTAGGGGGGTGCGGCGCCGCAGGCGCGAGTCTGAACCTGCTCCCTGTGTCCGTAGGCCAAGAAGCCGGGGTTACGCAGCCTTGCTACGCTCGGCG
>JAACZU010000031.1 GCA_009996615.1 Rhodanobacteraceae bacterium | reverse complement strand
GCGTAGCAAGGCTGCGTAACCCCGGCTTCTTGGCCTACGGACACAGGGAGCAGGTTCAGGCTTCCGGCATCATGGCCGCCGAAGCCCGCCCATGCCGCGCCTCATCGTTGCGCTCGCTCGACGCGGAATCGAGCTTCGCCAGCGCATGCATGGCGACGTTGCGGTCGGCGCCGCGCATCCGCGCGGGCCGTGCGAGGTTGTTGTCGCGTGCGCTCCTGCGCGCGCCCCCGGTCGGCCGGCCACCTTCCCCCGCAAGGGGGGAAGGAAGAACAAGCGGTGCCGGTTGCCGGAGTGGAGGTGGGCGCTCAGAACTGGATCTGCGCACGCACCTCGAACACGCGCGGGTCGAGCGTGCCGTAGGTCGGGCGGTCGGCGCTGGCGAAGATGTAGTTGGCCTGGAACTTGAAGTGCTTGGTCAGGTACCAGTTCGCGCCGAGCGTCCAGTCGTGCTGCTTGCCGCCGCGCACCGGGCCGTCGTTGAGGTCCAGTTCGCTGTAGCGCAGCAGCAGTTCCCACGCGCCCCACTCGCCTTTCGGCACGATGTTGCCGGTATTGCCGCCGACGTACGGGCGCGACTCACCGGTGACGACCCAGCTGCCGAACACATAGAAGCCCTCGCCGGTGAAGTCCGGATTGGCCAGGCGCGACACCTTCGCGCGCAGCCATTCGCCCTGCACCGACCACGGACCGCCGATCCACAGGCCTTCCAGGCCGGCGCGGTCAACGCGGTCGGCGCCGGCGAGCACGCCGGTGTCGACCAGGCGCACGCTGGTCAGGCCGGCCTCCGGGAACGTGCCGAAGCGCGCGCTCGGTGCGTTGCGGATGCCGCGGCCGTCGGTGAAGTGGTCGCGGTCCTCGCGCGAGGCGGCCAAGCCCAGATGCAGCACGTCGCCGGCGGCCTTGCGCGGCGTCCACGCGACGCGGCCGGCCAGCGTCGTGCCGTGGTTGTCGCCGAGCAGATCGTTGCCCCAGTAGTAGCCGGCGTTGACGATGTAAGCGGGCCGCTCGAACGCCCAGTCGATGCCGGTACGGCGGCCTTCGAACAACGCCTGCACCGGCAGCGCGAGCTCGAGGAACGTGTCCGCGCGCGTCGCCGTGACGCCCTCGAAGCCGACCGGCGTCTTCGAGTAGCCGAAGCGGAATGCGCCGTAGTCCGCGCCGAGGAATGCACTCGACTGCACGCGCAGGAACACGTCGAGCCAGGTCTTGCTCTGGTATTCGTACGACACGATCGCGTCGTAGACGCCCTTTTTCTTCAGCGTCAGGCCGACTTCCTTGCGCCGGTTCGTCGCGGCGTCGTCGAACGCGTCGCTGCCGTTCGGCAAGGTGTCGTTGTTGAAGCGGTTGACGTCGAAGCGGTAGGCACCGGTCAGCGCCACGTCGGTGCCGTCGCCGAACGTGTAGTGGACCGGCCAGTCGTCGAAGTCGTACGCCTGCGCGGTCGCGCAGGCGCCGAGCGCGAGGCTCGCGGCAAGCAGGGGGAGAGGCTTCATGACCATCACTCCTGGACAGGAACGGGAATCACGCGTACCTCGGCGCCATCCTGCAAACGGCGGCGCCGGGACTATGGTGCCACTGTAGGGACGCCGCTGCCGGCATCGCGCTGACGCAGGTCAATCCGCATCCGTGGCAGGATGTCGCTGTCCCGTCCCGCGCCGGCCCGCCATGCATCGCCGCCTCCTCGCCCTGCTCCGCCTCGCCGTGCCACGCCTGCTCGTGGGCGTGCTGCTTGCCGGCACCGCCGCCACCGCATGGGCGGACGACCTGCTGGTATTCGCCGCGGCCAGCCTGAAGCCGGCGCTGGACACGATCCTCGCCCGTCCCGAGGTCGCCGCGCTCGGCCGCGTGCGCGCCAGCTACGCGGCCAGTTCGCAGCTCGCGCGGCAGATCGAGGCCGGCGCGCCGGCGGCGCTGTTCGTCTCGGCCGATACGGACTGGATGGACTACCTCGCGCAGCGCGACCTGCTCGTCGATGGCACGCGCACGAACCTGCTCGGCAACGCGCTGGTGCTGGTCGCGCCGAAGGCCAGCACGCTGACGCTCGCGCTCGCGCCGGGCGCCGACCTCGCCGGCGCGCTCGGCGCGGACGGGCGCCTCGCGCTGGCCGAGCCGAACAGCGTGCCGGCCGGCAAGTACGCCAAGGCCGCACTGTCGAAGCTCGGTGTCTGGAATTCGGTCGAGTCGCGCATCGTCGCGGCCGACAACGTGCGCGCGGCGCTGAACTTCGTCGCGCGCGGCGAGGCGCCGCTCGGCGTCGTCTACCGCTCCGACGCGGCGTCGGAGCCGGCCGTGCGCGTGGTGGCGACGTTCCCGGCCGACGCGCACGCGCCGATCGTCTATCCGGCCGCGCTGCTCGCCGGCCACGACACGCCTGCCGCGCGCGCGCTGCTCGCGCTGTTGCAGGCGCCGGTGCAGCAGGCGATCTTCCGGGAGTATGGATTCGATGCGCCGCCGCAGTGATCTGCATCCCCTCCCGTCCGCAAGAGCGGCGCTGACGTTCGTCGCGCACGCGCCGGAAGCTTTTCTCCCCTCTCCCCTTGCGGGAGAGGGGCCGGGGGAGAGGGGTTATCGCGCGAAGCGCGACGAGCGTGAGTGTTCTTGCCTTCGTGCCCCCTCTCCCCAACCCCTCTCCCGCGAGGGGAGAGAGGCTAGAGGCGCTCGCCCGCGAGGGGCGTCAAGCAACCGCGCCGTTTCCGGCGTGCGCACCCCATGAGCGCCCTCACCGCGGACGAGTGGCAGGCGCTGGCGCTGAGCCTGCGCGTGGGCCTGCTCAGCGTGGTCGGCGCGTTGCCGTTCGCGTTGGCGCTGGCCTGGCTGCTGTCGCGCAAGCGCTTTCCGGGTCGGCTGCTGCTCGAGGCCGTGCTGTTCCTGCCGCTGATCCTGCCGCCGGTCGTGACCGGCTACGCGCTGCTCGCGCTGTTCGGCCAGCACGGGCCGCTCGGCGAGCTGCTCGGCAGCATCGGCATCGTGGTCGCGTTCCGCTGGACCGGCGCGGTCATCGCCGCCGCGGTGATGGGCTTTCCGCTGCTGGTGCTGTCGATCCGCGTCGCGTTCGACAACGTCGACCGCCGCCTCGAGGCGGCCGCCGAGACGCTCGGCGCCGGCGCGTGGCGGCGCTTTGCGACGATCACGCTGCCGCTGTCGCTGCGTGGCATCGCGGCCGGCTGCGTACTCGCGTTCGCGCGCGCGTTCGGCGAGTTCGGCGCGACGATCAGCTTCGTGTCGAACATCCCGGGCGAGACGCGCACGCTGCCGATCGCGATCTACGAGCTGCTGAACACGCCCGGCGGCATGGCCGGCGTGCATCGGCTCGCACTGGTCGCACTGATCATTGCGCTGGCGGCGAGCGCGGCGGCGACCCTCGTCGCCGGCGGCGCGCCGTGGCGGAGGGCGCGCGATGATTGAGCTGATGCTGCGCCACGCGTTCGCCGACCTCGAGCTCAACCTCGCGTTCCGCTCCGGGGCGCGCACGCTCGCGCTGTTCGGCCATTCCGGCGCCGGCAAGACCAGCGTGCTGAACGCGATCGCCGGCCTGCTGGTGCCGCAAAGCGGGCGCATCGCGATCGACGGCGCGCTGCTGCTCGACACCGCGCGCGGCGTGCGCGTGCCGGTCAGCCGGCGCCGCATCGGCTACGTGTTCCAGGACGGCCGCCTGTTCCCGCACCTGTCGGTGCGCGCGAACCTGCTGTACGGCGCGCTGCCGCGCGACGGCGAGCGCGCGGTCGACTTCACCACGATCGTCGAGCTGCTCGAACTCGGCGCGCTGCTCGAACGCCGTCCGCACACGCTCTCGGGAGGCGAGCGCCAGCGCGTCGCGGTCGGCCGCGCGCTGCTGTCCGATCCGCGCGCACTGCTGCTCGACGAGCCGCTGACCGGCCTGCACGCCGAGGCGCGCGAGCAGGTGCTCGACTACCTGCGCCGGCTCAAGCGCGAGCTGCGCGTGTTCACCGTGCTGGTCACGCACCACGCCGACGAGGTCGCCGCGCTGGCCGACGAGGTCGTGCGGCTGAGCGCCGGCCGCGTCGTGCGGCAGGTGTCGATCGCCGAGTTTCATGCGCGCCGCGCGGCGTTCGCGCCGCCACCCGGCTGACGCAAGCGCGTCGTAGGCTGGACGGCCGCAGGCCGGCCGGCGCGTCGAGGTGGAGCGCGAGCCGCCGGTTGCGCTGCGAGCGCCCAGCCCGTGATCGCGCCCGACGCGCGCGGCTTTGCGCGGCCGGCGCGATTCGCTAGGCTAGCACTCCGATTCGAACGCTCGTTTGAGGTGCTCATGCTGCTGCGTCGTTCCTTCGTCGTGCTCGCCCTCGTGGGCAGCCTCGCCGCGTGCGGCACCGGCCCGGTCAAGCGCATCCATCCGTCGACCGCGAGCATCCAGCAGTTGGCCGTGCAGGCCGACGGCAGCTGGAAGATCACGCTGCGCATCCAGAACTTCAGCACCGTACCGATGACCTACCGGGAGGTCACCGCCAAGCTCAGCATCGGCGGCAACGAGGTCGGCGAACTGCACGCCGCGCCGGACATCGACATCATCGCCAACAGCGGCGACGTGGTCGAAACCACGCTGCGTCCAAGCGCGCCGCTGCCCGCCGGCAACGACTTCGAGTACCACCTGAAGGGCACGATCGCGACCAGCGAGCCGAAGGCGAATTTCCCGTTCGAGCGCACCAGCCGCCTGTCGCCGGTGCCGGGCGTGCCGAACACGTACCGCTGACGGATTACCCACTTCGCCCTGGCGCCCGCGACGCCGCGCGGCGGCAGGCACCCACGACTTCCGGAGAGCCTCCATGAGCCGCTACACCGCCCCCCTGGCCGACCTGCGCTTCGCGCTGTACGACGTGCTCGAGGTCGACAAGACCTACCAGCGCCTGCCCGGCTGCGAGGCCGCCACGCGCGACGTCGTCGACGCGGTGCTCGAGGAAGCGGCGAAGTTCGCCGAGCAGGTGCTGGCGCCGCTGAACCAGAGCGGCGACGTCGAAGGCTGCACCTACGACGCGGCCACGCACAGCGTGCGCACGCCGACCGGCTTCAAGGAAGCGTTCGCGCAGTACGTCGACGGCGGCTGGATCGGCCTTACCGCGAAGGAGGCATTCGGCGGCCAGGGCCTGCCGGAAGGCATCGGCGCGGCGCTGAAGGAAATGATCGACTCGGCCAACCTGTCCTGGGGCAATTACCCGATGCTGTCGCACGGCGCCTCGTCCGCGCTCGAGCACCACGGCGAGGACTGGCAGCGCGAGGTGTTCCTGAAGCCGCTCGTGTCGGGCCAGTGGACCGGCACGATGTGCCTGACCGAGCCGCACTGCGGCACCGACCTGGGCCTTCTGAAGACGCGCGCCGAGCCGGCCGGTGACGGCAGCTACCGCATCAGCGGCACCAAGATCTTCATCACCGCCGGCGAGCACGACTTCGTCGACAACATCCTGCACCTGGTGCTCGCGCGCCTGCCGGACGCACCGGCCGGCGTGAAGGGCATCTCGCTGTTCCTGGTGCCGAAGTTCAAGGTCGGCCGCGACGGCGCGGTCGGCGCGCGCAATGCGCTCGCCTGCGGCTCGATCGAGCACAAGATGGGCATCCACGGCTCGGTCACCTGCGTGATGAACTTCGACGGCGCCGAGGGCTGGCTGGTCGGCCAGCCGAACAAGGGCCTCGCCGCGATGTTCACGATGATGAACACCGCGCGCCTCGCGGTCGGCCTGCAGGGGCTGGGCCTGATCGAGCGCGCCTGGCAGAACGCGCTGGCGTATGCGCGAGACCGGTTGCAGATGCGCGCGCTGTCCGGCGCGAAATTCCCGGACAAGCCGGCCGACCCGCTGATCGTGCACCCGGACATCCGCCGCATGCTGCTGACGCAGAAGGCGTTCGCCGAGGGCGGCCGGCTGCTCGCGCAGTACGCCTACCTGCACGAGGACATCGCCAAGCACTCCGCCGATGCGGCCGAACGCGAGCGCGCCGAGGCGCTGGTGTCGTTCCTGACGCCGATCGTGAAGGGCCTGCTGACCGAGGCCGCGATCGAATGCACCTACCATGCGCAGCAGGTGTTCGGCGGCCACGGCTACATCGCCGAGCACGGCATGGAGCAGTTCGCGCGCGACGCACGCATCACCACGCTGTACGAGGGCACCACGCAGATCCAGGCGAACGACCTGCTCGGGCGCAAGGTGATGCAACTGCAGGGCGTCGGCCTGAAGCACTTCCTTGCCGAGATCGGGGCGTTCTGCACGCAGCACGCCGGCAACGCGGCGATGGCCGAGTTCATCATCCCGCTCGGCGCGGCGGCCACCGAATGGGGCGAGCTGACGCAGGATATCGGCCGGCGCGCGGCGGCGAACCCGGAGGAGATCGGCGCCGCCGCGTACGATTACCTGTTCCATGCCGGCTACGTCGCGCTGGCATGGTTCTGGGCACGCAGCGTGGCCGCGGCCGACGCTTCGGCGCACCCGGCCGCGTTCAAGGAGGCCAAGCGCCACACCGCGCGCTTCTTCTTCGCGCGCCTGCTGCCGCGCGCGCGCATGCACGCGGCGGCGATCCGCGCCGGCGCCGACAGCCTGATGGCGATGCCGGATGCGCAGTTTGGGTGAGTCTGAAGCCGAGGGCTGAGGGCTGTCCCGCCGTCGTTGCGTGCGGTGGGACTCGCCCGCTGCACGGCCGCGGCCCACCCTGCATGCCGAGGGCTGCCAAGCATCGCGGCTGAAGCCGCTCCTGCGGACGATCAGCGCGGCGGCAACGCGCCTTTCCCCCTTCTCCCTCGGAGAGAAGGCCAGGATGAGAGACGCGGCGAGCAGTACATGCACGGAGCCCCTGCCAACGCTGGTCATTTTCTCGCCACATGATTTTGTTTTATGCTGCGCGACGGCCGTTTTTCAGGAAACGGCCCGCCACCGGTTTTCGCGCACGAGAACGGAGGTCATATGTTGGCGGAAGTTCGAACTTCCGGGGACATCCATAGCACCCGCGTCCTGTCCCTGGACTCCACTGGGCGCATCCTCGACTGGATGAGCTGGCAGGACGCGGTTTGCCTGTATGTACGCGGTGCCGTCGCCTGGACCCTCGGCGAGGCCTGTCTCACGATCCACGGCGGCATGAACCGCCTGACCGGCCAGCAGAGCCGCATCGACCTGCACCCGATCGTCGCCAGCACCGGCCATGCGCGCCCGGACGCGATCGATCCGGCCCCCGCCCTGACCAACGCGGCATTGTTCGCCCGCGACCGCATGCTGTGCCTTTACTGCGGCAACCACTTCACGCGCGGCGAGCTGACCCGCGACCACGTGATGCCGGTTTCCAAGGGCGGCCGCGACATCTGGGCCAACGTCGTCACCGCGTGCTGGGCGTGCAACGTCAGGAAAGGCAACCGCACGCCGCAGCAGGCCGGCATGCCGCTGCTCGCGGTGCCGTACCGGCCGAGCTGGGTCGAGCACCTGATCCTGTCCAACCGCAACATCCTCGCCGACCAGATGGATTTCCTGGTCAACCACCTGCCCAAGGACCGGCGGCCGCACTGAGCGCGCGCGATCGAGGTCACGCCGAAGGGGACTGGTGCCCGGACCCGGGATCGAACCGGGATGGCCTTGCGGCCGAGGGATTTTAAGCCAGAGCATGGCATCCGCACCGGGCTAACGATGGACTTGGATGAGGCTTGCTGTAGCAGGTTTTCCCCGAGGCCAGTGCCTTCCATCATATCCCGGTGCGCGATGCAAACCGCTCCGGTTCCCCTCCGCCTGGCTCCTAGCCGGCCCCTGGAATCGGGGCCTTTCAGGAGCACCTCATGGCGAAGATCAAACTCACCAAGTCCGTCGTTGACACGGCGCAGGCGCAAACCTGCGATGTGGAACTCCGGGATACGCTCGTTCCGGGCTTCTTGTGCAAGATAACACCAACGGGCCGCAAGGTCTTCATGGTTCAATACCGCACGAACTCCGGCGTGCGGCGCAAGCCGGCACTCGGCCAGTTCGGCGAGCTGACGGTCGAACAGGCCCGGTCGCTGGCCCAAGACTGGCTGGCCGAAGTCCGGCGCGGGGGCGATCCCGGACTCGACAAGGCCGAAGCCCGCAAGGCGCCGACGGTCAAGGAACTGTGCGGCCGGTTCATGGATGACCACTCCAAACTGCACAACAAGCCCAGCACCCAGGCCAGCTACCAGTACCAGATCGACAACTTCGTCATCCCAGCCTTCGGCAGCAAGAAGGTTCACGAGGTCACGCGCCACGACATCACCGCGCTGATGAAGCGCATGGAGAGGTCCCCCACGCAGGCAAACCGCGTACTGTCGCTCGTCCGCAAGATGTTCAACCTGGCCGAACTGTGGGGCTACCGGCCCGATGGCTCCAATCCTTGCCGTCACGTACCCAAGTACCCGGAGAAAGGTTCGACCCGCCTTATCACCGACGAGCAGATGGTCAGCCTGTTCGCCTACTTGGACAAAGCCGAAGCCGAGGGCCTGGAACATCCCATCTATCTGCTGGCCGTCCGGCTGCAATTCGAGTTCGCGGCCCGCATGTCGGAAATCCTGCTGTTGCAGTGGAATTGGCTCGACTTGCCCAACGGCCGGGTTGTCTGGCCGGACAGCAAAACGGGCGATATGTCCAAGCCGTTGAGCGAGGAAGCCCGCCGGTTGCTGACGAATGCACCTCGCTACGGCAATTCGCCCTACGTATGCCCGGCCATCCTCGACCATGACAAGCCGCTCGGCCCCCATTCCTACTATCAGGCGTGGCGCCGAATCCTTGATCGCGCCGGCGTGCCGAAGGTTGGCACCCACGGCATCCGCCACCGCTCAGCGACCGACATTGCCAATTCCGGCATCCCCGTCAAGGTCGGCATGGCGCTAACCGCGCACAAGACCGTGGCGATGTTCATGCGCTACGTCCACACCGAGGACGACCCGGTGCGTAAGGCAGCCGAGTTGGTAGCCAGCCGGCGCAAGTCGGTCGTCGGCACGCGGCAAGAACCCAACGAGGTGACCGCATGATCGGTGACCAGTGCCTCGGCATGTCGGCCCTGATTGCCGTGTCGCCGTTACGCCAATCGGCTCAGCAGCCCTCCCCGCCCGCGCATCGCACTGGGGGCTGGAAAAGTATGCCCGTTACGGGTATAGTTTTGGAGTCAAGATGACCCGCGTCCTCAAGCGAAAGGACTTTGCACGGTGGCAGGCGGGCGAAAAGCTGCCTGATGCTGCCTTGTGCAAGGCGGTTCAGGAGATGGAAAGCGGTCTGATTGACGCGGACTTGGGCGGCTTCCTCTACAAGAAGCGGGTTGCCCGATCCGGCGGCGGCAAGAGCGGCGGCTACCGCACCCTGCTGTCGGCCCGGATCGGCAGCCGCTACGTATTCCTGCATGGGTTCCCCAAGAGCGACAAGGCGAATATCACGCAGGACGAGAAGAAGGCGCTGCAATTCGCCGGTAAGGTGTTCCTGGAACTGTCCGCCGAGGCTTTGTCGAAGGCGTTGCACTCGGGCGTGTTATTGGAGGTGCATTGTGAGCAAGATCATTGAATCCCTGCGTGGCGACCTGGCTGCGCTCCACGAAGCGGGAGCGATCAGCAAGGTGACAATGCGCGAGTTCGACGCGATCTGCCCGCCCCCGGTGCGGGAGTTCAGTGCTGCCGACATCAAGCGCCTGCGCGAAGCCTTGAAGTTCAGCCAGCCGGTGTTCGCCCTTCATTTGCACACGTCGGCCTCGACCGTGCGCAAGTGGGAGCAAGGCGAAACACATCCCACGGGGCCAGCGCTCAAACTGCTCAACGTCATCGCCGACAAGGGCTTGCAGGCCATCATCTGATGCCTGGTTAGGGAGACAGGCATTGGCGACGCGAATCGACCCTTTCAGCTCACAGCATCTTGAAGCCGCCTGCCGCGTCCTTGCCGATACCGAACGCGGCCTAAGCGGCACGCAGATCGAGCGCCTGCTGCAAGAAATCGGGATTGCCGACACGTCGCCCGGCATGACCAAGTGGAAGCGATTGTTCAATGCGCTGGCCGGCGCACAGAACCAGCACCAGGTCGGCAACCATCTCATCATGTTCATCAATCGCGCGATGAACCCGGTGAACTATGCCCGCGATCCCGCGACGTTCTCCTGGCGGCGCGACGAACTCAATGTCGTCCTTGCCTTCTCCGGCTTCTACGTGCGCGACGACGGCAAGGTCGGGCACGCGGACAAGGCCACGACGCTCGATGCCGCGCGCGCCCGTGCGGGACGACTCAAGGCTGCGCTGGAAAGCCGCGTCGTCCATGCGGAGGTGCTGAACTACTGCCGCGCCGAACTGCTGGACGAAAACTACTTCCATGCCGTGTTCGAGGCAACGAAAGGCGTTGCGGAGAGGGTTCGCCTGCTGTCGGGCCTGAACGGCGATGGTGCGGACTTGGTGAACAAGGCATTCGCAGGCCAGCTGCCCGTCCTCACCTTGGGACCGCTCACCACCGAGTCCGAAAAGAGCGAGCAGAAAGGCTTTGCCAATCTTCTGATCGGCCTGTTCGGCGCCGTGCGCAATCCGCTGGCCCATGCGCCCAAGACGAACTGGCCGATGTCCGAACAGGACGCACTGGACATCCTGACGCTGGTATCGCTGATTCACCGCAAGCTGGATGGCGCGACGAAAGTTGCTGCCGTATCGCCGTAAGGGAAAGACAAGAATGGACGAGGCGCTCGTTGTCTTCTCTCGGAAAGGGGTTTTTCAGACCACGATCGCCGCGCGTGATGTTCGTAGCCGGGAACATGCGCGAAAGCTGTGGCCTCTAGTATCTCCCGGCGCATCACGGCAGATGGTGACATGGGTCAGCCCCTCTTTTGAAAGCGGAAAGCTGCGTCGGCGATCCCATTTCCGGGTGCTTCCTACTCAGCACACCTTCAACCCCAAAGCGCACTTCGACGATGAAGAAGCCAGTCGGTGGCGCGCCGTGCAGGAAAGTCCCGAACACCGGCGGGCGAAAGAACTTGTCGCGGCCGAACTTTCTCGACGCTTGGATGCTGGACTTGCGATGCCGTGGGCGTTCAAGGATGCGGATGCGTCGGACTATCCGCTGGAAGGTAACTTGTTGCTCGGCGCCGACCAGGTGGCAACCGAGCATCCCCTGGAGACGCCGTTCGGCAGCAAATTCCGGCTCGACGTTGCGGTGCTCGGCCCGCCGGTTAAAGCCGAGCCGATGGTGCTGGGCGGCGTTGAAATCGAGCTTGGCCACGCCTTCGACGGGCGCAAGGCGCTGATCGGGAAGTCGCTCGGGTTTCCGCTGATCTCCGTCGACATCACCGAGATGACGCTGGACGAGCTCACGCCCGAGTGGGCGCAGCAGGTATTGACCGCGACCACGCGAAGCCACGAGCAGGGACGCCGGCAGACCTACATCTATCTCCACGACCTGCTGTACCCCCTCTACGCGCAATTGCCGGTGTTTCTGGACGATGAACAGCGCCATCAGTTCCTCGTGTTTGCCGACGATGAGACCTTGAACAAGCTGGTGGGTTGGATGAACCTGCTCGCCGAAAAGCTGGAGTACCCGAAGGGTACGGTTGCCGTTGCCCTGGTCAATGGCAAGAACGAACAGTCGCGCAAGATGCTGGAACGCGCGGGACAGGTCGTTGGCCCCGACTGGAGGGAGTTCAACAGCCAGCGATGCCTGCGGCTGACCCTGCCGCGCCCCAAAGGCCCGGCGGATCTCCAAGCGCATCGCTTCCACATGACGATGGCGCGCATCCTGCTGTCGCACACTGATGCGCTCGTTGGCTACAAGTATTGCAATGGCGTGGACAACAACCACCCCGAAGAAGACGTGTGGGTTGCACATCGCTGGATTGCCGACCTGAAAACCCACAGTCAGCACCGCGTGTTGCCGAAGCGGTTGGCCGAGCCAATCAACAGACTAATCGCGATTGTCTCGGACTTGCATCGCAATCTCGGGGCAGCCACTCACGGAGCGTAGCCATCCGATGTCGGAAATCATCCTACAAGCAGGCACTCTAGCCGAACTCAGGACCAAGCTTGCCGAGCTGGACATTGATGTGCCTGCGCGCTCGGAGGGGCGTCGGAATCATCACGCGGAACGCTATTGCATCGCGCACTTGCTTGCGACACTGCCGGCTGAACGGCTTTCGTTTCCTCTGACCCTTGTCCATTCCGACAAACCAGACTTCGTGCTGACGATGTCGGGCACTGAGGTCGGAATCGAGCATACCGAAGCGGTACCGGAGAACGTCGCCCGAGCCAATTTTCTGCGCGAGAAAGGCTTGGGGCCCGACGTTTACTTCACGCCTCATGCCACGCCCGGGGAACCTCGAAGAACGGCCGATGAACTTCGTCATGAAATCAGGGCGGACAACCCTGGCTCCGGCTGGTGCGGTGATTCACCGGAGCGTGAGTGGGCCGCCGCGATGGCGCACTATGTCGAGGAGAAAATGCCGAAGGCAACAGCAGACGGCTTCGTTCGGTATCCGGCCAACTGGCTGATCATCTATGACAACTGGCCGTTGCCGGCTATCGACTACGCCAAGGCGGCGAAGTATTTGGCTCCGCTTCTGACGGAAATGGACGCCTTCTCTGTGTTCGATACGATTTTTGTCCATGATGACTCGCATATGGGCGAATTCCGCCATGCTCCTGTCATCTATTCACTTGTTAAGCCGGGCTCAAATCGTTAAAGCGCGTCCCGGTGCTCTGCTGTCGGGCGCGCTGGCGATGCCTGAACCTAGTCTTTCGAGGTCGTGTTCGATCCCGTCTTGTGAACGGCAAGGTCGTACCCTACTTGAACCGAGATAACCTCTCCCTTGACAACTTCGCGACCAGTCAAGTCCAGCACTTGAACCCTGGTTGGCCCGTATCGCGCTGGGTCAGGCGAGTCCGGTGTCGGAAAAGGAAGAATCGAAATTGGCTGGCCGTTTAAGGTGAGGTCGTGCTGTTCGGAAGGTAATTGCACTTGGAATACTTCGTTTCCATAGCCAAGCACCAAGAACATGTAGGGGTAGTTCGTTACGTGTGACTTTCGTCGCAAGAGAAATGCCGCGATTAAGTCGTTCGGCATTGGCCCTGGCTGAAATGAACGAATGACCGGACACTGATCGGCAAATCGGCGAATGTGATCAGTTGACCTCACCCAGCTCATCAAGTGTGGGAAGTTTCCGATTTCTTCGTCGGGGAGCAGCGTCAGGCCGATCTTCATGAACGCCTTGAGCACAGCAACCGGCGTATAGGGATCGCGCTTGAGCTGAAAGGTGATTCGCCGGTTCACCTCGTCAATCTGGTACAGCGGATCATCCTCATACGAGGTGATACTGAAGCCCGCAGCGCCATGCTCGATTCTCCAGCCTTTCCCGTCGCCGCCTTTCTTCAACGTCGGAACGCCGCTCTTTCCACGAATACGCGCGAAGGTGCGTGTCGGCTTCGACCAGTTGCCTAGATCGTTCTCGATGCCACGCCCGAACCCTTCATTGCAGTCGTCGCACTCATACGCGCTTTCAATGCTTTTATTGCCGAGGGCTTCCGGTATCGCGTGTGCGACCTTGCGGAAGGTCACTTCGGGCGACTTCCTGCTACAAAATCGACAGACGCGATTTTGCTTGTCGCCGAGAACCACCTTATCGCCTGGGCGCAGGAACCACTGACGCAGTATGTCGTAGTGCGTGTCGTAGAAGGCGATACTGGCTTCGAGAGAGGTCATGAGTTCCAATTTTAGGTATTCATAGATTTTCGAGGCGTCTCGGCTTTTCCCCGCCTGACCCTAAGTTTCGTGGTCGTGACCACGAACCCAGTCGTAGTCGGGAACGAGCAGTGATCCAACAAGGCCGCCTGTCCGCTGCGGCAAACCTTGTTCGTGCTGTGAAATCGAAAGCGCAAGCATTTGGATGGCCGACCTGGCAACACGCAAGGCGCGCAACACCTCTTGAGTAAACGGCTCCCGTCGATGATGCTCAATTTCAGGTGCTTGCCTGCTTTCTGCTGGGTCGCCAAGGTCATGCAGCACCACGAATCGATGTGTGCCCGCGTTGCGGAGGTCCTTTTGGGACCGCAAGATTCCCGCACTGCTGTCGTAGTCCTCGGCAAGTTCAACAAGGCCATATAGGGCACTGGCGCCCCCACGAATCGCCTGTTCCACCTTTTCGTTGAGTGGGCGCACGCCAGTTGTCTTATCGGGGCTTCCTCGCCACAGCTTGCCGAAGTAGACCTTATCTGGTGGCAGCCCAAACTCGAAGTAGTGGTTTGCCGTGACAGCGATCTTGTCGAGCAGGTCGAGAGCCGTCCGGTGCGCCAAGATGAGCGCCGATGCATCTGGGCCATAGGTGGCATAGTCAAGCGTGTCCCCAAATCGACCTGTCGCGGGCCACACGTTTTCATCTATAGCCCGCCATAGCAAATCACGCGCGAGGATGAAGTCGCTCTTCAGCATGTTGAACATGGCGAACACAGGCGGAGGCATCCCAGCAGCACCGTGCTCTCGCTCCAGAATTCCGGGAAGCATGAGCCAGTCCAGCTTGCCCATGGTGGGGTCAATGAGTTCCACGACTGGCGCGAGCGCCAATCGTTCGCGTTCGACCCAATGGAGGAACGGATCTTTATGTGGGGATCGTGGCGGCGGATCACCCAATTCGCATGCGAACGCCGCGATCTGTGCCGCGGCCTGTGCGCCGGCATATTGGATGACTCGATCCCTATGCCGATCCGCAATCTTAGCCAGCATGATCGCCTCGATGCGCGTAAGTTCTGAGCAGCCACCGCGCTCATAGAGCCAAAGCAGATTGCGGGCTGCGGAACTTGCAGCAACTCCGTTCTCCGGATCAATCTCTAGCGCGGCAAGCCATCCATCTTGGGCTTCGCCAAGCCGATAGCTGCCACTGAATTGGTTGGCGAGGTTCGTCCAAGCTTGAGTTCGCAGCGTTGAATCGGCATCCACATCCTGAGCGACCTTCCAGAAGCATCGTCGTGCTTCTGCGCGACGCTCTCTAGTTGACTCCTGATGACTCAACCAATCTGCATTACGAGGTGGGACACCTGTCGCGGCGACCAGCCCATTGGCCAAGTTATAGGTGACGTCAGCAACTGGAAACGAACTGTGAAGTTCACGAAACAGGGCGAGTCCTTCTTCAATCGCATCCTGCTGCTGAGTCAACGCGCCACCATCGACCAGAATCGCTGCGCGTAGCCCCATCATGTTGAATCGCTCATCCGTACCAGGATCGAGATTGATCTCTCGGGCCTGTTTCACTGCTTCGGCGGGATCGCTGTTCAACAAGGCATTCAGATGAGCGGACCGCTTATAGAACCTGTCTAGCATCGATGACATAAAGGGACTCCGCTGCGCGCCATATGGCGGACGTGGTTCCTAGTGGGGTGGGTGAATCCAGCAACCGGGGCTTTCGCTGTCGAAGAACTCCACTTCGACATGCGCTCCCAATACATCATGGATCATCTGGAAGACCCGGTTGCAGTACGCCTGATCGCCTCGGAATACTGACACCGCCACGCGATTGATTCCCGTATCCTTCATGCGCTGCAGGAGATGAATGTCTTGCTCGGCGAAGCCCCAGCCGTAAACCACCAGCGTGTCCCGCTGCGACTTCAGAACCTCTCTGTACACGGTGGAGAGGTAGTAGCTGTTATGGATGGAAGAGACTTTCTGAGGCCACGTTCCCTCGCTCACAAACAAAGGCACGACCTCTCCGTTTTGCCAGCGTTGAAGAACGGCCTCCAGCAGACCATCCTGAAGGTTGTGGATCTTGCGCTCTTGCTCGACCAAGTTTCGGCACAACACCAGACTGCCATGTGCATAAAACACAAGCGAGGTTGAACGATCCCCTCGGATCGGTTGCCTGAATCGCTGCCAGTCATCGTCGAAGGCGCCACCTCCTACAAAGCAGTCCTTGAAAGCATGCTGGTCGTCGATGTCCAACCCGTAGGTCATGGCCCAGTACACCACCAAGTCGTAGTTGAGCGAAATGACTGTTTTGAATCGCTTCAGGAACTGATAGATATTCGGCAGGTGGGCGCTTACCGCACCGTGCTCCGGGTGAATGTCGCGGACGGTTTGGATGAGGCAATCTCGGAGACTGGCATAAGCAGCATGCGTTCGTTGATCCGGTATCTGCAGCGACCGATTGACGTTCGATGCCTGCCAGACGATCCGAAGAACCAACTCGAAATCATTGGTCTGGAAGAACTCGAACAGGCGTTGAGCGTCCCCTGGGAGCAGATGCTGGTCGGCGGCATGCTGGAGCAGTGATGCGTAGGAGAAGCTTGGGTTGACGGAAATGCTGGCGCCGTTGCCGAGCAGGACCGTGCATCCGTAGTTTTCGGAGATGGCCTCCCATGGAGCGATCTCAAACGGCATGTATTGTCCCTTGTGTGTCCAAGTCGGTAGCGTTCACGACCGGTGGTCCTGTGCGAGATGATTTTTGAGAAGGAACCAGCATATGTTGAGCGCGAAGGAGCGGCCAAGCCGCGTCATCTGATCTTCCGGGATGCCCACCGGACGGTGAGCGCCAGGGCTCAGAAAACCGAATACACCAGCGAGTCCTCTTTCCTCTTCGGTTGTGATCTCGCCACTGATGCGCAGGAACGAAAGCACCTCGCCCCACTTCGAGGTGTTGTAGGTCGCATGGTCTGGCGAGCGCGAAGCAACGTCGGCAGCCACATCACCTGCCAATGTCTCCAGCGCCACGCGGACATTCACGAGCGAAGCGTTGTAGTCGGGCGGCGTCGCCCGGAACGCGCTGGCTGAATCGTTGATCTTGGCGATGATCTCCTGGGCACGAGGAGCCCCCGAGTTCTGCAAGGCGCCGATCAGGTCATCCTCCAAGGGGGCGGCGTCGGCAATCGATGGGTCGGTCTGGATCAACCTCTCGTCCTGGATGATGTAGCCGTCCAGTAGTAGGCATTGCGTCAGATCGCGCACCCGCTCGTCAAACCGGTACTTCGGATTGACTCTCGACCGCAGATCGCCTTGGGTCACCACTACCTCGGCGAGCACCTGCATGATGGTGTGGTCATCGAGCCCGCGAAGTGTGTTCAGCAGTTCGTACAGTAGTTGTCCTCGGGAGAGCGAAAGGTGCTGTACGCCGTACTTGCCCAGGAGCACGATGGAAATCATAGGCTCCTGCAACTCTAGGAATTGTGCGAGCGAATAGCGGGTTCTTTGTCCGATCATGCTTCTTGCTTTCCGCGGATTTCAGAGGAGTACGGTCTTTTCGCCGTACTTGCCGATGGCTCTAACAGGCTGTTGAGAAGCCCCCACGATCCGTGACAATCATAGTCTCGATCAATGATGGGGCGTGGCG
>JAACZU010000030.1 GCA_009996615.1 Rhodanobacteraceae bacterium | reverse complement strand
TTCGATCG
This sequence comes from Rhodanobacteraceae bacterium, assembly GCA_009996615.1. Taxonomy (GTDB): domain Bacteria; phylum Pseudomonadota; class Gammaproteobacteria; order Xanthomonadales; family Rhodanobacteraceae; genus Dokdonella_A. The sequence goes on along the minus strand of JAACZU010000030.1, from coordinate 18,308 downwards.
CTGCCGTCGGGCAGCGATCGCCGGCGAACGGCCGCACAGGGATGTGCGGACCGGGCTTGCGAGCGCAGGGATGCGCGAGGGGTTGGGTGGGGATGGTGTTTGGTTCTCGCACTGCCGCCTCCATGAAGCCGCGCCATCCCCGCGGCCGAGCTGCCTCTCCTTGGCTGTCCGAGTGATCCCGATCAGCGCCCCGCGCGGGCGCGCGGGGTGCCGCCGCCCGCCTTCCCGGCGGCGCGTTTCGGGGTAGCCTTGGTCGCCGCCTGCCTGGTCGCGCGCGTCTTCGCACCATCCGGCTTCGCCGGCGCCGTCCGCGCCACGACCGCTGCGGCGCCGGGTGCCGGGAACGCCGCCAGCTCGCGTCGCCAGAACTGCGAGCCGATCTCGCTGAGCGCGCTGCTCTCGGCGTTCAGCAGCACGACCAGGCCCGTGCGCAGGCGCGGCGAATAGCTGATCTCGGCGACGTAGCCCTTGACCCAGCCGGCGTGCAGGATGATCGGCTCGTCGCCGATGCGGTAGATGCGCCAGCCGAGGCCGTAGTGCGCCGCGCTGAGCTGGTCCCTCCAGTACGAACGGCGCAGGTCCTTGGCGGTCGCCACGCGCGGCGTGGTCAGCTGCGCCACGGTGGCGGGGCGCACGACGTCCGGATGGCCGCCCATCTGCGCGATCAGCCAGATCGCGAGGTCGTTCGCACTGGCATTGACGCCGGCCGCGGCCGGCAACTGGTAGTAGCTCGCTTCCACCTCGACGCGCCGCCACTGGCCGGCGCGCTTGACGTGCGGCTGGGCGCTGTCGGCCTCGGCGAGGAACGCGGCCATGCCGACCGAGGCGTGGCGCATGCCGAGCGGGGTGAACACGCGTTCGCCGAGCAGGCTCGCGTAGTCGCGCCCGCCGGCCTGCTCGATCGCATGCGCGGACAGGCCGTAGAGGATGTTCTGGTAGCCGTAGCACTGGCCCGGCGGACAGCCCGGCGCGAGCGTGCGGAAATGCGGCAGGATCTGCGCCAGCGGCTGGTTCGCATCGAGCAGGTTGTCGAACGCGTTCGGCACCAGTCCCGCCGACTGGCCGATCACGTGCTGCAACTGGATGCGCGCCTGCGCATCGTCCTTCAGGCGCAGCTCCGGCGCGAACGCCGGCAGCGGGCGCTGCCAGTCCAGCCGCCCTTCCTCGACCAGCATCGCGGCGAGCTGCGCGGCGAAGGTCTTGGACACCGAGGCGATGCGGAACACCGTGTCCGGCCCGACCGGTTCGCTGCCACCGGCTTCGCGCACGCCGATGCCGCGCGCGGTTTCGACCTGGCCATCGACGACGATCGCGTACGCCGCGCCGGGGATACCGGCCTCGCCGACGATGCGGCGGATCTCGCCGTCGAACAGCGCGTGCGTCGGCGCAGAGGGCTGGGCGTGGAGCGGCGCCGACGACAGCAGCGCGCAGAGGAACAGCGGCAGGAACGAACGATGGAGCGGCATGAGCGACCGGAACGCGGGCAATCGGCCATGGTAGCTGGCGCGGCGATGCGCGATCCGCACGGCGGCCTGCGGAGCCCGACAGGTCTCCATCACGGTACCCGTCGCGCAATCTCGGCGACGGGTACCGTGTTTCCATTGTCCGCGCCACGCTCGTCACGGCGCCTGCGCGTCATGCCGTTACGGGTCGAATCCGTTACGGAACACCCTGTCGTCGGCGATCCCGTCGGCCTCGTAGGCACCGACGTCGCAGTGCGCCTTGCCGTCGCCGTCGCCATCCTGCGGCCTCGCACCGCCGCGCACGTCCTCCACGTTGAGGGCGTCGCCGGTCCTCAGCAGGCGACAGTCGGTGGCTTTGTCGATGGCCGGGCTGTTCGCCGAGAGGCGAACGAGCGGTCTGCTGCCGGAGTCGTCGTAAACGACGCCGGGCGTGGCAGAGACGATCGCAAGGCCGCAATCGTTCGTGTCTGTCAGGTTGACGCCGCTGACGAGGGTCGGCGTTCGATGGCAGTTGCTCGTCGTCGGCGGCTGGGTCATCGCAGTGTTGGCGGCGACGATCGAATTGCGCACCTCGATGTAGGCGCTGAAGTAGCCCAATCCGGCGGCCAGGGCAAGCCCATCCCCGGAGGAGGTTGCCGTGCTCGAGCCGGCTGCCGTGAAGTTCCCGACGACGCTGGCGAACTCCAAGTCGCCGGCATTTTCGAGCACGCCGTTCGTGCTGAAGCCGCCGGCGACGCCGTTACCGGGCTGTGCGCGCCGGCCTTCGCTGCCGGCACTGCCGTTTGCCCCGGGAAGGCCGGGATCGCGCCCCACGCCGCCCGCGCCGCCGCTGCCGCCCGCGCCGCCCGCGCCGGGATCGCCATTGCTGTTGCCGATCGCCTTGTTGTCGGCGATCACGGTATTGCGCGCGTGCACGTAACCGGTCTGGCCGAGAGCCACGCCGCCGCCCACGCCATCGCCGCCGCGCCCGGCCGCGCCGCCCGTGCCGCCTTTGCCGCCACGCCCGCCGTTGCCACCGGTGCCGGTGCTGCCGCCGGGGCCCCCGTTGCCGCCCGTGCCGCCCACGCCACCAGCGCCGCCATTGCCGCCCACGCCACCACGGGCCGTATTCGCCACGATGCTGCTACTGATCAGTCGCAGATAGCCGTCGGTGAAGATGCCGCCGCCGTATCCACCTCCGCCTTGACCACCGGCGCCACCCGTACCGCCGGTGCCACCCGTGCCGCCGTTCTGCTGCGCGCCTCCCGTGGTGCCGGTCGCTCCCCTGCTGCCGACGTTGCCGTTGCCGCCCGCGCCGCCGAGCGCCTGGCAATCGCGTACCACCACCTTCTGCAAGATCAAACGCGAGCCCAGCCCGCCCCATACGCAACCGCCCTCGCCGCGGCCACCTGCCTCGGAAGCGGCTCCCGCCGGCCCGAGGGCGCGGCCATGCACGAGGCGAAGCCGGTCGATGGTGACATCAGCCTCGTCGGTGATTTCCAGCACGCGGTAGCCCGGATTGTCGGCGCCGGCATCCAGCGTGACGTCGTCGTCGCCGGTGATGTGAAGCTTCTTGTTGCGAATGACAAGCGGCGACGCCAGGTGGATCGTGATCGGGCGCGGCAGGCTCGGGGAGAAGACGATGCGGTCGTCGTCCTGCGCGGCCAGAATCGCGGCGCGCAGGTTGCACGTCTGGTCATTGCAGGTCGTGTTGCCATCGTCACTGGTGTCGTTGACGACACGGGTAGCCGCGTGAGCGGCCGCGGCGCTGCCGAACGCTGCGATGACGAGGGCGCGTATCCAGAACCGTGTTGTGCCGTGCTCGAGAAAATTTCCTGGTTTCATGCCGAGTCTTCCTGTCAGGGATAGCGGGATCGCCTTACAGGAAGAACGGAGCCGGACGGAAGTTGCTATCAATTGCAGCGCGAATTCGTGCGGTGCGGCATTGGCCAGTGATCGTGCCGTTCTCGACGGTCGAGGCTTCGCGGTCCACCGGAGCTCACTCGTACGCCGCCGCCTCCGTGCTGCGCCGCGCTGCCCTGGATCAGGCGGTCCTTGGTGTCCACGCTCGACGTGGTAGGCCGCCGGCGAGGCGCCATGGCCCAAAGCCGCGCGGTGCGGAGACGTCCCATCATCATGATGGACGCCTCCGCAACCGTGCGCCTTGCTCAGCGCATGCAGCCGAGCGTGTTGGTGTGCAGCTCGAAATCGCCGTAGAAGATCGTGTCGCCGCGGTGTTCGTAGGCGCCGATGTCCGGCTGGCGGTAGCCGCGCGCGAACGGTGCGCCGCGCTGGTCGAATGCGAGGCCGGCGCTGTTCTCGCCACGGTCGCAGGCCGGGCTGCCCAGGCCCAGCGCATGCGTGCGCGTCGAGCCGCCGTTGTCGGCCAGCGGCTGCAGCAGCGGATCGACACCGATCAGGTTGTCGACGTTGGCGCCGTTGAGGACGCCTGCCTCGGGGGTGTACTGGATCAGGCTGCGGCGCGCCGAGATCGTGCTGGGCGGGCCGTCGATGCCGATGCCGCGCGCCAGCTCGCTGGGTACGTTGGCAGCGCCACGGGTGTTGCCGGCGACCAGCGTGCTGACCAGTTCGATCGTGTGGCCGCCTTCGCCGACATAGACACCACCGCCAATTCCGTCACCGCCCGCATTGGCGTTCACCACGCGGTTGAAGGCGACCGTGCTGTTGCGCACCTGCAGCGTGCCAATGGCCAGCTCGATTCCCGATCCATGCCCCTCCTCGTGGTTGACCACGTTGCCGGACACGGTGCTGTTCTGGATCACCAGCGGGTCGGCATCGGACGTGCCGACCAGGTAGGTGCCGCCGCCGGCGTACTCCCCGGTGTTGCCGTAGATCGTGCTGCCGCCGACGGTGATGCGCGGAATCGCCAGCGCCAGGCCGCCGCCCATGTTGCGCGCGACATTGGAATCGATGCGGCTGTCCCGCAGGTCCAAGCTGCTGACGACTCCGCTCGCGCCGATCCCGCCACCAAAGTTGGACGTGTTGTTGCGCAGCACGCAGCGCGTGATGTCCAGCAGGCTTTCCTCGGCCGCGATGCCACCGCCGACATCGGCGGCGGTGTTCTCGCGCACGACCGTCGACACCAAGGTCAGTTGGCTCTGGTACACGTAGATGGCGCCGCCCGATGCATCGGTCTGGTTGCCGAACAGCAGGCTGTCCTCGATGCGCACCTTGGCAAAGTCGAGCACCGCGACCGCGCCGCCACCGGTGTTGCCGCTGTTGCCGCCGGTCAGGGTGAGGCCACGCAGCACCACGGACACGACGTCGGGGTGGTTGATGTCGCCGATGATGCTGAACACGCGCGAGGCATTGCCGGCATTGAGGAAGGTCACTCCCGCACCGAGGCCCTGGACTTCCAGCGCGTCGGTGATGGTCAGTTCGCCGGCGGTCACGGCGACCGTGCCGTCGCGCGGGATGAAGATGCGATCGAGGCCAGGCGTCGCGTTCGCGGCCCGCACGGCCGCGCGCAGGGTGCCGGCGGCGGGTGGGTCGCTGTCACCAAAGTTGGTGACCGTGAAATCGGCGGCGGCGGAAGGCGAGGCCCGAAGGGCCAGCGCCAGCCCCAGCAGGGGCGCGAATCGGAAAACGGACATGGAACGGAAATCCTTGCTCGGGTGGGGAACGCGGCGGCCAAGGCCGCACGCCGATTCCACCGATCCCGCCCGCGCGCCGCTTCACGACCGTTTCAAGCTTTTCTTAATTTTCGCAAGTGATTGATCCAGAAAGCCTATCAGGCACCGAGAGCATCACGGCATCGAGGTGGCGCCGATGCGGACAGCCGGTTCGGCAGGCGCGTTCGGTCCCACCGTGGAGCCCGTCGCGATGCCGTTTCGACCCGATCGCCGCCCGGGACGGATCCACGGCAGGCCGGGCCGTCGTCCGCCACGAGCGCGCTGACGAGCGCGAGGCTGTGGCCGCCCACCCCCACGTAAGCACAGCCGCCATCGGCGACATCGCTCCGGTCCGCAACCGCAGGATCGCTCGCCGCGGTGACCGGACCGCCGACGTCGATCAGACGCGGTGCCCACAGGATCAATCCCAGCAGGGGCGCAAATCGGAACGCGGACATCGATCAAGAAAAGCCTGTGGGTGTGGATGAGGGCGCGACACGGCATGGGGAGCCTGCCGCCAACCGATTCCACTTGGACTGGCGGTGATGCGCTTCACGGGCCCTTCAAGATTTCCTTATTTTTCGCAACTCATTGATTCGACGAGTCCGTGTCGTCCTCACGCGGATCCGGCAGCGCTGCAGCGAGCCGATCCAGGCGGGCCTGGACTTGTGCCGCCACGTCGCTGCGGTCGCTGGCGAGCAGCCACTGGCGTTGCAGGTGCAGCACGTCGGGGTCGTCACTGTGCGCCGGATCGAGCTCATTCAGCACCGAACCGGCGTGTGGCACGTCGCCTTGGGTAAGGGCGAAGCGCCCCACCTCGATCGTCAGCAGGCGCCTCCAGCGCAAACCGGCCGGCGGCGAGTTCGTGCCTGCTCGTGCCTGCTCAAGCGTCGCCAGTGCGGCAGGCTCGCCGCGCTGGAGTTGCTGCTGCGCGCGCACCGCGCGGGCCAGCACCACGAGGTCGGGGCTGTCTGCATGTTCGCGCGCCAATGCCTCGACCGCCTCGACCTGCCGGGCCAGCAGAGCTGTATCGCCATGCAGGCGCGCTCGCCGCGCCAGCAGCAGTCGCTGGGCCGCGGCCAGCGGCCAGTTGCGAGCCCGCTCGAACCGCTCGGCCGCCTCGCCATGCAGCCGCAGCGCCTGCGCGCTGTCGCCGGCGGCAGCCGCCGCCCGCGCACTCGCACCGAGCGCCTGCGCCTCCTCCGTGACCAAGCCGTTGTCGCGCGCCAGGTCCAACGCGCGTCGGGCGTGCCGCTCGGCCGGATCGGCACGGCCAAAGGCCGCGTACACGCCGGCGATTCCCGCGCGGATCACTACCTCCGCGGCGACGTCTCCCTGCTGCCGCGCCAGCGGCAGAGCCTGCAGATACAGGTCCAGCGCCTCGACATGGCGCCCCTGCGTCAGTTTGATGCCGGCCAGGCCCGAAAGGCTGCGCTGCTGCAATGCCGGCAGGTTCTGCTGCCGCGCCAAGTCACCCGCCCGCAGCAGGCCTTGCTCGGCCGCCAAAAGGTCCCCTTGCAGGAAAGCCAGCGCCGCGAGATCGGCCAAGGCCAGTGCTTCGCGGCGCCGGTCGCCGTTGCGGCGATCGAAGTCGACCACGCGCTGCAGCCACTGTGCGGCAACCGCATGCCGCCCCATGGCGGCCTCGGCCCGTCCCAGGCCGGCCCAGGCGAAGCGCAGCAGCAGGCTGTCACCAGCCGCCTCGGCCTCGGCGCGCAACGCGTCGTAGCCGCGCCGCGCCGCCTCGGTGTCGCCGGCACCGAGGCGCGCATCGGCCAGGCGCAGGCGCAGGTGGCGTGCTTGGGCCGGCGCCAGCGCTCCAGCCTGCTGCTCGAGGTCGGCCAACAGATGCAGCGCGGCGGCATTGTGACCCAGGTGCACTTCGGCAGCCGCCAATTGCAGGCGCGGCCAGGCCAGGTCCGGGCGGCGCTCGACGCAGATCGCGAAATGATTGCGGGCGACCTCGATGCGGCCGTTGACGAACGCCTCGATGCCGCGCGCATAGGTTTCGGCAAAGTAGCCGTCCGGCCCGCCGACGGCGGCCGGCTGGGCAGCGCCGGTGCCGCCGAGCCACTCGCCGATGCGCCGGGCCGCGTCGAGCGCCAGCGGCGCTGCCTCGGCGCCGAACAGCGCAACGCTGTTCCGCCCGGACTCGCCCTCGAGGACCAGATCCAGGCGCAGCAGCGGCCCGGCCCGGCTCAGGCGCATCGAGGCGATCTGGTCGGTACCCGCCGCCAGGCGCAAGCGCCGCCGCTGCGCCGCGTCGGCAGCCCCGGACGTGTTCCCGAGTGCCTCGCGACTGCCGACGCCACGCAGGCCGGGCATCTGGTCGAGCACGCTGACCACCAGCCCGGGGAGCCCGTCACGCACCCACGCCAGGGCCGACTCGCCGGTGGCATCGTCGACCGGCAGGACCAGCACCTCGCGCTGCGCCGGTGCGGATGCGGGCCACCAATGACGCAGCGCCAACCCACCGGCCAGCAACACGACCAGCGCGAGTACCGCCGTGGCCAGCCACGGGCGCATCCACGCGCGCGTCGTCGCCCTGTGCGACGCGGGCGCAGGCGGCACATGCGAATCGGGAGCATCGGCTTGCGGCGCAACCAGCCGCAGCGGCCGCGCGGCCGGCAGCGCCACGACCTTGCCAGCGAGAGGCCGCACCTCCACCAGCCAGCGGAAGCCATGGCCGTGCACGGTTTCGATGAAGCGGCGCTGCTCGTCCTCGCGCAGCGCGCGGCGCGCCTTGTACACGAGCTGCGACAGCGACGCGTCCGATACCGGCCGAGCCCACAGCGCGCGAATCAGGTCGTCCTTGCCGAACGCGCGATCGCGCCCCTCGATCAGGGTCACGATCAGATCGAACACGCGGGGCTCGACCGTCGCGATCGCGCCGTCGACACGCAGCTCGCGCCGCCGCAGGTCGATCTCGACGTCATCGAAACGATAGCCGTGGATGTCGGGAACGGGCTGCGGCATGACGGTGGCGACGGGAAGGCGCAATGGTAGCGAACGGGCTATTTTCGCACTGCGCGCTGTGTCCGCCGCGGACCGCGAGGCACCTCACATTCCGTCACGCCCCACGCGCCATCTATCTCTTCATCCGGACATAGAGATATAGTGCAGCATCCCCGTCAGCGGCACTGCCCATGGCCTCCGTTCCGATCTCCTTCGAGTTCTTCCCGCCCAAGACCGATGAGCAGCGCGCGACGCTGGACGCCGCGCTGCCGCGGCTGAAGGCGCTGGCGCCCGAGTACGTCAGCGTGACGTTCGGCGCCGGCGGCTCGACGCTGAGCTACACGCCCGATACGGTGAACCGGCTGCGCGAGGCGCATGGCCTGGACGCCGCGCCGCACCTGTCGTGCATGGGCGGCACGCGCGCGGAGATCCGCGCGCTGCTCGCGCAGTACCAGGCGATGGGTTGCCACCGCATCGTCGCGCTGCGCGGCGACCTGCCCTCCGGCATGGCCAGCCACGGCGACTTCCGCTACGCCAGCGAACTGGTCGAATTCATCCGCCGCGAGTGCGACGGAGGCTTCCACATCGAGGTCGCCTGCTATCCGGAAGTGCATCCGCAGGCCGACGATGCGCACGCGGACCTGCGCCACTTCAAGGCCAAGGTCGAGGCCGGCGCGAATGGCGCGATCACGCAGTACTTCTACAACGCCGACGCGTATTTCCGCTTCGTCGAGGCGGCGCGCCACGCCGGCATCACGATCCCGATCGTGCCCGGCATCATGCCGATCGCGAACTTCGCGCAGTTGAAGCGCTTTTCCGACCTGTGCGGCGCGGAGATCCCGCGCTGGCTGGCCAAGCGCCTGGCCGCGCACGGCGACGACGTCGAGGCGATCCGCGAGTTCGCCGCCGACGTGGTCGCCGAGCTGTGCAACCGCCTGATCGCCGGCGGCGCGCCGGGGCTGCATTTCTACACGCTCAACCGCGCGCGCGCGACGCTCGCGGTGTGCGCACGGCTGGACGCCTGAGCGCCGCCCGGGCGAGTCCGGGAGCGGCTGCTATCATGGCGCGATTTTCCGCAGCGGAACCCGCACCATGGCGATGACGTATCCCGACCACATCTGGCACAACGGCCGCATCAAGCCGTGGGCCGAAGCGACCGTGCATGTGATGGCGCACGCGCTGCACTACGGCTCCTCGGTGTTCGAGGGCATCCGCTGCTACGAGACGCCGAATGGCCCGGCGATCTTCCGCCTGAGCGACCACAACCGGCGCCTGTTCCAGTCGGCCAAGATCTACGACATCGCGATGCCGTACACGCTGGAGGAGATCAACGCGGCCTGCCGCGCGGTGATCCAGGCGAACGGGCTCGGCAAGGCCTACCTGCGTCCGGTCGCGTTCCGCGGCCTCGGTGGCTTCGGCCTGTCGGCCGACACGCCGACCGACGTCGCGGTCGCCGCGTGGAACATGGGCGCCTACCTCGGTGCTGGCGTGCTCGAGCAGGGCATCGACGCCTGCGTGTCGAGCTGGCAGCGCTTCGCGCCGAACACGATCCCGGCCGGCGCGAAAGCCGGCGGCAACTACCTGTCGGGCCAGCTGATCGCGCGCGAGGCGCGCCGGCTCGGCTTCGGCGAGGGCATCGCGCTGGCCTCGACCGGCCTGCTCAGCGAGGGCGCCGGCGAGAACCTGTTCCTGGTGTTCGACGGTGCGCTGCACACGACGCCGGTCAGCGCGGCGCTGCTGAACGGCATCACGCGCAACACGCTGATCACGCTGGCGCGCGCGCATGGCCTCGAGGTCATCGAGCGCGACCTGCCGCGCGAGTACCTGTACCTGTGCGACGAGCTGTTCATGTGCGGCACCGCCGCCGAGATCACGCCGATCCGCTCGGTCGACGGCAAGCCGGTCGGCGCCGGCAAGCCCGGCCCGGTCACGCAACGCATGCAGGAGCTGTTCTTCGGCCTGTTCGACGGCCGCACCGAGGACCAGTGGGGCTGGCTGGAGCCGGTCGCGGGCTGAACCGATGGCAAGCAGGAGCAGCTCCGGCCGCGATGCCTGAACACCATCCCCACCCAACCCTCCCCTTGAAGGGGAGGGCTTGAAAGCATCGCGGCTGAAGCCACTCCTGCGACAGACGCGTATCGGGGCGCTCCTTCGGAGCAAATGTCGCTTGATTTGTATGCGTTGGCGAAACCTCGCCAACGAAGCGGCTGTGAGTTGAAGAGTGCAGGCAGGGATGCCTGCTTCTTGACCTTCGCGATCAGGGACGATCGTAAGAGCCAGCCCGATCGCTGAAATTCAACGTCGCCGTCGCCCCACCCTGCGGCCGCGGCGCCAGCGAGACCTTCCAGCCGTACAGCTCGCACAGGCGGCGCACGATCGCAAGGCCCAGGCCGCCGCCCTTGCCGACGCTGGTGCCGCGCACGCCGCGCTCGAACAGCTTCTCGGCGTCCTCCGGCTTGATGCCGGGGCCGGTGTCCTCGATCGTGACGCGGCCATGGCCGACGGTGACGATGACCTCGCCGGCCGGCGTGTACTTGAACGCGTTGCCGATCAGGTTGGCGAGCGCGACCGACACGACCGACGACGGCGCGACGACCGCCAGTGGCTCCTCCTGCTCCAGGCGCACCTGCACCGGCTTGTTGCCGATGTGCGGACGCTGCATGTCCACGACCTGCTCGGCGATGCGACCGACGTCGGTGGTCTCGCCGTCGGTCGGTGCCTGGCGTTCGCGCCGCGACAGCAGCAGCAGCGCGTCGATCAGCTCCGTCGACTGGCGCACCGCGCGCTCGATGCGCTTGAGGCGCTCGCGCGGCTTGTCGGCAAGGTCGGGCGAGGCCTGCAGCAGTTCGGTCGTGCTGGCGATGACGGCCAGCGGCGTGCGCAGCTCGTGGCTGACGTCGGCGTTGAACTCGCGGTCGCGCTGGACCATCTCGGTCAGCCGCGTGGAGTAGTCGTCGAGCGCGGCGGCGAGCTGGCCGACTTCGTCATCGGCGAAATGCGCCTTGAGCAGTTCCGGCCGGCCGCTGCGGCTCATCGCGCGCACGCGCTCGGCCAGTTCGATGACCGGGCGCATCACGCGCGCCGACAGCCACACGCCCAGCAGCAGCGACATCAGCGCGAACACGAACACCGCCGCGCCGAGCACGGTCAAGAGCTGGCGCTCGCCGAGCTTCTGCGTGCTGACGTCGAAGCGCAGGAACGCCCAGTAGTTGGCGTCCTTGTACACGGCCAGCTTGTACGGCCGCACCTTGCCCTCGCGGCCGATGTCCTCGATGTCGTACACGCCGCTGGCGTAGCCCTGCCAGGCGAACGGCACGATGGCGGTCTTGTCCGGCCGCACGATCAGCGCGGTGTAGGCGCTGAACGGATACTGCGCGCTCGGATCGGGGTTCTCGCGCTTGAAGTCGACGAAGTGGCGCACTTCGCGCATCAGCGTGCTGTTGATCAGCTGGTCTTCGAGCCGCGTGCGCAGGTACACCGTCGCGACGGCAAAGAGCGCCGTCAGGCCAAGCCCGAACAGCGCGAACGAGATGATGATGCGGGAGCGGAGCCTACGCCGGTAGCGCATCCGGATCGACCATGCGGTAGCCGATGCCGTGGCGCGTCTGGATCAGCGGCTTGTCGAACGGCTTGTCGATCGCGGCGCGCAGGCCGTGGATGTGCACGCGCAGCGAGTCGCTGTCGGGCAGCTCCTCGCCCCACACGCGCGTCTCCAGCTCCTGCCGCGTGACCACCGACGGCGCCGCTTCCATCAGCGCCTGCAGCAGCTTGAGGCCGATCGGATTGAGCTGGATCGACTTGCCGGCACGCGTGATCGTCAGCGTGTCGAGGTTGTAGGTGAGATCGGCGAGCTGCAGCAGGCGGCTCTTGGCGCCCTTGCCGCGGCGGCCGAGCACCTCGATGCGCGCAGCCAGTTCCTGCAACGCGAACGGCTTGACCATGTAGTCGTCGGCGCCCGACTCGAAGCCGGTCAGCTTGTTGTCGAGCGTGTCGCGCGCGGTCAGCATCAGTACCGGCGTCTGCCGCTTGGCCTCCTGGCGCAGCTTGCGGCACAGCTCCAGGCCGTCCATGCCGGGCAGGCCCAGGTCGAGCACGATCACGTCGAAATCGTTGACGACGGCCAAGTGCAGGCCGGTGACGCCGTCGCCGGCGAAGTCGACGACGTGCCCCTTGTCGGCGAGGAAATCACCGATGTTGGCCGCGATGTCGCTGTTGTCTTCGATCACGAGGATACGCATGGCGCGCTCAGCTTAACGCGGAAGTGTCGAAATGCGGAGAGGGAGAGGGTAGCCAAGCCGGCGAACGCCGCAAAGAAAATGGCCCAAGGAGGTGTCATTGGGGGGAACCCACCTCGCTTGGGCCAAACAAGCTACTGCCCCGATTACCGTAATCCGCCTGTCACCGTGGGTGTCCAGCAAACTACAGTGGACGAACTATAGGAATCGGGCGATTAAGTAGTCGTTAAGTGGCGCTCAGCGTTGCGTTAACCGACGTGGCGGCCGTCACATCGCGCTGGTCATCCTCGTCCGCCGCGCCTTCGTCGACGCGCCGGCACAGCAGCGAACCGGTGCGACGCACGCAGGCCGCGCCGGATTCGGCCGGCCTGGAATCCGGCGCGAACACGAACACCTGGCGGTACTGCGCCTTGCGGCCGGCCGTGAGCGAAGCCGGATCGAAACGCCACTGCTTCAACGCGTTCTCGGCGGCGCGCGTGAACGCGCGGTCGGTCGGCGCCGCGACCACGGTGATGTCGCCGACCGCACCATTGGCGGCGATCGCGAAGCCGAGTTCGACGCGCTCGACGCGATGACCGGCGACCGCGTACGGATACTCCGGCGCGACCATGCGCGTGGCGACCGGCGGCGGTGGCGCCGGCACCGGCGCGACCACCTCGGCGCGCGGCGCGGGCGTGGCGATGTCCGCCACCATGAGTGTCGGGTGCGCGTCATGCGCCGCTGCCGCAGCCGGGGGTGGGAGCGGCAGCGCGTCGGCCGGGCCCGTGTCCGTCGGCGCCTGTGCAGCGACCGCCAGCGGCGCGGGCGCGACCGGCGCCGCCGCTGCGCGCGGACGCTCCGCGGTATCGGCGGAGGCGCCGACGCGCATGGCGGCCATCAGGCGCGCGCGCTGGCGCACGATCGCCGCATCGAGATCCAGATCGAGCGGCGCGGGGCGCGTCGCCCCCAGTGTCCAGTCGGCGGCCGGTGCGGCCGGCAGGATCGCCTGCAGCTCGACGCGCGTGCCACGGTTCATCGCCACCAGGCCGAGCGCCAGCGTCAGTGCCGCGGCGACCGGCAGCCACGGCGTGCGGCCGGATGCGGTCGCGGCCGCGGACGGCACGCCGAGGATGCGCCGCACGCGCTCGACCAGCACGCCACCGCTGGCCGCCAGCACGAGCCGGCTCGGCGTGGGCGGCTGGCGCAGTTCCTCCAGCGCCGCCAGCGTGCGCGCGTACTGGCGCGGATCGCCGCGGGTCACGTGCAGCACCAGCGCGTCACAGCAGATCTCGCGTTCGTGGCGCACCTCGCGGCCGATCCAGTGCACCACCGGGTGGTAGAAGAACAGCGTCTCCAGCAGCACCTGCGCGAGGTTCACCAGATGATCGTAGCGGCGCAGGTGGCCGAGTTCGTGCGCGAGGATCAGCTCGACCTGCTGGCGCGGGAACCCGAGCGCGACGGCCGCCGGCAGCAGCACCACCGGCTTCAGCCAGCCGATCAGCGTCGGCGTGTCGATGCGGTCGGACACCAGCACGCGGATGCGGCGGAAGAGGCCGAAGCGCTCGGCCAAGGCGAGCGCGGCCCGCTCCAGCTCGGCGTGCTGCGTCGACCAGCGTCGCGCCACGCGCACCAGCCGTTGCCACTGGTACCAGGAGCGCCCCATCACGAGCAGCACGCCGGCCAGCCAGGCCCACACGACCGACGGCAACAGCGCCTCGATGACGCCGGGCGTGGGCGCTGCCACGGCTTCGACCACGGCGAACTCCTGCACCACCGGTGCAGCCACGGCGAGCACCGGCGCCGCCGCCTCGGCGCCCTGGCGGGCATGCACGACCAGAATGGTCGCGACCGGCAGCAGCGCCAGCAACGCCAGCGCGACCAGCCCGTTGGCATAGCGCGCCGACGCGTTCTGCTTGGGAATCAGCCAGCGCAGGCCGGCGAACACGCTGCCGACCAGCAGGCCCTGCCACAGGAAATGCAGCAGCGTCCAGCCGAGCGCCTGCATCCAGGCCCAACCCTCGACGGCAGCCGGACTCATGGGTTGGCCTCGTCGAGCTTGTCGAGCAGCGCGCGGATCTCGTCGAGCTCCTCGCGCGTCGCGCGCGGCCGGCCGCCGAGCGCCTGCAGCACCAGTTGCGACGGCGAGCCATCGAACACGCGCTGCACGATGTCGGCGAGGAAGCGCTTCTGCGTGCGTTCCTTGTTGACGGCCGGGCGGTACACGTGTGCGCGCTGCGTGTCGTCGCGCTCGACCAGGCCCTTGGCATGCATGATCTGCAGCAGCTTGAGCGCGGTCGTGTAGCCGCCTCCCTCGTCCTTGTACAGGGCGTGGTAGACGTCGCGGACCGTCCCCTCGCCGAGCTCCCATAGCACGTTGAGGATCGCCAGCTCCGAATCGGTCGGTTTTGGCGGGTCATGCGGCTTGCGTGGCAGATTCATGCGTCCCCCGGGTGACTCATCGAATGTGGATCAGGAGAACCCGGATCGTATCCGAATACGGGTTCCCCTCCAGGGCCGGACGGCCGGGTTGCGCGCAAAGCGCGACGCCAGCGTCCGGGTGAAGCATTCGCAGACGACCCGGTGGAGCGCTTCCGGGCCGTCCCGCGCATCGTCAGTTGCCGCGCTCCTGGGTAGCCCCGCCCTTCATCAACTCGCGCTGATAGCCTTCCTGCGCCTTGCGCGTGATCTCTTCACGCTGGCGCGCGGTCATGCAGACCTTCTGCTTGAAGTTGGTGCCGGTGCGCTGCTCCATCTTGCAGATCAGGCGGTCGCCGTCGTTGCGCGTCAGGATCGCATTGACGCGCTCCTGCGCGTTCGCCAGCTCGAGCTGGTCGCGATCGATGAACGGCTTGCCCGATTCCTTGCTGCGCAGCAGTTCGCTGATCCGCGCGAAGTCGGCGTCCAGCATGGCGCGATCGGCCGCGCCGATGGCGTCGTAGCGGCCCTTCGGCTGCATTTCGGCGCGCACCTGCGCCACCTGCGCGTCGAACGCCTCCGATGTCACCGCGATGTTCCACGGCTGGTCCATGGTCCGCGCCACGGCCGAGCCGGCAAACACGCCGCACGCGGCCAGTCCAAGCATGATTCCCAACGACTTCGCAATCATCTGTGTCTCTCCCGATGGTGGTCCAGCCGGGCCTGTGCCCGAAAAAAACGCTCTCTTCCCCGTCCTCGCGGACGCGGACCCGATGCCCTGCAATGACGACGCTCAGTTGCCGCGCTTGGTCTGCGGGTGCTGCCGCTTCATCTCGTCCAGATAGCGGTCCTTCTCGCGCCGCTGGCGCTCGATCTCGCCGTAGGTGCGGCAGGTCTTGACCGCGATCAGCGAGCCGGTTGGCGCCGCGCGCTCGCACACGACGCGGCGGCTGTCGCTGTTGGTCAGGACCCCGTTCAGCTGTTCCTGCAGGTTGAACAGCTTCAGGCGCTCGTCGTCGGACAGCGCCTCGACCGAGCCCTTTCGCCCGAGCAGCGCCTGCATGTCGTCGAACAGGTGCTCGACCTGCTCGCGATGGGGCTTGCTGATGAATTCGTAGTGCCCGCCATCGGCCATCTCCTCGACGACCTCGGCCCGCACGGCGGCGAGCTCGTCCGGCGTGCGCGCATTGACCACGGTTGCGTCCGCCGGCGCAGCCAGCGCGTCGGTAGCCAGCATCGACAACGACAGGAACAGACCCAGGAACCGGACCCGCATACGCCCTCCTACGATCACACTCGTAGCCGATCCTATGCGCCGCCCGGCCGTCGTGTCAACGATGAGATTCGTAGTCAGGCGGCGCGGCGCGACCGGCGTCCGGACGGACGCTTGCCCTGCGGCACCGCGCGCTCGAGGTGCTCGATGATCGCGCCGGCGACGTCGACGCCGGCCGCCGCCTCGATGCCCTCGAGGCCGGGCGAGGAGTTGACCTCCAGCACCAGCGGGCCGCGCTGCGAACGCAGCAGGTCGACGCCGGCGACGCCGAGCCCGACCAGCTGCGCGGCCTGCACCGCGGTGCGACTCTCGGCCGCGCTGAGCTTGACCGCCCTCGCGCTGCCGCCGCGGTGCAGGTTGGCACGGAAGTCACCCTCCGGCGCCTGCCGCTGCATCGCCGCGATCACGCGGTCGCCGACCACGAAGCAGCGCAGGTCGGCGCCATTCGCCTCGCGCACGAACTCCTGCACGAGGAAGTTCGTGTACAGGCTGCGGAACGCCTCGATCATGCCCTGCGCCGCGGCGCGCTTCTCCGCCAGCAGCACGCCCTGCCCCTGCGCGCCCTCGTTGAGCTTGATCACGTGCGGCGGCTCGCCGAGCATCGCCAGCAGGTCGCTGGTGTCGTCGGGGTTGTCGCCGAACACGGTCGCCGGCAGGTCGATGCCCTCGCGCGCGAGCAATTGCAGCGTGCGCAGCTTGTCGCGCGCACGCAGGATCGCATCGGAGGAATTGGGCGTGTGCACGCCCATCATCTCGAACTGGCGCACGACCGCGGTGCCGTAGAACGTGATCGAGGCGCCGATGCGCGGGATCACCGCGTCGGTGCCGCGCAACGCGCGGCCCTTGTAGTGGATCTCGAACGCGCCGGCGGCGATGCGCATGTAGCAGCGCAGCGGGTCGAGCACGCGCACGCTGTGGCCGCGCGCACGCGCGGCCTCGACCAGGCGCACGGTCGAATACAGGCGGGCATTGCGCGACAGGATGGCGATCTTCATGCGGGCCTCATCGGGTGGCCGGACGCCGCGGCCGCACGCTGGCGCTGCCCGGCTTCGCCCTGGTCGTCGCCCGGTTCGGCCGGCCGCGCGGGGGATTCGCTGACAGGGAAGCGGCGCGTGGAGCGGGTGATGGGAACATCATCGTGTTCCCAACTCGTTGATTGATAACGAGTTTTCCGCACTCGGCGAACCGAGATGGACATAATTATGGACTGAAAAACCACGCTTGGTCAACGCGCGCTCCGAGCAAGTCCAGTGCGAGCCATGGACAGCCAGCAGTAGCCAATGTACCCGAGCGCTCAACGTCACGAGGCCGGTTCATCTCCCTTTGGCAGGAACTCCTCGCGGGCGCGCTGCAGAAACCGCTTCATGGGCTCAGAGGGTTCGGCGCTGCGGCGCAGCAGGTAGGTGGACAGCATGGGCGGCGTGCCGGCCAAGGGGCGAACGGTTATGTCGGGGCGGTTCAGGGTCTGCACCTGCGAGGCAATGGCGAAACCTAGGCCATAACCGGCACCGACCAGAGTCAGCATCACGCCTAGGCTCGTCACCTGATCTACCAGCTTGAGCGGCTTGGACGCACCTTGAAGCACCGCCTGGATCTGGTGGTGGCAGCCCGATCCCGCGTCCGGATGGCACAGTACCAACGGAAACTTCAAGGCTTCATCCAA
Source organism: Rhodanobacteraceae bacterium (assembly GCA_009996615.1). Classification (GTDB taxonomy): domain Bacteria; phylum Pseudomonadota; class Gammaproteobacteria; order Xanthomonadales; family Rhodanobacteraceae; genus Dokdonella_A. The sequence goes on along the minus strand of JAACZU010000030.1, from coordinate 714 downwards.
TGGCACTTCCGCGTGCGCCAACAAGGGGTGGCGCACGGGCACGATCACCGACAGAGGATCGGTCCACACGGGCTCGGCGACAAGGCCTTCGCTCACCGCGTCCGACAGCGCAAAACCGATGTCCAGCAGATCGTTGTGCAGGCCCTTGAGCTGCTGCGCGAAAGGCAGCTCGAAGACGCGAATCTCCAGTTCGGGCTCTTCCTCGCGGCTGCGCGCCAGCAAGGTGGCAATGTGGGGCTGCGCCAAGCTGTCGCAGATGGCGATGCGCAGATAACCCTGATAGCCCTGCGCCGCCGCCTTTGCGGCACTCACCGCCTGCTCCACGGTGGCCAGCACGCGCCGGCACTCACCGAGGAACACTTGACCGGCCCAGGTCAGTCGCGTCTGGTGCGCGCTGCGGTCGAACAACTGCACGCCGAGCGTGGCTTCGAGATTTCGCATTGCGCGCGACACAGGCGATTGTTCTACGCCAAGGCGCTCGGCCGCTCGCGCGAAATGCAGTTCTTCCGCGACCGCAACGAAATAGCGCAGTAGTCTGAGTTCCAATGCGGCCTCCTGTTTGCCTCGTTCCTGGCCTGCGTCCACCTCATGCGGATTGCGCCTCGCTTTCTCCTTCGATGATTGGCAAGAGGTTCCGGCGTTGCATGCTTGTAAGCGGCCGGCCATCCCACCTTGGCTAGGCATCGGTGTGGGATGCCGCTAGATTGGCTATCG
>JAACZU010000029.1 GCA_009996615.1 Rhodanobacteraceae bacterium | reverse complement strand
CCTGGCACGGGGGGCAGTGTCGCCGAATGCGTAGCATCGACGGGGAATTTTCACAGCCTCTCAGCCCTCAAAGCTCCTCGAACGCGGCGGTGCCGATCGCGTACTGCGGCCAGTCGACGTAGTCGAAGTGCCACCATTCGGTCGGGTAGACGGTGAAGCCCTGTGCTTCCATCGCGCGGCGCAGCAGGTCGCGGTGCCAGCGCTGGCGCGTGGTGCCGCCCGGATAGTCCGGGTAGCTGCGTGCGGTCATCTCGTCGTAGCCGCCGGTCATCTCGATCGGCGCGCCGCTGGCCAGCTCGTACAGGGTCAGGTCGACCGCGCAGCCGCGGTTGTGGCGCGAGCCCTTGGACGGGTCGGCGACGAACTCCTTCTGCGCGTCGGGCGTGGCGTCCCAGAACATCTTGGTCACGTACCACGGCCGGTAGCCGTCGTGGATCAGCAGGCCATAGCCCTCGCGCGCGAGCTCCCGTTGCGCGCGTAGCAGCGCCTGCGCGGCCGGGCGCTGCAGGAACGCGCGCGCCTGCGTGTACAGCGGCACGCCGAGGAAGTTGTTGGTCGAGGCGTAGCGGATGTCGAGGCGGATCGCCGGGTCGAGCGGCGCCAGCTCGACCAGCTCGGCGGCGCGGAACGAGCCCTTCTCGAGCGGCGGCGTCGCCGCCAGTGCCGCGTCGCGCAGTTCCTCGACCGGATGCAGCGGCTCGATCCGGAACGAGCCGCCGTCCGGCGTGTCGTGCGCGACGCGGCGGTACTCGACGCCTTGCACGCGCACGGCCTGGGCGCGGCCATCGGCGTCGCGAGTGAATGCGAATGCGCGGCCGTCGCGGCTGCGGTAGGCAGCGCCGGCGCCATCCAGGGCGACGGGGGCGCCGTCCTTGCCGGTGAGGGCTTCGAGGCGTCCGTCCGCCTCGCGCACGATGAGGATCTGCGCGCTGTGCGCGTAGTCGCCGATCAGGTCGCGCCAGGCCGCAGGCGCGGGTGCGGGTGCGACGGCGGCAGGCGCCGGGTGCGGCGCGGGCACGCTGGCGCAGGCTGTGAGCAACGCGGCGCCGAGCAGCAGCGCGGCGAGGCCGGCGCGCAAGCGCGGGAGAGCAGGGTGGGGCATCGTGTCGGGCATGGCGAGGTGGTCCGCGGGTTCAACGCGGCGCACGATAACCGCCCGGCACGCCGCGTGGCGACAGCACCAGTTGCCAGAGCTGGTCGCGGCGCGCGCGGAACACGGCCGCCGAGGCCGACAGGTAGAAGCGCCACATGCGCCGGAAGCGCTCGCCGTAGCGCCCGGCCAGGCGCGGCCAGGCAGCGTCGAAGTTCGCGCGCCAGGCCATCAGCGTGCGGTCGTAGTCGGCGCCGAAGTTGTGCCAGTCCTCGATCACGAAGCGGCCCTCGACGTGGCGCGCGATCTGTTCGGCCGACGGCAGCATCGAGTTGGGAAAGATGTACCTGGCGATCCACGGGTCGGTGTGGTTCGACGACACGTTCGAGCCGATGCAGTGCAGCAGGAACAGGCCGTCGTCGGCGGTGCAGCGGCGTGCGACTTCGAAATAGGTGCGGTAGTTCTTCACGCCGACGTGTTCGAACATGCCGAGCGAGAACACGCGGTCGAAGCGCTCGCCGACTTCGCGGTAGTCCTGTACGCGGATCTCGACCGGCAGGCCGGCGCACAGCCGGCGCGCGTAATCGGCCTGCTCGTGCGACACGGTGACGCCGACGCCGCTGGCGCCGTAGCGCTCGGCCGCGAACTTCAGCGCCTCGCCCCAGCCGCAACCGATGTCGAGCACGCGCATGCCGCGCGCGACGCCGAGCTTGCGCAGGACGAGGTCGAGCTTGGCCTCCTGTGCCGCGTCCAGATCGGCCGCGTCCTTCCAGTAGCCGCAGCTGTAGACCAGGCGCCGGCCGAGCATCGCCTCGAACAGGTCGTTGCCGAGGTCGTAGTGACGCTCGCCGATCACCCACGCGCGGCGGCCGCGCTGCAGGTTGAGCAGGCGCGCCTTGAGATAGAGCCAGGCGTCCTCGAGCGAGCCGACGCGCTCGTCCAGGCGCGCGGACAGCAGCCGGAACAGGAAGCCGTCGAGGTCGTCGGCGTCCCACCAGCCGTCCATGTAGGCCTCGCCGAGGCCGAGCGAACCATGCGCGAGCACGCGCCCGTACAGGCGCGGATCGTGCACCCGCACGTCGCTCGGGGCGGGGCCATCGATGCGGACACCTGCTGCGTCGAGCAGCGACTGGATACGGGCAAGCGCACGCGACATGCACGACCTCCGTCCGACACGGATCCGGCGCAAGATTAGCGTGTCCGGAGCGCGATCGCTGCCTTGGCGGCGGGGCAGCGCTACGCCCGGGCGTTATCACGTTGTGGAAAAGCATCGCGGCTTCCGGCGCTCCCACAGGAAAGGCGCGGCGCGGCGGCCTTGCCGACGTCCTGTGGGAGCGCCGGCAGGCGCGATGCTCCTGCGTGCCGCGTCTACGCGAGGGTTGGGGCGAGCAGGCTTGCGCCGCGCCGTCTCTTGCCAACTTCTCAGCCTGCCGCGCCGACGATGCCGAAATCGACGGCATGGCGCGCGTAGAACAGCGCGGCGCCATCCTCGTGTGCGAGACGCAGCAGCGCGTCGGCCTCCGCGTCGCTGACGAGGAACTCGACCAGCACGGTCAGTTCGCCGGCCAGTTCGAAGAAGTGCTGCTCCTGCAGCACGCCGTGTCGGCCGAAACCGGCGATCGCGCGGAACGCGGTGCCGCCGTGGATGCCTTGCCGGCGCGCCTCGGCAAGCAGCCATTCGTACAGCGGCTGGCCGCGATGCCGCTGGTTCTCGTGCATGTAGAAACGCAACGCGCAGCCGTTCATCGTCGCAGTCTCCGCGGTCAGGGGCGCCACAGCGCCCGTACCAGGCCGATGCCGGCCAGGGTCAGCAGCAGCGAGCCGGCCAGGTGCGCGCCGATGATCGCCAGCGTCCAGCCGTATTGCTGGCGCAGGAACAGCGTGACCGTTTCCGCCGAGAACGTCGAGAACGTGGTCAGGCCGCCAAGGAAGCCGGTCGTGATCGCCAGCCGCCAGGCGACCGGCAGCGCGTCGTAATGGGCGAGCACGCCCATCACCAGGCCCATGACCAGCCCGCCGAGCAGGTTGGCCGCCAGCGTGCCGAGCGGCAGGGACGGCAGCAGCGGGTTCAGCGCCAGGCCGAGGCCCCAGCGCAGCACCGCGCCGGCGAAGGCGCCGAAGCCGACGGCAAGGACGGAAACGAGGTTCATGGCGCTCCTGGGGTATCAGCCCCGCCGGCAGGCAGTGGCGTGTATTTTGCAGGCTTGTGGGCATCAGTGCGATCGGACTCTCGGTCTGCGGGCGGATCGCTTGCGTCCCGGGGGCGGATGACGGTGTAATCCGACAATCGCCCGGCGCTCTCGCCGGAGCGGCCTGCGCGGGGGTGCGCAGGGGAAGGCGCCGGAGGCGGCACATGCCGCAAGCGCCGGGTGGGGCACCATGTCATCTCTGGGGAAACCAATGCGACTGCTCAAATTGCAGCGGGTCCGAATCGGGCTTGCCATCATGCTTGCGTTCGCCGCGGCCGCCACGGCCGAGGCGCGCGTCATCAGCATCAACATCAACCAGGCCAAGGGCGTCGATGCCCGCGTGGCCTACGGCAAGCTCACGACCTTTGGGCCGTGGGATGACCGCAACTACGCACTGACTGCCGAAGATCTCGAGTACCTGTCGCCGAACGAGACCGAGTCTCGCGATCCGACGCCGGCATTCTTCCGCGTCTGGATGCGCAAGCAGGCCATCCTCGAAGGCCATCCGCTGCCGACCACGGGGCCGGACCAGTATCCGCGCAGCGCGGTCAACATCTTCCTGCAGCGCTTCGACGGCATCCAGATCGATGGTCGCACCTACCGCGGCATCAATCGCCTGGATGGCAACAAGTTCGAGGTCTTCGAAGAGGAAGAGCTCGAGGAGATGGGCGAGAACTGGCCGCGCTTCGTCACCGGCGAGGTCAAGATCACCAATCCGCAGGGCGCCGAGGAAACCGCGATCGCGGTCAACCCGGTCGACACGAACTACGTCATCGCGGGCAGCAACGGTCCCGGCACCGGCCAGAAGATGTGGCGCTCGACCGACGGCGGCGCGACCTGGAGCAATGCGATCAGCCTGACCGGCAACACGTGCTGCGACGCGACGGTCGGCTGGTCGACGGACGGCCTCCTCGCCTACACGGCTTCGCTGGTCAACTGCGGCTCGTCGTGCGGCGTCGCATTCTACCGCTCGCTCGACAAGGGCCTGACCTGGACCCAGAGCGCGACCCTGGTCGCCAGCGGTTCGGACAAGGAATACCTGCACGTCGACTCCTACCCGGGCTCGCCGTACAAGGACAACATCTACGTGTCCTGGCACCAGAGCAACGTGCAGAAGTTCGCGCGTTCGACCGACAAGGGCCTGACCTTCAGCGCGGCGCAGACGCTCGACTCGGCGTTCAAGGGCATCGGCAGCGACATCACGTCCGACAAGCAGGGCAACGTCTACTACTTCTTCCCGTCGACCGGCGGCAGCCAGATCCGCGTGGTCAAGTCGACCGACGGCGGCGCCACGTTCGCCAGCTCGGGCGTCAAGGTCGCCGACACCAAGGCCTCGTTCGACTTCCCGCTGCCGTCGATGTCCACGCGCAATGCGTTCATCTACGCCTCGGCCGACACCGACCTCAGCAACGGCCCCTATGGCAACAGCATCTACGTTGCCTGGAGCGATACCTATGGTCCCGAGTCGACCACCGCGGCGAACAACCACGCGCGCGTGCAGGTCGGCTACTCGCGCGATGGCGGTGCGACCTGGACGGTGACCACGCCGCATCCGACCGACGACCAGAACACGGTCGACCGTTACCAGCATTGGCTGAAGGTCGACCAGTGGGGCCGCGTCCATGTCATGTACTACGACACGCGCCACAGCAGCAACCGCACGGGCGTTGACGTGTACTACTCCGTCTCGCTCGACGGTGCGCAGACCTGGCAGACGCCGCGTCGCCTGACCACGGCGACCTCGCCCAAGATCAACACCTCGATGGAGTGGGGCGACTACAACGGCATGGACATGGCGATGAACGACATCATCGCCATCTACACCGACAACCGCGCCGGCATCGACGTGTGGGGCATCGGCGGCTTCGCCGACTCGCCGGGACCGGACTACAGCCTGTCGGCCGCGGGTGGCACGCAGTACGTCTGCGCCGGTTCGCCGATCGATCCGGTGTCGGTCAAGGTGTCCTCGCTCACCGGCTACTCGCGTCCGGTCACGTTGAGCCTGCCCGGCCTGAACACGGCGGTGTTCAGCGGCGGCCTGTTCACGCCGAACCCGGTCACGCCGCCGGCGGACGGCTCCGTGAACTCCGTGCTGACGCTCGGCACGCAGCCGGGCGCGGCGAACGGCACCTACCAGGTGCTCGTGCGCGGCACCGACAACCAGTCGCCGGCCGTGACCAAGGAGCTGACGCTCAACTTCCAGATCGCCTCCGGCCAGCCCGGCGCCACCGCGCTGACGCTGCCGGCCGACGGCGCGACTGGCACGCCGCGCAGCCCGACGTTCACCTGGAGCGCCGACCCGGCCGCGGTCAGCTACACGATCGAGATCGCATCCGACGCGGCATTCACGACCATCGTCGCGAGCGGCACGCCGACCGCGGCGACCTTCACGCCGACCACGCCGCTGTCGCCGATGACGACCTACTACTGGCGCGTGCGCGCGAACAGCCCGTGCGGCAATGGCGCGATGTCGCCGGTGTTCTCGTTCACGACCGGCGTTACGTTCCCCGAGCCGTACTGTGCAGTGACGTTCCCGAGCGCGGTCGAGCCGATCACGCGCGTGAAGTTCACCGGCATCGACAACGTCAGCTCCGCCGATGTCGGCGGCAGCCCGGCGCACGAGGACTTCCTCGGCGTGGCCGGCGGCGCGGTGATGGCCGGCCAGACCTACCAGATGGTGGTCGAAGGCAACACCGCCGGCAGCTTCACGACCAAGGTCAACGCGTTCGTCGACTGGGACCGCAACGGCACGTTCGAGGCCGCCGAGACCTACACGATCGGTGACATCACCAACTCGACCGGCACCGACGGCAAGCAGGCGATCGCCAACATCCTGGTGCCGACGACGGCGACGCCGGGTCCGGTACGCCTGCGCGTGATCAAGAAGTACAGCTCGGCCGCGACCGCCTGCAACAACAGCGGCTACGGCCAGGCCGAGGACTACACGCTGATGGTGCAGGCCTCCGGCGCGACCTATACGGTCGGCGGCAGCGCCAGCGGCGTGGTCGGCAGCGGCCTGGTGCTGAAGCTGAACGGCGCGAACGACCTGCCGGTTGCCGGTAACGGCGCGTTCACGTTCCCGACCGCGCTGCCGGACGGCAGCACGTACGCGGTGACGGTCAGCGCTTCGCCGGCGGGTCAGACCTGCTCGGTCGCCAATGGCAGCGGCACGATCGCCGGCGCGAACGTGACCAACGTCGCGGTGACCTGCGCGACGGCGGCGACCTACACGGTCGGCGGCACGGTCAGCGGCCTGACCGGCACGGGCCTGAAGCTCAAGCTCAACGGCGCCAATGACCTGCCGATCAGCGCGGACGGTGCGTTCACGTTCGCAACCGGCCTGACCAGCGGCACGGCCTATGCGGTCACGGTCGGTACGCAGCCGTCCGGCCAGACCTGCACGGTCGCCAACGGCAGCGGCACGATCGGCGCGGCCAACGTGACCAACGTGACGGTGACCTGCGCCGGCGCGCCTCCGCAGAACTACACGATCGGCGGTCGCGTCACCGGCCTGACCACGTCGGGCCTGGTGTTGCAGCTGAACGGCGGCCAGACCGTGACGATGAACGCGAACGGCTTGTATGCGTTCGCGCCGGGCCTGCCGTCGGGTGCGACGTATGACGTGACGGTGCAGACCCATCCGGCCGGCCAGACCTGTACGGTCGCCAATGGCAATGGCACGGTGGCCAGCGCCAACGTGACCAACGTCGATGTCGCCTGCGCCGCCACGATCGTCGACCTGATCTTCACGGACGGCTTCGAAGGCACGCCGTAACACGCCTCACCGCATCGTCTTGCGGTTTCAGGGCCGGCCCTTCGGGGCCGGCCCTTTTTGTTGGGCACTGGTTGCGCCGCGCGGGACGGGCCGACTCGCGCAGCAACGGCTCCAACCGCGATACCGTCAGGTCGCCGGCCCTCGGCCCTGCGACTTCCCGCACTCGCGGCCGCGCGCGCCTTGCATGTAGCATGCGCGCCCGCTTCGCATGCCGCCGATGACACCCGCCACCACGCCCCGCCGCCGCCTGCTCGCGCCGCTGCTCGCCGCGCTGGCGATGTTCGGCCCGTTCTCGATCGACACGATCTTCCCGGCCTTTCCGGCGATCGAGGCGGACCTGCGCGCCAGCCCACTGGCGATGCAGCAGACCATCAGCGCCTACCTGATCGCCTACGCGCTGATGTCGCTGGCGCACGGGCCGTTGTCCGATGCGCTCGGCCGCCGGCGCGTGATCCTGGCCGGCGTGGCGGTGTTCGTGCTTGCCTCGGTCGGCTGCGCGCTGGCCGGCTCGATAGAGGCGCTGCTGGCGTTCCGTGCGCTGCAGGGCCTGTCGGCCGGTGCCGGAATGATCGTCGGCCGCGCGATCATCCGCGACTGCTTCGACGGCGTCGAGGCGCAGAAACTGATGTCGACCGTATCGATGATCTTCGGCGTCGCGCCGGCGATCGCGCCGATCGTCGGCGGCTGGGTCGTCGCGTTCGCGCGCTGGCCGATGATCTTCTGGCTGCTGGCCGCGTTCGCACTGGCGCTGTGGCTGGCGTGCCTGGTGCTGCTGCCGGAGACGCATCCGCACGAACGGCGCCTGGCGCTGTCGCTGCGCGGGCTCGGCGCCGGCTACCGCCGCGTCGTCGGCGACCGCGCGTTCCTGCCGCTCGCGCTGGCCGGTGCGCTTAACTTCAACGCGCTGTGGGTCTACATCTCGTCGGCGCCGGCGTTCGTGCTGAACCTGCTGCGGCTCGATGCACAGCAGTTCGCCTGGCTGTTCGTGCCGGCAATCGGCGGCATGATGACCGGCGCGTTCCTGTCCGGCCGCGTCGCTGGCCGCCTCAGCGCCGCCAGCACGGTACGCCTCGGCTACGCGATCATGCTCGGTGCTTCGGCCGCGAACCTGCTCACCGCCGTGCTGCTGCCGGCGCCGCGCGTGCCGTGGTCGGTGCTGCCGATCGGCCTGCATGCGGTCGGCATCGGCATGACCTTCCCGACCCTGACCCTGCTGCTGCTGGACCGCTTCCCGCAGCACCGCGGCGCGGTGTCCTCGCTGCAGGCGTTCGTCAGCCTGCTGATCAGCGCCGCGATCGCCGGCGTGCTGTCGCCCTGGCTGGCCGACCGCCCGCTCAAGCTCGCGCTCGCCGCGGCTGCCTCGACCGTGCTCGGCTTCGCGGGCTGGCGGACTTACCGGCGGCGCGAGCGCCGCCCGATCACGAACCCCACGTAGGCTGGACGGCCCCAGGCCGGCCGGCATGCGCCGCCGGAACGCAACACGCCAGGAGGCCGAGGTGCCGGTCGCGCTGCGCGCGCCCAGCCTGCGCAGTGCTGCGTCGCGTCAGGACGTTCCCTGGGTCGACGCGGGCGCGGTGCCGAGCAGGGCGCGCAGCACCGTGTAGACCTCGTCCTTGCTGCCGGTCACGCTGATCTGCGCGTCGCGCGGGAAGTCCGTGCCGATGTGCACGGCGTAGCCGGTACCGAGGTCGTTGCCGTCCTCGTCGATGCGCGCATAGGTTTCGATCTTGCCGATGTAGGCGACGCGGTTGGCGTCGATGATGCGGCCGTCGGGGAGCTTGATCCAGCGTTGCATGGTTGAGGGGCCGGGATTCGGGATTGGGGATTGGGGATTCGGAAAAGCGTCGCGTCGCGCGCGGTGGGCGGGCTCAGGCGTTTCGTGGAGACACAAGCTGGAGCAGGGAGTGGGGTGGGTTGGCTTTCACCAATCCCGAATCCCCACTCCCCAATCCCGGCTTCACCGGCTTCAATGCCACCCGCACGACTGGCCGCGGTTCTGCTCCTTCAGCCACGCCTGCAGCGGGGCGAAGTAGTCGAGGATCGCGCTGGCGTCCATCGTGTCCTGGCCGGTCATCTCCTTCAGCGTCGCCTGCCACGGCTGGCGCGCGCCTTCGCCGAGCATCTTCCAGAACTTCGCGCCGGCTTCCTTGTTGCCGTAGATCGAGCACGTCGCCAGCGGGCCCTGGTGCCCGGCCGCGTCGCACAGCGAGCGGTAGAACTGGAACTGCAGGATGCGCGCGAGGAAGTAGCGCATGTACGGCACGTTGGTCGGCACGTGGTTCTTCGCGCCGGGGTCGAAGTCGGCCGGCGTCGCCGCGACCGGCGAGGACAGGCCCTGGTACTCGCGCCGCAGTTTCCACCACGCCGCATTGTATTCATCGGGCTTGATCGAGCCGTCGAACACGCCCCAGCGCCACTTGTCGATCAACAGGCCGAACGGCAGGAACGCGACCTTCTCCAGCGCCAGCTTCATCTGCTCGTTCAGCAGCGCCTTGTCGTCGCCGGCGGCCTTGTCGGCGAGGCCGATCTGCGCGAGGTAGGCCGGCGTCAGGTTGAGCCGGACCGTGTCGCCGATCGCCTCGTGGAAGCCGTCGTTGGCGCCGGCCTGGAAGATCGGCGGGCGATCCTTGTAGGCCAGGTAGTAATAGATGTGACCCATCTCGTGATAGATCACGTACTGCTCTTCCTCGGTCGGGCGGATGCACATCTTGATGCGCATGTCGGTGCTGCCCAGGTCCATCGGCCACGCGCTGGCGTGGCACAGCGCGTCGCGGTCGCGCGGACGCAGCAGCATCGATTTTTCGTAGAACGAGGCCGGCAGCGGCGGGAAGCCGAGCGAGGTGTAGAAGTCCTCCGAGCGCTTGACCATCGCGGTCGCGCTCTTCAGGTCCGCCTCGCGCTCGAGCGTGGCGAGCTCGAGCGGCGTCGGCGTGCCCTTGGCGCCCTTGCGCAGGTCGGCGTAGGCCGCGTCGCGCTGCGCCTGCAGGCGCGCGTTGACGTCGCTGCCGCCGACGCCCGGGTACGGCGCGAGCAGCGGATACAGGTTGGACCAGTCCTGCGCCCACATGTTGCCGGTGATGTGCGCCGGGATCGTGCCGTCCTTGGGCATGCGTTCGCCGTACTTCTGCGCGAGCTTCGTGCGCGCATAGCACTGCAGGTCGTCGTAGAGCGGCTTGACCTGGCCCCACAGGCGGTCGGTTTCCTTGGCGAACGCGTCCGGCGCCATGTCATAGCCGGAGCGCCACATCACGCCGACGTCGGCATAGCCGAGGTCGCGCGCGCCTTCGTTGAGCAGTTCGGCGAAGCGCTGGTAGTCCTTCAACATGCCGCGACCGACGCGGTGCCAGCCGGCCCACGCGTCGAGGTCGTGGTCCCAGTCGCGGTCGGTCGCGAGCACCGCCGACAGGTCGTCGAGCGTGCGGCAGCTGGCCGGATCCTTGTCGTTCGTGCAGTACTTGCCGCTGCCGTAGGCGGCGGTCAGCTTCGAGCCGAGCGCGGTCAGCTCGCTCAGGTGCGCCGGGTTCTTCGGCGCCGGCATCGCGGTCTGCAGTTTCAACAGATCCAGCGCGCGGCGGTCGCTCGCGTCGACGCCGGGCGTGTGCTCGAACGCGCGCGCCTGCTCGACCTCGGCCGACAGCCACTGCAGCCAGCGCTCGTTCGCGCGCGCGGTCAGCTTCTGCGTGTCGTCGGTGATGTAGGTCTCGGCGACCCATTCGGCCGCGCTCGGCTCGACGTAACGTGCCTTGTAGTCGGCGTTCATGCGCTCGACGAAGGCGTGCGCATCGGCGGCGCTCGGCGGCGCGGCCGGCGTGGCCGCCACGGCGGCCAGCGGAGCGGCGAGCGCAAGGGACAGGGCGAACGACAGCGCGTGCGTCTTCATGTGGCTTTTCCCCGAGGCGAGGCTGGCGAGGCTAGTCGCGGCGCTGGCCGCTTGCAAGGGTGCCGCGGACCGGCTTCGCTTCGGCGCGGCACGGCGTCATTCCGGCGCGACGGCGATGCGACGAAACGAAGTTCGCGGCAGTCTTGCACTGCGCGCCCGACGAAGGCGAGCGATGCAGCCCGAGACGCGGCCTGGCGGCCACGTCGCATCGCCGCCTTCCGCCGCGGTCCGGCGAAGGCGCGCATTCGCACTCGCAAGGCAGTCTGTCATGTTGCTCAACGTCGAAGGCATCGCGGCGGACGCGTTCACGCGTACGCCGACGCAGAAACAGCGTTTCCTCGCGATCGGCGAGCAGGTCATCGACGTCGACACGCTGCGCCTGGTCGGCGCCGCGGACGGCGTACGACTGACGCCGAAGGCGATGGGCGTGCTGCTGCACCTGGTCGCCAATGCCGGCCGCACCTGCAGTCGCGACGACCTGCTCAACGAGGTCTGGAAGGGCACCTGCCCGACGCCGGACGTGCTGACGCAGGCGGTCAAGGACCTGCGCCGTGCGCTCGGCGACGACCCGCAGCAGCCGCGCTACGTCGAGACGCTGCCGCGCCTGGGCTACCGCCTCGTCGCGCCGGCGCGCTATCTCGATGCCGCCCCGGCGACGGACGACGCGGCGGCGGATGCCACGCCGACCTCCGCCGCGACGGCCGGCGCAGGGCCGACCGTGCAGCGCATCCGTCGCGCCGGCCTGGCGCTGGCCGCCTCCGCGCTGCTCGCGCTGGCGCTGCTCGCCGTCACGCACCTGACGCGCTCCGGCCCGGGCGCTGCCACGCCGCGCTGGCAGGCCAGCGGCCTGCGCGTCGTCACCGCCGATCCGGGGCCGGAGAACTTTCCGCATGTCTCGCCGGACGGCACGCGCGTGGCGTACACGATCGGCGATGCGCAGATGCACAACCGGCGCATCGTGCAGCGCGCGCTGACGCCTTCGCGCGTGGTCGGCCTGAGCGAGGCCGCCAGCGGCGACGAGTTCTATCCGGCCTGGTCGCCCGACGGCGCGCTGATCGCGTTCGCGCGCTTCGCCGACAAGCAGTGCCGGCTCGTCGTCGTGCCGGCGCTCGGCGGCCCGGAGCGCGACCTCGGCGCCTGCCGCAGCGGCGTGCTCGATTATTTTTCGTGGGCGCCCGATGCGAAGCACCTGATCACCACCACGCCGTCGGCGCTGGCGGCAGCCGACACGGCGATCCGCCTGCTGCCGCTCGACGGCGCCGCGCCGCAGCCGCTGGACTACGCGCGCGCCGCGTCCGACATCGATCTCGATGCGCGCTATTCGCCCGACGGCCGCCACATCGCGTTCCGCCGCGGCACCAATCCGTACAGCGACCTCTACGTGATGGACGCGGATGGCCGCCACGTGCGCCGGCTGACGCAGCTGGCCAGCCGCCTGCGCGGCTACGACTGGACGCGCGACGGCAGCGCGCTGGTGTTTTCATCCGGCCACTCCGGCGTGCAGGCGCTGTACGTCGTGTCGCTCGCCGACGGCCGCATCGACGCGCTCGGCGTGCAGCCGGCCGAGTTCCCGAGCGCGGCGCGCCAGGCCGACACGGTCGTCTACGAGATCCCGCGTCAGCGCACGCAACTGGCGCGGATCGCGCTCGATGCCGGCGCGCTGGCACGCGACCTCGCGCCGTCGACCGGCAGCGACGCCGCGCCGGTGCCGGCGCCGGACGACGACCGCGTGCTGTTCGTGTCCGACCGCGGCGGCGCGCAGCAGCTGTGGCTGCACGATCCGGCCAGCGACGAGACGTTCGCGCTGACCGAGGCCGGCGATCCGATGCTGCACTACCCGGCTTGGCGCGACGACGGCGCGCGCGCGCTGGTCACCACGCGCGGCGAGGCCGGTGGCCATCTGGTCGAGATCGATCTCGCCACGCGCGCGCGCCGCGTGCTGAGCCGGCCGGACGAGGACGTCCTGCGCGGCATCTACGGCACGCGCCCGGACAGCTGGATCGCGCTGATCGGCGATGGCGGGCAGGACCGCGCGCTGGTCGAGTTCGCTGCAGGCGACGCAGCGGCCGCGGCGCGCCGCGTGCTCGCGCACGACGTCGAGCGCTTCGATCGCGACCCGGTCGGCGGCGCGCTCTACTTCACCCGCAGCGGCCGGCCCGAGCTGTTCCGGCTCGATCCGGTTTCCGGCGGCGAGCACGTCGTGGCCGCGCATCCGGCGCTGGTCGGCGCTGGTGCCTGGCACGTGGTCGATGGCCGCGTGTTCCATCTCGCCTTGCAGGCGAACGGCTCCGGCGAGGTGCGCGCGCTCGATCCGGCCAGTGGCGACGATGCGCTCGTCGCCACGCTGGTGGATTGGTTGCCCGATCTCGACTTCGCGCTGACGCGCGACCGCCGCCACATCGTCGTGGCGCGCGCGGCGAGGCTCGACACCGACGTCGGTGCATTGACCCTGCGCCACCTGTAGGAGCGGTCCATGCCCGCGACCCGAAACCCGTGGCGTCGCGGGCATGGACCGCTCCTACGGCAGGTAGAAGGGTGGTGCGCAGCAAGTAGGGTGGGACACAGCCGCGCAGCGGTTGGAGCGGCCCTCCGGCCGCTGAGGGAGAGGCATGGAAGCCGATCGAAATAACCGGGAATGGAAGGGATTCGCGTCCTCGGCCGTGCGGCCAGGTTCGTTCACGCGCAGCGTGTTGTTGTGGGAGCGGCGGGAGCCGCGATGCTCTTCGCGCTCGAACGCAATCGCGTCCTCGACCGTGCGGCCCGGTTCGTTCACGCGCAACGTGCTGTTGTGGGAGCGGCGGAAGCCGCGATGCTCTTCGCGCTCGAACGCAGAAGCATCGCGGCTTCCGCCGCTCCCACAGAATGCGGATTCACCCGCTCGCCCCGCGCTCGACCTGCGTCCTGCCCTCCGGTTCAGCGTGCGCCCGCCGCCTCCGCCACCGGCGTCAGGCGCAGGTCCTGGAAGTCGAAGCTGAAGTCGGTCATCGGCGAGATCGCGTTCAGGCGTAGCTCGCGCACCTTGCCGTCGTGGTCGAGGCTGAAGTCGGCGAACGCGTCGGCGTTGAGCCAGCGTTCGTGCCAGCGCACGATGAAGCTGTCGTGCTGCCAGTGTTCGAGCGTGCCGACCAGCTCGCGCGTGTGGCCGAAGCGCAGCACCAGCTTGCCGTTCTCCTGCGCGAGCGCGACCTCGCCATACCACGGATCGCGGTAGGTGCCGGCATAGGCCGCCAGCGGCAGCGACGGCTTGGTGTGCTTCGCACGTGCGGCGAGATGTTTCTTCCAGGATTCGTCGGCCTTGCCCTGGGTCTTGGCGGTCGCGGCGGCGTAGGCCGCGGTCCAGTCGTGGCGCGGCGCGTCGAGGAACGCATCGAGTACGCGCAAGGTCACCGCGTTGAATGCGGCGCCCGATTCGGCGCTGGTCAGCACGACCACGCCGAGCTTGCGGTCGGGCACCAGCGTCAGGCGCGAGACCATGCCGGGCCAGCCGCCGGTGTGCCAGACCAGCTTGCGGCCCTGGTAGTCCGACAGTTGCCAGCCCTGCGCGTAGCCGGCGAAGTTCGGCTGCGCCGGCTCCAGTTCCGGCACGCTGGCCGGGCGGATCGGGATCGGCGTCAGCATCGTCCACATCGCCTGCTGCGCCTTCGCGCTGAACACGCGCCGCGCCGCCTCGTCCTTGCCCGGCGCGAGCTCGGACGGGATCAGGCCGCCGTCGAGCTGCAGGCGCATCCAGCGCGTCAGGTCGTGCACGCTCGCATACAGGCCGCCGGCGCCGGACACGTTGGCCCAGCTCATGCGCGGCGCCGGCACGAGATCCTTGAAGTCGGCCTTGGCGTGGCCGGTCGCGACGTTGTCGCCGGGCGCGAGCGCATCGGCGTTGAAGCGCGTCTCGCTCATGCCGAGCGGGGCGAAGATGCGCGTGGCGAGGAAGTCGGCGTAGCGCTGGCCGCTGGCCTTCTCGATCACCAGCTGGGCGACGCCGTAGAGGATGTTGTCGTAGGCGTAGCGGTCGCGGAAGCTGCCGGACAGCGGCACGTTGCGCAGGCGCCGCGCGACCTCCTCGGTGCTGTAGTCGGTGGTCGGCCAGTACAGCAGGTCGCCGGCGCCGAGGCCGAGGCCGCTGCGGTGCGCGAGCAGGTCGCGCAGGCGCATCTCGTGCGTCACGTACGGATCGGCCATGCGGAACCACGGCAGGTGGTCGATCACGCGGTCCTCGAGATCGAGCTTGCCTTCGTCGGCGAGGATGCCGAGCGCGGTCGCGGTGAACGCCTTCGTGTTCGAGGCGATCGCGAACATCGTGTGCGCGTCGACGCGTTCGGGCTTGCCGAGTTCGCGCACGCCGTAGCCGCGCTCGAGCACGACGCGGCCGTCCTTGACGATCGCGACCGCAAGGCCCGGCACGTCGAACTGCTTGCGCACGCCTTCGACGTAGGCATCGAAGTCGGCCAGTTGCGCCGGCAGCGCAGACTCGGTCGGCGCACTTGGCGCAGCAGGTTGCGCCGGCGCGGTGCCGGCGAAGGCGAGGCACAGCAGCAGCACGGCACCGCCGGCCGCGCGCGGGATCGATCGCATCGGGATATCTCGTTCGGGCAAAGGGCGACATGCAAGCGTACGCGCCGGCACGGCGCATCTGCCAGTCGTCGTGGCCACGGTCGGCGTCGCCTGCGCTACCCTGCGGGGTCCCTCGGCGCGTCCGCCGCCGCTTCTCCAGTCAACGAGTCGCCTGATGAAACGTCTGCTTGCCCTGTCCGTCCTGATCGCCTGTACCGCCCATGCCGACGAAGGCATGTGGCTGCCCGCGCAACTGCCCGACATCGCCGCGCAACTGAAGGCGGCCGGCTTCCAGGGCCAGCCGGGCGAGCTCGCCGATCTGACCCGCGCGCCGATGAATGCGGTGGTCAAGGTCGGCGGCGCGAGCGGCGCGTTCGTGTCGAAGGACGGCCTGGTGCTGACCAACCACCACGTCGCCTACGGTGTGATCCAGTACAACAGCAAGCCCGAGCGCGACCTGCTCAAGCACGGCTACGTCGCCGCCGATCGCGCCGCCGAGCTGCCGGCCAATCCGGACTACCGCGTGCTGGTCACCACCGGCTTCGACCGCGTGACCGAGAAGGTGCTGGCCGCCGCGCGCGGCAAGAAGGGCCGCGCCTACCACGATGCGGTCGATGCGGCGTCGAAGGCGATCGTGGCCGAATGCGAGCGTGAGGCCGGCTACCGCTGCAGCGTCGCCAACATGCACTACGGCACCGACTTCTACCGCATCCGCCAGCTCGAACTGCGCGACATCCGCCTCGTCTACGCGCCGCCGGAAGCGATCGGCGCCTACGGCGACGAGACCGACAACTTCGTCTGGCCGCGCCACAGCGGCGACTTCACGCTGCTGCGCGCCTACGTTGGCAAGGACGGCAAGCCGGCCGACTTCTCGCCCGACAACGTGCCGTACGCGCCGCCGGCGCACCTGCAGGTCGCGACCGACCCGGTGCGCGAGGGCGACTACGCGATGCTGGCCGGCTATCCGGGCATCACGTTCCGCAACCGCATGGCGGGCGAGTTCGCGCAGCAGGTGCAGTGGCAACTGCCTTCGCGCATCGCGCTGACCGGCGGCCTGATCCGCGTGATCGAGGCGGCCGGCGCGGCCGATGCCGACGCGCGCGTGCGCTACGCCGCGCAGCTCAATGGCCTGAAGAACACGCTCAAGCGCGCGCAGGGCGAACTCGATGGCCTGCGCCGCAGCGACGCGGTGCGCCTGCGTGCCGAGGACGAAAAGGCTATGTTCGCCTGGCTGGACAAGCAGCCCAAGGCCAAGGCGACGCGCGCCGACATCGACGCCGCGCAGCGCGTGCTCGACACGGCCGCCGCCACGCGCGAGCGCGACCAGCTGCTCGGCGCGCTGCGCAGCCAGACCCAGCTGCTGCGTTCGGCACTGACCCTGCAGCGCCTCGCGGTCGAGCGCGCCAAACCCGACGCCGCGCGCGAGTCCGGCTACCAGCAGCGCGACACGGCGCTGATCACCGGCCAGATGAAGCAGGCGCAGCGTCGCTACGCGGTCGCGGTCGAGAAGGCGCTGGTCGCCAATCTCGTGCGCCAGTACCAGGCGCTGCCGGCCGCGCAGCACCTGGCCGAGGTCGATGCGGTGTTCGGCGCCACGCCGGACGAACTCGCTACGCGCCTCGACGCGCTCTACGCCGGCACGCGCCTCGGCGACGAGGCCGAGCGTCTGCGCCTGATGCAGGCCGACGCGGCCACGCTGGCCGCTTCCGACGACACGCTGATCGCCGCCGCCGTGCGCCTCGCGCCGGCGCTGCAGCGCGTCGAGGACGAAGGCAAGGCGCGCGACGGCGACCTGCTGCGCCTGCGCCCGGCCTACATGCGCGCGCTGATCGCCTTCCGCGCCACGCAGGGCCGCGCGGTCTACCCGGACGCGAACTCGACGCTGCGCGTCAGCTACGGCAAGGTTTCCGCGCTCGATCCGCGCGACGCGGTGCACTACGCGCCACTGACCACGGTCGTCGGCATCGTCGAAAAGCACACTGGCCAGGCACCGTTCGACGCGCCGGCCCCGCTGCTCGAGGCGATCGCCAAGGCCGAGTTCGGTAGCACCGCCGATCCGTCGCTGCATACGCAGACGGTCGACTTCCTGACCAACCTCGACACCACCGGCGGCAACTCCGGCTCGCCCGTGCTCGACGCGCACGGCCGCCTGATCGGCCTCAACTTCGACAGCAACTGGGAAGCGGTCAGCGCGAGCTGGTGGTTCGACCCGCGCTACAAGCGCGCGATCCACGTCGACCTGCGCTACATGCGCTGGCTGATGGCCAAGGTCTACCCGGCGCCGCACCTGCTGCGCGAGATGGGCTTGCCGGGGGAGTGAGCGGATGGTGCGGTGGCTAAGGCCGCCGCCGCGTCGCGATTACGGCGGTGGCGAAGGTTGAGTGAGAAGGCGGCGCTTCGGAGGGGCAATGACTGGGTTTGGCCAGGAGTGGACGCTCGACCCGCCGCCTGGAGCCGCAGGCCCGCATGGAACGTCGCAGCCGGTGAGACTGTGACCGCGCATCTTGACTTCCTATATTTTGCCGCCATGTGGCCCGCAAGAGCCATCCGTCAATCACAGGGGGACGAGTGAACAGGGACTTGTTGCTCAAAGATATTGCCGAAAGCGGTTACAACATCGGCTACGCAGCGAAGAAGCACCTTGCCACCTACGACATTGTCGAAAAAGCACCGGGCTGGATCAGCATTCTGAGCTTCGCTTTCGGCGTTCTCGCGCTCGTCGTTCCTCAGCTCAACAACAACATTCTGGCAGCGTTCTTGTTGATCGTTTCCTATGCGGTCTTTTACTTCAGTTCCTACCAAGACGTTCGACTTGGATACTCAAAGGTCGGAAGTCGTCTAACAACTATCTTCACCTCACTCCGCTCCCTCTACTACGAGGTAAAGAGCCGGGACGATGCCGCCAGCTTCGATGACTTGGATGCACGCTATCGCGAGCTACTTAATGAGTCGCAAAGCATCGGAATCAGCAAGCAAATTTTTTTGAGCGACTGGTATGCGCACTACAAGTTCTTCTGGCAAGCGGAACGAAGCTGGCTGAAAGAAAAGCGACCTTTTACCTTCTGGCGGGACAAGATTCCGCTGTCGGCGACATTGACTGGGTTCTTTTTGATTATCGCCATTGTTTTTGGTGCCGCCTATAGTTTCATCCGCGGGGTGTGCCCGTGAGCG
The DNA here is from genome assembly GCA_009996615.1 of Rhodanobacteraceae bacterium. Taxonomy (GTDB): domain Bacteria; phylum Pseudomonadota; class Gammaproteobacteria; order Xanthomonadales; family Rhodanobacteraceae; genus Dokdonella_A. The sequence continues at coordinate 3,450 of JAACZU010000029.1, read as the reverse complement.
ATGCATCGCTCTTCTCACTCCAGGTGCTGCACAAACAAGGGGCCGCATGAATCTTCCCGCCAGTGCGGCAAAGACGGGCGAATGGCTTGAGCGCGTCGCCTTCGCGCTCGATCTCCCTCCGGCCAAGTACGAAGCGGCTGAGCGTAGCTACCGCTCGCTCGCCGAGTGGCTAGGCCGGCCGGAGTCTCGATTTGCCGACGACGACGTCGCTGTCTATCTGCAGGGATCGTTCCGCATGGGAACGGCCATCGCGCCGATTCGTGGTGACGAGTACGACTTGGACGTGGTGTGCGAGATCCGGTGGTCGAAGGACCGTCGAACCCAGGAGCAGTTGCACGATGCGTTGGGCGCGGAGGTGACGGCCTATGCCGAGCGCTTCGGCATGGAGGCTCCGGACGAGTGGGACCGCTGCTGGACGTTGAACTATGCTGAAGCAGCGAAGTTTCACATGGACGTATTGCCCTGCGTCCCGGATGCTGCACGCCAGCGCCTCTTGCGCGAGGCAGCGTCGGTAAGCCTGGCGCACGTGGAGCAGGCCGTCTCGATCACGGACCGCACCCACCGGCAATACCGTTTCATCTCGCAAGACTGGCCCGCGAGCAATCCCAACGGTTACGCCAATTGGTTTTATGAACGGATGCGGACTGTGTTCGACACACGCCGTGAGTACCTGCGCCTTGTCGAGGCTAAGGTCGATGTTGCGGATATTCCGAGCTTCCGCGTCCGCACGCCGCTGCAGTTGGCGATCCAGCTATTAAAACGACATCGGGATTTGCAGTTTTCCGAGCAACAGACTTCTGCCAAGCCGACCTCAATCATTATTACGACGTTATCGGCTTTGGCCTATCAGCAAGAAGCAACGATCGCTGAGGCGCTCACCCGTATCTTGGCGGACATGAGTAACTTCATCGCTCAGGACGGTCGCGGATATTGGATCGCAAACCCAGCCGACCCCAGGGAAAACTTCGCCGATGCTTGGAATGAAGATGCGGCGAACGCTGAGGCGTTTCGCACTTGGCTTGCGGTAGCACGCCAGGACTTTGGCCGCGCACTTGCGAGCGATTCAAGTATAGAATTTTCCGAGGCCTTGGCGCCCCGGGTGGGCCGAGCGCTGGTCGAGGCCGCGCTGCCGTCGGTGTCGGTGACTGCGCGGTCGACGATCTTGGGCGGCTTGGCGCGCTTGGGGCTAATAAGGGATGCTCCGCATCGGCGTCCTGTTGTATGGCCGATGGTCGCCCGCGGCCAAGTCGCGTTGGACTCCGTGCAGTTGCTCCAAAACGGATTCCGGCCTCGAATTTTGACTTCCGATAGCAGCCCGGTACCGCGCGGCTGCAGTCTTGTTTTCGGTGCGAGCACGAACGTTGCCGAACCGTTCGACGTCTACTGGCAGGTGGTCAATACCGGAGCGGCCGCGAGAGACGCGAACGATCTGCGCGGCGGATTTGAACGGTCACGCGCCGAACACGGTTACCTCGTTAGGCGTGAAACCACTTCTTATCCCGGGACGCATAGCATCGAGTGCTTCATCGTAAAGGGCGGCTATTGCGTTGCGCGCTCGGGAATTTTTATTGTCAACGCGGCCTAACCTGGGTGCATGTCTAATGGGACTGGCGAACTGGTTCGAAATATTCTGCACTGATCTTGAGGTCGATAATTCCGCGACGATTGCGAAACGCTATAGCGCGTTGACAGTGCGCCTGAACACCGATTTTTGGAACACAACGTCCAGCACGGCGCACAGTCTTTACGTCGGCTCATACGGCCGAAACACCGCGATTCGCGGTTTTAGCGACGTCGACATGATCATCGAGCTGCCGTGGGCCATGTATATAAGATACAACGCCTACATAGGCAATGGGCAGTCCGCGTTGCTGCAAGCAGTCAAGTCCTCTATTGAAAAGACTTATTCTCAAACGGGCATTCGCGGGGATGGCCAAGTCGTCCAGGTTAAATTCTTGGATATGGCCTTCGAAGTGGTTCCCGCCTTCCCGCACTCGGACGGATCCTTCACCTTTCCGGACGCCAATGGTGGAGGTTGTTGGCGAACGACGAACCCGCGAGCGGAGATCTCCGCGATCAGAAACAGAAATATTCTGTGCAATTACAATCTCGTACCCTTGTGTCGAATGATGCGGCAATGGAGGAACTATTGGGGCGTGCCGATCGGTGGTTTGCTAATCGACACGCTCGCGTACCAATTCATCGACACTTGGGCGTATCGGGATAAATCTTACCTGTACTACGATTTTATGTGCCGAGATTTCTTTCGGTTCATGGCCGATCAAAGCCGAACTCAAGTTTATTGGCGCGCGCCGGGCAGCGGTCAGTCGGTTTACGGAGACGAACTGTTCCAGTGGAAGGCCGCTCGCTGCTATAACCTGAGTCTTGAGGCGATCGAGCATGAGATAGCGACGCCCAAACGCGAATGGTCTGCGAAACAGAAATGGCGTGAGATTTTTGGAACGAGATTTCCCGGCTAGGCAAGTTAAGGGAGTCCACTTCGGGTCGGATGCGGTCGCGCTGCCCAGCCCGCGGGGGCGGGGGCTGCACCTCGCTGCCAAAGCAGCACGGGAAAAGTGCCGGATGCACATGAGCGTGTCAAAATTGGCCGCCCCTGAACCCATCCTCCCCATGAAACCGAACACCTACGACTTTCGCCAGTTCCAGGAAGAACTCGCGGCGCTGGACCGCAAGAACAACGCCCAAGGCAAGGAGAAGCCCGAGCCGAAGAAGGAATCCGCCGAGGCTCGCTTGCTTCAAGCCCGAGCGGAGTTCTTGGCGCTGCGCGAGCGCTACGGATTGACCGTCGCCCACGTGGTCGCCTTCTTCCCGGAGGAGGAAGGGATTGCGTACCTGCAAGGGCTTATCGCTGAGCAGGAAGCGAAGCCGAAGCGTCGATCGAAGAGCTCAGGGCAGCCACCGGCTTAGCCTGTGGCCTGGCCAAGCGATCGATCAAGGTTCGCTTCCGGCCAGAAGCGGGACGGGAAGCAACTCCGGCTCGCCCGTGCTCGACGCGCGCGGTCGCCTGATCGGCCTCAACTTCGTCAACAACCGGGAAGCGGTCAGCGCGAGCTAGTGGTTCGACCGCGCTACAAGCGTCCGATCCACGTCGACCTGCGCTACATGCGCTGGCTGATGGAGCGGAAAACGCAGGGATGTGGGTGGGGCGCGGAAGCGGTGACGCGAGAACCGAACACCATCCCCACCCAACCCTCCCCTTGAAGGGGAGGGCTAAAGCGGCCTCACTCAACCCCTCGCGCATCCCTGCGCTCGCAAGCCCGGTCCGCACATCCCTGTGCGGCCGTTCGCCGGCGATCGCGGCCCGACGGCCGCGATCGAAAGCCCGGCTCACCCCCTTGAAGGGGAGGGCTAAAGCGGCCTCATCCTGAACCTGCCCCTCCTGATCGGAGGCCAAGAAGCGATACTTGAGTCGCTACTTGGAGTTCAACA
>JAACZU010000028.1 GCA_009996615.1 Rhodanobacteraceae bacterium | reverse complement strand
CCCGGCGCTCGTCCGACCGACGTGATCGGCCTTCATCCATCTGCCAAAGATTCACAGCCTCTGAGTGAATCTCCACAGTTCCGCTGAATGTGCCTGGGCCGGGTCTTGCGTGGTCGGGCCGGACGTTCGCGGGGTACAGCGACTCTAAGGGGGACGCGACCAGTAACCGCCTTCCGCTCTGCGGCCTGCCTGACCAGAATCCGTCTCACCGGAAGGTACTGGGGAAGTTCGGGGAAGTACACGTCGCGGCCTGTGACGGAATTCCCGTTGTGGGGTGGCAGCGGCGTTGTCCGACAGCCGTGTCGGAAATTTCCTACAAGAGTCGCGCAGCGATGAGCTGTGCTCATCGAGCCTGTTAGCTCTCTTCCGCCGCGTATTGACCGTCCTCGGATGATCGCCGGAGCCGTGGGCTCCCTGGATAGGAGTGAGTCATTCCCATGTTCTCGAGCATCGATTTCATGCGTAACCGACACCGTTCTTCGAACTGGCGTCGGTCGTGCGCTGCTGCTGTTTTCACGAGCCTGGTCTTGGGCATGGCGCTGCCGCGGCCGGTCGGGGCGCAGCTTTCAGTCGGCGAAGAGCCGCTGGATGGCGACCGTTCACCGCCGATCGTGATGGCCGGATCGGAGCCTGTGCCGGTGTACGCCGAGTACAGCAAGAAGGTGAAGGCGGCCGAGCAGGTTGAGCCGCTCTCGTCGGAACTGTTCGGGGACAAGGTGTCGCTGTACACGGGACAGACCGAGTTCAGCGTCGTCGACATCGACCTCCCCGGCAACGACGCGCTGCCGGTGCAGTTGCGACGGCGTTTTGCCGTTTCGCTGCTGTCGGAAGGACAGTTCTGGGACTATCTGGGCAGTCCCGGCAGTCCATATGGCGGCATCGGCAACTGGGATGTCGAGGTGCCCTACATCGCGGGTGTGTTCGACTCTCAATACAAGTGGGACCGGCCGGACTGGAGTCCCACGACACTGCCGCGCTGCTCGACGCCATTCATGCCCAGCGCTTCACAGCCAGGGCTTTCCGCGACGGACGTCTGGTCGGGGCACAAGGTGCACATCCCGGGCTTGGGCGACAAGTCACTGCTGAAGCGGGATGCGTCAGCGACACCGCAGCCGTCATATCCGTCGGCTCAGGGGTGGGTCACAACAGACTTCGACCGATTCACGTGCATTGCGACGGCAAATGGTCACGGCGAAGGCTTCGTCATGACCACGACGGAGGGCATCTCGTATAAGTTCGATTGGTATCTGGAACGTGGTTACCCAGCGGTTTCGACGGGCGCTTCTAGCAATCCCCGAGTGATGGTGTTCCTGCTGGCCAGCCAAGTCAGCGACCGGTTTGGCAACTGGGTGAAGTACCAGTACAACGGCGATGGCCACCCGGAGAAGATCTGGTCCAGTGATGGCCGCCAGATCGATCTGGTTTACGACCTGGCCAATTCCGGCATCTTGAAGCCGAGCCTGCTGCAGTCGGCAAAGATCACGCTGGCGCAACCGCCGCAGACCCGTACCTGGACCTACGCATACGAGGTTTCGCCGCGCGACGGCTCACGCCTGCTCAAGACGGTCACGCAGCCCGATGGGTCCCAGTGGACGTACACCCCCGCCAACGACCTCTACATCCGCTATGTGGCGCCCGATCCTTCGGGAAAAGAGTGCCTTGAGAGCACGACCGATGGCCAAGGCGGCAACTACACGCTGACGATCGAGCATCCAGCCGGCGCAAAGGGCGAGTTCAACTTCACCTATGGGCGGCAGAGACGTAACGTCCGCAACAACGACTGCTCGAACGGCAGGCTGTCCTATACGGACTACATCGATGGCTTCGCGCTGACGACCAAGCGGATCTACCACACGTCCACGTCCTCGGACCGGTGGCAGTATGCCTACGGTACGGATTTCTGTCCTGGTTGCAGCAGCGTGAAGACTCAGGTCACGCAGCCGGACAGCGGCGTGATTGAGTACGAGTTCTCGTCGTTGCACAGCGCGACGTATTACTCCGGCGTGACTGAGGGCCGGCTGCTGGCAACCCGTTACCGCGCGACCGCGAACGGCACGGTGCTTCGATCGGAGCAGAGCACCTACGTCACGGGGCAGGATACCAGCGGGGGGCCGCTAACGGGCTACCTGTTCCCGGCGCGCTACGGCACCGTGTGGGGCGGCGACGATGGGTCGGCGGGCAGCTTGCGCCCGCTCATGAGCGTGACGACGACCCAGCAGGATGCGACGTTCACGCGCAACCACACGGCGTTCGACACGTACGGCCGCCCGACCACGACCGTCAAAAGCAGCAGCTTGGGTCACAGCCGTACCGAGAGCACGACCTACGCGCAGGACAACACCTACTATTGGGTGCTGGGTCAGATTGAGTCGGTGATGGAAACCGGCACGGACCAGCCGATCGTCAACAACACCTACGACCCGACGTGGGCGACGCTGCTCAGCGTCAAGGACTACGGCCGCCTGGTGCGTTCGATGACGTACCGCACCCCTGGCGACGGCACGCTGCTGACGGTCAAGGATGGCGCCAACAAGACCACGACGCTGGGTACGTTCAAGCGCGGCATTCCGACGAGCGTGACCTACGCGGATGGCACGGCGCAGAGCGCGGTGATCGACGACGCCGGCTCGATCCGCTCGGTGACGGACGAGACCGGGGCGATGACCACCTACGACTATGACCCGATGGGACGGGTAAAGACGATCACGCCCCCATGCTGTGACAGCGTGGCCTGGAATACGACCTCGATCCTGTACGAGCAGACGACGGCGACCGAGGAAGGCATGTCGGGGCCGCACTGGCGCCAGACCACGACTACCGGCAACGCGAAGAAGGTGGTGGTCTACGACGGGCGCTGGCGGCCGGTGATGACGACCGAGTACGACACTGCCGACGTTAGTGGGACCGTGCGCAAAATCATGCGCCGCTACGATCATGCCAACCGGGAGACCTACGCCTCGTATCCGTATAGGGACGCGGTGTCGAAAGGCGATCCGCCCGGAACCAACACGACCTACGACGCGCTCGGCCGCGTGACCAAGGTGAGGCAGTACACCGGCTCGACCCCGGCGGACACGACGACAGAATATCTGACTGGCTTCATGAAGCGCGTCACCGATCCGCGCGCGCAAGTCACGACCACCAGCTTCCAGGCGTTCGACGCGCCCAGTGAAGACGCGCCGACCACGATCACCCTGCCCGAAGGCGTGACGGTGACGATCGATCGCGACCGCTTCGGCAAGCCGCGCAGCGTGACGCGCAGCGGCCTGTACAACGGCAGTGCGGTCTCACAGGTGCGCCGCTATTACTACGACTCGAACCTGCAACTGTGCGCGACGGTCGAGCCGGAATCGGGCACGACCGTGCAGGACTACGATGCGGCCGGCAACCTGAGCTGGATCGCCAAGGGCACGACGCAGACATACTGCAACCGCGCGGGCGTCGCGGCGTCGGACAAGACCGAGTTCGGCTACGACCTGCGCAATCGGCTGACCAGCGTGACTTATCCCGGCTTCACCTCGCCGGTCTCGCAGACCTGGTACGCCGACGGCGCGCTGAAGACGGCCACGACCAACGGCGCGACCTGGACCTACACCTACAACAAGCGCCGCCTGCTGGAGAGCGAATCGCTCGCCTACGATGGGCAGAGCTTCCAGATCGATCGTTTGTACGATGCCAACGCTGCCTTGCGGCAGTTGATCTACCCCGACGAGTCGAGCATCGACTATGCGCCGAACGCGCTCGGCCAGCCGACCCAGGCCGGCAGCTACGCCATCTCGGCCAAATATTTCCCGAACGGGGCGATGAGCGGGTTCACCTACGGCAACGGCATCGTGCACAGCCTGACCCAGAATGGGCGCCAGCTGCCGTGGCAGAGTAAGGACGGCACGGTCACGGACCTGACCTACACCTACGATGCCAATGCCAACGTGGCCACGATCACCGACGGCGCGCAGTCGGGCTTGGAAAACCGCACATTGGGCTACGACGGCCTCAACCGCCTGACCAGTGCCTTGGCGCCGTCGATGTGGGGCACCGCATCGTTCACCTACGATCCGCTCGACAACCTGCGCGTGAGCGCGGTCGGGACGCGCAGCTGCACGCACAACCTGAATGGGGCCAACCAGCTGGGCAGCCTGAGTGGCAGCAACTGCCCGACAACCAGCTACGGCTACGACGGGCGCGGCAACGTGGTTCAGCGCGGCAGCCAGGTGTTCACGTTCGATCGCGCCGACCGGATGACCGCGGCGACCGGCAAGGAGAGCTACACCTACGACGCACATGGCCGCCGCGTGCGCGTGTTGCACACGAACGACAACAGCAAGCTGTACCAGGTCTACAGCAAGGACGGCCAGTTGCTGTACGGCCTGGACACGGCGACCGGCAAGGCGACCAGCTACGTCTACCTGAACGGCTCGCTGGTCGCGCGCAACGAAGGCGTGCCGGGCGCACCGTTCCTGGATGCCCCCGATCCGCTCACTTCGAGCAAGAACCCAAGCGCGGACGGCAGCTACACGTTGACGTGGCGGGCGGTCAGCGGTGCCACCAGCTACGTGCTGAAGCAGCAGGCCAACCTCGGTGCCGAGACGACGATCTACAGCGGCAGTGCAACCAGTTGGTCAGTGTCGGGGGTGCCGAACGGCAGCTACGTCTATCGCGTGCAGGCCTGCGCCGGCAGCACCTGCAGTCAGTTCAGCGCGAGCCTGACGCAGGTGGTGCAGAGCGGCGTGTCCGTGGTCAGCGTGAGCCCGAGCCCAAGCACGAACGGCGCCTACACGGTGAGCTGGACGTCGGTGGCTGGCGCGACGCGCTATGTGCTGAAGGAGACGCCGGCGGGCGGCAGCGAGGTCACGGCGTATGACGGTTCCGCGTTGAGCTGGAGCGCGTCGTCGAAGCCGGACGGGACCTACAGCTACCGTGTGCAGGCGTGCAACGGGTCGTGCGGCGCGTTCGGCCCGCCGGCGACAGCAGTGGTGGCGACGCCGGTACCGACCGGCCTGCAGGCCAGCCCGAGTCCGGCCACTGAGTACACGAGCTACTCCGTATCGTGGCAGGCCGTGGCGGGTGCCGTGACCTACCGCGTGGACGAGAAGCCCAGCGGCGGCAGCTGGAGCGCGCTGGCGACCTCGAGCCTGACCTACCGGACGATCGCCGGCCATCCGCTGGGCACTTGGAGCTACCAGGTGCGAGCCTGCCGCCACGCGACCGACGTGGCGTACTGCGGCGACTACGCGACGATGAACCAGACGGTGGAGGAAGCGGTGCCGGGCCTTCCGACGGTCCCGACCGGGCTGTTCGTGACGCCGCGGCCGAGCACGGATGGCAACTACACGCTTAGTTGGTTCGCGTCGACGGACGCGTCGTACTACCAAGTGGACGAGAAGTACCAGTACGATCCCAGCGGCTGGCGCAGCACGATCGCCTCGCCGACCGGCACGAGTTGGTCGCCTTCGCCGGCCAAGAGCGGATACGGCGACTACACGTACCGGGTGCGCGCATGCAACAGCCTGCACCAGTGTAGTGCCAGCTCGTCCGAGGTGACGGCGCAGGTGCGGCTGCCGAACGTGTTGCCGAGCCAGCCGGTGGTGCAATCGATCAGCCCGAGCCCGAGCACGACGGGCCAGTACACGGTGACCTGGTCGGCGAGCGCGCGGGCCGAACGCCACGAGGTGCAGGAATACACTGGTACCGGCAACTACACCGACGTGGGCACGACGCCGGGCACGACGACGAGCTGGTCGCCGTCGCCGCCGAAGACCGTCAACGGGACCTACTGGTACCGGATCCGCGGCTGTAACCTGTACGGTTGCGGCGACTACAGCCCGCCGCTGGCGCCGGCGGCGGTGACCGTGCAATTGCCCGGACCGGTGACGACGCCGACTGGCCTGCAGGGGCCGAACGCGCCGGTGCAGATGGGTTGGCAGTACACGATCAGCTGGGACGCGCAGACCTCGGCGACGCGCTACTACCTCGAAGAGGCGGGTATATGCAGGTCGCAGACGTATGAAGTCCTGATCAGCTCGATCCAGATCGAAGGGTTTGTGCCGACGAACTGCGGGAATTGGGAGGAGTACACCTACAGGGTGAAGGCGTGCAACGGCACGACCTGCTCCGGCTGGTCGTCGAGTATCAGAGTGCGGGTGGAAAAGGTCCTGACGCGCGCAGCCGGGGCGGCGACCACCTACGTGCACACGGACGGCCTGCGCAGCCCGGTGGCGGAGACGAACGCGAGCGGTCTGGTGACGAGCCGGATGCGCTACGAGCCGTACGGCGCGACGCTGATGCCGCCCGCGCAGGGCCCAGGCTACACCGGCCACGTGACCGACGCAGCGACCGGGCTCTCCTACATGCAGCAGCGGTACTATGATCCAATGGCGGGGCGGTTTCTGTCGGTGGATCCGATAGCGGCTAGCCCGGCGAGCTTTAATCGGTATTGGTACGCCAATAACAACCCCTACAAGTTCATCGATCCAGATGGGCGGTGCCCGAAGAACGTGGGGTCGAACCTTTGTGTCGAGTCCACGGTCAAGTTGAAAGGGGATCGCGCGGACGTAAAGCTTGACGCTCAGGGAGAGAAATATGCGGTCTCCCTCTCGGGAACGTCTAGTGTTGATTCGAGAGGGGAGACTGAGGAAAGGCTCAAAGCGGTGGTGGATAGCAAAGGTAAGCTTGTTTCCAGAGGGATGAAAAACACTAAGAAGCAAGAATCCAATGCGGGACATTCAGCGCAAGGAGATCCTCCGGAAGGTACTCAGTTCGTCATGCACGGGCATGTTAATCCCACTATGGTGGACCAGCCTGGATTAGGGGACTCTCAGGCTCCGCTTGATGTTGGATTGCCGAACGTAGCTGTCACGGGTGAGAATCGTGCGCGAGTCGGCGTCAGGGAAATTGAAGGCGGAAAGCTCCAGCACAGAATGCTGCGGGGGACAATGTCTAGTAGCGAAGTCGAAGCCATTCAGCGCCATATGGATCAGGCGGCGGGGATTTATAATGACCGATAGATTTTTATTGCGACTTATAATTGCTTTAGCGGCTTCCGTTTTATTATTCTCCTCGTCTTTGTATTCGGATGAGGCGATAAAATATCCTGGCGAATTAAACAGGGATAAGAGGATCTTTGATGGGAAGGTGGTAATTTTAAGGGGCTATTTGATCCACGAGCCAGGCGCATACGCTATATGGGATAGTCTGGAGGCAATGAGGCGCGAGGATGTTTCTGGATGTGTTTCTCTTCTTTATTCGAGTGAGTTGCTAAAGATAATCTCGTTTGCTAATCGACACTATGTGACTGTGAGGGGTATTTTCCGTAGAGATGTGACTAAGGATGGTGGTGTCTTCTTGGGGCTTTGCAATTACACAGGAATAGTCGTATCAGAGGTTATTGACGTGCAGAAATAGAGGGGAGGCGCCGGGGTCGTAGTCGACTTTCTGCGACCCGATGAACAACAAGCCCGCCAATCGGCGGGCTTGTTGTTTTTGGGGGGGCGAGTGCGGTTGGTCGGCGTGGTGCAGTCAGACTTTCGGCTGCTGCAGCACGGGTCGAGTGTCTGCACCACGAGCTTCTGCCGTGTCCTCGGGGGAGGCGGCTGACCTGTTCGGGCCGCTGCCGACCACTCCTCGGCGAGACGCCTCGTCAAGCCTTCGTCAATGTGTTGTCCAGCGATGGCAAGACGCTGAAGGTGACTGGAAAGCCATTGACAACCCCCGAGGGCGCGGCCGGCGGGCTTGGGTGGGGTTGAATGGCAGGATAGGTCCGCTGGTATTACCAGCGGACGACCGCGCCGTCGCGGCGGGGTCAGCCGTTCGGCTGCTGCAGCACGGTATCGAGCATCTGGATGACGAACTTCTGCCGGGCCTTGGGGAGCCGGCTGACCTGTTCGAGCTGCTGCTGGAGCCTGGGCGCGGGGCCGCGCTTGCCGGCGCTGTGCTTGGCCGGCGTGCCGATCAGTTCCTCGATGCTGACCCCCAGAGTGTCGGCCAGCGGCGGCAGGGTCGAGATCGGCACGCGGCGCTGCCCGCTCTCGTAGGCGGTGACGGCCTGCTGCGAGACGCCGAGCTGCTCGGCGAGCTGGACCTGGGTCAGTTGGCGTTCCTTGCGCAGCGCGGCGAGGCGTTCGCCGAAGGCGACAAAAAACGCCCGTTCTTCGTTGCTGATGGCCACGGGGCGGAGTGCTGTGCTGTGTCGGTGCGGCATACCGTAACCCCGAGTTCTGCTATCGCGGTTGAACATACCACGAAAACATGTAACATCCGGGATGCTGGGGTCAGGTCTAGTTATGTAGCACGCTCACACCGAAGCCCGGCCTCGTGCCGGGCTTCGTCGTTCAGCGGCCGTCACGCGGCGCCGCTCGCCGCTGTCGTCGGCGCCAGCCTTCTCGGTGCTGTTCGCCTCAGCGCAGATAGCCCATCTTGACCCAGCGCCCGCGCCCATCGCCGTGGCCGAGATCCATGCTCGTGCGCGCCAACGCCTCGCGCAGCGGGATGCCTTCGGCGCGGTAGGCGTCGACGCGCTCGCGTGCGAATGCGTAGCGCAGCGCGTGACCCTGCACGTCGAGCCGGTGCATTGCGTTGCGATACCAGGTCGTCGCGGCGCGCAGGGTCGCGTCAGGTGCGAGCTGCACGCGAGCGCGCAGCACCGCCAGCGCCTCGCGCACCGCTGCCAGCGCCCGCGGCGGATCGGGCAGGTGGGTGATCCGCGACCGTCCGCCCTTGGTCCCGATCACGACCTCGATCGGCTCTGTCCGTCGGCGAGCTGCCGCTCCCAGATCGCCAGCCGGTCGCGACTGCGGATCGCCTCCAACGCGCGCAGCCCGAGCGTTCGAGCGCGACCAGCGCGCGCAAACCGTCGTCGACGATCGCCGCGCGCAACTCCGCATAGTCGGCTTCGCGGATCGCGGTCTTGGCGCCGATGCGCGAGCCGCCGGCGACGCCGAGCGCCTGGTTCGTCATGCCGGCCTCGCTCAGCAGCGGCGGCCGGCCGGCCAGCGCCAGCAACCCGCGCAGATGGGCCAGGTCGTTCTGCGGCGTGCGCACGCCGACGCCGGCGAGCTGCCTCGCCGTGACGTAGCTGCGCACATGGCGCAGGCCGACCTCGCCGAGGTAGCGTAGATGCCGAAAGCCCGCCCCGTGCAGATGCACGGCCAGGCGCCGGCAAAACGCATCGCGTGCCTGCCGCGTCAGATGCGCCCCGCCGAGCTTGGCGCTGGCGCTGCGCAGTGAAGCCAACAAATCGTTCTTCGCGCTCATGTCTGTCTCCCGTTCGTCATCGGTCATCGGTTGAGCGCCCCACGGCTCGCGCTGCCGGCTGACCCGAGCGGGTCAGCGGCGGCAGTGCGAGCGGAGGGGCGCGCATCCAGTCCGGTGAGTTGCGGGTCCCAACCTGCGGTCGACGGCTCGACGCAGGGTCCGTGCGGACACGGAAACGGGACGGCTCGAAAGAGCCCGCCGGCACTGCCAAGAAACCCCATTGCGGGGCGGTAGTGAAGGCCGCGCGAGGCGCGGCTGACCGGGTACGACCGGACGCCTTGCGCGTCGGAACAGCAGAGGGGGCGCAGCGCGAACCTGCGGGTTCGATGGCGCGAAGGGGGCATCAGCCCGACATCATTCTCTCGGCCGGATCGCAAAAGGCCACGGCGATGCGGCGTGGAGGCGTTTTACCGATGTGCGTCACTCTCTCCTCGCGGATGCTCGGAGCAGAGTGACGCACGCACGAATGGGCCTGTGAGCGGGGGCACCGCTGGCTGGCCTCAAGCTGAAGCCCTGCGCATCGTCGTTCCGCGGCTGCCACGCGGCGCGGCTCGCTGCCGTCGTCGGTGCCGGCCATCCAATAGACGGACTCGCTGACAGGGCGAGATGCGCTGCATGCATATGTACGAGGCGAGGTAGGCGCGTTGGCTAGAATGCACGGATGAACTGGAAACTCTCCGTTGCACCGATGATGGACTGGACCGACCGCCATTGTCGGTACTTCCACCGCCTGCTCGCGCCGAACGCGCTGCTCTACACCGAGATGGTCACGACCGGTGCGGTGATCCACGGCGATCGTGAGCACCTGCTCGGTTACGACGCGAGCGAGCATCCGGTCGCGTTGCAACTCGGCGGATCGGAGCCGGCCGAGCTGGCGCAGGCGGCGCGGATCGGCGTCGAGTTCGGCTACGACGAGATCAACCTCAACGTCGGCTGTCCGTCCGACCGCGTGCAGTCGGGTCGCTTCGGCGCCTGCCTGATGCGCGAGCCGGCGCTGGTGGCCGACTGCTTCGCGGCCATGCGCGCGGCGGTCGACGTGCCGGTCACGATCAAGTGCCGCATCGGCGTCGACGAACAGGACGAGTACACCGCGCTGGCCGCGTTCGTCGACGCGGTGCATGCGGCCGGCTGCGACACGTTCATCGTGCACGCGCGCAAGGCGTGGCTGCAGGGCCTGTCGCCGAAGGAGAACCGCGAGGTGCCGCCGCTGAACTACGAGCGCGTGTACCGGCTCAAGCGCGAGCATCCGCAACTGAACGTCGTCATCAACGGCGGCATTTCGAGCGTGGCCGAGGTACAGGAACACCTGCGCCACGTCGACGGCGTGATGCTCGGTCGCACCGCCTACCACGAGCCGTATCGGCTGGCCGAGCTCGAGCACGCGCTGCACGGCACGCCGCTGCCGGATCGCGACGACGTGCTGCAGCGCCTGCGCCCGTACGTCGAGGCACACCTGGCACGCGGCGACCGCCTGCAGCACATCACGCGGCACATCCTCGGCCTGTACCAGGGCCTGCCCGGCGCACGCGCGTTCCGCCGCGTGCTGAGCGAGCAGGCGCATCGGGCGGACGCCGGCTGGGACGTGGTCGAGCGCGCGATGGCGGCGCGGCGCGGCGAGCTGCGCCGCGCGGCATGACGTCGGGCGTCCTCTGCGCCTACCGTCGACGGCGTCCTGCCGAATCCCCGACGTCGCTCTGACGACGCAGCCGCCGTCCCGCCACCTTCGCCAAGGCTCCGGTGGTGTCGCCGAAACGGGTTTGCGCCCGGCCAAGCGGCGGGGTTGCGCGCGGGTGACGCGGCTGGCAGCGACGCGCACGGCTTTCCGTAGCTGAAATCAGACTCAAAGGATTTCAGCGGGAAAACTGCCCATGCGTCCCCTTTTGCGCACGCCGGCGTACACGCTTTCGGGCGATCCGGAACTCACCCCCGCCGCGCCGCGGCGCCGTTGCGGTACCGGCTCGCCCGCGCTCAACTCCGGCATGCCGGCGCCGCAGCTGCTCCCGGCAACCGACACTGCGCGCCGATCACTGATCGGTCCGTCCGCACTCGCCGCGGCGATCGCGCTTGCTTCGGCCGGCGGCGGCGCGTGCGCGGCGTCGGGAGCCGGCTGGGCGCTGTGGGCCAGCGGGTTGCAGCCAGGCGTGCATCCGCGCCTGGCGGTGGCACCGGACCACACGATCTATTACGCGGTGCTCGCGACCGCAGGCACCAGGGGGCTGGTCTACAAGGCGGCGGACGCGCGCGCGCCGGCGGGAGCGTTCGCGCCGCTGCCGCCGATCCCCTACGTGACGATCGGGAACAATATCCAGGCGTTGACGACGACGGCGGCCAGCGAGCCGGTGGCCGGCATCTTCCACAGTGCGGGCAGCGCCGATCCGGTTGCGTTCGTGCTGGACAAGGCGAGCGGGCAATGGATCGCCGCGGCCTTGTCGACGCCGCCCAGCCTCGGCGTGTTCTCGATGGCGCGCGCGCCCAACGGCGACATCTGGTTCGGCGCCAAATGGGCCTACGTCTATCGCAGCACCGACGGTGGCCGCAGCTACGTCGCGATCGACGAAAGCGCGAAGGTCAAGGCCGCCGCGCCGTGCTATTACCCCACGTTCAACAATGCCACCTCGGACGGCGCGATCTATTCCATCAACGTCGACCGCCGAGGCTGGGTCCATGCAGGCACCGAAACGGCCGGCGTGATCTATTCCGACGACGCCGGCGCGACCTGGCGGCCGCTCGATGCGCAAGCCTGCCTTGCGTCGGATCCGACGCAGCGCAATCCGGCCAGCCCGATGGCGGCGGCGACGCGCGCCGGCAATGTCGGCGCCGTAGGCTTCACCCGCGACAACCGTCCCGTCTGGAATGGCACCGAGCTGTTCCAGTTCGGATGGGACAGTTCGATCGGCGTGGCCGATCCGGATGCGCAGGCCATATCGCCGGCGATCGGCTTTCCGGTCAATTTCATCTATCGCGGACTGCAGGTCTCGCGCATCGTCACGACGACCGCCGGCACGCTGTTCCTGCATTCGGGCGCGAATCCGGCTTTCGATCCTTCGCCGCCGCCGCCGCCGGGGCAGAGCCAGTACTCGATGGGCCTGTACCGCTCCGACGACGGCATCCACTGGGCGCAATTCAACACCGGCATCGCGAGCGTTAACGACGGCCTTTCCGAAGGCGGACTCGCGGTCGACGGCAATCGCGTGTTCACGGCGACCAGCGACGGCAAGGTCTGGTACTTCGACGCGGACGATCGGGTTTTCAGCGACGGCTTCGACGGATAGTGCGCGCGGTCCAGGAAAGTGCGCCGCGGCGATTCAAGGCACAATAGGCGTCGCAATCCGACGCCCGCGCCTGCATGTCCCTCGTCAATCTCGTCAACGTCGACTATTCGGTCGGCGGCCCGCTGCTGCTCGAACACGCCGATCTTTCGATCGAGCACAACGAGCGCATCTGCATCGTCGGCCGCAACGGCGCCGGCAAGTCGACGCTGCTGAAGCTCATCGCCGGCGAACTCAAGCCCGACGACGGCGAGGTGCGCGTGCAGGCCGGCGTGCGCATCGCGCGGCTGGTGCAGGAGGTGCCGCACGACGTCGAAGGTTCCGTGTTCGACGTGGTGGCCGGCGCGCTCGGCCATCTCGGCGCGCTGCTGGCCGAGTTCCACCACCTGAGCCACCACCTCGACGTGCCCGGCAACGCCGACGCGCTGGCGCGCGTGCAGGCGCGCATCGAGGCCGAGCACGGCTGGGACCTCGAGCGCCGCGTGACGAACGTGCTGACGCGGCTGGAACTGCCCGAGGACGCCGGGTTCCCGGCGCTGTCGGGCGGCATGAAGCGGCGCGTGCTGCTGGCGCGCGCGCTGGTGCTGGATCCGGACGTGCTGCTGCTCGACGAGCCGACCAACCACCTCGACATCGAGGCGATCGACTGGCTCGAACGGTTGCTGCTCGACTTCCCCGGCACGGTCATCTTCGTCACGCACGACCGCCGCTTCCTGCGCGCGCTCGCCACGCGCATCGTCGAGATCGACCGCGGCCAGGTCACCAGCTGGCCCGGCGACTACGACAACTACCTGCGCCGGCGCGAGGAGCGCCTGCACGCCGAGGCGCAGGCGAACGCGCTGTTCGACAAAAAGCTCGCGCAGGAGGAGGTCTGGATCCGCCAGGGCATCAAGGCACGGCGCACGCGCAACGAGGGTCGCGTGCGCGCGCTGCAGGCGATGCGGCGCGAGCGCGCGCAGCGGCGCGAGCTCGGCGGCAACGCGAAGCTTGCGGTCGGCACCGCGGCCGCATCGGGCAAGCGCGTGATCGACGTCGACGGCATCCGCTTCGGCTACGACGGCCGCATGATCGTCGACGGCCTGATCACGACGATCCAGCGCGGCGACCGCGTCGGCCTGATCGGCCCGAACGGTTCGGGCAAGACCACGCTGCTGCGCCTGCTGCTTGGCCAGCTCGCGCCGCAGGCCGGCGAGGTGCGCCTCGGCACGAACCTCGAGATCGCCTACTTCGACCAGCACCGCGCGCACCTGCGCGAGGACATGAGCGCGCTCGACAACGTGGCCGAGGGGCGCGAGTACATCGAGGTCAACGGCGCGCGCAAGCACGCGATCGGCTACCTGCAGGACTTCCTGTTCTCGCCCGAGCGCGCACGCGCGCCGATCACCGCGCTGTCCGGCGGCGAACGCAACCGCCTGCTGCTGGCCAAGCTGTTCGCCAAGCCCTCGAATCTGCTGGTCATGGACGAACCGACCAACGACCTCGATGTCGAGACGCTGGAGCTGCTGGAGGATCTGCTGGCCGGCTATCCGGGCACGCTGCTGCTGGTCTCGCACGACCGCGAGTTCATCGACAACGTCGTCAGCAGCACGCTCGTGCTCGAAGGCGACGGCAAGGTCGGCGAGTACGTCGGCGGCTATTCCGACTGGCTGCGCCAAGCGCCGCCGGCGGCCGTGCGCAAGCCGGAGCCGGCCAGGGCCGAACCGAAGCCGGCCGCGCCGACGGCGCCTGCCGCAGCGCCGGCCAGGCGCAAGCTCAGCTACAAGGAGCAGCGCGAGCTGGACGAGCTGCCGGCGCGCATCGAGACGCTCGAGGCGCGCATCGCCGCGCTCGGCGCGAAGATGCAGGAGCCGGCGTTCTACCAGCAGGACAGCGCGGCGATCGTCGCGACCAACAGCGAGCTCGCCGCGCTGCAGGCCGAGCTCGATGCGGCCTACCTGCGCTGGCAGGAGCTCGACGCGTCGTAGGCCGCGGCGGTGCAGGAGCGGCTTCGGCCGCGGTGTTTTCCGATCGAAAAAAGCTGAGGCGCCGGCGTAGCGCCGGCGCCTCATCGCGGGCATGGCCCGCTCCGCGGCATCACACGTCCGACGGCGGCGCCGGTGGCGCCGGCGGGGCCGCGGCAGGCGCCCGCGGCGGAGCGGGCGGCGCCGGCGGGACGGGTGGCTGCGGCGGCAGCGGGAAGATCGAATTGAACTCCGGCGCCTTGATGTTCAGCGCGAGCGTCTTGCGCTCGCGCATCAGCTTGACCGGCACCTCGCTGCCGGGCGGCTGGTCGCGCAGTGCGCGCAGCGCGTCCTCGGGGCGCGTGACGGCCTCGCCGCCGACCTCGGTGATGACGTCGCCGGCGCGCAGGCCGGGCAGCGCGTCGGCGTCGGTCGCGAGCACCAGTGCGCCGCGCTCGACGCCGAAGTAGCTGCCGAGGTCGGCGTTCATCGGCGCGAGGTTGAGGCCCCACCACGGCATCGCCAGGCGCATCGCGTGGCGGCTGCCCTCGACGATCGCCTGAATCCGCTTGGGATCGACGCGTGCCGCGGCGCGCTCGGCCGCGGCACGCACGCGCTCGCTGCGTTCGACTTCGCGTCCGGCCCGTTCGGCCTCGCGCTGCGCACGTTCGACGTCGGCGCGGACGCGCTCATCGAAGTCCTTCGGCAGCGGCGGCGCGGCCTCGCCATTGATCGCCTGCACCCAGTTCCACGCCTGCCGCCGTTCGGCCTTGAGCGTGAGTTCGGCCTGCGCCTTGCCGCCACGCTGCCAGCCCAAGCGCACTTCCTGGCCGTTCTTGAGGTTGCCCAGGCGCGTGCGTGCGTCGGCGAGCGCCTGCTCGGGCGTGGCCTTGTTCGCAAGCGCCGCGCCGTCGATCGACGTGATCACGTCGCCGTCGTGCAGGCCGGCGCGCGCGGCTGCGCTGTCCGGCGTGACGGCGGCGATGCGCACGCCGTTCGGGTCGCTCGCGAGCACGACGCCGAGCATCGCGCGGTCGGGCTGGCCGAGGTAGCGGAACGCATACGCGCGCGGCCCGGCATCGCCGAGCTCGAGTGAGAGTTCGGCCATGCGGCGCGACAGCGCCTGCATCTGCGTGCGCAGCTGGGCGAGTTCGGCGCGCGCGGCCTCGGCATCGGCGGCGCGCGGCGCGGCCGCCGGTGCGACGGGCGCCACGGTGTCCGCCGCGAATACGGCCGGGGCCGCCATGGTGAGGCCGAGCGCGAGCGAGAGCAGGGAGCGTTTCATGGTGATTCCTCTAGTTCAGTTGGAGCGCGGCGGGCCGGGCGTGCCCGTCGTCGTTGGCCGCGATCGCCCACGCGCTGCCGCGGATCGTGGCGAGGTCCTCGAGCAGGGCGACGCGCTGGCGCCACAGCGGCAACGCATCGGCATCGGTGTGCGCGGCGCCGAGCTGCAGGTCGACCAGGCCGATCAGGTCCTCGACCTCGACCGCGGCCATCAGGTCGCGGCTGTCCTGCGGCGCGCGCGCGGCGACCGCGGCGATCCAGCGTTCGAGCGTCTGCGAGCGTTGGTGCAGGCTGGCCAGTTCGCCGCCGTCCACGGCCGCCGGCGCCGCCGCCACGACGGGCGCGCCGGGGACGGCCTCGGCCGGTACGTGCCGCAGTCGCGCCGGCAGCAGCAGCGCGAGCGCGAGGCCGGCCGCCAGCGCCACCGGCACGACCTGGCGCAAGCGGCGCGGGCGGCGCCGCGCGGCGAGCGTGCGCGCCAGCTCCGGCCACAGGTCCGGTTGCGGCATGGCGTCGGGCAGTGCGCGCAACGCGCTGGCGAGGCTGCGTTCGGATTCGGGATTCATGCTGTCGTCGCGATCAGGCATGGCGCGACCTCCTCGTTCGCTTCGAGCAACGCGCGCAGGCGCTGGCTGCCGCGCGCGACCTGGGATTTGGAGAAACTGACCGACTTGCCGGTCAGCGCGGCGATCTCGGCGTGCGTGTATTCCTCGACGTGGTACAGCCACAGCACGCTGCGCGTCAGCGCCGGCAGGCGCTCGAGCGCGCGTTCGAGCTGGCGCGCGTCGGCCAGCGCCCACGGCGGCGGGCCGTGACCGGGCGTATCGTCGTCCTCGGGCAGTTCCTCGAACGCGATGCCGCGCTCGCGGCGCAGGCGCATCAGCGCCTCGTTGACGACGATCTGGCGCAGCCAGCCCCAGAACGGCGCGTCGCCACGGAACTGGCCGATGCGCTCGAGCAGGCGCAGCATCGCGTCGTGCACGGCCTCGCGCGCATGGTCGGGGTTGCCGAGCAGGCGCAGCGCGAGCGTGTAGGCCGGGCGCTCGAACGCGCGGTAGATCTGTTCGAGCGCACCGAGCTCGCCGCGACGGGCGCGGGCGAGCACGGTATCGGGGATCTCGATCTGGAAGCTGGCGGCGGTCACGTCGATACCGGATGCGGGCCAGGGCCGAATGGTCGCACCCGGACGGCGGCCGCCGGTGGCGGGACGCTGCCGTGGCCC
This sequence comes from Rhodanobacteraceae bacterium, assembly GCA_009996615.1. GTDB lineage: Bacteria > Pseudomonadota > Gammaproteobacteria > Xanthomonadales > Rhodanobacteraceae > Dokdonella_A. The sequence continues at coordinate 10,173 of JAACZU010000028.1, read as the reverse complement.
GGGGCGCCGATCCCCCGGCACTCGCATGGCATGATCGGCAGCGGACGGCGCCACGACGTTCCGCGCGCCGATGATCCTGCCAAGGGGGAAGCGATGCTGCTCGGACTCGATGCCTCGATCTGGAAGCTGCTGCTGGTGATGTTCGTGTTTCCGCTGCTGGCCGTGGCCGCGCTGAACTGGCTCCTGCGCAAGCGCGGCGGCCTCGATCGCGTCTGGAGCGGCGTGCTGATCCTGCTGCTCGGCGGCCTGGTCGCGCTGCTGGTCATCTTCGACCGCGTGCGCCTGTAGCGCAGCCTGCCGCGCGCGCGTCAGCGCGCCGCCGCGGGCAGGTGCATCCAGCGCCGGATCAGCGGCGTCAGCAGCAGCACGAGTACGCCGCAGGCGATGCCGATCTTGGCCGAGTACAGGAACAGCTCGTCGTACCTGGCGAGCGCGTCGGCGACGTTCAGCGCCTCGCCCTCGGGGATCTCGAGCGCCGACAGCTTGCCGAGCTCGGCGGCGAGCACTTCCGAGTACGAGGTGCCGAGGAACCAGCCGCCCATCATCAGGCCGGTCACGCGCGGCACCGACAGCTGCGTCACCGCGGACAGGCCGATCGGCGACAGCAGCATCTCGCCGACCTCGAGCACGAAGTAGGCGAGCACGAACCACCAGATGTTGGTCAGCCCGTTCGCCTGCGGGTTGCGCGCGCTCCACACCAGCACGAGGAAGGACAGGCCGGCGAAGACCAGGCCCCAGGCCGACTTGGCCGGGCTGCTCGGGTTCAGCCCGCGCTGCTCCAGCCATGGCCACAGCCACGCGAACAGCGGCGCCAGCACGAGGATGAACAGTGCGCCGAGCGAGGTCAGCTGGCTCGCGGTCCATTCCACGCCGAGCGCGTCGTGGTTCATCGCGCGGTCGGAGAACAGCACCCACGAGCCGTAGGTCTGCTCGTACAGCGTGAAGAACACGAGGCAGAAGCCGATGAACGCGAGCACGGCGAACATCTGCTCGCGCTCGATCTTGCTGCAGCGCGTGAACATGAACCACAGGATGCCGCCGAGCAGGCCGAGGCTGACCAGGTGCATCGCGAGGATCACCGGGCTCGGTTCGAACACGCCCGGCAGGATCTTCAGGAACAGCGAGTGCCACTGGATCAGGCCCCACACCACCACCACGCCGCCGAGCGCGCCGAGATAGATCAGCTGCTCGCGCGTGAGGAACCCGAGCACGCGCTCGCGCAGCCTGGCCGGCTCGCGCGGTTCGGCGTGGCCGTGCAGGTGCTTCTGGCCGTAGAGGAAGTTCGCCAGGCCTGCCAGCATGCCGATGCCGGCCGCGCCGAAGCCCCAGCCCCAACCCCAGGTTTCGCCGAGCCAGCCGCACAGCACGCCCGACACGGTCGCGCCGATGTTGATGCCGGCGTAGAACAGGCTGAAGCCCGAATCGCGGCGCGGGTCGTTCTCGCCGTACAGCTTGCCGACGATGGTCGAGATGTTCGGCTTCAGGAAGCCGACGCCCATGATGATCAGCGCGAGCGAGAAGTAGAACACCTGCAGCGCGCCCTCGTCGCGCGTGACCACGCCGTCGACGCGGCTGGCCGGATGGCCCTCGATCGCCATGCCCAGGTGCCCGAGCACGAGCAGGATGCCGCCGAACACGACCGCCTTGCGCATGCCGAGCCAGCGGTCGGCGAGCAGGCCGCCGATCACCGGCATCGCGTAGACCAGGCCGCCGTAGGCGCCGATCAGGTTGTAGCCGTGTTCGTCGGTGAACAGGTGGTACTTGACCAGGTACAGCAGCAGCAGCGCCTTCATGCCGTAGAACGAGAAGCGCTCCCACATCTCGGTGAAGAAGCAGACGTAGAGCCCTTTCGGGTGGCCGAACAGCTCGTCGGCGCGCGGCGCCGGGATCGCGACGGAGGTGGTGGCCATGCAGGGGAGGTTGGCATGCGCGGGATGCGGCCGGCAGTGTAGCGGTTTGCCCCGGCCCCGGCCGCCCGGGGCGACGGGCCGGTCGTCGCCGCCGCCCCCGGCGTGCAGGGCAGGGGCGCTGGCCGCTTCGCGGGAGGGGGCATGAGGGGCTGGATTGCCGGCGTCCGCCCGATTACGATCCTCCCGCTAAGCAACGATCCGGCGCTGGCGAGTCTTTGGGGGAGTCGCGCATTGCAGCCTTATAGCGAGCTGTTCGAGGCCGGCCACGTCATTTTCGCCGAGGGCGATCCGCCGTCCGGTGCGTTTCTGATCGAATCCGGCCGCATCGAGGTCAGTACCATGCAGCTGGGCGAGCGGCGCGTGCTCGGCGAGCTCGGCCCCGGCATGCTGCTCGGCGAGATGGCCGTCATCGACGACTCGCCGCGCACGGCGACCGCACGCGCGCTGACCGCCTGCCGCCTGACCCGCATCGACGCGGCCCAGTTCGCCGAGCGCCTGACCGCCGCCGACCCCGTCGTGCGTGCCCTGCTGATGAGCCAGCTGACGCGCTATCGCTCGACTCTGGCGACGCTGACCGGCAACGGCTCCGGCCGCAACAGTCCGCCGGCCGCCTCCCCGGAGGATGCCGGCGCGTTCGACAAGATCCGGCTCGAGAGCGAGCTGCGCGCCGCGCTCGAGCGCAAGGAGCTCGAAGTCCGCCTGCAGCCGATCGAGGAAATCGAGAGCGGCCGCGTCGCCGGCTACGAGGCGCTGGTGCGCTGGCAGCATCCCGAGCGCGGCGCGGTGTCGCCGAGCGAGTTCATCCGCCTCGCCGAGGAAACGTCGCTGATCCTGCCGGTCGGCGACTACGTGCTGGCGCGCGTGTGCGACATGCTGGTCGAACTGCGCCGCCGCGGCCGCCGGCCGCTGCCGTTCATCGCGGTCAACCTGTCCGCGCGCCAGCTGGCCGAACCGGACATGGTCGAGCGCATCCTCGACCACCTGCGCAGCCGCGACCTGCCGCCCGACCGCCTCAAGCTCGAGATCACCGAGAGCCTCGTGCTCGACTACGTGCGCATCGCCGACCTGCTGACGCGTTGCCATGCGGTCGGCATGCACGTCGCGCTCGACGACTTCGGCACCGGCTATTCCAACCTCGCGCCGCTGCTGACGCTGGACTTCGACCAGATCAAGCTCGACGCCAGCTTCACGCGCGCGCTGGACCGGCCGCGCGGGGTCGCGCTGGTCGGCGTCATCGTCGCGATGGCGCGCGCGCTCGACTGCGACCTCGTCGCCGAGGGCGTCGAGACGCGCGAGCAGCGTGCGATCCTGCACCGCCTCGGCTGCCACTACGCGCAGGGCTGGCTGGTCGGCAAGCCGGTCGCGCTGGCCGACGTGCTGAACGATTGAACTTCGCGGGTCGAAACGGCTCTCAGGCAAACTTGTCGCGCAGGCCGTTGTCTCAGGCGCGCAGCGCCGGCATGCGATCATCCCGCGACTAGCCCACAGCCTCCCATGGACATGCCCGAAACCGCCCCGGCTTCCGCCGCCTTCGCCGAGCTGCGCAGCGAGCTCGCCCACTGCATCATCGGCCAGGCCGCGCTGATCGACCGCCTGCTGATCGCGCTGCTCGCCGACGGCCACCTGCTCGTCGAAGGCGCGCCGGGCCTGGCCAAGACCACCGCGATCAAGGAGCTGGCCGCGCGCATCGAGGCCGACTTCCACCGCGTGCAGTTCACCCCGGACCTGCTGCCGGCGGACCTGACCGGCACCGAGATCTACCGCCCGCAGGCGACCAGTTTCGAGTTCCAGCGCGGCCCGATCTTCCACAACCTCGTCCTCGCCGACGAGGTCAACCGCGCGCCGGCCAAGGTGCAGTCCGCGCTGCTGGAGGCGATGGGCGAGCGCCAGGTCACGGTCGGCCGCGACACCTATGCGCTGCCGCAGCTGTTCCTGGTCATGGCGACGCAGAACCCGATCGAGCAGGAAGGCACCTACCCGCTGCCCGAGGCGCAGCTCGACCGTTTCCTGCTGCACGTACGCGTCGACTACCCCGATGCGGCCGCCGAGGGCGCGATCCTCAGGCTGGCGCGCGAGCGCGCGCGCGAGGCGCTCGCCGTGCCGGCAGTGCCGGCGCGGCGGCTCAGCCAGCAGCAGGTGTTCGCCGCGCGTAGCGCGGTGCTCGAACTGCACCTCGCGCCGCAGCTGGAGGAATACCTGGTCCGGCTGGTGCTCGCCACGCGCGATCCATCGCCGTACGGCGCCGAGCTGGCGCGCTACGTCGCCTACGGCGCCAGCCCGCGCGGCACGATCGCGCTCGACCGCTGCGCGCGTGCGCACGCCTGGCTGGCCGGCCGCGACTACGTCACGCCCGAGGACGTGCACGCGATCGCCGCCGACGTGCTGCGCCACCGCGTGCTGCTCAGCTACGAGGCCGAGGCCGAGGGCGTCAGCGCCGACCGCGTGATCGCGCTGCTGCTCGAGCGCGTGCCGTTGCCGTGAGACGGGAGACGTGGGACGTGAGACGTGAGACGTGCCGCGGCTCACCGGCCGTCGCCGACATCGTTTTGTAGCGCAATCACACCCTCGAACCGGTTTCCGATCTTGGCGCCCCAGCCACCAACCCCAGTCCCCAGCCCCGGCGCTTCCACCGTCGCGCTCGACGAGCTGATCGCGCTGGCCGCGCTCGCGCACGGCGCGAGCCTGGCGCGCAGCCGGCGCAGCGTCGCCGAGCGTTCGGGCGGCATCGCCTCGCGCTGGCGCGGGCGCGGAGTCGATTTCCGCGAATCGCGCATCTACCAGCCCGGCGACGAGATCCGCCACATGGACTGGCGCGTGACCGCGCGCAGCGGCAAGCCGCACACCAAGCTGTTCGAGGAGGAGCGCGAACAGAGCCTGCTGCTCGCGCTCGACTGCAATCCGGGCATGCGCTTCGGTACGCGCGTGCGCTTCAAGAGCGTGCAGGCCGCGCGCGCGGCAGCGCTGCTGGCGTGGATGGCCGCCGCCGCCGGCGACCGCATCGGCGCGCTCGGCTTCGGCGGCGGCATCACCGGCGAGGTGCGGCCGGCCGGCGGCCGCCGCGGCGTGCTGCGCGTGCTGCGCGCGCTGCGCGACTGGGATGCCGCGGCGAGCGCCGCGCCGGAGCCGCTGTCGGCCGCGCTCGCGCGCATGCGCCGGCTGCTGCGCCCGGGCATGCGCCTGATCCTCCTCAGCGACGGCTTCACCGCCGACGCCGCCGCGACCGGCCCGCTGGCGCAGATCGCCGCGCGCCACGAGGTCGCGGTCGTGCTGCTGCGCGACGCGCTCGAACTCGCGCCGCCGCCGCCCGGCCGCTATGCGCTGCAGCTGGGGTCGGCGCGCCAGATGATCGACTTCGCCGATGCGCGCGTGCGCGCCGGCTGGAGCGAACGCTTCGCCGCTGCGCGCGCGGGCCTGACCGCGCAGTGCGCCGCGCTCGGCATCCGCGTGCTCGAACTCGACGGCCACGCCGACCTGCGCCGCGCGCTCGCGCCGCTGCTCGCGCGCAGCCGCCATTCGACGGTGGTGGCATGAACGGACCCGCCGCCGCCGGCCCCGAACTGCGCGACATCCACCTGCCGCCGGCGCCGTCGTGGTGGCCGCCGGCGCCAGGCTGGTGGCTGCTCGCCGCGCTGCTGCTGGTCGTCGCGGTGCTGCTCGCGCGCTGGTCGTGGCGGCGCCTGCGCGAACACCGCTGGCGCGCGCGCGTGCGCGCCGAGCTCGAACGCATCGCCGCCACGCACGCGGCGCAGCCCGATCCGCAACGGCTCGCCGCGGAGGTGTCGCAGCTGCTGCGCCGCGCCGCGCGCCTGATCGATCCGGCCGCCGGCGCGCTGCGCGACGACGCCTGGCTGGCCTTCCTCGACCGCCAGTTGCCGCCGGCGCAGGCGGCCGCCGAGCCGTTCCGCACCGGCGCCGGCCGCTGCCTGCTCGATGCGCCGTACCGGCGCGCCGGCGATCCGGCCGCGCACACGCTCGATGCGCGCGCGCTGCTCGAACTCGTGCGCGCGTGGTTCGCGCACGCGCTGCCGCGGGGGCGCGACCATGCTTGAACTGGCCTGGCCCTGGCTGCTCGTGCTGTTGCCGCTGCCGTGGCTCGCCGCGTGGCTGCTGCCGCGCGCGCGCGGCGCCATCGGCAGCGCGCTGCGCCTGCCGCATCCGGGTTTCGCGCTGCCGCCGCAGGCCGAGCGTTCGCCCGTGCCGCGCCTGCGCCGCGTCGGCGCGCTGCTGGCGTGGGCGCTGCTCGTGCTGGCCGCGGCGCGGCCGCAGTGGCTCGGCGCGCCGGAGGACGTGCCGCGCTCCGGCCGCGACCTGCTGCTGGCGATCGACACCTCCGGCAGCATGAGCATCGAGGACATGCAGCTCGGCGGCCACGCCGTGCCGCGCTTCGCCGCGATCCAGGCGATCGCGGCCGATTTCGTGCATCGCCGCGCCGGCGACCGCGTCGGCCTGATCCTGTTCGGCACGCGCGCCTACCTGCTGGTGCCGCTGACGTTCGACCTGAAGACCGTGGCCAAACAGCTTGGCGAATCGACCATTGGCCTCGCCGGCCGCGAGACCGCGATCGGCGATGCGGTCGGCCTGGCGGTCAAGCGCCTGCGCGACCGCCCGCAGCCGCAGCGCGTGCTGGTGCTGCTGACCGACGGCGTCAGCAACGCCGGCGAGCTCGATCCGGACAAGGCGATCGAGCTGGCCGCGGCGAACCACGTGCGCGTCTACACGATCGGCGTCGGCGCCGACGCGATGCGCGTGGAGAGCCTGTTCGGCAGCCGCGTCGTCAACCCGTCGGCCGACCTCGACGAGGCGATGCTGACGCGCATGGCGCAGGCCACCGGCGGCAGGTATTTCCGCGCGCGCAACAGCGCCGAGCTGGCCGAGATCTACCGCAGCATCGACCAGCTCGAGCCGGTCGCCGACACCAACGAGAGCCTGCGCCCGGTCGACGAGCTGTATTGGCTGCCGCTGGCCGCCTCGCTCGCGCTCGGCGCGCTTGCGTTCGTGCTGCCGGGCCGGCGCCTGCGCGCCGCGCGCGCGCTGGAGGCGGCATGAGCGCGTTCGCGCAATTCCACTTCCTGCGCCCATGGGCGCTGCTCGCGCTGTTGGCGCTGCCGCTGTTCTGGCGCCTGTGGCGCGGCGGCGGCGCGCAGGGCGGCGCCTGGCGCGACGTGGTCGACGCGCACCTGCTGCCGCACCTGCTCGCGCGCGTCGAGACCGGCCGCGACCGCGCCGGCCTCGTGCTCGGCGCCGCCGCGTGGACGCTGGCCTGCCTCGCGCTGGCCGGCCCGGCGTGGGAGCGCGAACCGATGCCGCTGTACCGCAACCAGGCCGCGCGCGTGCTGGCGCTGGAGCTGGCGCCGACGATGCTGGCGCAGGACGTCAAGCCGGACCGGCTGGCGCGCGCGCGCTTCAAGCTGCTCGACATCCTCGCGCGCAGCCGCGACTACCAGACCGCGCTGATCGGCTACGCCGGCGAGGCGTTCGTCGCCGCGCCGCTGACCGACGACGTCGGCACCGTCGCCAACCTCGTCGATGCGCTCGACCCCGGCACGATGCCGGTCGCCGGCAACGCGGCTTCGCGCGCGATCGACAGCGCGATGGCGCTGGTCGAGCAGGCCGGCCTGCACCGCGGCGAGATCATCCTGCTCGCCGACGGTGTCGACGCCGACGCCGTCGCGGCCGCACGCAAGGCGCAGGCGCGCGGCCTGACCGTGTCGGTGCTCGGCCTCGGCAGCGAGGGCGGCGCGCCGGTGCCGCTGCCGCAGGGCGACTTCCTCAAGGACGCGGCCGGCAACATCGTCGTGACGCGCCTCGACGCGGCGGCGTTGCGCGAAGTCGCCGCCGCCGGCGGCGGCCGCTACGTGCCGCTCAGTGCGGACACGCGCGACCTCGATGCGCTGCTCGCCGACCAGGCCGAACGGTCCGCAGCCGCGGCCCCGGGCGACGACGACGGCGTCGCCGGTGCGCGCTGGCAGGATCGCGGCGCGTGGCTGCTGCTCGGGCTGCTGCCGCTGGCGCTGCTCGGCTTCCGGCGCGGCTGGCTGATGGCGCTGGCGCTGGCCGTGCTGGCGCCGCCGGCACCGGCGCAGGCGGCCTCGTTCGCCGACCTGTGGCAGCGCGCCGACCAGCAGGCGGCGTCGGCGCTCGCGCAGGGCGATGCGCCGCGCGCGGCCGCGCTCGCGCGCTCGCCGGCGTGGAAGGCCAGTGCCGCCTACCGCGCCGGCGACTACGAGACAGCCGCGAATGAATACGCCAAGGCCGGCGGCGCCGACGGTGCCTACAACCGCGGCAACGCGCTGGCCAAGCTCGGCCGCTACGAGGACGCGCTCGCCGCCTACGACGAGGCGCTCAGGCTCGCGCCGGACATGGCCGACGCGCAGGCGAACCGCCAGGCGGTCGAGGCGTTCCTGCAGCACCAGCAGCAGGAACCGAAGCCGAAGAACGACAAGAGTGCCGGGCAGGACCAGCAGGAGCCGCAGTCGGGCCAGGACGCGCCGCCGCAGGACCAGCCGGCGCAGGACGGCCAGCAGAACCAGGACGCGTCCTCGTCCGCACCGCAGGACGCCTCGTCGTCGGACGAGCATGACGGCGCGCCGAACCAGCAGGCGGGGCGGCCGCAGCCGCCCGCGGGCGGCGATGCGAAGGAGCAGAAGGCCGATCCGGCTGCCGCGCAGAAGCCCGACGCGCAACAGCAGCAGGCGCTGTCGCAGGCGATCGACCAGGCGCTCGCCGGCCAGCCGCCGGGCGAGGCGGGGCAGGACCCGGCGCAGGCCACGCCGCACGAGGACGAGGCCACGCGCGAGAAGCGGCAGGCGCTCGACAACCTGCTGCAGCGCGTGCCGGACGATCCGGGCGGCCTGCTGCGGCGCAAGTTCCAGCTCGAATACCAGCGCCGCCGGCAAGGTGGAGGAGACGGCCCATGACAGCGATCCCGCGCGTGCTGCGCGCCGCCCTCGCGTTGACCTTCGTGTTGCTCGCCTCGCTCGTGCAGGCGGCGCCGGGCGTGCGCGCCTGGCTCGACCGCGACACGATGCAGCTCGGCGAGACGGTCACGCTGAACGTCGAGTCGGGCGAGGCGAACGGCGCGGCGCCGGACTTCTCGCCGCTGCGGCGCGATTTCGAGCTGACCGGCACGCAGTCGAGCCAGCAGGTCAGCATCGTCAACGGCGTCAGCACGGCGAAGACGCTGTGGGCGGTCGGCCTCGAGCCGAAGCACGACGGCCGCTTCACGATCCCGTCGCTCACGGTCGGCGGCGCGCAGACCGCGCCGCTCGAACTGACCGTGCAGGCGCCGTCGCCGGCGGCGACGCCGCAGCCCGGCGGCGACGTGTTCCTGGAGGTCGCCGCCGAGCCGCTGACGCCGTACGTGCAGCAGCAGGTGCGCTACACGGTCAAGCTCTACTACGCGTTCGACCTGACCGACGGCAACCTCGGCGAGCCGAACGTCGATGGCCTGTCGGTGCAGCGGCTCGGCCAGGACCGCAGCTACCTCGCCACGCTCGGCGCGCGCCGCTACCACGTCGTCGAGCGCCGCTACGCGCTGACGCCCGAGCGCAGTGGCACGCTCGAGATCCCGGCGATCGCGTTCCGCGGCACCGCGCTCGATGCGTCCGATCCGACCGGCTTCTTCAGCCGCGGCCGCGTCGTCACCGCGCGCTCGCAGGCGCTCACACTGGAGGTCAGGCCGAAGCCGGCGACGTGGACCGATGCGCCGTGGCTGCCGGCGGAGTCGGTGCTGCTGAAGGACGACAGCGACCTGCCGGACGAGGTCCACGTCGGTGATCCGGTCACGCGCACGCTGCGCCTGCAGGCGCAGGGCCTGGGCTACGAACAGTTGCCGGAGCCGACACTGGCCGCGCCGGCCGGCGCCGACGTGTATCCGGACAAGGCCGAGACGCGCACGCGCGACGACGGCGCCTGGCTGTACGGCGAGCGCGTGCGCAAGTTCGCGTTCGTGCCGAACCGGCCCGGCACGCTGACGATCCCGGGCCTTGCCGTGCGCTGGTGGAACACGCAGGCCGATCGCGCCGAGGTCGCCGAATTGCCGCCGCGCACGATCACGGTGCTGCCGGCCGCCGGCTCGCCGTCGGCTTCCGGCACATCGTTGTCGCAGGCCGCGCCGGCGAGTGGTGCCGCGGCGGCCACGCCGATCGCCGCGCCGGAGGCGCCGCACGCCGCGTCGCCGCGCGTGCTGCGCGCGTGGCAGGCGCTCGCGCTGGCCGGTTTCGCGCTATGGCTGGCCACGCTCGCGCTGTGGTGGCGCGCGCGC
>JAACZU010000027.1 GCA_009996615.1 Rhodanobacteraceae bacterium | reverse complement strand
CGGCGTCGCCGCCGTCCGCCGCTCCCGCCGGCGCCGCCGCGCGCGCCGAGTTCCTGCGCGCCTGCGCGCTCGGCGAGCTGGCCGGCGCTGAGCGTGCGCTGGTTGCGTGGGCGCGGCGCGAGCGCGCCGACGTGCGCAACCTCGGCGAACTGGCGAGCCGCCTGGACGCCGTCGCCCAGCGCGAGGCGCTGGCCGAACTGCAGCGCGTGCGCTACCGCGGCGGCGACGGCCACGGCCTCGCCACGCGCCTCGCGCAGGCATTCAAGCCGGGCCTCGCCTGGCGCGACGCGGCGGCCCCGCGCGCCACCGAGTCGGCCCTGCCGCCGCTTTACCCACAGGTCTGATCCCGCCGTTGTAGGAGCGGCGGCAGCCGCGATGCTCTTCCACCGCCGGCCAGGCTTCGCCTCCAGGAGGCATCGCGCCTTCCGGCGCTCCCACAGGAGGCAGGCCCCTTCGGCCCGGCCAGGGCCCAGCTTCTTGGGCCGCTCGTGTACCATCGACCGGTTAGCTCTTCCGTACGAGGTGGTTCCATGCCGGCAGCCGGCGTCTTCCTTCCGCGCGTGCCGCGCATGTCCTCCTTCCTGCCGGTGCACACGCCATGAGCGCGCGCTGGCCGCTGCACTGGAAAGTCCTGCTCGGTTTCGCGATCGGCATCGGCGGCGGCGCCGCGGCGCACCTGATCGGCGCCGACAACGTCTGGATCGCCGGCCTGATCGACTACGTCGCCGCGCCGGCCGGCCAGTTGTTCCTGCGCCTGCTGTTCATGCTGGTGCTGCCGCTGATGTTCAGCGCGCTGATCCTCGGCGTGACCGAGATCGGCGACATTGCCTCGCTCGGCCGCATCGGCTGGCGCACGCTGCTGTACACCGTCACCGTCACCTGCATCGCGATCGGCATCGGCCTGTTCGTCGTGCACCTGCTGCAGCCGGGCCGCGGCATGGATCCGGAGATGCTGCAGCAGGCGATCGCCAGCAGCGGCCAGGCCAAGGCGATCACCGAGGCCAGGCCGTCGCTTTCGGTGGTCGAGATGCTGCTCGGCATCGTGCCGCGCAACGTGGTGCACGCGGCGGCCGAGGGCGAGCTGCTCGCGGTGATGTTCTTCGCGCTGATGATCGGCGTGGCGATCGTGCTGAAGCCGACGCCGGCGACGCTGCGCTTCAAGGAGATGATCCAGGGCCTCAACGAAATCGTGATGACCCTGATCGGCCTGGTCATCCGGCTGACGCCGTACGCGGTCGCCGCGCTGATGTTCGCGCTGACCGCGCGCTTCGGCTGGGAGCTCCTGGCCAAGCTCGGCCACTACGCGTTCGCGGTGATTCTGGCGATCGCGCTGCACATGTTCGTGGTGCTGCCGGCCTGGGTGCGCCTGATGGGCGGCATGAGCCCGCTGCGCTTCTTCCGCGAGTCGCAGGAGGCGATCCTGACCGCGTTCTCGACCGCCTCGAGCACCGGCACGCTGCCGACCACGCTGAAGGTGGCCGAGCAGAACCTCAAGCTGCCGCCGAAGGTCGCGCGCTTCGTGCTGACCATCGGCGCCAGTGCGAACCACCACGGCACCGCGCTGTTCGAGGGCCTGACCACGCTGTTCCTGGTGCAGTGCTTCGGCGTCGAGCTCGGCCTCGGCCAGCAGGTCATGGTGCTCGGCCTGTGCGTCCTCGGCTCGATCGGCACCGCCGGCGTGCCCGCCGGCTCGCTGCCGGTGATCGCGATGATCCTGACCTACCTGCACGTGCCGCCGGAGGGCATCGCGCTGATCCTCGGCGTCGACCGCTTCCTCGACATGTGCCGCACCGCGCTGAACGTGACCGGCGACCTTGCCACTGCGGTCGTGGTCGCGCGCCGCGAGGACGCCAGCGCGCTGGCGCTGCCGGCGAACGAGGCGGCGTAGGACGGGCGCAGCGTGCGCGGCGAGACGCCCGGTCGTCTCGCCGCCCGCGTCAGAGCATCCTCAGCAGCTCCGGCATCAGCGGCAGCTTGCGCACGCGCACGGTGGTCGCGGCGTAGACCGCGTTCGCCAGCGCCGGCGCCGCGCTCGGCACGCCGATCTCGCCGGCGCCGCTCGGCTCGGCGCCCGACTCGACGATGACGACCTCGACGCTGTGCGGCGCCTGCGCCATCTTCATGAGCGGGTAGTCGGGGAAGTTGTGCTGCTGCAACTGGCCGTCCTTGACCGTGATCGCGAGGTTCAGCGCGGCGGAGACCGCGTCGAGCGTGCCGCCCATCATCTGCGCCTCGACGCCGAGCGGATTGACCACGCGGCCTACATCGACCACGCAGACCGCGCGATGGATGCGCAGCGCGTTGCCCTCGACCGAGACCTCGAACGCGTGCGCGGCATAGCCGCCGAACGTGAAGTGGCAGGCGATACCGAGGCCGTGGCCGTCGGTGCGGCGCACGCCCCAGCCGATCCTGTCGGCGCACTGCCTGAGCACGTTGGCCAGGCGCCCGGTGTCGAACACCGGGCCGCCGTGGCCGCGGAACGGGATCTGGCGCGGCTCACCGAGCAGGTCCAGGCGCAGCTTGACCGCGTCCTGCTTGGTCGCGACCGCGACCTCGTCGATGAAGCTCTGCACCGCGAACGCGTGGAACGTGTGCACCGGCGCGCGCCACGCGCCGCGCGGCATGCCCGAGGTCACGCTGAAGAAGGTCTTGTCGAGGTTGGCGACCAGGCCGGCCGGGAAGTCGTCCGGCTCGAGGCAGCCGGCGTACGGCGGCCGCTCCTTCGCCTGGCGGTACGCGAGCGGCGTCGCCGCACAGTGGTGCGACCAGCCGGTGATGCGCTTCTTGCGGTCGAGCGTGGCGGCCAGCGCGTGCACGCCGAACGGGCGGTAGAAGTCGTGCTGCAGGTCGTCGTCGCGCGTCCACATCAGCTTGACCGGCTTGCCGGCGGCCTTGGCCACCAGCACCGCCTCGGCGACGTAGTCGTTCTTCAGGCGCCGGCCGAAGCCGCCGCCGGCGCGCGTCATGCGCACCTCGATCGCGCGGCGCGGCAGGCCGGTCAGGTCGGCGATCAGCCGCGAGGCGCCGTCCGGGTCCTGCAGCGAGGCGGTCAACAGCGCGCTGTCCTGCTTCAGCTCGATCAGCGCGGCCGGCGGCTCCATCGTCGCGTGGGCGAGGAACGGCATCTCGTAGCGCGCCTCGACGAGCTGGCGCGCCTGCTTGCGCGCGAGCGCGAAGTCGCCGTCGTTGCGCACCGCGACGCCGTCCTCGTTCTTGTCCAGCGCCGCGTGCGCGGCGGCGGCCAGCGCGGTGCTCGATTCCTTCGCCCACGGGCCCTGCTTCCACGTCACTTTCAGGCGCTCGCGCCCCTGCAGCGCGGCCCATGTGTGCTGCGCGATCACCGCCACGCCGGCCGCCAGCACGCCGCTGAACGGCGTGTTCGGCGCAGGACCCGGGATCGCGACGACGTCGATCACGCCGGCGACCTTGCGCGCCTCGCTGTCGTCGAACGTGTCCAGCGTGCCGTCGAGATACGGGCAGCGCGCGATCACCGCGACCAGCGCGTCCGCGCCATAGGTGTCGATGCCGAAGCGGCTGCGTCCGGTCACGATCTCGCGCGCGTCGGCGGTGCGCGTGGGCTGGCCGATGATGCGGTACTGCTCCGGCGCCTTCAGCGCGACCGGCTGCGCGGGCGGCGCGATCGCGGCGGCGCTGGCGGCGAGCGCGCCGTAGGTCAGTGTGCGCCCGTCGGGCGCGATCACCGTGCCGGCGGCCGTGCGCAGTTGTCCGGCCGGCAGGTCCCATTCCTGCGCCGCCGCCTGCAGCAGCAGCCAGCGCGCGGTGGCGCCGGCCTGGCGCAGGTCCTTCCAGCCGTCGGTGATGCTGGTGCTGCCGCCGGCGTCCTGCGCGCCGTAGCGGTTCGACGGACCCTTGTCGGTCTCGATGTAGCCATACGGCAGCTGCACGACCTGCACCTGGCTCCAGTCGACGTCGAGCTCCTCGGCGATCAGCATCGGCAACGACGTGAACACGCCTTGGCCGATCTCGCAGCCGCGCGCGCCGATCACGATGCGGTTGTCGCGCTCGATGCGCAGGAACGGACCGAGCTCGGTCAGGTCGTCGCCGATCAACGCCAGCGGCAGGTCCGGCGGCGGTGGCTCCGCGTGCGCGGCGCGCAGGCCCAGCAGCAGCGCGCCGCTGGCGGTCAGCGACACGGCGAGGAAGCGGCGGCGGCCAAGGTTCACGGGCGTGCTCATTTCTTGCCGCTCCGCATCAGCTCGGACGCGCGCGCGATCGCGCGGCGGATGCGCGGATAGGTGCCGCAGCGGCACAGGTTGCCGATAGCGGCGACGTCGTCGTCGCCCGGCTTCGGCTTGCGCTGCAGCAGCTCGACCGCGGCCATGATCTGGCCGGCCTGGCAGTAGCCGCACTGCGCGACGTCCTCCTCGATCCACGCCTGCTGCACCGGGTGCAGCGCGTCGCCTTCCAGGCCCTCGATCGTGGTGATCGTGTGGTGCGCGGCTGCGCTCATCGGCAGCATGCACGCGCGCGCCACCTTGCCGTCGACCAGCACCGTGCATGCGCCGCAGGCGCCGATGCCGCAGCCGTACTTGGTGCCGGTCAGGCGCAGCATGTCGCGCAGGAACCACAGCAGCGGCATCGCGGGATCGCCGTCATGGAAATACGGCTTGCCGTTGATCGTGATCGGCAGCGGCTCGAGCGGCCGGCGCGGGGCCGGGGCAGGGGATTCGGCGGGTGGATCGGCGTGGCGGGTCATGCAGGGCTCCGGGCGCGACGGCGCATCGGGCATTGTCGCATCCGTATCTTGTGGCGTGAACGGCGGCGGCGCCGCTTCTGCCGCATGCAGTCCGGACCGCGCGGGTCGATGCGCTTGGCGGCGTGCCGTCTTGATGCTTGCCTTTCTGGCCGGTGCGTGCGTTCCTGAAGCCATTGACGGATTGGCGAGGGTGACGATGCGCTTCCATGCAAGGTTGGCGCTCTGGATGAGTGCGGCAGCCGTCGTCGTCGGGTTCGTGATCGCCGGCTGGCGCGGCGGCTTGTTCCTTCCGGCACGGGATACCGAAGGGGGCGCGACGAACGGCCCAGGCGCGGATCGAAGAGTCCCGCTGGAATCAGCCGGCGGCAGCGCTGCGGCGCCGGCTCGCCTATCGGAGGGGACGCCGCTCCTGACGGCCGAAATGGACTTCGATCGCCTCCGCAGCGAGGCGATGCAGGGTGTTGCGCGTTCGCAGTGGCATCTGGCCCAGATCTACGGCCTGTGCCAGAGCTACAGCCTGGATCCACCGAGGTTCCTGGCATCGCTCGATGCGATGGCCGGGCAGGCACCGGCCTCCCGGGCAGGCATCGAGCGACTGCAGCGGCGCATGGCGGATCGTTGCAGCAAGGTCGACTCCGGCGAGCCGATTCCCCACGAGGCGATCAAGGGGTGGCTGGAGATCGCTGCGGGCAACGGTTCCGTCGCCGCGAAGATCAACCTGCGGGTGTCGTCGTTGGAGCCGCTGTCTGCGCAAGAAATGGACGACCTCGTCGGAGCCGTCGCGCGGGCGCCCGATCCGGACGCGATGCTGGAGCTGTCGAACCTGGCATTGCGGCCGGTTGAGGGGGCCATGTCCGAGCGTCATGCGCAGGTAGTCGGCAATCCGCTGGCCGGGGTCGCGTGGGGCATCGCCGCCTGTCGGATCGGCGCAGCCTGCGGCCCCGGATCGATGGCGATGGATTCCATTTGCATCAATTCGGGCCAGTGCAGTTACGCGTCCTACGAGACCTTCCTCAGGGAAGAGCTGGTGCCGCCTGCGCAAGTGGAGCGGCTCGATCGCATGGTCGCCGAGGTGATGTCGTTGATCGGCCGGCGTTAGGTGACCCGGATTGGCCGGCCGCGATGGAAAGCGCGTCGGTTGCACAAAGCGGGTAGGGTGGGCCGCCGCGTAGCGGCGAGTCCCACCGTCCACATGATGGTGGGGCGCGCGCCACTTTGCATGGCAAGTGCGACGAGGTTCGCCATCCCCCTTACCCGCGCACCGGCAGCCGCCGCCAGATGAAGTACACCGGCAATCCGGCCAGCGTGATCAGCGCGCCCATGCCGGCGTCGCCGGGCCGGTTCCAGATCGTCACCGCGACGACCCACAGCACCGCGGCAAGGAACAGCAGCGGCAGCAGTGGAAACAGCGGAGTGCGGAATGCGACCGCCTCGATGGCGTGTACGTGGCGGTACCAGAACAGCGTCGCCACCACCGCGGCGTAGCCGAGCCAGTCGCCAGTGGTCGAGTAGTTCAGCAGCTGATCGAAGCTGCCGCTCCAGGCCAGCACGCCGGCCCAGCCGGCGAGCAGCGCCAGCGCGACGTTCGGCGTGCGCCAGCGCGGATGCAGGCGGCCGGCGACTCGGAAGAACACGCCGTCCGCGCCCATCGCCTGGAACACGCGCGCCGCGGCGATCAGCGAGATGTTGCAGAAGCCGAGCGTCGACACCGCGATGCCGGCCGCGATCAGGCGCGCGTCGGGCTCGCCGAGCACGTGGCGCATCAGATCGGCCGCCGGCGCCTGGCTCGCGGCCAGGCCCTCGTGGCCGAGCACGGCGAGCATGGCGAGGTTGACCAGCAGGTAGCAGGCGGCGACCAGCAGCATGCCCAGCAGCAGCGCGCGCGGCAGGTTGCGCTGCGGTTCGCGGATCTCGCCGGCGATGTTGTTGACGTAGGCCCAGCCGCCGTACGAGAACAGCACCGGCAGCAGCACGCCACCGAAGGCGAGCGGGTTCAGCGGCGCCGGCGGCGTGCTCGGCGCCGGTGCGCCGCCGGCGGCGAGGCCGAGCACGACCAGCGCCGCGACCGCGGCGAGCTTGAGCACGGTCAACAGGTTCTGCGTGATCGCGCCGGCGCGGATGCCGAACCAGTTGATGCCGGCGAGGAACACGATCGCGCCGATCGCATACGGTCGCGCATCGGCCAGCTCGCGCCCGCACGCGGCCGCGGCGTATTGCACGAACACGGTCGCGACCGCGGCGAGGCTGCCGGAATAGTTCACGACCAGCATGTTCCAGCCGTACACGAATGCGACGACCAGGCCGAACGCCTCGCGCAGGTTGACGTAGCCGCCGCCGGCGGCCGGCCGGCGCGCGCCGAGTTCGGCGTAGCAGAGCGCGCCGATCAGCGCGAGCACGCCGCCGATCGCCCAGGCCAGCAACTGCTCGGCGGCCGAGCCGGTCTGGCGCGCGATCGCGGCCGGGGTCAGGAAGATGCCCGAGCCGATCACGCCGCCGACCACGACCATCGATGCATCCCACGCGCCGAGCCGGCGCGCATAGCCGACCGGCGCCAGCGCGGGGACCACGCGGGCGTCGTTCATGCGGAGTCGCCCAGGTCGAGTTCGCCGCGGATGCAGGTCACGCACTGGCCGCCGATCTCGACCGCGCCGGTGTGCGCATCGACCGCGACCTCGACGTGGCCGTCGCGGCCGACCTCGCGGCCCTGGCTGGCGCGGTAGCGCGGGCCGATGTCCGCCAGCATGCCGGTCGCGTGCAGGAACGCGCCGATCGCGGCGTTCGCGCTGCCGGTGACCGGGTCTTCCGGAATGCCGTCGGCCGGGCAGAACGCGCGTACCGCGAGCGCGGCGTCGCCGCCTTCCGGTTCGCGCCCGAACACGCACACGCCGACCGCGCCGTGGCGCGTGGTCAGCGCGGCGACCGCGGCGAGGTCCGGCTGCAGCGCGCGCACCGCGGCCGCGTCGGCGAACGCGGCGACCAGCCAGTGCGGGCCGTTGTCGACCAGGCGCGGCGCGGGCTCGGCGAGTGGCGTCGCGCCGAGCGCCTGCGCGAACTCGTCCACTAGTGCGGGCAGCGGCGCGTCGATCCGCGCGGCCGGCGCGCGTACGAAGATGCGTCGCCGTGCGCCGTCGCCCTCGATGCGCACCGGCAGCACGCCGGCGGCACATTCGAGCGCGAGCTGCGCGCGCGCGGCCAGCTCCGGGCGCAGCGCGAGCACGGCGTGGGTGGTGCCGACGGTCGGGTGGCCGGCGAACGGCAGCTCCTGCCGCGGCGTGAAGATGCGTACGCGGAAGTCGGCGCCGGCTTGCGTCGGCGGCAGCACGAACGTCGTTTCGGACAGGTTCGTCCACGCGGCGAAGCGCTGCATCGCGGCGCCGTCGAGGCCATCGCCATCGAGCACGACCGCGACCGGGTTGCCGTAGCCGGCGCGCATGGTGAAGACGTCGACCTGGGCGAAGCGGCGCGTGGTCATGGCGAGCGGACGAGCAGGTGGCACATGCAAACGAACCTCGATTCCCCGGTCGAGTCGTCGATCATGCCTGAGTCGCAGCAGTGCCGGAAGGCGAGCGGAAAACGCAGGGGCGCGGATCAGTTTTTGCGGAGAGGGTGACGCGAAAACCGAACACCATCCCCACCCAACCCTCCCCTTGAAGGGGAGGGCTAAAGCGCGGGTCGCTGCCCGCATACCGCCTCCCAGTTGCCGCGTTTGCGCCCGCAGCGCGCCGATCCATTGCGGTATGCTGCGCCGCGCCATCCGCAACACCCCCTTTTTGAAGAGCACACCGTGAGTTCGACTCTCGCATCGGTCCCGGCGCCCGCGCCCTGGGTCGTCGCCAAGTTCGGCGGCACCAGCGTCGCCACGCGCGCGCGCTGGGAGGCCATCCAGCGCATCGCCGCCGCGCACCGCGCGCGCGGCCGGCGCGTGCTGATCGTGGTGTCGGCGTTGTCCGGCGTGACCGACCTGCTCAAGGCGATCGCCGAGACGCGCGGCGACGAGGCGCGCTGCCGCGAGGCGCAGGTCGGCATCGTCGAGCGCCATCACGCGCTGCACCGCGCGCTCGAGCTGCCTACGCGCAATGCGCTCGACGGCTGGCTGGCGCGGCTCGACCAGTTGATCGCCGATCCGCGCCGCGGCTCCGGCGCGCTGGACTGGCAGGCCGAGGTGTTCGCGCTCGGCGAGCTGATGTCGAGCACGCTCGGTGCCGCGTTCCTGACCGCGCGCGGCCTGCCCACGCGCTGGCTCGATGCGCGCGACTACCTGCGCGCGGTGCCGCTGGCGAACCAGGGCGCGTGGGCGCGCTACCTGTCGGCGAGCGTGCCCGCCGCGCCCGATCCGGCGCTGCCCGGCGCGCTGGCGGACCTGGGCGAGGTGTTCATCACGCAGGGCTTCATCGCGCGCAACGACGGCGGCGAGACCGTGCTGCTCGGCCGCGGCGGCTCGGACACCTCGGCCGGCTGCTTCGGCGCGCTGCTGAAGGCCGAGTGCGTGGAGATCTGGACCGACGTGCCGGGCATGTTCAGCGCGAACCCGCGCGTCGTGCCGGAGGCGCGCCTGCTTGCCCGGCTCGGCTATGAGGAGGCGCAGGAGATCGCGACCACCGGCGCCAAGGTGCTGCATCCGCGCTCGCTTGGCCCGCTGCGCCGCGCCGGCGTGCCGCTCGTGATCAAGGACACCAACCGGCCGCACCTGGCCGGCACCGAGATCCGCGCCGCCGCGGCCGACGCGGCGCCGTGCGTGAAGGCGATCAGCATGCGCAAGGGCGTCACGCTGGTGTCGATGGAGACGGTCGGCATGTGGCAGCAGGTCGGCTTCCTCGCCGACGTGTTCGCCGAGTTCAAGCGCCACGGCCTGTCGGTCGACCTGATCGGTTCGGCCGAGACGAACGTGACCGTGTCGCTCGACCCGAGCGAGAACCTGGTCGATTCCGACGTGCTGTCCGCGCTCGCCACGGACCTGGCGAAAATCTGCCGCGTCAAGGTGATCGCGCCGTGCGCCGCGATCACGCTGGTCGGCCGCGGCATGCGCTCGCTGCTGCACAAGCTGTCGGGCGTGCTGGCCGAGTTCGGCGCGCTCGACGTGCACATGATCAGCCAGTCGTCGAACAACCTGAACCTGACCTTCGTCGTCGACGAGGCGCTCGCCGACGAGCTGGTGCCGCGCCTGCACGCGCTCTTGATCCGCGCCGACGCGCTGCGCGTCGAGGACGGCGCGGTGTTCGGCCCGAGCTGGCGCGAACTGGCCGAGGACGGCGCCAGCGCGCCGCAGGAGACCTGGTGGCGGCGCGAGCGCGCCGCGCTGCTGCGGCTCGCGGGCGAGGAATCGCCGCGCTATGTGTATTCGCTCGACACCGTCCGCGCGCAGGCGCGCGCGCTGATGAATCTTTTCCGTCTCCCCCCGGGAGAGGGTGGCCGAAGGCCGGGTGAGGGTTCGGGCATTGTCGACCGCTGGCACTACGCGCTGAAGGCCAATCCGCATCCGGCGATCCTGCGCGCGCTCGACGAGGAAGGCTTCGCGTTCGAATGCGTCTCGCCCGGCGAGATCGCGGCGCTGCGCGCCACGCTGCCGCAGCTGCCGTCCGAGCGCATCCTGTTCACGCCGAACTTTGCGCCGCGCGAGGAATACGCCGCCGCGCTCGCGCAGGGCGTGCGCGTGACCGTCGATGCGCTGCATCCGCTGGCGCACTGGGGCGAGCTGTTCGCCGGCCGCGAGATCCACCTGCGCGTCGACCTCGGCATCGGCCGCGGCCACCACGACAAGGTGCGCACCGGCGGCGACACCTCCAAGTTCGGGCTCGCGCTCGACCAGCTCGATGCGTTCCGCGCGCTCGCGCGCACGCACCACGTGCGCATCGTCGGCCTGCACGCGCACGCCGGCTCGGGCATCCTCGACGCCGGCCACTGGCGCTCGGTGTATCTGCAGCTCGCCGCGCTCGCCGAGGGCTTCCGCCGCGTCGAATCGCTGAACATCGGCGGCGGCCTCGGCGTGCCGTCGCGCCCGGACGAGCAGCCGCTCGACCTCGCCGCGCTCGGCGCAGGCCTGGCCGAGGTCAAGCGCGCCTATCCGCAGTTCGCGCTGTGGATGGAGCCGGGCCGCTTCCTCGTCGCCGACGCCGGCGTGCTGCTCGCGCGCGTGACGCAGGTCAAGCGCAAGGGCTTCGTCAACTACGTCGGCATCGACGCCGGCATGAACTCGCTGATCCGCCCGGCGCTGTACGAGGCCTGGCACGCGATCGTGAACCTGAGCCGCCTCGACTGGCCGGCCGGCGAGATGGTGCAGGTCGTCGGCCCGATCTGCGAGACCGGCGACGTGCTCGGCGCGAACCGCCGCCTGCCCGAATGCCATGAGGGCGACGTGATCCTGATCGCACAGGCCGGCGCCTATGGCGCGGTGATGGCCTCGCGCTACAACCTGCGCGAGCCGGCTGGAGAAATCGTGTTGCCATGAGCCTGTCCGATCCCCGCACCGCCCACGCCTTCCGCTTCGTCCGCCGCGACTACGCCGACGGCGTCGCCTCGCTCGTCTACGCGTTCGACGACGGCCCGGAGCTGATCGAGCGCATCGTGTTTCCGGATGCGCCGATGCCGGTGCCGGAACGTGCCGCCGCGTTCGAGGCCGCGCTCGACCTGCTGCACCTCATCGCCGGCGTCAGCTACTACAAGGCCGGCGTGCCGGCCGAGATCCGTGTCGAATCGAGCGCGCTCGATGCGGAAACCGCGGCGTTCCTCGATGCGCTGTACCTGCACGGACTCGGCGAGTTCGCCTACCACAACAAGCTCGACCTGCGCGGGCGGATTCGTTTTCCCGCTCCGCTTCAAGCGGAGGGCCGGCACGCTTTTCTCCCTCCCCTTCAAGGGGAGGGCCGGCACGCTTTTCTCCCTCCCCTTCAAGGGGAGGGCCGGGGAGGGGATGGTGTTCGCGCAGCCGTGTCCGACACCGACACCATCCCCACCCAAACCCTCCCCTTGAAGGGGAGGGCTTCAGGGCAGCACCGCACGCTGGTGCCGATCGGTGGCGGCAAGGATTCGCTGGTCAGCGTCGAGATCCTGAAAAGCGCCGGCGAGGACGCGACCGCGGTGTGGATCGGCAACTCGCCGCTGATCGCGGCCTGCGCCGAACGCACCGGCCTGCCGCGGCTGAACATCGGGCGCGAGCTGTCGCCCGTGCTGTTCGAGTACAACAAGCTCGGCGCGTACAACGGCCACATCCCGGTCACCGCGATCAATTCGGCGATCCTGGTCGTCGCGGCAATCCTGTACGGCTTCGATGCGATCGCGTTCTCGAACGAGCGCTCGGCCTCGAGCGCGACGCTCGAATACGACGGCCAGCCGGTCAACCACCAGTGGAGCAAGGGTTGGGACTTCGAGCGCGACTTCCATGCGCTGCTGAAGTCGCGCGTCGCGGCCGACCTCGACTACTACTCGCTGCTGCGGCCGCTGTCCGAGCTCGCGGTCGCCGAGCGTTTCGCGCGCAGCGCGCGCTACGACGACGTGTTCTCCAGCTGCAACCGCAACTTCCGCATCCTCGGCCCGAAACCGGCCGACCGCTGGTGCGGCCAGTGCCCGAAGTGCCACTTCGTGTTCCTCGCGCTGGCGCCGTTCATGCCCAAGCCGCGCCTGCTCGCGATCTTCGGCCGCAACCTGCTCGACGACATCGCCCTCGCGCCGGCGTTCGATGCGCTGATGGAATACCGCGACCACAAGCCGTTCGAGTGCGTCGGCGAGGGGCGCGAGTCGCGCGCGGCGATGGCGGCGCTCATCCAGCGCGCCGAGTGGCGCGAAGACGCGCTGGTCGCGCGCTTCGCCGACGAGATCGCGCCGCAGCTCGCGGCGGATGCGCCGGCGCTCGCGGAGTTGCTGCAACCGGAAGGCCCGCATCAGATTCCCGTTCGCCTGCGCGGCTACCTCGATGCGACTCGCTGAACTGGCTGGCCGGCGCGTTGCGGTCTGGGGGTACGGTCGCGAGGGCCGCGCGGCGCTGGCCGCCTTGCGCGCGCGCCTGCCGGAGCTGCCGGTCACGCTGTTCTGCAGCGAGGCCGAGGCGCGGGAAATTTCCCTGGGGCGTCATTCCCGCGCAAGCGGGACAAGGGCGAAGGCCGCCGAACGCCCGAAGGGCGGCCCCGCAGGGGCGAGCGCAGCGAGTAATCCAGCTTCGCCGCCTGCGGCTTCGGGCCAGACAATGGATTCCCGCTTGCGCGGGAATGACGTCGATGAAGGTTTCGAGGTGGTTCCTTGTCAGCCCACCGCCGCCGACCTGTCCGCGTTCGACGTCGTGATCAAGTCGCCCGGCATCAGCGCGTACAAGCCGGAGATCCTCGAGGCGCAGCACAACGGCACGCACTTCACCTCCGGCACCGCGCTGTGGTTCGCCGAGCATCCCGCCGCGCGCGTGATCGCGGTCACCGGCACCAAGGGCAAGAGCACGGTCACCGCGCTGATCGCGCACCTGCTGCGTGCGCGCGGCCGGCGCGTCGCGCTGGCCGGCAACATCGGCCTGCCGCTGCTGGAACTGCTCGATCCGTCGCCGCTGCCGGACTGGTGGGTGATCGAACTGTCGAGCTTCCAGACGCGCGAGGCCGGCGCAGTCATGGTCGGCGTGCTCAACAACGTCTACGAGGAGCACCTCGACTGGCACGGCACGCGCGCGCGCTATGCCGACGACAAGCTCGCGCTGGCCGCGGTCGCGCGCACGCTGGTCGTGAACGTCGCGCAGGCCGAACTGCTGGCGCGCACGGCGGCGCACGCGCAGCGCCGCACGTTCGGCGATGCAGCCGGCTGGCATGTCGAGGGCGTTGCGCTCTGGCGCGGCGCACGGCGCGTGTTCGACCTGGCCGCTTCGCCGCTGCCCGGCGCGCACAACGCGGCGAACCTGTGTGCCGCGCTCGCCGCGCTCGAGGCGGCCGGCGAGGATGCGCTCGCGGCCGCGCCGGCGATCGCGACGTTCCGCCCGCTGCCGCACCGGCTGCAGACGCTCGGCGAGCGCGACGGCCTGTGCTGGGTCGACGACAGCATCGCGACCACGCCGCACGCGACGCTGGAGGCGCTGGCGAGCCTACGCGGCCGTGCGGTCACGGTGCTGGTCGGCGGCTTCGAGCGCGGCCTGGACTGGCAGCCGTTCGCCGACGCGGTACGCGCGCTGCCGCCGTATGCGATCGTGACGATGGGCGCGAACGGCGCGCGCATCCATGCGTCGCTGCAGGCGACCGGTGGTGCGTACCGGCTCGACGCGGCTGCGACGCTGGCCGACGCGGTGCAGGCCGCGCGCGCGCTCACGCCGGCCGGCGGCGTCGTGCTGCTGTCGCCCGGCGCGCCGAGCTTCGACCAGTTCAAGGACTACGCCGCGCGCGGCAACGCATTCGCGCAATGGGCCGGCTTCGATCCTGCCGCGATCGGCACGATCCAGGGACTCGGCATCGCCTGAGCGGTCGTTGGCGCGCTTGCTATGCTCGCGCGTTCGAAGATTGCGGAGCGCAGCGATGCACGATGGCACCGACACCAGGGTCTGGGACCTGCCGACCCGCCTGTTCCACTGGACGCTGGTCGCGCTGATCGCGCTGCAGTACGCCAGCGGCGAGTTCGGCTGGCTGTCGATGCAATGGCATTTCCGGCTCGGCTACACGACGCTGGCGCTGCTGGTGTTCCGCCTGCTGTGGGGCTTCCTCGGCTCGCAGACCAGTCGCTTCACCGATTTCGTGCGCGGCCCGCGCGCGGTGCTGCGATACGTGACGGACGCGCTGCGCGGGCGTGCGCCGCACGCACCCGGGCACAACCCGCTCGGCGGCTGGTCGGTGCTCGCGCTGCTCTCGCTGGTCGCGCTGCAGGCCGGCAGCGGCCTGTTCGCCAGCGACGACATCAGCGAGGAAGGACCGCTCGCCGCGC
Organism: Rhodanobacteraceae bacterium; assembly: GCA_009996615.1. Taxonomy (GTDB): domain Bacteria; phylum Pseudomonadota; class Gammaproteobacteria; order Xanthomonadales; family Rhodanobacteraceae; genus Dokdonella_A. Next base: position 17,765 of record JAACZU010000027.1, on the reverse strand, counting down.
ATGTGTCGGGTGCCGCGGTGGGCACGCTGACGAAGATCCACCACTGGGTCGCCGATGCGCTGGTGATCCTGATCGTGCTGCACGTCGGCGCGGTGCTGCTGCACTGGCTCGTGCGGCGCGACAACCTGGTCGCGCCGATGCTGCACGGCCGCGCGCGCTTCGCGCACGCACCCGCGCTGCGCTTCGTGTCGTCCTGGCGTGCGCTGGCGCTGCTCGCGCTCAGCGCGGCGGCGGTCGGCGCGCTGGTCCGGGCCGCGTAGGGTGGGACGCAGCCGCGCAGCGGCGAGTCCCACCATCTCTTCCGTTCCGACACCCACGGTGGGACTCGCGCCTTCGGCGCTGCGTCCCACCCTACGCGCGCGCGTAGGCCGCGCCGGCGAGACCGGCCTCAGCCCTTGCTGCGGTAGCCGTCGTGGCAGCTCTTGCAGGTGCCGGCGGTCTTCTTGAACTGCTCCTTCATCTTCGCCTCGTCGCCGCCCTTGGCGACCTCGGCCAGCGCCTTCGCCTGCGTGATGAAGTCGTCCATCTTCGCCTTGAAGTCGTCGGCGTTCTTCCAGACCTCGGCCTTCGCCTCGGTCTTCGCGCCGGTGTCGGAACCGGCCGGGAAACCTTCGGGCAACTGCGGCGCCAGCGCGGCGATGCGCTCGGCGCGCAGCGCGAACGCGGCCGCGTCCCACGGCGCCTCGCCCTTGACCATCTGCGCGAGCGGGCCGAAGTTCCAGCCGATCATCGTGTAGGCGCTCTGGCGGTAGCGGATCGCCGCATCGGGCTTGACCGCGGCGGTCGCGACGGCCGCGCCGGCGACCAGGGAAACGAGACTCAAGGACAGGGCAAGGCGACGCATGCGGCGGCTCCGGTGGGGCGGGGAACGGGACGACCGAGTGTATAGGAGTGCACCGCCGCGGCGCGTGCCGGAAGGTATGATCGGCCTCCCGTTCGATGAGGACTCCGTCATGCGCATGCGTCTGTTCGCCTTCGCCCTCGCCACGCTGTTCGCCGCACCACTGCAGGCCGCGATGGTCGCCCGCCCGCTCGACTACGCAGTCGACGGCAAGGCGATGCAGAGCGTGCTGGTCTACGACGACGCGGTGAAGACGCCGCGGCCGGGCCTGGTGATGACGCCGGACTGGCTCGGCATCACGCCCGACAACCTCGCGCTGGCCAAGCAGATCGCCGGCAAGGACTACGTGGTGCTGGTCGCCGACGTCTACGGCGTCGACGTGCGCCCGAAGACGCCGGCCGAGGCCGGCGCAGCGACGAAGGCGATGTATCAGGATCGTGCCGGGCTGCGCGCACGCATCGGTGCCGCGCTGGCGCAGCTCAAGGCGCAGGCCGGCAAGGCGCCACTCGACGGCCGCCACTGGGGCGCGTTCGGCTTCTGCTTCGGCGGCGCGACCACGCTCGAACTCGCGCGCAGCGGCGCCGACGTGGCGGGCGTGGTGTCGTTCCACGGCAATCTGTCGCGCGAGCCGGCGCTCGCCGACGCGATCAAGGCGAAGGTGCTCGTGCTGCACGGCGCCGACGACACGTTCGAGTCGCCCGAGCAGATCGCCGCGTTCCAGCAGGAGATGCGCGACGCCAAGGCCGACTGGCAGTTCGTCAGCTACGGCGGCGCCGTGCACTGCTTCGCGATCCCGACCGCCGACGGCTCGGTGCCGGGCTGCAAGTACGACGAGCGCACCGCGAAGCGCGCGTTCGCGCTGATGCATGCGTTCTTCGGCGAGGCGTTCGCGAAGTAGGCCGGGCGAGCCGGCGCCTTCGGCCACGGATCAACGCGGATCGGATCCGCGTCGATCCGCCTCGAAAGCAAGGCTGGCGTCGTCAGCCACCCCGCTCGGCGTGGCGGCGCTCGCCCTCGCGCAGCGTCCAGTCGACCAGTTGCGGCACGATCGTGTCGAGCGCGGCCTCGAATGCGACGAACGCGCCGGCCGCATCGGCGGTGCTGGCCGGCGCGTCGGCGGCGAACGCCTGTGAAGCGAGCACGCGATTGGTGGTGTAGTCGAGCAGGCGCGCCTGGAAGCGGATCACCGCATGCGGCGCGCCGTCGCGCAGTTCGAGCTGGAAATCGCGCAGGTCCATCGCCAGCGCATAGTCGGCGCTCATGCCGGAAGCGGCGCTGCCGACGCCGACGATGCGGCCGGACTGCTCGAAGCCCTGCACCACGAGGCCGCGCAGCAGCGCCGGCGCCGGATCGCGCCAGCGCGCGTTCGGGAACACCTCGATCACGCCGGGCGTGGGCATGACCAGCATGCGCGAGGTCTCTAGCGCGTCGCTGGCGATCGGCGTCTCGACCGCCAGCTGCCAGCCGACCCGCGGCCCCGGCGCGACCGCGGCATCCGCGGCGTAGCGCGGCGAATAGGTCGTGAACGGCGCGCGCTGCACGTTCAGCAGCGAGGAGCAGCCGGCCAGCAGCAGCGGCAGCAGCAGCGGCAGCAGCAGTAAGATCAGGCGGGGACGCGGGCTCATCGGGGCTGGAACTCCTTGGGCTGGTTGCGGCCGAGCAGCAGGCTGTCGGAGGCGCCGAGCTTGTCGCTGAGCTGCTTGAGCGAGCGCAGCGCCTCGCGCAACTCGTTCACGGTCGGGCCGATCTGGCGCAGGCCCTGGTTGCTGAACGCACCGATCGCGGCGCGGTTGTCGGCGATCAGGCCGTTGGCCGAGGCGACGACGGTGTCGACCGAGTCGAGCGCCTTCTGCGTCGACTGCAGCACCGCGCGCACGTCGTCGCGCAGCAGCGTGTTGGTGGTGTCGACCATCGTGCCCATCGACTTCAGCGTGGTCTTCAGCTCGCTGCTCGCCGCCGCCAGCTGCGCCAGCGCGTTGCCGATGTCCTTGCGCTGCTCGGCCAGCGTGCCGGTCAGCTGGTCGACGTGCTCGAGCGTGGCCGACACGCGCCGCACGTTCTCGTCCGACAGCACCTCGGCCAAGCGCAGCAGGATGTCGTTGACACTGGTGACCACGTCCGAGCCGGACGCGAGCAGCTTGGACAGCGCCGACTCCTCCGACGGGATCACCGGCACCGGATGCTCGTGCGTCGACACGAGCGGCGGGCTGCCGGGCGTCCCGCCGGACAGCTGGATGAAGGCCAGGCCGGTCACGCCCTGCAGGCCGAGCTTGGCGCGCGTGTCCTGGCGCACCGGCGCGCTGGCGTCCAGGCGCACGCGCGCGATGACCTTGCGCGGATCGTCCGGCGCGAGGCTGAGCCGCGCGACCTCGCCGACCTTGATGCCGTTGTACTGAACCAGCCCGCCGACCGACAGGCCGGTGACCGCCTCGGTGAACACGATGTCGTAGTCGCGGAAGCTGCGCTCGCTGCCGGCCTTGGACAGCCACAGCACGAAGCCGAGCGCGAGCAGGAACGCGCCGATCGTGAAGGCACCGATGAGGACGTGATGCGCACGCGTTTCCATGGTTCAACTCTTGGTCGGGGCGGCATCGGCCGCGATGGCTTGTCGTTCGCGCGCGGCGGCCGCCCATGCCGCGCGCCCGCGCGGGCCCTGGAAGTACTCGCGCACCCACGGGTCGTCGCACGCTTCCACGCGCGCGATCGTGTCGGCGACCAGCACGCGCTTCTGCGCCAGCACGGCGACGCGGTCGCAGATCGTGTACAGCGTGTCGAGGTCGTGCGTGATCAGGAACACGGTCAGGCCGAGGCTGTCGCGCAGGGTCAGGATCAACTGGTCGAACGCGGCGGCGCCGATCGGGTCGAGGCCGGCGGTCGGCTCGTCGAGGAACAGGATGTCCGGATCGAGCGCGAGCGCGCGCGCCAGCGCGGCGCGCTTGACCATGCCGCCGGACAGCTGCGCCGGGAACTTCGCGCCGGCGTTGGCGGGCAGGCCGGCCAGCGCGATCTTCAGCGCGGCCAGCCGCTGCATCAGCGGCAGCGGCAGGCGGTAGTGCTCGCGCATCGGCACCATCACGTTGTCGGCCACCGACAGCGACGAGAACAGCGCGCCGTTCTGGAACAGCACGCCGCAGCGCGCCTCGATCGCGCTGCGGCGCGCATCGGAGATGCGCATCATGTCCTCGCCGAGCAGCGTCACTTCGCCGGCGGCCGGGCGCAGCAGGCCGATGATCGAGCGCAGCAGCACCGACTTGCCGCTGCCCGAGCCGCCGACCACGCCGACGATCTCGCCGCGGTACACGTCGAGGTCGAGGTTCTCGTGCACGACCTGCGTGCCGAACTGGTTGCGCAGGCCGCGCACTTCGATGACCTTCTCGCGCGCGGTGGCGTTCATATGTTGATCTCCATGAAGAAGATCGCGGCGAACGCATCGACCAGGATCGCGACGAAGATCGCCTGCACCACGCTGGAGGTCGTGTGCTCGCCGACCGACTCGGCGCTGCCGGACACCTTGAAGCCTTCCAGGCAGCCGATCGCGGCGATCAGGAACGCGAACAGCGGCGCCTTGCTCATGCCGACCCAGAAGTGGCGCGTGGCGGCGAGGTCCTGCAGGCGCGTGACGAACATCGTCGGCGAGATGTCCAGGTTCAGCGCGCAGACGGCGCCGCCGCCGACGATGCCGGCCGCCATCGCGAGGAACGTCAGCAGCGGCAGCGCGATCAGCAGCGCGAGCAGGCGCGGCAGCACCAGCACCTCGACCGGGTCGAGGCCGAGCGTGCGGATCGCGTCGATCTCCTCGCGCGACTTCATCGAGCCGATCTGCGCGGTGAACGCGCTGCCGGAGCGGCCGGCGATCAGGATCGCGGTCAAGAGCACGCCGAACTCGCGCAGGAACGAATAGCCGATCAGGTCGACCGTGAAGATGGCGGCGCCGAAGTCCTTCAGCACGGTCGCGCCGAGGAACGCGATGACCGCGCCGACCAGGAAGTTCATCAGCACGACGATCGGCACCGCGTCGAGGCCGGTCTGCTCGAGGTGGAACGCGAGCGAGGTGACGCGCCAGCGCCGCGGCTGCGGGACCGTGCGCGCCAGCGTGGCGAGGATCAGGCCGATGAAGCCGACCAGCCGGCGCACGTTGTCGCCGATGTGCTCGACCGCGGCGCCGGTGCGCGCGAGCAGCGCGACGAGGCCGCCCTCGGGCTTGGCCGGCACCGGCGGCGCGGCCTGCGCGCGCGCGACCGCGTCGAACAGCGCGCGCCGGCGCGGGTCGAGACCGTCGATCGCGTCGACGCCGGCGAGGTCGAGCAGCAGGCCGGCGCCGGCGGTGTCGACCCGGCCGAGGCCGCGCGCGTCGATGCGCAGGCCCGGCCGCGCCTGCCCGCGCAAGGTGGCGACGAGGCCGGCCAGCGCCGGCGCGTACGCGAGCGTCCAGTCGCCGCTGGCGACGATGACGTCGCCGCTTGCATCGTGGCCGATCGTGGCGGTGCCTGCGCGGGTCATCGCGCAAGGCTAGCAGGCCCGCGCCGAGTGCGGAACGCGCGGCGTTCCCAAGCATGCCCCGCGCACGGCATCATTGCGCGATGACCAGGGACGATACCGACCGCCACGACCGCACCGCGATGAACGCGCGCATCGGCTTCATCGTCGAGCTGGCGCGGCGCCTGCACGAGTACGGCACCGCCGCGCCGCGCCTGGAGGACGTGGTCAACCTGGTCAGCGCGCGGCTCGGCCTGCACTGCAACGTGCTGTCGACGCCGACCTCGATCGTGATGTCGTTCTCCGATCCGGCGCGCGGCGACGACCTCGCCGAGATCACCCAGGTCGTGCGCGTGCCGCCGGGCGAGGTCAACCTCAAGCGCCTGTGCCAGGTGGACGAGATCGGCGACCAGGTCATCGACGGGCGCCTGGACCTCGCCGCCGGGCTGCGGCGCCTGCGCGAGTTCGGCCAGGCGCGGCGCCCGCGCGGCTGGTACGCGCTGATGGTCGCCAGCTTCGGCGTCTCCGCCGGCAGCATCGCGGCGATCCTGCACACCGGCTGGCCCGGCGTCGCCTCGGCCACGCTGATCGGCCTGCTGATCGGCCTGATCAACATCGCCGCGATCGGCCGGCCGAGCATCGCCGCCGCGGCCGAGGCGCTGTCGGCGCTGGTCGCGACCGTGGTGGCGACCGCGATCGCCGTGCACGTCATGCCGCTGGCGCTGCGCTCGGTCGTGATCGCCAGCCTGATCGTGCTGATGCCGGGCATGGTGCTGACCACCGCGGTGCGCGAGCTGTCGAGCCAGCACCTGGTGTCCGGCACCGCGCGCATGATGGGCGCGCTGGCGACGCTGCTGAAGCTGGCGTTCGGCACCGTGCTCGGCAGCCAGTTGTGCGCGGTGGTCGGCTGGGCGCCGACCGCCAGCCCGCTCGACGTCGTGCCCGCGTGGACCGAGTGGATCGCGGTGCCGGCCGGCGCGTTCGCGTTCGCGGTGCTGTTCGGCAGCCCGCTGCGCTACACCGGCGTGGTCGTCGGCGCGGTCATCCTCGGCTTCGTCTGCGCGCAGCTCGGCGGCATGTACGTCTCGTCCGCCTTCGGCGTGTTCATCGGCGGCCTCGTGATCGGCGCCAGCAGCAACGTGTTCGCGCGCGTGATGAGCCGCCCCGGCGCGCTCGTGCGCGAGCCGGGCATCATCCTGCTGGTGCCCGGCAGCGTCGGCTTCCGCACGCTCAGCTTCGTGTTCGAGCGTGACGTCGCGCTCGGCATCGACACCGCGATCACGCTGGTCACGCTGCTGGTCGCGATCGTCGCCGGCCTGCTGTTCGGCGACCTGCTGGTGCCGCCGAGGCGCAAGCTGTGACGATGTTCGCGCGCCTGCCGCGTTGGGTCCTGTTCGGCGGCGTCGTGCTGGCGTTCATCGCCGGCATCATCAACGCGACCGGCTTCCTCGGCGTGCAGCACCAGGGCATCACGCACCTGACTGGCACGACCACGTTGCTCGGCACCGCGATCGGCCAGGGCGACGTGGCGGCCATGCTGCACTTCGCCGCGCTGATCGGCGCATTCGTCGCCGGCTGCGTCGCCAGCGGCGTCATCATCCAGGACTCGACCCTGCGCCTGGGCCGCCGCTACGGCGTCGTGCTGGCGGTCGAGGCGCTGCTGCTTGTCGCGGCGGTACCGCTGCTCGGTGCCGGCCAGGTCGCCGGCGAATACCTTGCCTCGGCGGCCTGCGGCCTGCAGAACGCGATGGCCAGCACCTACAGCGGCGCAGTGCTGCGCACGACGCATTTCTCCGGCACGCTGACCGACCTCGGCATCTTCCTCGGCCACCGCCTGCGCGGCCTGCCGGTCGACACGCGCCGCGTGCGCCTGCTGCTGGCGCTGGTCAGCGCGTTCCTCGCCGGCGCGGTCGCCGGCACCTGGCTGTTCCAGGCGTTCGCCTACGCCGCGCTGTATGTGCCGGCCGCTGCCACCGGCCTCGTCGGCGTCGGCTATGGCCTCTACAGCCACCTGCACCGGCCGGCGTGATGCCGCCGCGGGATCGTGACGGGCTGCAGGAGCGCCTTCAGTCGCGATGCTCTTCGGCCCTCGGCCTTCAGAAGCATCGCGGCTGAAGCCGCTCCTACGCAAAGCCGGCGGATGGCCCTACTTGAGCAGCCACGTAGCCCGGGTAAGGCCGTAGGCCGCACCCGGGGATGCATGCAAGCAGCACAGCCCCGGGTGCGCTTCGCTTACACGGGCTACAACGACGTACGTGCTGGCGGTGGTCACCGGCCTCGTCGGCGTCGGCTACGGCCTCTACAGCCACCTGCGCCGGCCGGCGGGTGCGTGTCCGCGCCAAGGCGCCGGCCAGCCTACTTGAGCAGCGAGCGCAGCATCCACGCGGTCTTTTCGTGTTCCTGCATGCGCTGCGTGGCGAGGTCGGCGGTCGGCTGGTCGTCGGCCTTGTCGGCGACCTTGAACACCTCGCGCGCGGTGCGCGCCGCGGTTTCGTGGCCGTCGACGAGCTGCTGCACCATCGCCTTCCAGTCCGGCACGCCGGTCTCCTCGGCGATCGAGGTCAGCTTGCCGAACTGCGTGTAGGAGCCGGGTGCGTAGACGTCGAGCGCGCGCATGCGCTCGGCGACGAGGTCGGCGGCGGTCCACAGCTCGTTGTACTGCGTCTCGAACATCAGGTGCAGCGTGTTGAACATCGGCCCGGTCACGTTCCAGTGGAAACCGTGCGTCTTGAGGTACAGCGAATAGGTGTCCGCCAGCAGCTTGGACAGGTTCTTCGCGATGCTCTCCCGATCCTTCTTCGCAATGCCGATATCGATGGCCATGCTTGCCTCCTGGGTGACGTGGACGAGATGCCAAGGTAACGCAAGCGGCGGCGGGCGTGAAATCACGCTTGCGAATTGCGACGATAGGCCACAATTATCGTTGTCCCTCCGGCAACGCACCTGACGCCGCGCGCCCGCGCGGTTCGTGATCTTTCCGCATGTCCGATCTGCAAACCCTGCGCAGCGCGCTCGACGGTGTGATGGCGCGCGACTTCGGCCGCCTGCTGGCGCAATGGCGCCGGCTGTCCGGCGCGCGCGCGGCGCCGGCCGACGCCGAACTGGCGCGCCTGCGCGAGGCGATCGCGGCCTCGGCTTCCCGCCGTGCCGCGCGCGCCGGGCGCGTGCCGGCGATCCGCGTCGACGAATCGCTGCCGATCGCCGCGCGCAGCGACGAGATCGTCGCGCTGATCCGGCAGCACCAGGTCGTCGTGCTGGCCGGCGAGACCGGCTCGGGCAAAACCACGCAGCTGCCCAAGCTTTGCCTCGCCGCCGGCCGTGGCACCGCCGGCCTGATCGGCTGCACGCAGCCGCGCCGCATCGCCGCGCGCAGCGTCGCGCGGCGCGTCGCGTCGGAGCTTGGCAGCGAGGTCGGCCAGCTGGTCGGCTTCCAGGTGCGCTTCAGCGACCAGGTTTCGGACGCCTCGCTGATCAAGTTCATGACCGACGGCATCCTGCTCGCCGAGACGCAGTCGGACCCGTGGCTGTCCGCCTACGACACGATCATCCTCGACGAGGCGCACGAGCGCAGCCTCAACATCGACTTCCTGCTCGGCTACCTCAAGCGCCTGCTCGCCAAGCGGCGAGACCTCAAGCTGATCGTGACCTCGGCGACGATCGATACGTCGCGTTTCGCGCAGCATTTCGGCGGTGCGCCGGTGATCGAGGTCGAGGGCCGCACGTATCCGGTCGAGGTGCGCTGGCGGGGGAAAGAGGGTCAGAGTCACTTTTCCGCGGACGCAGATCGTTCATCCGAGCCCCGTCGTCGGAAAGGTGACTCTGACCCCCTTTCCCTTTCCCTCTCCGAGCAGATCGTCGCCGCCGCCGACGAGATCACCGCCGAGGACCCGCGCGGCGACGTGCTGGTGTTCCTGCCCGGCGAGCGCGAGATCCGCGACGCGCACCTGGCGCTGTCGCGGCGCCAGTACCGCGAGACCGAGGTGCTGGCGCTGTACGCGCGCCTGTCCGCGGCGGAGCAGGACCGCGTGTTCAAGCCGGGCCCGCAGCGGCGCATCGTGCTCGCGACGAACGTCGCCGAGACCTCGCTGACGGTGCCGCGCATCCGCTACGTGATCGACACCGGCACCGCGCGCGTCAAGCGCTACAGCCCGCGCACGCAGCTCGAGCGCCTGCACATCGAGCCGATCTCGCAGGCCGCCGCCGACCAGCGCAAGGGCCGCTGCGGCCGCGTCGGTCCGGGCGTGTGCTACCGCCTGTACGACGAGGACGACTACGCGCAGCGGCCGCGCTACACCGATCCGGAGATCCTGCGCTCGTCGCTGGCCGGCGTGATCCTGCGCATGCTCGCCTTGAAGCTCGGCGATCCGGCCGAGTTCCCGTTCGTCGAGGCGCCGGGCGAGCGCGCGATTGCGGATGGTTACCGGCGCCTGGCTGAGCTGGGAGGGATCGACGACGAGAAACGCCTGACCGAGATCGGCCGCACCATGGCCAGGCTGCCGATCGACGTCGCGCTCGGCCGCATGCTGATCGAGGCGCGCTCGCGCGGCGCGCTGCGCGAGCTGCTGATCCTGGCCAGCTTCCTCAGCATCCAGGACCCGCGCGAGCGCCCGGCCGACGCGCGCGCGCAGGCCGACGCCGCGCACGCGCAGTTCGCCGACCCGAAGTCCGATTTCCTCGGCGTGCTGCGGCTGTGGAGCGCGTACAGCCAGGCGCACGCGGACCTGACCCAGTCGAAGCTGCGCGACTGGTGCCATGCGCATTTCCTGTCGTTCCTGCGCATGCGCGAATGGCGCGAGCTGCATCGGCAGCTGCTGGTGCTGGTGACGGACGAGCTGGGGTGGTCGCTCGGCGAGGCACAGCCCGCCGCCCGGCCCGTCAAGGGCAGGGTGGGGCAGACGGCGCCATCGCCGGAGCGACGCGACGGGCGCGCAAGCAAAAAACCATCCCCGCCCAATCCTCGCGCATCCTGCGCTCGCGCGTCCGGTCCGCACATCCCTGTGCGGCCGTTCGCCGGCGATCGCGGCCCGGCTGCCGCGATCGAAAGCCCGGCTCACCCCCTTGAAGGGGAGGGCTCAAGCGTTGAAGCGGAGAGCTTGAGCGCGTCGGCGTACGAAGCCGTGCACCGCTGCCTGCTGTCCGGCTGGCCGACCCAGGTCGGGCGCAAGGACGAGCGCGGCCAGTACCGCGGCACGCGCGAGCGCAAGTTCGCGATCTTTCCCGGTTCGGTGACCGCGAAGGCAGCGCCGCAGTGGCTGCTGGCCGGGCAGATCCTCGATCTGGCCAAGGTCTACGCGATGCTTTGCGCGCGCGTCGAGCCGGCCTGGATCGAGCAGCAGGCGGCGCACCTGGTCAAGAAGAGCTGGCGCGATGCGCACTGGTCGCGCAAGCGCGGCGCGGTGGTCGCGCATGAGCAGGTCACGTTGTTCGGCCTGAACCTGGTCGAGCAGCGCACGGTGCAGTTCGGCCGCCAGGATCCGGCGCTGGCGCACCGCATCTTCCTGACCGAGGCGCTTGCGCGCGGCGAGATCGACGCGCGCGCCGACTTCGTGCGCGCGAATGCGCGCGTGCTCGCGCAGGCGCGCGAGATCGAGGCCAAGCGCCGGCGCAGCGGCCTGCTGCGCACGGACGAGGAACTGGCCGCGTTCTTCGCCGGCAAGCTGCCATCCGACATCAACACCAGCGCCGCGCTCGACGCGTGGTACCGCAAGGCGTCGCCGGCCGAGCAGGCCGCGCTGCACTGGTCGCTGGCCGACGTCCTCGGCGAGTCGCCCGGGGTCGGCGCGCGCGACTTCCCGGCCGAGCTCCACATCGCCAGCCACAAGCTGCGCCTGTCCTACCGCTTCATGCCGGGCGATGCGTCCGACGGCGTGACCGTGCACGTGCCGCTGGCGCTGGTCAATGCACTGCCGGCGGCGCGCTGCGAATGGCTGGTGCCGGGGCTGCTTGCGGAGAAGGTGGCCGAACTGATCCGCGGCCTGCCGAAGGCCTTGCGCCGCAACTTCGTGCCGGCGCCGGACTTCGCGCGTGCGTTCGTCGAGGCCGAGGCGCCGCGCGACGAGTCGCTGGCCGTCGCGCTCGCGCGCTACCTGCAGCGCGTCACCGGCGTGGCGGTCGGCGCGGCCGATTTCGCCGAGGCGGTGCTGCCGTCGCACCTGGCGATGAACGTGCGCGTGCAGGACGACAAGGGCGCCGTGCTGGCCGAAGGCCGCGACCTCGCCGCGATCCAGGCGCAGTGGACCGGCGCCGCGCGCGCCGCGTTCTCGCGCCGCGCCGACGTCGAGCTGACGCGCGACGAGGTTGATGCGTTCGACTTCGACGACATCCCGTCCAGCATCGTCTCGAGCGGCGGCCTGACCGCGTTCCCGGCGCTGGTCGATCTCGGCGAGACGGTCGCGCTGCGCGTGTTCGAGCGCCACGACGAGGCGCAGGCCGAGCACCGCCGCGGCGTCGAACGGCTGCTGCGGCGCGCGCTCGCCGACAGGCTCAAGCAGGCGAAGCGGCAACTGCCGCTCAACAACGCGCTGATGCTGAAGTGGGCGGGGATCGGCACGGCCGAGGCTTTGCGCGAAGATCTGGTGGAGGCGGCGCTGCATGAGCAGTTCGCCGCGCACGACCTCGACGTGCGCCAGCGCGCCGCGTTCGAACATGTCAGGGAAGCGATCGCGCGTGGCCTGTTCCCGGCCGCGGTCGAGCGGCTCAAGCAGGCGGAGGCGATCATCGCCGCCTACGCCGAGTTGCGCCCGCTGTTGCAGCCGCCGCTGATGGGCTTTGCGCGCGCGAACTACGACGACCTGCGCGAGCAGCTCGACGATCTGCTCGCGCCGGGCTTCCTGCGCGAGGTCGACAAGGCCCGACTGGCGCAGTTTCCGCGCTACCTGAAGGCGATGAAGTTGCGCGCCGAGCGCCTGCGCCAGGACCCGGCGCGCGACCAGGCGCGCATGCTCGGACTGCAGGGCTACTGGCGCGACTACCTCAAGCTGCGCGCCGAGCGCGGCGAGGATGCGATGCTGGCCGAGCTGCGCTGGGCGATCGAGGAACTGCGCGTGTCGACGTTCGCGCAGGAACTGCGCACCGCCGAACCGGTGTCGCCGAAGCGGATCGCGAAGCTGGTGGAAGGCTTGCGGGCGTAGGAGCGGGCCATGCCCGCAACCCCATGGCGGCTGCCACAGGGCTCTGGTCGCGGGCATGGCCCGCTCCTACATGATCTTTTGCACGCGCCCGCCGCAGTGTCGGGTCGCGGGCATGGTCCGCTCTATTTGATTCTTTGCACGCGCACGCTGCAGCCGCAGCCCTGGACCGACATCAGCCAGCTGCCGAGGATCATCGGCTTGATCGTCACGCCCGGGTTGGTGAACTCGCCGGCGTTGTAGCTGCCCGATTCGGCCTGCTGCCATTCCTGGCCGTTGTCCAGGCGGAACACGGTCTTGCCGCGCCAGCCGGTGAAGGTGCCGGCGATGTGCGCGTTGACCGGCGCGCGATCGGCATCGTCGGGATAGAACAGGGGTTTGCCGTGGCTGCCGCGCGGTGTGGCGGTCGCGCCGCCATGCGCATGCAGCCAGGCATTGAGCTGGGCCAGTTCCTCGGGCGACAGCTTGTCGAGGCCGGCGGCATGGAATTCCGCCTGCGACATGCGTTCTTCCAGCGTCGGTGCGGAGGTCTGGGCGCTGGCGGCGCTGGCCAGCGTCAGGAGCAGGGAAATCGGTACAAGACGGAAAATCGGGCGCATAGGTCGGCTCGGCAGACGGCGGTGTGTGACCGCAGCCGCAAAAATCCTTGTCTTACACGAAGTTAACAGGTGCGTAGGGACGCACGAGTCGTTTAGAATCAGATCAGTTTGAGTGTAGCATGGCCGCCGCCGGCTTTGCTCCGGACGGGCTTTGGAAGCAGCATGATCGCTGAATCTTTCGGAGCGCATTCGAATTTACCGAAATTTCACGAAGGCAAAGAGAATCCGAGAATGTCGCCAGCCAAGAAGTTTGCAGGGTGCGTATTCGCAGGAGCGGCTGCATCCATCCCGATGATCGCAGCGGCCCAGACGAGCCCCACCCTGATGGTCAACGACGAGGCGCCGTTGGCCGTGTCGACGTTCTCCTACGCCGCCACCGACAGCAACGTCAGCGATCTGAGGGTCACCAGCGACGGTTTCCTGCTGTGCGCCAACGTGGGGCCGGCCATTCCGACCTCCTCGAAGAAGCTGACGCCGAGCCGGCCGCGCTGGACGCTGCCGTCGGTGGTCGACGTGCAGTCGATGGGCTACAGCGGCGGCATGCTGCGCGTCAACAAGCCGGTCGACACGCTGTCGGTCGAATCCACGCTGGCCTGCACGGTCCGCACCTCGGAGGGCACCGCCAACCCGAATGGCCCCTATGGCGACGTGATCTTCCAGGACGCCTTCGTGCCGACGCGCGACCGGCTTTATGCCGGCATGGTCAACTGGCGACCCGACGTAGCCTTCAACGGCTGGTCGCCGAACGGCGACAGCGTGCTGCCCGGCGTGCCGACCGATCCGTGCACGCTCGATCTCAACGTGGACACGCCGCTGGTCAGCGAGGCCTCGGTGTGCGCCGCCGCCACCGGCGTCCGGCCCGCGACGGGTGAGACCTGGGGCCAGCGCGCGGCCACGATGTGGACGGCCATGGCCGGCGGCAAGTTCGTGTATCTGGCACGCATCGATGCGCGCATCGGTCCGCAATCCGGCCCGCCGAACGGCAACTTCCCGCAGGCTCCGACCGGCTTCAGTGCGCCCACGGCCGGTTCCGTCGACATCGCGATCCGCGACGCGTTCGACTCGAACTACCTCGGCGCGACCGCCAGCTACTGCTTCCTGCGCGCGCTGCCGGCCAGCGGCTCGCTGACAGCCAACGTCTGCAGCGATGCCGCGGTGATCTTCACCAGCAACGCGAACGGCACCATCCAGGAGCGCATCGGGCTGGACGCGGCGCAGTTCAAGGCCACCTCACGCTACATCGCGGTCGTGCGCGACGTCATCCCCGGCAGCCCGCCGTCCGTCAACGCACCGGTCGCGGCGGTGGCAGTGTTCGCCTCGCCGGACGTCGTGCGCCATGAGACCGGCAACGCGTTCACCGGCGACGACGTGGTGTTCGGCTTCCCGAGCAACATCGTATTCGACTGGATGCATTGACGTCGGCGGCCGGCGGCCGCACTTCGCGACGGCAGGCCGGCGCTCCCTGCGCCGGCCCGGCGTGTGCCATCGATGGCCAACGCCGGCCGCGTCCATGCCTTCCACCGTGAATCCCGTCGCTTCATTGCCGGCCCTCGCCGCCTGGGCCGCACGGCTCGAGCGAGAATCGCCCGACGGCGTGGCGCTGCGCGCCTGCCGGCTCGCGCTCGCGGACGCGACGCTGGCCGGCAACGCCGCCTGGCTGAAGGCGCAGCCGGAGCTGTTCGCCACCCTCGACGTGCTCGCCGGCCTCGGCCTCGACGAAGAGGCGCAGGCGGCCTGCCTGCTGCACACCCTGATGACCAGCCGCGGCGGGATCGACGAGGCCGTGCTGGCGGCGTTCCCGGCCGGCGTGCGCGCCCTCGTCGACGGCCAGCAGGCGGCCGAACGCGTGTGGTCGCTGTATGCCGCGCGCGGCCACGCCGGCAGCAACGAGGGCCTGCGCCGCCTGCTGCTGGCGATCATCCGCGACCTGCGCGTCGTGTTCATCCTGCTCGCGCGCCAGCTCGTGCGCATGCGCGCCGCCACGCAGGCGCCGGAGGTCGAGCAGCGCGCGCTGGCCCAGCTCACCGCCGACATCCATGCGCCGCTGGCCAACCGGCTTGGCATCTGGCAGCTCAAGTGGGAACTGGAGGACCTCGCGTTCCGCTTCCTGCAGCCGGATGTGTACCGCCGCATCGCGCGCCTGCTCGACGAGCGCCGCGGCGACCGCGAGGCGTGGATCGCCGACGCGAAGCAGCAGCTCGGCGCGGCGCTGGCCAAGGCCGGCCTGCATGCCGAGATCGCCGGGCGGCCGAAACACATCTATTCGATCTGGCGCAAGATGCAGCGCAAGGGCCTGGAGTTCTCCGAGCTCTACGACGTGCGTGCCTTGCGCGTGCTGGTCGACGACGTCGCCGCCTGCTACGCCGCGCTCGGCGTCGTGCATACGCTGTGGCCGTGCATCCCGGGCGAGTTCGACGACTACATCGCGCGCCCCAAGGGCAACCAGTACCAGTCGCTGCACACCGCGGTGATCGGCCCCGCCGGCAAGACGCTGGAGGTGCAGATCCGCTCGCAGGACATGCACCGGCACGCCGAGCTCGGCGTCGCGGCGCACTGGCGCTACAAGGAAGGCAGCGCCGGCGGTGCGGGCGCCGATGCGAGCTTCGAGCGCAAGATCGCCTGGATGCGCCAGCTGCTCGACAGCAAGGAAGCGCGCGACGACGATGCGCTGCTGGCCGGCTTCCGCACCGAGGTGATCGAGGATCGCGTCTACCTGCTGACGCCAAAGGGCCAGGTCGTCGACCTGCCGCGCGAGGCGACCGTGCTCGACTTCGCCTACGCGATCCATACCGACGTCGGCCACCGCTGCCGTGGCGCCAAGGTCAATGGCCGCATCGTGCCGCTGTCGTTCCGGCCGGCCAGCGGCGACCGCGTCGAGATCCTGACCGGCAAGACCATTGAGCCGCGCCGCGACTGGCTGTCCACCCAACACGGCTTCCTGACCACGCACCGCGCGCGCGAGAAGGTGCGCGCCTGGTTCAAGCGCATCGACCTGGCGCAGAACCTGGCCGCCGGCCGCGCCGTGCTCGAGCGCGAGCTCAAGCGCCTGGCGCTGCAGCCGCCGAGCCTGGACGGCCTGCCCGAGCGCTTCCAGCTGAAGAACCACGACGAGCTGCTCGAGGCGCTCGCGCTCGGCGACGTCAGCACCGGCCAGCTCGCGCGCGCGCTGCACGAGCTGGCCACGCCGCGCGTCGAGGCGCCCGAGCCGGCCGCACCGCCGCGCCCGGCCGCCGCCGAGCAGGGCGCGATCGTGATCGAGGGCGTCGGCAACCTGCTCAACCAACTCGCGCGCTGCTGCCAGCCGCTGCCGGGTGATGCGATCGCCGGCTACATCACGCGCGGGCGCGGCGTGTCGGTGCACCGCGCCGATTGCCGCCAGCTGGCCAAGCTGCGCGAACGCGACGCCAGCCGCGTGATCGCGGTCGAATGGGGCAAGCGCCGCGCGCAGGCCTACGAAGTCGACATCGTCGTGCGCGGCTACGACCGCAAGTGGCTGCACAAGGACGTCAGCAACACCATCGCCGCGGCCAACGCGCACGTCGTCGCCGCCACCGCGCGTGTCGACGCGCGCCAGGGCATCGCCGAGATGGGCTACACGCTGCGCGTGGGCGACTTCGGCCAGTTGAGCGGCCTGCTCGCGCAGCTGCTCGCGGTGCCGAACGTGATCGAGGCGCGGCGGATTGGCTGAGGCCCCATGATGCTATCCTGCCGCGCTCGAAAGACTTCCGCCTGCCACGCGGCAGGTCGAGGCGAAGAGACTCCAACGTGATCGAGATTCCCGGTTACCGCCTGCTGCGCCAGCTCGGGCGCGGCGGCATGGCCACGGTGTACCTCGCCGTGCAGGAGTCGGTCGACCGCGAGGTCGCGCTCAAGGTCATGTCGCCGGCGCTGCTGGCCGACCCGAACTTCGGCGAGCGCTTCCTGCGCGAGGCGCGCATCGCCGCGCGACTGCACCATCGCCACGTCGTCGGCATCCACGACGTCGGTCGTGCCGGCGACTACCACTACATCGCGATGGAGTACCTGGCCGGCGGCGCGGTGCTGCCGCGCGACGGCCGCGGCCGCGACGTCGCGTTCGCGCTGCGCGTGGTGCGCGAGATCGCCGGTGCGCTGGCCTACGCGCACGCGAAGGGCTTCGTCCACCGCGACGTCAAGCCGGACAACATACTGCTGCGTGACGATGGCTCGGCCGTGCTGACCGATTTCGGCATCGCGCGCGCGCTCGACGCCACCGCCAGCATGACGCGCACCGGCGCGGTGGTCGGCACGCCGCACTACATGAGTCCGGAACAGGCGCGTGGCAACGAGATCGATGGCCGCGCCGACCTCTACAGCCTCGGCATCGTGCTGCACGAGCTGCTGGTCGGACGCGTGCCGTACCACGCCGACGACTCGCTCGCGATCGGCATCAAGCACCTGACCGAACCGCTGCCGCAGCTGCCCGCGCCGCTGGCCGCGCTGCAGCCGCTGCTGGCGCGCCTGCTCGCCAAGCAGCCGGAGGACCGCTTCCAGACCGGCGACGAGGTCGCCGCCGCGATCGCCGAGATCGAGCGCCGGCGCGCCGACGGCGCGCTGCCGGACCTGGCCGCGGCTGCGCCGCCGCCGATGTCGGCGCGGCCGGAAGCGCGCACGCCGCCGCTCGAGTCGTTCGCCGCGCTGACGCCGCCGCCGGCCGGCGCGACGCGCGAACGCGCCGAGCCGAACTTCGGCCGCCTCGACGAC
>JAACZU010000026.1 GCA_009996615.1 Rhodanobacteraceae bacterium | reverse complement strand
CACGCCCCATCATTGATCGAGACTATGATTGTCACGGATCGTGGGGGCTTCTCAACAGCCTGCTAAATACAAAGATAATGTGAGACGTGGTAAGCAGAATGTTCCGCCCCCTGTGATACGGCGCTCTGTCGTATTCGGATGCAGCCGCGCCAAAGAATCAGGAGTCGGCGTCAAACTCTGACGCAAATGGGCAGTCCTGCGCAGATTCCGCCCTCCCTCGCACGAGGGAGGGCGGGATCCGTGCGCCGCGATGCGCGACTTCAGTGCACGTGCAGCGTGCCCGACTTCGGGCAGTGGCACATTGCGGTCGGGCCGAACTCGATGCCGAAGCTACGGCCGTCGCGGTGGCGCTGCCAATAGAACTCCGGCGCCTTGCGGCCAAGGCCTGCGACTTCGGCCATGTCCGCGTCGACGTCGAACACGCGGCCGTTGACCGCGACGTAGCGCGTGTCGATGGTGGCGCGGATGTTCTCCAGCGGATTGGAGTTCAGCACGACGAAGTCGGCGCGCTTGCCGGGCTCGAGCGAGCCGAGCTGCTTGGACAGGCCCAGCATATCGGCGCCGTCGAAGGTCGCCGCGCGCAGCGCTTCCCAGTTGGAAAAGCCGCTCTGCGCGAGCATCCAGATCTCCCAATTCAGCGACAGGCCCTGCAGCTGGCCGTGGCCGCCGGTCTGGATCTTCACGCCGGCATCGCGCAGCTTCTTCGCCGCTGCGCCGACTTCCTTGTAGTAGTAGTCCCATTCCGGCGCGGTCTCGCGGCGGATCGAGCGTGCGTCGAGCGTCTCGCGCGGGAAGAAGCGGTTCAGCTTCTTGTCCTCCCACACGTTGTCGCGCGCGTACCAGTAGTACTCGCCGGACAGGCCGCCGTAGTTCACCACCAGCGTCGGCGTGTTGCGCACGTCGGTCTGCTTCCACAGGTTGATCACATCGCTGTACAGCGGCGCGACCGGCAGGTTGTGCTCGATGCTGGTGACGCCGTCGAGGATCATCGGCAGGTTGTGGTTGAGCGTCGAGCCGCCTTCCTCGACGACCAGCATGCCGAGCTCGCGCGCGGCCTGGTTGATCTGCTGGTGCTGCTCGCGGCGCGGCTGGTTGTAGCTCTTCACGCTGAACGCGCCGTTCGCCTGCATGCGGCGCAGGTGCGCGCGCGCGTCGTCGAGCGAGTTGACCACCGCCTTGAAGTCGCCGTCGGCGCCGTACAGGATCGTGCCGGTCGAGAACACGCGCGGGCCGACCAGCGTGCCGGCCTTGACCAGTTCGGCCTGCGAGAACACGGTCTCGGTCGTCGCCGACGGATCATGCATGGTGGTGATGCCGAACGACAGGTTCGCGTAGTAGGCCCAGTTCGCCTGCGGCACCACGCCGGTGAAGAAGTGGTTCGCGTGCGCGTGCGCATCCACGTAGCCCGGGGCGATCGTCTTGCCGCTGGCGTCGATGACCTTCGCGTTGGCCGGGATCGCGACGTTCGTGCCGACCGCCTTGATTGTGTCGCCTTCGACGACGAGCGTGCCGTCCTCGATCACCTCCTGCTCGCCCGATTGCGCGTTCTTCATCGTGATGATGCGCGCGTGCGTGAACGCGAACGTGTCGGCCGGGCGGTCCATCGGCACGGTGAGGCCGACGTCGATGCCCTTGTCGCTGCCGGGCTTGGGCAGCTCCTTCGGCGCGCCTGGCACGAACGCGAACGCGTCCTTGAGGTCGCGCGTGTGGTAGTTGCGGCCGACCATCCAGTGCAGCGCGTTGGAATCGGCCGCCCAGTGCAGGTACGAGCCGACATCCTTGCTGACCGGCGTGACCGGGATCGCCTTGGAGTCCTTGCTGAGCTCGATCGCGCCGCCGGTCTGCGGCATCGGCGCGACATAGGCGTTGAAGAGTTCCGTGAACGCGACCCACTTGCCGTCCGGGCTGACGTTGACGAAGTCGACGTACTTGAGGTCGAACACCTCGCGCGGCTCCTCGCCGTTCAGGCCCACGCTCATCAGCTTCTTCTTCAGGCCGCCGCCGACCAGGTAGAACACGCGGCTGCCGTCGGCCGAGAACTGCGGATCGCTGCCGGACTTGGCGATGCGCTTGGCCGCGCCGCCGCCGGCCGGCATCACGTAGATGCCGGCTTCGCCGGCGTTGAGGTTTCCGGTGATCGAGCCGCCGGCGGTCTTGGCGTAGACGATGCGGCTGCCGTCGCGCGAGTAGCGCGGGCCGTAGTAGAAGCCGGGCTTGGCGGTCAGTGTGCGGACCTGGCCGCTGGCGAGGTCGCGCTCGACGAGCGTGCCCTGCCTGGCATCGGACCAGGTCGTGTAGAGCAGCTTCCTGCCATCCGGGCTGAACGCGGGCTGGTACTCGAACGAGGCGGCGTCGCCGGTCAGGCGCTGCGGCGCGCCGGCCGGCAGCGCCTTGCTCCACAGGTGGCCGACCGCGTGGAACACCAGCGTCTTGCCATCCGGGCTGGTCGCGACGTCGCGGATCATCTTCGGCGCGAACGTGTCACGCTCGAGCGTCTGCTCGAAGCGCAGCGGCTGCGCGACGGTCTGCTCGACCGCGGCGCTGAACGGGATCTGCGTCGGCGTGCCCTTGTCGGCATCGACGCGCCAGAGCTTGCCCTGCGCCCAGATCACGAGGTTCTTCGAATCGGGTGTCCAGGCGAAGTTCGCGTACGGGCCGAAGATCGCCCACGCCTCCTGCATGTCGTGCGACAGGCCGTCCCACAGCGGGCGCACGTCGCCGGAGTCGAGGTCGACCAGGTGCAGCACGCTCTTCTCGCGCACGCGCTTGACGAACGCGAGCGACTTGCCGTCGGGCGAGGGCTGCGGGCGCACCGCGCCGCCCGGCGTCGCGACGATCGTCTGCGTCTCGCCGGTCTGGCGGTCGAGGCGCTTGATCGCGTAGATCACCGCGTGCGGGTTCTTGTTGTATTCGAAGTACGGCCCCGGCGTGACGTCCTCGGAGTAGTAGACGTAGCGGCCGTCCGGGCTGACCGCCGGCTCGCCGAGGTCCTGCTGGTCGTTCTTCTGCTTGGTCAGCTGCAGGCCGGCGCCGCCGGCCTTGTGGTACATCCACAGCTCGCCGGCGCCGAGCGAACGCTCGCCGGTGAAGTGCTTGCGGCCGACCAGGTACTCGCCGTCCGGCGTCCACGCCGGGTTGTTGAGCAGGCGGAAGTCTTCCTTGCTGACCTGCGCCGGCGCGCCGCCGGCGACCGGCATGCGCCACAGGTTGTTGCCGCCGCCGCGGTCGGAGGTGAACGCGATTTCCTTGCCGTCCGGCGAGAAGCGCGGCTGCACGTCCCAGGCCGGGCCGGAGGTCAGGCGCTTCGCGGTGCCGCCCTCGATCGGCAGCAGGTAGAGGTCGCCGAGCAGGTCGAACACGATGCTCTTGCCGTCCGGACTGACGTCCAGGTCCATCCACGTGCCCTCGTCGGTCGTGAACTTGATCGTCTTGGTCGGGCCGTGCGCGGCGCTGACGTCCCACTTGGGCGCGTCGGCGGCGTGGACGGAGGCGCAGGCGAGCGTGATGCAGGCGGCGAGGGCGGTGAGGCGTGGCGAGGGCATGGCGGACTCCGGGGATAAACCCGCCGAGCATAGGCGATGCGGTACGCGGCGGGATGGGTCGAAAGTCCCGGGCGTGTCGTGCCGCCTGCCGCAGGAGCGGCGCAGCCGCGACGGGGCGGCCCGGTCGCGGCACGAGCACGGTCGCGCCTGCAGCGCTCCTACGGCGCCGGGTGGGTACGCCAGCGCTGCCGCACCAGCTCGGCGATCGCCGCGGTCTCGGCGAGCGGTGGCGGCTGTGGCGCGGGCGCGGAGTCGTCGAGCCGGCGCAGGTGGCCGCTGGCGACGAGTTCGGCATGGAACGCGGCGAGCTTGCCGCCGATCGGGCGCGGCGCGAACGTGTAGACCGGCTTGCCGGTCGCGCAGGCCTCGCTCAGCATGTTGACCGAGTCCGGCGTGACGACGAGGCGGTCGGACCACGCGAGGAAGCCCGCGTACGGATTTTCGCCGTCCGGCGCACCGCCCCAGAACACGCCGGGCAGCGCCGCGAATGCGCCACGCAGGTGCGCCGCCAGCGGTGCCGGCGTGCGCCGCGAGACGCTGACGAGGAAGCTGCCGCCTTCGCTCGCATGGCGCGCGGCGAGTCGCTCGAGCAGCGCGTCGAAGTAGGCGCGGTCCAGTCGTTGCGCGCGGTTCGAACCGCCGATCAGCACCGCCGTGCGCGGCGCTGGCAGCGTGCCGAAGCGCGCGAATCGCATGCGGCCGGCGGCGAGCCAGTCGGCGTCGACCGGGTTCAGCGCGCCGATCGTGTGCAGCACGTTCGCGCCGGCGACGCGGTCGTGCTGCGGCGCGATCACGAGGTCGAACGCGCGCGTGTCGATGCGCGGATCGAGGATCTGCACGCCGAACGTCGCGCCGCCGCTCCACGCGCGCAGCAGGCGTGTCGCCAGCGCGGCGCGGCGACCACAGCCGATCGCGAGGTCCGGCCACGGCGGCGCCAGCGGTGCGCCGTGTTCGTCGAGCAGCGCGCCGCGCGCGCCGAGCGTGAGGCGCGGCGCCAGGCTGGCCCACGGTTCGCGCAGGCGCAGGCGCAGCACGCGCGGCGCCAGGCCAAGCGCGCGCGCGAGCGCGAGCGCCTGGCGCTCGTTGCCGGCGGCGCCGTCGCTGATCGCCCAGCAGGTGGGAAGGGTCGTGTCGGCCATCGTCGCCGCAGCGTAATGCACGCGCGACGTCGACGCGACGCCGCGCGATTGTTCACATTGCGGAAACGCTGTTTCCTGCCGACGCGCCTTGCCCGATCGTTGCGCGGTCCACATTCTCCCGTCCGCACCGGCGCTTCCCTTTGCGCCGGCGCGCAGCGCACTCCCCGGTGAATCCGCCTGCGCGCGCCGTCCATCCGCCCAACTTTCCGAGAGGACCTTCCATGCTCCGTCGCCTTGCCCTTGCCGCAGCACTCACGCTCGTTGCCGCGCCGGCCTTCGCCGCCACCTACACGCTCGATCCGGGCCACACGCAGGTCGTGTTCAGCTGGAACCACTTCGGCTACTCGAACCCGACCGCGCAGTTCCGCACGATCGAGGGCACGCTCGACTACGACCAGGCCGCCCCGACCAAGGCCACGGTCAAGGTCACGATCCCGCTCGCCAGCATCAACAGCAACGTGTCCAAGCTCGACGAGCACCTGCAGAGTGCGGACTTCTTCGACGTGGCGCAGTACCCGGATGCGACCTTCGCCAGCACCAAGGTCGAGAAGGGCGCCGGCCCGAACAAGCTCAAGGTCACCGGTGACCTGACGCTGCACGGCGTGACCAAGCCGGTCGTGCTCGACGTGACGGTCAACAAGGTCGCCGATCATCCAATGTGGAAGGCGCCGGTGGCCGGCTTCGACGCGAGCGTGACCGTCAAGCGCTCGGACTTCGGCATCAGCAAGTACGTGCCGATGGTCAGCGACGACATCAAGATCCACATCACGACCGAAGGCATCGAGGCCAAGGCGTTCGCCGAGGCGACCAAGGCGAAGAGCTGACGTCGCTTGTGGGACGCGCTCCGCAGTGTGCGGAGCGCGTTGTTGCATTGTCGTAGGAGCGGCTTCAGCCGCGATGCCTTGAGCTTTTCGGCCCCGGCCCTCGGCGCTCGGCCCTCAAAAAGCATCGCGGCTGAAGCCGCTCCTGCATCCAAGCGTCGCGCGGGCGCTCAGCCCTTCTTGACGCCCTGGTTCTTGAGCGACTCGAGGCCGGCGAGGTCGAGGCCGGCGACGGCGGCCTTGAGCGCGTCCATGCTGTCCGCGTTGCCCGACAGCTTCACCGTGAAGCGGTCGCCGAGCACGATGCTGTACTCGCCGTCCTTGTTCTGGTCGTCCCACTGCTCGTGGACCAGGCGGCCACCCTGCTTGTAGGTCTTCTCGTAGCCGTGCTCGGTCGTGCGGTCGCTCTCGACGCCCGCCCAGCCGGCCAGCGCCATCAGGCCCTTGGCGCTGCCCATGTCGGTCACTTCCAGGCGCAGGCTGCGCCCCCCGTCATCCGCGTAGGTCGCATGCGCCTCGGAGATCTGCATGCCCATCGCGCCGTTGCGTTCGGCCGAGAAGTCGGTGCGCTTGAGGCCGGCCAGCGTCTCCGGCACGAACGGCTTGAGCAGGTCCGGCGCCAGCGCCTCGACCTGGTCGCCGCCGCCGAGCGCGGTGCCCATCACTTTGCCGAGCGCTTCCTGCTGCGCCTTCGCATCACCGGACTTCTGCGCCGCCTCCATCTGCTGGCCGGCCGCTTCCATCTTCTTGCTCCATGCATCGAGCTTGCCGAGTGCGCTGTCCTTGTCGATCGTCACGTCGCTGGTGCTGCCGAACTGCGTGCCGCTCATCAGCGCGCCGGTGCCGACGATGCCGCCGACGATCAGCGCGAGGATCCAGCCGAGCACGATCGCGATGATGATGCTGACCGCGGTATAGCCGGCGGCCTTTTCCTGCGGCGCCTTCATCAGCACCGGCAGGCCGAGGTAGAACAGGTAGATGCCGTAGACCGCGCCGGCGATCGCGATCAGCCAGCCCAGGCCCGGGATGATCTGGCC
The DNA here is from genome assembly GCA_009996615.1 of Rhodanobacteraceae bacterium. Taxonomy (GTDB): domain Bacteria; phylum Pseudomonadota; class Gammaproteobacteria; order Xanthomonadales; family Rhodanobacteraceae; genus Dokdonella_A. The sequence continues at coordinate 27,411 of JAACZU010000026.1, read as the reverse complement.
GATGCCGGCGACCCAGCTCGCGGTGTAGGCGTAGGCGGTCACCTTGAGCGCCTGCAGCGGGTTCTTCTGGCCGCCGAAGCTCGGCGCCAGAGCGTCGATGATCAGCGCCATCACGTAGACCAGCGCCAGGCTCAGCGCATAGCCGACGATCGCCGCGGCCAGTCCGCTGCCGAACGGCGTGCGCACGTGGATGCCGAACGCGCCGTAGCCGATCAGCGTACCCTTGATGAAGCCGAATACGGCCGGGATCGCGGCCAGAATCATGATGTAATTCTTGTACAGGTCGCTGACAGTGGCCGGCTCGCCGGCGATCACCGGCCATTCGGTCTTCGGTGTCAGCAGGATCGCCTTGGCGCGCGCGATCACTTTGTTGATGTCCATCGGCCCCTCCCTCGCTAAGTGGTTGAATGCAGCCGGCGGCATTCTAGGACAGATGCTGCGACATCGCGTCGCAGCCAGTTGGCGACCCCGCCGTGATGTGCATCACGCATGCTTCGGCAACGGGCTGGCACGCGTTGTGCTGGTAAAATGCCGGATTACCCGCAATTTCCCGTAGACGGAGTAGCGCATGTCTCGCCCCAACCCCGCGGCGGAAGCCCGCATTCCCGCCAACGCCGAACACCGCTACCAGGTGACCGCGGCCGACCTGCCACTGTCGTGCCCGATGCCGGCGATGTCGCTGTGGAACTCGCATCCGAAGGTTTACCTGCCGATCGCCGAGCAGGGCGGCCACGCCAAGTGCCCGTATTGCAGCGCCGAATACGACCTGGTCGCCTGACGCGCCGATGCCGTCGCGGCGCCTGACCGTCCTGCAGCTGGTCCCCGCCCTCGAGGCGGGCGGCGCCGAGCGTTCGGCGCTGGAGATCGGCCGTGCGCTGGTTGCGGCGGGCCACCGCTCGCTGGTCGTCTCGGCCGGCGGGCGCATGGTGCGCCAGCTGCTGCAGGAGGACAGCGAGCACGTGGAGCTGCCGATCGGCGCCAAGTCGCTGGCCACCCTCGCCCAGGTGCCCAGGCTGCGCGCGCTGATCCGGCGCGAGCGACCGGACATCGTGCATGCGCGTTCGCGCATGCCGGCCTGGGTTGGCTGGCTCGCGCTGCGCGGCCTGTCGCCACGGCCGCATTTCGTCACTACCGCGCACGGCCTCAACAGTCCCGGCCGCTACAGCGCGATCATGGCGCGTGGTGAGCGCGTGATCTGCGTGTCGAACACCGTGCGCGATTACCTGCTGTCGAACTATCCGCGCACCGACCCGGCGCACTTGGTGGTGATCCCGCGCGGCGTCGAGCCGGACGACTTTCCCTACGGCTACCTGCCCGACAACTCGTGGCGCGAGTGGTTCTTCGCCGAGTTCGCGCAGCTTGCCGGTGCGCCGCTGCTGACCTTGCCCGGCCGCGGCACGCGCCTGAAGGGCCATGCCGATGCGATCGAGCTGGTCGCGGCGCTGAAGGCGCGCGGCATCGACACGCGCCTGCTGCTGCTCGGCGCGCGCCAGGACGGGCGCGCGGCCTACGTCGCCGAACTCGAGCAACTCGCCGCAGCGCGCGGCGTCGCCGACCGCATCGCGATCAGCACGCAGCGCGACGACGTGCGCGACATCTATGCGATCTCCGCGCTGGTGCTGCAGCTGTCGAACAAGCCCGAATCGTTCGGCCGCACCGTGGTCGAGGCACTCGCGCTGTGCCGGCCGGTGCTCGGCTACGACCATGGCGGCGTCGGCGAACTGCTCGCCGACCTTTACCCGGCCGGCCGCGCGCCGGTCGGCGACCGCCAGCGCCTGGTCGAGCGCGCCGCCGAACTGCTGCGCGCGGCACCGCCGATCGCGCCGCTGTCGCGCTATCGCCTCATCGACATGCAGCAGGCGACGCTGCGCTTGTATGAAGAGGTGGCGGGACTGGAGCCGCGGGCTGAGGGCCGGGGGTAGGAGCACCCGTGCGACCGGCGTCGCGCCGGCTCCGGTCGCGGAGCGCCGGTTAGAATGCCTGCACTCCTCCTGCAGGAAATCCCGTGAAGCGGACGTCTGTCGCGCCTGCGGCGCCTTGGCCGATGGTGCTGGTCCTCGCCGTGCTGGTCGTGCTGCCTGTCGGCCGCGGCGCCGAGCTGCCGTTCACGCTCGGCGCACTCGCCGGGCTGGTGCTGCTGGCGCGGCGGCGCATCGACCTGCGCGCGCCGGCGCCGCGGCTCCTGCTGGCGCTGTTCGCCTGCTACTGGCTGCCGGCGCTGCTGTCGGGCCTCGGCGCGGTGGAGCCGGGCAAGACCTGGTCGACCGCGGCGACCACGTTGCGCTTCCTGCCGTTCGCGCTGTTCGCGACGTGGGCGCTGCGCGATGCGGCGTGCTGGCCGGCGCTGCGCGACGCGGTCGCGCTGGTGACCGCGCTGTGGGCGCTCGATGCGTACGTGCAGATGGCGACCGGCTACAGCCTCGGCGGCCCGGCCGAGGCCGAGCGCGTGTCCGGCATCCTCGGCGCCGGCAACCTCAAGCTCGGTCCGGTGCTGGCGACGCTGGCGCCGTTCGGGCTGCTCGCGGCGCGCGCGCGCTTCGGTCTGCGCGGGCTCATCGTCGCGTTCATCGTGCTGGCCGGCCCGATCCTGCTGGCCGGCTCGCGCGCGGCGTGGCTGTCGTACGCGCTGGTCGGCGTGCTGCTGGCCTGGCGCGAGACGCACGACTGGCGCCACTTTCTCGGCATCGCGGCGCTGTTCGCGCTCGCGCTCGGTGCGATCGGCGCGCTCGCGCTGAAGGACTCGGCGCGCTTCGGCGCGCGCATCGAGCGCAGCCTGCTCGCGCTGCAGGGCACCGAGGCGGCGGTCGACGAAGCCGCGGCCGGGCGGCTGAGCATCTGGCGCACCGCGCTGGCGATGAGCGCCGCGCATCCGCTGACCGGCGTCGGCGTGCGCGGCTTCCGCTATGCCTATCCGCAGTATGCGGCGCCGGCCGACCGCTTCGTCGATATGGCCGGCGAAACCGGCGCGTCGCATGCGCACCAGATCGTGCTGGAAGTGCTCAGCGAGACCGGCCTGATCGGCCTGCTGGGCTGGCTCGCCGGCGCCGGCTTCGCCTTGCGCGCGTGGTGGCGCGCCGATACGGCCGCACGCGAACGCGCGCTGGCGCCGGGCCTGGCGCTGGTCGCGATGTGCTTTCCGCTGAACACGCACCTGGCGTTTTACTCGGCGTGGTGGGGCCTGTGGTTCTGGTGGCTGCTCGCGCTGTACGGCGCGGCGCTCGGCGCACGCGCGCAGGATGCGCCCGCGGCCGGCGTCAGCGCCGCTCGCGCAGCAGGCTGAGCGCGAAGCCGCCGACCGCGGCCGCGCCGGCGACCAGAACCGCCCACAGCAGCCAGCGCCGCCATGGGATCGGCGCCGGTGGCGGTGTCAGCGCGGTCTGGCCGGCGCTCTCCTGCGCTGCTCCCAGACTGGCCAGCGGCGGCTGCCAGTCGCGCCCGAGCTTCGCGCGCAGCCCGGCCAGCGCGGCCTCGATTGGGTAATCGGCGCGCCGCGCGCGCGCGCTGCCGGCGGCGAGCCGGTACGGCCCGTCGCCCTCGGCGAGAAACACGAAACGCTCCGGTTGCCAGGCCAGCTGCAGGCGCGGCGGTGCCGCCAGCGGCACCGCCGGTGTCAGGCGCAGCATGCGCACGGGCACGCCCGGGCCGAATGCGACCTCGTCGTTGAACACGCGCTCGTCGCCGAGGCGCAGCCGGAACGCGGTGACGCGCGCGAGCTCGCGCCAGGCGCTGGCGCCGTTGGCGCCCGCGGCCAGCGTGAGTGGCGCGAGCGCGTTGTCGCTGGCCAGCTCGATCCGCGCGGCCTCGACCGCGAGCGCGGCCGGCAGGATGTAGTCGAACGATCCGGCCGCCGCGTCGGGGCCGGTCGCCGCATGGCTCGCCTCGAGCCATGCCCGTGCCGGCGCGGCCGGGCCGCGCTCGACCGTGTGCGCCTGCACGTGCAGCCCATTCAGCTCGGGGCCGTCGTCGAGCCGCTGCAGGCGCAGGTAGGGCGCGCGCGCCGCGTCCAGCGCGAGGTCGCGCTTGTCGAGCCGCGCACCATCCTGTTCGAGCGCGAGCGCGAGCACGCTGCCGCTGCCGACTTCGCGCCAGTGCTGCAGGTCGTCGCCGGCCTCGACGCGAAAGCGCGCGACCACGCCGGTGGCGGGTGCGTTCCAGCCCAGTTCGAGGCGCTCGATCGGCTGCGCCAGGGCGCTGGCGTCGAGCAGCCAGTCGCGCGTGCCACCGCTCGCCGGCGCGGCCTGCTCGCCGGCATCGAGGCGGCGCAGGCGGCCGGCGGCGTCGCGCTCGATGACCAGGCGCAGATCGTTGGCGCCGGCGGCCTTGACTGGCGGCAGCGCCAGCAGCGGCAGCGCGACGGCCTGTGTACGCGGCCGCTCCGCCGGCGTGGCGAGCCGCGCGAACGGCACCGGCTGGCCGGCTGCGTTGAAGACCTCGAGGTCGCGCAGCGCCGCGTCCTGCAGCCAGGCGTGGACGTCCGGCGTCAGCTCGACCGTCCACGCGCTGGCGGCCGCGTCGGGCGTGTCGAGCGCGAACGTGACCGCATAGTCGGCCGGCGTGCCGGCTGCGGCGCCGCGTGCCGCAAGCAAACCGGCGGCCATCAGAACGGTGCGTGCGCTCATGCCGAGGCCCCGTTCGCGCCGGCGCGCGGCGGCGCCGGCGCGAAGTAGCCGATCACCGTGCACAGCAGGCCGTAGGCGATGAACGAGGCGATGCCGAACAGGTTGCCCAGATGCGTGCGGTCGACCAGCAGCAGCTTGGCCAGCACCACGCCCATCAGCAGCGCGCCGGCCAGCCACAGCGCGCGTCGGCCGCGGCGCGATCCGGTCACCCAGCCGAGCACGCCGAGCACGCTCCAGACCACGGTCAGCGCGGTCTGCGCGAGGTTCGACGACCACAGCTGGCCGTCCCACGGCACGCCGCCGAGCTGGTGCGCGCCGCGCAGCGTCGCCGCGGTGACGAACGCGAAGCCGGCTGCCGCGAGGATCAGCGGCCGCTTGGGGATGAGGTCGACCGGCGCATCGCGATCGGCCAACCAGCGTGCGGCGCAGGCGAGCGCGCCGAGCTGCGCGAGCTCGACGGGATTGAGCAGCGGCAGCCACGGCAGCGGCGTGCTGGCGCCGGCATGGCCGAGCAGCAGCGCGAACGCGAGCGCCGCGAGCAGCGCCTGCGACAGCAGCAAGGGACCGCGCAGTTCGGCGAAGCGCGCGGCCAGCGGCGGCGCCAGCCAGGCCGGGCGCAGCAGCGCGAGCGCCCACGCGGCGAGTACGGGTGCCAGCGTGAGCGCGTCGCGCCAGCCGGCGCCGAGCTGTGCATCGCCGGCGAACTGGCGCAGCGCGAGCGCGAGCGCGAGCGTCCAGCTCCACAGCCAGCCCAGTTGCGCGATGCGGACCGGCGCCAGCGCGGCCGCGCGCAGCGCGTGCAGCGCGAACACGCCGGCCGCGGCGTAGGCCGCGAATGCGGCCAGGCCCCAGCCGGCGAACGGGCGCGCCTCGGCCGCGGCGAACAGCAGCACCAGCACAGTGCCGCTGGCGAGTGCGAGCGCGGCCGTCCATGCCGGTGCGGCCGCGCGCGTGCGGCGCGCCGCGAGCGCGGCCAGCGCCGCCGTCAGCGCGGCGAGCGCGAGCAGCGCCGGCGGTTGCCGGTCGTCCGGCACGAAGCGGTCGATCTCGCGCAGGCCGGCGCCGAGCCACCAGGCCAGGCCCCACAGGTACAGCGGCAGCGCGAGCGGCGCAGGCGCGCCGGCGCGGCGGTACAGCCACGCGCTGACGAACGCCGCGCCGGCGATCAGCACGGCGCTGAGGAAGGTGCCATTCGCGACCGGCACCTGGTCGGCGCCGTTGGACGCCAGTGCCAGCACGAACGCACCGGCGGCGAGCGCCTGCAGCACGAGGCCGCTGACCTGCGGCAAGCGCCGCTGCTGGCGCAGGCCGAGCCAGACCAGCGCGGCGCCCTCGAGCGCGAACGTGCAGCCGCTGACGCGCGCGCTGAACGCGAGCGGCACGGCCAGCGTGGCGAAGCCGACCGCGAGCACCGCGAACGACTCGCCGAGCACGCGCCGGCGCGGCCGCTGCCAGGCCGCGAGCAGCGCGTAGACCAGCGCCAGCGGCAGCGCCGAGTACGCCAGCGGCAGGCGTTCGCCGTCGAGCAGTGCCGCCTGCAGCGCGAACGCGAACAGCGGATTGCCGAACACCAGCGTGCCGTCCACGAGGTCGCGCCGCTGCGGCTCCTGGCGCCACGCGTACAGGATCGGGATCGCCAGGTAGATCGCGAAGAACAGCGCCAGGAACGGCGCGGTGCTCGCGTACAGCGCGTGCTCGTAGCGCAGCACGCCCCAGGCGGTGCCGATCGCGTAGGTGGCGAAGAAGCCGAGCAGGTTCAGCGCGCGCCACGGCTTGACCCAGGCGATCGCGAAGATCGCCAGGTTCAGCAGCGCGTAGTACGAGAACAGCGCGACGTGGTTGCCGCTGCTGGTCGCGATCAGCACCGGCGCGGAAAAGCCGGCGAGGATGCCGAGCACGGCGAGCGCGAGCGCATCCTGCAGTACCGCGAGCACGCCGGCACCGGCGACCAGCACCAGCAGCAGCGCGAACGCGGCGCCGGCGGGCAGCAGCTGGTACAGCCGGAACGCGGCGAACACGCTCAGCAGCAGCACGCCGATCGCGCCGCCCTGCAGCGCCAGGCCGAAGCTGCGCCGGCGCATGCGCTCGCGCCAGCCGAACCCGAGCGCGGCGATCGCGGCGAGTGCGATGCCGGCCAGGCGCAGCTCGACCGGCAGGCGCAGCCAGCCCTGGTCGGAGGCGTACTTGAGCAACGCCGCGACGCCGGCGAACAGCACCAGCATGCCGATCTTGACCGGCACGTTGCCTTCGGTGAACCAGCGCTTGACGGCGGCGACGAGCTTCTCGCCGAGGTCGGGCGCGGCCGGCACGGGCGGCGGCACGGCCGGGCTGTGCGGGCGCGGCGGAGGGGCGGCGACGGGCAGCTCCGGCGGTGGTGCGGCGGCCGGTACCGCGACAGGCGGTACGGCGGCGGGTGCCGGGATGGCGCGCAGGTCGATCGCCGTGGGCTCCGCCGGCGCCGCGACCGGTGCGGCCGGTCGTGGCGCGCGTGCGTTCTTCAGCGCGCTCAGCTCCGCCTCCAGCGCGCCGACGCGCGCGGCGAGCCCGCGCAGGCGCACCAGCACCAGACCGAACGCAAGGCCGCCGAAGAAGCCGAGCGCGCCGGTCGCGTCGTTGCCGAACGCGTCACCGAGGATCGCGCCGACCAGGCCGCACGCGATGACGATCAGGAATGGCATGCGTCCCTCCCGACGGTTAGCCAGTCAGTACACGTCCGCCTCCCCCGGCGGACGCGTCTTGAAGCGTTTGTGCATCCAAAGGTACTGGCTTGGCGCCTCGCGCACCATGCGTTCGATGCAGGCGTTGACGCGCGCGGTGTCGGCGGCGGCGTCGGCGCTCGGGAAATCCGCCAGCGGCGCCTCCAGCCGGATCGCGTAGCCGCCGCCGTCGAGGCGGCGGTGGAAGAACGGGATCACCGCCGCGCCGGACAGGCGCGCGAGGTGGTGCGTGGCGGTGATCGTCGCGGCCGGCACGCCGAAGAACGGCGCGAACACCGCGTCCTTGCCGCGCATGTCCTGGTCCGGCGCGTACCACAGCGTGCCGCCGGCCCTGAGGTAGCGCACGCTCGCGCGCAGCTCGTCCTTGGTGAACATCGCGTCGGCGTAGCGCAGGCGCGCGCGCTTGATCGCCCATTCGAACGCCGCGTCGTCGTGCTCGCGGTACATGCCGGCGATCGCGATGCGCTGCGACACCAGCCGCGCGCACATTTCCAGATGCGAAAAATGCGCGCCGACCAGCAGCACGCCACGGCCGGCCGCGCGCGCGGCGGCGAGGTGGTGCAGGCCGTCGAAGCGGACCGGGATGCGCCCGACCGCGCGGGCCGTGCCCAGCCAGGCCAGCGCGAACTCGACCAGCATCAGGCCGCTGTCGCGCAGGTTTGCCTCGAGCAGCGCGGCGCGTTCGCGCGCGTCGAGCTGCGGAAAGCACAATTCGAGGTTGCGCGCGGCGACGCGCCGGCGCGCCGGCATCAGCCGCGCCGCCAGCATGCCGAGGCCGCGGCCGCAGCGGTACAGCCACGTGTACGGCAGTCGCGCCAGCAGCCAGGCCAGGCCGAGTCCGAGCCAGGCCGGCCAGTGGCGTGGGGCGAGCAGGGCGGCGCGGAACGGCGGGGCAGGTTGCGGCATCGGGGAATTATGGAGGAAGCCGCCACGGCGGCGCAGCGGCCGCGCCGACGCCGGACCGTGCGCGGCGCCGGCAAAGCTATACTGCCGGCCCCCCGCATCCGCCGCTGCCGTGTTCCAGCGCCTCATCTATACGCTCACGCTGTACCTGCTGACGCCGTTCGTGCTGTACCGGCTGGCCGCGCGCGGCTTCAAGTACCACGGCTACTTCGGCCGCTGGCGCGAGCGCTTCGGCTTCTTCGACGACCCGCACATCCGCGACAGCATCTGGATCCACGCCGTCTCGCTGGGCGAGGTCAACGCCGCCGTGCCGCTGATCGAGGCGCTGATGCGCCGCTACCGCGACTCGCGCTTCGTCATCACGACGGTCACGCCGACCGGCTCGGAGCGCGTGCAGCAGCTGTTCGGCGAACGCGTGTTCCACGTCTACCTGCCGTACGACCTGACGCCGGCGGTCAAGCGTTTCCTCGACCGCGTGCGGCCGCGCCTGGCCGTGATCATGGAGACCGAGATCTGGCCGAACCTGTTCATGACCTGTGCCGAGCGCGGCATCGCGATCGTGATCGCCAACGCGCGGCTGTCGCAGAAGTCGCTGCGCGGCTACTGGCCGATCCAGCCGCTGGCGCGGCGCGCGGTGCGCTGCGCCAGCTTCGTCGCCGCGCAGTCGTCGTCGGACTACGAGCGCCTGCGCCAGCTTGGCGCGGATGCATCGCGCCTGGCCGTGGTCGGCAACCTGAAGTTCGACATGGCGGTGCCGGCCTGCGCGCGCGAGCGCGGCGCCGCGTTCCGCGCCGCAGCCGGCGACGCGCGGCCGGTGTGGATCGCGGCGAGCACGCACGAGGGCGAGGAACTGGCGGTGCTGAAGGCGCATGCGGCGGTGCTGCGTCGCTTCCCGGATGCGCTGCTGCTGATCGCGCCGCGCCATCCCGAGCGCTTCAAGCCGGTCGCCGCGGCCTGCCGCGCGTATGGCTTCCGCACCAGCACGCGCAGCGAGGAGGGCGGCGCGACGCCGGCCTGCCAGTGCTTCGTGATCGACTCGATGGGTGAACTGATCCAGTTCTACGCCGCCGCCGACGTCGCCTTCGTCGGCGGCAGCCTGGTGCCGGTCGGCGGCCACAACCTGCTCGAGCCGGCCGCGCTGGCGCGGCCGGCCATCGTCGGCCCGCAGACCTTCAATTTCGAGGAAGTCACCGAGGACCTGATCGCGGCCGGCGCGGTGCTGCGCATCGCCGACGGCGACGCGCTCGGCCCGACCGTGGTGCGCCTGCTGTCGCGCGACGTCGAGCGGCGCAGCATGGGCGAGGCCGCGCACGCGGTGATGGAACGCGAGCGCGGCGCGGTCGAGCGCACGATGACGATCGTGGAGAGGGTGTTGAAACGGGAGGCGTGAGACGGGAGACGAGTGGCGAGGCCGGCAGCGGCCGGCGCTCTTTCCAATCCCGCATCCCGGCCTTGAAGGCGTGGCGCGGCGGGACCGGATCCGGGGCTCGGCGAAGCAGGCTTCAACCGAATCCCCAATCCCCAATCCCGGCTTCACTCCAGCAAAGCGTTGATCGCCTCGAGGTCCTTGACCTCGACCACGCCGGCGGCCTGCTTGAGCAGCAGGCGGCTCAGCACGAAGCTGTGGCGCGCGGCCGAGTAGCTGCTCTGCGACTGCAGCAGGGTCTGCTGGGCCAGCAGCACGTCGACGATCGTCAGCGTACCGACCTCGTAGCCGGCGCGCGAGGCATCCAGCGAGCTCTGCGCCGAGACGACCGCGGCGCGCGTCGCCTCGACCGCGCTGGCGCCGGCGATGACCGAGCGGTAGTTGTTGCGCGTGGCCGCCTCGATCTGGCGGCGGCTCAGTTCGTACTGGTCCTGCGCGAAATCACGGTTGTAGATCGCCTGGCGCACGCGCGACTGCGTGAAGCCGCCGGTGAACAGCGGCACGTTCAGCGTGAGGCCGATCGTGCTGCCCCACTTCGGGTCGCTGCTGTTGTGCAAGTCGCCGGGCAGGCCGCCGTAGCGCGTATCGCCCCACACCGGCGCGCGCGAGTAGCTGACCTGGCCGGTGATCGTCGGCAGGTGGCCGGCACGCGCGGTGTTGATGTTCGCGTTGGCCGCGTCCAGCTGCAGCGCGGCCGAGTGCAGGATCGGGTTCTGCTTCAGCGCGACGTCGACCCACGCGGCCGGATCGTCCGGCGTCGGATGGTCGAGCGGCAGCTCCTCGCGCAGGCGCTTGAATTCGCCCGGATCCTTGTTGGTGATCTGGCGCACGACCTCGCGCGCCTGGTCGACCGCGTTCTTCGCGTTGATCACGCTGGCCACGGCCTGGTCGTGCTGCGCCTTGGCGTTGTTGACGTCGGTGATCGCGGCCAGGCCGACGTCGAAGCGCTGCTGCGCCTGCTCGAGCTGGCTGGCCAGCGCCTTCTCGTTGGCCTCGGCGAACTTGAGCGTGTCGAGCGCGGTGAGCACGCCGAAGTAGGCGGTCGCGACGTTCACCATCAGTGTCTGCTGCGCGGCGTCGTAGGTGGCCTGGCCGGCCTGTGCCGTGTACTTGCTCGACTTCAGCGCGGTCCACTTGCTGATGTCGAGGATGTTCTGATTGAGCTGCGCGCCGATCGTGCGCGTGTAGTTGGTGCGCGTGAAGCCGTCGACCTCGACCTCCGCGTTCGGGTCGGCCGGCGTCGGCAGGTTGACGAAGCTGGTGCTGTTGTCGCCGCTGTGCGTGCGCGTGAAGCCGACGCTGCCGCCGATCGTGGGCAGCAGGGCCGAGCGCGCCTGGTCGACGTTCTCGTTGGTCGCCATCATGGTCGCCTCGGCGCCGGCGAGCGTCGGATCGGCGGTGCGCGCGATCTGGTAGGTCTGCATCAGGTCGTCGGCATGCGCGGCGGAGGCGCCGCAGGCCAGCAGCAGGGCAAGCGAAAGGGAGCGGATGCGAATCATCGATTCATCCTCGAAAGGTTGGGTGTGCTGGGCCGGCGATCAGAGCGTGAAGCGGCGCGGTGGTTCGGCGTGCCGGAGATACGGCGTATCGGTTTCGAACAGGCTTTCGCTGCTCCAGTGGCTCGCGTCGGCGCGCGTGTACAGCGTCGCCTCCAGGACCGGCGACTCGCCGACGAAGGCGAACAGGCGGCCGCCCGGCTTGACCAGTGCGCGCAGGTGCTCGGGCAGCGCATAGACCGCGCCGCCTACCACGACGACGTCGTACAGTGCGTCGGTGGTGAACGGCTGCATCGCGTCGGCGACCTCGACCTGCGCGTTGCGCACCTGCGCCGCGGCGAGATTCGCGCGGGCCGCATCGGCGAGGTCGGCGTGAAGCTCGAGGCTGGTCACGTGGCCGGCCAGGCGGGCCATGCAGGCGGTCAGGAAGCCGGTGCCGGTGCCGATCTCGAGCACGCGCTCGCCCGGCTGCAGCGCGAGCGCCTGCAGCAGCCGGCCCTCGACGACCGGCTTGAGCATGACTTCGCCGTGGCCGATCGGCAGCGCCGTGTCGGCGAAGGCGAGGTTGCGGAGGCGCGGCGGCACGAAATCCTCGCGCGGGACGGTCCTCAGCACGTCGAGGACGCGGGCATCGAGAACTTCCCAGGGACGGACCTGGTTCTCGATCATGTTCTGTCGGGCCTGTGCGGTATCGATCAGCATCGTCGGCTCCTGCCGGCGGAAAAAAGGGGAAAGAGGATAGGTACTTGCAGGCAACGCGGCAAATCTGGCGAGCGGCGTCCGCGGCGCGTAGTGCCGGAAGTCACCGCGCGACGGCCACGCTCACGCCGCCGCCGCGCCGCCACGCCGGCGCGGAGCAACGAGTCCGTTGCGGGCGCGCCGCGCAGCGGCCTCGACGCCGCTGGCCAGCCCGGCATCGACGCGGGCCAGGTGCGGCACGCTGCGCGCGGCCGCCAGCGGGTCGACGGTGGCCAGCTGCAGCGCCAGCCAGCGCAGCAGGCGCGTGGATTCGTCCGCGGACAGCGCGGACAGTGTCCGTCGCGCCGCGCTGCGCAGCCGCGCGGTGCGGAAGGCGCTGGCCGGCGCGCCAGCGGCAGTCTCGTCGAGCAGGGCGGCGAACGCGCGTTGCGCGAGGCGCAGTGGCCAGCCGACATCGGCGCTGGCCTGCGTCTGGAGGGCAATGGTCGCCGCGGTCATCATGGGGCCTTCTGCAGTGGCGTGCGTCGCCGGGCTCGGATGCAGTGTCGGGGCATTGGGTTGCATGGCATCGTTTCTAGCAAGAGCCGGGCCAACCGTTGGCGGGGTAGCATGCGCGTCGGCAGGTGCTCTCGGCCGCGCCGCCCGGTGCGGGGGAGGGAGAGTTCCCGGGCGGCGCGGCGAGAGGCTTCAAACCGAGGGACAAGCGGGCATACTGGCCGGCGGCTGGCCGGGACCGAACGCAGGGAGCATCGTCGTTCGGGTGACTGCGGCGGCCTTATTCATGTACCGAACGGTATAGTATAGAAAATGAACCCACGCGTCCATATGTTTCCGTTGTCATGAACATCGCCATCGCCAAACCGTGCGGCCCCGGCCGCCCCAAGGACCTCGAGAAGCGCGCCGCGATCCTCGAGGCCGCCAAGAGCCTGTTCCTCGCCAATGGCTTCGAAGGCACCAGCATGGATGCGATTGCGGCGGCGGCGGGCGTGTCCAAGCTGACCGTCTACAGCCACTTCACCGACAAGGAGACATTGTTCTTTGCCGCGATCCGCGCGCGCTGCGAGGAGCAGATGCCGGCGGCGCTGTTCGACGTGGTTCCGAACGGGCCGGTGCGGCGCCAGCTCGAGGCGATCGCATACGCATTCGTCGCGATGGTCACGGCGCCGGAAGCGGTTGCGCTCAATCGCCTGCTGGCCTCCGGTACGGCCATGCCGCAGAAGCTCGTGCAGATGTTCTGGGAAGCCGGGCCGCAGCGCGTGCAGGGCGGCTTCCAGCAGTTCCTGCAGCACGAGGTCGCCGCGGGCCAGCTCGCGATCGACGACATCGCGCGCGCCGCATCGCAGTTCTTCGCCCTGCTCAAGGGTGACCTGCATGCGCGCCTGTTGTGCGGCTGCAGTGCACCGGCCGCGGCCTGCGACGTGGACGCGCACGTGCGGGCGTCGGTCGAGATGTTCCTGCGCGCGTACGGAACCGGAGCGGCCCGCGCTCCGTGAGTCGCGCTGGCGGCGTCAGTCGCCCGGGAAAGGCTGCATGCTGTTCAAGGGCCGAGGCGAGGGGCTGGCCTGGGGACTGAACCACAGCCCGTCCCACCACTCCCGCCTGCTCACGTATCGGTATCGGCGTCGTCGGCAAGCCAGGCGGCCAGCACGCGCGCATCCTCGGGACCGAGATCGATGAAGCGGAAGCCGACCCAGCTGCGGCCGGTGCTGCTGGCCGCCTCGCTCCACAGCTCGTGCGCGCCGACCTCGAAACGGTACGGCCGGCCCTGCGTATCGGGCAGGTCGAACTGGAACTGGTACAGCGCATCCTCGGCGATCGGCCGTTCGGCCAGCAGCAGCATGCCCTCCTGCGACAGGTTGCCGATACTGCCGACGACGGCGCCGGTCATTGCATCGGTGACCGCCAGGGCCATCTCGGGGCGCTTGCGCGTGCGGCGACGCTTCTCGTTCACGGCGATGCTCCGGGCGAGTCGTCGGTGGTGCGTGGGCGCAGCATGTCGACGATGGCCTTCCATGCGCGGTCGATCAGCGAGGTTTGCGCGTCGCTTGCCAGGCGGACCTGGCCGCGCACCATTTCGCGCGCGAGTTGCTCGAGCGTGCGCTCCTCGCTGCGCGCGCCACGCTGGTTGACGAACAGGCAGCGGCCGGTCATCGGCGAGAACCACGCCAGCTTGCGCCGCGCCAGCACGCCTTGCTGGTTCTGCACGAAATCGAACCAGGTGCCGAACGGGGTCTTGCGAAGGCGTTCGAGCATGGCGCGCTCGGCGGCGCCCAGCGCGGGCGCCTGATCGCGCGCCGCGGTCGGCGCAGGCGCCGCGGCCTCGCCGCCCAGCGGCATGCGCGCCTGCAGTGCGGCGTCGGCGCGCTCGAGCGTGCGCGCCGACACCGGGTCGGCCGTGTCGCTCGGCGCCAGCAGGTGGTCGAGCACGCCGCGCACGTCGTCCTCGTGCAGGCCGACCTGGCGCAGCCCTGCCTCGATCTCCTGGCGCAATGCCTGGTCGGCCGGAGTGCTCGACCAGGCCGTCGCGCCGCGCTGCACGAGCTGGCGGGCGATCGCCACGCGCTGCTCGAACTCGGCGCTCTGTGCGCCATGGCGCAGCGCGCTGAGCGCGAGCGCGTCGGTCCAGGCGCGTTCGAGCAGCGCGCGCACGCGCGGCGCCGGGGTGCCGGCGGCGAGCGTGCGCGCGATCGCCGCCTGCGCGGTCTCGCGTGCGACCTCGAGCTTGTCGCGGCCCTTGGCGGCGTCGATGTGCCGGCGCTCGACCACCTCGGCGCGGCGGGCGAGCAGCTGCATGTGCCCGCTGAGGTCGCCGAGCAGGTTCTCGAACACGGCCACGTCGCCGTCGTACTCGGTGCTGACGTGGTCGACGGCGCGCTGCATCTTGCGCGCGAGGTCGGCGTCGGTGTCGTCGTCGTCGATCCAGCGCGCGCCGGTCTCGGCGATCGTGTTCAGCAGTTCGCGCGCCGGATGGTCGCGCCGCGTGAAGAACGTCTTGTCGCCCAGCGCGACGCGCAGCACCGGCACGTGCAGGCGCGTCAGCAGGCCGCGCGCGCTGCTGTCCGCGCGCACGTTGCGCGTGATGTAGTCGAACAGCATGCCGATCAGGTCGACCGTGTCGGCGTCTTCCTCGGCCAGTGCGAGCGGCCGCCCGTCCGGACTGATGCGGCGCAGCTTGACCAGCAGCGTGTTGCGGAAGTGCTCGCTGTCGTGGTTCGCCCGCGACGTGCCTTGGCCGCTGCGTTGCAGGCTGCCAAGGACGCCTTGCAGGTCGTCGGGGCTGGCATAGGCCAGCGGACCGGCGCCGGCTTGCGGCGCCTTGCCCTCGAAGCGCCTGCGTTCGCCGAGCAGGTGGCGCAAGGTGAGGAACAGCTCGCTGTCGCCGCCCGGGGGGGGCGCGTTGCCCGCAGGTGGCGGGAGCGGCGCCTGCGCCGCACCGGCTGCCGTCGCAGGCGATGCGGCTGGCGACTCGCCGGCCGGCGGCCCACCCGCAGCTGCCGGTGCCGGGGGCGTGGCAGGGGACGGTGCTGCGGCCGGCGACGCGGGCGCCGTGTTGCGCCGGAGCGGTGCCGCCAGTTGCAGGTGAGGCAGCACGCGCTGGCTGGCCAGCCAGCCGTTGACGACCTCGTAGAATGGCCCGATCGGCAGCATCGTCATGCGATCGAACAGGCGATAGGCGAGCACGCGTTCGGCATTGCCCAGCCGGATGCCTTCGATCGCGGACCGGAATGCGGCGGTCAGTTGCGCCGGGCCCAGTGGCAGGCTTTCCTGCGACGGCGCCGGCGAGCCGGCCATCACGGCCAGGCGCATTCCCAGCAGGTACAGCGCGTGGCTATGGCGCACTTCGGAGCGGCTGGTCACCTCCTGCTGCGCGATGTCCACCTCGAAGACGGCCGTGTCGACCAATTCGAGCGGAGCGCGCGTTGCAGCCGGTGCCGCCGCCTGCCCCGCTGGCGGCGTGGCGGCCGGCAAGCGCAGCCGCGCCAACTGGGCTTCGACGTGCTGCAGGAAGCGCGGCGCGATATCGGCGCGGGCCAGCTTGACCTCGCGCAGGTCGCTGAAACGCTCCTGCTGCTGCATGCTGTTGCCGGAGCGTTCGGCCAGACGGAACAGCGCGTGCTCGAGCTCGTCGAGGGTGCGCAGGATGGTCGGTTCGAAATAGGTGCACGCTCGCTCGAGCAAACCATCGAGCAACAGGCGAACACGGGCCGGCAGATCCGCCCGCTGCGCCAGCGTGATCAACGCCTCTCCCCCAGAGCCACGACGCGTGCTGTCGTTCACGGGCCCGCCGATCTGCATGTTGCCGGCCTTCCGTCGTCCGCCGCTGCCGGCGCCCACTCCCCGCGCGGCGGATCTCCGCCGGCCCCCTTCGGGCACGCTCGGAAACGCGCCCGGACACGATCATTCTGGCATGTCCGGGCGGGCGACGGGAGAGGGAGCGCGGCGAGGAACGAGAAACGAGGAGCAAGAAACGAGGAGCGAGAAACGAGTGGCCGGGCGGCGCCCAGCCTCGTCTCACTTCTCACTTCTCACTTCTCCCTTCTCCCTGCCTCACGGCGTCCAGGTCACCTCGACGAAGGCCGAGCGACCCGGCGTGTCGTAGCCGCGGACCAGCTCGTAGCGGCGGTCGGTCAGGTTCTCCAGCCGCGCGCGCAGTTCCCACGCCGGGGCCAGCGCGTAGCGTGCGCGCAGGTTCAGCAGTGCGTAGGCACCCAACTCGACGCCGCCGACGTCGTGGCGGCGGCTCGCGTAGACGACCTCGGCGCCGGCGCCGAGGCGCTCGCCGAAGCGGTGCTCGAGCAGGCCCGACAGCTTGTGCTTCGCGCGCCGCAGCAGCGGCGTGTCGGTGTCGGCGTTGCGCGCGTCCTGCCAGGTGTAGGTGGCCTGCGCCGACCAGTCGCCGCGGTCGAGCCGGTAGCCCAGCTCGGCGCCGTCGAGCGCCGCATGCGCGAGGTTCTCGGCCTGGTTCTGCGGCCCGGTGAAGCTGATCAGGTCGCGCACGCGCGTCGAATACAGGTTCGCCTTCAGCTGTTGCTGCGCGGTCGGCGTGAATTCCACGCCCAGTTCCGTGCTGCGCGAGCGCTCCGGCGCGAGCTGCGGGTTGCCGGCGAACCAGCCGCCGTAGCCCGGGTCGAACAACTCGTTCATGGTCGGGCTGCGGAAGCCCTGGCCGAAGCTGGCATAGGCGCGCCAGCGTTCGCCGAAGCGCCAGCCGAGCGCGGCCGAGCCGGTGGTCGCGCCGCCGAACAGGCTGTCGTGGTCGTGGCGCGCCGCCACCTCGCCATCGAGCGCGCCGAACGTCGCGCGCCAGCCGGCGAACAGCGCGCGGTTGTCGCGGCTGTCGCGGTAGCGCGGCGTGCCGGCATCGATGTCGCGCGTCTCGCCCTTGTCGTGCACGAGGTCGATGCCGGCGACCAGGCGCTGGCCGTCGCCGAGGCGGAATTCGTTCTGCCACAGCAGGCTGCTGCGGCGGGTCAGGTACAGCACCGAATACAGCGGCGTGTTCAGGTCCTCGCGTGAATGACCGAGCGCGAGGCGATGGCTCCAGTCGGCGCCGAGCGCGCCTTCCACGTTCACGCCGGCGACCTGCTCGATCACGCTCGAGCGGCCGTGCGGGTCGAACTGGATCTCTCCCTGGCTGCGGTACAGCGAGGCCGACAGCAACTGGCTGCCGAGCGTGTGGGCGCCGCGCGCGGTCAGGTTCGTCTTGCGCAGGCCGGAATCGGCGCCGGTGTAGATGCAGTATGGATCGTCCGGACCGGCGCAGATGCCCGGATTGGTCGCCGCAAAGCCGCCGACGTGGCGCGCGCCGACCTGCACGCTGTAGCCGTCGGCGCCGTCCCAGTGGCCGATGCCGGCGCTGCCGGCGGCGTCGCGGTAGCTGCCGTAGCCGAGCGCGGCGCGCGGGCCGTCGAGCCGGCGCGTGAAGATCTGGATCACGCCGCCGAGCGCATCGGCGCCCCAGTAGCTGGCGCGCGGGCCGCGCACGATTTCGATGCGCTCGACCGCATCGAGCGGCAGCTGCTCGAACGCGAACGCACCGGTGGTCGCCGCCGCGGCGCGCACGCCGTCGATCAGCACCAGCACCTGGTTCGAGTTGGCACCGCGCAGGAACAGCGAGGTCTGCTGGCCGGGGCCGCCGGTGCGGTAGAGGTCGACGCCGGCCTGCAGGCGCAGCAGCTCGAGCACGTCGCGCGCGACGCTGGCCTCGATGTCCGCGCGCGTGACGACGCTGACGTCGGCCAGGGCCTGGTCGACCGTCTCGGCCACGCGCGAGGCGGTGACCTGCACGGTCGGCTGCAGGTCGACCTCGTCGGCGTGCGCGGCCGCGCCGGCCAGCGCGGCGTTCAGTGCAATGAAAATCAGGGAATGACGCATGTGTGGAACCTCCGCTCGCTCACCCGCGTAAGCCAGGGATGCGGAGGGACAGACGTGCGCAGGACGACGGGCGCCCATGCCCGTCCGTTGCCCGCCGCAACGCCTGGAGCCATGGCGCATCGCGCCCGCCACAGGCCGGTCTCCGGGCTCGCAGGCGGTGTACGCCGGATCGCCTTCCCACCTCGCGGCAGTGGCGCGTTGATCCGGCAATTCCTGCTTACCGTTGCGGGGGCAGCGCCGGCTTCATACCGGCTTCCCGTTTCACCCGACGTCAGCGACGCCGGACACCTGCGGCGCGCGCAGTGTAGTGGCGCATGCGGGGCGGTTCAATCGCGGTCGCTGGCGGCGTCGACACCGAGCAGCTCGCCGTCGGGGCCGACGTGCACATTGATCTCGATCGGCTGGCAGCACACCGCGCAGTCCTCGACGTAGCGCTGCGCGCCGGCCGAGAGGTCGACCGTGGTCGCGAAGCGTTCGCCGCAGTACGGGCAGGTCAGCGTGACGTCCTGCAGCGAGCGGCCGTGCATGTCAGGACTCCGGCAGGAACAGGCCGATCACGTCGTTGAGATAGCGCCGGCCGAGCTCGGTCGGCGCGAGGCGCGTGGGCTCTGCCACCAGCCAGCCGCGCGCGCGCGCCGCGTGCAACAGCGGTGCGATCGCGGCGGCGTCGAGGCCGGTGCGCGCGGCGAACAGCGTCGCGTCGACGCCGTCGACGAGGCGCAGCGCGTTCATCATGAACTCGAACGGCCGCTCCGCCGCGGCGACCTCGGCCTGCGTGCCGAACGCCTCGCCGCGCGCGGCGCGGTCGAGATAGCTGGCCGGCACCTTGACCTTGGCCGTGCGCACGATGCGCCCGCTGGCGAGATCGCTGAGCTTGCCGTGCGCGCCGGCGCCGATGCCGAGGTAGTCGCCGAAGGTCCAGTAGTTGAGGTTGTGCGTCGCGCGCAGGCCATCGCGCGCGTAGGCCGATACCTCGTACTGCGCGTAGCCGGCCGCGGCGAGGCGCGCCTGACACGCCTCCTGCATGTCCCAGGCGCTGTCCTCGTCCGGCAGCGGCGGCGGCTTCGCGGCGAACAGCGTGTTCGGCTCGAGCGTCAACTGGTAGTGCGAAATATGCGTTGGCTGCAGCGCGAGCGCGGCGTCGACGTCGGCCAGCGCGCCGGCCAGCGTCTGCTCCGGCAGCGCGTACATCAGGTCGAGGTTGAGGTTGGCGTAGCCGGCGTCCTGCGCGCCCTTGATCGCGCGCTCGGCCTCGGCGGCCGAGTGGATGCGGCCGAGTCGGCGCAGCCGCGCGTCGTCGAAGCTCTGCACGCCGAAGCTGAGCCGGTTCACGCCGGCCGCGAGATAGCCGTCGAAACGGCCATGCTCGACCGTGCCGGGATTGGTTTCCAGCGTGATCTCGGTGCCGCGCGGCAGGTCCAGCCGCGCGGCGACGCCATCGAGAATGTGCGCGATCGCCTCCGGCGCGAACAGGCTCGGCGTGCCGCCGCCAAAAAACACGCTGGTCAGCGGCCGATGCGCCAGTGCGCCTTCGAACGCGCGCAGGTCACGGTCGAGGTCGGCCAGCAGCGCGCCGACGTACTCATCGAACGGCAGCGCGCCGCGCTGCGCGTGCGAGTTGAAGTCGCAGTACGGGCACTTCTTCACGCACCAGGGGATGTGGATGTAGAGCGAGAGGGGCAGGTCGGCGGAAATCATGGCCCATTGTACGCGCCGGGCCCGGCCATCCCTGGCCGGGCCTGGTGCTTGCTTCAGTTCGCCGATGCTCAGTCGAACCCGTTCTTGAAGATGGTATCGATATCCAGCGGATCGTAGTACGCGATGCGGACACCACAGAGTTGCTGGGTGCTATCGAGCACGCTGGGTGTCGCCACGAGGGCCAGGGCGTTTGCGTAGTGATTGACTGTGTAGTTCAAGTCGGCGCTCAAGGCCGTGCCAAAACCGCCGTTGCCGCTCGAGGACACCATGGCGAGATCGTTGTTGTTGCCGGCGCCATCGTAGTCCGTGAGCCAGACGGTCATGTCGCTGCCACTGGTGTCGTAGTAGAAGATGCGAACGTATTTGACGAGCGCTCCATCGGGCAGCACAGCCTTGAACGTGAGGCGCGCATTGCCGGCCGTCGTGTACACGCAGCCGGGCTTCCCCGTGTTGAAGCCCACGCCATCATTGCGGCCCTGGAACACGGCGCCGACGATGTTGAGATAGCTGAACGGTACGCCGGTCGTCACGACGTTGTCGGGCGCCTGCGCAGCAACGACGGGCGTGGCACGCAGCGGCATCGCGGGGAGCGGCCCCGGCCCCGCCGAGGAGATCGGGCCGGCCAGTGCGGCGCCGGCGGTGGCCAGCAGCCCGGCGCACGACCATGCCAGCCGCAGTGGTCGCGACGGCATGTGCAGTTGGAGGATGTTCATGGCGTCCCCTTCAGTAGCCGTAGAAGACGCGCACGCCGCACACCTTCACATCCGTCCCTTCCATGTGCGGGTTCAGGGCGTAGGAATAGGTGAATGGGTCGATGGTCTCTTCCGGAGTGAGCGCGAAGTACTGGCTGTAGTAGCCGCCGGTGTTCGTAGTGACCGGGCCCATCAGGTCCGCGAAGGTGCCCGCGCCGTCGTAGCGGGTCAGCCACGTCGTCACCGAGCCCGTTGCACCGGGAACGTGGTAGTACACGCGCACGCCGTGCACGAGCGCTCCGGCCGGTAGCTGCAGGTCTGCATTGAGCACCCAACCATTGGTGTAGATGCAACCGTTTCCGGTATTCACCAGCGAATCGGCGTTCGAGCGCCGCACGAATGCCGCAGCCGGTACGAACAGATAGCGGTCGGTCGCATGAGGCGACGTCACGGCGGCCGGCATATCGTCGGCACCAGGCAGGTGCTGGAATGTGATGGATGGGGCGCCGTGCGGGCCCGAGGAAGATTCCTGGGCGCCCGCACTGCTACCCAGGCCAATGAGCGCGATGACCGCGCAGAGCATCGACTTGCTGTACATGTTGCATGTCCCCGATAGCGACCCCAGTGGCCGCGGCACACATTCTATATTCGTGGTGGATGCTAATGCGCGGGGTGATTGGCATTCACTTCGTGCGTTATTTCCACGACCCATTGCCAGCCAGTCGACAGATTCGATATCGCTGGTGGCACGTGGGACTGTGTGGGCTTGTCAGTCGGATTGCGTCGGCCGGTCGTGCGAGGTCGAGGGCTGTGCGCGGCGCCAGCCGAAGGGGCCTGCGATTGCGCCGGTGTTTGCGAAACTGGGGCGCCGGCGTGGGCGCAAGGACGTGCGTCCGATCACCATGCAACGATGAAGGAGGGCGGCCGGATTGGATATGAGAGGCGTTTTTGGCGCCTTGCGCAACGGACGCCAGGTGGGCTTTACGCTTGCGATGGGAAATGCGTTGTTCTTTGCGGTAACCGCAGTGAGCATTTGACGCTGCCTTTCGCAACGTACGAATTCCAGTTCACGACGCGTCACGTCGTCGGCGTGGAGCTGCCCGACGCCGCTAGGCTGCAGCGGCAAATCCGGACAGCGCGGAAGGGACCTGTCGCAGGGTCGGTACGCGTCATCGAAGCGGGTCGCGATGCCGCCTATCCAAACCGCGGCGCGCACTCGGTCGTCCTCGAGGTGGCATTCCCGGCCATGATGTGTAAGGGATGGCGATGAAATGGCAGGCCACCCGGACGCCCTCCTCGTTGATCGGCGGCGAAGCCGCCGTCAGCTTGCTGTGGCTGCGCACGCGTTCCTTGTTTGCCGGCGTGCTCGCGCGCGCTGCACAACGGCGCCGTGGTGACGATCTGGACTCAAGTGGGCCGACTGGCGCGACGATGCCCGCGGCGCCTCCTGCCGCGGGCAGGCAACGTGTGCCTGGCGCAGGCGGCTGCCTTAGTCCGGTGCGGCCAGCAGTCCGCGCAGCGCGGCCAGCGCGTGGCCGCGATGGCTGACGCGGTTCTTGGTGGCTGAATCGAGCTCGGCGGCGCTCAGGCCGGAGGTCGGGTCGAGGAACACCGGATCGTAGCCGAAGCCGCGCCCGCCGCGCGGCGCGGCGAGGATGCGACCGTGCCAGCGGCCCTCGGCGATCAGCGGCGCCGGATCATCGGCCGCGCGCAGCAGCACGATCGTGCAGTGGAAATGCGCCGTGCGCGCGGCTTCGGGCACGCCCTGCAGCGCCGCGAGCAGCTTTTCGATGTTCGCCGCGGCATCGCCGTGGGCGCCGGCGTAGCGCGCCGAATGCAGCCCCGGCGCGCCGCCGAGCGCGTCGACGCACAGGCCCGAGTCGTCCGCGAGCGCCGGCAGCCCGGACAGGCGCGCGGCCTGGCGCGCCTTCAGCAGCGCGTTCTCGACGAAGGTCGCGCCGGTCTCGTCGGCGTCGGCGATGCCGAGCTCGGCCTGCGCGATCGGCTCGAGGCCGAAGCCGCCGAGCAGCGCGCGCATCTCGGCGAGTTTGCCGGCGTTGCCGCTGGCCAGGACGATCGTGTGCATGGTCATTCGCAAGGGAAGGCGGGTGGCGACGCGTCGCGCCGGCGGCGCTACTGCTGCAGCGCCGCGCCGGAGGTGGGCGTGACGGGGGTGAACCTGGCCAATACCAGCTCGCCGGCGCCGTCGAGCACGACGCGGCCGGCGGGGCCGGCCTCACGGAAGTCGACCTGCAGGCACGCGCCGGCCTCCAGTGCGAGCGCCTGCGCGTTGCTGCGGGCACTGGCGTGGCCGCTGAACGCGTACACCAGCCATTCGACGCCGGGCTCGGGGAAGATCACCATCGGCCCGACCAGCGGGCGCGCGACGACCTCGGCGCGTACCGCGTCGCGCCGCGCCATCACGTTGAAATCGCGCGTCGGGCCGGCCAGCAGGCGGCAATGGACCGCCGCCTCGCCGGCGAAACGCACGTGCGCGAAACGCTGCGCCAGCCGCCGCGGTGCCGAATCGGCCAGGTCGAGTTCAATGCCGTGGCCGTCGAGCAGCAGCAGGTCGCGCTCGATGCCGGGAAAGGCCGAGAACGGCCCGTCGCGCTCGATCTCGGCGATGCTGACGCGCCAGCGGAAGTCGTCGCCGTCGCCGCCGCGGCGCGCCAGTTCGGTGGTCCAGCCACCGTCGTTCTTCCAGCGGACGCGGCGATAGCTGGATGCGGGCAGGAGGCTCAGCGGCATGACAGGGGGCACGGGGTTGGGGATGGCGGCGCGACAGCCGCGGCGCGGGCCGCATGAGCGCACCCGGCGCGCGACCGGTCCTCAGCCATCCGCTGGCGCGTACACGTACACCAGCATCGCCGCACCGAGGAAGTCGATCATCGTCGCCTGGCGTCCGCCGAGGCGGCGCGCGACGCGCTCTGAGGCGACGTTGCCGGCGCGGATCAGGCTGACCGCCCGGGGGGCACGCAGGCGCGTGAACGCGAACTCGAGCGCGGCATGGCCGGCCTCGGTCGCATAGCCGTGGCGGCGATGCTCGGGTAGCAGCATCCAGCCGAGTTCGAGGTCGGGCCAGCCTTCGGGCTGGTGCAGGCCGACCCGACCGAGGAAGAGGCCGTCGTCCTTGCGCTCGACCGCCCACATGCCGTAGCCGCGCAGCATCCAGTGGCCGAGCAGCATCGCCATCGAACGCCACGCGTTCATGCGGTCGAGCGGCTGACCGTCGCCGATGAAGCGCGTGCTGTCGGCATCGGCCAGCATCGAGGCATAGGCCTCGAAATGGCGTTCGCCGAACGCGGTCAGGCGCAGGCGCTCGGTCTCGAGCGTCGGGATGTCCGGCAGCAGGGTGGCGGATGTCCGCGCGGCGATGCGCGGCACGTCCCGGGCGGGAAGGGACACCGGTTCGGCCTCGGCCGAGCCGGTGGAAAACGGAAGCGGACGCTCAATCATGATCTGGCGTGTCGAGCAGGGCGGCCAGCGCGGCGGTCGACGCGCGCAGGCTCTCCTGCCAGGTAAAGCCGATGATCGGCCGGCCCGACTGCGCGTCGCGGAAGTCCTCTTCCTGGCCCGGCGCGAGCAGGTGGCGATAGTCGACGGTGATCTCGGTGCCGGCGGCGAGGTCGGCGGCGGCGAACACGAAGCCGAGGTGCCACAGCGCGGTCGGTTCGAACGCGTGGTTGATGTAGCACTCGTCCGGCCACTCCGGCGTGACCGTGTAGCGGTCCTCGAACCAGCGTACGGTGGCCGGCAGCAATTGCGCGGCGTCGGGTCGGGCGAGGATCTCGGCGAAGGCGTGGACGCGCGGGATCGCGTCCGGCACGGTGATCACTCGGCCACGCGCGACCGGCTCGTCCAGGAACAAGCCCTGTCCTGCGCCCGTGATCGAAGACGGGCCGATGTGGTAACGGGGGAGGATCATTCGCGCGCACCGCCAATGGCGGGCGGCGAGTCTAGCACGCGCCGGCGTGGGTGCTTCGGGCGATGTGCGGCAAACCGCCGCGCCGGATCGCCGCGCCTCGCTACGGCGCCGTGGGCGGCTGCGCCATGTCGGTCTGGCGGGCGGCTTGGCGGGCCCGGCCGGGTCGCACGACCACGATCGCGTCGCGGTTCGCGTCAATCGTCTTGCTGCCGATGCCGTTGACCTTGGCGAGGTCCTCGACGCTTTCGAACGGACCGTGCGTGTTGCGATAGGCGACGATCGCCTCGGCCTTGACCAGGCCGACGCCGGCCAGCGACGCGGCCAGCGTCTTGGCATCGGCGCTGTTGATGTCGACCTGCGCCGCCGCCAGCGACGGCAGCGCGCACAGCAGGGCGAGGAGCAGGCGGTGAATGAGATGCATGGCCTTCGTCCAGGATGGCGCATGGGTGCGGTAGTGGCGGGAGTTTATGCAGCGCTGCGGTGGTCGGGCAGCGCGGCACGTCACGCGGCCGTGTAGGAAACGGCCGCGCCGGCATGTAGGAAACTTCCTACACGGTCGGTCGGCGCGGCCCACGCGCTAGAATCACGCCCCCTTGCGCCCGGGGCGCACCCCACCAATGGACAGGTCCATGGACTCCAAAGCACTCAGCGGTTTCGTCGGCGACCTGTGGGACGGACAGATCGTTCCGCAGCTGACCGAATACATCAAGATTCCGAACAAATCGCCGATGTTCGATGCGCAATGGGCCGAGCACGGCTACATGGACGCGGCCGTCGAGCTGATGGCGAACTGGGCCAGGGCGCAGCCGATTCCCGGCATGCAGCTCGAAGTCGTGCGCCTGCCCGGCCGCACGCCGCTGATCTTCATCGACATCCCGGGTCAGGGTGATGACACCGTGCTGCTGTACGGCCACCTCGACAAGCAGCCGGAGATGACCGGCTGGGCCGACCACCTCGGCCCGTGGAAGCCGGTGCTCGAGGGCGACAAGCTGTACGGCCGTGGCGGCGCCGATGACGGCTACGCGATCTTCGGCTCGCTCGCCGCGATCCTCGCGCTGCAGGCGCAGGGCATCCCGCATGCGCGCTGCGTGGTGATGATCGAGGCCTGCGAGGAGTCGGGCAGCTACGACCTGCCGTACTACGTCGACCACCTCGCCGCGCGCATCGGCAAGCCGTCGCTCATCGTCTGCCTCGACTCGGGCTGCGGCAACTACGACCAGCTGTGGCTGACCACCAGCCTGCGCGGCCTGACCGGCGGCAACCTGGTCGTCAACGTGCTCGAGGAAGGCGTGCATTCGGGCGACGCCTCCGGCGTGGTCGCCTCGAGCTTCCGCGTGCTGCGCCAGCTGCTGTCGCGGCTGGAGGACGAGGTCACCGGCCGGATCCTGCCGCAGGAACTGCACGTGGAGATCCCGGCGCAGCGCGTCGCGCAGGCCAAGCGCACGGCCGAGATCCTCGGCGATGCGGTGTATTCGAAGTTCCCGCTGGTCGACGGCATGGCGCCGATGAACGCGGACCTGGCCGAACTCGTGCTCAACCGTACCTGGCGCCCGGCGCTGTCGGTCACCGGCGTCGGCGGCCTGCCGTCGCTCGACGCGGCCGGCAACGTGCTGCGCCCGTACACGGCGGTGAAGCTGTCGCTGCGCGTGCCGCCGACGCTCGATGCGAAGAAGGGCGGCGAGTTCCTGAAGCGCCTGCTGGAGAGCAATCCGCCGTACGGCGCCAAGGTTACGTTCGAGCTCGAGAAGGCCGGCAGCGGCTGGGAAGCGCCGGCGCTGGCGCCGTGGCTGGAGCAGTCCGTCGATGCCGCCTCGCAGCGCTTCTTCGGCGCACCGGTCGCCTACAACGGTGAAGGTGGCTCGATCCCGTTCATGGGCATGCTCGGCGAGAAGTTCCCCGGCGCGCAGTTCATGATCACCGGCGTGCTCGGCCCGCACTCGAACGCGCACGGCCCGAACGAGTTCCTGCACATCCCGACCGGCAAGCGCATGTCGATGTGCGTGGCGCAGGTGATCGCCGACCACTTCGTCGCCAGCAGCCAAGGCCTGACCCAGGGCGTGGCGGCCAGCCACGCGCACACGGTCAAGGGCGGCGACGGCTGCTGCGACTGAGCACGATCCGGTGGCGCGCGGCGCATTGGCCGCTGCGCGCCGCCAGCCTCGTGGCGGGGCTTGTGGAAACTCGACTCTGACCCTGCTTTCTCAAGCTCTACTGCCCGGTGCACAACATCGAGAAGCTGGCCAACACCAGCTATGGGCGATGAGCAACGAGGGCGAAAGCGATCTGCGCCGCATGGAAAGGGCGCGCA
Organism: Rhodanobacteraceae bacterium; assembly: GCA_009996615.1. Taxonomy (GTDB): domain Bacteria; phylum Pseudomonadota; class Gammaproteobacteria; order Xanthomonadales; family Rhodanobacteraceae; genus Dokdonella_A. Next base: position 550 of record JAACZU010000026.1, on the reverse strand, counting down.
GACTTCCTGAAGCGGGTGCCGCGATGATCGACACCTGACGCTCCGACCATTGCATCGCGAAACTGTGGGTCGCCAGACCGATCGGCGGCACGGGCGTTCGTCGTAGAAATGGGTTTTTCTACAACGTCAACACCTGAGTTAAGCCGCGCCGCGAAGCGGCGTCGGCTTGGACGAATTGTTAGAGCCCGTGCGAGCCCTACCGGTAGCGGTCACGTGCACGCTCGCGAAGCCCGCGCCAAGCGAGCCAGGCAAGAAGGGCCGCAAGCCCCACGTACAAGCCAAGCGCGAGCCAGTAACCATAGTCGCCGGGGCCAGCATACGTACGAGTACCGCAGCCCCCGCCGTACCGCGAGCATACGGTGATTGAGCCGTCGAGTGCGTCGTAGCCGAACCAAGCCAGGGCCGCCAAAGCGAAAACAAGCAAGACTGCGCTGCTCAGTTGCTTGGGTGTGATTATCCGGCCGCCTAGATACATGGTCAGGACTCTAACGAGGATGTAGAAAAACCCCCACGCATCTTGCCCGCCGCCGGTGGCCTCGGCAACATCTCC
>JAACZU010000025.1 GCA_009996615.1 Rhodanobacteraceae bacterium | reverse complement strand
GTTGAACTCCAAGTAGCGACTCAAGTATCGCTTCTTGGCCTCCGATCAGGAGGGGCAGGTTCAGTGCGGAGCACGACATCCAATTCTTGGTGTGCCCATGACTCGTCGCTTCGCCCGAACCCTCATCCGGCCGTTACTCGCGCCATCCATGGCGCTCGCCCTTCGGGCCGGCTGATGCCGTTCGCGGCCGATCCCGTCGGCCGCAGTCGGGCCACCTTCTCCCGGAGGGAGAAGGAAGCAGCTAGCTGAATTTCGGGATTAATCAGGTCGAGAAAACATAGCCCACCAAAAACACCAGCCGGACCCTGGACACCCGGCAGCGCAATCACGCGCCCTGTACCATGTGCGCGGAACGTTTCGCTTGCCGCTACCGATGTCCCTCAACACGATCGCGCTCAACCGGCGCATGAACCGTTTCGACGGCCACGCGCAGGTATGGCTGTTCGGCTACGGCTCGCTGATCTACAAGGCCGATTTTCCGTACGTCGAACGGCGCCCGGCGCGGATCCGCGACCGGTCGCGCCGCTTCTGGCAAGGCTCGCACGACCACCGCGGCACGCCCGAAGCGCCCGGCCGCGTGCTGACCCTGGTGCCGGACCCCGGTGCGCTCTGCGCCGGCATGGCCTACCTGATCACGCCGGAGGTCTTCCACCATCTCGATCACCGCGAGAAGAACGGCTACCTGCGCCACGCGACGACGATCGAGTTCGGCGACGGCGGCCGCGTGGAAGGCCTCGTCTACATCGCCGCGGACACCAATGCGGCCTGGCTCGGCCCCGCGCCGGAAGTGGAGATCGCACGCCACATCGCGAACTCGGAAGGGCCGAGCGGCCACAACCGCGACTACCTCACGCATCTCGCCGATGCGCTGCGCGTACTCGGCGAGGACGATGCGCATGTGTTTGCCGTCGAGAAGCATCTGAAAGAACTGGATGGTGGCTGAAGACCCGTAGGCTGGACGACCGCAGGTCGGCCGGCACCCGTCGAAGCCGCCGGCCGCGCGGGGCGCGTCCAGCCTACGCCGCGGTGCGCGCATCGGGCTGGCGGCGCCCGCCTCCACACATCCGCAGCGCGCGCGCCTTACACTGCACGGCCTGATTTGGCGGTGCTCACCATGTCCGAACCCATTCGCCTGGCCAAACGCGTCGCCGCCTTGGCGCGCTGCTCACGCGCCGAGGCCGAGCGCTACATCGAGGGCGGCTGGGTGTCGGTCGACGGGGTGGTGGTCGAAAAGCCGCAGCACATGGTGTCGACCGAAATGGTGACGATCGACCCCGCTGCGCGCCTCGAGGCCGAGGAACCCGCGACCATCCTGCTGCACAAACCTGCCGGCTTCGACACGATCAGCGGTCCCAATCCGGCCGCGGCCCTGGTGACCCCGGCGACGCGCTGGGCGGACGACCCATCCGGCATCCGCCTGCTCAAGCGCAATTTCGTCAGGCTGACGCCGCTGGTGCCGCTCGACCAGGACGCCAGCGGCCTGATGGTGCTGACGCAGGACGGCCGCGTCTGGCGCCGGCTCACCGAGGACGGCGACGAGATCGAGCAGGAGTTCATCGTCGAAGTCAGCGGCGAGATCGCGCCGTACGGCCTCCACCGCCTCAACCATGGCCTCAGCTACCAAGGCCGCGCGCTGCCGCCGTGCAAGGTCAGTTGGCAAAACGAGGTCCGCCTGCGCTTCGCGATCAAGGCGGTCCAGGGCGGACAACTGCGCGACATGTGCGCGCAGGTCGGGCTGGAAGTCGTGGCGATCCGGCGCATCCGCATCGGCAAGATCTCGCTGGGCAAGATGCCCGCGGGGACCTGGCGCTACCTGCCGGTCGGCGAGCGCTTTTGAGGCGCCGTTGAAATATCTCGCCGCCGGCAGCGGATTGCCGTCGTAATCAAGTGGACCTTCCCCGTTTTCACCGCCCCCGTTTTTACCGCGTTTTCGCCGAACAAGTGAACCCGAACCGTTTCCGGGATTTTATTTGACGGTCGTCCATTGCGGAGTGGAGCAAAATGGGCGGAGCCTGTTCCCGTTTCTCGGTCCCATTGCGCCTGTGATAATGTCCTCCTGTCCGGATGGTCGGCGGGGACTGGCCGACGGATCAGGCATATAGGGGGGAATACCGACGCTACCGGCGGCTCGGAAGCGGCGGATCAATCTCGGCGGGTCCACAGGGGGACCGACATGTCGAAACTGCTCGACCTGATGCGAAAGCTCGGCAGCGACGCCGCGCTGGCCGATCAGTACGCGAAGGATCCGGACGGCGTGATGCGGCGCGCGGGCCTGTCCGACGAGGAGCGCAGGGCGATGGCCGAGAAGGATTACGCGGCGATCAAGACGCTCACGGGGATGGCGGACGGGCAGTTCGCCACCAATCATGTCATCAAGGCCTACGACGAGTAGCCTGCGCGTCGCTGCAAGGCGCCGGCCCATGTTGCGGCTGATCGCGATTGCGTCGCTGGCGCTGGCTTGCGCCGGCGTGCCGGCGTTGGCCGCGGACACGCCCGAGACGCTGGTCCAGGAAATCGAGCGGCTGGCGGTGACCGCGCACTGGCGGGAATCCAACGCAAAGATCGAAAGCTTGTCGTCGCGACCGGATGCACTCACGCCGGAACAGCGCCACCGCATCGAGTTCGTGCGCCTGCGCAACCTCGCGCTCGCCGGCAACGAACCCGCGGCATTGGAGGGCATGACCGGTCTGCTGAAGCAGGCCCTGCCCGCGCCGCTGCGCATGCGCGTCTCCACCACGGCCATCAACATCGCCGCCAATCTCGAGGACTGGCCGCTCGCGTTCACCTGGCTCAACGAGAGCCTGCCCTACCTGCACGAGGTTCCGGCGGAATCGGCCAACCTGCTCGGTGTCGCCAGTTACGTGCATACGCTCGTGGGCGAGAGCGGAAAAGCGCGGGAGTTGGCGGTGCAGGCGCTGCGCCTGGTCGAGTCCGAAAACGCCTCCCCGCGGGCGCTGTGCCTGGCGGTGAGCGACATGGCGCTGGCCGAAGACTACGCACGCAATATCCCTGAGGCGGAGAGCTGGCGACGACGCCAGATCCAGGCCTGCAGCCGCGCCGGCGACCCGGTGTTCACGGCCAACGGCAAATATGGCATGGGCAAGATGGCGGCGGTCCAGGGACGCCATGCCGAAGCATTGCAGTGGGGACGCGCAGCGCTCGCGGAGTTCGAGGCCGCGGGGTTCGCGGCCGGCATGTACAACGCGAAGCTCGCCATCGCCGAAAGCCTGATCGAGACGAACCGCCAGCTCGACCAGGCCCAGGCGCTGCTGGGCGACACCCTGCAGTACTACCGGCAGCAGAAGTCGGACCTGATGATTGCCGAGACCGAGCGCCTGCTGGCGAGGCTGGCCGAGAAGCACGGCAATCTCGCGGCGGCGTTGGCCCACACGAGGGAGGCGATGTCTGCCGCGGAAGCGGCCGAGCGCAGCGCCCGCGAGCGGCGCATGGCCTACCTGCAGGTCCAGTTCGACACCCGGTCGAAGGAGCAGCAGATCGCCCTGCTCGAAACCGAGAAAGCCTTGACCGCGGCGCAGGTCACCGCGACCCAGCGCCGGCAATGGCTGCTGGCCATGGGCCTGGGCGGGTTGCTGGTGACCGCCATTCTGCTGTCGCTGCTGTTGCATCACTCGCTACGGCAGCGCCGCCGCTACCGCTGGCAGTCCGAGCACGACAGCCTCACCGGCCTGTTCAACTACCAGCAGGTGCGCAAGCTCGGCGAGGCAGCGATGGCGCGCGCCCGCGACAGCGGGCGGCCGTTCACCGCGATCGTCGCCGACATCGACCTGTTCAAGCAGGTCAACGACCGCTACGGCCATGCCGCGGGTGACGAGGCCCTGCGCTCGCTCGGCGCATGGATCGGGGAGACCGTCGGCGCAAGCGGCATCTGCGCGCGCAGCGGCGGCGACGAGTTCACGATCCTGCTCGATGCCGATGCGGCGGAGGCCGAGGCAATACTGCAGCGCCTGCGCCGTCGCATCGAACCGATCAGCGTGTTCGGGCAGACGTTCCGCTTCAGCATCAGCTCCGGCGTCTGCCAGGCGGATGGGCACGTCTGCTCGCTGGAGCAATTGATCCACGAGGCGGACCAGGCCTTGTACCGGGCCAAGCACGAAGGTCGCGATCGCGTGGTGCGCGCGGGCACCGCCGCCGCTGCTGCATCGGCGTCGGTCGGAGGTCTGGCGGTGGTCGGCAGCGGCATCCAGTTCGGTCGCCACGCCAGCGAGCGCTGCCTGTCGGAAATCCGCGAGGCCCAGGTGGTGTTCTGCCTGGCCGATCCATTCGCGCTGGCGATGGTCCGCCGCTTCCGTCCCGACGCGATCAATCTCGGCTGCCACTACGCCCCCGACAAGGATCGACGCCAGACGTACCGCGAGATCGAAACGGCGATCATGGCCGAGGTCCGCGCCGGCAAGCGGGTCTGCGCGGTGTTCTACGGCCACCCGGGCGTGTTCGCCGACGTCCCGCACCGCGTAGTGCGCAAGGCCCGCGCCGAAGGCATCCCGGCGCGCATGGAGCCGGGCATTTCCGCCGAGGCCTGCCTGTACGCCGACCTCAACCTCGACCCCGGCCATCGCGGCGTGCAGTCGATGGAGGCGACCCATTTCCTCGTCTACGACCGCCAGCCCGACACCGCCGGCCTGGTGCTGTTATGGCAGGTAGCGCTGTCCGGCGACCTGTCCTGCCGCCGCCTGCACGCCGAGCGCAATGGGCTGCAGGCGCTGGTCGACAAGCTGCTGCGCTGGTACCCGCCCGAGCACGAAGTGATCCTCTACGAAGCGGCCCGCCTGCCCATCGAAACCCCGCGCGCCGACCGCCTTCCCCTGCGCGACCTTGCCACGGCGCGCTACGAGGAATACACGACCCTGGTCATCCCTCCACTTGGCGAGTTGCGCCGCGATCCGCAGGATGAGTGCGCGCAGGCCGCCACGGATCGCTGATGACGTAACCAGCCCGATCCACGCGCGGGCGCGCTGTGCCGCATTGCCGAGGAATGGACGTACGGCGGCTCGCTCGGGCGGATGAAGCTATTGGATATGCTACCAACGCCGGCGACGGGGTCGGCGACGGGAGGCAGCACCGCCAGTGGCACAGCTCGCTAGAGGACAGTACGAAATGGCGACACCGGTGGTGGAGAATGGCTCCGGACTCGGCCGCCGGGGCGCGGCCATCCTGGGGGTATGGACGCTGGTGGCGATGCTCCTCGCCGGGCAGGCCTGGTTTGCCGGACAGGTGCGCGGCGAACCGTTGGCGTGGGCACGCGCCAGCGCCATCTGGCTCGTGTGGGCCGCGGTTTGGGCTGCCCTCACGCCGATTGCGCTCCGACTCGAGACGCGGTTCCCGCTCCAGCGACCGCACATCCTTGCCGCGCTTGCGGTGCACGGAGTCGCTTCGGCGACCTGCGCCCTGGTCAACCTGGCGCTCTTCGCGCTGGCGGCGCCGGTCATCGGTGCGACCCAGGTCGAATCCACCTGGCTCGGAACCTTCAGCCGGCTGCTTGGCACGACGTTTCTGCTGAACCTCCCGGTCTATTGGCTGATCGTCGCCGCGGCACACGTGGAGCGGCTCGTGCGTCGGCGACTCCGCCTCGAAGCGCAGCTGGCCGACGCCCGCCTGCAGACACTGCGCACCCAACTGCAGCCGCACTTCCTCTTCAACGCCCTCAACACGGTCTCGGTGCTGATGCACGAGGATGTCGACGCAGCAGATCGGATCCTCCTGCAGCTCAGCGCGTTGCTGCGCCGCTCGCTCGACAGCACCGAGGCACATGAGGTGACGCTCGGCGAAGAGATCGGCTTTCTCGAGAGCTATCTCGAGATCGAGCAGGCCCGCTTCGGCGGGCGCTTGAGCTTCCGGTTCCTCATTCCTGATGGGGTTCTCGAAGCGCGGGTTCCGAACCTGCTCCTCCAGCCCCTGATCGAGAACGCATTGCGCCATGGACTCGCCACGCGCGCCGGACCGGGGAAAGTGGAAATCAGGGCGGATCGGCACGGCGACTCCCTGCTGCTGTGCGTTGTCGACGACGGCCGAGGGCTACCACCGGCGGCGACCGAACGCGTCGGCCTGGCGAACACGAGGGAGCGGTTGCGCTTGCTGTATGCGGACAGGCAACGCTTCGACGTGCGAAATTCCGATGACGGCGGCGTCATCGCCGAGATCGAGCTGCCTTGGCGCACTGCCACATGACCATTCGCGTACTGATCGTTGACGATGAACCGGTCGCCCGACGCGGGATATTGCGGCTGCTGCGGAAGGAGCCGGACATCGAAGTCGTCGAAGAGTGCGGTGACGGCGCAGCGGCCATATCGGCAATCAGCGCGCATGCGCCCGACCTCGTCTTCCTCGATGTGCAGATGCCCGAACTCGACGGGTTCGCCGTCATCGAAGCCATCGGGGGCAATCGCATGCCGGCGGTCGTGTTCGTAACCGCGTTCGATCAACACGCCGTGCGGGCATTCGATGCTCAAGCGATCGACTACGTGCTCAAGCCGATCGACCCGGAACGCTTTGACCGCGCACTGCAGCGCGTCCGTTCCCACCTCGCCCATCCAGATGGCGGCTTCATCCGCCGCGTTTCCGAGGCCCTGAAATCGATCGATCGAGGTGCGCTTCAGCGTTATCCATCGCGACTCGTAATCCGTTCCGAGGGTCGCGTTCGATTGCTCGACATCGACGAGGTCGATCGCATCGTCGCTGCAGGAAATTACGCCGAGATCCACACAGGCACGAAACAGCACCTGCTGCGCGAGACGATGACCAGCCTCGAGGCCCGCCTGGACCCACAACGCTTCATCCGGGTATCGCGCGCGGCGATCGTCCCCATCGACCGGATTCGCGAAGTCCAGCCACTGTTCAATGGCGACTTCGTCGTTCTCCTCAAGAGCGGCGTGCAGGTCAACGGCAGCCGCCGTTATCGGGCGGCGCTCGAAGCGCTGCTTCGCTGAGCGCTGTTTTCCGCACGGCTCGCTTCCCGGGCAGGCGACGCAGGGAGCGCGCTCCGCCGCCCGGGACGTGGACGCTCATTGGGCCGCGTGGCAACGGCGTCAATTGCGTCCCGCAACTGCGGCCGCCCCATAAAGGCCGGCTCGCTCCTGGAACCGCAATGTACAACGTGCCGGTAGCGCCGACGTACGACGCGCTTCCGTCACTGCGTAGCCACTACTTATCCCACCGCCGCCTCCGCTCGACATCAAGGGAATGCAAGCGGTCTTGCGGCCCCGCCATCATCCGCAACACGCACTTCCGCGTTTCGGAGATGGTCATGAAAACATGCAACATCCTGCAGGCCGCAGTGGCAACAATCGTCGCCCTCACCGGCGTCATTCCATCCGGGGCCTCTGCGTCCGACGGCGTTCACGCCGAGTCCCTGGAGCTCAACAAGTCGATCACCCGCAGGGTGTACGAGGAAGGTCTCAATCAGGGCCGATTCGAAGTGCCGTACAGTGCGGACTTCGTTGGTCACGGCGGCAGGAACAACTTCACCCATGCCGATGGCATGGCCGAAGCCAAGGGATGGCGTGAGGCGTTTCCGGATCTCAAGATCACGGTCGACAAGCAGGTCGCCGAGCGCGATCTGGTGGCCGTGCACTGGACCGCGAGCGGGACCAACACCGGCACCGGAAATGGCATTCGGGCGACTGGTCGCGCAGTGCAAATCACGGGCGCGACGCTGTTTCGAGTGGCCGACGGGCGAATCGCCGAAGAATGGACATGCGCCGATTCGCTTGGGCTGATGAAGCAACTTGGAATGCTGCCGACGCCGGCAGCGGCGCCGGCGACCGACGGCAGCTCTCCCGGTGCTCCCTGACCCCGGCTGATGCGGCGCCTCGCATAGCCGACCACGAGCAGTCTCAAGGTCAGAGGCGTCGCGTCGCCATGGTCGCGAGCTGGATGTCGTTCCCGGCACGGGTGCTCGGCGCGCCCCAAGCCCCCGCAGGGCTGGAACTCCCCGAGCGCCCGTGCAGCCGCCGGCCCGACACCGCCGGCCTGGTGCTGTTATGGCAGATGGCCCTGTCGGGCGACCTGTCCCGCCGCCTGCACGCCGAGCGCAATCGGCTGCAGGCGCTGGTCGACAAGCTGCTGCGAAGGCACCCACCCGAGCATGAAGTGATTCTGTTCGAGGCGGCGCGCCTGCCCATCGAAACCCCGCGCGTCGACCACATTCCCCTGCACGACCTTGCCACGGCGCGCTACGAGGAATGCACCACCCTGGTCATCCCCCCGCTGGCGCATTGCGCCGCGATCCGCGGGGTGAGTGCGCACGAGCGGCCACGGACCACTGATGATCCGGGAGCGTCGAGGCGAGCGAAGTGGTGGCGAGCCGGCTGGCGCGCTTCTCGGTCAGCTTCGACACTTCGAGGTGTTGGTCAGCAGCGTCGCGATGTCGAGTGCCGTGCGCAGCTTCGGCGATGGCGCATGTGCATCGACGATTGTCACGCCGGTGCTGCTGATGGACAGCACTGGATTACCCGCCAAAAGCTTTGATGGTTTCCAGACGCTGGAAGATCAGATCCTCGCGCTGGCGGTTGTTGCGTGCGGCGGCCTGCACAGCGTATTCGAAATCCCGATGACGCAGCAATTCGGCGATGTGCGCTGCGATGTCCCGGCGCAGCCCGTCCGGCGCGCGGCCGATCTCCTCCCCCAGCGTAGGACGACCATCGACCACGTTGAGGATGTCCTCGATGTCGCGGCTGGCCAGCGGATCGTTGTTGCCGCGACCGCGGAAGGCTTCCAGCTTGGTGCCCAGGAAATACGGCGGCGTCACCACCCGGATCACGGTGCCACTTGGCAGGGCATGGTCGCCGGCGTATTGCAGGGCTTCGGCATACCAGCGGTTGCCGAAGCCCAGGATGGCTTCGTCGTCGGGCATGAAATCGACGACGAGATCGTTGCCTCCGCTCCCCCGCAGGCGCGTGCGACAGATCACCTCGTCCTCGGGCGAGGCACGGAATCCTTTCCGACTCAACGTCTGTTGCAGGGAGTGCCAATTGCCCGGCCCCAGCACATGCACGATCACATCCACGTCGTCGGTGAAACGCACTGCCTCACGGGTAAAGGCGTCGGTGATCAGCAGGCCGGTGGTGCAACCGCCGACGAAGGCCACTTCGCGCAGCAGCTCCGGCCCGAGCGCAGCGGCTACTTGCTGCAGCATGACCTCCTGGATCTTCCAGTTGCCGCCGGCTGCCGTCATGGCATTTCCCGCAGGTATTGCTGCAGCAACTTCCCGGCCAGCGCCGACTCACGCTCCTGCCCCAGGCGAATGGCATCCAACAGCGCCAGCATGGCGTAGAGCTGCGGATCGCGGCGTACCGCGCGCGGCACCGATTTGTACAGGGGCTCGACCCGCTGCCCTTGGACACTGCCGTAGGCGTCTTCCCAGACACAGGCCTGCTCGCCCGCCGACAGCAGACGACCTGCCAGCACGGGTGCAGCGTATGTTGTGGGAATGCCTCGCACCAGCGGCCCCGGCTGCGCGGGAAACACATACCTGAGGCCGTGCAGGATGAATCCGAGCAGCGCACGGGTATTGACGCGCGGGTAGCCGGTGCCGCGCTCGGCCTTGGCCAGGCCGACCTGCGTGCAGCGCCGCAGCGCGCTGCTGACCTCGGATTTGCTGATGCCGGTGGATTCCTCCAGCGCCCGCATCGAGTAGGCGTCGTCCCCAGTGAACAGCGGCTCTTCCGCCTGCCCATCGAGTGAATCCGTCGTCCAGCCGCGCCAGGCGTGCGGAATAGCTGGCACATCGCGACCGGCGGCGACGGCAGCCGCCTGCTGCCGCTCCAGGCTCACCAGCTTCAACAGCAGGAGAATATCTTGACTTTTCATGACGGACCCGAGTCAGCCGTCCTTTGTCCTGAGACGCGGGACAATGATAGCGAAGTGAGGCCGCCCGGTCAGCCGGCGACGGCGCCTCCAGCCACCTCCGGCCTATTCCCGCGCGGCCAGAAACTCCAGCAACCTCGCCTCGTCCCAAATCTCGACGCCCAGCTCCTGCGCCTTGTCGAGCTTCGATCCCGCCGCCTCGCCGGCAACGACAAAGCTGGTCTTCTTCGACACGCTCCCCGCAACCTTCGCGCCGAGCGCTTCCAGCTTCGCCTTCGCCTCATCGCGCGTAAGCGTCGACAGCGTGCCGGTCAGTACGACGGTCTGGCCTTCGAGCGGCAGCGCGGCGGTGGTCTCTGAGACACCCGCCAGCGCGCTGCGCAGCGCATCGAGCGTCTCGAAGCTGCGCTGCAGCAGGTGACGGTGCGCGTCTTCGGCGCGCCAGGCGACGAAGGCGGCGGCGGTGTCGGCCGGCAGGCCGGCGCTGACGAGCTGGTGCTCGGGGACCTTGAGCAGGTCGTCGAGGGTGGCGAAATGCGTGGCGAGCTGGGCGGCGCGCTTTTCGGTCAGTTTCGGCACTTCGAGGTTGGTCAGCAGCGTCGCGACGTCGAGCGCGGCGCGCAATTTCGGCGACGGCACGTGCGGGTCGGCGATCTCGACGCCGTGCGCGAGCAGTTGGTCGATCACGCGCTGGTTGCCGGCCTGCTGGAAGAACGCGTCGATCGCGCGCGCGACTTCGCCGCCGATGTCCGGCACGAGTTTCAGGAGCGGCCACGGCAGGTGGCGGATCGTTTCGAGCTGGCCGAACCAGGTCGCGAGCGCCTTGGCCGTGCTCTCACCGACGTGCGTGATGCCGAGCGCGTACAGGAAGCGCTCCAGCGTGGTGCGGCGGCTGTGCGCGATCGCCTCGATCAGGTTCTCGGCCCATTTGGTCGCGACCTTGCCGGCCTTGACCGTCTCGGGGGTGGTGCCGTCGCGCTCGTCGGCGCGGCGCTTCATCTCGAGCAGATCGGCCAGCGTGAGCTTGTACAGGTCGGCGACCGAACGCACGTAGCCGAGGTCGCCGAGGTCCTCGATGTAGCGTTCGCCGAGGCCGTCGATGTCCATTGCGCGGCGCGCGGCGAAGTGGAAGATCGCGCGCGTGCGCTGCGCGGCGCAGGTCAGTTCACCGGTGCAGCGCGCGACGACCTCGCCTTCCTCGCGCACGATGTCCGAGCCGCAGATCGGACAGTGCGCGGGCATCTGCCACGGGTGCGTGTGCGGCGGGCGCAGATCCGGCACGACGCGCACGACCTCGGGGATCACGTCGCCGGCGCGGCGCACGATCACGGTGTCGCCGACGCGCACGTCCAGGCGCGCGACCTGGTCGGCGTTGTGCAGCGTCGCGTTGGTCACGGTGACGCCGCCGACCTGCACCGGCGCGAGCCGCGCGGTCGGCGTGGCGGCGCCGGTGCGGCCGATCTGCACGTCGATCGCCTCGACCGTGGTCTGCTGCTCCTGCGCCGGATACTTGTGCGCGAGCGCCCAGCGCGGCGTGCGGCCGACGAAGCCGAGTTCGCGTTGGCCGGCGAGGTCGTCGAGCTTGTAGACGACGCCGTCGATGTCGAACGGCAGCGTGTCGCGCATCGCGCCGATGCGCGCGAAGTAGGCCAGGCACCCAGCCGTGCCGCGCGCGGTGTCGACCAGCGCGCTGACCGGAAAGCCCCACTCGCGCAGCTTCTTCAGCGTGGCCGAATGCGTGGCCGGCAGGTGCACGCCGGCGGCCACGCCGAGCGCGTAGGCGTAGAACGCGAGCGGCCGCTCGGCGGTGATGCGCGGGTCGAGCTGGCGCAGCGAGCCGGCCGCGCCGTTGCGCGGATTGGCCAGCACCTTGCCGCCCTCGCGGCGGGCGCGCTCGTTCCACGCCTCGAACGCGGCGCGCGGCATGTAGACCTCGCCGCGTACTTCGAGCACGGCCGGCCAGTCGTGGCCGCGCAGGCGCAGCGGGATGGCCTTGATCGTGCGCAGGTTCGCGGTCACGTCCTCGCCGGTCTCGCCGTCACCGCGCGTCGCGCCGCGCACGAACACGCCATCTTCGTAGCGCAGGCTGATCGCCAGGCCGTCGAACTTCGGCTCGACCGAGAACAGCGGATCGCGCACCTCCAGGCGCTGCTCGATGCGGCGCTCGAAGTCCTCGACCTCGGCGTCGGTGAACGCGTTGCCGAGCGAGAGCATCGGGATCTCGTGGCGCACCTCGGCGAACGCGCCGGACGGCTTGTTGCCAACGCGCTGCGTCGGCGAATCAGGCGTGGCCAGTTCCGGGTGCGCCGCCTCGATCGCCTCCAGCTCGCGCAGCAGGCGGTCGTACTCGATGTCGGCGATGGTCGGCTCGTCGAGCACGTAGTAGCGGTAGTTCGCATCGTCGATGCGCGCGCGCAGGTCGGCGGCGCGGGCGGCGGGACTGGTTTCGGGCGTTCGGTGGGTCATCCGTGGCGGCTCGTGGCAGGGCGTTCGCGACAGGTGCGCGCCTTGGACGACTTGCGCGGCGGCGCGCCTGCATGCAGGGGCGATGGGCGGCCCAGTGTAGCGGCTGGCAAGAGCATCGCGCCTGCCGGCGCTCCCACAGGAACCACGAAGCGCAGCTTTCGGTGGGAGCGGCGGAAGCCGCGATGCTTGCAGCCCTCCCCTTCAATGCAAGGGGCTGCAAGGGGGCGGGATGGCGTTTCGATGACGCCGAAAAGCATCGCGCCTGCCGGCGCTCCCACATGAACGACGAAGCGCAGCCTTTCGGTGGGAGCGGCGGAAGCCGCGATGCTCTCTGGGCGAATGGCGAGAGGCATCGGGCCCCAAGTCCCTCCCACGGGCTACAAATCGCGCAGTGCGCGTGTACTCATCTTTACAAAATCCCCTCTTCTGCTCGCCAGCCCGTCGCCGCTAGTATTCGTCGCTTCGGGAAGGTTTGAGCAAGTGTTGGACGTCATGCCCGCGTCCACGGGCATCCATGGGAAGGAGCGGTTTCCGCTGTCGCGGGAACACGGCTTGTCCAGGCGTTCCTTCACACCGGGGAATATCCATGCGTAGAACCTTGCTCGCGCTGGCGGTCTCGACCGCCTGCCTTCACTCCGCCGTGGCCGAAGAATGGGTCGTCGAGGCCCACTGGCCCGACCAGGCCGCCCTGATTCGGGCCGCGGCGCAATTCCAGCACGTTACGGTCGACGCCCAGCGCCAGACGCTGCGCGTGGACACCGACGAGGCCGGCATCGCCGCGCTGGAGGACGCCGGCCTGACCGTCACGATCGACGTGGCCGACACGGCGCGCCTGCGCAGCTTCTACGCGACGCTGCAGGAGGCCATCGAGTCACGGCGCCCGTATTTCACCGACGGCGGCTATCCGGGCATTCCCGGCTACACCTGCTACCGCACGGTCGAGGGCACCTACCAGACGATGGACGATCTGGTGACGACGCGCCCGAACCTCGCCGAGATCCACGAGATCGGCCCGAGCTGGGAGAAGACGCAGAATGCCGCGCAGGGCTACATGATGCGCGCGCTGCGCGTGACCAACCTGGCCACCGCGACGGCCGATCCGGGCCGGCCGAAGATGGTCGTGTTCGGCTCGATCCACGCGCGCGAATACACGCCGGCCGAGCTGCTCACGCGCATGGCCGAATGGCTGGTCAACGGCTACGGCACCGATCCGCAGGCGACCTGGCTGGTCGACCATGTCGACTTCCGCCTCATCCTGCAGGCGAACCCGGACGGCCGCAAGAAGGCCGAAACCGGCATTTCCTGGCGCAAGAACACCGATTCGGTCAACGGCTACTGCAGCACGCAGAACAGCACCGGCATCGACCTGAACCGCAACTTCCCGTTCCACTGGAACATCACGAACGGCCAGGGCTCGAGCGGGACCAAGTGCAACGACACCTACCGCGGACCGACCGCCGGCTCGGAGCCGGAAACGCAGAACCTCGTGCGCTATGTCGCCGGCACGCCCGGCGCAGGCGGCGTCTACAGCGGCGGCGTGCTGCCGGATCGACGACCGGACGACATCAGCGTGGCCGCACCGGACGACTACGCCGGCCTGTTCTTCGACATCCACAGCTATTCGCAGCTGGTCGTGTGGTCCTGGGGCGATACGCAGAATGCAGCCCCGAACCGCGACGGGCTACGCACCCTCGGTCGGCGCCTGGCCTGGTTCAACGACTACAAGCCCGCGCAATCCTGGGAGCCGGGCGTGCTGTACCCGACCGACGGCGCCACCGACGACAATTTCTACGGCACGCTCGGCGTTCCGGCCTACACGATCGAGCTCGGCACCGCGTTCTTCGAGTCGTGCACGTCGTTCACCAATTCGACGTATCCGAAAAACCTCGCCGCGCTGAAATACGCCGCGCGCACGGCAGCCGCGCCGTACAAGCTCCCGCTCGGACCCGATGCCTACAACCTGGCCGTGTCGGCACCGGCCCAAGGCGCCGGCGGCCCCTACGTGACGCTGACGGCGACCATCGACGACCTGCGCTACAAGCAGACCAACGGCACGCAGTCCACCTACACGATCAAGGCCGCGAACGCGTACATCGACACGCTGCCGTGGGAGCCGGGCGCGACGCCGATCGCGCTGTCGGCCAGCGACGGCGCGTTCGACGGCAAGACCGAGACCGTGCGCGCCGACATCAGCCTCGTCGGCCTCGCACCGGGTCGGCACATCCTCTACGTGCAGGGCGTGAACACGGCCGGCGGCGGCGCCGGCACGGCGGGCACGCCGGACGCGGTGTTCGTCGACGTGGCCGCCCCGCCTGGCAGCGTCACCGCCACGCCGGCCGTGGTCGGCAGCGGCTCGATCAGCCCGTCGACGCCGCAGACGGTCGCGTCCGGTACGTCGCTGACGTTCACCGTGACGCCGGCCACCGGCCAGCACGTGCGCACCGTCGCCGGCTGCCCCGGCACGTTCGCCGCGCCGACCTACACGACCAGCCCGCTGTACGCCGACTGCACGCTGACCGCGACGTTCGATCCGGACCAGTACACGATCGGCGGCACGCTGAGCGGTCTCAGCGGCAGCGGCCTCGCGCTGCAGCTCAACGGCGGCACGCCGCTGACGATCGCGCCGACGGCGACGACGTTCACGTTCCCGACCACGCTGGCGTACGGCTCGACCTACACGGTGACGATCGCGACGCAGCCGACGAACCAGACCTGCACGATCGCCAACGCCAGCGGCACGGCGAGCGCGAACGTCGCCAACGTCGCGGTGACCTGCGTGACGAACCAGGTCACGGTCACGCCCGCGGTGGTCGGCAACGGCACGCTCAATCCGTCGACGCCACAGAGCGTGGCAGCGGGCTCGACGCTGAACTTCACCGTGACGCCGGGCACCGGCCAGCACGTCACCAGCGTCAGCGGCTGTCCCGGCACGTTCAACGCGCCGATCTACGCAGCCGGCCCGCTCACGGCCAACTGCACGCTGACCGCGACGTTCGATCCTGACCAGTACACGATCGGCGGCACGCTGGGCGGTCTCACCGGTAGCGGCCTCGCGCTGACGCTCAACGGCGGCACGCCGCTGTCGATCGCACCGACGGCGACGACGTTCACGTTCCCGAGCACATTGGCGTACGGCTCGGCGTACGCGGTCACGATCGCGACGCAACCGGCCGGCCAGACCTGCACGATCGCCAACGCCAGCGGCACGGCGAACGCGAATGTCGGCAACGTCGCCGTGAGCTGCGCGGCGGACACGTCCGACCGGATCTTCGTGGACGGGTTCGAGCCTTGATGCACGCGTGATGCGAAGCCGCGGTGCACCCGACCTCGTAGGCTGGACGCGCGCAGCGCGGCCGGCTCCGGCGCAGAAAGCGCCGGCCGGCCTGCGGCCGTCCAGCCTACGAGGTGCGGCTTTTCTCCTTTCCCCACGAGGAGAAGGCGGCGACGCGGCGAAGCCGCGGCGCACGATGAATGACGCGGCAGCAACACCATCCCCACCCAACCCTCCCCTTGAAGGGGAGGGCTCAAAAGCGGACTAGACCAACCCGCCTTCCGCCACCAGCTCGCAAATCGCGCGCACGTCGCCGTCCATCGCGCGGTCGCGGCTCATGAACGCGATGCGTTCGCGGATCGTCGCGCGCGCGCGCTCGACCGCGGCGCCGGCGTGGAACGCCTCGGCCTCGGCCAGCGCGGCCATCAGCGCGCGCACCTCGTCCTCGAACTGCGCGCGGGCCGGGTCGCCAACGCCCGGCGCGTTGGCGATCTTGCCGGCGAGCGCCTGCCAGTCGCCGCGCCGGGCCAGGCGGCGCGCGGCGTTGAGCATGTCCTGGCGGTAGTCGAGCGCCTGCGCGGCGGTGTACAGCTCCAGCGCGAGCACATGGCCGAGGTCCTCGGTCATCTCGAGCACGTGGCGTGCCTCGTTCGCGCCCATCGAGACGTGGTCCTCGGCGTTCGCGCTGGTCGGCACCGAATACACGCTGGCCGGATGCGCGCGCGTGGCGAGGTCGTTGACCAGCGCGGCGGCGGTGTACTGCACGATCATGAAGCCCGAATCGGTCGCGTCCTCGTTGCCGATCAGGAACGCCGGCAGGCCATCGTTGTTGGCCGGGTCGACCAGCTTGTTCAGGCGCCGCTCGGAGATGGACGCGAGCACCGGGATCGCCGCCTTGACGTAACTCATCGCGAGCGCGAGCGGCATGCCGTGGAAGTGGCCGGCCGAGATCACCTGCTCCTCGATCACGGCGGCGCCGTCGGCGTCGGGGAAGATCAGCGGGTTGTCGGTGACCGCGTTCAGTTCGATGTCGATCACGCGGCAGGCCTGCTCCCACGCGTCGCGCACCGCGCCGTGCACCTGCGGCATGCAGCGCAGGCAATAGGCGTCCTGCGGCTGGTGCTTCTTGCCGCCCTTGAACGGCAGGAAGCGCGCGTAGAACGCCTCGCGGCCATGGCGCTGTGCGGTCGGCACCCAGTCCCAGGCGATGTCGAAATGCTGCTTCTGGTCCTCGGTCTCGCTCCACGCCGCGGCCGACCAGCCGCGGAAGCGCGGCACCAGGTGATAGGCGATGTCGATCAGGGTCGAGCCTGCGAGCAGGCCGCGCACGTTGCGCGCGGTCTCGACCTGGCCCGGATGCGGGCGCAGCGCGTGGACTTCCTCGCGCAGCGCGCCGCCGCGGCCGGCGAACGCATCGAGCGTCATCGCGGCGGCGAGGTCGGCGGTCGCGATCAGGTTTTCCAACCGGTCCAGCGCGAGCACCGCGGTCGCCAGCATCTGCGTGGTGCCGTTGTTCAGCGCGAGGCCTTCCTTGAACGACAGCCGCACCGGCTCGAGCCCGGCGCGCCTGAGCGCCTCGGCGCCGGGCAGGCGTTCGCCGCCGAAGAACGCCTCGCCGCCGCCGAGCAGCACGATCGCCAGGTGCGACAACGGCGCGAGGTCGCCGCTCGCGCCGACCGAGCCCTTCTCCGGGATGACCGGGATCACGTCGCGGTTGAGCAGCTCCGCCAGCGCCTGCAGCGTCGACACGCGGATGCCGGAATGGCCGCGCATCAGCGTGTTGATGCGGATCGCCAGCATCGCGCGCACGACGTCGGCGCCGAACGGCTTGCCGACGCAGACCGCGTGCGTGATGACGAGGTTGTGCTGCAGTTCCTCCAGCAGCGTGCCCTGCGGCGCGTCCGGGTTGCCGCCGGGCAGCTCGTCACGCGCGCGATGCGCGCCGAGCAGCTTGTCGGCGTTGCTGCCGAAGCCGGTGGTGACGCCGTAGATCGGCTCGCCGCAGTCGACCTTGGCGGCGAGGAAGTCGGCCGCGCGCTGCACGTGCGCGAGCTGCGCCGCGTCGAGTTCGACGCGTGCACCGTGGCGCGCGATCGCGACGACGTGGTCGCGGGTCAGGCTGTTGCCGTCGAGGAGAATGCTTTGCATGACACTCCTGAAGAGTCGCGCACGAAAGAGTCGCGCGGAAAATGGCCTCGTCGTTCCGGCGAACGCCGGAACCCAGCGTCTTCCCGAACATACGGCACTGGGTCCCGGCGTGCGCCGGGACGACGGAGAATCATCAGGCCTGTGGCATCACCGCCGCCTGCTCGATCTCGACACACAGCGTCTCGGCGAGCTCGCTGCGCGCGACCTCGAACTGGTTCTGCGTGCGCAGGTCCTTGACTGTGACGACGCCCTTGGCGATCTCGTCGCCGCCGAGCACCAGCACGAAGCGGATGCCGGCGCGGTCGGCGTACTTGAACTGGCGGGCCAGCTTGCCCGGCTCGATCACGGCCTCGGTGTTGATGCCGGCCTCGCGCAGCTCGCTGGCGAGCTCGAGATAGCGCGGCAGCTCGGCCTCGTCCATCTGCGCGACCAGCACCTGCACCGTGCTGCGACCGCCCTTGAGCAGGCCGGCCTCGCGCAGCTGCCAGAACAGGCGCGTGGCGCCGATCGAGATGCCCACGCCGGGCAGGCGCGACTTCGTGTAGTGGCTGGCGAGGTTCTCGTAGCGGCCGCCGGAGCAGATCGAGCCGATCTGCGGGTGTGCGTTCAGCGTGGTCTCGTAGACGGTGCCGGTGTAGTAGTCCAGCCCGCGCGCGATCGACAGGTTCAGCGCGAAGTGCGACTCGGGCACGCCGAACGCCTTGACCAGCGTGAGGACTTCCTTCAGCTCGGCCCTGCCCTGCTCGAGCGCCTCGCTGCCGGCACCGAGTGCGTCGAGCTTGGCCAGCGCCTCGGCGAGCGAGGTCGAGCGGAACGCGACGAAGTCGAGCAACTGCGCGGCCGCATCGGCCGACAGCCCGAACTCCTCGCCGGTCAGCGTCGCGCGCACCGCGTCGAGGCCGCGCTTGTCGAGCTTGTCGACCTCGCGTAGCACCGCGGCCTGGCGGTCGCCGTCGTCGATGCCGAGCTTCTCCAGCCAGCCGCGCATCAGCTTGCGGTTGTTGATCTGGATCGTGAACGCGCCGATGTCGAGGTCGCGGAACACGTGGTAGATGACCGCCGGCAGCTCGGCGTCGTAGCGCACCGACAGTGCATCCTTGCCGACCACGTCAATGTCGCACTGGTAGAACTCGCGGAAGCGCCCGCGCTGCGCGCGCTCGCCGCGGTAGACGCGCTGGATCTGGTAGCGGCGGAACGGGAACGTCAGGTCGTGCTCGTGCTCGGCGACGTAGCGCGCCAGCGGCACGGTCAGGTCGAAGCGCAGCGCCAGTTCCGGCACCTCGCCGTCCTTCGCCGCCTGCAGCGCGCCGGTCGACTGCACGAAATAGACCTGGCGCTCGGTCTCGCCGCCTTCCTTGGTCAGCAGGACGGAGGAGAACTCCATCACCGGCGTCTCGATCGGCAGGAAGCCGAAGCGCTCGAAGTTGCGCCGGATCTTGTCCAGCATCGACTGGAAAGCCACCTGGTCGAGCGGCAGCAGTTCGAGCACGCCAGGCATCGTGCGGGCTTGGGTGACGGCCATCGGTATCCTTCGAAGCGGCATCGCGATCGCGCGCGACGCATGGAAACGGAAGCCCGATAGCGTAGCAGATGGGCCGCCGCCGCCGGCCCGACGCAGCACGCGAACGCGCGCCACGGCGTGTCGATCGCGCCCGCCGAAAAAAATTCTTCACCGAAGGCTTGCACCTGCTCGCGAGTCTTGATTAGAATTCGCGCCCCGCTACGGCGGATCGGTCGGGGTGTAGCTCAGCCTGGTAGAGCGCTACCTTCGGGAGGTAGAAGTCGCATGTTCGAATCATGTCACCCCGACCACTAGAATCAACGAACTAGGCCACCCGAGAGGGTGGCCTTTTTCGTTCATGGTCTAACGGTGGTCTAAACCGGGACCAGCACAGCGGCCTTCCCGCCCACGCAAGCGCGCCGTGCGAACAACGCCAACCGCGAGGCCAACTTGGGCCGCAGCGGAGCAATCGCGTTGGCGCAAGGGCACCTGCTGCGGCGACTTCAGCGCCCCGCGCTCGATGCATACGCCCCCGTCGCCAGCTGGCCAACACGGGGGAGTGAGGGCGCTGCCCCCATGTGCGCCGGCCAATGCTGGCGGCAAGGCCTCAGGTTGCCTGCCTGTCCATCGCGCTTGGCAGCTGCCCCCTCTCTTGAGGCTTGTGGCCATCCGAACCAACATCGTTCGTGCCGGCAGAACGGTTCGGAACTCGAAGCAGTCACGTCGAGCGCCGTTACGAGGCCAGCACGGGTTAGTTTGTTTTGGGGCGTGAGAACAACATCGCCTGCGACCGACGTCCTGGCGCGCGTACATCCACCGCTCTGGTCGCGCGCCGACGGCGTGCTAGTCGGCCGGCGATCTGCCTCGTCAATGGCGGCGTCCTTGGACTGTCAGAAATCGTTGGCCGAGGCGGCTACGCGGCCGCGATAGTCGTAGGCCCACGTTTGTTCGCTAGTTAGTTTGTTAGTTAGTTTGTTTGTTGTGCGGTGGATACAACACCGTTGACGCCCGAGGTCCCCGGGGGCACGTACGTCCACCACGCTGGTCAGTGCCGACGACGTGCTGGCTGGCGCGTTGCCTCGGCAGCGGCGGCTCCCTTGGCCGCGATGGCGCGCAATGGATGGAGCGCACACCAAGGGTGCGGCGGTGCGTGGTCGACATGCCACCGACGCTACCCACCTCGCGTCACTGCCGAATTGTCACCAGCCTCTTCCGCTCGCGGCGCCGGGATCGCTTCGTTGGCGACCAAGGACTCGGGGCATCGCCATGATGCCCAACGGGACGAGGAATGGATCGGGGAGTCCCTAAGCTGGCATGTTCACGGAGGTCGTGGGAAGAGTTGTTTTTCGGCTCTCTACTGCACGAGTGCGAGCAGCCTCGTCCTTCACCAACCTGTGGATGCGGTCGAGCACCGCGTTCCGGTTGCGAAGCCACTCCAGGCTGTCAACGTGAACCACTTGCCAGCCGCGACTCCTCAGGAGCGAGGCACGCTGCGTGCGGCGGTAGGCGCCATCGTCCCCTTCTCCTTCATCGCAAAGGATCGCGATGCGGTAGGGCGTGCCGTGTGACTTGTCCTCCAGGGCGACGTCGATCTTGAAGGGAGAAGCGCCAACGTTGACGGCCGCGTCGTAGCCCGACGCCAGCAGTGCCTCAGCGAGCTGCCCGGCGAGTGGAACGTAGCCTGGGATGGGTGGACCGACGAGTTCGCCCGACGACCTATCCAGTCCCGCACGCACCAGGTCGAGCGTTCGGGCCGCCTGCGTGCGCGCACCGGCCGACAGGTTGAACACGTATTCCAGATAGGCCTTGAACAGCCGTGGCCCGTCATTCTTGGCACGGGCGACGCTCAGCTGGTCGGGATGGAAGGAGGCGACGACCACGACTTCCGCGCGAGCCCGGGATACGGCCACGTTGAGCCGCCGTTCGCCGCCGCGCTGACCGAGCGGGCCGAACCTCGCTGGCACGTAACGCTGAACGCCTTGCGTCTTGTGCATCCGCTCGACGGGTGCGTGGCCGAGCGAAAAAATGATCACGTCCCGCTCGTCGCCTTGCACGCTCTCGATGTTCTTCACGAACGGTCGGTCGTCGAGATGCTCGGCCGCCTCAGCGGCGGCGAAGGCCCGCGCGAAAACTTCGTCCGCTGCACGGCGGCTGTCGATCGCATCGAGCACCGCGAGGCGCTGGGAAAGATTGAAGGTGACGATCCCTACGGTCGGCGGGCGTTCGCGGCAGAGGACCTCGTACATCACGTCGACGACCTTTTCCGCCTCGATGGCGTTGCGACCGTCCTCATAGCGAGCATCGGCAACGGAGACCCAGCGCAGCGACGACGGCGACTGCGGCTTGGATGAGGCGGGCGAAGTCAGCAGCTTGCCTTCATACATCGCGTGGTTGGAAAACGCGATCAGATCTTCGTCGCGGCAGCGGTAGTGCCAGGACAGGCGCCGGGCGGGCACGCGTTGGCGAGCCAGCGTCAGCAGCGACTCCGATTCAAGCACGCCACCTGCCGGTTCAGCCTCGTCAGCCTCCACCTCGTTGCGTGCAGCCTTGAAGAATGCCGTTGGCGGCATCTGCCGGTCGTCGCCGGCAATGACCACGCGGCGAGCACGCAAAAGCGCCGGGAACCCGTTGGCCACCGTGCACTGCGAAGCTTCGTCGAAGATCACCAGATCGAATACCGGCCTGCGGGGGAACAGCACCGCGAGCGTCTCCGGCGAAACCAGCCAGACAGGGATAGCCTCAAACAGGCCTTGTTCCGCAAAGTTCCGCACGAACGTCCGCAGCGGCGGCAATCGCCGCTGTCGTGTCACTTCACGCAGCAGGTTGTCGCGGACAACTTGCTCCGCAGTGCGACGCACGTACTTCTCGGGGGTCGCCACCTTGAGCAGCGGGGCGGAGTCGACGCGATCCAGGATACGGCGACGAGTCGCGAGCGATTGCGCCGCAAGAACTTCGCTCAGTTGCAGGGTCGCACGGTCGTCGAGTTCGCCGGACCTCAGATCCGGCGGCAGCTCCTCGTCCAAGGCATCCAGGCGATGCACGGCCCAGGTCTTGAGTATGAGATCGCCCCACTGCACGACCGCGGCATCGAAGCAGGCAGCGATGGCGGTGCCGCCCGCAGGGTCAATCGCGGTCGCCTCTGCCAGTTGGCGGTCGAGGTCGGCGGCGCGATCGGCTTCCGCCACGAAACGGCGGTGCAGCGCGCCGAGGTCCGCCACCGGCGTTCTGGGGTTCACATGATGGAAGATCGCTGCAGCCTTCTCGATCGCAGCAATGTGCTTGCGCCAACCTTGGGCGGCCGCAAAGCGCTCAAGCAAGATCTTCTGCCACGTCCCGGGGTCGTCCGGGAGCCATGCTGCCAGCGATTCCAGCTGTTTCCGCGAGCCACGCAAAGTCCGGATGGCGTCGGCGCTGTCTGCCAACGCCTGTAATGAATCCGCGATTTGCCGGGCGTCGCCACCCAGCAGGCTGCCAAGCTTCGCGGTGCGTACGACCTGGTCGCGTCGTTCCCAAAGCCTGGCCAGCCTGAGGCGCTGGTGAAGCTCCTTCAGGCATGTGACATCGAGCCGGCGGCCAACGGCGTCGGGCCAAAAGCCGGCCAGGTGCCCAGTGACGACCGCACGCTGCCGCCACCAGTCCGCGGACACGAACCGAAAGAGCGAGCCACTTCGAGCAAGAAGCACGTTGACGCCACGGGCAAACTCGGGACTCACGCTTGCACGGACTGGAGCGGGGAATGCCTGCCAGGCGAGCGATTCGCTCATCCAGTCCGCCCGCAGCGCGAGCAGCGGGTCGCATGCGTCCTCGTCCGCATTCAGCACCGCCGCCACGAGCCCGCCGACATCCTTCAACGATCGGAGTGCCTTATGGCTTGCGACAAGCACTTCCGCGTTCCGACCAGCCGCCTCGGGATCGATTTCTTGCTGGACAGCAACGGCTGCGACGGCCTCGGCCGTGGCTGCTGCCGCAGCAAGCTGCTCGGCCAAACTCGCACGGTCCTCCGCCGAGCTACCCGCCAGCGATCGGCGGGTCGGCACGCCTTGGGGGCGCCAAGGGCTGCCGTCTTCCAGCAACGCCCTCCATGGGCGGCAGGCGGAGGCCACTTTCGCGAGTTTTTTCGCCGACGCCGCCGCCAGGTGGCCGAGGTCCGGCATCGTCGGCGGCACCGCAGCGGTCACCCCGGCAGCGAAGGCGGCAAGCTGTCCGAGGGATGGCTCGCCTGGACGCGCGCGTCGCAGATGCTCGATCCGCCTGCGAATACCGTCCGCAAGCGGGCCAGGATCGTCCAGCGGCAGGGTAGCCGAGCTGTCCCGTTCCGGTTTTGCTTCCAGCCGGGAACGAACCTTCTGGAAGAGTGCCTTCCGATCCTCCACCGTGTCGTGCACCACGCCGAAGACATCACCGAAACCGCAAACGGCCAGGCGATTCGCGACGACGTCGAGCGCCGCGCGCTTTTCGGAGACGACGGCGACCCGTTCCCCGCGCGACAAGGCGTCCGCCACGAGATTGACAATGACTTGGCTCTTTCCCGTTCCGGGCGGGCCATCCACCACCAATGCAGGGGTCTGGCTTGCCAGGCGCACGACTTCGACCTGGGACGGATCGGCGCCAATCACCAGGCTTGGCGGTGCGAATGGCTGCTCGGCAGCGACGTCGGGTGCGGCCGCTCGCAGCACGGACGGAAGCACTTCGTTGGCGCAAGCCAGCAAGCCCGCGACATCCGCGCCGGGCTGACCCAGTTCGGCGAGCAGCTGCTCGTAGTCGTGTAGCAGTTCGGATCTGGATTGCGGGAACAGGCCCACCACGGCGCAGGGTTCCAGCTCGAGACGACGGCCTTTCCAGGTCGGAACGTCGTCGTCGAGCGTATCCAGCGTGCGGAGCTCCTTGTCGATCTCGAACACGTCGACGCCGATCTGCCGCAAATGGTCGGCAAGGGCCGCGACACCCGCCGCGGGATCACCCGCCTTCGCGTCGAGTTGAAGCGCGAGTTCCTCGGGAAACGGGATCCCCGCCTTGAGATGGATGAGCCGAAACAAGGCCTGGTTCGCAACGGCCGGCTCATCGGTCAACGGGACCATGGCCATGCCGCCGCCCGCAGGCTCCAGCTCGACCGGCTGCAGCACGAGCGGGGCCCGCACCAGATAGCCGTCGATCACGCCGCGCACGAATCCGGTGCCGAGGTGCAGGTCGCGCGCGCCGGACTCCTCACGACGGGAATGGTGCTCGCGCCGCAGTTCCACCAGCTGACGCAGCAGGGACGAGGCGTCCCGCGACCGCCCCGCCTCCTCGCCCTGGATCAGGGTGGAACGGCGGCCCGCCTGGGCGAGCGCCAGGCAACGCTCTGCGTGACCGATCGATACGCGTGACAAGGTAGCGAGGTCGAACGCTCGTCCGGTGCGGACTTCGCGCAGCCGGATCGAAGGGCTGTTTCCGTCGCCACTGATCAACTCGTCGCGCAGCTTCTGGATGGCGCGACTCAGCCCGTCCGGTGCAACGGGCGCATCGGGCAAAATGCCCGGATCGACGTGCTCGACTGCAATGGTGAATTCTTCGTCCAGTCCTACGCTGGTCAAGTCGACATCGGTCTTTAGCGAGGCGTTCCGAAGCGCATCGGCAATGCGGGCAAGCGCCGCGTCGCTCCGAGCCGTCTCGCCGACGAGGCGAAGTAGGCGCCGCAAGGTGACGGTCGCGCAGGTGCGGCGGGCCACCGAGGCGAGGTACGCATCCAGCGCCTCGAGCGTGTCTTGCAGTCGCACCGGGAGCGGTTTTGCCGCAAGCTCTTCACGCTCCGCAATGACGATGCGGCGCATCGTGGGACGCAGCAGCGCGGCGAAGACATCCTCGCCATCGAGAAGCCTGCCAATCTCGAGAACCCGCGCCAGTTCGCGCGAATCCACGACTCCATCGGACATCAGGACGTGATGGAGCAGGTTGAAGAGCGGACGGAGGAAACCGGCGCCCCACGCGCGGGCAATGGGCGCAAGCTCTTCCAGCCGGCGCGCGGCGCGCTCTGGATCCAGCAGGCTTCGCCAATCGGGCACCAGCGAGGCAAAGGTCCGTTCCAGAACCTCCGCTTCCTCGTCGCTGAGCACATCGTCTGCGAAGGCGACCAGGACGGCGCAGACGAGCGCCAGCTCATGAAGCTCCACCGGCGGCGGCTCGAGATACTGGAACGTGCCGTCCAGGCCGGGTCTGCGCAGGACTTGCTCGATCAGCGAGTCCACCTCATCGATGGACCGTGTGCCAGGACCGCATCCGGTCAGCTGATGGTAGAGTTCCGATTCACTGAAGAGCCAGGCCGCCCACGCCCTCACCCCATGCTCGGGGTGGGTGACGCCCTGCGCGGTATCGCCATGAGCGAGACAGCTTTCGACGAGTTCCCGGCACTGGGCGAGGTACCCCGCCGTGTCTCCGCCAAGCTCCTCGGCGGGAAGCCCTGTGGTCGCGACCATCTCGAGGCGCAGCAGCGAATCGAGGTCACGCGACGCCAGCAGGGCGTAGCGATCAGCCGTCAATTCGCGCGCCATGGATAGTGTTGACGCGAGCAGCGCGAGCTCCTGCGGGACGCCTTCGGCGAGCGCCAGATAGGTCGCCAGCGCACTGACGTCAGCGTGTGGTGAATCCGGCCCGTGGGCGATGAAATGGCCCAGCTCGTGGCCGATTACAGCGCGCAGTGCTCCGGGGTCGAGGAGCGACAGCAAGCGTCCCTGTATCTCGACCAGGATCGGCTGTCGAAGCAGGTGGATCGCGGCATTCTCGCGGCCTGCGGACTGGTAGATCTCCACTCCCGCCACCAGACCGAACGCCTTGCAGATGTCTTCTGCGCAGGACGTGGCAGCCGGCGCCATCGTCTCGGTGAGCCTTACCGCCCGGCCAAGGAGCTGGCGCCGTATCGCATCGGGCTCCGGCAACGCGCGTTCAGTCGAAATCAGTGCTACCGCAGAATCTTGTGCAATGCGCTGCAGCAGAGACAGCTCCAGCGGCAAGCGCACACGATGGTTCTTTGCAATCTCCCCTGCTTCCATTCCCCATTCCTCCCCTGGCCCCAAACTGCCTTCTATCAATTGGCCGTCGGCGGCGCAATCGGAGTCACGTTACCGGCGGCTCCAGCTCAGCATTTGTCGAACGCCAAGTAGCGACTCAAGGATCGCTTCACGGCCTCCGGGAAGAGGTTCCTCGCGCACTTGAGCATCCCACCGCGTCCCATGAGAACCGCCCCACCAGATACGCTTGCGCGAGACAGGAAGCGGCGATACCGTGCGCGCATACGAGGTCGACTGGCCTCCAAGGCGACGCTGGCGCCCACAGCCAGCAACACGATTAGTCCATGGTCGCAATTGCGACAAGTGGACAGCTTGCCGACATAGCGCCACCCCGTTCATCGCAGCAATCGATCTCGTTGAAGGTCCAGGCTCCGATGATCCTTCCCGATCTTCTGCCCTTGAGTGCTGCACCACTGTGCGAGCGCTCGCCCCGCCTGCTTCATCCCAAGCGCTCACGCTGCCGATGAAGAAGTCGTCGTCCCCGTAACAGTGGGGTCTGCGACGAATCGCGCAGAACGCTCGAAAGACGCCCCGCAAGGCCAGCGGGCCGAAGGCCCCGCTGCGACGTCACTATGCGAACGAAAGAGTGACGCCGGCTGCCTCACCCTCCCCGCAGTTGATCCCATGCGGCCATCGCGCACTGGCGAACCAGTGACGCCTGTCCTGCACGCCTCCTGGCCTCGCGCGCCGCTCGTTCTCACGCGTCGCGCGCTGCCATCTCCCCAGAAGAAAAATCACGAACATCAGTCCCGCCTCTCGGAGGCCGCCCCTGTCGCCGTACGCACGGCGTGACCGATCACATCCTGATCGCCATCACGGGGCCCGTTACTCAACCGTGGACCTACGTCTGCTGCGTCGAGGGCTGATGTTCCGCCGGGTCAAACCCGGCACCTAGTCGTTGGCGCGGCAGGCACTCAAGGGCAAAAAACATGAGCAGACAAAACAGGTTGCGAGCATCTTTGATGGCAGTGGTTGCACATATGGGCGGATCCCACCTGACCAGGGAGGCCCGCGAGCGCACGGTGACACGGTTCGTGCGCCTCAGTTGCGAAGCCGGCTTTACGCACCTGCTGTGCGTCGACGATATCCGTGGACGGCAGTTGCGTACGTATGCCGACTTCCGACACAAGGCAGGTATCAAAATCCGAACGATCCAAAACGAGTTGGCGCATCTGCGCTGCATCCTACGCAGCGCCGGCAACGGCCGCGTGGCGTCCGCGCCGGAGCTGTCGAACAAGCAGCTCGGCGTCTCGGGGGGAGGTCGCCGCGGTACCAACGCTGCTCTGTGCGCCGAAGAATATGAACGCGTCCTCGCGTTGGCACTGCGGCAAGGCCGCCCAGGCATGGGTGCCTTGGTGCGCCTGGAGCGCTGGATCGGCCTACGCGGCAACGAGGCGATCCATGCCCGGAGCGATACGTTGACGCGCTGGCTGCGCGAACTCGAGGACACCGGCAGGCTGTACATCATCGCCGGCACGAAGGGAGGCCGAACGCGGTTCGTGACCATCCACAATCACGGCGACGTCAAGGCAGTGCTCGTCGACGCGCTGGTGGTTGCGCGATCGCAAGGAGGATTCCTGGTGGCCGGCAAGAATGGCCAGCCACCCAAGGGACTCGACTCGGCGCGCTCGATCTATCACGGCTGGGCCCATCGTGCCGGCATCAAGCCGCATGCGGCGCGGTATGCCTTCGCGCAGGATCAGGTCAAAGCCTATTGCAGTGCTGGATACTCCGAGCGGGAAGCGTATCTGGCCACGTCGCTGGATCTGGGACATGGTGACAGTCGAGGCCGATGGGTCAAAAGCGTGTACGCCCCGCAATTGGCACTACCAGCACCATGATGGCTGAGATTAGAAATAGAAATTTACACCACAAAACAAAGATATAAGAGAACACAACGGCATGATGGCTTAGATTCCCCAAGAATCTAAGCCATTCGAACTGAGATACCTTATTAATCTAAGCCATTTTCGTCGCAAAATTTCTTGAGATATAAAAAATACAATTTATTACAGTTACTTAGCCGACACAGAGCGCTCCGAGAATCTAAGCCATTCAGCGCAGACCAAGCCACTGTCGCTCTGGATTCATCGGGAGTGAGACGCACCTCGCTGTAGCCTCGCACTGACACGGCCGGACCTGCCAGAACAGTTCGTTCGATGACGCCGCGAGCATCGCCCTGCTACCGAATCAGCACAGCCACCGACTTCGCCCGGGTCAGGGAGACGTAAACCAGCGGCGCCAGTTCATTCGCATCGTCGTCCGTACGAGCACCTGAAGCCAGGACGATGACGCGATCGAACTCCAGCCCCTTCGCCCGATGCATCGTGGACACGCGCACGGCTGACGAGTCGGCCGAATCCGCGCTGTTCGCGTCGATCGTGCTGGTAAGGATCTTCCGGTCGCCCAGCAATCGAGCCACGTCATCGCGCGCCTTCTTGGTCTGCGCCATCACGCAGACGGTCGGCGGCGCATTCCCATCGTGAGCTGCAAGCCAGGCGGCCACTCGATCGACGGCCAGCGCAATGCCGTCTGCCGCGTTCGCCACGTCCAAGACTTCCGGGATGGGCCCATGCGACAGCGACTTGTAGCGACGGTTGTCGTCGCTGCCACCGTCCAGATCGTCGACGTCACGCCCCTCCAGCAGCGCCACCGCGACCTTGCGAATCTCTTCGGTGGTCCTGTAGTTCAGATAGAGCTTCCTCGATCGCCCACGGATGTCGATGCCGCAGCGCCCCAGCACCGCCTTGTGTCTGGAATAGATGCGCTGGTGCCCGTCGCCGACGAAGAACAGGTCGTTCACTCCGGCGGGGATCATCGCGCGGAGCAACCGCAGCGCTTGCGGGCCGAAATCCTGGGTTTCGTCGATGACGATGGCCGAATACCCGGCTCCATCGGCCTCGTGTGCCAGGAGCTGCGCCGCATCCCGGTACGCATCGTCCACCTCCTTGAGCCGGCGGGAGCTCAACTGCGTCCGATACTCCTCGAAAACTGGCCAGATCAAGTCCCGCTTGGCGCGGGTAAGGATCACCTTGCGCCCGACGCGGCTGACGCGGCGGTATTCATCCAGCGTCTGCACGCCCTGGGCGGCGACGACCTCTTCCCATTCATCGGCGTAGAAGGCTTCGTCCACACCGGCGCTGGCCGACGCCACCTGCAATGCACGGCCCCAGGCGTCGAGATCGCGCTGGTAGATGATCTGATGCTCATAGCTGCGCTGCCGCAGGAAGCTGTGAACCCAGCGATCGAGGTTCAGGACCTCGACCTTGGAAACATCCGGATCGTCCAGGAACAGGGACCGCAGGTTCTGCTCGACATCCAGCGCCAGGTTTCGGGTGAAGGTAGTGAACAGGACCTTCTGCCCCGCCGGCGTGCGGTTCTTTGCCAGCCACTTCGCACGGTGCAGTGCGAGCACGGTCTTGCCGGTGCCGGCGCCTCCCAGGATCCGCACCGGTCCACTGCGGTCGCCGATCGCCAGCTTGCGCTGCACCGGATGCAGGAACACGCGCCACTGCGCCAGCGGAGCGTTGAGGATCGCCGTCATCTCCGCATCGCTGCTCACCACGACGAAGCGCGACTGGCTCTCCGCAGTATCAAGCGCGGCGACGAAGTCGTCGGTGTCGACCGTACGATCCACGCGGGTTTTCCGCTCACTGAGTATCTGGGACACGGTGTCGCCGGCCGCCACCAGGAACAATCCCTCGTACGCTTCGACCGGCAAGCGCCCCTGCAGATCATCGAGATCCTGCTCGGTCCGAACCTGCCGGATCAGAGGTACCAAATCGACGGGCGTACCCAACCGGATCAGGGACTCATCCGAAAGCACGGAGAACAGCGGCGCGCCATCGATTTCGCAGCGGCCTGAATCCGCGTTCGGCATACTGGCCGCGGCATCGCCCGCCATGTCGGCAGCCTCGACGGTCTCCAGGCTCACCAATTGAAGCGCGCCGGTTTGGGGATTGATCGCGATTCTCTGGCGTTCAGCCCAACGGTAGGCATCGTCGTGATGGTCGACGTGGAGCAGGATGTACAAGTCGCCTTGATCGGGCTTGAAGACGATGCCGCGCCAGTCCTGATCGATCCGCACCGAGCGCAGGTTGGGATCCCTCGCCCCCTTGATCGTCTCGTAATTGATGCCCGGCGACTTCGGATCCTGCTGGAACTTCAACGCCCACCTGACGATCCGCGCATGCGCGCCCGAGGGCAACTTGCCCAGTCTCAACAGAAAGTCCTGCGACAGCGCGACGCGCGGTGCCATGCTCATCCGTTACTCCTTTGTCTGTTCCAGGACCCGCAACGGCCACTCAGGCTGACGCGCGTCGATGACCATCCAGCCTTCGGCCTCCCACGGGCCTCGCAGATCGATCTGATGCTCGGCAAGGACGACCACCCGCGCGCCTTCCCATGCCAGTTCAGCTTCCGCCATCACTTCACCCGAAGGGGCGGCCAGTTCGAAGCCGACATGATCGGGCGCGGGCGCTCCGGCATCGCGCAACGCGGCCAGGCCCGGCTGCAGCTCGCTCAGCGCGGCCCCCATCACGTCCGGCCATGGGTCGCCATTCGCCGGTTGCGCGGCATCGCCCGCGCCGGCCGCCGGTACCAGCAGCCCGTAGTCGCCGTGCAACATGCCGGACGCTTCCAGCAGATAGGTGCTGGGCAGAACCTGCAGCCGGTTGTACAGCGCCAGCCAGCTGCGCCAGGCGAGTTTCAGCTCATCGGCCGAGCCTGCTCGATCGGGGCACAGGCGCACCGCTCCATATCCGTCAGCGAACGAACGCTGAAGGAAGGTACGCGGCCAGGCGTAGCAGACCGTGGTCGCGCCGGCGACGTCACGCGACCATGCCGTGGCGAAGCCCGCTGGGGCATCCCGGCAACCATCGGGCAGCGCCGTGGCCACCTCCTGCAACGCCTGGGCCGCAGCGGTCTGCTCGGCCGTGCCCGGAGCCACGATCAGACGCGCGGTAAGCATGGCGGCCTCGCGCTCCAGGCGCTCTCGCCCCTCATCCGAGGTCTCTGACGCGGGCATCGCCAACCAGCTCAACAGCGCTGCCACGGCGTTGCCGTTTCTCGCCTGCGCGGGCACGCCCAATGCCGCAGCGGCCTGGGCAATCAGCGGATGATCGGGTGGCAGTCGAGCCTGATCCGCCTGAATATCCAGGCCCGATTCGACCTCCCCTGCCAAGGCGGCCTCGACGTCCTCCCACGTCACCGACCAGACCCAGTAACGCCGGCTGGCCACGAGCGCCGAACGCTTGCGCGCATCCTCGCGCAGGCAGCCCTTGTGGTAGGCCCAGCCGTCGGCAAAGACCGCAATCGGGCGCCGCGTGGAGTTGGAGCGGGCTGGCAGCAGCAGGAAATCCGGTCGCGACGCGACGGCGACTCCCTGCTCGCTCCCAAGATCCACTTGGGGCCGCATCCAATAGCGTTCGCCGCCCACTTCCAGCAGGTAGCCGGACTTCCCTTGCACGACCTCCTGCATGACGCGGACGGGTGGCAGGACACTCTTGCCCTGCTTGTCCTTCGCACCGCCGAGGCGGCGCAAGGACTCGACAAATCGCGACTCCAGCACCGAGTCGAAGTGCGGGTTGATGAAGATCTGGGAAATCGAGGCGACGCGCTCAAGCTTGCCCAGCGCCCCTACCAGCTCGCCGAGCACGTTGGCGGCGGTCCGACGCGAAACCTGCGCCATCGCTCGCCCCTGGCGGTATTGGTAGACGCAGCGATAGCAGCCATCCTTGTCGGGATCGGCCTGGCAGGCACAGCCATGGATCGCGGCGTGGGCTTGTTCCAGCACCTCGCTCAGCGTCTGCGCCTCTTCACTGAGCAGCTGATGCAGGTAACCGGTGCCACCCGGCACCGAGTCATACAGGAGCACGTACTGGCGACGTGGCGAGCCATCCACGCCCGGCTCCTCCTGCGGCGTGATGCGCAAGTGGTCGACCTTGCCGCCAAAGCGCTTCTTCAACCCAAGCTGCAGGGCCGCCATGAACGATTGCAGCACGACTTCGTCGAGGCCGGATCGGGTATAGGGCACCAGGATGCGCAGCGCCTCGGAAGAAAACTCCCGATACAGGTACAGGCAGTCGATGATGTCGGCGGGATCATCCCTGCCATCGGCCACGCAGTCGCGGGCGTGATTCCGCACGGGCGCGTGCTGGCCGTTCGCCATGCGGCGCGGCGGCTTCTGGACCTTGCCGCAGTGTTTGCACAGCTTGAATCCCGGCCGGGTCGAATCCCGGTCGGCCACGCGGAAGTTCTCACCGCTCTTGCCCGACTCGCCAAAATTGATGTCGCGGAAGGTCGCCTTGCGGATGAACTCGAAGCCGAACGCGACCTCCTCCGACTCCAGCTTCCACGCGATTTCCACGTCGGCGGGCTCGAAATCCACCAGCAACTGGCGAACGAAGAAGCGCGGCTCGCGATCGTCGGCGCTGTCGTCGATCCGCGACTTGGCATCGTCGGCGTTGGCCATCGCCTGCTTGAAGCGCAGCAGCGTCCGCTTCTGCGAAACATTGGCCCACATCGCATCGCCACACCGCGGGCAGGCCGGATACGCGTCACCACTCAGTTCGAGATTCTCGACATGGTGGCAGGAAGGACACAATCGCCACGGTTCGGCCTGGGCCAATTGCATGTTGATCTGGTCGATCTCCACGCGTCGGCGGTTGGCATAGAAGCGACTCTCCGGCGCGAACTCCGACAGCGCCGACGAAGCCGGTCGTTCGTAGCGCTCAGTCGGAAGGGTCACATAGGCGCCGTTGCCCTCCTCGCCCTCGCCACGCCGCCGCCATACGATCGACTTCAGCTCAATGCCCGCTTCGGGGAACGCGTAATTTGGAATCACGCCAGCATCGGTCAGCGTTCCAAGCAGCTCGCGACCACCGATCTCGCGCGCCAGCTCCAGCGCCTTGTCGCGTTCGCGGGTCAGCTCGCCGATCAGTGCCTTGGTAGCCTCGTCCTGCGGCTGCGCATTGAGCGTGGCGATGCGCTTCCTGCCTTCCTCCGCGCGCCGCCGATGTGCGGAGCGTTCACGCGACAACTCCTCGAGCGTCTTGAGCAATCTCAAGCGGAGCCCATCCAGGTCGCCGTTGCCGAACATGTAGTCGCGCAGGCGCGCCTCGACACGCGGATGCAGATCGGCGCCCATCATCGACAGGAAGCGGTCCAGAAGACTCGCTTCGTCCTGCTGGATGAACGTCAACAGGTTGTACGGGAATCGTCCGGTGTCGTTCTTGTCGATCGCGTCCAGCGCCGCGCTCGTCTTGTCGGGGAAGGCCGTGTCCGGAATGCCGCTACCCACCCACGAGTCAATGCAGAACGCCACCAGTTGCCGACGCAGGACCTCGGCCGCCTGCAGGAACACGCCCGGCGGGCTGACCTGCCCTGCCATCATCTCCAGCGGTTGCTCGTAGAAATACAGGTCATGCGGACTCGCGCCGTCGGCGAGCGTCACCACCATCGCGTTGCCATCGCGCCGCCCCGCGCGTCCGACACGCTGCAGGAAGCTGGCCTGCGACGGCGGCACTGAACACAGCAGCACGGACGACAGGCTGCCGATGTCCACGCCCATTTCCAGCGTCGGAGTCGCCGACAACAGGTTCTCGTACCAAGGCCTGGCATGGTCGAGCGGCGTCTTGAACCGGATCTCCAACGCCTCGCGTTCATCGCGCTCCAGCAAGCCGGTGTGCTCGGCCGAGATCACGCGTCGGATGTCGCCGTCGCGGAACCGGCGTGCGATCCACGCACCCGACCCGCCCGGCGCCTCCGAGTGGGCGTAGGTTTCCTGCATGGCATCCAGGCAGGGCATGCCGTGCAGGCGCTCGGCGAGTTCGGCCGGAACCGACAGCGCACGCCTGCCCCGTTCCGAGCGCAGGTGGACGACCCGGGTATCCAGCAGCAGCCGCTCGGCATTCAAGGCCAGGGCACGGCCGGGCGCGCCATCGGCCGCCACCAGCAGGCCGTCCGCCAGCAAGAGCTTGATCGCCAGACCATGGATATCGGCGTCGCCCCTCTGCGGCAGCAGTTGCGCCCGGCCCAAGGTCGCCGATAGCCACTCCTGGTACCAGGTCCTGCCGCGCGTTTGCACCAACCGATCGGCATCGCGATGATTGCCCTGGGTCAGAAACACCGGATGCGGGCCGAACTGCGTCATGCCCGGCAGCCACAACTCGCGACCACCGCGGGCAAATGCGAACAGCCCGCCTTCGCGGAAATAGCTCTCCATCTCCGCATGCGTGACCGCGCCGCGCTGGCGCAGCCGAATGACGAAACCCCACAGCCACTGCAGCACCGACTGGACCGTCAGGTTGCGCAGCCCGAACTGCTCGGCCAGCTCGTGCACCAGCCGCGCGGCTATCGCGTCCAGCGCGTCCGCCGGCGGCGCCAAGGTCGCCACGCCCAAGCGGTCCAGGGTGCGGCCGCGGCAGCTCAAGTAGGTGAACTCGGCCACCGCCTGCCAGGCCAGGCGCTTGGCGACCCGCTCCAGCAAGCGGCTCCCTTCCGGCAGCCGGCCCGTGGCACGAAGCCGGTCCCAGTCGTGCTGCCACAGCATGTTCGGGCCGATGAACTCGGTGACGAACATTTCCGGCGACATGCGCGATGGATCGCGCCACCACGTCGGCAACGCGGACAGGAAATTGGACCATCCCGTCACCGGTCGCGCCTGCGCACTCAACACGCGCGTCATCGCCATGCGCACGTTGTTGAGATAGGTCCGGCTGCCGAAGAATCCGGCCCGGTGCGCCGCGTCCTGCACCGAATCGGAGAACGCGATCAGCTTCTTGTCGTCGTTGTACGGCGTCGCCCAGCCCTGCTCGATCACCTGCGCGCCCAGCGTCGCGTTGCGGGCACCCACCAGCAGCAGGCGATCGCGCGCACTGCACGCCGGACAGCGCTTCTCGTGCCAGTTGAAGACCACGCCGTCGCGATCGGACTGGCCCTGCTCCAGCATTTCCCACACGGCGACGAGTTCATCGTGTCCGCAGAGGACGCACGATCCGCTCGCGTCCTGCACGCCGGCGCACTGCCCGCATAGGTGAATCCCCCGCGCCTCGCACTGGGGCGACTCGAGGCCGGCTCGTGGATACAACCGGGCCACGTCGGGCGCAGCGCGAAACCAGGCGTTGTAGATGGTCTCCAGCTCGCGATCGAGCTGGGTGGCGTTGGCCGGCCGGCGTGCCAGCCAGCCCGTGGTACGGCATTCCGAGCACTGCACCAGCGGCAGGTGCAGCCGCTCGGCGGTGGCCTTCAGATCCGCGGCCGAATACAGGGCGACGTTCGCCGGCTCGGCGCGGACGCTGCCGACCAGACGGCGCAGCTCGCGCATCCACAACTGCACGCGGATCGTGGTCAATGGCCGATCGGGTTCATTCGGATCACGCGGATCTCGCGCCCACGCCAAAAGGGCCACCAGCGCATCGAGCACCTTGCCGGCATGCGGGCGGGCCACCTCGGGCAGCGGGCCGGCCATCTGCATCTGAAGTGTCGCCCACTCGCCCACGCCACCCTTCAGCAGGCGCAGCAGGTTGTGGAGCAGCAGGTGCTGCTTCAGCAGTCGCCCCAAGTGCATCCGCCATGCGAGATCACCGACGTTCGCTGGTACCGACTCCCCCGGGAAGAACAGCGGAAACCACGCCGCGATCGCGGCCTCGGGTGAACGGTAGGCGCTGGCCTCCAAGCGCTCGGCCAGATCGTGGCGGCCGTCCAGCACGTGGATGATGGGCTCATCCCCCAGGAACTCGGCCACGCTGTCCCGGCTCTCGGTGACCACCGACTCTTCCGGAAAATCGCTCGCGAAAATCTGCCGCGCGTAGTCGCGCAAAGGCTGCGTGTCGCCATCACCCAGCGTCGCCGAAGTGCCCACGCAGATCAGGTGCCGCGCGGGCGTGCCGAGCCTTGCGCGCAGGCGGCGCAGCAACAGCGAAAGATCCGTGCCTTGTGCGCCATCGAATGTGTGCAGCTCGTCCACCACCACGTACCGCAACACGTCCGGTCCGTTGTGTTCCCACAACTTGCGGTCCTTGGGCCGCACCAGCAGGTAGTCGAGCATCTTGTAGTTGGTCAGCAGCACGTCCGGTGGCGCCTTGCGCAGGGCGTCGCGATCCGTGATGACCGACGTCGGCGTCATCTGCAGCTCGCCGCCACGCTTGCCGGCGCCACCGACGTACAAGCCCACGCGCAGATCCTTGAACGCCGGCGTGGAAGCGATGACCTTGGCGAAGCGTCCGGCCTGGTCCGTCGCCAGCGCGTTCATCGGATAGATGACCAGCGCCTTGATGCCTTGCACCTGGCCGGCCTCGCGCGCGCGCCGGCAGTGGTCCAGCACCGGGTAGAGGAAGCACTCGGTCTTGCCGCTGCCGGTTCCCGTTGCCACCAGTGTGTTGGCCGCCTCGCGGTTGGACGCTAGCCGGCGCCAGGCAGCCTCCTGATGCGCGAAACCCGGATGCTCCAGCTCGAAGCCCGGAAAGAACTTCTTGCCCTCGACGCCCCCTCGGAACGGAAGCCCCACCTGCAGGTAAGGCCCCTTGTCCACGCTCTGGTCACGCTCCACGAAGCGCTGCATCACGCCGTGGAAGAAGGCATCCGACGCCTCGTAGGCCGAGACCAGAAAGCGGCGGGTGCTTTCACGGATTTCGCTGGCAAGAATGGAAGGCAGCATCAAATTCCCCGTCAGGCGAGCTGGGCGCGCATGTCGCGCAGCACGCCACTGATGATCAGGCGGATCTGCCGATGCTCGCAGGCATGCCAGATCGGAGACGCCCCCCGTTTCGATCCGTCCCACTTCGATGGCCGCCGCCTCGACCAGCAACGGCGTGGGCGCATAGACCAACAGGTCATCGTCCGAAGCCAGCACGCCGAGCCGAAGGCCGGGCTGGGAGCGGATGCCCACCTGATACCGTTCCGCCAGCGCGCGCAGCCGCTGGATACCCTCGATCGTTCCGTCGCCAAGGCGGTACACCTCTGGATCCACATCCAGGATCAGCGTGACGGCCGGCGGGTTCGGGCGCTCGAACAATCGCCCGATGGCGGCGACCACATCGGCTGTCACGCCGGGCGCGATGTAGGCCAGACGCTGGTGGCAGCGGTCGATGGCCGCAACCAACACCGCGTCATTCACGACCGCGAAAGTGCTCATTCATGTCCCCAGCCAATCCCCGCGGCCTTACGCGATGATGCCGCCCCACGTGTCTTCTCGCCATGGTGTCGCCCGATTGCTCATGTGAGGTGGCGCATTCCGGGCGCACACCCGACGTTTGAGCAAACTCCGGCCATCACTTTGCTTGCCTTGTCGTGATCACCACCCTCCACCCCTTCGTACTCCACGCATCTGCGTGCTCGGTATGTCGCCCAGAGAGGACGGCAACAGGAGGGCAGGCCGACGGCCACGCCAACTCAGCACAAAACCCATCGAAAAAATAACCGACCTCAGGGACGCCCAGCCCAGCGGACACAAAGTGTTCGAACCAGGGCACGGCCATAGGCGAAATGTCACGCCGAATGAGTTCCATCCGATCAATCTTGTCCAGACGTTCTCGAACAGCTTGCGCGAATTCACCCATGTTCGTTCCGGTACGCCGCGTCGACGTGCGGCCGATGGCCCTCTGGCCAGCATTCACAGCCTCGAGGTAGGAGGATTCCTGATCAGTCTCGGTCAGAAGCAGCAGGCGGTGCTGGGCGCGCGTTACGGCAACGTAGAACAGTCGTCGCTCCTCGGCCAACGCATCCGCCATTGACACGCCGAAAGGCGCGAAAAGCTGGTTGTGGCTCTCTCGCGTTTCCAGTGGTTGATTTTTACCCCGGCATCGGTTGAGCCGGGCGCAGCCAAG
>JAACZU010000024.1 GCA_009996615.1 Rhodanobacteraceae bacterium | reverse complement strand
CGCTCGCTTTGACCATAGCTTCGGGCTATCAGCCCTTCGGAAAATCGGTGCTTCTCAACAGCCTGTTAGTGATCTAATTCCACAATATTCATCTTTCAGCACTTGCATTCCTGCGCCATTGCGTGTAGGCTAGTGCCGCTGGGCGCATGGACGTCCCGTAGGGCCGGGACATTGGCATCGAATCGAATGGACATCGACCGCGACCTGCGCGGCCGGGCCTGTTTGCACCGGAATGCAAGAGGCCGGCCGCCGCCCGATGGCCATGGATGAAGCAGGCATGCGTGCCTGGCAAGGCACATGCATGCCCAAGGCAAGGTTCAGGGGGATATTGCGTGCTTGTTTTGCAGGAAGTAGGGATTCGTCGTCACCAGCAACAACTGATCCAGAATACTTCCCTGCAAGCCGCCAACCCGGGCCTGCTTTTTCTCGTCGGCGCCGGCAAGGCCGGCAAGTCCTCCCTGCTGGCCGCCCTGGCGGCCCCTTCGCCCGACGAATCCCTGCAACGCGTCGGTACGGTCGAGCTCGACGGACATCCGCTCGAATGCATACGCACCGCCTGGCTGCCGCAGCACGCCTGCCTCCAGGGCGAGGAACCCGCTGACGCCCAGCTCGCCCGGCGCGGCGTGGACGTACGCGAAGCAATCGGCTGGATCGCCCGGACGGGCGGTGCCGATGCACCGGCCTTGCTGCGGCAGCCCGCCGACCGCCTCGAGCCGGGCGTGCGCCGCCTGCTGGCCGTGATGGCCGTGATGCATCAGGCAGCTGACTTGTATCTGCTCGATGAACCGACTGCGGACCTTGGCGATGCGCAGGTCGATTGCGTGCGCGCACGCTTGCGCGAGCTGGGATCGCGCGCCTGCGTCGTCGTCGCCACCCACAACCGCCAGGACTGCCTGACCCTGGGCGGACAGACTGCCCTGCTCGCCGGCGGCGCGATCCAGGAGTGCGCCGACAGCGCCCGCTTCTTCGGCAACCCCGCGACTCCGGCTGGCCGTGTCTATGTCGACACCGGCAACTGCAGCCTGCCGATGGGCC
Organism: Rhodanobacteraceae bacterium; assembly: GCA_009996615.1. Taxonomy (GTDB): domain Bacteria; phylum Pseudomonadota; class Gammaproteobacteria; order Xanthomonadales; family Rhodanobacteraceae; genus Dokdonella_A. The sequence continues at coordinate 40,738 of JAACZU010000024.1, read as the reverse complement.
ACTCGCATGAGCACGACGGCGACGGCATCTGGTGGCTGGTGCCCGGCCTGCTCTGCGGCATGAGCCGCCCCGGACTGGTGGCCGACGCGCAGGCGCAGTACCGCCGCCTGAGCGACCATGGCGTCGAGCTGCTGGTTTGCCTGGAGGAGCGCTGCGCATACCCGCTCGAGGGCGTGCGCTCGCATGGGCTGCAACACCGCCATGTCGCGATACCCGACATGGCTCCGCCGAGCTTTTCGCAAGCGGTCGATCTGTGCCGCCTGGCCGAACCGCTGATCCGCGCCAATCGCGGCGTCGCCATGCATTGCCGCGGCGGGCTCGGACGCACCGGCACCGCGCTGGCGGCGATCCTGATCTGGTTCGGCGATTCGCCCGAGGACGCCATCACGCGCGTGCGCGCCGCCGAGCCGCGCGCGATCCAGTCGCCGGCACAACACCGATTCCTCAACGACTTCGCCGATCGCATCCGCGATTGGCATTAGCAGCGCAAACAGGAGAACCAACGATGTCCCTCGACAAAGCACTGACCGCCGCCCAGACCGAAATCCCCGAATGCGTTGCTACCGGCTACGTCGACATGGTCAGCGGCATGCTGCTGGGCGTGAAGACGGTCGATTCGCATCCCGGCGAGGTGCTCGACCTGGTGGCGGCTGCGACCGGCGACCTGTTCCAGGGCAAGAACGTGGCCGAGATCGAGAAGCTGTTCGACAAGTCGCGCGGCATCACCGGGCGCGGCGAGCACTCGCATTACTTCAACGAGATCGTGGTGTTCAGCACCAACCTGATCCACGTGTTCATCCGCTCGAAGAAGAACCCGACCCAGGCCGGTGTGTTCGTCAGCCGCATCGCGGCCAACATCGGCATGGTGCTGGTCAAGTCGCGCGCGGCGATGGCCAATTGCGAGGCAGCGATGTAATGCACGGCGGGCAGCTCCGTACGCCGGGGCTGCCCGCTGCGCACATGGAGAGTCCACTCTCGGGGAGCGAGATCGATGACAGGCAACCCCCTCGAATCCGTCTCCGTGCGCATTGCTTGCGTCCACTTCCAGGCCCGGGAAGTCGACGCGCTGCGCCGGCTGCTTGTTCTTCTGACCACGCATCTTCACCGTCCCTGGATGCTGGTGGCCGACAGCACCCATGCCGATGTCATCCTCGTCAACCTGGAGGAAGGAGCCGCCGCGCCATCGCATTCCGGCGCCCGCGTCGTCGGCTGCGCGTCCAAGCCCAAGCAGCATGCGCGCGGCACGCTGTACTGGCCGCCACGCGCCTACGAGCTGCTCGCCCTGCTCAACGAGTTGCCACCGCCCGAGGCGGCCAGCCTCTTCGGTGCCGCCACGACCGACGCGGAATGGTCCTATCGCCTGCGCAGCTGGCCGGCACAGTTCTCCGAGTGGCCTCGCGAGTGGTGGAAGGTCCTGGCTGCCATCCGCACCGCACACATGAGCGTCCACGAGCTGGAGCTCCGCACCGGCGTGGGCGGCGTCGAGGTACGGCGCTGCATCGACGAACTGGAACGGCTGGACCTGCTCGACCGCGAGCAGGAACGGCCCTCGCCGCAACGCGCCCGCCGCGCGGCTCCCGACGGCTGGCGCAAGCTGGCCGATCGCCTCGGCCAGTTGCTTGGATTTGTCCGATGACGAAAACCTACAAGCTGCTCTTCGTGGGCGAGCCGGGCGCCGGCAAGACCACCTGCGTGGCGGCGGTCAGCGACATCCCGCCGCTGACCACCGACGTGGGCTGCACCGACGAACTGGCCGACCTCAAGGAAACCACCACCGTCGCGCTCGATTACGGCGAACTCGACCTCGGGCCGCAAGGCCGCCTCCTGCTGTACGGATTGCCCGGCCAGGCGCGTTTCCGCTACATGTTCGACGTGGTGCGCGAGGGCCTGCTGGGCATCGTCGTACTGGTCGATGCGACCTGCGAACGCGCCGCAACGAACCTGCGCGAAACGCTCCAGACCTATGCCGGCGAACTGCGCAGTACGCCATGCGTGCTTGCGCTGAACAAGCACCCCGATCCGCCCGCTTCGTTGCAGCAACAGTGCCAGGCGTTGCTCACCGAACATGGACTGGTCGCTCCGGTCATCAGTGTCGATGCACGCAAGCGCGAAGACGTGGTACGCATATTCGAGTTGCTGTTCCTGCTGCTTGAGCACGGCACGGACGGCCCGCAAGATGACGAGGAAATTGCATGGCTTTGAAGGCTCCCGACCGCGCCCGTTGCACGCAGGCGCTGGATGACTTGCTGCGGCGCTGCGACAGCATCAGCGTGGCGATGCTCGCGTTGCGCGACGGACGCCCGTACGTCGAGCGCCCGGCCGCCAAGGTGGCGCCCGGCAAGTTCGCCGCCATGGCCAGCTCGCTGGTGGCGCTCGGGCACAGCGTGCTGCGCGAACTGGGCGCCGGCACGCTCGACCACGTGCTGGTCGATGGCAGCGAGGGCAAGCTGGTGGTATCCAGCGTGCCGGGCAGCAACGGCCTGCTGATCCTCGCCCTGCTCGCCCGGCACGACGCGCGCCTGGGCCTGGTGCTCGGCCACGCCAAGAGCTGCGCGAACGCGATCTCGGCAACGTTCGCGGACGAACGGGCGCCCGCATGACACGCCTGGCGCAAATCCACTACGAGGGACGCAGCTTCGTCGTCAATCCGGGCGAGAGCGTGCTGGAGGCACTGCTGCGCCAGGGCGCATCGGTCCCCTATTCCTGCCGCAAGGGCTCGTGCCACACCTGCATCCTCAAGCGCGAGGAAGGCGACGTCACCCATCGCCGCGCGATCGATCCAGCCATCGAGCGCGACGACCACATCCTCAGCTGCGTCGCCGTGGCCTGCGGCGACCTGGTGCTGGCGCGTCCCGAACCCGGCCATCGCGCGATCGCCGCCGAAGTGGTCGAACGCCGCGAGCTCGGTGCGGACATCGTCGAACTCGGCATCGCCCCGTTGCGCGAGCTCGTGTTCCGCGCCGGCCAGCACGTGCAACTGGTGCGCGACGACGACCTGACGCGCCCCTATTCGATCGCCAGCATGCCCGGCGAGGACTACTTCTTCCGCCTCCACGTCCGTCGCATCGACGGCGGTGCCATGAGCCGCTGGCTGTGCGACGAGGTGCGCCCCGGGCAGTCACTGGGACTGCGCGGCCCGCTCGGCGACTGCTGTTACGAGCCGCACATGCGCGAGCGACCGCTGCTGCTGCTCGCCACCGGCAGCGGCGCCGGCGCGCTCGCGGCGGTGGCGCGCCAGGCCCTGGCCGAAGGCCACGTCGCACCGATCGCGTTCCACCACGGCGTGCGCCACACCGCCGACCTGTACCTGCATGCCGAATTGCAGCAACTGGCGCATGCGCACGCGAATTTCCGCTACCTGCCGTGCGTCTCGCGCGACGCACCGCCCGCGGGCGGCCTCGCGATGCGCGTGACCGAGGCGCTGGCCATGCACGGCGACCTGCAGGCCGCCGAACTGTTCCTGTGCGGCACGCCGGACATGGTGCACGAGGCGCGTTGGCGCGCGATCCTGGCCGGCGCTCGGCGAGAGCGCATCCACGCCGATCCGTTCGATTTCGCGCATCCGCCGCAGCCGCGCGACGCCGAGAAGATCGCCGCGATTGCCGCCGACCCGGAACTGTGGGAAGCGCTCGAGCACGGCCCTCGCCTGCGCCGGATCCTCGCCGACTTCTATGCGCGGGTCTACGCAGACGAGCGCCTCGCGCCGTTTTTCCAGGGGCTCGACCAGGCCCACGTGATCGGCAAGCAGTACGAGTTCCTCACGGACCTGATGTCCGGCTCGCGCGCCTACTTCGGGCTCAGCCCCTACAACGCGCATCACTGGATGGTCATTTCCGACGAGCTGTTCGACTATCGCGAGGCGCTGTTCGAATCCGTGCTGCACGAACACGGGCTGGCGCCGCCACTGATCCGGCGCTGGATGGCCCTGCACGAGCGCTTCCGCGCGGAGATCGTCAAGCCGGCTGCCCGCGGCATCATCTCGGCCGGCGTCGAGCAACCGCTGCGCAGCCAATCGGTCGAGTACCTGGACATCGATGCCGTCTGCGACGGTTGCCAGCAGTCGATTCCCGCCGGCCAGCCGAGCCGCTACCTGTACCGCATCGGCAGCCTGCACTGCACGACCTGCGCCGGGCTGGCGGTGACTGAGGAGGGGTGAGGGTGAGGGCGGGAGTAGCCAGCGGACGCAAGCCACCCTGCCTCATCGAGATTCCTGCCGAGTGCTCCGGTGCGCCGCGGGGGCGGCGCCAGCCCGATTCGAGCCGGTTGCGCCGTGTGCACCGCCTGCATCGCGGCAGCGCCGGCCATGCCTTTTGCCACTGCCGTCGCGCCCTGCAGGCCGTAGGCTTGCGCTTCCAGCGAGTGGATGGGGGGCAAGCATGAAACGAGGATTCCTGGCGGCGTTGCTCGCCGCGTTCGGCGCCGTGCAGGCGGCGATTCCGGTGGCGCCGCCGCGCGGCGCGGGCGAGGGTGACGGGCCGTATCCGCAGTTGATCCTGCGCGGCGTCACCGTGATCAACGGCACCGGCACGCCGGCCTACGGCCCGGCCGACGTCGTGATCGAAGGCAACCACATCGCCAACGTGGTCGCGGTCGGCAATCCCGGCGCGCCGATTGATCCCAAGCGCCGTCCGGCGCTGCGCGCCGGCGGGCGCGAGATCGACCTGTCCGGCCAGTACGTGATGCCCGGCATCATCGACATGCACGGCCACATCGGCGGCGACGAACAGGGCGTGCCGGCCGAGTACGTCTACAAGCTCTGGCTCGGCCACGGCATCACCAGCGTGCGCGAGCCGGGCTGCGGCAACGGCATCGACTTCTGCGTCAGCGAGAGCAAGCGCAGCGAACGCAACGCGATCGTCGCGCCGCGCATCTTCCCGTACGCGTTCTTCGGCATGGGCCGCGACACGCCGATGACCACGCCCGAGGAAGGCCGCGCGTGGGTGCGCGAGATGCACAGGCGCGGCGCGCTCGGCCTGAAGTGCTTCGGCTACCGCCCGGACATCCTCGAGGCGGCGCTGGACGAGATGAAGAAGCTCGGCATGCGCGGCACCTGCCATCATGCCCAACTCGACGTCGCGCGCGTCAACGTGCTGACCACCGCGCGCTGGGGCCTGACCTCGATGGAGCACTGGTACGGCTTGCCCGAGGCGCTGTTCGACGGCCGCACCGTGCAGGACTACCCGGCTGCCTACAACTACAACAACGAGCACGACCGCTTCAGCCAGGCCGGGCGGCTGTGGGCGCAGGCCGCGCAACCGGGCAGCGAGAAGTACGAGGCGGTGATCAAGGAGCTGCTCGCGCTCGATTTCACGATCGACCCGACCTTCACGATCTACCAGGCCAGCCGCGACCTGATGCGCGCGCGCCGCGCCGACTGGCACGACGCCTACACGCTGCCGGCGCTGTGGGACTACTTCACGCCCAACCGCGACAACCACGGCAGCTTCTTCTTCGACTGGGGCACCGAGGAGGAAATCGCCTGGCGCGACAACTACCGGCGCTGGATGGCCTTCGTCAACGACTACAAGAACCGCGGCGGCCGCGTCACCGTCGGCAGCGACTCGGGCTACATCTACAAGGTCTACGGCTTCGGCACGATCGAGGAACTCGAGCTGCTGCGCGAAGCCGGCTTCCATCCGCTGGAAGTGATCCGCGCGGCCACGCTGAACGGCGCGCAGGCGCTCGGCGCGGCCGACCGGATCGGCTCGATCGAACCGGGCAAGCTGGCCGACCTCGTGGTCGTGGCCGACAATCCGCTGGCCAACTTCAAAGTGCTTTACGGCACCGGGCATCTGCGCCTCGGCGCCGACGGCGCCGTGCACCGCACGCCGGGCGTCGCGCTGACGATCAAGGACGGCATCGTCTACGACGCCGCGCGCCTGCGCGCCGACGTGCGCCGCCTGGTCGCCGAGGACAAGGCGCGCCGCGGCATCACGCAGCTGAAGCAGCCGGGCGTGTCCTGACAGGCCGCGCTGGTTCGGCCCGTTGGAGCGGATGCAAAAGACGTCCGCGCGCCGCTTCCAACCCTCCCCTTCAAGGGGGGAGGGTTGGGTGGGGATGGTGTTCGTCGCAACGCTTGGCATGACGAAACTTGCCGGCGACCACTCCGCTCATGCCGCTGCGGAGTCGTTCCCGGCATCGGCGAACGGCACCGCCCGACCTGCGGTCGTCCAGCCTACCCTGTCGGCATCTGCGCGGGCGTCCAGATGCAGAGGCCCTTCGCGCGCACCGTGGCGCCGAGCCGCTTCCGCCACCTGTTCGTCGCGCAGACCGGCACCTCGTTCCGCGCCTGGCTGCTGTGGACGCGCGTCGCGTTCGCGATGGGCGCCGGCATGGGCGGCCAATCCTGGAGCGTCGCCGCGCAGGAAGCCGGCTTCGCCGACTCGGCCCACTTCAGCCGCACCTGCCGGCGCATGTTCGGCATGTCGCCGGCGATGCTGGCGCGCGAGTAGCGACTGACGGCGCGCTCGACCGCCGGGGCTCAGCCGTCACTGCTGACAAGCAGGGCCGCGTGATCGGTGATGGCGCTCAGCCGGCACGATTGGACATAGTCGACTCGCCTGATGCGCTGGTCCAGTTCCGTGGTGCACAAGGCATGGTCGATCCTGAAGCCGTTGCCGCGATGGCTGAACCAGCTGAACTCGCGTGCGGCGGCATTGCGCGATCGCCAGGCATCGACCAGGCCCGCCGCGAGAAGCGCCTCGAACGAATCGATGCACTTGAACGTCCTGCCTGACTCATCGAGGTACGGCAGACCGGTGTTGAGGTCGCCCAGCAACAGCCCCAACGGCTCAATCCTGGCGACGAGTTGGCGCACACGATCGAACACGGGACGCTTCGCTTCGCCTTGCGGAAAGTAGGCACCGACGACCGTCAGCTCGCCCACCCGCGCCAGCGTGAGGTAGCGCTCCCGTGCGGGCGGTCCGGCCGCCGCCTGCAGCACCGTCATCTCGCGGCGCGATGCCAACAGGACGGAGTTCTGCCTGGGCGCGACGGCGCTGTGCGACTGGAACGCATACCCCTGCGCGTGGAGCCCTCGCTGCAGGTACTCGCCGGTCGAGCCTGATCGGAACTCCGTCAACACCAGCACATCCGAGACAAGGCCGGCCAGGAAATGGAGGATGGACGATGTACGCGAGCCGCCTCCGTGGCGGATGTTCAGGGTCGCCAGGCGCATCGATCGGGTGGCTGACGGCTGCGACCTATCCTTCCCAGCCCACGCCGCACAGCGTCGCGACATGCGTCACCACCTGCGCCTCGCGCTCGACCTCTTCGCTGCGCGCGACCACGCGCGGGCGGCCGTCGAGCGTGCAGCGGATCGCGCGCGCGAGCAGCGCCGCGTGTGCCAGGCCAAGCGCGCGCGCGTCGTCGGCGGCCAGCACGCCGGCGTCCGCGGCGGCGGCGATCAGGTCGGCGCTGTTGCCGCTGGCGAGCAGCTGCGGATGCCGCGCGGCCTCGGTCAGCACCAGCGCCTGCAGCAGGAACTCGAGGTCGACCAGGCCGCCGGCGCCCTGCTTCAAGTCGAACTGCTGCGCGTCCGAGCGGTCGCGCTCGGCGCGCCAGCGCGCGCGCATCGCGACCACGTCGGCGCGCACGGCCTCGCTGTCTCGCGGCGTGGCGAGCAGTTCGCGGCGCAGCTCGGCGAAGCGGCGCGCGAGCGCCGCGTCGCCGGCGACCGCGCGCGCGCGCACCAGCGCCTGCAGCTCCCAGGTCCAGGCGCGCTCGCGCTGGTAGCTCTCCCACGCCGCCACGCTCAGCACCAGCATGCCCTTGCTGCCGTCCGGGCGCAGGCGCACGTCGACCTCGTACAGGCGGCCGGCGCGCGTCAGCATGCCGAGCAGGTGCACCACGCGCTGGGCGAGGCGCGCGTAGTAGCGCTGCCCGTCGAGCGGACGCGCGCCATCGGATTCGCCGCGCGCGCGCTCGCCGTCGTAGAGGAACACAAGGTCGAGGTCGGAACCGAAGCCGAGCTCCTCGCCGCCGAAACTGCCGTAGGCGACGATCGCGATTCCCGAGCCCCCCCACGACGCGGCGGCCGCAGGCCGCACCGATTTTCCTTCTCCCGCATCCTGCGGCAGAAGCTGCCCGAAGGGCGGATGAGGGAGCGCCGCAGGCACGGCCGAATGGCCGTCCAGACGGCCATGCGCGGCGACGATCTCGCGCTCGGCCAGATGCAGCACCGCGCCGAGCACGACCTCGGCGACCTCGGCCAGCGCGCGTGCGCAGGCGACCGCATCGAGTTGGCCGCCGATGAACGCCAGGCCGATGCGGAACAAGGCCGACTGGCGCAGTTCCTGGATCAGCTCGATCTCGGCTTCCGGATCGCCGTCGCCGAGCGCGGCAAGGCGGCGCGCCAGTTCGTCCTCGAGCACGCGCCGGCGCGGCGGGCCGGCGTCGACGCGGTCGTCGAACAGGTCGTCGAGCAGCAGCGGGTGCGCGATCACGCGCTCGGCGAGGAACGCGCTGGCCGAGAACACCGCGCTGAGGCGCTTCAACGCGGCCGGCTGCTCGTCGAGCAGGGCGAGGTAGACCGAACGGCGCGCGACCGCGTGCACGAGACGCAGCAGGCGCAGCAGGCATTGCAATGGCTGCGGCTGTGCCGCTGCGGCGGCGAACAGCGCCGGCATCACGCGGTCGAGGCGCTCGCGCGAGCGAGCCGACATGTTGCGCAGCACGGCGCTGCCGCGCAGGCCCTCGAGCTCGGCGACCACGTCCTGCGCCGGCGCGAAGCCGGCCGCGGCGAGCACGCCGGCGTCGATTTCGCCGCCGGCGGCGACGCCGCGCCAGAACTCCGGCCACGCCGCCTGCGCGCGCTGCGCATCGTCGCGCGCCTCGACCGCCATCAGCGCGGCGAATTCATCGGCGACCGCGGCGCGGTGCATCTGCAACTCGACGTCGAGCGCGCTCCAGTCCGGATAGCCGAGGCCGAGCGCGAGTCGCTCTCGCACCTCCGCATCGGCCGGGATGTCGTGCGTCTGCTGGTCGGCCAGCATCTGCACGCGGTTCTCCAGCCGGCGCAGGAAGCGGTAGGCGGCGCGCAGGCGCGTGGCGCGCCCGGCCGGGATGTAGCCGAGCTGTTCGCAGGCGGCCAGCGCCGGCAGCAGGCCGCGCACGCGCAGGGTCGGCTCGCGCCCACCGCGGATCAGCTGCACCAGTTGCACGATGAACTCGATCTCGCGGATGCCGCCGGGACCGAGTTTGAGGTTCTCGCTGAGGTCCTTGCGCGCGACCTCGGCGTCGATCAGCGCCTTCATCTCGCGCAGGCCGGCGAACGCGCCATAGTCGAGGTAGCGGCGGAACACGAACGGGCGCAGCGTGTCGAGCAGGCGCGCGCCGGCGGCGCGGTCGCCGGCGACCGGGCGCGCCTTGATCCAGGCGTAGCGCTCCCAGTCGCGCCCTTCGCGCTGGAAGTACTGTTCCATCGCCGCGAACGACAACGCCAGGCGCCCGGCGTTGCCGAACGGACGCAGGCGCAGGTCGACGCGGTAGACGTAGCCGTCGGCGTCGCGATCGGCGAGCAGCGCGACCAGCGCCTGGCCGACGCGCGCGAAGTAGGCGGCGGCTTCGAGCGGGCGCGCGCCGTCGCTGTCGCCGGCCTCGGCATAGGCGAACACGAGATCGATATCGGACGAGAAGTTCAGCTCGCCGCCGCCGAGCTTGCCGAGCGCGAACACGACCAGCCGCTGCGGCCGGCCGGCGCCGTCGCGCACGACGCCGTGGCGTGCCTGCACCTCGCGCTCGGCACCGCGCAGCGCGGCCTCGAGGCAGGCCTCGGCCAGCACCGAGGCGCCGGCCAGCGTGGTCTCGACGCTGTCGGCGCCGTTCACGTCGCGCCAGATCAGGCGCAGCGCCTCGCGCAGGCGGAAGCGGCGCAGCGCGGTGCGCAGTTCGGCCGCGTCGTGCACGTCCGCGAGCGCGCCGGCACGCGCATCGGCATGGCGCGGATCGCTCATCAGTTGCAGGAAGTCCGGACCGAGCAGGTGCGGATCGCGCAGGAAGCTGTGCCAGGCGAAGTCGCTGGCCAGCACGACGCGCTGCAGGTGTTCGTCGACGCCGGCGTCGTCGTGGAACGGCACGCTCGCCTCGCGGCAGGCGGCCTCGATGCGGGACAGGCGTTCGTTCAGGAAGGCGGCCGTCGCGCGCGGCCAGGAAGCAGGCGGGAGCATGGCGGCGATTGTGGCATGGCCGAGCGCGCGGAGCGGCGACTGCCGTGCGCGCTGCCTGCTGGCGGGCGCAAAGGCATCGCGCTTCCGCCACTGGCCGCCAGACGCGGCGGCCGACGGCCGGCGCGCCAACAAACGATTAATGCGCCGTTGCCGTCGTCATGGCATTGTCGCGCCCCTGTCATGAATACCCTGCCTGCCCACTTTGCCGCGCCGTCGCGGCGCACCCTGATGCTGCGCACCGGCGCCGGCGCGCTCGGCTGCGTGCTGCTGGTGGCCTACCTCGTCGCCCGCCTCGACCCGGGCATCGACGCCGCCCAAGCCGGTACCGGCGGGGCGCTGTGGCTGCTGGCGCTGAACCTGCTGCCGGCGCTGCCGCTGTTCGCGCTGCTGCTCGCGCTGACGCGGCGCGTGCTGCTGTCGGGCTGGCTGCTGCTGCTCGCGCTGGCCGGGCTGTACGCGGCCAACGCGGCCAAGCTCGGCACGCTGCAGATGCCGCTGCTGCCGGCCGACCTGCGCTTGTTCGCCGAGCCGGGACCGGCGGTCGCGCTGCTGTCGCAGTACCTGCACGTCGACGCGATGCGCTGGGTGCTGATCGCGCTCGGCGTCGGCTTCACCGCGCTGCTGTTCCGCGAGCGCCGCCTGGCCGCGCTGGCCGGCTGGCGCGCGCCGGCGCTCGGTGCGGCTGCGCTGCTGATGGGCCTGAGCCTGGCCAACGGCGCCACGCCGTGGAAGCGCATGTACGACGCCAACGCGCTCGGCTTCCAGCCGTGGTCGCTGGCCGAGAGCGCCGCGCGCACCGGCCTGATCGGCAGCCTGCTGCTGTACCACTGGGAGATCGGCGGCGGCGGCGTGCCGGCGGCCGATCGCGAGGCCGCGCTGGCGCTGCTGCAGGCGCATGCGCCCGACCTGCGCGCCGGCCTCGCCGCCACGAGTACGCGCGAGCTGCCCGACATCGTCGTCGTGCAGAGCGAGTCGCTGTTCGACCCGGCGCGCCTGCGCAGCGTGCTGAGCGGCCGCTGGCTGCCCGAATACCATCGCCTGACCAAAAAGGGCAGCTCCGGCGAGCTGACCGTGCCGACCTTCGTCGGCGGCACCATCCGCACCGAGTTCGAGGTGCTGACCGGCGCGCCGCTGGCCAGCCTCGGCGGCATCCAGTACCCGTGGCTGGAGCTGGGCGTGGACGAGTACCCGGGCCTGGCGCGCGTGCTCGGCGAACGCGGCTATCGGCGCACCGCGATCCATCCGAACTCGTCGGCGTTCTGGAACCGTGCGCGCACCTATCCGGCGCTCGGCTTCGAGCGATTCATCGACAGCGAATCGTTCCCGCCGGACCAGATCGTCGGCCTGTTCATCTCCGACGCGGCGATGACCGACCGCGTGTTGGCCGAGCTGTCCGACGACGGCCCGCCGCAGTTCGTGTTCGCGATCAGCATGGAGAACCACGGCCCGTTCGACTGGCGGCCGAACCTCGATGCGGACCGTCTCGCCAGGCTGCCGATGCCCGAAGAACTCGATGATGGCGCGCGCCTGTGGTTCGGCAACTACCTGTACCTGCTCGACGATGCCGACCGCGAGCTCGGCCGCCTGGCCAGGGCGCTGCAACAGCGCAAGCGCCGCACGCTGCTGCTGTTCTACGGCGACCACCTGCCCGGCTTGGCGCCGGTCTACCAGCAGCTCGGCTTCGACGACGGCCGCGAGGCCGACCAGCAGCCGGTGCCGTGGCTGCTGCTCGACAGCGCCGACCCGCGCCCGCACCGCCTCGACACGCGCAGCTGGATGCTGCCGGGCCTGCTGCTGCAGGCGGCCGGCATCCACGACGACCGCTACTTCAGCGTGCTCGCCACGCTCGCGCGCTCGGCCGACTTCGACCCCGACGATCCGGCCAGCCTCGCCGGCCTGCATGCGCTGGCGCGGCTGCAGCTGCGCGGAGAACTCGGACCGGTGCTGCACGCGTCGCTGGAGATCGCGGACCTCAACGGACCGCGCTGAGCGGAGCTCAGCGCGACCGCCGACGCTCCGGGGTGCGTCAGTCGGTCACTGGCGACGGCACGGTCCCGCTTCCCATAGTGCGCCCAACGCCTCCTTCGCCGGACGGGCGCCCGCTTGCGTGCGCATGTACCGCGGCGACCGACTGAATGAATCAGCAGGATGTGGATTTGTTCACAAGCGGCGCGTGGTGGCTTGGCCAAAGGTTGCCTGACCCAAGGGGAAACGATGTTCAAACCGTCCATCAAGGGCATCAGTGGCTGTCTGCTGGCCTGCGCACTCGGGCATCCAGGATCCGCGCAGGCCGAAGACGGCGCCGTGCGATCGGGGCCCGACGCGCCGGTGACGCTCGACACCGTGGCGGTCGCGGCGAGCCTGAATCAGACCGCGGTCGAGGAGATGCCGCTGCACACCACGATCATCAGCCGCGACGACATCCTGAAGTCGCCGGCACAGACGCTGGATCAGCTGCTGCGGACCATCCCGGGCTTCAACTTCACCGGCATTCCCGCCGCGATCTCGGATCCGACCGGGCAACAGACCCGGATGCGCGGCCTCGGCAACGCGAAAGTCCTGGTCCTGCTCGACGGCATCCCGCTGGTCGACCCGTTCTACCTGACGACGCAGTTCTACAAGGCCCCGCTGTCCGGCATCGACCACATCGAGGTGATCCGCGGCGGCACGTCCAGCCTGTGGGGCACCATGGCCGTGGCCGGCCTGGTCAACATCGTCACCCGGCCACCTGCCGACAACTCCGGCGTCGTCACCATCGGCGGCGGCAGCCAGGGCACGGCCAACATCGCCTGGAGCCAGAGCATCAAGGTGACCGACACGTTCGCGCTGAATCTGTCCGCCAATCAGTACCGTACCGACGGATACATCACAACGCCCGCGCAATACCGGTGGAAATTTCCCGGCCTCGAGGCCAACTCGGCGCGTGACACCAACGTCGTGTTGTCCGCCTTCTTCCGGTTCAGCGACGACCTCAACGGCTTCGTGCGCGTCGGCCATCATCGTCAGGACCAGCACATCGGCTACACCTGGGGGCGCAACCTGCAGGACAACCCCGACGTCGCGCTCGGCCTGGACGAGAAGCTCGGCGGGCGCGATTCCCTGTCATGGCGCGCGTGGGCGCAGTGGGTGCACTTCACCAAGTTCAATGGCGCGACCTGTTACTACCAGCTCGCCGGCGGATGCCTGAACAGCAATGCCCCGAACCAGATCGTTTCCGACGACGTCGTCGAGTATTACAGCCAGCACGGCGACCAGCGCTATCGCGAACAGGGTACGTCGCTGATCCATTCGGCGTTCTTCGATGGGTTCCTCGACAGCCTGCAGATCGGCGTCAATTACCGCCGCCTGGCGGCGAAAGATGCGGAGCAGTTCTATTCGACGCCGAGCAGCCCCGCCCAGCCGCAGGTGTTGAATGCGACCGGCTACGGCCAGGGCGAGCAGACCTTCGGCGGCGTCTTCGTACAGGTCAAGGCCTCGCCGATCGACGCGCTGCAGATCACGGCGAGCGGCCGCTACGACTATTGGCGCAACAGCGACCAGCTCAACACGCTGGCCAAGGCGTCCACCGGCCTCGTCTCGGGCGGCGCGTTGTCCCCCAGCACCCAGACCGCGTTCGATCCCGGCGTCGGACTGCACTACGACCTCACCGCCGCCTGGTCGTTGCGCGCCGCCGCCTACAAGGCCTTCCGCGCACCGGGCTTCAACAACATCACGCGCAGCTACGGCGTCGGTCCGACCACTGTCGCCAACCCGAGCCTGGGGCCGGAAACCATGACCGGCTGGGAGGCGGGCAGCGACTACCGGAATGAGCGCGTGTCGTTCGGCGCGACCTGGTTCCACTACGACATCCGCAACATGATCGCCACCTACCGGATCAGCAGCGCCGCGGGTGCGCCCGGCCCGGTGCTGGCCTTGTGCAGTTCGTCGGCGACCACGCCCGACCTCGCCAATTGCGGCGGCTCGGCGAACTACTACACCAACGACCAGAACGGCGCCTCGCACGGCGTCGAACTGAACGCAAGCTGGGACGTGGCGAGTTCGCTCACCCTCGGCGCCTGGTTCACCTATACCGATACCTATCTGACCCGCGCGGCGGCCGCCATCACGACGCCGCTCCATGTCCAGCTCGTCGGCGTGCCGAAGAAGATGGCTGCGCTCGACGCCACCTGGAAACCCACCGAGCGGGTCACCGCCTATGCGCAAATCCACTACATCGGCCCGCTCTATCTGGACGAAACCACCACCCGCGGCGTCTACTACGGCCAGGGCGGCAACGTCGTATGCAACGCGAGCGTGCGATACGAACTCACCAAAGCGATCGATCTCTCGCTGGATCTGGTGAACGCGTTCGACCGGACCTACTCGGAGAACGCGTACACGATCACTCAGCCCTGGTCGCGTAGCCTGTCGATGCCGCGCACGTGGTATGCATCGGCGACCTTCAAGTACTGATCCGACATGTCCAGGCAATCGACCGCGCTCCGACGCTCCCTTTCGTTGCTGTGGTCACTGTTGTGTTTGTTGCCGCCGGTGGCCGGCGCGCAGGGCATGGAGCACATGCACAGCGCCGGCGCGGCGCACGAACCCGCGCTCGGCGCCAGCGCGGCGTTCGATGCGCGCGGCCGCCTGTGGCTGGTCAGCGTGCGCGACGGCCACGTGCGGGCGCAGTATTCCGACGACCTCGGCAAGACCCTGAGCGAGCCGGTTACCGTCAATCCGCTTGCCGAAGCGATCTACGACGAAGGCGAGAACCGCCCGAAGGTCGCGATCGGTCCACACGGACAGATCTACGTGACCTGGTCGCATCCGCTGGCCAAACCCTATACGGGCTACGTGCGCTTCGCCCGCTCGCTGGATGGCGGCAAGCGCTTTTCCACGCCGGTCACGGTCCACCACGACCTCGCGCCGATCACGCACCGCTTCGATGCGTTGGCGGTCAGCGGCAACGGTGACGTGGTGGTGGCATGGATCGACGGCCGCGACGAGGTCGCGGCGAAGGCCGCCGGCACGCCGTACCTCGGCAAGGCGACCTGGTACACGTGGTCGCACGACGAGGGCGCGACCTTTGCGCCCGAGCGCAAACTGATGGATCGCAGCTGCGAATGCTGCCGGATCGCCCTCGCGCGCGCGCCGGATGGTGGTGTCGCAGCGCTGTTTCGCGGCGTCTACGGCGACAACCTCCGCGATCACGCCATTGCCGTGCTGCATACCGATGGCCGGCCCGCCGATCCCGCGCGCGCCACCTTCAATGACTGGCAGATTGCCGCCTGTCCGCACCAGGGACCGGGACTCGCCATCGGCGCCGATCGCGTGCGCCATGGCGTGTGGTTCGAAGCCTCGCAGGGACCGGCCGTCTGGTACGGCCAGCTCGACCCCGGCCACACGCCGCGCCACACGCTGAAACTCGGCGGCGCCGGCGCCAGCCATGCCGACGTCGCGGCGCAGGGCAAGACCGTATGGGTGACGTGGAACCAGGTCGGCGCCGGGGGCTACACGCTGATGCTGCGCGTCTCGCACGATGGCGGCGTTCGGTTCGACCCCGCCCGCGCGATCGCGACCTCGAAGGACGCGGTCGGCTCGCCGCAACTGCTGCTGCACGACGGCGCCGCGTACGTGGCCTGGAACACCGCCGGCGGCTTCCGCCTGGTTCCTGCCGGGAGCCCCTGATGCGCCGCCTGCTGCCGACCCTGCTGCTGGCTTGCGCGATCGGCGCGTCCGCGAGCGCGCCGACGGTGATGCCGCTGGCCGCGGCGGATGTCCCTGCGCTGTTGCAGCCACCTGCGCACGGCGAGCGGATCGTGATGCTGTGGGCGCTCGACTGCGCGTACTGCGAAGCGAGCATGCAGGCGCTGGCGACCTTGCAGCGCGCGCATCCGGCCGAGATCGAACTGGTGACCGTGGCCACCGACAGCATCGCGTTGCGCACGCGCATCGCCGCACGCCTGGCCGCGGCCGGCCTGCCGGGATATCCGGCGCGCGCCTATGCCGAGGCGACGCCCGAGCAGCTCAACTTCCTGATCGATCCCGAATGGGGCGGCGAAACCCCGCGCACGCTGGTGATCCGCGCCGACGGCACGCGCATCGCGGTCAGCGGCGCATTGACGGGCGCGCAACTGCAACAGATCGCGCCGCCCTGATCCTCTGCCGATGCACGACATCTCCCCCAGCCTGCTCAAGAACCTCGCCACGCTGCGCTGGTTCGCGGTGGCCGGCCAGGCGGTCACGGTCGCGCTGGTCGTGCACGCGCTTGGCATTCCGTTGCAGGCGGCGCCGCTGTGGACCGCCATCGCGGCGCTGGCGCTGTTCAACCTGTGGGCGAGCTGGCGCGCGCGCCACGCGCGCCGCGTCGGCGCGACCGAGGTCGTCGCGCACGCCGGCGTCGACATCGCGGTGCTGGCGTGGCTGATCGGCTGCAGCGGCGGCGCGATGAATCCGTTCGCGCCGCTGTTCCTGCTGCCGATCGCGCTGGTCGCGGTCGCGCTGCCACCGCGCTGGGTGGTCGCGACCGCGATCCTCGGCGGCCTCGGCTACGCCGGCTCGTCGTATTTCGGCCGCCCGCTGCCGCACGTGCACGGGCTGTTCGGCGACGCATTCGACCTGCACGTCGCCGGGATGGCGGTGATGTTCGCGATCTCGGTCGCGGTGGTCACGTTCTTCCTGAGCCGCCTCGCGCATGCGCTGCGCGAGCGCGAACGCGAGCTGGCGCGCCTGCGCGAGCAGGCCGCGCGCAACGAGGGCATCCTCGCGCTGGCGACGCATGCGGCGGCGGTCGCGCACGAACTCAACACGCCGCTAGGTACGCTGACCCTGCTGATCGAGGATCGGCTCGACCAGCCCGGCACCGGCGCAGACGAGCGCGCCGACCTGCAGACGATGGCGGCACTGGTCGACGCCTGCCGCGATCGCGTGCGCGAGCTGGCGGCACCGGCCGAACCGGCCGGCAACGGCGACCTCGCCGCCGCACTCGATGCTGTCATCGCACACTGGCAGCTGGTGCGGCCGGCGATCGTGCTGCAGCGCAGCGGCGAGCTGGCCGCCGGCCTCACGCTCGACCCCGGCGTCGGCCATCTGCTGCAGGCACTGCTCAACAACGCCGCCGACGCCGGCGAGCGGGCCGGCGATCCGCGCGTGGCGCTGCACCTGGAGACCCGCGCGGGCGCGCTGGTCGGCTCGGTGCGCGACTACGGCAGCGGTTTCGACGACGTGCGCGGCGCACTCTTCCACAGCACCAAACCGCACGGCCTCGGCGTCGGCCTCGCGCTGTCGCACGCGACGGTCGAGCGCCTCGGCGGCGAGCTGAGCCTGCATGCAGCGCCGGCGGACGGCGGCGCGCTGGTCGCGTTCCGCCTGCCGCTGGGCGAGGCCGGCGCATGAACGGCCTGCTCGTCGACGACGACCCGGTCTATGCGCAGGTGCTGCAGCGTTCGCTCGAGCGCCGCGGCCTGGCGCTGCGCCTGGCCGCCGACGCGACCGCCGCGCTCGCCGCGGTGCGCGCACAGCGGCCGGACTTCGTGCTGCTCGACCTCAAGCTCGGCACCGACTCCGGCCTCGAACTGGTCGCGCCGCTGCGCGCACTCGGCGCGGACATGCGGATCGTCGTCGTCACCGGCTATGCCAGCGTCGCCACTGCGGTCGAGGCGATCAAGCGCGGCGCCGACCACTACCTGGCCAAGCCGGTCACTGCACGCGCCTTGCTGGCCGTGCTCGAGGGGCGGAGCGCGCCGGCCGAACCGGCGCCGACGATGACGCCGCTGGCGCGGCTGGAGTGGGAGCACATCCAGCAGGCGCTGCGCGACAGCCACGGCAACATCGCCGCCGCTGCGCGCCTGCTCGGCCTGCACCGGCGCTCGCTGCAACGCAAGCTGGCCAAGCGGCCGGGCCCGGAACGCCTCGATCCGGGCGAGTAGGCGCTGCTGCGGGAGCGCGGCAGGCGCGATGCTTTGGCTTCGGCCGGGGGCTGCAGAGCATCGCGGCTCCCACCATCGCATCTTTCCTCACGCCGCCGGCACGCGTCCGGCGGCGGGCGCGAGCGGCGCCAGCGCGGCGTCCGCAACGCTCCAGTAATCCAGCGCCTCGGGCGGCAACTGCGGCAGCGCGGCGCGCAGCAGCACGTCGCGTGCGCGGTCCTTCAACCGCGTCACGCGCAACCATTGGCCGCGATCGGCCAGCCAGCGCGCGAAGTCGGCCAGTGCCTCGAGCGTGCTGCCGTCGAGGTCGGGCGACTCCTCCAGGCTCAGGATCACCAACCCGGCGTCGGCGTGCGCGGCGACCTCGCGGCGCGCCTGCGCCAGCATCGGCTCGGCATTGGCGAAGAACAGCGGCGCCTCCGGGCGCAGGATCAGGCAGCCAGGCAACGGCCGCGCCTCCGGGTGGCGCGCGACGTCGACGAAGTCGTGGCCACCGTTGAGGCGCCCGAGCACGCTCAGGCGCGGCGTCGCCAGCGCGCGCAGCAGCATCAGCAGGCTGAACGCGATCGCGACCAGCAGGCCATTCAGCACGCCGAACGCGATCACCGCCGGCACCGCGGCGAGCGCGACCAGGCGGTCGCGGTGCCACTGCAGGTAGGGCCGGAACGCGGCCGGGCGCAGCGCCCTGCTGACCGCGTGGATCACGATCGCGGCCAGCACCGGCCGCGGGATACGCTCGATCCACGGCAGGAACAGCAGCACCAGCGCGAACACGACCGCGAGCGCGACGCCACCGGCCAAACGCGAGCGCGCGCCGGCCGCCATGTTGGCCGAGGTGGCCGAGTAGCCGGCGCCGACCGGCATGCCCTGCAGCAGGCCGGACAGCAGGTTGGCCACGCCGAGCGCGGCGAGGTCGCGGTTCGCCGCAACCTCCTCGCCGCGCTGCAGCGCGTAGCTGCGGATCGAGCCGTACGACTCGGCGTACAGGATCAGCATCAGCGCGCCGGCCAGCGCCGCCAGCGGCACCCACTGCGCGGTGTCCGGCCACGCCAGCGCCGGCGCCTGCAGGGCCAGCGCGATCGGCCCGGTCAGCGCGACGCCGCGGGCTTCGAGCCAGGACGACGACGCGATGCCGGCGAGGATCACCAGCAGCGGCCCGGGCAGCCAGCGCACGCGCTCGAGCAGGAACAGTGCGGCCAGCGCGGCCAGCCCGCTGGCGAGGCTGGCCGCCTGCCACTCGTGCACGCGCCGGCCCAGCTCGAGCAGCAGCGGCACGAACTGCGCATGCGGTGCGCCGACGCCGACCACGGCCGGCACCTGGCCGACCGCGATCACCAGCGCCAGCCCAAACGCATAGCCGCGCAGCACCGGCTTGGCGATCACGTTCGACAGCGCGCCCAGCCGCGCCGCCGCGGCGATCAGGAAGCACACGCCGGTCAGCGCGACCAGCACCATCGCCAGCAGCAGGCGCCGCGCCGGGTCGCCGTCGGACAGCGCCAGCGTCGCCGCGGCGAGCACCGCCGCCGACGACGACGTCGCCGAGACGATCGCGACGCGACTGCGCCCGATCAGGCCGTAGCAGGCCAGGCCGATGAACAGCGCGATCACGCCGGCCTGCGGCGGCAACTGCGCGATGCCGGCATAGGCGACCGCCTCGGGCAGCAGCAGGCCAGCGATCGACAGGCCGGCCAGCAGGTCGGCCCATGCTCCGCCGCGGCGCGTGGCGGTCGGAGCGCTCATGCGCGCACGGCCTCGGCGACGCACGCCGCAGCGAAGGCGAAGAACCGTCCCCGCATCCGCGGCGATGACGGCCTGTCCGGCATGTCCGCAGGCATCGACACATTCCTCATGAAACTGCCGGCGAGCGTACCGGAAAGCCACGGCGGCGGACGCAAGGCCGCGCGCCTGCCCTCGCTCAGTCGCCAAAGAAGCGGGCCGGCTGGGCGACGTCGATGACCACGACCGCGTCGTAGGCGAACACGAGGCGGTCGAATGCAGGCCCGCCGGCCTTGCGCAGCGCCGGCTCGTCGCGCATCGCGGCGAGGTCGAACAGCGTCCAGGAGCCGCGCAGGGCGTGGTCGAGCAACGGACCGGCACCGAGCGGATCGAGCTCGGCATGCGCGTCGTAGTCCGCCTGCTTGAGCGCGGCATCGGGCGCGAACGGCAGCCAGCGGTTCACGCGGCCGCCGGCGGCGAGCACGAGCACATGGTAGGAACGCGCGCCGGTGCTCTCCGCCAGCTCGGCGGCGAGGTTGCCGACGTCGTACTGGTCGGTCGGGCTGCGACCGCGGCCGACGTGGTACGCGCCCATGTGGAACAGCACGCGCGGCTGCGGCTGGCGCGCGGCGAGCGCGACATAGCGCGTCATGAAGGCGCGCTTCATCAGCTTCGCGCGGTCGCGGTTGGATGCGTACGGGTCGGTCGACTGGCCGCGATAGAGCGCGGCGCTGTCGGCCAGCGCATCGATCAGCGCGCGCGCCTCCGGCGCGGCACCGGCAAACGCGCCGCGCAGCGCGGCGAAGTCCTGCTCGCGCAGCCGTGGCAGCAGGGCGGCGCCTGGATCGCGCCGCTCGACCAGCGTGCGATAGGCTTCCGCATCGCGGCGCCTGTAGTCCTCGGCCAGACGCCGCGCATCGGCGTCGGGCGCCAGCTCGGCCAGCCGCGCGAAGTGCAGGCGCGGCGACAGCACGAACTCCTGGTCGATGCCCCACAGCGCCGGCGCCGGCGCGCCGACCGCGGCGCCCGCCAGCGCCGCGTACTCGCGCCAGCACAGGAACGGCACGGCGAATGGATGGGTCGCCTGCAGCCGCGCCAGCGCCTGCGGATCCGCGCGCAGCGCGCGTTCCACGCGTGCCGCCGAGTGCGGGCCGATCTCCATCACCAGCGCCGCCGGCGCCAGTGCGCGCTGCAGCGCAAGCGTGAACGCCGGCACGTCGGCGAAGCCGTGATCCTCGCCGACCAGCACGAACTGCGCAGCGCGCGCATCGGCGAGCAGGCGCGCGGCGCCGGCGCCCTGCAGCACGCCATCGGCAAGCTGCAACGGCTGCCGGCGCGCCTCGAGCGCGGCGGCCAGCGCGGCGGCGGGGTTGTCGTCCGTCGGCGCGGCGCAGGCAAGCCGCAACGTGGCGATGAGCGCGGTGAACAGGATCAGGCACAGGCGCGAGGGACGCATGGCGGATACTCCATGAAGTTGGCCGCGCCACCTTCGCGCAGCCCCACGCCGCCGGCGACAGCTATCGCATCGAAACCGGATTCCGCGGGCGCGAGGCCGACGCTGCGCGGCGCAAAGCGAGCTCAGCGATCCAGCCAGTCGCGGAACGCGGCGGCGCGCTCCTGGCTGACCACGACCGGTTCGGGCAGCGCCGGGTCGAGCTCGACCTCGAGCTTGCCCTTGAACTGGCGCGTGGCGCGCACGATCGCCTGCACCCGCGCGAGCACCTGGCGGTTGACGCGGAAGAACTGCGCCGGGTCGAGCGCCTGCTCCAACTCGTCCAGGCTCGGCGAGACCGTGTAGCGGCGCCCGGCGCGCGTGACCAGGCGCACGACCAGGTCCTTGTGGAAGTAGGCGATGTCCTCGACCGCGATCGACTGCAGGTGCTCGCCCTGCTGCACGAGGAAGCGCGCGCGGTACTGCTGCGCGCTGCGGAAGTAGGCCTGCGCCAGGCCCGACGCCGGCGCCGGCGCGGCCTGCCCGGCCACGCGCAGGCGGCGCCATTTGGCCAGCGCGAGCGCGAAGCGCTCCGGCTTGATCGGCTTGAGCAGGTAGTCGATGCCGAACACCTCGAATGCCTTCAGCGCGAACGCATCGTAGGCGGTCGTGAAGATAACCGGCAGCGCCAGCGGCATCGCCTCGAAGATCTCGAAGCACAGGCCGTCGGCGAGCTGCACGTCCATGAACACCAGGTCCGGCACCGGCCCTTCGGCGAGGCGCGCGGTGGCGGCAGCGATCGAGGGCAGCGGACCCTCGACGTCGAGGTCGGGGGCGAGGTCGGCGATCAGCTGGCGCAAGGTGCGCGCGGCGATCGGTTCGTCTTCGACGATCAGTGCGAGCATGGCAGCAAAGGTACGCGGACGATGAAGCGGTCGGACTCGCGGCGCACTTGCACGCCGCGCAGGCACAGCAGGCGGTAGCGCTGGTCGATGTTGCGCAGGCCGGTGCCGGCGCCGGTCGCGGCGCCGCGGCGCGGCTTGAGCGGATTGCTGACCTCGAGCGTGTCGCCGTCACGCACGATGCGCACGACCAGCCCGTCGCCGGGTTCGACGCGGTTGTGCTTGACCGCGTTCTCGACCAGCAACTGCAGCGTCATCGGCGGCAGCGCCAGGTGCGCCTCGGCGCCGCCGGTGGCGCGCTCGATCACCAGCCCGTCGCCGTGGCGCGCGGCGAGCAGCGCGGCGTAGGCGTCGAGGAACTCCAGCTCGCGCGCGAGCGGCACGAGATCGCCGTGGCCGTGCGCGAGCACGTAGCGGAACACGTCCGACAGCTCCAGCACCAGCGCACGGGCGCGGCGCGGGTCCTCGTCGATCAGGCCGTACAGCGCGTTGAGGCTGTTGAACAGGAAATGCGGATTGACCTGCGCCTTGAGCGCGTCGAGCTCGGCGCGCAGCGCGACCTCCTTGAGCTGCTCGGCCTCGATGCGCGCCTGCTGCCAGCCGCGGTAGAAGTCGGTCACCGCCTGAAGCGCGTTCAGCGCCAGCGCGAAGCCGAGCGCGATCGCCGCGGTCAGCAGCAGGTGCGGCCAGGCGAGCTCGTCATGCGCGCCCTGCCGGATCTCCTGCAGCTTGAGCGGCACGTAGGCCAGCAGCGCGAGCGCGATCGACAGTGCGACGGTGACAGCGAGCTGCGCCAGCGTACGCCGCAGCGCGCCGTCGCGCCAGGGCAGACGGCGATCGAGCCGGCGCGACAGCAGGCGCACGCCCTCGGCGATCACGAACACGAACGCGACCAGCACGCCGATCACCGGCAACGACAGGCCCGGCGGCTCGTCGAACAGGCTGGCGACCCAGAACGTCAGCACCGCGATGCCGGCCAGCAGCAGCGGCACGAGCAGGCGCACGGTCCAGTCGAGCAGGCGTTGGCGGGGCGTCGGCGTCATCGGCCTGCGCATGCTGCGCTCGCGCCGCGCCGCTGCCAAGCCGGTGCGCGCGAAGCCGGAAGGCGCCCGGCCGAAGCCGGCCAGCGGGCGCTCGAACCCGGATCGCCGGCCGACAACCCGGACCGGCAGCGCTCATCCCGCTTCGCGCGTGCCGGAACGGCCTTCGGACCACCCGAATCCGTCTTCGCGCCGACCATTCGTGATGGGGCGCCGACCGATCGGCAAGCTGCACACCGCATCGGCACGGCCATCCCTCGAAAGATGCCCCCCGTTCTTCCATCCTCGAGAACGCGATGGACAGGGGCGCGATCGAAGGTGACGCGCTCTTCGCTGACCGATTCGACTGAGCGCTATGCTGCGCGCGCAACAGACCTTCCCCACCCCAACTTGCCAGAGGTCGCCATGCCCGACGTTTCCGCCGTTCGAGTCGTCTTCGCCTTGTCCCTCGCCGCGTGCGCCGCCCCGCGCGCGGCTCATGCCACGGTCTACTGCGTCGGCTCGGCAACCGAGCTGGCGAGTGCGCTGGCGAGCGCCGAAAACAACGGCCTGGACGACGAAATCCGCCTGCGTGCCGGCGTGTACGACTCCACCGCGCAACCGACGGGGGGCTTCCACGCCACCGTCGACGATGCGCGCGGCTTCGACGTCTCGGGCGGATGGATCGACGCCGGCTGCACCGTGCATCGCGACGACCCGGGCCTGTCCGTGATCGACGGCAACCATGCCAATGGCGCGATGACCCTGTTCGCCACCAAGGCATCGAACATCGCGGTGCGGTTCGCGTGGCTGACGTTCCGCAACGGCGCAGGCTACAAGGGCTATGGCCTGAACCTGGGCTCGCCCGACTACGTGAAGATGCCGATCGTGGTGGAGAACTGCGTGTTCCGCGACAACCACAACTACGACGGCTACATCGGGCTGGGCGCACTGAGCTTCGTCGGCGACGGCCGCTTCGTGCTGCGCAATTCGCTGTTCACGGGCAACCGCGGCAGCGAGGCCTCGTCGGTCTACAACCAGGGCGGCACCCATCCGGAGGTCTCGGTGCCCGCACTGGTCAACAACACCTTCACCGGCAACGAGACGCTGACCAACTCGACGACGGTCGTGAACTACGGAACGATGACGTTCGAGAACAACATCATCTGGGGCAACATCAAGCCGTCGCCGGACATGATCGACTTCTACGGCTACACGGCGCGCATCCTGCGCAACAACGACATCGAGCATCTGGACCTGAGCACCGGCGGCGGCCCGGGCCCCGGCTCGGGCGGCAACGTCTCCGTCGATCCAGGTTTCGTCGGGCCGGTCGACTTCCGGCTGCGCAGCGATTCACCATTGCGCAATGCCGGCTTCCTCGCACCCGCAGGCGGCTTCGGCGAGAAGGATCTGGATGGCGCGCCGCGAATACTGGACGACGAGGTGGACGTCGGCGCCTACGAGATCGATCGCCTGTTCGCGGACGGCTTCGACAGCTCGCCTTGATGGGCCGACGCCACGACGAAACGCAAGCGACGCGCATCCTGCTGCGCACATACGAAAAAAGCCCCGCATCGCTGCGGGGCTTTTCCGTCGTGCCAGGTGGCGGGCTTCTTAGAAGTCCATGCCGCCCATGCCGCCCATGCCACCGGCCGGGCCGTGGTTGTGGGCTTCTTCCTTCTTCGGCGCCTCGGCAACCATCGCCTCGGTCGTGATCATCAGGCCGGCGATCGACGCGGCGTTCTGCAGCGCGGTACGCGTGACCTTGGTCGGGTCCAGGATGCCCAGCTCGACCATGTCGCCGAACTCGCCGGTCGCGGCGTTGTAGCCGAAGTTGCCCTTGCCGTCAGCGACCTTGTTCAGGATGACCGACGCTTCCTCGCCGGCGTTCGTGACGATCTCGCGCAGCGGCGCTTCCATCGCACGGCGCGCGATCGCGATGCCGTGGTTCTGGTCTTCGTTGTCGCCCTTGAGCTTGGCCACGCCGGCCAGCGCGCGCACCAGCGCAACGCCGCCGCCCGGCACCACGCCTTCCTCGACCGCCGCACGCGTGGCGTGCAGGGCGTCTTCGACGCGCGCCTTCTTTTCCTTCATCTCGACTTCGGTCGCCGCGCCGACCTTGATCACCGCCACGCCGCCGGCCAGCTTGGCCACGCGCTCCTGCAGCTTCTCGCGGTCGTAGTCGGAGGAGGTCTCCTCGATCTGCGCCTTGATCTGCTTGATGCGCGCCTGGATGTTGGACGCCTCGCCGGCGCCGTCGATGATCGTGGTGTTCTCCTTCGAGATCACGACCTTCTTCGCGCGGCCGAGGTCCTTCAGCGTCGCCTTCTCGAGCTGCAGGCCGACTTCCTCGGAGATGACCTGGCCACCGGTCAGGATCGCCATGTCTTCCAGCATCGCCTTGCGGCGGTCGCCGAAGCCCGGCGCCTTGACCGCGGCGACCTTGACGATGCCGCGGATC
Organism: Rhodanobacteraceae bacterium; assembly: GCA_009996615.1. GTDB lineage: Bacteria > Pseudomonadota > Gammaproteobacteria > Xanthomonadales > Rhodanobacteraceae > Dokdonella_A. The sequence continues at coordinate 15,135 of JAACZU010000024.1, read as the reverse complement.
GTGTTGACGACCAGCGTCGCCAGCGCCTCGCCCTCGACTTCCTCGGCGACGATCAGCAGCGGCTTGCCCGCCTTGGCGACGCCTTCCAGCACCGGCAGCAGCTCACGGACGTTCGAGATCTTCTTGTCGTGCAGCAGAATGTAGGGGTCTTCCAGCTCGACCTGCTGGCTCTGCTGGTTGTTGATGAAGTACGGCGACAGGTAGCCGCGGTCGAACTGCATGCCCTCGACGACGTCGAGCTGGTTGTCCAGGCCCGAGCCTTCCTCGACCGTGATCACGCCTTCCTTGCCGACCTTGTCCATCGCCTCGGCGATCAGCTTGCCGATCAGTTCGTCGCCGTTGGCCGAGATCGTGCCGACCTGCGCGATCGACTTGGAATCGGCGGACGGCTTGCTGAGGTTCTTCAGCTCGGCGACCGCGGCGACCACGGCCTTGTCGATGCCGCGCTTGAGATCCATCGGGTTCATGCCGGCGGCGACCGCCTTCATGCCTTCGCGGATCAGCGCCTGCGCCAGCACGGTCGCGGTAGTGGTGCCGTCACCGGCGACGTCGGAGGTCTTGGACGCGACTTCCTTGACCATCTGCGCGCCCATGTTCTCGAACTTGTCGGCCAGCTCGATCTCCTTGGCGACGGACACGCCGTCCTTGGTGATCGTCGGCGCGCCGAAGCTCTTCTCGAGCACGACGTTGCGGCCCTTCGGGCCGAGGGTCGCCTTGACGGCGTTGGCGAGGACGTTGACGCCCTTCAGCATGCGCGCGCGGGCGTCTTCGGAGAAGCGGATTTCTTTGGCTGCCATGTGGAACTCCGGGAATCGGGAATGGGGAATGGGGAATCGTTGGAAGCAGAGGCGGGTTCGGGCGCTGGGGCGGGAGTCGGAGCGATCTGGCTCTTACGATTCCCAATTCCCCATTCCCGATTCCCGGCTCTTACTCGATCACCGCGACGAGGTCTTCCTCGCGCATGACCAGCAGCTCCTGGCCGTCGACCTTGACCTCGGTACCCGAGTACTTGCCGAACAGGACCTTGTCGCCGACCTTGACCGCGAGCGGACGGACCGAGCCGTTCTCGAGGATCTTGCCGGTGCCGACGGCGACGACCTCGCCCTTGATCGGCTTCTCGGCGGCGGCATCCGGAATGACGATGCCACCGGCCGACGTGGTCTCGGCTTCGAGGCGCTTGATGATGACGCGGTCGTGCAACGGACGAAGTGCCATGTTGGATGTCTCCTTATCTGGGGAGTGGACTGAGTGCGGTTGTTAGCACTCTGGCAAGGTGAGTGCCAATTCTAGCGGCGCAAACTCCCCGGGGGAAGAGCCGGCGCCGGCGTGCTTCGACAGGTGGAGCCGGCGCCGCCGCGTTCAAGGGGGCGCTTGACGCCACCAGGGCCGCATGCCCCAATGCCGTTTACTTGGGGAAGGAGAAGGGGAGCAGGGATGCGATTTCTCGTGGCGCTGGCAGCCGGCGTTAGCGTGGCCGTTTCGACAATGGCGGCAGCAGCCGCGTCCGCAGCGCTGGTGCTCAGCTTCCAGACGGGGCCCGATCTCCAGCTGGTCTCGCTGTCGACTGCCGACCGCCATGTGCCGCGCGAGGTGGGAGCCGGCCCCCGCTGGGTCGTGGCCGCCACCAGCCCTTCCGGCTCGACGCTGTGGAGCCACGCCTTTCCCGCGCCCCGCGCGTTCCATTCGGAGGCGTCGACGCCGCCAGCATTCCCTGTCGTGATTCCGCGTCCTGCCCCGGGCAGCCTGATCACGATCCGGGATGACCAGGACCGGGTGCGCTGGACCCGCGTGGTCGATCAAGGCCTCATCGCCACCGCCGAAGCGGCGCGCGCGAAGATCGATCGCGAGAATGGCCTTGCGCGCGCGGCGACGGCACGACTGCGCACGTCGACGCCTGCAAAGGCCTTGTTGCGGCAGGCGGAAGAGGCCCAGCGCGCCGGCATCGACGCGGCGCGGCGCTCCGCCGCTGCTGGCGCACCGGAAAAGCGCGAACGGTTGCCGCACTACCGCCTCGACCCGGAGAAGGCCGAACCTGCTGCAGGAAAACACGTCGTCACGGGGCATGTCGTGGCCAACCGTCCGATCACCGTGCGTGCATTCGATGCCGCTGACGGCCGCTTCATCCTCTCCACCGAGCAGTACTGGGCCAGTGGCCGGTTCGAACTGCCACTCCCCTCAGGCACTTACATCTTCGAGGTGGATGACAACCTCAAGAACATCGACAGCGCCTTCTTCTACCGCGCCCCCACCCGCACGCCGCCGCTGCACATCGCGGCGAGTACGGAGCTCCCCGACATCGTGCCCGACGTAGCCGCCGGAACATTCGCGCTGCTGGCTCGGGTTCCGTGTGCGCTGGTCGCACGAGACAACTACCTCCCGGCATGGATCGACGTGTGGACTGAGGACGGCACGCATGTGCAGCGCCCCATCTGGCATGACACGCCATCGGCAGCCGGTGCCGGCAACCTGTGCGAGATCCGCTACGTGATCCAGCTGAGTCCGGGCCGATATGCCATCGCCGCATCGCCCCCGGGATGGGAGCCACGGCGCATCGAAGGTGTGCAGATCATCGACGGGCAGCGTATCGAGCACGCGGCGACATTCACCGCCGCGGAGCGCACCCTGGTCTGGCGTGGCACCGTCGTGGACGCCGCGGATCGACCCGTGAGCAATGCCATCACCCTCGCCTACGATGAGCGCCAGGAGCTGGCGTACTCCCCATGGGCCGATGCAAGCGGCCGGTTCGAGATCCCCTACCGCCAAGGCTGGACGATCGCCTTCGAGCCCTCGATCTGGAACGCGAGTGCCTATTCGGTCCGGCGCGGGCACGCGTTCGATGGCAGCCCGCTGCCGTCGAAGGTCACCATCGAGGACCTCGACCTGCGGGCGGTGATGGATGACGGCTTGCTGCGCCTTTACGGCGACGGCAACCGACGCAACCGATTCAATATCCTTTTCCTCGCCGACGGCTACACCGACACCCGGGAGTCATACACGGACCTGAACGGCAACGGCACGTGGGACGGCTACGTGTGGCACGACCTCGATCGCGACGGCGTTCTCAGCAATGCCGATCGCTGGATGTTCTTCGGACTACCATCGACCTTCCCGCCCGTGCCGGGCAGCGTACCGACCGCGAACAACGAACCATTCACCGACCTCAACGGTGACGGCGTACTCAGTCTGGACGACCCTGCGCTGTTTCTGATCAACGCGCGCGCATTCCTGCGTTCGCTGCTGGGCTCGGACTTCTGGGACGCCCACCGCGACGCGTTCAATGCATATGCGCTGTTCGAACCCTCCGCGCAGGCCGGATATCGCGTGGTGTCGCCCAGCGGCGAGGACATCATCGCGCGCTCGACGCGGTACGGAGCAACCCTGGACCAGGCACGCGGCCTCGTATCCATTGATCGCGTTGCCGCCGTGAATCGCGCCCTGACCGTCCTCCCCGAGGTCGACCTCGTGGTGGTGCTGGTCAACCAGCCCATACGCGACGGCAGGGCGTCCGTGGCGCTGTCCGAGCCCGGAAGCCTGATATACCCGAGCGGCCCCTACGACACGTGGATCCGGGAGATGACGCCGTCGCACGAAATGGGCCACTTCATTGGCCGGCTCTGCGACGAATACGAGGAATTCCCGGGCATCAACCCTTCCTACGACGCGCCCTGGATCTGGTGCACGAATGCGAGCTATTCGCCGAACGTCGCGGACGTGCCATGGGCGAACTGGCTGTCGACCGCCGCAGACATCCCGACGCGCCACCTCGACGGGGCGATCGGCGTCTACGAGGGGGCGGACTATTACCCGGGCGGGGCCTACCGCCCCTCCTACGCGTCGACGATGCGCGATCTGTCCCCGTTGTTCAATGCCCCCTCACGCGCGGCCCTGCTGCGGGCGGTGAAGGCCCGGACCGGCACCGACCCGGCGAACGACGGCCGGCTGCGCCCGCCGCCGGTCAGGTTTTCACGGATTCGCAAACCAAATTAATTATGATCGCCCGTTGGTCCCCGGCATGGGGTCAGGGACCGTATTCGGGGACATCTAATGTTTGTTCGACCAGGCGCCCGCCGCGCCTCGCTGTGCCTGCTTCTTGCCCTCGCCTCGCCGGCCGCGATGGCGCAATACGTCTCGCTGGTGCGCGGCGCGCCCGCGACCGAGGACTTCAATTCGCTCGCCGCCAGCGGCACCACCGCCACGACAGTACCGAACGGCTGGTACTTCGTCGAGACCGGCACCAACGCCAACACCAGCTACGCCGCCGACGACGGCACCGCGAACTCCGGCAACACCTACAGCTATGGCGCGACCGGCAATGCCGAGCGCGCGTTCGGCCTGCTGCGTTCGGGCTCGCTGGTGCCGATGGTCGGCGCCCAGCTCCGCAACGACTCCGACGCCGCGGTCAGCGAGATCACGCTCAGCTATGCCGGCGAGCAGTGGCGCCTCGGCGCGACCGGCCGTGCCGACACGCTGCATGTGCAGTACAGCCTCGACGCGACCTCGCTCGCCACCGGCACCTGGATCGACGCTCCGGCACTTGATTTCTCCTCGCCGGTCACGAGCGGCACGATCGGCAAGCTCGACGGCAACCTCGCCGCCAACCGCACCGCGATCAGCGGCGCGCTGACCGGCCTCGACCTCGCGCCGGGCGCCACCCTGTGGGTGCGCTGGACCGACATCGACGTGGCCGGTGCCGACGACGGCCTCGCCATCGACGACGTCACGTTCGCGATCGCCGGCGATCCGCCGGTCGACGTGGCGCCGACGGTGGTCTCGACCACGCCGGACCACAACGCCGCCAACGTCGCGCTGGCGGCCTCGCTCAGCGTCACCTTCAGCGAGCCGGTCACGGTCACCGCACCGTGGTTCACGCTCGTCTGCGCGAGCTCGGGCAATCACACCGCGACGGTGTCCGGCGGACCGGTCAGCTACACGCTGACGCCCTCGCCGGCGTTCGCCGCGAACGAGGCCTGCACCTGGACCATCCTCGCCAGCGGCGTGGTCGACCGCGACGGCACGCCCGACGCACTGGCCGCCGACTACGTGGTCGCGTTCACGACCGCCGACCCGGCCAACACGCCGCCGACCGTCGTCTCGACGCAGCCGGCCAACGGCGCCAGCAACGTCGCGATCGCCAGCGACATCCGCGTCGCCTTCAGCGAAGCGGTCACCACCACGCCCGACGCGTTCGCGCTCGCCTGCAACGCCGCGCCGCTCACGCTGACCGAAACCGGCAGCGGCGCCAGCCGCACGCTGACGCCGGCCACGGTGCTGCCGACCGGCGCGACCTGCACGTTCACGATCAGCGCCAGCGGTGTGCGCAACGGCGCCGGCATCGCGCTGGCGACCAACGTCACGGCCACGTTCACGGTTACCTCCGGCACCGTCAGCGGCTACTACTCGCAGGTCAACACGAGCAGCCCGGACCAGCTGCGCTGCTCGCTGCACGCCACGATCAAGGGCCACACCAAGTATCCGTACAGCGGCTCGGGCCAGAACGTCTGGACCATCCTCGAGGTCGCCCAGCAGGATCCGAACAACCCGAACAAGATCATCGACGTCTACCGCAACCGCTCCTACACGATCGGCAGCGACCGCGCCGGTACCGGCAGCGGCCTCACCTACAACCGCGAGCACGCCTGGCCGAACTCGCTCGGCTTCGCCAACAGCAACCTCGCCGCCTACACCGACACGCACATGCTGTGGCTGTCGGACACCAACCAGAACGCCAGCCGCGGCAACAAGCCGTATGCGAATTGCGGAAGCGGCTGCACCGAACTGCCGACCGAGGCCAACAACGGCGTCGGCGGCCCGGGCCAGTCGAACTGGGTGAAGTCGCCGGACGGCAACGCCGGCTCGTTCGAGGTGTGGAACCACCGCAAGGGCGAGATGGCGCGCGCGATGTTCTACATGGCGATCCGCTACGAGGGCCTCGCCGCCGACGAAGCCAACGACGGCAAGATCCCGGACCTGGAGCTGACCGACCAGCGCAGCAAGATCGTCATCACCGCCAACACCGCGGCCAAGGCCTACATGGGCCTGCTGACCGACCTGCTCGCCTGGCACCTGCAGGATCCGCCCGATGCCGAGGAAATCGCGCGCAACGACGTGATCCAGAGCTTCCAGGGCAACCGCAACCCGTTCGTCGACCATCCGGAATGGGCCACGCGCGCGCTGTTCGAGTCGGTCAACCCGGCGACCTGCGTGCTCAATCCGCCGGCCAGCAACGACGCGATCTTCAAGAACGGCTTCGAGGCGGCGCTGTAAGCCGCGGAAGCTGCACTGGCGCGGGCATCGCTGCAGCGATGCCCGCCGCCGGACTTGGGCGCGGCCTGACCCTGCTCGCCCAAGCCACCTTCCGGACGCCCTTGTCGGACCAGCGCTGGGAGTGCCCCTGCCCCGTTGCGACCGGCGGCATTGCCTACAGGCAATATATTGCTATGATGCAATATGCCCAGCCGCCCGATCGTCAACGCCAAGGAAGTCCGTGACGACGGCAGCATCGTGCAGATCGCAGTCTGGCAACTGGACTCGCCACTGCCGCCGTGCACGCATCCGTACAAGTACCGGCTCTATTACGGCGAAGCCGGCGCCTGCCGGGTGCGCTACGACAACGAGCGCGGCAAGGGCGACCACAAGCACCTTGGCACCGAGCAAGTGCCCTACGTCTTCACCACGTTGGCCCGACTGCTCGCGGACTTCCGCCGCGATGTCGAAACCTGGAGCGACTGACGCCATGAAAGCGATCATCGACCTGGCCCCGCGCGGCGCCGTGTTCGGCACCGCGGCGGCGCAGCTGGCGGCCGCCGAATCGGGGGCCACCGCCGATTACCACCTGCACTTCGAGTCGGCGCGGGCGCTGTTCGCCGAGCTGACGCCGGCCCGGATCGAGTTGCTCGACACGTTGCGCCGCGCCGGCAGTTGCAGCGTCTACGCGCTGGCCAAGGCCGCCGAGCGCAACTACTCCAACGTGCACGCGGACGTCGGCGCGCTCGTCGCGCTGGGGCTCGTGCAGCGCACCGAGGAGGGGGCGGTGCGCGTGCCGTTCGACGCGGTGGAAATCCGTCTCGATCTCGCCGCGGTGGCGTGATTCGCATGTCCGCCCTGCTCGCCCACTGCAGTTGCCCCGACGCCGACACCGCCGCGCGCATCGCGCGCACGCTGGTCGAGGAGGGCCTGGCCGCCTGCGTGCAGATGGTGCCGGGAGTGACCTCGACCTATCGCTGGCAGGGCGCGGTGCACACCGACGCCGAGGTGCTGCTGCTGATCAAGACCTCGCGCGCGCGCCTCGACGCGCTGAAGGCACGCCTGCCGGCGCTGCATCCGTACGACACGCCCGAATTGCTCGCCTTCGATGCAGTCGACGGCCTGGCGCGCTATCTTGAGTGGTTGGAAGCCGCCACGATGTAGCGGTGAACGTCCTGCCGGCGCGGCGGTCCAAGCGCCGCCCCAAGGTTTTCCGAGGTCATCCCCACGATGCGCACGCTGTTTGCCGGCCTTGCCGCCACGCTTCTGATCGCCCTCGCCGCCTCCGGCGCCCGCGCGCAGTCGCCCGAGGACGCGCTGTTGCCGGTCGAGCAGGCGTTCAAGCTCAGCGCGCGCGTCGACACGCCCGGGCAGGTCGCGCTGCACTGGGAGATCGCGCCGGACTACTACCTGTACCGCGGCCGCATCAAGGCGAAGAGCGCGAACGCGACGCTCGGCGAGCTGGCGCTGCCGGACGGCGAGAAGAAGCACGACGAGTTCCTCGGCGACGTCGAGGTCTACCACCACGCGATCGACGCGACGCTGCCCTACACGCTGGCCGAGGCCGGCGCGCGCACGCTCGCGCTGACGGTCACCGCGCAGGGCTGCCACGAGACCGATCCGAAGATCTGCTACCCGCCGCATCCGACCACGCTGACGCTGGCGCTGCCGGACGCCGCGCAAACACCATCCCCACCCAACCCTCCCCTTGAAGGGGAGGGCTTGAAGAGTGCGTCTCCCCTTGAAGGGGAGGGCTTGAAGAGCGGCGCCGCGCCGCTCGGCGCCGCCGCGCCCGGCCTGCTTTCCCTTGGTGGCAACGCCCCGCTCGGCGCCACAAGCGCCGGGCCGCTGCCGCCCGAGCAGGCCTTCACGTTCGAGGCGATCGCGGCCGGCCCGACCTCGGTCCTCGCGCGCTGGACGATGCCCAAGGGCTACTACCTTTACCGCGACAAGAGCACGGTCACGCTCGCCGACGGCGCCGGCGTCAGGCTCGGCGCGCCGCAGTGGCCGGCCGGCGTCGATCACGCCGACGAGCACTTCGGCACGGTCAAGGTCTACTTCGACCAGGTCGAGCTGCCGATCGCGCTCGCGCGCGAGCACGGCGAGGCGCAGGACGTGACGCTGCGTGCCGAATACCAGGGCTGCCAGGACAATGGCATCTGCTATCCGGTGATGATGCGCGAGGTCCGCCTCACGCTGCCGCCGGCCAGCGCGCAGCAGCTCGCCGCGGCCAACGCCGCGTTCGTGCCGCCGCCGGCGGCTCACGAGGCCCAGTCCACCGCCGACGACAACGCGCTGCGCAGCACGCCGCCGGCGCCGGGCCTGGCCGGCATCCTCGGCGCGCTGTTGCTGGCGCTGGCCGGCGGCCTGGTGCTGAACCTGATGCCGTGCGTGCTGCCGGTGCTGTCGCTGAAGGTGCTGGGCCTGGCGCAGAGCGGCGAAAGCCACGCCAAGGCGCGCCGGCATGCGCTCTACTACACCGCCGGCGTGCTCGCCGCGTTCGCCGCGATCGGCCTCGCCGTGGTCGGCCTGCGCGCCGCCGGCCACGCGCTCGGCTGGGGCTTCCAGCTGCAGCAGCCGCTGTTCGTCGCGCTGCTGGTCTACGTGCTGTTCGCGATCGGCCTGTCGCTGTCGGGCGTGTTCAACCTCGGCGCGGGCCTGGCCGGGGTCGGCCAGAACCTCAGCAGCCGCAGCGGCCCGGCCGGCGACTTCTTCACCGGCGTGCTCGCGGTCGTCGTCGCCAGCCCGTGCACGGCGCCGTTCATGGGCTCGGCACTCGCATTCGCGTTCGCCTCCTCGTCGCTGGTCGCGCTGGCCGTGTTCCTCGCGCTCGGCCTCGGCCTCGCGCTGCCATTCCTCGTGGTCGGCTTCGTGCCGGCGCTGGCCGCGCGCCTGCCCAGGCCCGGCGCGTGGATGGAGACGCTCAAGCAACTGCTCGCGTTCCCGATGTACCTGACCGCGGTGTGGCTGGCGTGGGTGCTCGGCAACCAGCGCGGCATCGATGCGATCGGCTGGGTGCTGCTCGGCGCGGTCGTGCTCGCGCTCGGCCTGTGGGCGTGGGAGCGCAGCCGCTACCGCGGCGTGGCCGGCCGCGTGCTGGCGGCGCTGGTGCTGCTGGCCGCACTGGCGCCGCTGGCGCAGGTCGCGCGCCTGCAGGCGCCGGTGCAGGCGGCCGAGGCACAGGACAGCGTGGCGTACTCGGCCGAGCGCCTGGCCAGCCTGCGCGCCGAAGGCCGCGGCGTGTTCGTCGACATGACCGCCGACTGGTGCGTGACCTGCAAGGTCAACGAGCGCGCCGTGCTCGGCACCGCCGCGTTCCGCGACCTGCTCGCGCGCACGAACACCGTGCTGATGAAGGGCGACTGGACCAACGTCGATCCGCAGATCACCGAATTCCTGACCGCGCACAAGGCGGTCGGCGTGCCGCTGTACGTGGTCTACCGCCCCGGCGAGCCGGGCAGCGGGCGCGTGCTGCCGACCGTGCTGACGCACGCGGTGGTCGAGCAGGCGCTGGCGCCCTGAGCGCGCCGGCATGTTCGAGCGCAGCCACCTCCTGATCCTCGCGCTGGCCATCGCCGCGGCCGGCGCCGGCCTGCTCGCCGGCCACTGGCTGCGCCCTGCCCCGGCGCTGCCGCCGGAGACCGGCAAGGCCGCGCTCGCCGACGGCGAACGGCGGCCGGAGCTGAGCCTGCCCGACACGGACGGCCGCCCGCGCGCGCTGGCCGAATGGGACGGCAAGCTGCTGCTGGTCAACTTCTGGGCGAGCTGGTGCGCGCCGTGCCGCGAGGAAATGCCGCTGCTGGCGCAGGCGCAGCAGCGCCATGCCGAACGCGGCCTGCAGGTGGTCGGCATCGCCAGTGACAGCGCCGCGGCGACCGCCGCGTTCCTGCGCGACTTCCCGGTCGCCTACCCGATCCTCATCGACGACCCCGACCACGGCGGCGACGCCGCCGCCCGCTTCGGCGACAACCGCGGCGCGCTGCCGTACACGGTGCTGGTCGGCCGCGACGGCCGCGTGCTCGCGCGGCGCTTCGGCAATTTCAGCGAAAGCGCGCTGCAGGCGTGGCTGGAGCCACATTTGTGAGAGGTGGGACGTGACAGGCGAGACGATGTGCGTTGCGTAGGCTGGGCGCGCCGCGCGCGACCGGCTCGTCCACCGCGCAGAGCGCCGACAGCTGCGGTCGTCCAGCCTACCCGGCTGACGTCTGCCGTCTCACGTTTCCCGTATCCACGCCAGCGTCGCCATGCGGCCGCTGCGGCCGTCGCGGCGGTGCGAATAGAAGCGCGCGGCGTCGCCGATCGTGCAGCAGGTGCCGCCGGACACGCGCTCGGCCGGCACACCGCGTGCGGCCAGGCGCTGCCGCGCCAGCGCGTACAGGTCGGCATGCCAGTGGCCAGGCCGCGTCGCGCGGAACGCGGTGGCCGCACGCGCGTCGCGCTCGACGAAGGCCGCACGCACCTCGTCGCCGACTTCATAGCGGCTCGGCCCGGCCGCGGGACCGAGCCAGATGAGCAGCGCGTCGGCCGGTGTGCGCATCGCCGCGATCGTCGCCTCGAGCACGCCGGCGGCGAGGCCGCGCCAGCCGGCGTGCGCGACCGCCACCTCACGACCGTCGCGCGCCGCGAACACGACCGGCAGGCAGTCGGCGCTGAGGATCGCGAGCACGTGGCCGGGCTGGTCGGTCACGGCCGCGTCGGCCTGCGGCTCGTCGAAGCCGGGATCGCGCAGCACGCCGACGCCGTGCACCTGCTGCAGCCAGCGCGGCGGCGCCGGCAGGCCGCACAGCGCGGCCAGCTGCGCGCGGTTGTGCGCGACCGCGGCCGGATCGTCGCCACAGCGCGCGCCGAGGTTGAAGCGGTCGAACGGCGGCTGCGAGACGCCCGGCAGCGCGCGCGTGGTCGTCAGCGCGCGGATCGCGGCCGGCGCGGGCCAGTCGGGGCGGAGGATGTCGCTTGCCGTCATGCGCTCAGCCCGCGTGCTGGCGCGTGTCCTCGCGCAGCGCCGCCAGCAGCGCCTGCATGTCGGCCGGCAGCTCCGCCTCGACCGCGATCGTCTTGCCGCTCTTCGGATGCGCGAACTCGAGCCGCTCGGCATGCAGCGCCTGGCGGCGGAAGCCGCGCAGCGCCTCGGCCAGTTCCGGCGTGGCGCCCTTGGGGAGCTTGAGCAGGCCGCCGTACTGCGGGTCGCCGACCAGCGGATGGCGCGTGTGCGCCATGTGCACGCGGATCTGGTGCGTCCGGCCGGTCTCGAGGCGACATTCGACCAGCGTCATCGCGCGGAAGCGCTCGCGCACGCGGTAGTGCGTGACCGCGTCGCGGCCGTCGTCGCGCACGGCCTGCTTGAGGCGGTCGCGCGGGTGGCGGCCGATCGGCGCGTCGACCTTGCCGCCGGCGACCATCGAGCCATACACGATCGCCGCGTACTGGCGGTGCACGTCGCGCGCGGACAATTGCTCGACCAGCGAGGTGTGCGCGCGCAGCGTGCGCGCGACCACCATCAGGCCGGAGGTGTCCTTGTCGAGCCGGTGCACGATGCCGCCGCGCGGGATCTCGGCGAGCTTGGGATCGTGGTGCAGCAACGCGTTCTGCAGCGTGCCGGCCGGGTTGCCGGCGCCCGGGTGCACGACCAGGCCCGGCGGCTTGTTGACCACGATGACGTCGGCGTCCTCGTAGCGGATGTCGAGCGCGATGTCCTCGGGCTGGGCGCCGATCTCGCGCTCCATCTGCACCTCGAGGGTGACTGCCTCGCCGCCATGCACGATCTGCCGCGGCGCGACGCTGGCATCGTCCAGGCGCGCCGCGCCGGACTTGATCCACGCCGACAGGCGCGAACGCGAAAAATCGGGGAACAACTCCGCCAGCACCTGGTCGAAGCGGCGCCCGGCGAGTTCGCGCGGCACGGTCGCATTCAGGCGGGATTGGGTCTGGGTCATGCTCAAATCCTGCGTCCGCCGCCGTTACCGGCGCGGGGAACGTTTCGGGTTATCATCGTCAATTCGTAGTCGGCGCCTGTGCGCCGCAGCCTGTCCGGGCCGGCTCGACCGTCCGGGCGGTCCATCCGTCCATCATCGCAGAGCCTGCCATCCGCATGCGAGTCTCCCGCGCTTCCCGTTTCGCCCTGCGCACCGTCCTGCTCCTGCTGGTCGTCGCGCTCGCCGGCTGTTCCCTGTTCAACCGCGGCAAGAAGGGCAGCGAGCTCGACACGCTGCCGGTCGAGCAGCTCTACCAGAAGGGCGTCACCGCCGTCGAAGGCGGCAACTACGACCTCGCCGCGCGCACGTTCCAGCGCCTGATCACGCGTTTCCCGTTCGGTCCGTACACCGAACAGTCGCAGATCAACCTCGCCTACGCGCAGTACAAGGCGAACAAGCCCGACGACGCGTACTCGACAATCAACCGCTTTATCCGCACCTACCCGACGCACAAGCACATCGACTACGCCTACTACCTGCGCGGCCTGATCAACTTCAACCGCTCGGGCGGTTTCCTGGAGCGCTACGTCGGCCAGGACATGACCAAGCGCGAGCAGACCAACCAGCGCGAGTCGTTCGACGATTTCGGCGCGCTGATCAGCCGCTACCCGAACAGCCGCTACGCACCCGACGCGCGCCAGCGCATGGTGCACCTGCGCAACATGATGGCGCAGTCGGAACTGAACATCGCGCTGTATTACTACAAGCGCAACGCGTTCGTGGCCGCGTCCAACCGCGCCAAGGCGATCATCGAGACCTACCCGCAGTCGCCGCAGGCCGGCGATGCGCTGGCGGTGATGATGCTCAGCTACCGCAAGCTCGGCCAGGACAAGCTGGCCGACGACAGCAAGCGCGTGCTCGAGCTGAACTACCCCGACCATCCGGCGCTGCGCGGCGACTGGCCGCACTACCGCTCGAACTGGTGGAAGCTGATCCCGCTGCTCAACCGCAGTTGAGGCAGCCTGCGCTGCGCGCGCGACCGGCAGGGTGATCGCCGGTCGCGCACAAGGTGCGCTCCTGCATCGAGCGCGATTTTGCAGGAGCGCACCCTGTGCGCGACCGATTCAGCGCCAGCCCGAGGTGATCGGATAGCGCCGCTCGCGCCCGAACGCGCGACGCGAGACCTTCGGCCCCGGCGCGGCCTGGTGGCGCTTCCACTCGTTGACGCGCACCAGCTGCAGCACGCGGTCGACCGTGGCGGCGTCGAAGCCGGCGCCGACGATGTCCTCGCGCGACTGCTCCTGGTCGACGTAGCGCAGCAGGATCGCGTCGAGCACCTCGTACGGCGGCAGCGAATCCTGGTCGGTCTGGTTCTCGCGCAGTTCCGCCGACGGCGCGCGCTCGATGACCGCGTTCGGGATCGGCAAGGGACGCCTTTCCGAATCCCCAATCCCCAATGACTCGCCGCCTCCTGCGGCTCGCCCTTCGGGCCATTCGCTGCGCGAATGTTCGCTCCGGCGTCCGCCTGCGCAGTCCGAATCCCGGCCGTTCCGCCACTTCGCGAGCGCATAGACCTCGGTCTTGTACAGGTCCTTGATCGGCGCGTAGCCGCCGCACATGTCGCCGTAGATCGTCGCGTAGCCGACCGCGTACTCGCTCTTGTTGCCGGTGGTCAGCACCAGGCCGCCGAACTTGTTCGCCAGCGCCATCATGAGCGTGCCGCGGCAGCGCGATTGCAGGTTTTCCTCGGTCACGTCGGCCGCACGGCCGGCGAACGCCGGCGCGAGGGCATCCATGAAGCCGGCGAACGGCGCCTCGATCGGCACCGTCAGCAGGCGCACGCCGAGCGCGCGCGCCTGCTCCTCGGCGAGGTCGTTGCTGAGGTCGGTCGTGTAGCGCGACGGCAGGCGCACGCCGGTCACGTTGTCGGCGCCGAGCGCATCGACCGCGAGCGCCAGCACGACGGCCGAGTCGATGCCGCCGGACAGGCCGATCCAGGCCTGGCGGAAGCCGTTCTTCACGCAGTAGTCGCGCGTGCCGCGCACGATCGCGCGCCAGGCGAGCGCGTCGCGGCCCTCGTCCTCCTCGGCCGGCCACAGCAGCGGCGTGAACCGGCGCGTGGCCGCATCGAAATCGGCGACCAGCCAGTGCTCCTCGCACGCGCGCGCGGCCGGGTGCACATGGCCGTCGCCGTCGGCCAGCACCGAGGCGCCGTCGAACACCAGCGCGTCCTGGCCGCCGACCAGGTTCAGGTAGGCCACCGCCAGCCCGGTCTCGGCCACGCGCGCCGCCAGCAGCGCATCGCGCTGCGCGTGCTTGTCGCGCTCGAACGGCGAGGCGTTGGGCACCAGCAGCAGCTGCGCGCCGGCGCGCGCGGTCGCGGCGGCCGGCTCGGCGAACCACAGGTCCTCGCAGATCACCAGCCCGACCTGCACGCCGGCGACCTCGACCACGCAGGCGCCGGCGTCCGGATCGACCTCGAAATAACGCCGCTCGTCGAACACCGCATAGTTCGGCAACTCGCGCTTGCGGCAGGTCGCCACCACCCGCCCGTCGCGCAGCACGCTGGCCGCGTTGTAGACGATGGCGCCGGCCGCTTCGGGCCAGCCGACCACGGCGGTGATGCCCTGCGTCTGCGCGGCGAGGCGCTGCAGCGCCTGTGCGCATTCGGCCAGGAAGCTGGGCCGCAGCAGCAGGTCCTCGGGCGGATAGCCACTCAGCGTCAGCTCCGGGAACAGCACCAGGTCGGCGCGGTGCACGTCGCGCGCCTGCGCGATCAACTCGGCGATGCGCGCCTCGTTGCGCGCGACGGCGCCGACCGGGAAATCGAACTGGGCGAGGGCGATGCGTAGGGTCATGCAGGACGCCGGATACGGAAAATCCCGCGCATGATAGCCGCTTGCCTGCTCGCCTCCGCCTCAGAGGCTGTGAATCTTTGGCAGATGGATGAAGGCCGATCACGTCGGTCGGACGAGCGCCG
>JAACZU010000023.1 GCA_009996615.1 Rhodanobacteraceae bacterium | reverse complement strand
GTTGAACTCCAAGTAGCGACTCAAGTATCGCTTCTTGGCCTCCGATCAGGAGGGGCAGGTTCAGTCCCACCGTTCCTCCGAGAGGTGCATGCGCGCATGGTGGGACTCGCCGTGGCGGGGCTGCCTTTCATCCGGACGTTTCGCGCGGCTGTGTCCCACCCTACGACCATGTGGTGCCGGGGCGCGCGGCGCGCGCATGGTGGGACTCGCCGGGGTAGGGCTACCCTTCGTCCACGGCGTGTTGCGCGGCTGTGTCCCACCCTACGGTGGTGCATGCGCGTGGCGCGGCGATTCGGCGAGACGGTCATGCGCGCTTGGCGGCGCGGCCGCTAGAATCCGCCTCCCCTCGAACCAACGATCCTGCGCATGTCCCGACCGAATTCCGCGATGCCGCCGCTGCCGGCGCTGATCTTCTCCTCGCGCTGGCTGCAGTTGCCGCTGTACCTGGGCCTGATACTCGCCCAGGGCGTGTATGTGGTGCTGTTCCTCAAGGAACTGTGGCACCTGGTGCACGACGCGCTCGCGCTGAGCGAGCAGGCGATCATGCTGATGGTGCTCGGCCTGATCGACGTGGTGATGATCTCGAACCTCTTGATCATGGTCATCGTCGGCGGCTACGAGACGTTCGTCTCGCGCCTGCGCCTGGAGGGCCATCCAGACCAGCCCGAATGGCTCAGCCACGTCAACGCCTCGGTGCTCAAGGTCAAGCTGGCGATGGCGATCATCGGCATCAGCTCGATCCACCTGCTCAAGAGCTTCATCGAGGTCGGCGCGCTTGGCGGCGCGTTGCCGTTCTGCTCGCCCGAGCTGCTGGCGCAGATCGCCGACGAGGTCGTGGTCGGCAGCGGCAAGTCCTGCACGACGCTGACCACGACCGGCGTGATGTGGCAGACGATCATCCACTGCGTGTTCATCGTCTCGGCGATCGGCATCGCCTGGACCGACCGCCTCATGAACAGCCACGGCGCGGAGCGTGAGGAGGCCGCCGGCGCGCATTGACCGCGCACGCGGTCGTGCCGCGTTGCGCGGTGTGTGCTGGTGGTGACTGACGTCAGCGCGAGGCGCACCGCGCGAATGGCTGGGGGCCGCCGCACGCCGGCTACAATTGCGTGATGGACGTTTCCCATCTGCTCGACGGCCTCAATCCGTCCCAACAGGAGGCCGTGACCGCGCCGGCCGGCCATTGCCTCGTGCTCGCCGGCGCCGGTTCCGGCAAGACCCGCGTGCTGACCCACCGCATCGGTTGGCTGCTCGAAGTCGAGCGCGTGTCGCCGTGGTCGCTGCTCGCGGTCACCTTCACCAACAAGGCCGCCGGCGAGATGCGCGCGCGCACCGAGGCGCTGGTCGGCGGCGGCGCGCGCGGCCTCACGATCGGCACCTTCCACGGCATCGCGCACCGCCTGCTGCGCCGCCACTGGCGCGAGGCGAAGCTGCCCGAGACGTTCCAGATCCTCGACGCCGACGACCAGCAGCGCCTGGTCAAGCGCACGATCCAGGGCCTGGGCCTGGACGAGGCGCGCTTTCCGCCGCGCCAGGCGACCTGGTTCATCAACAGCGCCAAGGACGAGGGCAAGCGGCCGGACGCGATGGAAGCGGGCTTCAACCCGGTCAACCGCGTGCTGATCGAGATCTACGCCGCCTACGAGGAGGCGTGCCGGCGCGCCGGCCTGGTCGACTTCGCCGAGCTGCTGCTGCGCGCGCACGAGCTGTGGCTGCACGACGAGGCGCTGCTGGCGCACTACCGCGAGCGCTACCGCCACCTGCTGATCGACGAGTTCCAGGACACCAACACGCTGCAGTACGCGTGGATCCGCGTGCTCGCCGGGTCCACCGCGAACGTGTTCGTGGTCGGCGACGACGACCAGGCGATCTACGGCTGGCGCGGCGCGCGCGTGGAGAACGTGCAGCACTTCCTGCGCGACTTCGCCGGCGCGCGCACGATCCGGCTGGAGCAGAACTACCGCTCGACCGGCACGATCCTGGCCGCCGCCAACGCGGTCATCGCGCACAACCCGGACCGCCTCGGCAAGCAGCTGTGGACCGCCGGCGACAGCGGCGCGCCGATCGAGCTGTACGCCGCCTACAACGAGCAGGACGAGGCGCGCTACGTCATCGAGGGCATCCGCGCGCAGCTGCGCGAAGGCGCAAGGCCGTCCGACATCGCGATCCTGTACCGCTCGAACGCGCAGTCGCGCAACTTCGAAGAGCAGCTGATCCAGCACGAGATTCCGTACCGCATCTACGGCGGCCTGCGCTATTTCGACCGCGCCGAGATCAAGGACGCGCTCGCCTACCTGCGCCTGGTCGCGAACCGGCATGACGACGCCGCGTTCGAGCGTGCGGTCAACACGCCGCCGCGCGGCATCGGCGAGCGCACGCTCGACGGCCTGCGCCAGCGCGCGCGGCGCGATCGCGTCTCGCTGTGGGAGGCGGCGCTGGCCGAACTCGGCGCCGGCGCGCTGGCGGCGCGCGCGCGCAACGCGCTGCGCGGCTTCCTCGAACTGATCGAGGGACTGGCGCGCGACTGCCTGGTCGCCTCGCCCGCGGCTGCGGATGAAGAGGCGCTGGATCCCGGCCTGCGCCGGGATGACGAAGGGCAAGTGGGAGCGAACGGCGACGAGCCGCTCGCGCTGTCCCGACAGGTCGAGCACGCGCTGGCGCGCTCTGGCCTGCGCCCGTTCTACGAGAACGACAGCCGCGGCAGCGCCGAGTCGCGCGTGGAGAACCTCGACGAACTGGTCAACGTCGCCAGCCGCTTCCGGCGCACGCCGGAGGACCTGGAGGCCGGCCTGTCCGAACTGGCCGCGTTCCTCGCGCACGCCGCGCTCGAGGCCGGCGAGGGGCAGGGCGAGACGTGGCAGGACTGCGTGCAGCTGATGACGCTGCACTCGGCCAAGGGCCTGGAGTTCCCGAGCGTGTTCCTGGTCGGCCTCGAGGACGGCCTGTTCCCGAGCCAGAAGTCGATCGAGGAAGCCGGCCGGCTGGAGGAGGAGCGGCGCCTGGCCTACGTCGGCATCACGCGCGCGCGCGAGCGGCTGATCGTCAGCTACGCCGAATCGCGCCGCCTGCACGGCGTGGAGACCTACGCGCGGCCGTCGCGCTTCCTTGCCGAGATTCCGGCCGAGCTGGTGCGCGAGGTGCGGCCGAAGGTGCAGGTCAGCCGGCCGGCCTTTGCCGGCCGCGGCAGCGCGTCGGCCGCGCCGGAGGCGGCGGTGCCGTTCAAGCTCGGCACGCTGGTGCGCCATGCCAGCTTCGGCGAGGGCGTCGTGCTCGGCTACGAGGGCGCCGGACAGCACACGCTGGTCGAGGTCAACTTCGCCGACGCCGGCCGCAAGCGGCTGGTGCTCGCCTACGCCAATCTCGCCGCGCTGTAGCGAGCGCGACGACCGCCCCTGCCGGAGGAGTGTCGACGCGGCGACGGCGGCGCAGGGTGGGAGCGGCGGAAGCCGCGCTGCCTTGGCGGCAGCAAAGCATCACGGCTGCCGGCGCTCCCACAACGGCGATGGCGATGCTCTCAGCCGCGCCGTTCGCGCGGACGGAACTCGTCGAGGTGGCCGTCGACCTGATCGAGCATCGGCGCGATCGCCTCGCGCGCCTTGTCGGCGGCATTGAGGCTGGTGAAATTGACCTGTTGTGCGCCGCCGCTCCACAGCACGCTGCCGTCCGCGACCTTGTACGCCTTGAGGCCGAGCTGCACGGTGTACAGCGTCGAACTCTGGCCGTAGTAGGTCAGCTCCTGCGTGCCGACCGGGCGCGCGTGCACGAACACGACCGCGTCGGCCTTGCCGGCCAGCGCGCGCAGGTTCGGCCGCTCGCCGCCGCCGCGGCCGCCTTCGATCACGCGGAAGCCGCGGCTGCGCAGCAGGTCGACCAGCGCATCCTCGGCCGGCGCGGCGATCACGTCGTCGCCAGCCGCCATCACCGCGATGGTCGGCACCCGCGGCTTCGCTGGCGCGACCGGCTTGGCGGCCGGCGCGGCCTTGGCCAGCGTGGCCGCGGCGGCCGGCGCCGGCGCTGGCGTCGCCGGCATCGGCGGCAGGTCGGGTGGCGCCTGGGTCCCGCCCGCCGCAGTGGGTGCGGTGACTACATCACCGCCGCTGGTGCCGGCCGCGGTATCGTCGTGCGGCGCGGCCGGCGGCGTGGCCTCGGTCGCATCGGCGGCGGAAGCGATCGTCGCGCTCGCCGCAGGGCCGCTGGCCGGTCCGGTCGCGGACAGGCTGTCACCGGACGGCGAGATCGTCGCGGTGGGCGCGACGGCCGGCGCGTCGGCGGGCTGCGCGGTCGTCGCCGCAGGGACCTCAGCCGCATTGCTGTGCGCGACGGTCGTGGCCGGCAGGGGCGCCGTGTTCGCCGGCGTGGCGGCATCGGTGAGCGGCGTCGGCGTGCCGAACAGGCCGGCGAGGGCCGGGATCTGCTCGCGCCAGGCCCAGGCGCCGCCACCGACGCCGAGCAGCACCAGCGCGGCGAGCGCCCACGGCAGCGCCGAGCGGCGCGGCGCGGTGTTCACGACGGTCGGGCGCGCGAGTACGGAGTGGTGCGCCGGCGCGGCGGGCGGGGCGAGCGGCTGGTCGGACACGGTGATGTGCGTGTTCGCGACGGCACCGAGGTTGCGCAGCGGCGTCGGCGGCGTCGCCGGCAGCGCGCTCTGGGCAGAGACCGGCGTTTTCTGGCCGATCACGGTCGCCGCGGCCGGCGAGATGCGCGCCTGCGCGGTGATCGGGCCGCCCTTGGCAACCAGCGGGTGCGTGGCGAGGTCGGCGGCCAGTTCATGGCAGCTCTGGTAACGATCGGCCGGCTCCTTGGCGATCATCTTCGCCAGGATCCGCGCGATCTGCGGGTCGGCGTCGGCGTTGAGCTGGCGCACGTCCGGGATCTCGGCCTTGACCACCTCGAGCATCAGGCCGAGCGGCGAGTCGTCGTTGAACGGCATCTTGCCGGTCAGCATCTCGAACAGCACGATGCCGAGCGAGAAGATGTCCGAGCGCCGGTCGACCGGCTTGCCGAGGCAGACCTCGGGCGAGAGGTAACCCGGCGTGCCGACGAACTCGCCGGTCGAGGTCAGCTTCTTCGACAGGTCCTGGTTCGACAGCGCGATGCCGAAGTCGGCGATCTTGACCATGCCGCGGCTGGAGATCATCAGGTTGCCGGGCTTGATGTCGCGGTGCACGACGCCGCGGTCGTGCGCGGTCGCCAGGCCCTGCGCGGTCTGGTGGATCACCTTCGCGGCCTGCTCGACGGTCAGGCGCTGCTCGCGCTTGAGCATCGAGCCGAGCGATTCGCCCTCGACGAACTCCATCACGAAGTAGGGCTGGCCAGCGTCCTCGCCGATGAAATGGATCTGGATGATGTGCGGGTCGTTCAGCGCGGCCATGCTGCGCGCTTCGCGCAGGAAGCGCTCGCGCACGCCCTCGTCGTGCGCGAGCGCGTCGGCCAGCACCTTGATCGCGACGTAGCGGTTCAGCGCGGCCTCGTAGCCTTTGTAGACGACACCCATGCCGCCGCGGCCGAGTTCGGAGACGATGTCGTAGTGTCCCAAGCGCGTTCTCATGACGTTCCCCTTCGGGACGGATGCCCCATGACGCGCTGCATGCTAGCACCGGCGGGACAAGGTGCCCCGGACCGCGTTGGCGGCGCCATCCGTGCATCGGTCGCGCACGGACCGTGACGCCGTTGGCACGTGCGATTGAGGCTGTCAGATTGGCCGCCTAGACTGGCGGCCCCTCTCGAGGTCCGCAACGGAATGCCCAGCCACACGCGCCTGTCTCCCTGGTCCTGGCTGTTGCTCGGCATGCTGGCGGCGCTCGCGCTGGTGCGCGGGGCCGGCTTCGTGCTGCACCGGCCGTTGCTGGCGCTGGCCAACAACTACGACCAGATCCGCTACTCGGTCTGCCTCGACCTTGCGCCATGGCGGCCCGGCGAGCCGGCCGACCGCGCCAACCCGCAGGCACCGCTGTCGCGCTATGCGTTCCAGCCGCTGCCGGCGGACGTGTGCGTATGGACCTCGGACCTGCTGTTCACCGCGCCGGTCGCGCTCGCCTGGCGCTTGTCCGAGCACCTCGGCAGCCGCACGGTCCATTCGGTGCAGCGGCTGGGCGAATGGCGCCTGCTGCTGTGGCTGCTGGTCGCGGCCGCCGCCACGGCCGCGTTCGTGCGCGCGGGGCGGCCGGACGTCGCGGCCGCGCACCTGCTGTGGCTTGCGTTGGTCGGCATGGATCCGGCCAATCTCGTCTACTTCCCGACGTTCTACGCCGAGGCGGCGGCGCTCTTCGGGTTCTACCTGTGCGGCATCGCCGGCGTTGCCGCGCTGCTGCGGCCGACACGGGTGGCGCTCGCCGGCGCCGCGCTCGGCGCGGCGATCCTGGCGGGCAGCAAGTTCCAGCACCTGCTGCTGCCGTTGCTGCTCGGCGCGGCGCTGTGGCTCGGCGGCGGCCGTGCGACCCGGCGCGTGGCGTTCGCGCTCGGCCTCGGCGGCCTGCTCGGTCTCGCGCTGCAGGTCGGCAACGTGGTGCGCGACACGCCGACCATGCACGGCATCGCCACGACCAACCGCGCCAACTTCGTGCTGTCGGTGCTGCTGCCGGAAACCGGCGACCGCGCGCGCGTCGAGCGCGCGCTCGGCCTCGAAGCGGAGTGCACCGCCTATGCGGGCAGGAACGTCTACGCGATGCCGCTGCCGGTCGGCCAGATCTGCACGCGCGCCGCGCACTGGTCGGCGCTGCAGCCGTGGTGGCTGCTGCTGTCCGATCCGCCCGCGCTGGCGCGCGCGCTCGTGCACGTGCCGGCGCTGCTGCTGCCATGGATTCCTCCGCTGGGGTTGGTCGAGGGTGGCGAGCATGCGCCGCTGCCGCCGGGCCAGCCCTCGCTGAGCGGCCTGTTCGGCGCGGACCGCTCGATCGCGTTGGCCCTGCTGCTGCTGCCGTGGCTGCTGTTCGCCGGCTGCCACGTGCGCCGCGCCGCGCCGACGGCGCGCGCGTTCGCGTTGATGTGCGCCAGCGGATCGTCCGGCGTCGCGCTGGTCGCGCTGTTCGGCGACGGCGACGTCGAGTTCGCCAAGCATGCGCAATTGAGCCTGGACTACGCGCTGGCGAGCCTGGGCCTGCCGCTGGTGGCGGTCCTGCGCCGCTTCGCGCTGCTGGAGACGAGGCCATGAACACGCTGCCGTCGACGCGCGCGCCGCGCGTGCTGCTCGGCCTGATCGCGCTGCTGTCGCTGCTCGGCACGCTGCGCGCGTTCATGCTGTGGGCGCACGATCCGCTGTACGCCTACGCCAACAGCTACGACCAGACGCGCTACACCAGCTGCTTTCATTTCTATCCGGATCGGCCGGCGCAGATCCCGCCGCAACAAAACAGCCCGGCGGCGCCGTATGCGAAGTACCGCTTCATCGCGACCGGCGACCCGATGTGCTACTGGTCGAGCGAGTTGCCGTTCACCGCCGCGACCGCACTGATCTGGACGGTCGGCGAGGCGCTCGGCGGCGCCGCGCTGCATGACGTGCGCTGGGTCGGCGCGTTGCGCTGGCTGGCCCTGCTTGCGCTGTCGCTGGCACTGTCGCGCGCGTGGCTGCGCCGCGGCGACGCGCGCGCCGCGTTGGCGAACGCGGCGCTGCTGCCGCTGCTGTTCGCCGATCCCGGCAACACGCTGTACCTGAATACGTTCTATGCCGAGTGGAGCGCGCTGCTGGCCGCCTACGCGCTGGTCGCCGCGACGCTGCTGTGGCGCGACGCGCCCGCTTCGCGGCGCCGCTTCGCGCTGCTCGCGCTGGCCGCGTTCGTGCTTGCCACCAGCAAGATCCAGCACCTGCTGCTGCCGCTGGGCCTGGCCGTGCTGGTGCTGTTGCTCGACCGCCTGCGCCACGGCCGCTTCGGTTGGCGCGGAGGCGCGCTCGCGCTCGGCGCGCTGGCCGGCCTCGCGCTGCAGGTCGTGCAGCTGCAGCGTACCGGCGCGATGATGGACGCGATCGACCAGTACAACCGCGCCGACGTCATGTTCACCGCGCTGCTGCCGTTCGCCGACGACCGCCGCGACCTGCTCGAGGTGCTGCGCATCGATCCGGACTGCGCGATCTACAGCGGCGCGCATGCGTGGGAGTTGCCGGACATGCCCGAGCGCGTCTGCGCCGGTCTGGCCGACTTCGACCGCGGTGACGAGCTGCGCGCGCTGCTGCGCCACCCGCGCATCGCCTGGCGCCTGGCCGGTGCCGGCGTGCTCGCGCTCGATCCGTGGATAGCCAGCAACCTCGGCCAGGTCGAGGGCGGCGAGTTCGCCGCGATGGCGCCGCCGCAGCCGAGCATCGGCCATTGGCTGCACGCGTATCCGCTGGCGCAGCTGGCGCTGCTGGCGCTGCCGTTCCTTGCGCTCGCCCTGCTGCTGCGCCGGCCCGGCCTGCGTAGCGGCGGTCGTGCGCTCGACTACGCCGTGCTTACCTGCGCGATGATGCTGGCCACGCTTGGCATCACGCTGCTCGGCGACGGCCTCGCCGACGTCGCCAAGCAGGGCCACCTCGTCCTCAATGCGGCATTGGCGTGGGCGATCGTCGCGATGTTCACGGGCATGGCGGGACTCGCCGTGGCATGGCTGCGAGCAGCCGGGCGCAGCGTGCGGCTGCGTTCCATCGCACCTCCGCGCCATCACTCCGCGTCGCCGGTCAAGTAGGGTGGGCCGCAGCGCCGCAGGCGCGAGTCCCACCGCCGCCTCCGTGTGGCGTTCGCGCGCATGGTGGGACTCGCCGTGGCACGGTTGCATGCAACCCGGCCGTATCGCGCGGCTGTGTCCCACCCTACGTCCGCGCCATCACTCCGCGTCGCCGGTCAAGTAGGGTGGGCCGCAGCGCCGCAGGCGCGAGTCCCGCCGTCGCCTCCGTGTGGCGTGCGCGCGCATGGTGGGACTCGCCGTGGCATGGCTGCGCGCAGACGGGCGCAGCGTGCGGCTGCGTTCCCCGGCCTACGCGTTGCGGTGCTTGCCGCGGAACGGGGCGTAGAACGCGCGCAGCGCGGCGAGGTCGGCGTGAAGGTCCGCGCTGGGCTGGAACAGCGGGCCGATCGTGATCGTGCGGCTCGGGTAGTCGAACGCGGCCGGCAGGATTGGCACCTCGGCGGCGCGCGCGATGTGCCAGAAACCCGATTTCCACGCGTGTACGTGCTTGCGCGTGCCTTCCGGCGCGATGCCGAGCCACAGCTGCGGGCTGGCGCGGAAGCGCGCGACCATCTGCTCGACCAGGCCGTGCGCGGCGGCGCGCTCGATCGGGATGCCGCCGAGCCGGCGCAGCAGCCAGCCGAGCGGGCCGCGGAACAGCTCGCGCTTGGCCATGAAGGTGATGTCGGCACCGAGCGCGACCTTGCACAGCAGGCCCCACACGCCGTCCCACCACGAACTGTGCGGCGCGGCGATGACGACCAGCCGGGGCCGGTCCGGAAACTCGCCCACCACGCGCCAGCCGCAGCGGCGCAGCAGCCAGGCGCAGGCGCGCCGCAGCGGATGCGGCGGAAACTGCGGCATCGCCGGCGGCAGCGGCGGCAGACCGCCGTCCGCGCTCACTCGGTGCTCCATCCGCGGCCGCGCGTGCGCTTGATCGACGAGCGTGTCTTCTTCGCTTCGAGGCGGCGCTCCTTCGACGCGCGCGTCGGGCGCGTCGCGACGCGGCGCTTGGGCACGACCAGCGCCGCGCGCACCAGCTCGGCCAGCCGGGCGCGCGCGTCGTCGCGGTTCTTGGCCTGGTCGCGGAAGCGGTTGGCCTGGATCACCAGCACGCCGGCCTCGGTCAGGCGGCGGTCGCGCCGCGCCAGCAGGCGCGCGCGCACCGGCTCGGGCAGTGCGCTCGAGGCGGCGACGTCGAAGCGCAGCTCGACCGCACTGGCGACCTTGTTGACGTTCTGCCCGCCGGGGCCGGCGGCGCGCACGAAGCGCTCGACCAGTTCGTCTTCCGGGATCTGCAGCACGCCGTCGATATCGAGCATGCGGGCATTGTAGCAACGCCCGCACGACCGCAGCCGGTTCTGGTCGAGGCGACTACTTCTGCTGCGCCTCGGCGAGCGCCTGCTCGGCGACATCGGCCAGCTTGCGCGCTTCGCCGCCGAGCCGGTCCATCTGCTCGAGGTTGCCCCCGCGGTTGCTGAAGGTCTTCATCGAGGCACGCAGCTGGCGCAGCGACCTGCCGCAATAGTTGGCAAAGCGGCGCAGGCTCGACTCAGGGCCCTGCGCGGCGGCGAGCTGCTGCGCCTGCTGGCACAGGTCTTCGGCGCGCTTGAGATCGAATCCGGCCGAGCCGAACTGGTCGACCGGCCCGCCGCGTACCGGCTCGGGGGCGCGCAGCGCATTCGTCAGCGCAGCCGGCGGCTCGCCCGGGTCGCTGGTCGCTGCCGGCGCATGCGCGGCCAGCAGCGCGACCGCGCGGCGCACGACCGGCGGCGCGCTGACTTCCTTGAACGCGAACTTCTCCGGATTGCGCGTCGCGTCGGCGAGCCAGCCATCCAGGCGCAGGCGGCACTTGTTCTTCGCATCGTCGCCGCGGGCGCCGGTAGGCAGGTCCTTGGCCAGCTCGGCATCGTCCGACCACACACGCAGGCAACTGACCGCGGCTGCGTCGAGCGGTGCGTTCGCGTCGGTCGCGGCCGCGCCGTCGCGGCGCAGCAACTGGGTCAGCTGCGCATCGCTCGGCGCGCGCGTGGCGCAGGCGGACAGGCCGAGCGCACAGGCGGCGGACAGGATCAGGATACGGTTCATGCCGGAGTTCTCCATCGAAAAAGGGTTTCAGTCGTCGCGGCGCGCAAGCGCCAGCGCGAGCGCGGCGAGCGCGCCGCCGAGCCAAGCCAGCGGCGGCAGCCCGGCCAGCCGCGGCGCGGGTGCCGCGAGCAGCGCGACGAGCACGGCGCCGACGCCGGCGGCGAGGCCGAACGCGCGCCACGCGGCCGCGCGCTGGGCGCGGCGCAGGCGCCGTTCGAGCGCCTTCAGATCATCCGAGGCGATGCGAAGTTCCAGCGTACCGCTGGTGGCCCTTTCCAGGTAGCCGTGCACCAGCTGCGGCATGTCCGGTGCGGCGGCCAGCCATTCCGGCAGGCGCCGGCGCAGCGCCTTGAGCACCGCGCGCGGGCCGCGCCGCTGGCGCCAGATGCGCTCGAGCACCGGCTGCGCGGTGGCCCAGATGTCGATCCGCGGGTGCAGCAGGCGGCCGACACCCTCGATGTTCAGCAGCGTCTTCTGCAGCAGGATCAGCTGCGGCTGCAGCGTCAGCTCGTGCCGGCGCGCGGTCTGGAACAGCTTGACCACGACCTCGGCCAGCGAAATCTCGCTCAGCGGCCGCGTGAAGTACGGCTCGCACACCGTGCGCACCGCGGCCTCGAGTTCGTCCAGGCGCGCGTGCGCCGGCATCCAGCCGGCGCGCACGTGCAGCTCGGCGATGCGCGCGTAGTCGCGCTCGAACAGCGCGAGGAAGTTCTCCGCCAGCCAGTACTGGTCGCGCTCGGGCAGCGAGCCCATGATGCCGAAGTCGAGCGCGATGAAGCGCGGATCGTGCGGCCGCGCCGGATCGACCCAGATGTTGCCGGCGTGCGTGTCGGCGTGGAAGAAGTTGTCGCGGAACACCTGCGTGTAGAACAGGCGCACGCCCTTCTCGGCCAGCTTGATGCGGTCGATGCCGGCCGCGTCGAGCGCGGCGAGGTCGTCGACCGGGATGCCGCGCACGCGCTCGAGCGTCAGCACGCCCTCGGACGTGTGCGACCAGATCACCTCGGGCACGTAGAGGTCGTCGGAGCCGGCGAAATTGCGCCGCAGCAGCGAGGCGTTGGCGCCCTCGCGCTGCAGGTCGAGCTCGTTCGTCAGCGTCGTCTCGATCTCGTCGACGACCTCGTGCGGGCGGATCTTGTCGGCGTTCGGGTGGAAGCGCTGCACGAGGCCGGCCAGTGCGCGCAGCAGCGCGATGTCGTCGGCGATGCGCGCATGGATGTCCGGGCGCAGGATCTTGACCACGACCTCGCGGCCCATCGAATCGGCCGCGGCCGCAGGATGCAGGCGCGCCGCATGCACCTGCGCGATCGAGGCCGAGGCCAGCGGCACGTCGTCGAAGCGCGCGAAGCGTTCGGCGATCGGCGCGCCGAGGCCGCGTTCGACCGCCGCGCGTGCGAGCTCGCCGGGGAACGGCGCGACCTGGTCCTGCAGCTTGACCAGCGCATCGGCGACGTCGGCCGGGATCAGGTCGCGGCGCGTGGACAGGATCTGCCCGAACTTGACGAAGATCGGGCCGAGCTCGGTCAGCGCGCGCGCCAGCCGTTCGCCGCGCGGCAGCGCCGCGGTGGCGGCGGCGGGGCGCGCCAGCAGTGCGCGCACGAGGCCGAACGCACGCGGATGGCGCGCCGGTTCGACCAGGTCGTCGAGGCGGTAGCGTGCGAGCAGGCGCGCGATGCGCACGAGGCGCGGCACTTGGCGCAGCGGCGTCATGCGTTCACCGCGGCGCGGGCGGCGAGGCGGCGCAGGCGCGCCTCGAGGCGGTCGGCGCGTTCGCGCAGCAGGTCGACCTCGTCGAGGAACTCGTCCAGCTCGGCCTTGGCGACGAGGTCGCCGCTCTCCATCGTCAGGTACTCGGCGGTGTCGGCGGCCAGCGCCCGCGCCGAGTCGCGCGACCACGCCAGCGCGCGCCGCAGCGCGCGTGCCAGCGCCACGCCGGCGACGTCGCCGAACACGCGCGCGAAGGCCTCCTCGATGTCCGGCTCGAAGCGCCGCACGAGCTGTTCGAGGCGGCGGGCGAGCTCGGCGTCGCCGGCGATCTCGACGCCGCCGGACGGCGGCGCCGCATCGTCGCCGCGCGCCAACGCCAGCGCGAGCAGGCTGGCCGGCGTCGCACTGACGCGCAGCGCGCTGTCGGCGGCGAACGCCGGGCCGACCTCGAGGCGCTCGCCGGCCACCGCGATGCGCAGCGCCAGCGCCGGGCGGCGCAGCTCGAGCGTGACCGCACGGCCGTCTAGCGCGGCCACGCGCGCGCGCGTGTCGGCATCGAGCGCGAGCGCCCGGTTCAGGACGGTTTCGAGGGTGCGGCCGAGCGCGGCCAGCACGGGGTTCGGCGCGCGCGCGCCGGCGGATCGGGAGACGTCGGACATGGGCGCGGATTCTACCTGCCCGCGGCGCTGGCAGCCGCACGCGGCGAGCGCGCCGCGCCGACGGGCATGAAGGCGCCACTTAACGCTCCGCTCAGCCGGGTTTGTTTAGCGTGCGCACACGGTTCCGGCGAGCGATGGGCGAGGTGGACGATGCGGATGCGGTATCTGATGGCCCTGGCGTTCGCCGTGCTCGGCCAGGCGCTCGTGCCGGCGCATGCGGCGCCACGGGAATACAGCGGCCGTACGCCGACCGGTGCGTGGTACCACATCGCCGTGCCGGATGGCTGGCGCTCCGGCGATGCGCTGGTGCTGTACCAGCACGGCTTCGATTTCAACGCGCCGAGCGGTCCGCCGAGCCTGGGGCCGCTGCGCGACGTCGTGCTCGCCGAAGGCTATGCGATCGCCGCGTCGAGTTTCCGCCAGCGCGGTTGGGCGCTGTTCGGCGCGCTCGCCGACAACCGCGAACTCGTCGACGCATTCACGCAGCTGGCCGGCGAGCCCGGCGAGATCGTGCCGTTCGGCGGCTCGATGGGCGGCCTGATCGCGCTGAAGCTGGCCGAGACGCGCGGCTTTCCGCCGGTGCGCGGCGTGTTCGCGCTGTGCCCGGCGGCGGCCGGCGCGCGCCTGTGGGACACGGCGATCGACCTGCGCCTGGCCTACGACGTGGTCTGCCGCGGCGCCGGCGACCTGCCCAGGGGCACCGCGCCGCTGCCGTGGGCGTTCAACCTCGACCAGATCCCGGACGACCTCGGCGACCTCAGCGACCAGGCCCTGGTCGCGCGCGCGCTGCTGCCGCTGAACCAGTGCACCGGCGTGAACCTGCCGCGCTCGCTGCGCAATGGCGCGATGCAGCGCCGTCTGGACCAGCTGATGGCGTTCGCCGGCATCACCGACGAGAAGTTCTTCGTCACCAACGTCGGCTACTCGACCTTCGTGCTGAGCGACCTCGTGCGCGCGCCGGACAAGCTCGGCGGGCGCAACCCGTTCACGACCGCCGGCGTCGACTACGCATCCGACGCGGCGATCGAGAGCGGTATCGCGCGCCTGATCGCCGATCCGCTGGCGGCGGCGTGGCTGCACGAGAGTTCCGATTTCCGCGGCGCGGTCGGCGACGCGAAGGTGATATCGCTGCATACCAGCCACGACCAGCTGGTGATTCCCGGCAACCAGGACTTCGTGCGCGCGGCATTGCCGCCTGGTCAGGTCACGATCGGCATCGTCGCCGAGGACGTGCCGAGCCATTGCGGCTTCAGCGCGGCCGAAGGCATCGCCGGCTGGGAGGCGCTGCGCGCGTGGAAGGACGGTGCGCCGCAGCCGGACGTGGCCGACCTGCAGGCGCGCTGCCAGGCGCTGGCCGCCGGCGGTGCCGCCGCCGGTCCGTGCCGCTTCGATCCACAGGCGGTGGTCACGCCGTTCGATGCCGTGGTGCGCCCGCGCCCGCCGTCGCCGCCGCTGGTCGCGCCGGCGCATTCGACGCGCCCGCGCCCGCCGCTGGCAGCACCCCGGCAGCAGGTGCGCGAGGTCGTGCGTTAGCGCAGTGTGTGTAGGAGCGCACCCTGTGCGCGACCCTCCGCCGGTCGCCCACAGGGTGGGCTCCTGCGAAGAGCTGCGCACCGCGGCAACGCTCAGTGATCCTTGATCGGATAGGTCTCGGCGCCGCCGTCGGCGGCGCGCTGCTGGATGCGCATCGCCGGCTGCGCGGCGTTCGCGCCGCGGCCGCAGTGCCAGGCGCCCCAGCTTTGCTGGCCGTCGCGCGGCTCGCCGAGCGGCTTGATCGTGTCGGCGCCGAGCGTGGCCGCCTCGTTGCGCGCCATCACCTCGAGTTCGTCGCGGATCTTCAGGTCGCTGCGGTCGACCGGACCGACGCGGTCGAGCACCGACACGGTGACGCGGCCCATGTCGCGGCAGCCGCCGACGTCGCCGTTCCACGCGGTGCGGACCTTCTCGCCGCCGGCATCGAGCTTGATGCCCCAGCTGCAGGCGGCCAGCGGCAGGGACAGGACGAGGATCAGCGGTGCGGCTTTCATCGAGTTGCTCCAGGGGAATGCGCCATCGTAGCGCGGCGCGTCTGAACGCGCCGCGCTTCATTCGACCTCGGCCCTCAGCGCACCACCTTGCCGTCCGCGTCGAGCACCTTGACCTCGCCGAGCTTGAGGTCGCGCAGCGGCTGCTCGATCTTCTTCAGGTCGCCGACCACGACCCAGGTCAGCGCGTCCGGGCGGATGACCTCCTTCGCCGCCGCCTCGACCGCGGCGTCGGTCTGCGCCTCGATGCGGCCCTTGAGCGTCTGCACGTAGTCGTCCGGGCGGTCGTACAGGCGGATCGCGGTCAGCGCGCCGAGCACCGCGCCGGTGGTCTGGTACTCGCCCGGCATCGAGCGCACGTCGCCGACCTTGATCTTGTCGATCTCCGCGTGCGTGAGCGGCTTGTCGCCGATCGCCTCGCGCGCCTCGCGCAGGATCTCGGCCACCGACTCGCTGGTCTTGTCGGTCTGCACCGGCGCATACAGCATGAACGGGCGCTGCCCGACCGCGTTCTGCAGGAAACTGAACGCGCCGTAGGCCCAGTGCTTGTCCTCGCGCAGGTTCATGTTCAGGCGCGAGGTGAAGGCGCCGCCGAACGCGCCGTTCATGGTCTGGATCTCGAGGTTGTTCGGCGCCTTGGTCGACGGCGCGACGACGCCGGCGAGGATCATCGACTGCTGCGCGCCGGGCTTGTCGACCAGGAACAGGCGCGGCGCCGGCGGCGCGGCGACGTTGGCGATGTTCTTCTTCGGCACCGCCGTGTCGGGGGCCTTCCAGTCGCCGAACACCGCGTCGAGCCGCGCGACGATCGCCTCGAGCGTGGTGTCGCCGGCGACTAGGATCGTCGCGTTGTCCGGGCGCACGAAGTCGCGCACCCAGGCGCGCAGGTCGTCGGCGGCCAGCGCCTGGATCGAGGCCTCGGTGCCCGAGCCGGTGAACGGGATCGCGTAGGCATGGCCGGGGCCATACAGCAGCGGCGGCAGCGCGCGCAGCGCCAGCCCGGTCGGCTGCGTCTTCTCCTGCGCGATGCGCGCCAGCCACTGGCCGCGGATGCGCGCGATGTCGGCGTCGCGGAACGCGGGGTTGCGCACGATGTCGGCGTACAGCGCGAGCGAGGGCTCCAGCTGCGAGGTCAGCGCGCTGAGGCTGGCGCTGGAGCTGTCCAGGCCCGAGCCGGTCGCGATGCGCGCGCCGAGGCGCTCGGCGCGGCGCGCGATCTCGAGCGAGTCGAGCGCCTGGGTGCCCTCGTCGAGCATCGCCATCGTGAACGCCGAGGTGCCCAGGCCGCGGCCCTGGTCGGACGCGTAGCCGGCGTCGAACAGCAGCTGCACCTGCACGACCGGAATCGCGTGCCGCTGCGCCAGCACGACCGCGATGCCGTTCTTGAGCTTGCCGTGCTCGAGCCTGGGGAAGGTCAGGTCCGGGAACGTGGTGACGGTCGGCACGCCCTTGCTGCGGTCGACCTCGGACTTCACGGTATGGAAGTCCTGCTTCGGCGGCAGCTTCGGCGCCGGTCGGCCCGCCAGCGCGGCGCGGCCGGGCAGTTCCATCTCGTCGGTGTCCGCGACCTCGGCGCCCTTCGCAGCCGGCGTCACGGTCAGCGTGTAGTCGCCACGCGCGATCCACTGCTTCGCCGCGGCGAGCACGCTGGCCGGCGTGGCCGCCTCGATGCGCGCGAGGTCGGTCTTCCACGCGGCCGGGTCGTCGCGGTAGAGCTGGCCCTCGGCGAGGATCGTCGCCTTGCCGTTGACGCGCTCGAGGCCGCGGATGAACGAGGCGCGCGCGCCGATCTTCACGCGCGCAAGCTCGTCGGCGGTCGGGCCGTCCTTGAGGAACTTCTTCCACTCGTCGGCGATGGCAGCCTCGACCCTGGCCGGATCGGCGCCGTTCTTGACGTCGACCTGCAGCTGCACGAGCGAGGCGAGCGCGAACGCCTGTACGTCGACCGAGACCGAATCGGCGAGCTTGTCCTTGTAGACCAGGCGCTCGTACAGGCGCGAGGTTTTGCCGCCGCCGAGCACGGCGGCGGCGAGCTCGAGCTGCGCCTCGGCCGGATCGCCCAGCGGCGGCGCGTTCCAGACGCGGTAGATGCGCGTCTGCGCGACGTGGTCCTGCATCGTGTCGCGCGTGGAGGCCGTGCGCGGCGCGATCCACGGCTGCTGGCGCGCGACCGGCGGCCCGGCCGGGATGTCGCCGAAGTATTGGAGCATCTTCGCCTTGGCGACCTCCGGCGTGATGTCGCCGACCAGCGCGACGGTCACGTTGGCCGCGCCGTAGTAGTCGCCGAACCACTGCTTGACGTCGGCCAGCGAGGCCGCGTCGAGGTCCTTCATCGAGCCGATCGTGTCGTGGTGATAGGGATGGTTGGCCGGGAACGCGTTCGCGTAGATGCGCTCGTCGACGCGGCCGTAGGGCTGGTTCTCGCCCTGGCGCTTTTCGTTCTGCACCACGCCGCGCTGCTCGTCGAGTTCCTTCTGGCCGATCGCGCCGAGCAGGTGGCCCATGCGGTCCGACTCCATCCACAGCGCCATGTCGAGCGCGGTCGTCGGCACGGTCTCGAAGTAGTTCGTGCGGTCGAACCAGGTCGTGCCGTTCTGGTCGGTCGCGCCGGCCAGCTCGAACGGGCGGAAGAACTCGTCGCGGTGGTTTTCCGAGCCCTGGAACATCAGGTGCTCGAACAGGTGCGCGAAGCCGGTCTTGCCCTTGGGCTCGTCGGCCGAGCCGACGTGGTACCAGACGCTGACCGCGACCACCGGCGCCTTGTGGTCCTCGCTGACCACGACGGTGAGGCCGTTGGGCAGCGTGAAGCGCGTGAACGGGATGTCGAGCGTGTCCGGCGCGGCGGCGTGGACGCCGGCGCCGAGGCCGAGGCTCAGGAACAGGGCGGCGAGGCCGCCGGCGAGACGAATGCGCATGGATCCTCCGTGCAGGCGCGCTGGGACGCCGCAGGCTAAGCGCGACGGCGCACGACCGCAACGGGCGAAGGTCATGCGCGCGCGGCGCCATCGCCCATGCGCAGAGGATGGACGCCCGCGCGCACGCCGACCGGCGATGCGCGGACAGTGTCTGCGATGTCCGCGGACACCTCCGTCGGCGCTTGCGGCGCGTTCCGGTTCGACCTGGCCCGGCCTCGGCATGTCGACGCGGAGTCGACAGGTGATCGATTCATATCAACGGGTTGCGACGATCGCGCTGCGATCGGTGCGGCCATCGCACGCGCCGCATGCCGCGCATGCCGGCGGCTTGGCCCGTCACTTGCACAGCTCGCCGCAACACCCGCCGGAGATGGCCATGACACTGCAGATGCAATTGTTCCGCGCCGCGTTCGCGCTCGTCCTGCTCGCCGGCCTGCTGCTCGCGGTGCCGCGCACGGCCGTCGTTGCGAACTGTCCGCTCGACGGTGTCGCGCGACCGCAACGCGTGGCCGTGCCCGATCCGGCGCGCGAGCACGCGTGGCGGATCGAGGCGCCGCATGCACTTCACGCACCGGTCATGACGGCGTGCTGAGGCGTCCTCGTGCGTGGCGCCAAACCAACTGACGTGCGCATGCCGCCACTGCTGTTGCCACCGCCGCACATGACTTCCGGACTAGCAACTCATTGGCCCGTTCGCGCATCCAAATCCGAGCTGGCGATGCAACTCCCCCGACGCCTCGCCCGCACCCCTGAAGTGATTACGCAGGAGCTCCCATGAACAACATCCGCACTCCCCTGATCCGCGCCGTCCTCGCGACCGCCCTGGTCGGTGGTGCGCTCGCCGTGCTGCCGTCGCCGCGTGCCGACGCGCTGGACGCCGGTACCGCTTCGGTCGACGCCGCCGCGCCGATCGAGGCCGTGCTGCTGCCGACCGTGGTCGTGGCCGCCGACGCCAGCCATCCGGAGGCCGCCACGACGCACGTCGTCGGCCATGCGTTGCCGGTGACGCTGTTGCCGACCGTGCGCGTCAACGCACGCGGCGGCATCGCCGCGAGCGACGTCGCGGCGCGCGCCGATGCGCTGGTCGCCGCCGATGCGCCGGCGCCGCGCCTGCCGGCGCTGGATCCGCGCTAGCAAACCCGGGCGGGAGCGGGCATGGCACGCTCCCGCCTTTCCCGCGCGCCGGCCGGCCGCCGATAATGCGCGCATGCTGCATGTCGTCCTGTTCCAGCCCGAGATTCCGCCCAACACCGGCAATGTGATCCGCCTGTGCGCGAACACCGGCGCGGCGCTGCACCTCGTGCGCCCGCTCGGTTTCGACCTCGATCACGCCAAGCTGCGCCGTGCCGGCCTCGACTACCACGAGTTCGCGCGCGTCGCCGTGCACGACGACCTCGCCGCGTTCGTCGAGGCGGTCGCGCCGCAGCGGCTGTTCGCGCTGTCCACGCGCGGGCGCGTGCGCTACGACACGGTCGCCTACGCCGAGGGCGATGCGCTGCTGTTCGGTTGCGAAACGCGCGGCCTGCCGCAGGACGTGCTCGACGGCATCGCGCCGGAGCGGCGCCTGTGCCTGCCGATGCGCGCGGGCAACCGCAGCGTGAACCTGTCCAACGCGGTTGCGGTGGTCGTGTACGAGGCGTGGCGGCAGTCCGGGTTCGACGGCGCAGCCGCGCCGGACGGCAAGGACTGACCGCCACGGGCTGAACAGCAGTCACCGAGTTGGCGCTGCGCGTGCCGGGCTTGGCGGGACGCTTCGGGAACGGCTTCGGACAGGGCGTCCCAGGCCTCAGCCCACTTCCGGAAACTCCGGCTTCTGCTCGCGCGCGAGCAATGCCTGCATGCCTTCGATCGGCGTCAGCTCCTCGTGCAGCACGCGTTGCACCAGCGCGCTGATCGGCAGCTCGACGCCGTGCGCGGCGGCCAGCTTCATCACCGTGTCGACGGTCTGCACGCTCTCGACGACCTGGCCGATCTCGGCGATCGCCTGCGCCAGCGGCACGCCGCGGCCGAGCGCAAGGCCGAGGCGGCGGTTGCGCGACAGGTCGCCGGTGCAGGTCAGCACGAGGTCGCCGAGGCCCGCCAGGCCCATCAGCGTTTCCGGCCGCGAACCGAGCGCGCCGCCCAGGCGCAGGATCTCGGCGAGGCCGCGCGTGATCAGGCCGGCGCGCGCGTTCAGGCCCATCTGCATGCCGTCGGCGACGCCGGTGGCGACCGCCAGCACGTTCTTCATCGCGCCGCCAAGCTCGGCGCCGAGCACGTCGCTGCCGGTGTAGGCGCGGAAGCGCGGCGAGTGCAGCTGCTGCGCGATCGCCTGCGCGAAGTCGGCGTCGGCCGAATGCACGGTCAGCGCGGTCGGCAGGCCCTGCGCGACCTCGCGCGCGAACGACGGCCCGGTCACGACCGCGGCCGGATGGCCGGGCAGGCGCTCGGCGACGAGCTGGTGCAGGAAACGGCCGGACGGCGGATCGAAGCCCTTGGTCGCCCACGCGATGCCGGTGCCGGGCGCGAGCCACGGCGCGATCGCGTCGAGCAGGCCGGCGAAGGCGTGGCTCGGCACCGCGAGCAGCACGCTGCCGGCGTCGCGCACGAGCGGTTCGAGCGCGGCCGAGAACTGCAGCGCGTCGGGCAGGTCGAGGTCGGGCAGGTAGCGCGTGTTGCGGCGCTGCGTGGCCATCTCGACCACGGCCTGCGCGTCGCGCCCCCACAGCGTGGTCGGCACGTCGTTGCGCGCCAGTTGCACGGCCAGGGCCGTGCCCCAGGAACCGGCGCCGAGCACCGCAACCGGTGGCGCCGTCATCGCGCCGCGGAAAGGAAATTCGGGGAGATGTGCCGTGCGTACGCCGGCAGCGGCGCACGCGACGGCGACGGGCCCGGCCACAGGCCGGACCCGCTGGGCAAATGCGGAACGTGGCGTGCCGTCATTTGCACGATGCGACCGATCAGGCGTGCGCGCCTTCGCCGGCGCCGGCATCGGCGCGGCGGCGCAGCTGCTCGGCGTACAGCGCGTCGAAGTTGATCGGCTGCAGGAAGAACGGCGGGAAGCCGCCGTTCTGCACCAGGTCCGACACCGACTGGCGCACGTACGGGAACAGCACGTTCGGGCAGTACGTCGCCAGCACCGCGTCGCGGCCCTGGTCGTCGAAGCCGGACAGGCCGAAGATGCCGGCTTGGTGGACCTCGGCGAGGTAGGCGGTCTTGTCCTCGACCTTGCAGGTCGCGGTCACGCTGAGCACGACCTCGAAGGTGTCCTCGGCGATCTGCGCGACGCGCTGGCTCAGGTTCAGCTCGACGTTCGGCTGGCCCTGCTGCTGGAAGATCTGCGGTGCGCCCGGCGCCTCGAAGGACAGGTCCTTCACGTAGATGCGCTGCAGCGTCAGCTGCGCCTGGGCCTGCTGCGGGGGCGTCTGACCGTTGGTCGCGCCGGAGGAGTTCTCTGCCATGGTATTGCCCATCGTGAAGGAAAAAAGGAGAACGATTATTCCACGGACACGCCGGCCGCGCACGGCGGCCGGGCGCGCCGACGCGCGTGTCAGGCGCGGCCCTTGGCCAGCGGCATCTGCGCCTCGGCCCACGCGCCGAGGCCGCCTTCGAGCCAGAAGACGCGGCTGAAGCCGGCCTTCTTCAGCCGCTGCGCAGCCTGCGCCGAGGTCTGGCCGCTGCGGCACACCAGCGCGACCGGCAGGTCCTTGGCCTTGGCCAGGTCTTTGCTTTCCGGGTCGAACTGGCTCAGCGCGACCTGGCGCGCGCCGGGGATGTGGCCCTTCTCGAAGTCGGCCAGGCTCGACAGGTCGATCAGCAGCGCGTTCTCGCGGTTGATCAGCTGGGTCAGGCCGGCCGGCGTCAGCGCGGTGTAGCCGCGCGTGAAGCGCTGCACCTCGACCACGACCAGCGCGATCAGCACGCCGACGAAGGCGAGCGTCAGGTAGAGATGATTGCCGAGGAACTCGGGCAGGCGGTGCAGGAAGTCGGACATGGAAGGTGCAGGAGGGCGTGATGACGCGGCCGCGGATTATCGCGGAGCGCGGCGGGTGTGGCAAAGAAGCCGGGATTGGGGACTCGGGATTCGGGATTCGGAAGAGCCGGCCTTCCGGCGAACCGCGCCCCGCATCACTCCTTGCGGCTGATGTCCGGCAGGCCCGACACCAGCCACCAGCGCTTGCTGGCCTCGTCGTAGCGCCAGACCTGGCGGTCGAGGATGCTGCGCGCGCTCTGCGTGTTGAGGTTGACCAGCTCGATCTGCACCAGCTGGTGCACCTCGTTGTCGCCGACCGGCGTGGCCGGCTGCTCGCTGTAGCCGCTGACCGCGACCTGGCGGTAGCGCGCCAGGTCCAGCGCGCTCGGCGCCAGCGTCTCGCGCAGCTTCGGGTCGAGGAACGCCTGCGCGCGCTCGATGTCACCCCAGCGGATCGTCGCCGCGTACGAGCGCAGCGTCTCGTCGAGGACGGTCTGCTTCGAGCGCATCTTCTCGGTCGCACAGGCGCCCAGCAGCGCGCACGACAGCATCAGCAGCAGTCCGATCAGGGGGCGGCGCATGGCGATCCTCCGGCACAGGGGCGGTGATTGTGCCGCAAGGCGCCGCACGCGTCAGCGCGCCAATTAACCTTGATTGGCGTCGGACGGGGCCAGCGCGACGAAGTGCGCGTCCAGCGTGGCCGCCTCGCCACCGTCGGCCAGCGGCACCGCGCAGGTCACGCGCAGGCGGCCCTTGCCGCGCTGCGCCAGCGCCGCGAAGAACGCGTCGAACGACTCGCCCTCGGCCAGCCGCGCGACCGCGTGGAAGTCCTGCCACACCGGCGCCAGGTAGCGGATCGCGCTGTCCCTGACGTAGATCTCGCAGGCCAGCCCGCGCGCATCGCAGGCGAGCTTGACCAGGCCCCAGCCGGCCAGCGTCATCAGGCTGGCCAGGCTGCCGCCGAACGCGCAGCCCTTGTCGTTGATGTTCGGCGCCAGCGGCGCGGCCAGGGTCAGCGTGTCGCCGTCGCAGGCGGCGACCGACAGCGCCATCGCGCGCGTCAGCGGGATGTCGGCGAGGAGCTCGCGGGTCAGCGCGGCGGCGCGGGCGAGCGGCGCATCGGGGGAGGTGGGGACGGTGGACATGCGGCGGTCGGCGGCAGCGGGGCACGGCAGTGTGCGCAGTCGCGCCAACGCGCTCAAGTATGATCGGCGGCCGCGTCGTCCCTGCCAGCGAGGACCATGGCCAACGTCGATTCCCCGTCCGCGCCGCTGGCCGGCGCGACCGTCCTCGTGACGCGCCCGGCCGGGCACGGCGCCGCGTTCGCGCGGCGCGCGCGCGCGCTCGGCGCCGCGATCGTGGCGCTGCCCGGCCTGTCGCTGCGGCCGCCGGCCGACGCCGATGCCGCGCGTGCCGCGCTGCGCGCCGCGGCGGCGTTCGACGGCGCGATCTTCGTCAGCCCGGTCGCGGTCGCGCGTGCGTTCGCGCTGCTGCCGGCGCTGCACGTGCCGGCGGCATTCGGCGTCGGCGCCGGCACCGTGCGCGCGCTCGCGCGCCATGGCCTGCGCGGCCACGCGCCGCGCGAGCGCGCCGACAGCGAAGGCCTGCTCGCGCTGCCCGACTTCGCCGACGTGCGCGGCCACCGCTACGCGCTGGTCGGCGCGCCCGGCGGGCGCGACCTGATCGCGCCGACGCTGCGCGCGCGCGGCGCCGAGGTCGTGCCGATCCATGTGTACGAACGTGCGCCGCCGCGCCTGACCCGGCGCCATTTCGACGCGCTGGCGCAGGCCGCCGCGCCGCTGCTGCTGCCGCTGTCGAGCGCCGAGGCGCTCGGCCATCTCGTCGCGCTGCTGCCACCGCCGCTGCTGGAGCGCCTGCGCACGCAGCTGGTCGTCGCCAGCAGCGCGCGCCTGGCGGAGCTGGCGCGCACACACGGTTTCACCGACGTGACCGAGGCTGCGTCGGCGCTGAGCGCGGACCTGCTCGCCGCCGCCGCGCGTGCGCTGGCGCGGCACCGCCTGTAACCCGCCCGACCCGCTGCCGCTGGCGGCGACCGCACCGCATCGTTGCTGGGCGCGAACGCGGCGGAATCGCAT
The DNA here is from genome assembly GCA_009996615.1 of Rhodanobacteraceae bacterium. Lineage (GTDB taxonomy): Bacteria > Pseudomonadota > Gammaproteobacteria > Xanthomonadales > Rhodanobacteraceae > Dokdonella_A. The sequence goes on along the minus strand of JAACZU010000023.1, from coordinate 22,392 downwards.
CGCGCCTGCCGGCGCTCCCGCACGGGGAGCAACCCGCGGGCGGGGCGTAATCCAAAAGTCCCAGATGCTGCCGCGCGCGCGCAGTTCCGTTAGCATGCGCAGCATGAGCGAAGACCTCCCGCGCGCGCCCGTCCTGACCGATGAGCCGGCTCCACGCGCCGCGCCCGCGCCGCGCAAGGGGTCGGGCCTGGCCTGGCTGCCCGCGCTGCTTGCGCTCGCTGCGGCCGGCTATGCGGTCTGGCGCGTCGAAATGCTGGCGCGCGGCGAGACCGACGCGCAGGCGCAGGTGCGCGCCGAGCTGACTGCGCGCATCGATGAACTGGCCCGCGCCGGCGAGCAGCGCAAGCGCGACATGGACAGCCTGCGCGCGCGCCTGTCCGATGCCGACAGCGTCAACCGCAGCGTGCGCGAGGAACTGCTCGCGCTCAGCGAGCGCTCGCGCCATCTCGAGGACGCGGTCGCCAACCTCGCCGAGCAGCGCCAGAGCGGCCGCGACGCGCTCGCGATCAACGAGGCCGAGTTCGTGCTGCAGCAGGCGCAGGAGCGCCTCGTGCTGTTCCACGACGCGCAGGCCGCGATCGCCGCCTACCGACTGGCCGACTCGGCGCTGGCGGCGGCCGAGGATCCGCTGTTCACCTCGGTGCGCCAGACCATCACCGCCGAACTGCACGCGCTGGAAGCGAGCAAGCCGGTCCAGACGCAGGCCGCGCTGGCCGCGCTCGAGCGCGTGCGCGCGAGCTTGGCCAGGCTGCCGCCGCCGGGCGCGGGCGGCGGCGAGGAGGCGCCGGCCTCGCGCTGGCAGCGTTTCCTCGGCCAGTTCGTGCGCATCAGCCACGGCACCGACAACGCTCCGTTCGGCGAGCGCGACCTCGGCCTGACCCGCTCGCTCGCCGCGCTCGACCTGCGCAGCGCCGAGGCCGCGCTGCTCGCGCGCGAGCCGGACGCATACAAGGCCGCGCTGGCGCGTGCGCGCGCCGGCATAGCCGCCGCGTTCGACCCCGGCGCCGACGCGACCCGGGCCGCGCTGGCCGAGCTCGACCGCCTCGAAGCCGCGCCGTTGGCGCCGGCACTGCCCGAACTCGGCAGTGCGCTGAAGGAGCTGCGCAACCTGCGCGCGACGCGCGCGCTGGCGCAGCCGCCGGCCGCGCGGTCGGCGCCGCCGCAGGACGTGCCGGCCGACGCCGGTCATACGCCATGAGGATCTGGCGCACCGTCGCGCTGCTGCTGGTCGTCGCGGTGGTCGCCGCGCTCGCGTGGCACTGGCTCGCCGCCGATCCGGGCACCCTGCAACTGCGCATCCGCGGCACCACGATCGAGACCAGCGTCGTCGTCGCGGTCGCCTTCCTGATCCTGCTGTGGGCCGCCATCGAGATCGTGTGGCGCCTGCTGCGCTGGCCGTTCCGCGCCTGGGGGCGCTCGGTGCGGCGGCGCGGCCGCGAGCGCCTCGCTACCGGCCTGACCGCGTTCGCCGAGGGCGACTATGCCCAGGCCGAACGCCAGCTCGCCAAGGCAGCCGGCCACGACGCGTTCCGCACGCCGGCGCTGCTCGTGCTGGCGCGCGCCGCGCACGAACGCGGCGCCGAGGAGCGCGCCAGCGCCGCCCTCGACGAGGTCGGCGAACGCGGCCGCCGCGCCGCCGATGGCCTGCGCGCGCGCTTCCTGCTCGACCAGGGGCGCCAAGCCGAGGCGCTCGCGCTGCTGAAGCAGAACGCCGCCGGCGACGCGCTGTCGCTGCGCGGCGCGCGCCTGCTGGTCGATGCCGCACTCGCCGAGGGCGATCCGCAGGCCGCGCTCGACGCGTTGCCGGCGCTGGCGCGCAGCCAGTCGCTGACCGCGGACACGCTGGCCGCGCTGGAGACGCGCGTGCTCGCCGCCGCGCTCGCCGCGGCGCCCGACGCCGGCCGGCTGCGTGCACTGTGGAGCGGCGCCAGCCGCGCGCAGCGCCGGCGCCCGGAGCTGATCGCCGCGTTCGCGCGCCGCGCCGCCGCGCTCGACGAACCGCTGGCGGCGCTGGACGAGATCGAGTCGGCGCAGCGGCGCGAGTGGAGCGACGAGCTCGCCGCGGTCTACGGCGAGCTCGGTGCGGCCGAGCTGCCGGCGCGCACACGCAAGGCCGAGGGCTGGCTCGCGCTCGCGCCGAACAGCGCCTCGCTGCTGACCACGCTTGGCCGTCTATACGTCCAGCAGGCGCAATGGCCGCAAGCCGAGGACGTGCTCGAGCGCGCGCTCGCCGCAGCCGAGTCGCCGGCCGCGTGGGAGGTCCTCGGCGACTGCCGTGCCGGCGCCGGTGACGCCGCCGCCGCGGCCACGTGCTACGCCAACGCGCTGCGCGTCGCGCGCGGCGATGCGAGCGTGCCGCTCGCGCCGCCTGCACGCGGCGACGTCGACACGCACCCGCTCGCGTTCGAGGAGCGTAGCGAACACGGCGTGCCGCGCCTGCCCGGCGCGCGCTGAGCGGGCGGGTAGGGGCCGCCCGGACTTCCCGCGCAGGAGCGACTTCAGTCGCGGTGCTTTTCAGCCCTCCCCTTCAAGGGGAGGGTTGGGTGGGGATGGTGTTTCGACGCGCCCGCAAAGCATCGCGGCTTCCGTCGGTCCCACTGCCCGCGCTAGCGCGGCAGCGCGTCGACCGCGGTCACGCGGCCGTCGACCAGCTGCACGCGGCGCAGCAGGCGCGCGTCGCCGAAGTCGTATAGCCATTCTTCGTGGCGGCGGTCGCGCCACAGCTCGACGCCCGGCGCCGGCCGCCGCACGAGCGTCTCGGACAGGTCGCGCCGGCTCGCCGGCGTACCGCAAAGCGCGACCAGCTCGCCGACGCTGAGGTCGGCCAGCACGCGGTTCGGCGCGCAGTCGACGCCGATCGCCTCGACGCCGTAGCCGAGCGTGTCCTCGCGCAGCAGCACGCCGTCGCGGAACACGAGGCGGCGCATCAGCTGGCGCGGACCGAAGTTGTAGTACCACACGTCGAACTGCACCTCGCGCTGGCGTTCGAGCGGTCCGCGCGCGCCGAGCACCTCGACGTTCGCGTAGCGGTCGATCCAGAACGGCTCGCCGCAGCGCGCGCGCACCTGCACGTCCTGCATGCCGTCGCCGACGAGCGCGTTGCCGCAGCGCATCGCGTGGGCGGCGGGGCTGGCCAGCAACAGCATCGACACGAGCAGCAGGGGACGGCGCATCGCGACTCCAGGCAGCGTCACAGGTCGTGGAGGCCGGCGCGGTTGCCGAGGATCTCGGCAATCACGTCCGGCGCGTAGTCGAACGAATCGTAGTACAGCCGTTCCTCCGGCAGGCCGGCGTCGACGAACGCGCGGCGGCCGGCGTCGATCATCGCTGGCGGCCCGCTCATGTAGACGTCGAATCCGGACAGGTCCGGATGGTCCTCCAGCAGCGCCTCGTGCACGAGGCCGCCGCGCAGGCCGGCCGCGCGCGCGGCATCGGAGACGACCGCCACGAAGCGGAACGTCGGTACCTCGCGCGCCCAGCGCTCGGGCAGGCCGCGCAGGTACAGCTCGTCGGGCGTGCGCGCGCCCCAGTACAGCGTCATCGGCCGGCGCGTGCCGAGCTGCAGGAAATGCTCGATCAGCGCCTTGACCGGCGCGAAACCGGTGCCGCCGGCCATCAGCAGCATCGGCCGCTCGCTGTCCTCGCGCGGCACGAACGTGCCGAGCGGGCCTTCCACGCGCAGCAGCGCGCCCGGCGCGAGGTCGTCGAACACGCGGCTGGTGAAGCCGCCACCGGCGACGCGGCGCACGTGCAGCTCGATCGTGTCGTCGTGCGGCGCGTTGGCGATCGAGAACGCGCGCCGGCGGCCGTCGTCGAGCAGCACGTCGAGGTACTGGCCGGGCAGGCGGCGCAACCGCTCGCCGCGCGCGGTCACCAGGATCAGGCGCGCGACGTCGGGACCGAGCAGGCTCTTGCAGACCAGCTTCAGCGTGAACACGCGGCGCGGGATGTCGGCGACCGAGGCGACCTCGCGCGCCGCGATCACCAGGTCGCTGGCCGGCACCGCCTGGCACAACAGCACCTGGTGGCGCAGCCGCTCGGCCGCGTTCAGCGCGCTCGGCGGATTGCGCGGATAGACGCACTCGCCCTCGACCAGCGTCGCCTTGCAACTGCCGCAGACGCCCGCGAGGCACGAATACGGCAGCGCCAGGCCGGCGCGCCGCGCGGCCTCGAGCACGGTCTCGCCGGCCTCGACGCGGAAGCACTTGCCGCTGGCTTGCAGGGTGACGGTGTGGGACACGGCGGACGGCGCAGGGGGAATCGGCGCGATTGTCGCCGACCGGGCCGCGCGGCGGAAAGCCGCAGCCGGCGCGCGTGGCGGCCCGCAGTCGGCGAGAGGGCGGCGATGCGCTTGCTATAGTGGCCAGCCGCCTTCGCCGCAGGACCGCGCATGAGCATCTGGAAGCAGACCACCGACCTCGAACGCATCAACGCGTGGAACCGCGGCTGCCTGGTCGAGCACCTGGGCATGGTCGTGACCGAAGTCGGCGCGGACTTCCTGCGCGGCACGATGCCGGTCGACTCGCGCACGCGCCAGCCGTTCGGGCTGCTGCACGGCGGCGCCTCGGTCGCGCTGGCCGAATCGCTCGGCAGCCTCGCCGGCAACCTGTGCTTGGACGCCGTGCACGAGATGGCGGTCGGCCTGGACATCAACGCCAACCACGTGCGCGCGGTCACCGCCGGCGTCGTCACCGGCACCGCGCGGCCGTTGCACCTGGGCCGCACGACGCAGGTGTGGGAGATCCGCATCGAGGACGAGCGCGCGCGTTTGGTCTGCATCGCCCGGCTGACGCTGGCGGTAGTGCCGCGCGCCTCGCCGCACGCGGTCTGAGGCGATGAACGCGCACGAGACGCCGTATGCGGCGCTGACGCCCGAGGTCGTGCTCGACGCGGTCGATGCGACCGGCTTCGTCAGCGACGGCCGCCTGACCGCGCTGGCCAGCTACGAGAACCGCGTCTACCAGGTCGGCATCGAGGACGGCGCGCCGCTGGTGGTGAAGTTCTACCGCCCGGGGCGCTGGAGCGATGCGGCGATCGCCGAGGAGCACGCGTTCGCGCTCGAGCTGGCCGCGGCCGAGCTGCCGGTGGTCGCGCCGCTCGAGCTGCGCGGGCGCACGCTGTTCGCGCACGCCGGCTTCCGCTACGCGCTTTACCCGCGCCGCGGCGGCCGCGCGCCGGAACTCGAATCGGCCGAGCACCTGGCCTGGATGGGCCGCCTGCTCGCGCGCCTGCACGGCATCGGCGCGCGCGCGCGCTTCAGCGCGCGCGGCACGATCGACACCGACACGTTCGTGCGCGAGGCCGCACGCGCGGTGCTGTCCTCCGAGCTGCTGCCCACGCGCCTGGCCGACATCTACCGCGCGCGCACCAACGCGATCGCCGCCGCGGTCGACGCACGCTTCGACGCGGTCGGGCCGGCCTACCTGCGCCTGCACGGCGACTGCCACGTCGGCAACGTGCTGTGGACCGATGCCGGCCCGCACTTCGTCGACCTCGACGACGCGCGCATGGGCCCGGCCGTGCAGGACCTGTGGATGCTGGCGCCGTCGCCGCGCGCGCTCGATGCGCTGCTCGACGGCTACGCCGAGTTCCGCGACTTCGACTACCGCGAGCTGGCGCTGGTCGAGCCGCTGCGCCTGATGCGCCAGGTGCACTGGGCCGGCTGGGTCGCCTCGCGCTGGCACGACCCGGCGTTTCCGCGCGCGTTCGGCTACGTCGGCGAGCCGCGCTGGTGGGAGCAGCACCTGAATGACCTGGCCGAGGCGATGGCGCGGCTGGAGGAGGCCGAAGGCTGAGTGGCGAGCAGGCTGGGCGCGCTCCGCGCGGCACGCCGGAGCAAGGCGCCGGCCGACCTGCGGTCGTCCAGCCTGCCCGCAAGCCGTCCACGCTCGGCCGAAGCATCGCGGCTGAAGCCGCTCCTGCGACTCTCGCTTGGCGAACCGCCGCGCATCGCCGTAATGTCGTCAGGCCGCCGCCGGCGACGCGGACACCCAGCCGATGCAATCGATCGAAGTCGTCCTGACCATGCTGCTGCTGGTGCTGGCCAGCGGCTACCTCGTGCGCATGCTGCCGTTCGCGCTGCCGCTGCCGCTGGTGCAGATCGCGCTCGGCGCCGGCGTGGCGGCGGTTTTCGGCCACGGCGTCAGCCTCGATCCGGCGATCTTCTTCCTGCTGTTCCTGCCGCCGCTGCTGTTCCTGGACGGCTGGCGCATCCCGAAGGAAGGCCTGCTGCACGACGCGCGCGCGATCCTGCAGCTCGCCTTCGGGCTGGTCGTGTTCACCGTGCTCGGTGCCGGCTTCCTGATCCACTGGCTGATCCCGGCGATGCCGCTGGCGGTCGCGTTCGCGCTGGCCGCGATTGTGTCGCCGACCGACCCGGTCGCGGTGTCCTCGATCGCCGCGCGCGTGCCGATCCCGCGCCGGCTGATGCACATCCTCGAGGGCGAGGCGCTGCTCAACGACGCGTCCGGCCTGGTCTGCTTCCGCTTCGCCGTCATCGCCGCGATGACCGGCCAGTTCTCGCTCGCCAGCGCCTCGCTGACGTTCGTGTGGGTCGCCGCCGGCGGCCTGGCGACCGGCGCGCTGGTCACGCTCGCGATCAGCCGCGGCCACGCGCGCCTGACGCGCCGGTTCGGCCAGGACGCCGGCGTGCCGATCGTCGGCAGCCTGCTGACGCCGTTCGCCGCCTATCTTGCGGCCGAGCACCTGGGCGCCTCCGGCATCCTCGCCGCGGTCGCCGCCGGCATCACGATGAGCTACGTCGAGCTGTCCGGCGCCGCGCTCGCCGCCACGCGCGTGCAGCGCGCGGCGGTGTGGGACGCAGTGCAGTTCGCGCTGAACGGCATCGCGTTCGTGCTGCTCGGCGAGCAGTTGCCGGGCATCCTGCGCGGCGCGGCCGCCACGGTCGAGCAGAGCGGCCACGCCAATCCATGGTGGCTGGTCGCGTATGCGCTGGCGATCAACCTCGGCCTGGCGGCACTGCGCTTCGCGTGGGTATGGGCCTCGCTGCGCGCGACGCTGCTGGCCGCGCGCCGGCGCGGCGAGGCGGCCGCGGCGCCGGGCTGGCGCCTGGTGGCCGCCACCTCGCTGGCCGGCGTGCGCGGCGCGATCACGCTGGCCGGCGTGCTGACGCTGCCGCTGCTGTTGCCCGACGGCCGCCCGTTCCCGGCGCGCGACCTGGCGATCTTCCTCGCCGCGGCAGTGATCCTGGTGTCGCTGCTGGCGGCCAGCTTCGGCCTGCCGCGGCTGCTGGTCGGCCTGCAGATCGCGCCCGAGCCGCACCTGGTGCGCGAGGAGGAACTGGCCCGGCACGCCGCGGCGAAGGCGGCCGTGGCCGCGGTCGAGCAGGCGCGCAGCGGGCTGCCCGGCGCCGCCGCCGACCCGCAGATCTACGCCAGCGCCGCGGTGCGAGTGATGGCGCTGTACCGCCACCGCCTCGGCGAGGACGCCGCCGGCACCGATGCGGCGCAGTTGCGCAAGGCCGACCAGGCCGAGCGCGAGCTGCGCCTGGCCGCGCTGCGCGCCGAGCGCGAGGCGATCTACGACCTCGCGCGGCGGCGCCGAGTGGACGATGCGATCGCGCGCAAGCTCGTGCGCGAGATCGACCTGGTCGAGGCGCGCTATCGCTGATCCGGCGGCCGGTTGCCGCTTCCTGAAGCCGCGCCGACGGCATCCGTCGATCCGGCTGCCGCACTGCGGCACGCATCCGTTACCATTGGCGGCTCTATGGATCGTTCCGTCGAAACCCTCACCATGCCGCCGCCGGGCGACCGCCTGCGCCCGCTGCGCTACGCGGTGCGCACGCCGCTGCTGCTGCTGCACGTGCTGATCGCGCTGCCGCTGGCCGCGTTCGCGCTCAATCCCGTGCTGGCGCGCCTGCGCGTCGGCGACGGCACGTTCGACAAGGTCATGATCCGCTGGTGGTCGGGCAAGCTCGTGCGCATCTTCGGCTTCCGCATCCGCCGCTTCGGCGCGCCGCAGCCGGGCGCCGTGCTGTACGTGGCCAACCACATCTCCTGGCTCGACATCGTGCTGATCCACAGCGCGCGCCCGGTCAGCTTCGTCGCCAAGAGCGAGATCGCGCGCTGGCCGCTGGTCGGCTGGCTGGCCGCGCGCGCCGGCACGATCTTCCACCGCCGCGGCAACAGCGATTCGCTGGCCGTGGTGATGGGGCGCGTGGTCGAGCGCCTGCGCGAGGGCGAGCCGGTCGGCGTGTTCCCCGAGGGCGGCAGCGGCCACGGCCACAAGGTCGGCACGTTCCATGCGCGCATCTTCCAGACCGCGCTCGATGCCGACGTGCCGGTGCAGCCGGTCGCGCTGCGCTACGGCCGCGACGGCCGGCAGGACCCGCGCGTGCCGTTCGGCGCGCGCGAGGGCTTCTTCCCAAACTTCCTGCGCCTGCTCGGCGGGCCGCCGCTGGACGCCGAGGTGCACTTCCTCGAGCCGGTGCCCTCGACGCCCGAGGCGCGCCGGCGCATGGCCGAGGAGAGCCGCGCGCGCATCGTGCGGACGCTGGGGTATGGCGACGACTGAGCCGGCGGGCGCGCGCGTGCAGGCCGGCGGCCCGATCGCGCCGGACGGCGCGCTGGCGCCCGTGCGCGGCGCCGACTTCCGCCCGCCGCGCTGGCTGGGCAATCCGCACCTGCAGTCGGTGCTCGCCTCGAGCGGGCTGCGCCGGCGCCTGTCCGCGCGCCGCTGCGCGCTGGTCGAGCGCGACACGCGCGAGCTCGTGCTCGACTGCGGCGACGGTGTGCGCCTGCAGGGCTTCCTGACGCGCCAGCGCGTGCGCGCGCAGGCGCGCGGCCTGGTCGTGCTGCTGCACGGCTGGGAAGGCAGCGCGCGCTCGACCTACGTGCTCGGCACCGGCGCGCGCCTGCTCGAGGAAGGCTGCGACGTATTCCGCCTGAACTTCCGCGACCACGGCGACACGCACCACCTCAACCGCGGCCTGTTCCATTCCTGCCGCATCGACGAGGTCGTCGGCGCGGTGCGCGCTCTGCGCCGCGACTTCGCCGACGGCCCGCTGGCGGTGTGCGGCTTTTCGCTCGGCGGCAACTTCACGCTGCGCGTCGCGCTGCACGCGCCCGACGCGGTCGCCTACGCGCTGGCGGTGTGCCCGGTGGTCAGCCCGCAGTCGGGCCTGTACGGGCTGGAGTCCGGGCCGTCGTTCTACGCGCACTACTTCCTGCGCAAGTGGCGCGATTCGCTGCGCCGCAAGCAGGCGCTGTTCCCGGACGTGGACTGGTTCTCGCCGGCCGAGTTCGCCGGCGACCTGCGCGCGCTGACGCGCGCGCTGGTGCTGCGCCACACCGACTTCGGCTCGCTCGAGAACTACCTCGACGGCTACTCGATCGCCGGCGCGCGCCTGCGCGGCCTGGCGGTGCCGGCGACGATCCTGACCGCGGCGGACGACCCGCTGATCCCGGTCGCCGACTTCCACGCGCTCGAGCTGCCGCCGCAGGTCGAGCTCGACATCGCCGCTCGCGGCGGCCATTGCGGCTTCCTCGAGGGGCCCTCGCTGCGCAGCTTCACCGAGGACTACATCGCGCAGCGCATGCGCGCGCAGCTGGACGCGGCGCGGCGCTGAGCCGCGCCGCCGCCGCGCGGCCCCGCGTCAGTCGCGCAGCCAGCGCTGCAGGTGTGGATACGGCGCGACGCCGCCGCGGCGTGCATCGTCGTCGGCCGCGGCGAGCCCGGCGCGGGCCAGGCCGGCGGCGCCGGGATAGACGCCGAGCGCGAACGTCGTCGCCAGCCCCTGCGACTGGCCGCGGTAGCCGTCCTGATGGAACAGCTCGGCCAGCGGCAGGCCGATCCGCACGGCCGCCGCGAACGACCAGGCGATCGCCTCGACCTCGCCGCCGTCGACGTAGTGCTGCTCGGGCCTGACGTCGCCGTCGAGCGCGGCGCGATGTCGCGCCGGCGTCACGGCCAAGTGGCCAGCCTCGTGCAGCAGGTCGCCCGGCCAGCGCAGGCGCGTGCGGTCGAACACGAGGCCGCCATGCTCGATGCGAATGCCGGGCAGGAAGGTGTCGTCGCCGAGCGGCGCCTCGCGCACGGCCAGGCCGATGCCGGTGAGGAACGCGACGATGTGCTCGAGATGGCCCGACATGCTCAGTCCGCCGCCACGGTGCGCCCGCGCGCCCAGGCGCGCAGCGCCTCGACCTGTTCGGCCATCATGACCGACAGCGGCCGCGTGCCGGCGATCGCGGCGGCGAGCTGCGCCTGGGTGGGGCGGCGCTGCCCGTCCGCGGCGGCCGCGTACAGCGCCGCGACCACGACCTGCTCGATCTCGGCGCCGGAAAAACCGGCACTGGCGGCGGCCAGCGCGGCGAGGTCGTAGTCGGCGGCGGCCAGCGCGCGCCGCGCCAGGTGCAGGCCGAAGATCTCGGCGCGCGTGGCCGCGTCGGGCAGGTCGATGAAGAACGCCTCGTCGAAGCGGCCCTTGCGCAGCAGCTCGGCCGGCAGCGCCTGCACGTCGTTGGCAGTGGCGACGAGGAACACCGGTGCGCTGCGCTCGGCCAGCCAGGTCAGCAGGTAGCCGAGCACGCGGCGCGAGACGCCCTCGTCGGCTTCGGCGGTGGCCAGCGCCTTCTCGATCTCGTCGATCCACAGCACGCATGGCGCCAGCAGTTCGGCATTCTTCAGCGCCGCGCGCAGGTTGCGCTCGGTCTCGCCGTGGTACTTGTTGTAGAGCGTGCCGATGTCCAGCCGCAGCAGCGGCACGCCGAAGCCGCCGGCGATCGCCTTCGCGGCCAGGCTCTTGCCGCAGCCCTGCACGCCAAGCAGCAGCACGCCCTTGGGCGGATCGAGCCGGATCGGCAGCTTCTGCCCGAGGAACGCCGGCCGGCGCTGCGCGATCCATTGCTTGAGCCGCGCCAGGCCGCCGACGCCGGCGAATTGCGCGGTCTCGTATTCGAAATGCAGCAGGCCGTCGCGGTCGAGCAGCGCGGCCTTGGCGCGCGCCAGCTCCGGCAGGTCGGCCGCGCTCAGCGCGCCGTCGTCGTGGATCAGCTTGCGCACGATGCGGCGCGCGTCCTCGAGCGTGAGGCCGCGCAGGTTGCGCACGACCGCGCGCGCCGCCTCGGCGTCGACCACCACGCGGCGGCCGTCGTGGCCGCGCGAGTAGGCGAACGCCTCCTCGCGCACGAGCGCGGCCAGCGCCTCGGCGTCGGGCAGCGCGAACTCGAAGCGCGTCGCCGCCGTCGCCAGCTCGTCCGGCAGCTCGATCGCCGCGCCGACCAGCACCAGCGTGTGCTCGGCGCTGGCGTCGCGCTGCACGATCTCGCGCAGCAGGCGCAGCGTCATCGGGTAGCGCAGGTAGGGCTGGAAATCGAGCAGCAGGTAGATGCCGGGCTCGCGCGCGGCCTTGATCGCGTGCAGGGTCAGCGTCGCGTCGGGCGCGCCGGCGGCCTCGTCGGCGTCGGCCTGCATGTCCAGCCGTTCCAGGCCGGCCGTGATGCTCCAGCGGTACAGCGGGCGCAGCGCCTGCGCGATGGCGTGGCGGAAGCCCTCCACCACGCGCTTCTCCTCGGTCGACTCGATCACCAGCAGCGGCGTGCCGGCCCTGATCAGGGTGGCGAGATCCTGGTTGGCGGACACGGGCGGGCTGCGCGCTCGGGACGAGGGCCGGCGATCATGCCACAGCCCGCCCCGGCCGGATGCGGCATAATCGCCTGTTCATCCGCCCCGCCGGCCGTGAATGGCCTGTCTCCAACGCGAACCTCCCGCATGTCCAAGCAACTGAACGAACTGTACGCACAGGGCCGCTACGACGACCTCGAACACGACTGTCGGGCCCTGCTCGAGGTCGCCCCCGACCATGTCGAAGCGCTGTACATGCTCGGCATGCTGCGCCACCGCGTCGACGACCATGCCGAGGCGGCGCGGCTGTTCGCGCGTGCGCACGCGCTGGCGCCCGAACGCGGCGACATCGAACTCAGCCTCGGCGCAGCCCACTATGCCGCCGGCGACCACGACGCCGCCGCGCGCGCGTGGGAGCGCGCGCTGGCGCTCGACCCGAACCTCGGTGGCGCGCACATCGGCCTTGGCCAGATCGCGCTGCTCAAGGGCGACCGCGCCACCGCCGAGCAGCATTTCCGCATCGCGCTGCGCGCCGGCGAGGACGGCCACGCACTGACCGGCCTCGGCGCGCTGATGCTCGAGCGCGGCGACCACGAGGGCGCGCTGCGCTACCTGTCGCGCGCGGCCGAGCTGGTGCCCGACTACGCGATGACGCAGTACCTGCTCGGCCAGGCGTTCATGCGCCGCGAGGCGTACGCGTTCGCCGAGCAGGCGTTCCGCAACACGCTGCGCCTGCGCCCGGACATGCACGAGGCGCGCCGCTGGCTGGCCGAAGCGCTGCTCAACAGCGGCCGCGCGCACGAGGCGGCCGCGATCTACGACGAACTGGCGGGCCTTCCCGGCTACGCGTTCGCCGCGCAGGTCGGCCATGCCGACGTCGCGCGCGCGCAGAACCGCCACGAGGACGCGATCGCCGGCTACCGCGCCGCGCTCGCGCTGGAGCCGACGCAGGCGCAGGTCGTGCGCGTGCTGGCGGCGCTGCTGGCCGAACTCGGCCGCAACGACGAAGTGCTGGCGACCTACGGCGACTACCTCGCGCAGGTGCCGGGCGACCGCGACATGCGCGCCTTGCGCGCCGACGTGCTGATGCTGCTGCAGCGCCTGCCGGAGGCCGCGGCCGACTGGAAGTACCTGGCCGAGCAGCATCCGGAAGAGTCCGACTACCGCATCCGCCTCGCCATCGTCGAGGAGTATCTCGGCCTCGACGACGCCGCGCGTGCCGACGCAGAGCACGTGCTGCAGGTGCGGCCGGCCGAGCAGGAGATGCTGCTGATCCGCATCCGCGCGCTGCTGCGCGAGGGCGAGGACGCGGCCGCCCACGCCCAGCTCGGCGAATATGGCCGGCTGCCGCTGACCCAGGGCCAGCGCCGCCTGTGGTGGAACTACCTCGGTCGCGTGCACGACCGCGCCGGCCAGCCGGCCGAGGCGGTGCGCTGCTTCGCGGAGGCGCAACGCGGCACGATGGCCGCGATGCCGGCGCTGGACGAGCCGCATCCGGCGCTGGCCGACGCGCTCGCCGAGGCGCCTGGCCCGGCCTGGGCGCAGGCGCCGATCCTGCTGCTCGGCACGCCCGGCAGCGGCGTCGAGCGCATCGCCGCGCTGCTGGCCGACCAGCCGGAGCTGGTCGTGCTGCGCGACCGCATCACCGGCATCTCGCGGCCGGACGAGTTCAACATGCCGAACTTCGCGCACTACTGCGGCGACCTCACCGAGGCCGACCGCGAGGCGCTGCGCGAACGCTGGCTGGCGCCGCTGCGCGGATTCGACATCGACACCAGCCGCACCGTGGTCGACTGGCTGCCGCGCTGGGACGCGCACCTGCTCGCGCTGGTGCGTCGCGCGATGCCGGGCACACGCCTGGTCATCGTCGAGCGCGATCCGCGCGATGCGCTGGTCAACTGGCTCGCGTTCGGCTGGGGCCAGGGCTTCCGCTGCGACGACGCGGTGCAGGGCGCCGCGTGGCTGGCGCGCGCGCGCCGGCACCTGGCCTGGGGCAGCGAGCTCGACGAGCCGCGCCGGCTGGTCGTCGCCGCCGATCCGATCCTCGACGACCCGCAGGGCGCCGGCGGCGAGCTGGCGCGCTTCCTCGGCCTGCAGGCGCTGGTGCCGGGCGGCCAGTTGCGCCTGATGGAGCGCAACCTCGGCGGCCTGCCGGCGCGTTCGCCGGCCGGCCACTGGCAGCTCTACCGCGACGTGCTGGCCGAGGCGTTCGCGCAGTTCGACGTGTCGGCGTAAGCCGCGCGCCCGCCGCCCGGCAGGCATCTTCCGCAGGAGCGGCTTCAGCCGCGATGCTTTGCGCTTTCCGGCGCCCAGAAGCATCGCAGCTGAAGCCCGCTCTGCGCGTCGTGTCGATTGCGACTACGGTTAGGGCGCGACGCCGTATCGCCCGCGATGCGAGAAGTTGCAGTAGTGGCGATTGTTGCAACTGCAAGCCGAGCTGGCGCAGCGACTCCCTTGGTGCAGACAAGAGCCCCGAAATGCCGCAATCGATATCTCTTCTGCTGTCCCGCATGGGTGAGCCGCCTTTCCAGGGATCGGTCGGTTTCGTCAACAACGCGATTCCGCCGCTGCTTCAGCGCCACGGCTGGGATGTGCGGCCGTTTCCGCCGCCGGCGCCGGCGGCGATGGAAGAGACGATGCTGCCCTTCGGGTTGGCCGGACTTTTCGCACGGCAGTGCGAGCACGGCCTTGCGGACGTCGCGCTCCATGACAGCATCGGCGCCGCGCTGAGGTTCCCGAGCCGCCAATGGGCGAGGCGCAACGTGGTGCTTCATCACGGACTCGCCTACGGCGCCGGCGCGTGGCTGGCCAACCCCGAGATCGACCTGCATTGCGCGAACTCGCCGTACCTGGCCCGCGTGTTGCGTGCCCTGCTCGCGTTTCCGGACTGGCGGCACCGCCGCTGCCTCGATCCGCGCGCCTTCGATGTCGTCACCGACGTCCGCCTGCCAGTGCCGTGCGTGGTCGATCCCGACGGCAGTCCCCTGCTTGGCCATGGGATGGACATTTCGCCCGCGCTGCAACGCCTGCTCGACGGCCCGCTCGTGCTCGGCCATGCGCTGCAACCGGGCAAGCAGGACTGGATTGCGACGCTGAGCGTGCTGTACTGCCTGAACCAGCTGGCTCGCGGCCACGGCACGCCGCCGGTCAAGCTGCTGGTGGCGGACGCCTCGCTCGATGCCGAGCAGCGGCGCCAGCTCGATGCGATGCTGGCGCCGACCGGAACCTGCTGCGCCGACTACCTGATCCCACTGCCGCACCTGAACCAGCGCGCGCTGTTCCGCCTGATGCGCACGTGCCGCTTCGGTCTGGCCTACAACCGCTTTCCCGAGCCGTTCGGCTTCTACGTGCTGGAGTCGGTGCACAACGGCTGCCCGGTCTATACCAATGGTGTCGGCAACAACCGCTTCCTGCTGCCCGCCGAGCACGGCCTCGTCGTGCACGAGACGCCGGCGATGGCGGCGCCCTCGACCGGCCCGGCTCTCTACGGCGCCGTCGCCGAGACGATCCATGCCGACCTGGCTCGCCCAGAAGCCATGCGCGCGGCCTGCCGCCGCGGCGGTGCACTGATCGCGCAGACCTGGTCGCCGGCTGCGTTCGAGCAGGACTTGCGCGCGGCGCTCGAGCGGGTGGAACGGCCGCTGCCCGAGCCGCCCGCATTCGACGCGCTCGAGGTCGCCCTCAGCCCACTGGTTCGCAGCCTGGACTTTGTCTCCGGCCACCTGCTCAGCGATTACGCGAGCGGCGTGCTCGATCCGGCGTCCAGAACTCTGGCGCAGCGACTGCTCGGCCAGCGCTGCGGCGATCTGGACGGCGGCGAAATGAGCCGGATCGAGGCGGCACATGGCTTCTTCCGGCGCGGGATATTGACGCTCGCGCCGGTGGCGTGAAGGATTCCATCCGTATTTTTCCGCAGGAGCGCCGCAGGCGTGACCGGGGTTGTGCCACACAGCCGGGCCGCATCGTCGCGGCTGCGCCGTTCCTGCAGAAGCATGGCGCTATGCTGTACGGCGTTTCTGCAAGGAGCCACCGATGCGCATGCTGACCCTGCTGGCGCTGTGCGCCACCGCCGCCTGTTCGGCGGCATCGTCATCGTCGTTGCCGGCCACGCTGACGCTGCCGCCCGGCTTCCACATCGAGACGTTTGCCGCCGACATGCCGAACGCACGCGAACTCGCGCTCGGCGCCCGCGGCACCGTGTTCGCCGGCTCGCGCGACGCCGGCAAGGTCTACGCGGTAACCGACGCCGGTCCCGGCCAGCCGCGGCGTGTGCGCGTGATCGCGAGCGGGCTGCAGCTGCCGAGCGGCATCGCGTTCCATGACGGCGACCTCTACATCGGCGCGGTCAGCCGCATCCTCGTGCTGCGCGACATCGAGCAGCATCTGGACGCTCCGCCCAAGCCCGAGGTCGTCACCGACCAGCTGCCGGACAAGACCCATCACGGCTGGAAGTTCCTCGGCTTCGGCCCCGACGGCCGCCTGTACGTGCCGATCGGCGCGCCGTGCAACATCTGCGAACCGGGCCAGGACTTCGCCAGGATCATCAGCATGAAGGCCGACGGCAGCGACTGGCGCGACGTCGCGCTCGGCGTGCGCAACTCGGTCGGCTTCGACTGGCAGCCGGGCACCGGGCAGCTCTGGTTCACCGACAACGGCCGCGACATGCTGGGCGACGACCTGCCGTCGGACGAGCTCAACCGCGTCACGCGCGCCGGCGAGCACTTCGGCTATCCATACTGCCACCAGGGCGACACGCTCGATCCCGAATTTGGCAAGGGCAAGTCGTGCAAGGACTACACGCCGCCGGTGCGCAACCTCGGCGCGCACGTGGCCGCGCTCGGCCTGCGCTTCTACACCGGTACGATGTTCCCGGCGCGCTACAAGGGCGCGGCGATCATCGCCGAGCACGGCTCGTGGAACCGCACGAGGAAGTCCGGCTACCGCGTCGTCGCGGTGCGCCTGGACGGCGCGCGCGTGCTCGGCGAGGACGTGCTGATCGACGGCTTCCAGAAGGACGAAGTCGCCAGCGGCCGCCCGGCTGACGTGCTGGTCATGCCCGATGGCGCGCTGCTGGTCGCCGACGACCTTGCCGGCGCGGTCTACCGCGTCACCTATACCGCTCCGGAGAAATGAGCATGCGCCTGACCAGCCACGACTTCACCGACCAGCAGCCGATTCCCGACATTTGCGCGTTCGGCCGTCCCGGCGATGCCGGCGAGCCGTGCGTGTTCGCCGCCAACCGCAACCCGCACCTGGCCTGGACCGACGTGCCCGCCGGCACGCATTCGTTCGTGCTGATGTGCATCGACACCGACGTGCCCACGCGCGCCGACGACGTCAACCAGCCCGGCCGCAGCGTGCCGGCCGACCTGCCGCGCGCCGAGTTCGTGCACTGGCTGATGGTCGACATCCCGCGCGACTGCCACGCGCTCGCGCACGGCAGTTGCAGCGACGGCGTGGTCGCGCACGGCAAGCGCAGCCCGCACGGCCCGCACGGCGCACGCCAGGGTCGCAACGACTACACCGGCTGGTTCGCCGGCGACGACACGATGGCCGGTGACTACTTCGGCTACGACGGCCCGTGCCCGCCGTGGAACGACGAACGCGTCCACCACTACCACTTCCGCCTGTACGCGCTCGACGTCGCCACGCTAGCCCTGCCAGCCGACTTCACCGTCGCCGACGTGCGCGCCGCGATGGGCCGCCACCTGCTCGCCGAGGCCGCGCTGACCGGCACCTACACGCTCAATCGCGCGCTGCGGCGCGGCTGATGAATTTGCTCTGGTAGGGTGGGACGCAGCCGCGCAGCGGCGAGTCCCATCAGGCGTTTTCCGGTGGGACTCGCGCCTGCGGCGCTGCATGTAAGTGTGCTGGCGGCCGCGTGCGCTTTTGAGCCCTCCCCTTCAAGGGGAGGGTTGGGTGGGGATGGTGTTGTTGTCGCGTCACCGCTTCTCGAAAACCGACCCGCATCCCTGCGTTTTCCGCTCGCATCCCTGCGAGCGGGTTACTTCTCTTGACTCCGGGCATCCTGCCCTCCGCCCCTTCGGGGCCGGCTCCGCCGTTCGCGCCGCTCCTGCGGCGCAGTGCGTGTCCAAAGAGAAGTAACCAAGAGAAAGGACACCCCAACAGCGGCGCCCTCCGGGCATCCTGCCCTGCGGGTACGTGGTCGCCGGCCGGGGTTCGCCGACGGCACGTCCGTGTGCCGACGGCGAACGCGCGCGCATCGTGCGCGCGCCCCTGCGGGCCTTCTCGTCCGGCGCCCACCGCCGCTGAACGGGGCCCGGGTAAAGCAGCGCGCTCCTGCGCGCAGAAGCTCGAGCAAAGCCAAAGCAACAGCGAGCAACGGCGAGTCGAAGCTCTCTCTCATCCCCGTCCTCTCGGTCGCGCAGCCTCCGATGCTACGCTCGCGCTTCCTCCATCAGGAACGCGCCATGCCCGACGCGACCGCGACGCCCGAGATCGACGCCCGCCGCGCGGCGGCGCGCGCGCTGGCCGCGCAGGGGCGCATCGCCGAGGCCGAGCGCGCGTTCGCCGGGCTGCTGCGCGACGCGCCGGCCGACACCGATGCGCTGAACTTCCTCGCGCTGTGCGCGCACGGCCGCGGCCGTCTCGACGACGCGCTCGAGCTGCTCGCACGCGCGCAGGCGGCGCAGCCGGACGACCTCGCCACGCTGACGAACCTCGGCGTGATGCTGCGCGAACGTGGCCGGCTCGACGAGGCCGCCGCCGCGCTGCGCCGTGCCGTCGAGCTCGCGCCGGACTTCGCGCTCGCGCGTCTGCGCCTGGCCGAGGTGCTCGAGGCCACGGGCCACGTCGACGCCGCGCTGCCCACGTACTTCGGCGCGATCATGACCGCGCAGACGCAGGGCCAGTGGCTCGGCGACGCGACCACCGCGCCGGGCCTGCGTCCGCTCGTGCAGCACGCGATGCGCGTGGTCGCCGCCGGCCGCCGCGCGCTGTTCGCGGCGCTGCTCGCGCCGCTGCGCGAACGCCACGGCGGCGCCGCGCTGGCACGCGTCGAGAAGAGCCTGGCGATCTTCCTTGGTGACCTGCCGGCGCACTACCCCGAACCAGCGCAGCGGCCGAAGTTCTTCTACTTCCCTGACCTGCCGGCGCCGCGCGTGTTCGAGCGCGCGCTGTTCCCGTGGTACGTGGCGCTCGAGGCGCAGGCCGAGGCGATCCGCGCCGAGATGCTCGCCGTGCTCGCCGAAGACCACGGCTTCGAGCCGTTCCTCGGCCACGTCGACGACCATCGCCAGTTGCACGACTACCTGCGCGGCGAGCGCGGCGCACCGACCTGGAACGCGTTCTTCTTCTATCGCCACGGCGAGCGCCACGCGGTCAACGCCGCGCGCTGCCCGCGCACCGCCGCCGCGATCGATGCGGCGCCGCTGTGCCGCATCCGCGAGCACGCGCCGGAAGTGTGCTACTCGGTGCTGACGCCCGGCTCGCACATCCTGCCGCACCACGGCGTGACCAACACGCGCGTGGTCACGCACCTGGCGCTGCGCGTGCCCGAGGGCGACCTCGCATTGAATGTCAGCGGCCACCTGCAGCGCTGGCAGGAAGGCCGCTGCTTCAGCTTCGACGACACCTACGAGCACGAAGCGTGGAACCGCAGCGCCGAGACGCGCGTGGTGCTGCTGATGGACGCGTGGAACCCGTACCTGACCGAGGTCGAGCGCGCGGCGATCACCGCGCTGATCGGCGGCATCGGCGATTTCAACCGCGCGGCGGGCGTGTAGACGCGCGCGGCGGGTCTGTCCGTTCCGGGCAGCCCGCGATCGCCGCCGCGAAATTCGCGCCGGGTCAGTCGGCCGGCAGCGCCACCAGCAGCGCGGCACCGAGCGCGATGCGGTAGATCGCGAACGGCGTGAAGCGGTGCGTGCGGATGTAGCCGAGCAGCCACTTGACCGCGATGAACGAGGTCATCGCCGAGACCACGAACGCGATGCCGAGCGCGCCCCAGTCTTCGTGCGGCGCGTTGCCGCCGTGCCAGGTCTTCAGCAGCTCGTAGCCGCTGGCGGCGAACATGGTCGGGATGCCGACCAGGAATGCGAACTCGGTCGCGGCGGCGCGATTGCTGGCGCCGGCAAGCAGCGCGACGAAGATCGTCGCGGCCGAGCGCGAGGTGCCGGGGAAGATTGCGGCGACGATCTGCGCGAGGCCGACCAGGATCGCCACGCGCCAGGTGATCGCGCTGTTGTCCGGCTGGCGCGCCGCCGCCCACTCCGCACCGATCATCCAGACGCCGCCGACGATCAGCGCCCACGCTACCGGCGTGATCGATTCGGGCAGCTTGAAACCGAGCCGCGTGACGGCAAAGCCGAGCACGGCGGTGATCAGGAATGCCGCGGCGAGCTTGAGCGCGTAATCGCGGTTGGCCGGCTCGTTGAAGCCGGTGGCGAGCTTCCACAGCCGCTCGCGGTAGATCAGCACGACGGCGAGGATCGCGCCGGCCTGGATCACGACGTTGAACACGTCCGAGCGCCGCCCGAGCCAGTTCTCGGCGATCAGCAGGTGGCCGGTGCTGGAGATCGGCAGGAACTCGGTGATGCCTTCGATGATGCCGAGCAGGATGACGTTGACGAGATCGGGCATGGGGCGGGCTGCGGCGGGCAAAAGAAGCCGGCAGTGTACGCGCTGCGTGCGCCGCAACACGCGCCGGCGCGGCGGCAAGCGCCACGCCGCCCGGTCCTTTCGTCGTCATGCCCGCGAAAGCGGGCCTCCATCGACGGGGCGGCTTCGGGCGGGGCCTTTATGCACGTCGATGGTGCAGTCGGATGCGATTTATGCATCATCAATGTGCAACATGCTGCGCGGACGCCGGCATTCGCCGCGCCACGCCGCGCTCCCGTCCTTGGCACGCCCCGTGCTATTACCTTGCCGTCCCCTCTTCCCACGGAAATCCCGCCATGGCTCCCGAGCACGTACTCAAGCTGATCAAGGACAACGACGTCGAATTCGTCGACCTGCGCTTCGCCGACATGCTCGGCGTGCAGCATCACCTGACCTATCCGGCGCACTCGATCGACGAGGGCCTGTTCGAGGACGGCCGCATGTTCGACGGCTCCTCGATCGCCGGCTGGAAGGGCATCGCCGAGTCGGACATGGTGCTGATGCCAGACCCGGTCAGCGCGATCATCGATCCATTCATGGCCGACAAGACGCTGGTGCTGCAGTGCGACGTGCTCGAGCCGAGCACGATGCAGGCGTATTCGCGCGATCCGCGCTCGGTCGCCAAGCGCGGCGAGGCGTACCTGAAGTCGACCGGCATCGCCGACACCGCGTTCTTCGGCCCGGAGCCGGAGTTCTTCATCTTCGACTCGGTGCGCTTCCGCAACGAGATGGGCCATGTCTCCTACGAAATCGATTCGGAGGAGGCGGCGTGGGCCACCGGCAAGCGCTTCGAGGGCGGCAATTCCGGCTACCGCCCGGGCGTCAAGGGCGGCTACCTGCCGGTGCCGCCGTGCGATTCGCTGCACGACCTGCGCAGCGAGATGTGCAAGGTGCTCGAACAGGTCGGCCAGGTCGTCGAGGTGCACCACCACGAGGTCGCCACCGCCGGCCAGTGCGAGATCGGCACGCGCTTCAACACGCTGGTGCGCAAGGCCGACGAGCTGATGACGCTCAAGCACGTGATCAAGAACGTCGCGCACCAGTACGGCAAGACCGTGACCTTCATGCCCAAGCCCCTGGTCGGCGACAACGGCTCGGGCATGCACGTGCACCAGTCGCTGGCCAAGAACGGCCAGAACCTGTTCGCCGGCGACCTCTACGGCGGCCTGTCGCAGACCGCGCTGTACTACATCGGCGGCATCTTCAAGCACGCGCGCGCGATCAACGCGTTCGCCAACGCGACCACCAACAGCTACAAGCGCCTGGTGCCGCACTTCGAGGCGCCGGTCATGCTCGCCTACTCGGCGCGCAACCGCTCGGCCAGCTGCCGCATCCCGTTCGTGCACAGCCCGAAGGCGCGCCGTATCGAGGTGCGTTTCCCCGATCCGATGCAGTCGGGTTATCTCACCTTCACCGCGCTGATGATGGCCGGCCTCGACGGCATCCTGAACAAGATCGACCCGGGCGCGCCGGCCGACAAGGACCTGTACGACCTGCCGCCGGAGGAGGAGAAGAACATCCCGACCGTGTGCCACTCGCTCGACCAGGCGCTCGAAGCGCTCGACAAGGATCGCGGCTTCCTCAAGGCTGGCGGCGTGTTCAGCGACGACCTGATCGACGCCTACATCGAGGTGAAGATGGCCGAAGTCACGCGCTTCCGCGCGGCGACGCACCCGCTCGAGTACCAGATGTACTACATGATCTGATACGAGGCGGCCGGGCACTCCGGCCGCCGCGGATCATTTCGTTGCCCGCGAGCGCGGCCGGCCGCCCGCTCGCGCGGTGGCCGGTCGCTGCGCCGGTGCCGGCCGCTGCACGTGCTGCAGGTGCAGATCGCGCGCGCGCCGTGCAATCCAGCCAATCGCGAATCCGGCGATACCGATCACCAGCAACGTTTCGAGTGGCCGTTCGGCGAGCAGCGTGCGCGTCGAGCGTTGCAGGTGGCGCGCGCCACCCAGCAGGTCGTCACCGAATGCGCGCGCGGCCTCGACGCCCGCGCTACCGCGCCGCGTGATCGCGTGCTCGGCATCGCGCAACGTGGCCGCCAGTGCCTCGGAGGCCTCGGCAAACCGCGTCGCTAGCGCGCCATTCGGGCGAGCGTGCCATGGCGGCATCATCCCCATGGGACTCTTGAACCTGCCCCTCCTGATCGGAGGCCAAGAAGCGATACTTGAGTCGCTACTTGGAGTTCAA
>JAACZU010000022.1 GCA_009996615.1 Rhodanobacteraceae bacterium | reverse complement strand
TGTTGAACTCCAAGTAGCGACTCAAGTATCGCTTCTTGGCCTCCGATCAGGAGGGGCAGGTTCAACCCTCCCCTTGAAGGGGAGGATTTATGAGGGGATGGTGTTGCTTGCGGGGCGCCGAACGCACAAAGGCCGGCATGCGCCGGCCTTCGTGTAAAAGCTGGATCCCGTGTCACCGGCCATCCATGGCCTGCACGGGATGAGTTCATCCTGAACTCACTTGGCGTTGGCGAGCACCAGCGTCATGTCGAGCATGCGGTTGGAGAAGCCCCACTCGTTGTCGTACCACGACAGCACCTTGACCAGCGTGCCGCCCATGACCTGGGTCAGCGTGCTGTCGTAGACCGAGCTGTGCGGGTTGTGGTTGAAATCGACCGAGACCAGCGGCTTGTTGTTGACGCCGAGGATGCCCTTGAGCGAGCCGTTCGCGGCCTCGTTGATCGCGGCGTCGATCTCTTCCTTGGTGGTCGGGCGCGCGGCGACGAAGGACAGGTCGACCACCGACACGTTGATCGTCGGCACGCGCATCGAGAAGCCGGTCAGTTTGCCGTTCAGCTCCGGCAGCACCAGGCCGACCGCGGCAGCGGCGCCGGTCTTGGTCGGGATCTGGCTCATCGTCGCCGAACGCGCTCGGCGCAGGTCGGAGTGGTAGACGTCGGTCAGCACCTGGTCATTCGTGTAGGCGTGGATCGTCGTCATCAGGCCGTGCACGAGGCCGATCTTCTCGTGCAGCACCTTGGCCAGCGGCGCGAGGCAGTTGGTCGTGCACGAGGCGTTCGAGATGACCGTGTGCTCGGCCGTGATCTGCTCGTGGTTGACGCCGTAGACGAAGGTGCCGTCGACGTCGCTGCCGCCCGGGGCCGAGATGATGACCTTCTTCGCTCCGGCGGCGATGTGCGCCGAGGCCTTCGCCTTCGAGGTGAACAGGCCGGTGCACTCGAGCACGATGTCGACGCCGAGCTCGCCCCACGGCAGCTTGGCCGGATCGCGCTCGGCGCAGACCTTGATGCGGTCGCCGTTGACGATCAGGTCGCCGCCATCGACCGACACTTCGCCCGGGAACTTGCCGTGCGCGGTGTCGTACTGCGTCAGGTGCGCATTCGTCTCGGCGTTGCCCAGATCGTTGATCGCGACGATCTGGATCTCGTGGTTGCGCTTGGACTCGTACAGCGCACGCAGGATGTTGCGGCCGATGCGGCCATAACCGTTGATCGCGACTTTGACTGCCATGAACCGGCTCCTTCGGAGTGGGCGGGAATGCGGGGTGCGCATTCTAAAGGCCCCATCGCCCGCGCGCACAGATCCATTGCTGCGGAGCCAATCCCGACGCGCGCCACGCGCCGCCGCTTCAGGCGGAAGCGCGTGGCGCCCGCAGGTCAGTGCGACGACGTGCCGCGCACCTCGAGCAGGTCCAGCGCGCCGGGCGGCAGTGCCGGTGCGGCGGACGGCGGCTTCGTCGAGTCGAGCGAGAAGCGCAGCGGCACCAGCGCCTGGCCGGCGACGGCGTGGCCGTCGCGCCGGGCCGGCGTGAAGGTCCACTGCCGCACCGCATCGAGCGCCGCCTCGCCGAGCGCAGTGGCGGTTGGCGGCTCGATGCGTTCGACGCGCGCCGCGGTCACGCCGCCGCTGGCGTCGATGTCGGCCTGCACGATGACGAGGCCTTCGACGCCCTGCCCGATCGCGGCGGGCGGATAGCGCGGCGGGCTCAGCCGTGCGTAGCCCGCTTCGCGGTCGGCCGCGGACATCGCTACCGCTGGCTTCGCATCGGCATCGCCGTCACGCAGCGCAAGCGTCGCCTGCACGCGGAAGCGCGGCTTGCCCGGCTCACCCACTTCGATCGAGGCCGGCTGGCCGGGCTTGGCTACGATCACTGGTTCGCCGATCAGGCGTCCGTCCCGATGCAGCCGCGTGGCCAGTTCGATGTTGCCGCCGTCGACCGCCTGCGCGACGAATTCCGCATCCCACGCGGGGGCGGCATCGTCGCTCTTGACTCCGAACGGCGCACCGAGCGGATGCACCAGGCGCACGGCTTTTGCCGCGCCGCCGTCGACGGCGATCGTCAGCTGCGCATCGACCTGAGGCGTGGCCGCGGCGGTGGCTGGCCGCGGCGTCTGCGCCGCCCACGCGGCATACGCACCACCCAGTCCGAGCAACGCGACGAGTGCGGTTCCTGCAAGCCGGCGCGCACGCGTCGGCAATGGCTGTTTCAGCATGGCGATTCGCTCCTTCAACGGGTGGGTGGAGGACCAGTGGCAACCGGCCGGCAGCGCGCCAGCGCCGGCCAGTTGCGTCTTCAGCATCGCGTCGGCGTAGCGCCGGCGCGCATGCGGAAAGCGCGCGATCACCGCCGCGTCGCAGGCCAGTTCCTGGTCGAAACGCAAGCGCGTGGCGGCGAGGTGGATCAGCGGGTTGAACCAGTTCAGGCAGCGCAGCACGGCGACGGCCGCGTTGATGCGCGTGTCGCCGCGCGCGAGGTGCACGCGTTCGTGCGCGAGGATCAGCGCGCGCTCGGATGGCGTGTAGCGCGTGCCGAAGTCGGCCGGCAGCACCAGGCGCGGCCGCCATGCGCCGAGCAGCGCCGGGCCGCCATGTGCGTGTTCGGCCGCCACGATGCGCGGGCCGCGGACGCACAGGCGGCCGAGGCTGCGCCGGTAGCGGCGCTGCTGCCAGGCAAAGTACGCCGCCAGCGCGACCGCACCGAGGCCCCACGCCAGCAGCAGCCACGTGCGCCAGTCGATCGGCGCCTCAAGCGCGATCGCGCCCGGCGCTGGCGCGGCAGCGACCGGCGCGACCTGCAGGACCGTCGTCAGCGGCTGCAGCGGCGCCGGCAGCAGCACCGCCAGCACGGTCAGCGGCACGATCAGCCACGCCGCGTAGGCGAGCTGCGCGCCGAAGCGGCGCCGCAGCCAGCCGCGCGCGGCCAGCACGCCGAGCAGCGCCAGCGAGCCGGCCACGGTCAGGTTCACCAGCCCGGCATACAGGTCAGCGCTCATGGTCGAGCTCCTCGATCAGCTTGCGCAGGTCGGCGATGTCCTTCTTCGACAGCTTGTGGCGTTCGGAGAAATGCGCGACGAGCGGCGCGACGCGGCCGCCGAACAGGCGATCGAGCAGGCTCGTGCTCTCGGCGTGCACGTAATCGCCGCGCCGCGTGATCGCGCGGTACAGGTAGCGCCGGCCGTCGCGCGTGGCGGCGATCGCCTTCTTCTTCAGCAGGCGGTTCAGCAGCGTCTTGACCGTCGCCTCCTGCCAGTCCTGGGCGGCGGCGACCGCGGCGACGATGTCGTCGGCGCCCAGCGGCGCCTGCGCCCGCCACAGCACGTCCATCACCACGCTTTCGGCTTCGCTGATGCGCATATCGTTTACACCCGTAAATGACGGGCACGATTACAGGCGTAAATGATGGCGCTGTCAAGCGGCGCCGTCGGGATGGCGGGAAGGCAGCGCGGAAGGCCGCGGCCCGGCGTCGTTGCGAGCGGGCGGTGGGACTCGCCGCTGCGCGGCTGCGGCCCACCCTACAAAAGCGGCGATGGCTCGCGCCCCAACATCAAGGGCATCGCGGGTCGTAGACCCTATGAGCCAAGGGCGGGGTCGCCGACACTGGCATCTCTTCCGACGAAAGAGGAGACACGCAGATGACGACGACCCCGACAACAGTGTGCCAGATGGCGGTAGCGATCGAGATCGCCGCGGCGAAGTGGGTGGTGGTGAGCACGACCGGTGGATTGCGCCGTCAGCGTCGGCGTGTGCTGGCTCAGGCGACGGCGACGGAACGGTTTGCGGCGCTGCGGGCGGAGCTGGACGAAGCGCGGCGCAAGTTGAACGTGGCGATGGATGCGCGCGTGGTGGTGGCCTACGAGGCGGGCCAGGAAGGTTTCTGGCTGGTGCGCGCGCTGCGCGCGGCGGGCGTGGAAGCGGAAGTGATCGACCCGGTGAGCCTGCCGGTGGATCGCCGCGCGCGGCGGGCGAAGACGGACCGGCTGGACGGCGAGGCGCTGTCGCTGGCGTTGTGGTACTGGCTGGGTGGCGACGAGCGCGCCTTGCGCATGGTGCGCGTGCCGAGCGTCGAAGCCGAGGATGCGCGCGAGTGGCAGCGCGAGCGCGACCGGTTGAAGACGGAACATCGCAGCGTCGAGGACCGGATCACCAAGAAGCTGCGCACGCAGGGCATCTGGGAGCGGTCCAGGACGTGGCGCAGCGACTTGCGCGATGGCGCCCTGCGGACCTTCGCCGGTACGCCGCTGGGCGCGCAGCTGCAGGCGGCGCTGGTGGTCGAACTGGCTCGGCTGGAGCTGATCGAGGCCAAACTCAAGGAATGGCAAGCGCAGCAGGCCGACCTGCCCGCCGCGACGACGCAGACGATCAACCATCTGGCACATCTGCGCGGCGTCGGTCCGGTCGGCGCCACCGCCCTGGCGACGCAGTTGTTCTGGCGCACGTTCGACAACCGGCGCCAGGTGGGCGCGTGCGTGGGCCTGACCGGCACGCCCTACGACAGCGGCACGCTGCGGCAGGACCAGGGCATCAGCAAGGCGGGCGATCCGAAGTTGCGCGCGTTGCTGGTGGAGCTGGCGTGGCTGTGGCTGCGGCTGCAGCCGGACAGCGCGATCACGCGCTGGTTCCGCGAACGCACGCAGGGTGCGGGCAAGCGCGGCAAGCGCGTGATGATCGTGGCGGTGGCGCGCAAGCTGGCGGTGGCGCTGTGGCGCTACGTGCAGTTGGGCGAAATCCCCCAGGGCGCGCGCCTGAAGGCGGCGTAAGGAGTCGCGTGCGGCAAACGAGTAACGCAGAGGAATCGAGCGGTTGGCGTTGCCGAAGCGCGCCCGCGTCCCACCCGGGTCGGAAAGACCGACATTCGTAGAAGGGGCGCGCTTCATTGAAGTTCGGTGACCCGGTGCATCGCGCAAACGGGGAACGGCTCGGACAACGAGCGGATAGAAGGTGGTGGAGCGCTGCGGCGCCCACGGCGAAACACCGACGCAACGCAAGCCACGCGATCGACGACCAGGTGAACTTAGCGAGCAACAGCGACAGAGAAACCAGCGGCGGGGCTTGACAAGCCTGAACTCATAGAAGGGTGGGACGCAGCGCCGAAGGCGCGAGTCCCACCATCGTCGTGTCCAGGCGTCGGACTCGCCGCTGCGCGGCTGCGGCCCACCCTGCATCGCGGCCTGGTCGCGCCGGGCGGCAGGCGCTCAGGCCGTGCAGTAGATCTCGTGCAGCGCGCCGATCAGGTGGCCGGCCGGGCCGCTGGCGAGGCTGTAGTAGATCGTCTGCGCCTCGCGGCGCGTCGTGACCAGCCCTTCCTCGCGCAGCTTGGCCAGGTGCTGCGACAGCGCGGACTGGCTGAGGTCGAGCTGTTCGTTGAGCTGGCCGACCGACTGCTCGCCGTCGACCAGCATGCACAGGATGCGCAAGCGCTGGCCGTTGGCCAGTGCCTTCAGCAGCGCGGCGGCCTCGTCGGCGTGCCGGCGCATGCTGTCGAGATCGAGGTTGCGCGCGGCCGCCGGCTTCGACGCCGCGGCACTGCGCGAGGACGTGCGCGGCATGGCTCAGCCCTCCTGGGCGAGCGCACGCCCTTCGGCCTGCCAGGCGAGGATGCCTCCGGCGAGCGAGGCGACCGCGCTGAAGCCCATGCGCTTGAGGCTTTCGACCGCCAGCGCGGCGCGCCCGCCGGTGCGGCAGTAGATGAGCAGCGGCCGCTCGCGCAGCGCCAGCTCGGGCGCCGTCGTGCACGCCAGCGCCGGATGCGCCTCGACCTGGAACTCGAGCACGCCGCGCGGGATGTTCGTCGCGCCGGCGATGTGGCCTTCGGCGAACTCGGCCGGCTCGCGCACGTCGATCAGCGCGGCGCCGGCCGCGACGCGGCGGGCCAGCTCGGCCGCCGGGATTTCCTCGATCGCGCCGCGCGCGGCGGCGACGAGCTCCTGCGCGCTGAGGGGGGATGCGGTCATGGTCGGTTCTTCCTGCCTGGGGGACATGCGCACATTATGCACGATCCCTAATTAAGGTTTAGCTGAACTAAGCACACCCTGCCCCGGCCGTCCCGGCGCCGACGGGCTTGACAGCATGCGTCATTGCTAAATAAGCTACTACTAATTTATAGATTCCTTATCCAGCGCACCGGCGTAAAGTGGCCGGTGCTCCTCGGCCCACGCGGCCGCCCAACGGGAGTCCCAGCCATGGCCCACATCGTGATCATCGGCGCCGGCATCGGCGGCATGAGTGCCGCCTACGAGATGAAGGCCGCGCTCGGCGCGCAGCACCGCGTGACCGTGATCGGCGACGGCGCGCGCTTCAGCTTCACGCCGTCCAACCCGTGGGTCGCGGTGGGCTGGCGCGAGCCGAAGGACATCCAGGTCGAGGTCGGCCCGGCGCTGGCGCGCCACGGCATCGAGTTCGTCGATGCGCCGGCCACGGCGATCCACGCGCAGGACAACCGCGTGGTCGTGCAGGACGGGCGCGAGTTCACCTACGACTACCTCGTCATCACGACTGGGCCGCGCCTGGCCTTCGACGAGGTGCCCGGCCTCGGCCCGCACGGCGGCCACACGCAATCGGTGTGCACGACGCCGCACGCGCTCGGCGCGTGGGCGGCCTACCAGGAATTCCTCAAGCAGCCGGGGCCGGTCGTGATCGGCGCGGCGCAGGGCGCGAGCTGCTTCGGCCCGGCCTACGAGTTCGCGATGATCCTCGACGCCGACCTGCGCCGGCGCAAGCTGCGCGACCGCGTGCCGATGACGTTCGTGACGAGCGAGCCGTACATCGGCCACATGGGCCTGGGCGGCGTCGGCGATTCGAAGGGCCTGCTCGAATCGGAGCTGCGCCAGCGCCACATCCGCTGGATCACCAACGCGCGCGTGCTCGAGGTCGAGCGCGGCAAGATGCGCGTGGAGGAGCTCGACGCGCGCGGCCAGCCGCTGCAGCAGCACGAGCTGCCGTTCGCCTACTCGATGGTGATCCCGGCCTTCACCGGAGTCGACGCGGTGCGCGGCGTCGAGGGCCTGGTCAATCCGCGCGGCTTCGTGCAGATCGACGCACACCAGCGCAATCCGAAGTTCCCGAACGTGTTCGCAGCCGGCGTGTGCGTGGCGATCCCGCCGGTCGAGCCGACGCCGGTGCCGACCGGCGCGCCGAAAACCGGCTTCATGATCGAGTCGATGGTCTCGACCCTGGTCGCCAACATCAAGGCCGAGATCGAGGGCCGCGCGGCCAGCGCCGAGGCGACCTGGAACGCGGTGTGCCTGGCCGACATGGGCGACACCGGCGCCGCCTTCGTCGCGCTGCCGCAGATCCCGCCGCGCAACGTGACCTGGGCCAAGGTCGGCAAGTGGGTGCACCTGGCCAAGGTCGCGTTCGAAAAATACTTCATGGCCAAGATGCGCTCGGGCACCAGCGAGCCGATCTACGAGAAGTACCTGATGAAGGCGCTCGGCATCGAGCGCATCAAGCCCGGCACTGGCGCCGGCTGAACCGCCAGACGATTCCCCGACCGATAGACAGGAGACCTGCCATGACCCTCGACCGCGCCGTGATGGCCTTTGCCGGCTGCATGATCATCCTCAGCGTCGCGCTGACCTACTTCGTCTCGCCGTGGTGGCTGCTGCTGACGCTGTTCGTCGGCGTCAACCTGCTGCAGACCGCGTTCACCGGCTTCTGCCCGGCCGCGATCGTGCTGCGCAAGCTCGGCGTCAAGCCCGGCTGCGCGTTCCAGTGACGCCACGCCCCGTCCGCCACCGAGTGACCAGGACCCGTTCATGAAGCGAACCCTCCTCCTCGGGCCAATCGCCGCGACCGCGCTGCTGCTCGGCGCCTGCGGGCGCAGCCACGAACCGGCCGCGCCGGCCGCGGCGGCGCCCACGCTGGCGACGCTGGTCGTCAACGCCGAACCGGCGCGCGCCGAGCGCATCTGGGACGGCGTGATCGAGGCGGTCAACCAGGCCACGCTGTCGGCGCAGACCGCCGGCCGCGTGCTGGAGCTGCCGTTCGACGTCGACGACTACGTCAAGGCCGGCGAGGTCGTGGTGCGCTTCACCGACGTCGAGCAGCTGTCGGCCAGGCGGCGCGGCCAGGCCGACGTGAACAGCGCCGAGGCGGCGTACCGCAACGCCGAGGCCGACTACCAGCGCATCGCCGAGATCTACGCGCGCAAGCTCGTCTCGCGCTCGCAGCTCGACCAGGCCACCGCGCGGCGCGACTCGGCCAAGGCCGCGCTCGAAGCCGCGCGCGCGGCGCTGCGCGCGGCCGGCGAGCAGGTCGACTACACCGTCGTGCGCGCGCCGTACTCGGGGCTGGTCACGCAGCGCTTCGTGCAGGTCGGCGAATCGGTGCAGCCGGGCCAGCCGCTGATCGCCGGCATCTCGCTCAGCCAGCTGCGCGTCAACGTCGACGTGCCGCAGAGCGACGTCGCCGCGATCCGCGCGCACAAGCAGGCCGCAGTCGTGCTCGACGATGGCCGCCGCATCGAGGCGAAGACGGTCACGCTGTTCCCGTATGCCGATCCGTCCACGCACACGTTCAAGGTGCGCCTGGAACTGCCCGAGCAGGACACTGGCCTCAATCCCGGCATGACGGTCAAGGCGGCATTCGTGACCGGCGTCGCCACGCGCCTGCTGGTGCCGCTGTCGGCGCTGGTCCAGCGCAGCGAGGTCAGCGCGGTCTACGTCGTCGACGGCGCGCGCGTGAGCCTGCGCCAGCTGCGCCTCGGCCACCGCTACGGCGAGCGCGTCGAGGTGCTGGCCGGCCTCGCGCCGGGCGAGGCGATCGCGACCGATCCGGTCGCGGCCGGCCTCCACATCGCGGGCCAGCGCCATGACTGAACCTCGGCTGGGCCTGTCCGGGCGCCTTGCGCGCGCCTTCCTGACCTCGCCGCTGACGCCGATCCTGGCGCTCGCCGCGCTGCTGCTCGGCCTCGCCGCCGTGCTGATCACGCCGCGCGAGGAAGAGCCGCAGATCGACGTGACGATGGCCAACGTGTTCGTGCCGTTCCCCGGCGCCAGCGTCGACGACGTCGAGAACCTGGTCGCGTTCCCGCTCGAGCAGAGCCTGTCGGAGATCGAGGGCGTCAAGCACGTCTACTCGATCAGCCGCCCCGGCAACGCCGTGGTCACGGTCGAGTACCAGGTCGGCGTGCCGCGACGCGACGCGCTGGTGCGCCTGTACAACCAGATCGAGTCGCACAAGGACCGCCTGCCGCAGGCGCTCGGCGCCGGCCCGGTGCTGGTGCGGCCGATGGGCATCGACGACGTGCCGGTGATGAGCCTGACGCTGTGGACCGACGACGCCGAGCGCGGCGCGATCGAGCTGGCCGAGGTCGCGCACACGCTGGAAACCGAACTCAAGCGCGTGCCCGGCACGCGCGACGTCTACACGATCGGCGCGCCGGACCGCGCGGTGGTGGTCGAGCTCGACGCGACGCGCCTGGCCGCCTACGGCCTCGCCGCCGACGACCTCGCGCGCGCGCTCGCCGCGGCCAACGTCGTCGCGCAGGCCGGCGAGCGCATCGCCGCCGACCAGGACCGGCCGGTCACCGCCGGCACCTTCCTCGCCGACGCCGACGAGGTCGCGCAGCTGGTGATCGGCCTCAAGGACGGTGCGCCGGTGTACCTGTCCGACGTCGCACGCATCCACCGCGGCGCCGACCTCGCCACGCGCTACGTCTGGTACGGCGCACCAGCCGGCAAGGCCGGGCCGAAGGACCACCTCGCGCCAGCGGTGACGCTGGCAATCGCGAAGAAGCCCGGCACCAACGCGGCCGACATCACGCGCGCGATCGGGCAGCGCGTCGAGGCGATGAAGGGCCTCGTCATCCCGGCCGGCGTGCACGTCGACGTCACGCGCGACTACGGCCAGACCGCCGACGACAAGGCGCAGAAGCTGATCCAGAAGCTCGTCTTCGCGACGCTGTCGGTGGTGCTGCTGGTGCTCGCCACGCTCGGCTGGCGCGAGGCGATCGTGGTCGGCAGCGCGGTCGTGATCACGCTCGCGCTGACCCTGTTCGCCTCGTGGGGCATGGGCTTCACGATCAACCGCGTGTCGCTGTTCGCGCTGATCTTCTCGATCGGCATCCTCGTCGACGACGCGATCGTGATCGTCGAGAACATCCACCGCCACATGGCGCTGGGCGGGCGCAGCCTGCGCGAGGCGATCCCGCTCGCGGTCGACGAGGTCGGCGGGCCGACCATCCTGGCCACGTTCACGGTGATCGCGGCGCTGCTGCCGATGGCATTCGTGTCCGGCCTGATGGGCCCGTACATGCGCCCGATCCCGATCAACGCCAGCGCCGGCATGCTGCTGTCGCTGCTGATCGCGCTGATCGTCACGCCGTGGCTGTCGCTCAAGCTGCTGCATCGCCACGCACCGCCGGCCGGTAGCGGCGCCGCCGAGGCCGGCGACGGCCGCCTGCAGCGCCTGTTCACGCGCCTGCTGCACCCGTTCCTCGCCGACGAACGCGCACCGCGCCGGCGCCGCTGGCTGTTCGCGGCGATGGCCGCGCTGGTGCTGGCCGCGGTCGGCCTGGTCGTTGTGCGCGCGGTGGTCATGAAGATGCTGCCGTTCGACAACAAGAGCGAACTGCAGGTCGTCGTCGACATGCCCGAGGGCAGCACGCTGGAGGAGACCAACCGCGTGCTGGTGGAACTGGCCGGCGCGCTCGACCAGGTGCCCGAGGTGCTCAACTACCAGGGCTACGCCGGCACCTCGGCGCCGATGAACTTCAACGGCTTGGTGCGCCAGTACTACCTGCGCAGCGGCGCCAACGTCGGCGACCTGCAGGTGAACCTGGTCGACAAGCACCTGCGCTCGCGCCAGAGCCACGCGATCGCGCTCGCCGTGCGCCCCGCGCTGGCCGCCATCGGCGCGCGCCACGGCGCCTCGGTCAAGGTCGTCGAGGTACCGCCGGGCCCGCCGGTGCTGGCGCCGGTGGTGGCCGAGATCTACGGCCCGGACTATGCACGTGCGCGCACGCTCGGCCTCGCACTGGAGCAGCGCTTCCGCGCCAACACCGACCTGGTCGACCTCGACACCAGCGTCGAGGCCGACTCGCCGCGCGAGATCGTCGTGGTCGACCGCGAGCGCGCCGCGCGCCTGGGCCTGTCGCAGGCGGCGATCGTCGACGCGCTGCGCACCGCGCTCGGCGGCAACGACGCGACGTTCGTGCACGATGGCCGCTCCAAGTACGCCGTGCCAGTGCGCCTGCGCCTGCCGGCCGGCGACCAGGCCGCGCTCGACCAGCTGCTCGCGCTGCGCGTGCGCAGCACCGGCGGCACGCTGGTGCCGCTGTCGGAGGTCGTCAAGGTGCGCGAGGCGAACTGGGAGAAGGCGGTCCAGCACAAGGACCTGCTGCCGGTCGTGTACGTGACCGGCGACGTCGCCGGGCGCACCGACAGCCCGCTGTACGGCATGTTCGCCGAGGTCGCCGCGCTCGCGCGCGCGCCGCTCGACGGCCAGCAGCTGGCGCAGCACTTCATCGCGCAGCCCGAGGACACCGCCGCGTTCTCGGTCAAGTGGGACGGCGAGTGGCAGATCACCTACGAGACGTTCCGCGACATGGGCCTGGCCTACTCGGTCGGCCTGCTGCTGATCTACCTGCTGGTCGTCGCGCAGTTCCGCAGCTACGTCGTGCCGCTGATCATCATGGCGCCGATCCCGCTGACCGTGATCGGCGTGATGCCCGGCCACGCGCTGCTCGGCGCGCAGTTCACCGCGACCTCGATGATCGGCATGATCGCGCTGGCCGGCATCATCGTGCGCAACTCGATCCTGTTGATCGACTTCATCAACCACGCGCGCGCCGCCGGCGCCTCGCTCGAGGACGCGGTGATCCGTGCAGGCGCGGTGCGCGCCAAGCCGATCGCGCTGACCGCGTTGGCGGCGATGCTCGGCGCGTTCTTCATCCTCGACGATCCGATCTTCAACGGCCTCGCGGTCGCGCTGATCTTCGGCATCCTCGTCTCGACCGTGCTGACGCTGGTCGTGATCCCGCTGCTCTACTACGCCTGGCTCAACCGCCGCGGCGAGCCGGGCGTGGCGCAGGAACCGAACACCATCCCCACCCAACCCTCCCCTTGAAGGGGAGGGCTAAGATGCGCCCTTGCAACCGTCCGCGCAAAGTCCCAAGGAGAATCCGCATGAGTGAAGTCCAGGAGTTCAGCCTGACGCTGACGCAGGAGCACGACTACGCGTTCCGCGTCGCGTTCGACGACACGTCGATACCGGCCCTGCTGACCGACGAACCGGCGCCGCTCGGCGGCGATGCCGGCCCGAATCCGTCGCGCCTGCTGGTCGCGGCGGTCGCCAACTGCCTCAGCGCGAGCCTGCTGTTCGCGCTGCGCAAATACAAGAACACGCCGGCGACGATCGTCGCGCGCGCGCAGGCGCGGCTGGAGCGCAACGAGCAGGGGCGCCTGCGCGTGACGCACGTCGGCGTCACGATCGAACTGCCGGAGGCGGCGGCCGACTACCAGCAGATCGAGCGCCTGCTGCAGCAGTTCGAGAACTTCTGCATCGTCACCGAGAGCGTGCGCCACGGCGTGGCGGTCGACGTCACCGTGCGCGATGCGGCCGGCACGGTGCTGCACGGCCCGGCGCAGTAGGCTGGACGGCCGCAGGCCGGCAGGCGCACTTGCGGACGCCCAGCCGGCCGCGCTGCGCGCGTCCAGCCTACGGGCGTCTCGTCAGTCGATCAGGATCGGCTCGTGCAGGCCCGGCATCTGGCAGGCCTGGCCGCGCGCCTGCAGTTGCTCCTCGAGCGCGCTCATGCCACGGCCGTACTCGCCGTGCACGAGCAGCACGCGGCGGCGCGGTGCGGTGCCGAGCCAGGCCAGCAAACCCGATTGGTCGGCGTGCGCGGAGAAGCCGTTGATCGTCCACACCTGCGCGCGTACCGGGATGTCCTCGTTGAACACGCGCACCTCGCGCGCGCCGTCGATGATGCGGCGCGCCAGCGTGCCCTGCGCGGCGTAGCCGACGAACACGATGCTGCTGCGCTGCTTCCACAGGTTGTGCTTGAGGTGGTGGCGCACGCGCCCGCCATTGCACATGCCCGAGCCGGCCAAGATGATCGCGCCGCCATCGATGGTGTTGATCGCCATCGACTCGCCGGTCTCGCGCGTGAAATGCAGGCCCGGCATCGCGAACGGAT
The DNA here is from genome assembly GCA_009996615.1 of Rhodanobacteraceae bacterium. Classification (GTDB taxonomy): domain Bacteria; phylum Pseudomonadota; class Gammaproteobacteria; order Xanthomonadales; family Rhodanobacteraceae; genus Dokdonella_A. The sequence continues at coordinate 35,969 of JAACZU010000022.1, read as the reverse complement.
CGCCGTGACGCAGTTCGGCGAGGAACGCCGCGTCGAAGCATTCCGGGTGGCGGCGGAAGATCTCGGTCGCCGAGATCGCCATCGGCGAGTCGAGGAACACGCGCACGTGGCCGGGAATCGCGCCGTCGCGGATGCCGCTGTGCAGGTAGTAGAGGATCTCCTGCGCGCGCTCGAGCGCGAAGGTAGGGATCACCACGTTGCCCTTGCGCGCGACGGTGCTGCGGATCGCCTCGTACAGCTCCTCGACCGACGCGGCCAGCGAGCGGTGCGGGCGGTCGCCGTAGGTCGATTCCATCACCACGTAGTCGGCTTCAGGCGCCGGCACCGGATCGCGCAGGATCGGCCGGCCCGGACTGCCGAGGTCGCCGGAGAACACCATGCGGCGCTGGCGCGTGCCGTCGTCGAGGTCGAGCACGACCGAGGCCGAGCCGAGGATGTGGCCGGCGTCCTGGAAGTGCGCGCGGATGCCGTCGGCGACCTCGACCGGCGCGTCGTAGGCGACGTCGCCGCCGAAGAAGTCGAGCGCGTGCAGCGCGTCGTCGATCGTGTACAGCGGCGCGGCGACGCCCTCGCCGCGGCGATCGCTGCGCTGCGCGCGGCGCGCCTCCTCTTCCTGCAGGCCGGCGGCGTCGAGCAGCACCACGCGCGCCAGCTCGCGCGTCGCGGCGGTGGCGTAAATGCGGCCGCGAAAGCCCTCGCGCACGAGCTTGGGGATGCGTCCGCAGTGGTCCAGGTGCGCGTGGGTCAGCAGCAGCGCGTCGACGCTGGCCGGGTCGAAGCCGAACGGCTCGGCGTTGCCGGCCTCGGTCTCGCGGTCGCCCTGGAACAGGCCGCAGTCGATCAGCACGCGACGCTCGTTGCAGGTGACCAGGTGGCACGAACCGGTCACGTGCTTGGCCGCGCCATGGCAGCTGTAGACGATCATGCGCCGGGCCTCCGGCGGCGCGCGGCCGCACCGTTGCCGCCCTCGCTCCCCCTGCGTTCCACGTCCCGCCGCCTGCCTGCCATCGCACCCGCTCCATTCGCTCCGGACGCGGCCATGATGCCCGCTGCGCCGCGCCCGTGACCAGCGCGCGCGACGTCTTCGCGGCATGGCACACTCGGCGGTTCCCTTTGGCCTGCGCTCCGCCCGGGATCGCCGTGGCCGCACTCCTCATCACGCTTTCCCATTTTCAGACAACGGATCCGCCATGCCCCGCTTCGCCTCGCTCCTGTGCAGCCTGCTGCTCGCCCTGCCCGCCCTCGCCCACGCCTGGGGCCCGGCCGGCCACCGCCTCGTCGGCGACCTCGCCGAGCGCCAGCTGACGCCGGCGGCGAAGGCCGAGGCGCACCGGCTGCTCGGCCGCGAATCGCTGGCCGACGTCGCGCCGTGGGCCGACGAGCTGCGCAACGACCCGGCGCGGCACGAACTCGGCCGCGCCACCGCGCGCCTGCATTTCGTCAACTTCGACGGCCCGAGCTGCCGCTACGACGCCAAGCGCGACTGCCCCGGCGGCCAGTGCGTCATCGCCGCGATCGAACGCTACGCGCGCGTGCTCGGCGACCGCTCGCGCCCGGCGGCCGAACGCGCCGAGGCGCTGCGTTTCCTCGTGCATTTCGTCGGCGACGCACACCAGCCGCTGCACGCCGGCTACCGCGACGACCGTGGCGGCAACCAGTACCAGGTGCAGCTGCGCGGGCGCGGCACGAACCTGCACGCGGTGTGGGACTCGCAGGTGCTGGCCAGCGCCGGGCAGGCGTGGCCGGCCCAGGCCGCGCGACTGGCGAAGACGCCGCTGCGCGCCGGCGGCACGCCGGTGCAGTGGGCCGAGGAATCGTGCCGCGCCACGCGCGCGATCTACCCGCGCGGCCACCGCCTCGATGCGCGCTACCTCGCCCGCGAACGCCCGCTCGCCGAGCGGCGCGTGCGCCAAGCCGCCGCGCGCCTGGCCGGCCTGCTGAACCGCGAACTCGGCACGCCGGCCGGCCAGGGGCGGCGCAAGGGCTGAGTGGGGGACGCAGCCGCAAAAGCCCAAGCACAGGGAACCCAAACCGTTACTGAACTCCACAGTATTGAAATTGCAGGGCTGAATCCCATCTTAAGTCCGCCACCGGCCCGTCGAACCGATCGATGGCCGGGGAAGTCAAAAGACCCGGCACCTGTGACGTGCCATGCCCCCTGACAAATCAAGCTGTTGGAGTAGAACCATGAAGAACACGCTGCTCGCTATTGCCCTCGCCACCGCCGGTTTCGCTGCCCTTCCGGCCGCCCACGCGGCCGACAACACCGGTGGTTTCTTCGTCAACGGCAACATCGGCCGCTCGAGCCTCAGCGACGGTGCCTATGACGACAATGACACGGGTTATGCCGCGAACGTCGGCTATCGCTGGGCTGTGGCGCCGAACTTCCTGCTCGGTGTCGAAGGCGGTTACGCCAAGCTCGGCAGCGTCTCGCCGGAAGCGGCCTTCAGCAACCTCGGCCTGGGCGATGCCAAGGTCAAGGGCTGGAACCTCGGCGTGAACGGCCACTACAACGTGACCGACAACTGGTACCTGAGCGGTCGCGCCGGCTACTTCCGCGCCGACATCCGCGGCGGTTACCTGAACGGCGCAGGCGTGCCGGTGCTGGTCGACGACACCAGCAACAAGTGGTACGCCGGTGCTGGTTTCGGCTACGACTTCAACAACAACTTCAGCCTCGGCCTGAACTACGACTACTACAAGGCCGACAAGAACAGCCTGAAGATCAGCCCGGACCTGATCTCGGTCAGCGCCGAATACCGCTTCTGATGACATTCCGCGCCACGGATGGCGCGCTCCCCCACTCCCCAACGGAGTCACAGGGCAAGGATGCGATCTCCCGGCCTGCGCCCGCAGGCCGGTTTTTTTGTGCCCGCGCGGCGGACGGTTACGCCGCTGCCAGCGCCACCACCGCGACGAACGCGGCCAGCACGCCGAGGCTGACCTTGTCGGTCAGCGCGAACACGACTGGGTCGTCGTGCAGGTGCCCGCGCCCGGCCAGCAGCCAGACGCGGCCGATCCAGTACAGCAGCATCGGTACCAGCAGCCACAGCACCGCATGGTGGCGGTACAGCGCCTCGGCCTTGGTGCTGTCGACGTACAACGCGAGCACGAACGCGCTGAGGTAGCCGCTGGTCGTGCCGAGCGACTGGATCAGGCCGAGGTCGCCCACGCCGTAGCCGCGCCCGGCCACCTGCGTCTCCTCGCTTGCGGCGACGCGGCGCACCTCGGTGTAGCGCTTGACCATCGCCAGGCTCAGGAACAGGAACATCGCGAACGCGAGCAGCCATGACGACACCGGCACCGCGATCGCGACCGCGCCGCCAAAGATGCGCACCGTGTACAGCCCGGCCAGCACGACCACGTCGAGCATCGCCACGCGCTTGAACGCGAGCGAATAGGCCAGCGTCGTCACCGCGTAGATCGCCAGCACCAGCGCGAAGCCGGGCGACAGCGCGAACGCGACCGCGAACGCCGCCGCGGTCAGCAGCGGCGCGGCGACGAGGCCGGCGGCCAGCGGCAGGCGCCCGGCCGCGAACGGACGGTGCTGCTTGCGCGGATGGCGGCGGTCCGCATCGAGGTCGAACAGGTCGTTGACGACGTAGGCGCCCGAGGCGCACAGGCCGAACGCGAGGAACGCGACGAGCGTGCGCAGCGCGAGGTCCGGCACGAACACCACGTGCGCGGCGACCAGCGGCACGAACACGAGCAGGTTCTTCGCCCACTGGTGCAGGCGTAGCGCGGCCAGCCAGGCGCGCCACGCGCCGCCGCGGCGCTCGAACACGCGCTCGACCTCGCACGTCGCGTGCGCCGCGCGCACCACGCCGGCCGGCGCATTCGCGACGATCGCGCGGCGCGCGTGCGCCCACACCACCAGGTCCGTGCGCGCATTGCCGACGTAGTCGAACCCGCCGCGGCCGAAGCGCTCGCTCAGCAACGCGCGCTTGTGCCGCCCGCCGAGGTTGCGCACGCCGTCGCTGCCGAACGTCTCGTCGAAGCGGCCCAGGTGCGCCGCAACCGCGCTCGCAAGCTGCGCATCCGAGGCCGTGCATAGCACGCGCCGGCGCCCATCCGCCTGCTCGTCCAGCCACGCCAACACGCGCCGGTCGTACGGCAGGCGCGTCACGTCGAGCGTCACGCGCGCGGCGATCTCGCGCTTCAGCCGCGCACGCCCGCGCGCCAGCCAGAACACGAAGCAGACCAGATACAGCGGATTGCGCCGCAGCAGCGCGAACGCCGACTCGGCCAGCAGATCCGAATGGATCAGCGTGCCGTCCAGATCCACGCACAGCGGTACATCACGATCCTGCATGCCTTGCGAGCCACCGGTAGGTCCCTCGAAAACATTGCGGCGCGCGGCGCCGGAGAGGGTCGGTAGCAGCGTAGCACGAGGGCGGGCGGGTGCTGGTGCGGTGCGGTGGCTCCATGGGGTCCCAATGCTCCGCACGGCACCTGATGTTGACTTGCCGGTCTGGACTTTGAATGAGAGGATCGCTTGAGGGGCCAGTGCCGTAGCGGGGAAAGGCTGCGGGATTAGGCGGCAGAATTAGACGGCGCGGCTGAGAGGAGCCGATGATTTCTGAAGAACATCACCAACGACCTGCGTCCGCGGGTCTGGGTTAGACTGCGGACTTACACCTCATTTCACAACCGAATAGTAGCTAGGCTAAGAATCAGCATGCCCGCAAACGACAAAAGATTCGTTGCTCACATCGACATTCTGGGAATGTCGACGCTCGTCGAGCAAGATGCTGAGGCAGCTTGGAACTTGCTTTCAGGGCTCGTTGAATGTCTAGAAACCGTTAACGGCTATGAGCTTGAGTTTAAGGATGCTGGCGCTCGGGTTGCCTTACCCGAGAAGGTCGGTTCGGTGATGTTTTCCGACACGATTGTGCTCTTCACCATCGATGATTCTGATCTATCGCTTCGTTCTCTAATTGTTGCCGTCGTCACTCTTTTTCACAGGGCATTGGTAAAATGTGTTCCCGTGAGGGCAGCCGTAGCTTATGGCACATTCTTCATCAATCAACCAAAGTCAATGTATGCCGGCCCGGCGCTTATTGAAGCGTATCGGCACGGGGAGTCGGCGCAATGGCTCGGGATCGTGGCTTGCCCCTCCGCCGTTGGTCGTGCCGCGGCACTTGGCATGACCAGCGATAACAAGAATCTCATCGTGCCTTGGTCAATACCAGTAAAGACCGGCACAATCGAAGGCCACGCAGTCAACTGGCCTGCTGCCGTTCAAAACGATATGACTGTTTCCGCGCCCTTAACGGCAGAGCAGTTCTATGAAGCATTTCGCTCAACCTTTGGCGACTTCAATCTGCAGCCACCAGACGTCAAAGCAAAGTACCAGCACACCGTTGACTTCATGAATGCAATGCTTACCGGCGAGTTAGCCTAACCAATCATTCGAGGCGGACGGCTCCGCCGCCGCTCAATTCCAGCATTAGGGCGCAAAAGGAGAATCAATGATGTCCAACCGCACGAGCAGTATGCTCGACAATTTTCTTATGGCCGTCGGCTCCTTGATGTTCCTATTAATTCTCTTTCAAGGGTATAAGTTGATATTTTTAGACTCTAAAGGTGAAAGCTGGAAAATTATTCCAGGATCAAGTGACGCGAATCTTTGGATAGACGCAAATTCCGTTAGGAAAGATGGAGAATTTGTAATTATCAAAGTGAAGATTGTGCCAACCGCTGACTTTATAGAATATGCGCGCACAAGCTTTCCAAGCAAAGCGTATCTGGTTTGGGCCGACTCCCTTATAAGGATCGACTGCAATGGAAGAAAGAGCCAATTCATTAATATCACCAAATATTACAGTGACAAAACACGAATAAATATTCCAGAAGAGCCACTTGAAATAATTACACCGAACACACCTGGTGAATCCACTATGGAATACGCATGTCAAACTTCAACGGGACGATTGATCGACAGGATGACGTCCAAATTTTCACGCAAAAGCTCTACGTAATTGCGCCCTAACAGGACTCTCTCGCGTTCCGTGTGGTTGACGACCCGCTGATGTTGCGGCGGGCTGGTGCTTGAAGGCACGCCGCATGGATGGAACCCTCTTTATCCAAGCTCTCGGATTGTAGCCGCCCTAGCGCGTGATCGACGTCGCCTTCCGCCCGGTGGAAGGCGTGATCGTGTTCCAGATCGACAATACGGCCAGCCGGCTCGCGTGCCCGGCTTGTGGCAAAGAACGGGATCAGGTTCACTTACCGTCTTTTAAAGAACGGGGTCACAAAGAACGCAAAGAACGGGGTCAGGTTTACTTACCGTCTTTCATGAAGTCAACCCGACCCCATTCTTGTCCGTCCGTACCCCTGTACCTCCCGACGGAAACACCCCACTCCCGCCGCCCTACTTCACCGGCTCGCAACCACCCGCTTCGGCGCGCCTTGCGTGCTCGCGAGCGATCACTTCCGGGTCGGCCAGGCCTATCCACTTCAGGTACTTGCGCGCGACGCCGGTGCCGGCCGATTCGTCGGGCGCGAACGCCTGGGCGAAACGCGTCTTCTGGCAGTCGAGCGGGTTGCCGCGCGCTTCGATCTCGGCCCAGCGCGCCTTGGCGGCTTCACGCGGATTCGTGGGGGCCTTCGGCAGGGTCGGAGCGCCGCCGCCGAGGCGGATCGAGCCGTCCGGGTTGAACAACTGCGAAACGGGGTCCGAAACGGGGTCAGGTTCACTTAAGCCCCCTCGTCCCTACTCCGCCGGCTCGCACCCACCCGCTTGGGCGCGCTTGGCGTTGTCATGCGCGATCGCGCCCATGTCGGCCAGGCCGACCCACTTGAGGTACTTGCGCGCGATGCCGTTGCCAACCGACTCGTCCGGCGCGAACGCCTTGGCGAAGCGCGTCTTGCGGCAGTCGAGCGGGTTGCCGCGCGCTTCGATCTCGGCCCAGCGCGCCTTGGCCGCTTCGCGCGGGTTGGCTGGCGCCTTCGGCAGGCTCGGCGCGCCACCGCCACCGAGGCGGATCGAGCCGTCCGGGTTGAACAACTGCGGCGCGGCGGCGCCGGCGCTGCCGAGGCGCCCCTGCGTGGTCGTGGCCGATTCGGCCGGGCGCGGCGGTGGCGGCGTGGTCTTGACCTCGGGCGGGGCGATCGCGATGCGGCTCGAACGCGCCACGATCGGCGGCTCCGGCTCGGGCGGCGGTGGCGGCAGCTGCTCGAACGGCACGATCAGCGAGACCTGGATCGGCGGCGACGGGCGCGGCCGCAGCGCGCGGAAATCGCGCATGGCGATCGCGAAGCCGCCGAGTTCGGCCAGCGTGATCAGCAACGCGAACAGGCCGCCCAGCCACAACAGGCGGCGGTCGCGCGGCGGCTCGCTCCAGCGCAGGCTGCGCTGCCACGGCAGGTCGTCGGTCGCGAAATGCAACGCGGCCGGCTGCGACAGCGACGGTCGATCGGACGACGGCGGTGGCGGCGGGGACGGCGGGCGCGGGCTCGGCAAGGTGTCGATGAATAGCGGAGTCGCGGCAGCATAATCAGCGCGCGCTAAAGCGCCGTTAAATCGCGCTGCGGAGAGCCGCGGTGCGCACGCGCGGCGGCACCGACCTGATCGCGGACACCGGCGCGATCGACCCGCGGTTGTCGATTCGGGCGGCGATCGATCGTCGTACGGGTGGAGCCTCCCCCAGCGCGGAGGCGTCGGCCCCTCGGACAACAACAGGAAGACCCCATGACAAAGATGATCTTCGTGAGCCTGCCGGTCAGCGACCTCACGGCCTCGATCGCGTTCTACAAGGCCCTCGGATTCGAGCAGAACCCGCGCTTCAGCGACGACACCGCCGTCTGCATGGTGTGGAGCGAGGCGATCCACGCGATGCTGATCACGCATGCCAAGTGGCGCACGTTCACGCAGCGGCCGTTCCCGCCGGCCGGGACGAGCGGCTCGATGCTCTCGCTGTCGATGGACAGCCGCGATGCCGTCGATGCGATGAACCGCGCCGCCGCGGCGCACGGGGGGCAAGCCGACGTGAACCCGGCCGAGGACCTCGGCTTCATGTACAGCCGCGACCTCGCCGACCCCGACGGGCACATGTGGGGGATGGTCTGGATGGATCCGGCGGCGGCGAGTCCGCCCGCCGAGCTGCCGGGCTGAGAGGGTGTTTGCAGAAACACTTGGATCGCACTCTACCGCGGTCGTTCGCTGATGCCGTTGGCTTTGCTTGTGCTTCTGCGCGCAGGAGCGCGCTGCTTTACCGGGTCCCCTTTCAGCGGCGGTGGGCGCCGGACGGATCAGCCCGCAGGGGCGCGCGCACGATGCGCGCGCGTTCGCCGTCGGCACACGGAGGTGCCGTCGGCGAACCCCGGCCGGCGACCACGCACCCGCAGGGCAGGATGCCCGGAGGGCGCCGCTGTTGGGGTCGAAGCCGCCCTCAGGCGGCTGAGGGCGAGACAGGGATGTCGAGCGGCAGGCGCCCCAGGGATGGATGCTTGTACCGAACGATCGTCAGTGCGATGGCCAAGCAAAGAGAAGTAACCCGCTCGCAGGGATGCGAGCGGAAAACGCAGGGACGCGGGTCGGTTTTTGCAGAAACGGTTACGCGAAAACCGAACACCATCCCCCCCCTTGAAGGGGAGGGCTAAAGCGGCCCCACCCAACCCCTCGCGCATCCTGCGCTCGCACGCCCGGTCCGCACATCCCTGTGCGGCCGTTCGCCGGCGATCGCTGCCCGACGGCAGCGATCGAAAGCCCGGCTCACCCCCTTGAAGGGGAGGGCTAAAGCGGCTCAGGCCACGCGCGCTGCGAGCCAGTCGGCCACGCGCGCGGCCACGTCCGGCGCGATGCGGCCGAGCAGCGGCGCGACGTGGCTGGCGCCGGGCAGCGCTTCGAAATCGGCCGCGAGCGAAGCGGCCAGCGCGCGGCTGTGCGCGAGCGGCACGTCGGTGTCGCGTTCGCTCGCGATCACCAGGGTCGCGCAGTCCGGCCGTGCGACGGCGATGCCGCCGCGGGCGGCGTCGAGCACCGCGCCGGACTCGTCGCGCCAGCGCCGGAACGCATACAGGCAGGCGGCGGCGTCGGCATCGGGCAATGCGCGCTGGGTCGAGGCGAGCGAACGCGCGCGGCCCCACGGCACGATCGCCGGATGCGGCGCAGCGGGCGGCGGCGCGATGCCGCGCGGCGGCACCGGGTTGACCAGCACCAGCGCGGACGGCCGTACCGCGGCGGCGACGGCGAGCGCGAGCAGGCCGCCGAGGCTGGCGCCGACGAGCACCGGCGCCTCGCCCGCGCCGCCGCACCAGGCGACGACCTGCGCGGCGTAGTGCTCGAACCGCGTCGCGGCGAGGCCGCCGGCGGCCGGGCGCAGGTCCGGTGCGAGCACGGCGAAACCGCGCGCGGCGAGCACGCGCGCCCACAGGCTCCATTCCCAGCCGCCGGCGCCCGCACCGTGCACGCAGACCACCGGCGGCCGACCTGTTTCACGCATCGCAGCTTGACCCGCTTCGAGGTTGGGACAAGTCTATGCGGGCGCGCCGGTTCCGCAGAGGGCTTGCGCGTCCCCGCCATGACCGTCCCACGTGGCGCACGCCCGTCCGGCACCGACGCCGCGCGGACGACCATGACGGCCTCGCCCATCCACACAGGGAGGCTGCAGTCATGTCATACGGCATCCAAGACATCCGCAACATCGTCCTCGCAGGACATGCGGGCGCCGGCAAAACCACGTTGTTCGAAGCCCTGCTGCATGCCGGCGGCGCGATCCAGACGGCAGGCTCGGTCGAGCGCGGCACCACGGTGTCCGACTTCGATCCGATGGAAAGGGAACGCAAGCACTCGATCAACAGCGCGCTCGCCGCGGTCGACGTGGACGGCGCGCACATCAACCTGATCGACACGCCCGGATACCCCGATTTCCGCGGCCCGACGCTGTCGGCGCTGGCCGCGGTGGAGACCTGCGCGATCGTCGTCGACGCCGCCGGCGGCATCGGCCACACGACGCGGCGGCTGATGGAACGCGCGCGCCAGCGCGGCCTGTGCCGCATCCTGATCGTCAACAAGATCGACCACGACGGCGCCGAGCTGGAGGCGCTGGTCGAGGCGCTGCGCGACGAGTTCGGCCGCGAGTGCCTGCCGATCAACCTGCCCGCGCGGCACGGCGCGGCGGTGGCCGACTGCTTCTTCGCGCCGCAGGGCGAGGCCGATTTCTCCTCGGTCGCCGCCGCGCACCAGCACATCATCGACCAGGTGGTCGAGATCAACGAGAACGTGATGGGCCGCTACCTCGAGGACGGCGAGTCGGGCCTGTCCGGGCAGGAGCTGCACGATGCGTTCGAGCAGTGCCTGCGCGAAGGCCACCTGGTGCCGATCTGCTTCGTCTCCGCGCGCACCGGCGCCGGCGTGCGCGAGCTGCTCGACCTGGCCGTGCGCCTGCTGCCCAATCCCGCCGAAGGCAATCCGCCGCCGTTCGTCAAAGGCAGCGGCGCGCAGGCGCAGCCGATCCAGGCCGTGCCCGATCCGGCCCGCCACGTGATCGCCGACGTGTTCAAGATCGTCAACGACCCGTTCGTCGGCAAGCTCGGCGTGTTCCGCGTCTACCAGGGCACGGTCAAGCGCGACACGCAGCTGTTCATCGACGACGGCCGCAAGGCGTTCAAGGTCGGCCACCTGTTCCGCGTCAAGGGCAAGGACCACATCGAGATCGAGCAGGCGATCCCGGGCGATATCGCCGCGGTCGCCAAGGTCGAGGAGATCCACTTCGACGCGGTGCTGCACGACTCGCACGACGAGGACCAGATCCGCCTCGCGCCGATCGACTTCCCGCAGCCGATGTTCGGCCTCGCCGTCGCGCCGGCGCACAAGGGCCAGGAACAGAAGCTCGCCGCCGCGCTGGCGCGGCTGGGCGAGGAGGACCCGTGCTTCCGCGTCGAGCACAACAAGGAGCTCAACGAGACGATCGTGCGCGGCCTGTCCGACCTGCACCTGAAGCTGATGCTCGAGCGCATGAAGGAGCGCTACGGCGTGGAGGTGACGACGCGGCCGCCGCGCATCGCCTACCGCGAGACGATCGCCGCGCGCGCCGAGGGCCACCACCGGCACAAGAAGCAGACCGGCGGCGCCGGCCAGTTCGGCGAGGTGTTCCTGCGCATCGAGCCGCTGCCGCGCGGCGGCGGCTTCGAGTTCGCCGACGAGGTCAAGGGCGGCACGATCCCGAATCAGTTCATCCCGGCGGTCGAGAAGGGCGTGCGCCAGGTGCTCGAATCGGGCGCGGTCGCCGGCTACCAGATGCAGGACGTGCGCGTGACGGTGTACGACGGCAAGTACCATCCGGTCGATTCGAAGGAAGTCGCGTTCGTCGCCGCCGGCAAGAAGGCGTTCCTCGACGCGATCGCCAAGGCGCATCCGCAGGTGCTCGAGCCGATCGTGAACCTCGACGTGTACGTGCCCGACGCGCACATGGGCGACGTCACCGGCAGCCTCGCCGGCAAGCGCGCGCGCATCAACGGCACCGACTCGCTGCGCGGCGGCGAGATCATCATCAAGGCGCAGGTGCCACTGGCCGAGGTCACCGACTACCAGACCGAACTGAAGGCGATGACCGGCGGCCAGGGCCGCTACGCGATCGAGTTCAGCCACTACGAACCGGTGCCGCCGCAGGTGCAGAAGCAGCTGACCGAGGCGTACAAGCCGCGGCCGGAAGAGGACTGACGCTGGTCGAGACCGCTGGACGCGAAGCGGTCCTGCGGAGCCACCCGAAGAGGATCGAGCGCCATGGATGGCGCGATGACGCCGTAGCGCACTGTGGGAGCGCCGGCAGGCGCGCTGCGTTCCGCCCGCAGAGGCAACCGCATCGCGGCTTCCGCCGCTCCCACCGCAACCCACGCTTCGCTGCTCCCTGTGGGAGCGCCGGCAGGCGCGATGCTCGTGGCCGAAGCCGAAGCGGAACGGAGCGAGGCCGCAGGAGCAGTTGCAGCCACCGGCCACGCGCCGCTGGTTGACGGATGATTCAGTCGGCCGCTGCTTCAATGCCCGGGCGCATCCACCTGCGCATGCAGAACCGAGAAGGAGGTGGCCGATGAAAGTCCTCAAGTACGTGATGGTCGCCCTGCTGGGCATCGGGTTCGCCGGCGCCGACAACGCTTTCGCGCAACGCGACGACCGCGGCTGCCATGACTGCGGCACGGTCGTCGGGGTGCAGCAGATCGGGCACAAGGACACGCATCTGGGCGCCGGCACCGCGATCGGCGCCGTCGCCGGCGGCGTGCTCGGCAGCACGATCGGCAAGGGCAGCGGCCGCACCGCCGCGACCGTCGGCGGCGCAGCCGCCGGCGGCGCGATCGGCCATCAAGTCGAGAAGAGCAACCGCGAGACGCGCTATTCGTGGCGCTTCACCGTGCGCATGGACGACGGCCGCCGCGTCAGCATCACGCAGGGCGACAACCCCGACATCCGCCGCGGCGACCGCGTACGCGTCTGGCACGGGCACGTCGACCGCTTTTGAGCGATCCACCTCGGCGCCGGCGCCCTCATCCCCGTAGGGTGGGACGCAGCGCCGAGGAAGCGATCGGATGAGCGCAGCGCATGAGCGCGAGTCCCACCGAGGCGCCTCGACAGCGGTGGGACTCGCCGTGGAAGAGTGCGCTTCGCCCTGCGCTTTCGCGCGGCTGCGTCCCACCCTACAGGGTTCGCTCTCGTAGGGCGGGACGCAGCGCCGAGGAGCGCTTCGATAAAGCGCAGCGCCAAGACGCGAGTCCCACCGAAGTGCCTCGACGACGGTGGGACTCGCCGCCGAACGATTGCGCTTCACCCTGCGCTTTCGCGCGGCTGCGTCCCACCCTACGCCGCCCGCACTGCGAGGCTCTCGTAGGGTGGGACGCAGCGCTGCGAAGCGCTTCGATGACGCGCAGCGCATGGACGCGAGTCCCACCGAGACGCCTCGACAGCGGTGAGACTCGCCGCCGAACATTTCCGCTTCGACGTACGTTGGCGCACGGCTGCGTCCCACCCTACGCGCGCCTGACGGCATCGAAGCGCCGTTGTCGTACAGGCGCGCGCGACGATTCGCGGCTGCCGGCGCGCGACATGGCGTGCACGCTGCGCGCATGCCCAACTACCGACGCGTCTGGATGCTTGGCGGCACCTATTTCTTCACGCTCGCGCTCGCCGACCGCGGGCAATCGCTGCTGGTGGACCACATCGGCGCATTGCGCGCGGCCTATGCGTGGACACGCCGCCTGCATCCGTTCCGCACAGTCGCCATCGTCGTGCTGCCCGACCATCTGCATGCGGTATGGACCCTGCCGGACGGCAGCGCCGACTTCGCTCTGCGCTGGAAATTGATCAAGGAAGGATTTTCGCGTCGCTTGCCGCGCACCGAGCCGCGTTCACCGAGCCGTCGATGGCAGGGCGAACGCGGCATTTGGCAGCGCCGCTACTGGGAGCACGCGATCCGCGACGAGCGTGATCTGGCAGGCCACATCGACTACGTGCACTTCAATCCGGTCAAGCACGGCCACGTGCAACGCGCAGCGGAATGGCGCCACTCCTCGTTCCATCGCTTCGTGCGCGAGGGGCGACTCGCGCCGGACTGGGCCGGCTGACCCCGTAGGGTGGGACGCAGCGCCGAGGAAGCGCTTCGATGAAGCGCAGCGCCAGGGCGCGAGCCCCACCGAGGCGCCTCGAAAACGGTGGGACTCGCCGTGGAAGGATGCGCTTCACCCTGCGCTTTCGCGCGGCTGTGTCCCACCCTACGCCGCCCGCGCCGCGAGGCTCGCTCTCGTAGGGTGGGACGCAGCGCCGAGGAGGCGATCGGATGATTCGCAGCGCATGGACGCGAGTCCCACCGAGGCGCCTCGACAACGGTGGGACTCGCCGTGGAACGTTGCGCTTCACCTTGCGCTTTCGCGCGGCTGCGTCCCACCCTACGATCCGCGCCGCGCTTCATCCTGCGCTTTCGCGCGGCTGCGTCCCACCCTGCGATCCGCGCGCCTCGTCGGGCAGGGCGAGGTAGCGGGCGATCTCGGCGGCGAGGCGGCGGCCGGCGGCGGGGCTGTCGGCGAGGCCGAGCAGCAGCGCGTCCTCGCGCGGCCCGACCAGTTCGATGTCGTAAGAGACCGTGTCGGCGCCTTCCTTTTCGCGCTTGATGCGCTCGGCCACGCGCACGCGTGCGAACGCGCCCAGGCGCCGCTGGCGCGTATGCCGCACGAACAGGAAACGCCTAACCACGGCGACCGAGTCGTGCACGCGGTCGAGCACGGCGTGATGCTGCGTCAGCACCAGCGCAAGGCCGGGCAGCAGGAAGGCCGCGCTCATCAGCAGCAGGAACAGCTGGCCCGGCAGCATCTCGCCGACGCCGGCATCGCCGCGCACGACGTCGCCGATCGAGCCTCCCAGGGTGTTCAGGAGCCAGCCGCCGACCAGCACGAACGGCAGGCCGAACAGGCGCCCGGCGAGCGGGACCGGCGTATCGATGCGGAGTGCCTCGCCGACCTGCGTGATGCGGGATTCCATCGCGATGCCTCCCCAGGATGCGTGACAGGTGCCGGAGCGCAACCGGCGTTTCGCGGCTACTCCGGCTACTCCGGCTCCGCCGCGCCAGCGGTTTCGATCGCCGGCTTGCGCGCGCCCGGTCGCCACGAGCCGATGAAGATGCCGAGCAGCGACAGCGCGAGGCCGAGCCAGTCGGTCGCGCGCTTCGGTCGCGCGAACAGAATCACGTCGAACACGAACGACAGCGCCGGCTGCAGCAACAGCAGCAGGCCGATCAGCGAGGCCGGCAATTGCGGCATCGCGCGGGTCAGCAACACCCAGCCGAACACCTGGCCGAAGAACGCGAGACCGAGCAGCGCTTGCCAGCTTTGCGCGTCCGGGATCGCGAAGCTGTCGCCCTCGATCCACGCGGCGACGCCGAGCACGGCCGCGCACAGCAGCGAGGTCACGCACAGCAGCTGCGCCGGCGCGAGGCGCACGTGGCCACCGCGCTGCGCATGCCGCGTCGACAGCATGTACACCGCGTAGGACACGCCCGTGACGATGCCGAGCACGACGCCGATCTGGTACTGCGCGCCCGCTGCCGACCAGTCCAGGCCGACCAGCAGGTACAGGCCGACGAACGCCAGCGCGACCCCGCCGAGGAAGGCACGGCCGAGCTGCTCGCGGTACAGCGCGAAGCCGGCCAGGGCCATCAGGAACACCTGGAAGTTGCCGAGCAGCGTCGCCACGCCCGGCCCGACGTACAGGATGCTGCGATGCCACAGCATCAGGTCGGCGGCGAACGCGACCGCCGGCAGCACGAGCCAGCCGAGCTCGACCAGGCGCACGCGCCGCCACTGGCGCAGCGCGACCAGGCCGACCAGCAGCATCAGGCCGCCGAACGCCATGCGGTAGAACGCCGACATGGTCGGGCCGACGTGCGCCCACTTCACGAACAGGCTGGTCGTGCTGATCGCGGCCGCGCCGGCGATCATCTGCAGCAGCGCGGCGCGCGGCAACTCCGGCGCGCGCATCAGGCGTGGCCCCGCCGGGAGGCGCGTGTGCAGGACCGGGGGACTGGTTCGATCTTCGTCATCGGGGCTCGCCAACGGCGCGGCGGAGCGCCACGCCGGTCAAACAGGAGGGTGTCCGGGAAAATGCCGGGACGTCAGGCCGGCACCGCCGTGCCGAGCCGATCGTCATGGTCGCGACGCTGCTCACGCAGCGCGGCATCGATCGCCTGCACGATCGGCGCGGCGCGCTCGATGTCGTGCTCGGCGACCATGACCGCGACGAGGTTCCAGGCCGGCAGCTCGCCGATCGCGCCGGTGAGGTATTCGCCGCTGACGAAGGCGAGCACGCCCTCCTGCGCCAGCGCGCCCTTGACCAGGTTCGCATCGATGATGTTTTCCGCCCGGTAGACGATCTTCACGGTGATGTCCACGCGCGCCGGCCCGGCGCCGGCGGTTGCCATGTTAGCGGTTCTTGCGCTGCAACAGCGCCGTTTTTCGTCGTCCGGGTGCGCCGGTCCCGGCCCGATCCGGTTACGCTAGCGATCGACCATCCGGAATCCGCATGACCGCGCTGCTGCCCGACGACACGCTGGCCGAACACCTGCGCGAGTGCCTGATGGAATTGCTGGCCGCGCGCGGCCCCGGCCGCAGCATCTGCCCGAGCGAGGTCGCGCGCCTGCTCGGGCAGCGCAAGGGCTGGCGCTGGCAGGATCTGATGCGGCCGCTGCGCACGGTCGCCGCGGCGCTGGCCGAGATCGGCCTGATCGAGGCAACCCAGCACGAGCGCGTGGTCGACATCCGCGACGTGCGCGGACCGGTGCGCCTGCGCCAGCGCACGCTCGGCTCGCTCGTCGCGCGCAGGCGCGAGCGGGTCGCCTGAAAGCGGCGGCGCCGCTACACTTGCCCGCTTCCCCCGATTGCCGGACGCCGCCCCGCCGCGGCGATGACGCATGACCGACGCCGCCACCACGCCTCCCGCCGCCAGCAACTTCATCCGCCAGATCGTGCTCGCCGACCGCGCCGCCGGCAAGCACGGCGGCCGCGTCAAGACGCGCTTCCCGCCCGAGCCGAACGGCTACCTGCACCTGGGCCACGCCAAGGCGATCTGCCTGGACTTCGGCATCGCGCGCGAGTTCGGCGGCACCACCGCGCTGCGCTTCGACGACACCAACCCGGCCAAGGAAGACCTCGAGTACGTCGAGGCGATCAAGAACGACGTGCACTGGCTCGGCTTCGAGTGGGACGAGCTGCGCCACAGCTCGGACTATTTCGAGATCCTCTACCTCGGCGCGGAGAAGCTGATCCAGCTCGGCAAGGCGTTCGTGTGCGACCTGTCGGCCGAGGACGTGCGCGCCTACCGCGGCACGCTGACCGAGCCGGGCCGCAACTCGCCGTACCGCGAGCGCAGCATCGAGGAGAACCTCGACCTGTTCCGGCGCATGCGCGCCGGCGAGTTCGCCGACGGCGCGCGCACGCTGCGCGCGAAGATCGACATGGCCGCCGGCAACATCAACATGCGCGACCCGGCGATCTACCGCATCCGCCGCCTGACCCACCAGAACACCGGCGACGCCTGGTGCATCTACCCGATGTACGACTACGCGCACCCGGTCTCCGATGCGGTCGAGGGCATCACGCACTCGTTCTGCACGCTCGAGTTCGAGGACCACCGCCCGCTGTACGACTGGTTCCTCGACCAGCTCGACCTGCCCGGCGACGCCGCCTTCGTCGAGCCGATGCGCCGCGCCGGCCTCGCCGGCGAAGCCAGTCGGCCGCAGCAGATCGAGTTCGCGCGCGGCAACCTCGACTACACCGTGATGAGCAAGCGCAAGCTGATCGCGCTGGTCAACGACGGCCTCGTCGACGGCTGGGACGATCCGCGCATGCCGACCCTGGCCGGCGCGCGCCGGCGCGGCTTCACGCCGGCGGCGCTGCGCACGTTCTGGGAACGCGCCGGCGTGACCAAGCAGAACTCGGTGATCGAGTTCAGCGTGCTCGAAGCCTGCGTGCGCGAGGACCTGGACGCGTCCGCGCCGCGCCGCATGGCCGTGCTCGATCCGCTCAAGCTCGTCATCACGAACCTGCCCGAGGGCCACGAGGAGCGCCTTGCCTTCGCCAACCATCCGAAGAACGCCGAGCTTGGCACGCGCGAAGTGCCGTTCTCGCGCGAGCTGTGGATCGAGCGCGAGGACTTCGCCGAGGTGCCGCCGAAGGGGTTCCACCGCCTCGTGCCGGGCGGCGAGGTGCGCCTGCGCGGCATCGGCATCGTGCGCTGCGAGGAGGTCGTCAAGGACGCGCACGGCGCCGTCACCGAACTGCGCTGCACGCTCGACGCCGACACGCGCCAGGGCCAGCCCGGCGCCGACCGCAAGGTCAAGGGCACGATCCACTGGGTCAGCGCGCCGCACGCGCTCGCCGCCGAGGTGCGCCTGTACGACCGTCTGTTCACGGTCGCCGACCCGGACGACGGCAGCGACGGCAAGACCTATGCCGACCACCTGAACCGCGACTCCAAGCGCATCGTGCGCGCCTGGCTGGAACCGGCGCTGGCCGCGCTGCGCCCGGAGCAGCACGTGCAGTTCGAGCGCCTCGGCTACTTCGTCGCCGACCGCCACGACCACCGCGCCGAAGCGCCGGTGCTGAACCGCACGGTCACGCTGCGCGATTCGTACGCCAAGGCGGCGCGCTGACGCGTCGCCGCGCGTCGACCCTCGGGGAAAAAGCATCGCGCCTGCCGGCGCTCCCACAGGAGCAACGCGCCGCGGCTTTCGACAGGAGCGGCTTCAGGCGCGATGCCCACCCTTCGCGCGATGGTGGGACGCGCGCCTTCGGCGCTGTTGTCCCACCCTGCGGACTGGCGCAGCGTGACAAGCATCGCGCCTGCCGGCGCTCCCACTGGAGCAGTGCCGCGCGGCTTTCGGTGGGAGCGGCGGAAGCCGCGATGCTCTGGCTCCGACGCTGCGCGCCTCGAGCGGCCCTAGTCGGAGGCTACAGGCGGCAGCGTGAAATCGAACGCGTAGCTGTGCGCGCCGCCGTCGGCGATCTGGATCGTCATCGAGCCAGCCAGGCCGATGATGTCGTGCGTGCCCGAATCCGGCACGACGGTGATGCTCTGCCGCGGCACGCCGCGGTCCATGGTGCTGCTGTGCTGGAGCACGAAGCTGCCGCTGCGTCCGTGCAGCGTGCCGGTGACGCGCTCGATCGCGACGTAGCCGGCCGAGTTCGGCACGCCGGTACGGAACGCCAGCATCTCGCCCTGACTGGTCGCCTCGAGCTCGCCGTGGAACCGCTTGGCGATCGCCATGCGGCCGATGCCGGCGCCCTCGGCCTGCGGGTTGTCGGGCTTCTGCGGGGTGAGCGTGACGTCGAACGGTCCAGCGGCATGCAGGGTCATGCGAATCCTCGGGAGGCGCGGGCAGCGACGCGACCGGACGCCGGCCCGCGTGTCGAGGATGGATGATGCCCGATTGCAGCCGGCCCCAAGGCCCTGCAAGCGCTTGTTCGCCGGCGCGGCTCGTCTACGCGCCGGCGCCTTGGCCGGCAGGCGCCAGTCACGCTACCCTGCCCGGTTTCCCCTGAAGGACCCCCGTGATGCTGACCGCGGAACTGCGCCTTGCCCTGCCCGCCTGGCTCGACGCCGAGATCGACACCGAACACCGCTACGCCGACGATGCGGCGAAGGTCGCGCTGGCGATCCGGCTGGCCCGGCGCAACATCGCCGAGCGCAGCGGCGGGCCGTTCGGCGCGGCGGTGTTCGACGGCGAAGGCCGCGTGGTCGCGGCCGGCGTAAACCGCGTGCTGCCGGAGACCTGCTCGGTCGCGCACGCCGAGATGATGGCGTTCATCGCCGCGCAAACGCGCCTGCGCCGGCACCGCCTCAACGGCGAAGGCGGCCGCTACGTGCTCGCCACCAGCGCGCAGCCGTGCTGCCAGTGCTACGGCGCCAGCGTGTGGGCCGGCATCGACGAACTGTTGATCGGCGCGCGTGCCGAGGACGTGATGGAGCTGTCCGAGTTCGACGAGGGCCCGCTGCCGGCCGACTGGATCGGTGAGCTGGAAAAACGCGGCATCGCGGTGCGCCGCGACATCCTGCGCGAGGACGCGCGCGAGGTGTTCCGCCGTTACGCGCAGGCCGGCGGCGCGCGCTACTGAGGCAACCGGCCGCGCCGCCTAGTCGAAGCCGTTGGCGAAGATCGTGTCGGCGGCCTCGATCACGAGCAGGCTGGCCGACATCGCCGGCAGCGCGGCCAGTGTCAGCGCGCTGCCGGCCAGCGTACCGCTGGCGATCGCGTGCACCGGCTGCGCCGCATCGAAGCCGTACAGCCGCCACGCGCCGCCGGGCGGCGTGGCGAAGGCCAGCGCGGCGTCCTGCGGCGTGGCCGTCTTGTTGGTCAGCAGCACGATCGTGCGCGCGCCCGCCTTGAACGCATACGCGCCGAGCGCATCGAGGTTCGCGCTGCTGGCCGCCACGCTGCTGCCCTGCACCTTCGCGCCGGCGCCGTCGTAGTTCAGGAACAGCGTGAACGCGCGCTCGACGCGGCTGTTCGCGGCCGGCGCGATCCAGCGCGTGGCGAGATCGACGCCTTCGCGCGCGAAGATGCCGAACAGCTCGGCCTGGGCGACCGCGCCGCTGGCGGTGTCGTCGTCACCCCACTGGTACTCGGTCAGGGCCAGCCTGGTGCCGGGGCAATACTGGTCGATCCACGCGCGCACGCGCGGGACCAGACGCGGCCTGGCGTAGTCGCCGCCGAGGTCGGCGATCCACGACTGCGAGACCCACGCCGGGTCGTACAGCTCCTTCAGCGCGGCCAGCCGGCGCGCCGCGGTCGCCGGCGTGTCGTCGCCGCTGAGCGAGACGTTTGCGCCCTGCGGGTAGTAGTGCAGGTCGAGGTAGTCGACCACGCGCGCGCCGCCCGGCAGCGGATTCGCGCAGACCTGCTGCAGGTACCAGGCGACGAACGGCAGGCCGCCGTGCGCGGTGCGGTCCGGCCCTTGCACACAGTTGTCGACCGCCGAGCCGAACAGGTCGCAATAGCCCCAGGTCACCGGCCCGGTCACCTGCGCGGCCGGATCCTGCTGCTTGATCGCGGCGCCGTAGCTGGCCGCCTTGGCCCAGGCTTCGTCGTAGCTGGTCGGTGCCGGATGCACGTCGCGGTGGGTCGAGTTCCACAGCATGATCTCGTTGTCGAGCGCATAGAAGCGCACGCCGCCGCCGGCCGCGCCGCCGAAGCGCGCCTGCAGGTGCGCGACCCAGCCCTGCTGGAACGCCGGCCCGACCTCGCTGGAGGTGTCGTGCGGATCGTTGTTGATCAGGTGATAGCGACCCTGGTCGCCATAGGCGACGCAGTTCGGCGACGGGTTGTGCGCGGGCAGGCATTCGCCGCTGCCGGCATCGGGGTCCCATGGATCGGTGGCGGCCATCCACGGATTGGGCGGCTCCTGCGCGCCGTAGCGGGCGACCGAGAAGCCGGCGAAGTACGGATGCTGCAGCGGACTGTCCGCGCGCGGCGTCCAGCCGATCGTCGGGATCGTCAGCAGCACCTCGCTGCCGGCCGCGCGCGCAGCGCCGACGAACGCATCGGCGGCGTTGCCGAGCGGCGGCACGTGGCTGCGGTCGGTCGCGCCGGGGATGTTCTCGAAGTACCAGTCGAACGCGGTGTTGTGCACGTCGACCTGCCAGTTGTAGCGCGTGGTCGAATTGCCGCCCCAGCGCTGCACGGTGTAGCCGATGTCGGCGTTGCGCGCCGCGTCGCCATAGGCGACGCCGAAGATCAGCGGGCTGAACGGGCGCACGTTGGCGCCGGCATCCACCGTGACGTCGATGGCCGCCGCCGGCAGGACGGCGAGTGCAAGCGGCAGCAGGAGCGGGATCGCACGCATGGACAGCTCGGACGGGTCGCGAAGGCCGGCGCAGCCTACTGCCGCGTACTGCCTGCGTCGATGCCGCCTGCGCCGAGCCGTGCCGGCGGCGTGATACACGGCACGAAAAAACTGCAACGCCTCGGTGCGCGGCGGCAGGCGGGCGTGGTCGATGGGCCCGCGCGCCATGCGCACGCAGGTTGCCGGCCATGCAGCCCGATGCGCCGCCCCTCCCCAAGCGCCGCGCCAGACGGCACACTCGCATGTCGCCCACCTGCGAACGCCCCGCCCGCGGCACACGGCGGCCGGGCGTGCCCGCCCCGTCCCCGAACCGAAAAGTCTCCGCCATGTCTCGCGCCGTCCCGCAAACAAGGGCCTTCGAGCCGCCTTCGCCGCAGGGCGACCGCCTGCTGGCGTATTGCCGGCCGGGCTTCGAAGGCGAATGTGCACAGGAACTGACGGCGCTCGACGCCGCGGCCGGCGGCGGCGGCTTCGCGCGCGCGGCGCGCGGCAGCGGCTTCGTCGAATTCGTGCGTGCCGGCGCGGGCGGCGCCATCGACGGGCGCCGGCTCGTGTTCGCGCGCCAGTTGCTGCACGTGCTCGGCCATGCCAGCGCGCTGCCGGTGCACGACCGCCTGAGCGTGCTGCTGCCGCTGGTCGAGGCCGATCCGCGGCGTTGGTGCGACGCCTGGGTCGAGGCGCCCGACAGCGACCCCGGCCGCGCGCTGGCGCCGCTGTGCCGCGGCCTCAACGCCGCGCTGATCGCGGCGCTGAAGCCGCGCAAGCTGATCGACCGCGCCTCGCCGTGGCGCCTGCACGTGTGCCTGACCGCGACCGACGCCGCGTTCGTCGCCGTGGCCGACGTGCGCAGCAGCACGCCCTGGCCGGGCGGCATCCCACGCCTGAAGTTCCCGCGCAGCGCGCCGAGCCGTTCGACGCTGAAGCTGGAGGAGGCGCTGCTGGTGCTGCTCGATGAAGGCGAGCGCGAGCGCTGGCTCAAGCCCGGCATGCGCGCGGTCGACCTCGGCGCCTCGCCGGGCGGCTGGACCTGGCAACTGGTGGCGCGCTCGCTGCACGTGACCGCGGTCGACAACGGCCCGATGGACGCGGCGCTGCTCGCCTCCGGCCTGGTCGACCACCTGCGCGCGGACGGCTTCCGCTACCGCCCGCCGAAGCCGGTCGACTGGCTGGTCTGCGACATGGTCGAGCAGCCACGCCGCGTCGCCGAGCTGATGGCGCAGTGGCTCGCGCAGGGCTGGTGCCGGCACGCGATCTTCAACCTCAAGCTGCCGATGAAGAAGCGCTACGACGAGGTGGAGCTGTGCCTCGGGCTGCTGCGCGCGACGCTCTCCGACGCGGGACGGCGCCTGGACCTGCGCGCCCGGCAGCTGTACCACGACCGCGAGGAAATCACGGTGTTCGCGCGCGTCGCCTGACCCGGGCCACGTCCGCACGGCCGTCGCGCCGGCATCGCCACTGCGCCCGGCATGCCGGTGACGGCGCCAATCGTGCGAACTTGGGCCGGTTGCCATGAAACGGCCAAATCGGTGTGCTAGCGTTTTTCAGCTGCAAACCGATCCATTTGGGGAACAATCCAATGACCATCCGTACCTCCGGCTGCACCCGGCTGGTCGCCGCCATCATCGGCGTCGTCGCCACCCTGCCGGCCTTCGCCACCTCCACCCTCGTCGTCAGCCAGTTCCGCGTCCGCGGCCCAACCGGCGGCAACGACGAATTCATCGAACT
The DNA here is from genome assembly GCA_009996615.1 of Rhodanobacteraceae bacterium. GTDB lineage: Bacteria > Pseudomonadota > Gammaproteobacteria > Xanthomonadales > Rhodanobacteraceae > Dokdonella_A. Next base: position 12,923 of record JAACZU010000022.1, on the reverse strand, counting down.
GCACAATGCCGGCGCCAGCGCCGTGAGCATCGGCGGCTACAAGCTGCGCGGCTCGAGCAACGCCGGCGCGATCGGCGACCGCGCCACGCTCCCGGCCGGCGCCAGCATCGGCCCGGGCTGCTACTACCTGCTCACCAACAGCGCCGGCTACGGCGGCAGCGTGGTCGGTGACGCGACCTACAGCACCGGCATCTCCGACGACGGCGGCCTCGCCCTGACCAAGGCCGACAACACCATCATCGACGCGGTCGGCCTGTCGGCCGGCTCGGCCTTCAAGGAAGGCACGCCGCTGACCTCGCTCGGCAGCACCAATGCCGACAAGGGCTACGAGCGCAAGCCGGGCGGCGCCGCCGGCAACGGCACCGATACCGACGACAACAGCGCCGATTTCCTGTTGGCGGACCCGACCCATCCGCGCAACTCGGCCTCCGCGTGCGTGACCGGCGGCGGCCCGACCAGCCCGAGCGGCAGCGGCAGCGCGAACCCGGCCTCGGTCGCGCCGGGCGGCAGCACGCTGCTGACCGTCACGGTGACGCCGGGCACGAATCCGGCCAGCACCGGCCTGGCGGTCAACGCCGACCTGTCGGCGATCGGCGGCTCCTCGACGCAGACGCTCGTCGATGCCGGTGGCAACGTGTTCACGTTCACCGCCAACGTCGGCGCCGGCATCAGCGCCGGCACGAAGTCGCTGCCGGTCACGATCACCGACGCGCAGAGCCGCAGCGGCAGCACCACGATCGCGCTGACCGTGACCGCCGCGCCGCTTACGATCATGCAGATCCAGGGCGACGGCGCCGCCTCGCCGCGGGTCGGCGAGACCGTTACCACCGCCGGCAACATCGTGACTGCGGTCGGCCCGAAGGGCTTCTTCATGCAGGATCCGGTCGGCGGCGTGCCGAACACCTCGTCCGGCCTGTACGTGTACACCGCCAGCGCGCCGACCGTGCACGTCGGCGACGCCGTCACGGTGACCGGCAAGGTGGCCGAATTCAGCGGCTCGACCGAGCTGACCGTTCCGGTCGTGAGCGTCACCAGCTCGGGCAACGCGCTGCCGGCCGCCTACGTGTTCGACGACAACCCGCCGTCGAGCGATCCGACCGCCGGCCCATGCCAGGGCTCGGTCGTGCCGGCGACCGACGGCTACCAGGCGAGCAACTTCGCCTGCCTCGACGGCATGCTCGTGACGATCCGCGAGGGCGTCGTGACCGGCCCGACCTATGCCAGCAGCGCCGACGCCGTGCGTCCGGGCACGCCGTCCGGCCTGTACGCGACGATCGCCAGCCAGCCGCGGCCGTTCCGTGGTCCGGGCGCGCTGTTCCCGGGCCTGGGCGGCACCATCCCAGTGTGGGGCGGCGAGCCGGAGGTGATCCAGATCTACTACCCGGGCCTGGCCTTCAATCCGGCCGGCTACGTGATGAACGCCGGCGCGCGTTTTTCCGCCACCGGCGTGATCCAGGGCTACCAGGCCAGCGGCGCGACGTTCCCGATCTACGAGCTGTTCCCGTCCAGCATGAGCCTGCTCGATGCGGGTCCGGCCTATCCGCAGCCGATCCGCGAATCGGCCGCCGGCACGCTGACGATCGGCACGCAGAACATGCTGCACTTCTTCAACGCGACGGCCGACTCGCCCGGCATCGACGACTGCATCAACACCGCGGCCGGCTCGAAGGACGTGTGCCCGACGCCGGACCAGTACAGCCGCCGCCTGCGCAAGATGTCGCTGCAGGTCCGCGACGTGCTGAAGGCGCCGGTCGTGCTCGCCGTGCAGGAAGTGGAGAACTACGCCACGCTCGGCGACCTCGCCGACCAGATCCGCGCCGACAGCGGCGGTGCCGTCGACTACCGCCGCTACACGCTGCCCGGCAACGACGTCGGCGGCATCAACATCGGTCTGCTCGTGCGCGCCGGCGTCACCGTGCAGTCGGTCACCCAGCTCTACAAGGACACGCAGACCACCGCCTGCAGCGGCACGCCGCCGTGCCTGCTCAACGACCGTCCGCCAGTGCTGCTGCAGGCGACGTACAACGGCTACCCGTTCGCCGTGCTGGCGATCTACAACCGCTCGCTGATCAACATCGGCACGCCCGGCCGCGACTACATCGGCCGCAAGCGCACCGAGCAGGCGGTGCAGGTGGCCAGCATCGTGCAGGCCTGGCAGAGCGGCGGCACGATCCCGGGCTATGCGCAGCAGGACGCCAGCGGCCTGATCACGCCGGGGCCGCTGACGCTGCAGGGGGATGCGAACGTGCCGCTGGTCGTGCTCGGCGACTTCAACGCGTACGAGTTCACCGACGGCTACGCCGACGTGACCGGCCTGATCATGGGCACCGCCGACCCGACCCAGAACTGGTACTGGGACGCGATCGGCACCTACGTGCCGCCCAGCCCGACGCTGGTCGACAGCGGCACGCGGGAAGAGGCCGCCAACCGCTACTCGTACACCTACAGCGGCATCGCGCAGGCGATCGACCACATCGTGATGACCCGCACGGCCGCGCGCGACTTCATCGGCATCTCGCACGGACACGGCAATGCCGACGTGACCGGCGCCAGCGGCATCGTGCTGGACGACAGCACCGCGGCCGGCAGCTCCGACCACGACGGCCAGGTGCTGACGCTCGTGATCGACCGCATCTTCGCCGACGGCTACGAGCAGCGGCCGTAACCGGCTATCCTTGCAGCAGGAGTTCGAAATGGGGCCGGGCGACCGGCCCCATTTTCGTTGCGCGGCCGGGAAGGCCGCAGAGGCCCGGATGCGGCCGCGGCGCCTGCCGCCCCTTCACACGTCCTGCCCATGAACCGGATCAAGTCGTTCCTTCCGCTGCTCGTCCTCGTCGCGCTCGGCATCGCGCTGCTCGCCTCGGGCGCGCTGAGCCGGTTCGATCCACACCACATCGCGCGCGAGCAGGAGGAGTTGCAGGCCGCGATCGCCGCGCATCCGCTGTCGTCGGCGCTGGCGCACGTCGGCCTGATGGCGCTGGCGATCGCGACCGGCCTGCCCGGCGCGGTCGTGGTCGTGCTGGCCGGCGGCATGCTGTTCGGCGTCGTCGCCGGCACCGCGTTGTCGGCGCTCGGCACCACGCTCGGGGCGCTGGTGCTGTTCCTGGCCAGCCGCACGGCGTTCGCGCAGGGCGATACGCAGGTGCCGGCGCTGGTCGAGAAGCTGCGCGCCGGCTACCAGGCGCACCCGGTCAGCTACGCGCTGTTCCTGCGCCTGGTGCCGTTCTTCCCGTTCGGCGGCATCACCGTCGCGCTGGCCTGGCTGGGCTGCCCGCTGTGGCTGTTCCTGCTCGCCACGGCGAGCGGCGGCACCGTGATGGTCGGCTTCGAGACCGCGCTCGGCGCCGGCCTGACCGAGACGATCGCGCGCGAGGGTACGGTCTCGCTGAACCTGTTCGCCCACCGCAGCGTCGTGCTGCCGCTGCTCGGCATGGCGCTGCTCGCGCTGGCGCCGATCCTGCTCGGTCGCCTGCGCCGGTGAGCAGCGCGCGCCCCGCCTGCGCGCGCCGCTGACCGCCAGGCCCTCATTCCGTTATGCTGCCGCGCATTTGCGCCGCCGTACGCGAGATCCGCCCTTGACTGCCGTCCAGCCTCCCATCGTGCGCAAGTCGTTCTGGCGCGCGCTCGCCCTGACCCTGCTGGTGGCCGCGCTGAACATCGGCCTGTGGGCGTTCCTGAACCGCCCCGTGGCCATCCCGGACTGGCACGGCCCGATCGGTGGTTTCGCGTTCAACCCCTCGCAGCGCTACCAGGATCCGACCAAGCAGCTGTTTCCGAACGCGGCCGAGCTGGAAGGTGACATCCGCCTGCTGTCGCAATACAGCAAGCGCCTGCGCACCTATTCCTCGCTGGAGAACCCGCAGATCCCGCGCATCGCCAAGGCCTACGGCATGCGCGTGATGGCCGGCGCGTGGATCGAAGGCCGCGCCGAGCGCAACGATCGCGAGCTGGCGGCGCTGATCGAACTGGCGCGCAAGAACGACAACATCGACCGCGCGATCATCGGCAACGAGGTGATCCTGCGCGGCGACCTCGGCACGCGCGCACTGATCGGCTACCTCGACCGCGCCCGCGCGCACCTGAAGATCCCGGTCTCGACGGCCGAGCCGCTCGACACCTGGCAGCGCCATCCGGAGCTGGCCGACCACGTCGACTTCATCGCGCTGCACGTGCTGCCGTACTGGGAATTCATCGACCGCAAGGACGCCGTCGGCTTCGTGCTCGGCCAGTACCGCGAGCTGCAGCGGCTGTTCCCCGGCAAGCCGGTCGTGATCGGCGAGGTCGGTTGGCCGTCCAACGGCGACCGCCGCAAGCACGCGCAGCCGTCGCTGGCCAACGAGGCGCACTTCCTGCGTGACTGGTTCAACGTCGCCGCGCGCGAGCACATCGACTACTACGTGATGGAGGCGATCGACCAGCCGTGGAAGGAGGCGCTCGGCGGCCGCGCCGAGGCGTACTGGGGCATGTTCAACGCCAGCCGCCAGCCGAAGTTCGCGCTGACCGGCACCGTGATCGAAGACCCGATCTGGCCGTGGAAGGCGGGCCTGGCCTCGCTGCTGGCGCTGCTGCCGATGTTCTGGTTCGCGCGCCACTTCATCCGCTTCCGCGCGCTCGGGCTGGCGTTCTTCCTGCTGCTGGTGCAGCTGTCGGCGTCGATCCTGGTGTGGATGGCGACGCTGCCGTACGACTTCTACCTCAACCCGCTCGACTGGACCATGCTCGGGCTGCTGTTCCCGGCACAGCTGGCGATCATCCTGATCCTGCTGATCAACGGCTTCGAGTTCACCGAGGTGCTGTGGCGGCCGTACTGGCTGCGCGAGTTCAAGCCGCTGGTGCCGCCGCCGGGCGCGGCGCAGGCGTTCGTGTCGATCCACCTGGCCTGCTACAACGAGCCGCCGGAGATGGTGATCCTGACGCTCGACTCGCTGGCCGCGCTCGACTACGAGAACTATGAAGTCATCGTGCTCGACAACAACACCAAGAACCCGGACATCTGGAAGCCGGTCGAGGCGCACTGCGCCAAGCTCGGGCCGAAGTTCCGCTTCTACCACCTGGAGCCGTGGCCGGGCTTCAAGGCCGGCGCGCTCAACTACGGCCTCGAGGTGACCGATCCGCGCGCCGAGGTGGTTGCCGTCGTCGACGCCGACTACGAGGTGCGCAGCGACTGGCTGCGCGGGCTGACCGGCTACTTCAACGACCCGAAGGTGGCGGTCGTGCAGTGCCCGCAGGCGCACCGCGACTACGAGCACAACCCGTTCCGCCGCATGACGAACTGGGAGTACGACGGCTTCTTCCGCATCGGCATGCACCACCGCAACGAGCGCAACGCGATCATCCAGCACGGCACCATGACGATGGTGCGCAAGGACGCGCTGGCCGGTACCGGCGGCTGGTCGGAGTGGACGATCTGCGAGGACGCCGAGCTCGGCCTGCGCCTGATGAAGGCCGGCTACGAGCTGGTCTACGTCGACGAGATCATGGGCCGCGGCCTGACCCCGGCCGACTTCAAGGCGTACAAGTCGCAGCGCTACCGCTGGGCGTTCGGCGCGATGCAGATCATGAAGGCGCGCCTGGGCTGGATGGTGTCACGCGACTCCACGCTCACGCGCGGCCAGCGCTTCCACTTCCTGACCGGCTGGTTCTCCTGGTTCGGCGACGCGCTGCACCTGGTGTTCACGCTGATGGCGATGCTGTGGACCACCGGCATGGTGCTGGCGCCGAAGTACTTCACGCTGCCGATGTACCTGTTCCTGGTGCCGCTGATCGGCTTCTTCGTGTTCAAGGCCGCGTTCGGCGTCATCCTCTACCGCGTGCGTGTGCCGTGCTCGTGGAAGGACACGATCGCCGCGTCGGTCGCCAGCATGGGCCTGTCGCACGCGATCGCGCGCGGCATCTTCGAGGGCCTGTGGCGCAAGAAGGGCGAGTTCATCCGCACCGCCAAGAGCCGCCGCATCGGCAAGAAGCCGAACGCGTTCGTGTCGGTGAGCGAGGAGCTGCTGCTGTTCCTGGCGCTGATCGCCTGCATCGTCGGCATGATCAATTCCAGCGGCATCAACTACGTCGAGGGCCGCCTGTGGATCGCGATCCTCGCCGCGCAGGCGATCCCGTACGCGTCGGCGCTGGTCGGCGCGTGGATCGCGCACCGCGCCGGCGATGCGGTGGGGTGAGCGCGCCTTGCGCGGCGGCGCGCGAGCCTCGCCAACGCCATTCCGTGCTGCAAGGAGATTCCGCATGAAGACCCGCTGGCTGGCCTGCCTGCTGGCGCCCCTGTGCGCCGGCGCGGCCGCCGCCTCGTCCGCCGCCTCGCCCGGGCAGGCCGTCGCCGCGTTCTGGCGCGCGCTGTCGCACGGACCCAACGCGAGCGCCGACGTGGCCGCGCTCGAGCGCCTGTTCCACGCCGACGGCGTCGTGTTCGGCGGCCGCTACCAGGCGGGCGAGCCGACGTTCCGCCTGCGCCGCGCGGCGGAGTTCGTCGACGCGCAGCGCAGCGTCGCCGCGCGCGGCTTCCACGAATGCGAGATCGCGCGCAGCGTGCAGGCCTACGACCGCTTCGCGGCGGTCTACAGCGTGGTCGAATCGCGCACCGACAAGGCAGCCGCCCGACCCGACTTCACCGGCGTCAACAGCCTGCAGCTGTACCGCGTCGGCGACGAGTGGAAGATCGTCTCGCTCTACTACCACGTCGAGAAGGACGGCCTGCCGATCCCGCTTGCCGGCGGCGTCAGCGGACGCTGCCTCGATCAGCCAGCCTGAGGCATGGCACTCACCACGCGCCAAGCCACGGACACTGTTGCTTCCGCTGTTGCTTCTGCTTGTGCTTCTGCGCGCAGGAGCGCGCTCCAACCCTGACCTTGAAGGGGAGGGCCCCAAAGCAGTGCCGGCGCCGCCCGGCGCTCACGAGCGGCCGAACGGCAGGCGCAGCTTTTTCAGCAGCGAGGTCGGCGCGGCCGCTTCGTCATCGCGCGGGCGCGGGCGCCATTCGATCAGGCCGATCGCGTCGCTCGCGTTGACGAAGTCGAACACGTCGGCCATCGCCACGCCGCTGGCGGCGGCGATCTCGTGCAGCCGCGCCGGCTCGCGCATCGCCGATGCGATGCGCTGGTACGCCTCCAGCCCGCGATCGAGGTCGATGGCGTGCTTGAGGCGATAGATTCCGCCAGGATGCAGGTGGCGCGCGAGCTGGCCGCCCGAATGCAGCAGCACGTCCAGCCAGGCCAGGCGCGCATAAGACTGCGCCGGCTGCGCCTCGCGCAGGTCGGCCAACTCGGCGCGGGGCACCTGCTGCCAATCGGACGCGCGCCAGCGCGCCCGGCAATACGGCTCGAGCTGGCCCAGCGAACCGGGCGTGTGCGCCACGCGGTTCTTCGGATCGAGCACGAGCGGCGGCGCCCCGGGCAGGCAGAAGCGCACCGGCGCGCGCAACAGGTCACCATCGAGGTAGGCGCGCAGGCCATGCGCCGGCTCCGCACTGGCCAATGGCGCATCCATCGCCACGATGCCGGCATCGGGCGGCAGTACCGGCACGGCCGTCGGCGCCGCAACGCCCGCGCCCCGCCGCAACTCCGCCGCGAGCGGGCGCAGCAGATCGTCCAGTCCCGCGGCGGGCGCCGCCGCGTCGGCGCGGCGGACCGGGCCGGCGTCCTCGCCGACATGGCGCGTGTAGAAGTGCTCGTCATGCGCCTCGATCGCCGGGTTCCGCGCGCGGGCATGGCCGGCGCGGTTCAGCACGGCGATGACGTCGGCACGCTGCAGCGGCCGGCGCAGCACCAGCTCGTCGTCACCGGACGGGCGGTCGGCGAACACCGCGCAGCGCACGCCGGTGCCGAGCGCGCGCGTGTGCGCCATGCGCCCGGCGAACGCGGCGAGATCGACGACGACGAGGTCGGCGGCCGATTCGTCGCCCCAGCGCCAGCGGTGTTCAAGTTCGGCGGCGCAGTGGCGCATCAGCAGGCGCAGATGCGCCGTTTCCTGATCGGACACGCCGATCACAGCGATGGTCTTGTCCCCCACGTACGACGTCCCCCGGGCACGTGGTCGCATCGTACGGGCAAGCGCGGGGGCCGGCAATCGCGGCCCCCGCCCGGTCGGGTCAGGTCTTGCGCGCGGCCTTCCTGCCGGCCGCGGGTTTCGGCTGCGCCGCCACGCGCGGCTTGCGCTTGGGCTTGAGCAGCGTACCGGTGCAGTCGGGCGCGCCGCAGCGGCAGGCCCAGATCGCCTTCAGCCGCGGCGTCAGGCGCTCCTCCAGCACGATGCCGTAGTCGTAAGTCAGCTCCTCGCCGGCGCGCAGCGCGCGCAGGCTCTCGATCACGACGCGGTCCTTGCGCGGATCGCCGCCGGCATCCTCCTCCAGCAGCGCACGGCAGTTCGGCGCGCAACTGTGGTTGATCCAGCGCGCGATGTTGCCGTCGTGGTTGGCGTCGATCACGTACCGGTCGTTCAGCGTGAACAGGAACGTGTGGCCGCTGTCGCTGCTGCCGGCGTAGCGGCGGTCGGCCTGCGCATGCGTCAGGCGGCGGCCGCGGTATTCGATCAGCTCGGTACCGGCGGGGATGTCGACGAGGGCGAAGACGCCGTTGCCGTGGATCGGCGAGCGGCGCGCGGCGATGCGTCTGGGCATGGGTGGGCGGTGCGCAGGTCGGAAGCGCGCATCATAGCGCGGGCCACGGCCGCGGCGGCCGCGCGATTCTGCTAGTTTTGGATGCGCGCGACCCGCGCGCCGATCCGACGAATCCCGAATGTTCCGCTTGCGTCCCGCCCTGCTCCTGGCCGCCGTGCTCGCGACCTGCCTCGCCGAGGCCGCGTTCGCGCGGCAGACCTCGCACGCACGCAGCGAGGCCGGCCGCGCCGGCCAGTACGACTACTACGTGATGGCGCTGTCGTGGTCGCCGACCTACTGCCAGACCCATCCCGACGAGCGCGAGCAATGCGGCCGCAAGGGCTACGGCTTCGTGCTGCACGGGCTGTGGCCGCAGTACGAGAAGGGCGGCGGCCCACAGCGCTGCGCGAGCGACGCCGAACCGGACCGCGCCACGGTCGCGCGCGCGCTGCCGTTCATGCCGAACCGGCGCCTGATCAACCACGAGTGGCGTGCGCACGGCGCCTGCAGCGGGCTCGATCCGGCCGGCTACTTCGCGCTCGCCGACCGCGCCTTCGCGGCCGTACGCGTGCCGCCGGAACTGGCCGCGCCGGCACAGGACCTCACGCTGACCGCCGACGCACTGCGCGCCGCGTTGAAGCGTGCCAACCCCGGCCTCGAAGACCGCATGCTGACGCTGCACTGCAGCCAGGGCGACCTGGTCGAGGTGCGCGTGTGCCTGGGCAAGGACCTCGCGCCGCGCCAGTGCGGCCGGCGCATGCGCACCGGCTGCCCGGTGGCGGTGCCGTTCACGATCCCGGCCGCGCAGTAGCCACGCGATGGACCAGCTTCGACCGCAACTGCGCGGCCTGGTGTCAAAGCTGGCGCTGTTCTACGTGCTGCTGTCGCTGCCGACGCTGATCGTGGTCGAGTCGGCGATCCTGATCCGCGAATTCCACCGTTTCATGGAAGGCGTCGACGGCGGCAGCCTGGTGCAGGCGGCCGAGCACGGCGCGGGCGAGCTCGGCCAGGAGTGGACGCACCTGCGCGGCACCGACGGTGCCGACCGCGCCGCGCTGCGCATGTGGCTCGATGCCTGGGTGCTGCGCCTGCAGCAGCCGCGCGGCGGCCTGACGCCGGACCACTCCTACGTACTGCTGGAGCTGGCCGAGGCGCCGCTGATGGCGGCGATCCTCGCCCCGGATGGCAGCGAGCTGGCGCGCTCGCGCGGCGACGGCCACTGGACGCCGGAGCTGCCGACGCCGGCCGAGCGCAGCGCGGGCGATTTTTCCGCGCCGCGCGCGCTGCCCGGCCACGACGGCCCGCAGCGCATCCGCCGCGCGCTGGTGCCGCTGCACGACGCCGCCGGCGCGCCGCTCGGCCAGTTGTTCGTCGAGCTGCGCCTGCCGCTGCCGTGGCGCCACCTGCTGCTCGAGGCGAGCTTCGAATCGCCAACCGTGACCACGTTCCTGGTCGTGTTCGGCCTGGCCTCGTCGATCTTCCTCGCCGGCTGGGTCACGCGCCGCCTGAACCGCATCGCGCGCGCCGCCGCCGCGTGGAGCCGCGGCGATTTCTCCGACCGCATCGGCGACCGCTCGCGCGACGAGCTCGGGCGCCTGTCGGCGCTGCTCGACCGCATGGCGCTCGACCTCAAGGGCCTGCTGCGCACGCGCGCGCAGCTCGCCACGCTGGCCGAGCGGCAGCGCCTGGCGCGCGACCTGCACGACACGGTCAAGCAGAAGGCGTTCGCGCTGAACCTGCAACTGGCGACCGCACGCCGCCTGCTCGCCGGCGTGCCCGGTGCCGAACGGCTGGAGCCGGCGCAGCGGCTGAGCCAGCAGATCCAGCAGGAACTGGCGCAGATCCTCGACGAGATGCACGCGACCGACGCCGAGCTGCCGCTGGCCGAGCGCGTGCGCACGCGCGCCGAGGACTGGGCGCACACCAGCGGCATGGCGCTCGCGTTCGAGCTCGACGACGTGCCGCCGCTGGCCGCGCCGGTCGAGGACGCGCTGCTGCGCATCGTCGACGAGGCGCTGTCGAACGTGCTGCGCCACAGCGGCGCGGACCGCGTCGAGCTCGGCCTCCGCCGCGAGGCGGAACGCGTCTGCCTCGCCATCGGCGACAATGGTCGCGGCGCGCCCGCCGAGCCCGCGTCGGGCATGGGGCTGCGCAACATGCGCGAACGCGCGCAGGCGCTGCCGGGCGGCCGTTTCGAGTTCGACACGGCGCCCGGCCGCGGCACGCGCGTCGCCGTCAGCTTCCTCGTTGCCGAGACCCCCGCATGAGCACGCCGATCCGCATCGTCATCGCCGACGACCACGTGCTGGTCCGCCAGGGCATCCGCGCGTTCCTGGAGACCCACGCCGACCTCGCCATCGTCGGCGAAGCCGAGGACGCCGCCGGCGCCGCCGCGCTGTGCACGCAGCAGCGGCCGCAGGTCGCACTGGTCGACCTCGTCATGCCCGGCGGCGGCATCGAGGCGACGCGCGCGATCCGCGCCGGCAGCCCGCAGACCCAGGTCGTGCTGCTGACCTCGTTCGAGGACGTGCGCCAGATCGTCGCCGCGGTGCAGGCCGGCGCGCTGTCGTGCCTGCTCAAGGACGTCGATGCCGACGCGCTCGCCGACGCGCTGCGCAAGGCCGCGCGCGGCGAGGCGGTGCTGCACCCGCGCGTCGCCGGCAAGCTGATGGACGCGCTGCGTCGCGGCAGCGAGCCCGGCAGCGAGATGCTCGAAAGCCTCAGCCAGCGCGAGCGCGAGGTGCTGGCGCTGATGGCCGAAGGCCTGAGCAACCTGCAGATCGCCGAGCGCCTCGGCATCGGCGAGAAGACCGTCAAGACCCACGTCAGCAACGTGCTCGGCAAGCTCAACGTCAGCGACCGCACGCAGGCGGCCGTGTACGCGTGGAAGAGCGGGCTGAAGCAGGCGCCGCCGCGGTAGGGCAATGCTGAAAAGCCCCTTCGACGTCATGCCCGCGAACGCAGGCATCCATTGAAAAGATCGCCGGGAACGATACTTCGCGACAACCCCGAAGGGCGAGCGCATGGATGCGCCGAGCAAAACAGCAGTTTGGGTTACCAGCCCTGCGACGTTGAGACGCGCCTACCCCTTTGCTCGCGCTGCGCCGCCCTCCGCTGCCGCGAGCCCCCGAGGGTGCCGCCTCGCGCTGGCGAACATGAACCGTCGCATCCAGCCCGTGCACGCCTCCCCGCTGCGCTACTGCAGCGTCTGACGCCAATCTTCCATCGATCCTCGGCCATCGAGCGCGGATCCTGCGGTTCAGAACAGGGCTCGTTACACCCCTGCTTCCGCGCGCATATCCCGTTACGCCCTCATCGGCGGTACATATCGCGGCGGAATCCAGGCTTGGTTACCGTCGGTGTCAGTCGGCAACGCTCTGATTTCGTGAAGAAAAATGGCTTGACGAGCGCCTGCCGCTTCCGGACTATGCCGTGCTACACCCCACTTTCGGGGTCTACTTGTAGTTAGGTGCGGCCAGACACATTCATGCGGCGGATGCAACGAACGGCAGGAATACTACTGGCGGCTGCCATGGCAGTTTCATTGGCTTACGCCACCGTTGAGCTCGGCCTGGGCGGACCCCAGTGGCAGATAATCGTGGGCTTTGTGGCCGCGATCGTTCTGGCCGCCTCGCTCGGCTACCGTTTTGGCCGTTGGTATTGCGCGGTCGACGGCGAGGAGCCCACCTTCGAGCTCGTCTTGTGTCCGGTGGTCGTGTTCATACTCGCTAGCCTCGGCGGCTCGGCGGTCGCATGTCTGCTGATGGCGGTGCAGAACCAGGTCCCGACGCTAGAGTTGATAGCAGGCCTCCCAGTTCTCGCCCTCTATGGCGTTATTGTCGTGGTGGCTTCCGCCTGGCCAGCTATCGCGCTCTCTCACTTAGTCGCGGCTGCGGTACTGGCATGGCGCTGCAGGTCCGCACCTAACAATTCGTCCAAGCCGACGCCGCTTCGCGGCGCGGCTTAACTCAGGCGTTAGGTGCCTCCTTGAGACAGTTCCGCTCCTCATTGCCGTTCATTGGGCTAGGTTTGGGTGTAGTAGCCTGGGCGCTCTTCACCCTTCGCGCGGACACATTATTTTTCTCGCTAGCATTCTGCGTGACACTTAGCTTCAAAAGATTCCGAGGGAGCAACGCAGCGCTTGTCGTGGGCGTGCTATTTTCCGTACTTTCAGCTTTCTCGCCAATAGGCCTCACTTTAACTAACGCCGCCGGGCCACCTCGACTTATAGGTTGTTGTCCATGGGGCCCGCCAAGCAAGTTCGGCTCTCTCGCGTTTCCAGTGGTTGATTTTTACCCCGGCATCGGTTGAGCCGGGCGCAGCCAAG
>JAACZU010000021.1 GCA_009996615.1 Rhodanobacteraceae bacterium | reverse complement strand
GAGATGTTGCCGAGGCCACCGGCGGCGGGCAAGATGCGTGGGGGTTTTTCTACATCCTCGTTAGGCCGCACAGAGCGGGAACCACCGCAAGGATTGGAAAAGACCATGCAGGCATCTCGCAGATTACTCCTTTTCGGGCGGCTGGTAATTTATGCGCTCGCTGGCCTCCTGATCTTCTACCACACATACACTCTCTACGACTTGTATCTTGGCTCTGGTACAGATATCTACGATGTTGGTAATGCCAATACTTATGATCTATATCGGCACATACAATCCATCCTTCGTGTCTTTATCATCAGCAGCCTGGCTCTGGTAGTCTTGAATAAACGACCAGCCCTGTATGGCATGTGGATTGCCATCGCTACTCTTATAGCAACGCACTATTGGGCGTATTTCTTTGACCTTCCATTCCGTTTCCTAAAAGGCACGCATCCGCTTTCATATCTGAAGGGATTCATTATGCCTACGATAATTACTATTCTGTTCTTAGCTATTAATCCGCGCCGTGTTTCTGGCAAACGTGCGGCCTAACAATTCATTCAAGCCGACGCTGCTTCGCGGCACTGCTTAACTCAGGCATTAGACCCGAAGGGGCAGGTCATGAAGATCACGGACTTCTTGGTGATGGACACGGATGGGAACGAGATCTTGGCCGACCCGCACGGCAACAATCTCGCGTTCGCGTGTCCAAATTGCGGCGCTCCTGTGCTGGCGGTGGCGCTGGAGAACCAGCGCGGCTGGGACGAGGAGCATTCCGCGAAGTGTCGCAACTGCGATACCGGCTACTTCCTGGACATCCGCGAGCAGGCTCAGAAGCTTTACATCCACCCCGTCCTCGGGTCTAACTAGTAGCTCAAGCCGACGTGCCTCCGGCACGCGGTTTAATTCTGGCGTTAGGCGGCACCATTAGGCATCGTATCGCCTCAACCACCCCTGAACTCGCCCCCTTGGCGTCTGCGAAGAGAAGGACACATCCTTTGATCTACGTGTACTGGGTGCTTGCAGTTCCAACCGGTCTCTTGGCGAGCGTGGTCGTCCTGCTCACCATCAGCGGCCAGCGATTGAGTTCCGCCACGCCGGACTGGCTTGCACTGGTAGCCTCGGCCGCAGTCTTCGCTCTGCTTGGCTGAGGCTACAAACTCGGTACTTCTGGAGGTCGGCCCGTCTTGGCCACGCTCCTGGTCGTCCTTTCGTGGTTCCTCTTCGCCGGCGCGATGATCATCAATGGGCTCATGCATCAGGAGATCTGGAACTGATCCGCCGACTCGCCGGTCAAGTACAAGCAGTTCATGCCGCGTGTGTGGTATTTGCGCCGCCCGTTCAGCACAAGAGCTGCTCCAAAGAGTGCCGCCTAACCCTTCGCTCGAGCGGACCTCCACCGGCATGGCACTTGGGCGGCGAAGCTCTCAGGCTTATCCTCCGCCTCGCGGCCCAAGTGCCATGCCGGCGGGGTCCGCTCAGCTCAAACATTGGGCAGCGCAGTTCACTCTTTTCGGAGGTCCGGAAATGGCAAGCGATAAGACGTTGAGGACGGAGAGGATGCTGCCCTATTCGGCCGAGTCAATATATGCCGCATTCTCTTCAGCCGAGACCCTGGCGTCCTGGTGGGGTCCGAAGGGATTTACCAATTCATTCGATACATTCGAGTTTGTGCCCGGCGGAAAGTGGATCTTCAAGATGCACTCCTCTGATGGGCAAAGCTTCTCAAACATCAGCTATTTTGCAGCGTTGTCGCCAAGCAAAAAGGTGGTGATTCGGCATGACTGCGCGCCTTACTTCACGTTGACTGTCACGCTGCTTGAGGTAGGTGGTGGTACCCGTTTGATTTGGGAGCAGGAATTCGAAAGCGCGGAGGTCGCCATGGCCGTAAAGGCGAGGGCAGGGTCGGCCAATGAAGAAAATCTCGATCGCCTAACTCGAGCTCTCGAGATCAAGGCCGGTATTCCCTAGCAATTCGCTGCAGGCGCGACGGCCCTGACGGATCGCGGCCTGAGTTGAAACGTGACGTCCCTCACGCTTCGCCCGTGCGCCGGTCGGCAGCTTCACTCGCGCATCCTTCACGTTCTTCGGGGGGGAGTTGGCGCAGAATTGCGCGTCGCAGTGGGTGGAAACGGCGGCGTCGGGCGATGCCGCACCAGTCCGAAGGGGAGGCGCGATGAAACCTGTGGCGGGAGTGGGCGCGGTCGTGGCCGCGCTGTTCAGTGGTGCCGTGCTGGCCGGAAACGGGGTGTGGACGTCGGAAGGCCCTTACGGCGGCGCGGTGTATCGACTGTACGTGAGTCCGGCGACGCCGAGCGTGCTGTACGCGGCCACGCGCGGCGGCATTTTCCGCAGCAACGACGGCGGCGTGAGCTGGGCGCGCAAGGAGGCCGGGCTGACCGGCTCGGTGAGCTACACCTACGCCCTGGGCATGGACGCCGAAGCGCCGGGCACGCTGTGGGTGGCCGACAGCTTCGGGCACTTCAACCGCAGTACCGACGGCGGCGAGAACTGGGCCCAGACCGGCTACACGCTGGCCAGCGGCGACGCGGTGAACCACATCGCCGATGCGCCCGGCGGCACCGGCAAGCTCTATCTGGCGACCGCGAGCAGCGGCGTGCTGGCCAGCAGCGACAGCGGCGCGAGCTTCCTGCCTTCGGGCAGCGGCCTGCCGAACGGCGTGCCGATCAACTACCTGGCCGTCGATCCCGCCAACCCGCTGCGCCTCATCGCGGGCGTGGACTTCTCGGTCTCGGTCGATCCGCTGCACGAGGCGTCGCTGTACCTGAGCACGGATGGCGGCGCGACCTGGACCGGTACGCTCACGCTGGGCGCTTCCCCGGCCTACTACGGCCAGGTGACCGACATCAGCTTCGGTGCGGGCAGCCGCGTGTACGCCGCGGTCGAGGGATCGCTGTATCGCAGCGACGACGATGGCCTGAGCTGGAACGGCCCGCTGGCGGGCGGCGCCCTCGCGCTGTCGGTGATGGCCGACCCTGCCAGTGCCACGACCGTGCTGATCGGCGGATACGAGGGACTGGCCCGCTCCACCGATGGCGGCGCCACCAGCACGCTGCTGAACGGCGGGCTGGCGATGACCGCGGGCTTCCCGGTGTCGGTGAGCCGCATCGTGCCGCATCCCAATTATCCGGCCACGCCGCAGTTGTGGCTGGGCGCGGTGGACGCCGGCATCTTCTTCAGTGCCAACGCCGGCGCCACCTGGAGCGCACAAAACGATGGCCTGGCGGCGGTCAACGTGCGCGCGCTGGCCATGTTCCACGACGCCAGCACGCACCGCCTGTTCGCCGGCTACGGCGACCCGTCGCGTCCTTCGCCCGCGCTCTACCGCGGCAACACCAGCGGACCGGGCATGCCGTTCTCGTCGTGGGCGCCGTCCAACACCAACCTGGCCGCCTACCAGATCCGCTCCGTCACCATCGACCCGACCACCCGGTCGGCCGGCATCGGCAGCACGCGGATCTACGCCACCGGCCGCAGCGGCCAGTCCAGCGGCGTGGACGCGCGCAACGGCGGCATCTACCGCAGCGTCGATGGTGGCAATACCTGGAGCACGATCGACGGCGGGCTGCCGCTGTTCGCAGGCGCGCCGAACGTCGGCACCGTGCGCAGCCTCGTGCTCGACCCGCGTTCCTGCGCCGCCCCGCCGCCCGCGGGGCCCTGCACCACGGGGCCGCTGCAGACGCTGTATGCCACCGCCAATGGCCGCAGCGTGTCGGGCGCGTTCGGTTTCCGCATCATGAAGAGCACCAACGGCGGGGATTCGTGGGCCAGCAGCGATGCCGGCATCCCGCAGCCGATTCCCGCCACGCCGCCCGCCTACCTCGACGGCCAGTCGGTGCTGGTGGTGCCGATCGTGATCAATCCGGCCAATCCGCAGGAGCTGTTCGCCGGCACCAGCGTCAGCTACAACCCCGTCGCCGTGCCGGTGCCGACGATTCCGAACGGCGTGTTCCGCAGCACCGATGGCGGCGCCACCTGGAGCCTGCGCAGCACGGGCTTGCCGCGCCGCTCGGGTTCCGTGAGCACCGCGCTGGACGTGCTCAGCCTGGCCATCAATCCGGCCAATCCGCTCGAGCTGTGGTGCTCGGTGATCGACCTCAGCGGCGCCACGGCCGTGGCCGGCGGCATCTACCACACGCTCGACGGCGGTGCGAACTGGAGCAACGCCAGCACCGGGCTGACCTCGGTCGACATCCGCGCGATCTACGTCGATCCGGGCAATCCGGCCGTGGTCTACGCTGCCGGCGGCGGCACGGCGGGCAATCCCGGCGGCGTCTACAAGAGCACCAACAGCGGCGCATCCTGGACCTCCATCAGCGTGGGCCTGCCGGCCGATGCGGCGCTGGCGCTGCAGGTCGATCCGGTCGATTCCAGCATGCTCTATGCCGGCACCAACAGCGGCGTGTGGAGCCTGACCCAGTCGCCCGATGCCGATGCCGACGGCGTGCCCGACGCGGTCGAAAACGCCGCCCCGAACGGGGGCGACGGCAACGGCAACGGCATTCCCGATGCGCAGGAGGCCAACGTCGGCTCCCTGGCCAGCGCGTCAGGCGGCGTCAACGCGCCCGCGGCGTCCAGCCCGTACTTCACCGTCGCCGTGACGCCGATCAGCGGCACCTGCGCGCAGTCGGTGGACGTGCAGTCGGTGTACGCCGCCTATCACGGTACCGATGTCTCCAGCTACGGCGACGCCTACGCCTACCCGCGCCAGCTGGCGCGCTTCGAAATCCTGAACTGCCAGAAGGCCATGGTGACGCTGAAGTTCCACGGCGCCAGCTTCGGCGCCGGCCACTCGCTGCGCTTCTTCGGACCCTCCGTGCCGGGCGATCCGGCCACCGTCGGCTGGTACGACTTCTCCAGCCGCGCCACCCGGATCGCGCCGGACACCTGGCAGCTCAGCCTCGACAACGGCCAGTTCGGCAGCTATCGCCCGGCGACCGCCAATGCCATCCTGTTCGAGGGCGGCCCGGCGTACCACGAGGGCATTTTCCGCAACGGCTTCAACTGAGCGCGGAAACGAGAGCGCCGGGACGCTATGTCGCGTTCCGGCGCCATGCGCAAGGCGCCCGGTGTCCCGCATCCGCACGCGGCGGATGCGACGGCATCATGCGGGATGGCGCGGGGATGGAACCGGTTCCTTCGTCGTCGGGTTTTCCACGTTCTGGGGTGTTCTCTCGGGGGTCTTATGAAACGCGTTACCGGCATCGGCGGGATCTTCTTCAAGTCGAAGGATCCGGCGGCCCTGGCCGAATGGTATCGGGTGCATTTGGGGATCGATGTCGAGCAATGGGGCGGCGCGGCATTTCGATGGGCGTCCGAGGACAACCCGTCCGGCACCGGAACGACGGTGTGGAGCCCCTTCAAGGCCGACACGAGCTACTTCGAGCCGGGCCAGGCACCTTTCATGATCAACTACAGGGTCGCCGACCTGGACGCGTTGCTCGTCGCACTGCGCAGCGAAGGCTGCAACGTCGTCGACAAGGTCGACGAATCCGAATTCGGCAAGTTCGGCTGGGTCATCGACCCGGAGGGCAACAAGCTGGAGCTGTGGCAACCGCCGGCTGGCCAGTGAGCGCGGCGGGCGCGGATGCGTTACTGATGCGGCGGCCTTCAATTTCGATCGGGCCTGGATGCCGCCATTTGCAGGATGGAAAAGAATGTCGAAGGGCGCTTTCCATTTGGTCTTCGGTCCCCAGGGGGCCGGCAAGTCGACCTATTCGCGGCAGCTGTCTGCGCGGGTCGATGGTGTCCTGTTCTCCATCGATGAGTGGATGGGCCAGCTGTATGGGCCGGATCTGCCCAGGCCGATGGACTTTGGATGGGTGATGGAGCGGGTCCGGCGATGCGAGCTGCGCATCGGGTCCACGGCGGCTGCGATCGTTGCCACGGGAGGCGCCGTCGTACTGGACCTTGGCTTCATGAAGGCCAAGGGGCGCGATGAATGGCAGGCGAGGGCCGCCGCTGGCGGCGGCCGCGCGCAACTGCATTTTGTCGACGCGCCGTACGAGATCCGCCGCAGCCGCGTGCTCGCGCGGAATGCCGAAAGGGGCGAGACGTATTCGTTCGAGGTCACGCCGCCGATGTTCGACTTCATGGAGCGGCAGTTCGAGCCGCCGACGGAAGCGGAGCGGGCCCAGTCGATCATCGTCGACACGCGTTGACGACGGCGGGAAATCCGGGGCGCAGAATGAAGTCTCGTCTCCTGGGGGCGGCCGATTGGACGCCGGTGCTCTTGGTCGGAACATTGAGTCCGATGCGGGTCTTGTGCGTCTGCCGGCCCGACGTTCGCGCCGGTGGATGCCCCGGGGGATGGCATGCTGCAGGACTGTCGTAGGCCCGTGTCCGCGCGTCGGCGACCGTGCGCCATCGCCGCCTCCGGAGGAGCCGTTGCCCTTCTGGCTGGCGGCTGGGATGGCTTCAGCGCCTGCGGTGGCTACGCTTGGCATGCACCATTCGTCTGGGGTGCCGCCTCGTTGGCGGTTGTGCTGCTGCTGGTGGCATTGCGCGCAGCCGGTCTGACCGTGCGCTTGGGCGGCGCACTCGCCGTGCTCGCGGCGTTCGTGGTCGCGCGCGGTGTCGGGTTTGCAATTTATGTGGGCGCGGATACACCGATGGAACTCCTCCGCCAGATGGGCGCCGCCATGGGGGCCGGGCCCTGCTGACGAGGCGCCATTGTCCGCCTGCTGGCGCGGCTCAGACCAGGAACAGCGTCGCCAGCCCGAGGAAGATGAAGAAGCCGCCGCTGTCGGTCAGCGCGGTGATCATCACGCTCGAGCCCATCGCCGGGTCGCGGCCGAACTTCAGCAGCGTCATCGGGATCAGCACGCCCATCAGCGCGGCGAGCAGCAGGTTCAGCGTCATCGCGGCGGTCATGACCAGGCCGAGCGGCACGTTGTCGTACAGCAGCCAGGCGACGCAGCCGATCACGCTGCCCCAGATCAGGCCGTTGGCGAGCGCCACGCCCAGTTCCTTGCGCAGCAGGCGCCTGGCGCTGGCCTGCCCGAGCTGGCCGAGCGCGAGCGCGCGCACGATCATCGTGATGGTCTGGTTGCCGGAGTTGCCGCCGATGCCGGCGACGATCGGCATCAGCGTCGCCAGCGCGACGAGCTGGTGGATCGAGTCTTCGAACACGCCGATCACGCGCGAGGCGATGAACGCGGTGACCAGGTTGATCGCCAGCCATGCCCAGCGGTTCTTCAGCGAGCTCCAGACCGAGGCGAAGATGTCCTCGTCCTCGCGCAGGCCGAAGCGCTCGCGCACCTCGGCGTCGCTCTCCTCGCGGATCACGTCGACCATCGCGTCGACGGTCACGCGGCCGATCAGGCGGCCGGCGTCGTCGACCACCGGCGCGGTGACGAGGTCGTAGCGCTCGAACGCCTGCGCGGTCTCCGCGACGTCGTCCTCCGGATGGAACGTGTTGGCATCGGCGGCCATGACCTGGCTGACGCGCTTGGCCGGATCGTTCACCAGCAGCCAGCGGATCGGCAGCACGCCGGTCAGCACGTTGTCGGTGTTGACCACGAACAGCTTGTCGGTCTGGTGCGGCAGCTCCTTCAGCCGGCGCAGGTAGCGCAGCACGGTCTCCAGCGTCACGTCCTCGCGGATCGTGACCATGTCGAAGTCCATGATCGCGCCGACCTGGTCGTCCTCCCACGCCATCGCCGACTGGAAGCGCTCGCGCTGCTCGGCGTTGAGGCGCTGCATCAGCTCGTGCAGCACGTCGTCGGGCAGGTCCTCGGCCAGCTCGGCCAGCTCGTCGCCGTCGAGCTGGCCGGCGGCGGCCAGCAGCTCGGGCTTGTCCATGTCCGCCAGCAGCGATTCGCGCACCGCGTCGGAGACTTCGAGCAGGATCTCGCCGTCGCGGTCGGCCTTGACCAGATCCCAGATCGCCAGGCGGTCCTCGGGCGGCAGCGCCTCGAGAAGGTAGGCGACGTCGGCCGGATGCAACGCGTCGATTTCGCGCTGCAGCTCGGCCAGGTGCTGGCGGTGCAGCAGGCCGTCGACGAGGTCCTGGTGCTCGCCGTGCTGGCGCTGCGCGAGGTCCTCGACCAGGTGCTGGCGGCGCAGCAGCTCGGCGACCCGCGCGAGCTGGCTTTGCAGGTGGCTGTGCGGGCGGGTGTCGAGGTCGCTCATGGGCAGGGCCGGGGCCGCGAGGCGCGCGGAAAACCGCCTATTGTCGCTGCAAATGCGCCGCGGCGGAATCGCCGCGACGAGGATCGGACGCTCGTGCGCGCCGCGCGCCTTGGCCGCGGCGCGAGGGGCTGCTAGCGGGTGCGGTCGACCGCGTAGTCGGCCAGCACCGCCAGCGCGTCGCGCGCGGCCGACGGCGCCAGCGCGCCGAGCGCGTCGCGCGCGCTGGCGGCGTAGCGGTGCGCGCGCTCGCGCGAGGCGTCCAGCGCGCCGGTGGCGTGGATCGCGGCGAGCACCTCGTCGAGCGCATCGCCGCCGCCGGCCTGCAGCGCCTGCTTCAGGCGCGCGGCCTGCGCCGGCTCGCTGCGCGCGATCGCGAGGATCAGCGGCAGCGTCGGCTTGCCCTCGGCCAGGTCGTGGCCGATCGCCTTGCCGAGCGTGTCGGCGTCGGAGGCGTAGTCGAGCACGTCGTCGGCGATCTGGAACGCGTAGCCGAGGTCGAGGCCATAGCGCGCCAGCGCGTCCTCCTGCGCGGCCGGCAGGCCGGCCAGCACGGCGCCCAGGCGCGTCGCGGCGGCGAACAGCACCGCGGTCTTGCGCTCGATCACGTCGAGGTAGGCCTGCTCGTGCGTGTCGGGGTTGCCGATGTTGAGCAGCTGCAGCACCTCGCCCTCGGCGATGCGGTTGGTGGTGTCGGCGAGGATGCGCATCACGCGCATGCTGTCGAGCTCGACCATCATCTGGAACGAGCGCGAGTACAGGAAATCGCCGACCAGCACGCTGGCCGCGTTGCCCCACACCGCGTTGGCGGTCTTGCGGCCGCGGCGCAGGTCCGACTCGTCGACCACGTCGTCGTGCAGCAGGGTCGAGGTGTGGATGAACTCGATCAGCGCGGCCAGCGGCAGGTGGTCGCGCCCGGCGTAGCCGGCCGCGCGCGCGGCGATCAGGTGCAGCATCGGCCGCAGGCGCTTGCCGCCGCCGCCGATGATGTGCTCGGCGACCTGGTTGATCAGCACGACGTCGGAGGCCAGGCGCGTGCGGATCAGCGCATCGACCGCGGCCATGTCGGCGGCGGCGAAGGCTTGGACCTGGGCGAAGCGGTCGACGGCGGCGGAGGCGGGCAGCGGGGCGGCGGAGATCAAGGCAACGGCATCCTGGGCGCGGGGCGGCGATTATAGCCGCCCGCCCCGGCGTGCCGGCGCGTGTGCGAGGCGGCTGACAGCATCGCGCGGCGCCGGCGGACGCGGTTGCGCGCAGCGGCGCCGGCGAGCCGACCGGTGCGCAATGCTATCCTGCGCGCCACGCTGAAATCCCGGCAGAGGAAGCATTACATGGCACGCGGCATCAACAAGGTCATCCTGGTCGGCAACCTCGGGGCGGATCCGGAAACGCGCTACACCGCCAACGGCGGCGCGATCACGAACATCCGCCTGGCCACCTCCGAGAGCTGGCGCGACAAGCAGACCGGCGAGAACCAGGAGCGCACCGAATGGCACCGCGTGGTGCTGTTCGGCAAGCTCGGCGAGATCGCCGGCGAATACCTGAAGAAGGGCCGGCAGGTCTACATCGAAGGCTCGCTGCGCACGAACAAGTACACCGACAAGGATGGCATCGAGCGCTACACGACCGACATCGTCGCCAACGAGATGCAGATGCTCGGCGGCGGTGGTGGTGCCGGTGGTGGCGGCGAAGGTGGCGGCTACGGTGGTGGTGGTGGTGGCGGCGGCGGCTACGGCCGCGAGCGCGGCGGCGAACGTGGCCCGGCGCGCGCGCCGCAGGGTGCGCCGCGCCAGGCGTCCCCGGCGCCGATGGCGCCGCCGACCGACGGTTTCGACGACGACGACATCCCGTTCTGACGCACCTGGCCGACCGCGGCGGCCCGGCGCGCCGCCCGCGGTCCGGCATTGGCACGGCAGCGTCCCGTGCCTGCATCCGGCGGCGTTCCTGCCGCGTATAGCGGAACCTGCCGTGGCGGGCGTCGAGCGCCGGCCACGGCCTTCGTCCTCGCGAACAGGCGCCCGCTCCGATCCATGAACACGCCGCTCCTTGCCGTTGCCTGCCGCGGGCACGGGCCCGCGCCGTCGTCCGCTTTCCGCGGAGCGCGCCGATGACGACCGCGCTGGTGCTGTTCCGGCGCGACCTGCGCCTGGCCGACAACCCGGCCCTGTCCGCCGCCTGCGCCGCACACGCGCGCATCGTGCCGGTCTATATCCATGCGCCGCACGAAGACGCGCCGTGGTCGCCCGGCGCGGCGAGCCGCTGGTGGCTGCATCACTCGCTGGCCGCGCTGCAGCAGCGTCTCGGCGCGCGCGGCGCGCGCTTGCACCTGCGCGCCGGCGACACGCTCGTCGAACTGCGCGAGCTGGTGCGGCGCAGCGGCGCCAGCGCGGTCTACTGGAACCGCCTGTACGAGCCGACCGCGATCGCGCGCGACACGCAGGTCAAGGCCGCGCTGCGCGAGCAGGGCGTGGCGGTGCACAGCCACGCCGCCGCGCTGTGGGTCGAGCCGTGGCAGGTGCAGACGCAGCAGGGCGAGCCGTACCGCGTGTTCACGCCGTTCTGGCGCCAGGCGCGGACCCTGGTCGGCAGCGAGCCGCCGCTGCCAGAGCCGGCCGCGGCGGCCTGGCTGGACGTGCCCGGCGGCGTGCCGCTGGAGGCGCTGGCGTTGTTGCCGCGGATCCGCTGGGACGCCGGCCTGGCCGCGCAGTGGCAGCCTGGCGAGGCCGGCGCGCAGGCGCAGCTGGAGCTGTTCTGCGACGACGCGGCCGCCGATTATGCGCACGCCCGCGACCTGCCGGGCCGGCACGGCACCTCGCGGCTGTCGCCGCACCTGCATTTCGGCGAGATCTCGCCGCGGCAGATCCGCCACGCGCTGCACGCGCACGCGCAGCGTGTCGATGCGCGCCGGCGCCCGGACCACGAGCCGTTCCTGCGAGAGCTGGGCTGGCGCGAGTTCGCGCACCACCTGCTGTACCACTTCCCGCACACGCCGCAGCGCAACTTCAACCCGCGCTTCGACGAGGCGCTGTGGCAGGCGCCGGACGAGACCCGGCTCGAACGCTGGCGGCGCGGCCGCACCGGCATCCCGCTGGTCGATGCCGGCATGCGCGAGCTGTGGCACACCGGCTGGATGCACAACCGGGTGCGCATGGTCGTCGGCAGCCTGCTGACCAAGAACCTGCGCCAGCACTGGCGGCACGGCGCGCAGTGGTTCTGGGACACGCTGGTCGATGCCGACCTCGCCAACAACACGCTCGGCTGGCAGTGGGTGGCCGGCTGCGGCGCCGACGCGGCGCCGTACTTCCGCGTGTTCAACCCGGTCGCGCAGGCGCGCAAGTTCGATCCGGACGGCACCTACCTGCGCCGCTGGCTGCCCGAGTTGGCGCAGCTGCCGCTGGACCTGCTGCACGAGCCGTGGACCGCGCCGGCCGTGGCCGCGCGCTGCGGCTACCCGGCGCCGCTGGTCGACCTCGCGCGGTCGCGCGCGGCGGCGCTGGCCGCCTGGCAGGCCTCGCGCGACGCTCAGGCGTAGACGCGCAGGCCCGGACGCGCACGGCGGACGCGCCGCGTCAGGGCGCGTCCGGCCAGCGCTGCGGAACCTCGCGTATGTCCTCGACGCGGTAGCCGAGTTCGCCGACCCGGCGCAGCAGCGCGGCATAGTCCTCCGCCGGGATCCGCGGCGTGCGCGCCATGATCCAGACGTGGTCGCGCGCGCTGCGCCCGATGATCGTCTGCCGGTAGTCCGCGTCGAGGTAGGCCACCACGTATTCGGCGCTGATCGGCCACACGAACTGCATGTCCCACACCGCGCCGCCGCTGCCGGCGCGCACGGTGCCGATCGGGTGCAGCACCTTCGGCGCGCCGTCGAAGCCGCCCTTGCGGTAGCTGAAGGTGGTCTGCACGCGCCCGTCCGGCCGCAGCGCGTAGCTCTCGACCGCGTTGAACGCGTCCTTCTCGAGGAAGGTAGGGATCGACGCGATCACGTACCAGCGCCCCATGAAGTGCTCGAGGTCGACGTGCGCGACCGGCTGGATCGGCTGCACGTTGCGCAGGCAGCCGCCGAGGGCGGTGCCGAGCAGCAGGCAGGCGATGGCCAGCAGCGGCCGCGCGGGCAGGAGCTGGGTAGCCATCGGATTCACTCCGGACGCACGAAGCGGTAGTGCGCGACCAGCCATTCCTGGCCGCCGGCGTAGCCGAACAGCTCGGCGCACGCCATCCAGAACATGCGCCAGCGCTGGAACCACAATGCGGCGTGCTCGCCATGCTGTTCGCGCAGCACCGCCAGCACGGCCTCGCGCTGCTGGTCCTGGCGCGCCAGCCAGTCGTTCGCGGTGCGCTGGTAGTGCGTGCCGTCCAGCAGCCAGCGCTGCTCGATGCGCAGGTCGCGCTGGAACCACAACAGCGTGTCCGCCGCCGGCATCAGGCCGCCGGTGAAGAAGTGCCGGCCCATCCAGTTGTCCGCGCCGGCGGTCTCGAACGGATACATCAGCGTGCGGTGCGCGAAGATGTGCACGAACAGCTTGCCGCCCGGCACCAGCCAGTCGCCGATGCGCTGCAGCAGCAGCGCGTAGTTGCGCATGTGCTCGAACATCTCGATCGACACGCAGCGGTCGAAGCGGGCCGGCATCAGCGTCAGCGTGTTCACGTCCTGCGTGATCACCTCGACGTTGGAGAGCCCGCGCCGGCGGCACTGGCCGAGGATGTGCTCGCGCTGGCCGCGCGAGTTGGACACGGCGGTGATGCGCGCGTTCGGGTAGCGCTCGGCCATCCACAGCGTCAGCGAGCCCCAGCCGCAGCCGAGCTCGAGGATGCGCTGGCCGTCGGCCAGCTCGGCGCGCTCGCCATAGAGCGCCAGCATCGCCTCCTCGGCCTGCGCCAGCGTCTCGTCGCCGCGCGGGTAGTAGCAGGCCGAGTACTTCAGGCGCGGGCCGAGGCACCGCTCGAAGAACGCGGCCGGCACCTCGTAGTGCTGCGTGTTGGCCGCGTCGGTGTGCAGCGCGAGCGGGCTGTGGCGCAACTGCGCGATGCGCTCGGCGAAGCGCGCCTGCTGCGCGGCGAGGCCGCCGGCCTGCTCCTCGCGCAGGCGCTGCGCGCACAGGCGGCGGATGCCGGCGCGCAGCAGGCTGTCCGGCAGCAGTCCGCGCTCGGCGAGGCCGAGCAGGCCGGGGGCGGGGCGATCGACGGCCAGTTCGTCGGCGGTGGCGGCAAGCGTGCTCATCGTGGGGTCCTCGGCGGTTCGGCCGTGGGGGCGGCCTTGGGAAACCAGGGAAACAGCATCGGTGTGGTCTGCTGGTAGGCGCGGTAGTCGCTGCGGCTGCGCAGCGCCTGCGCCTCGGTGTAGGGCACGCCGCTGATCCAGCGCAGGCTGACGAACATCAGCAGCGGCCCGCTCCAGGCCAGCCAGGCGAGCGGCGAGCCGACCGCCAGCGCGACGTAGGCGAACCAGTGCAGCCACTCGAAGAAGTAGTTCGGATGGCGCGAGTATCGCCACAGGCCGCTGCGGCAGGTGCGGCCGCGATTGCGCGGGTCGGCGCGGAAGCGGCGCAGCTGCGCGTCGGCGAGCGCCTCGCCGAGCACGCCGGCCAGCCAGATCGCGCCGCCGGCGAGCAGCCAGCCCGGCTGCACCTGCGGGTTGCGCGCCACGGCCAGGAACGGCAGCGCGAACAGCACGACCAGCAACGCCTGGAACTGGAAGAACGCGAGGAACTTGCGCTGGTCGCTGTGCCAGTGCGCGCGCAGGTGGCGATAGCGCCCGTCCTCGGCCTCGCCGCGCACGCGCAGCCACAGGTACGTGGCCAGGCGCAGGCCCCAGGTGCCGCCGAGCAGCGCAAGCAGTGCGCGCGGCAGCGCGGCGCCGTCGCCGAGCGCGGCGACCAGCACCGCGCCGCTGCCGACGCCGGCCGCCCACAGCACGTCGACGATGCCGGCGTTCGCGTGCCGCCGCTGCCACAGCCAGCCGCCGAGCATCGCCAGCGCGGCTGGCAGCCACAACGCAAGGAGGATCGCAGGAGTGCTCATGGCAGCCTCGGTCGTACGGTCAATGCGTCATCGGTGCGGCGCTTCGACGCTCGCGCCAGCCGAGCCAGCAGCGGCAGCGCCAGGCCCCAGCCAAGCGCGAGCAGGCCGAGCGCGCGCCAGGCCGGGGCGTCGAACGCGACCGCCTGCCAGCCGGCGGCGGCGCCCAGGTAGGCGAGTGGCCCGCCGACCACGCCGAGCAACGCGGCCAGCCACGGCCGCGTCTGCAGGAACGCCAGCGAACGCGTCAACGTCGAGGCGAATGCCAGCCACAGCGCGAGGATCCACAGCGGCGCGCCGCCCGGCGGCAGCGCGGGCGCGGCCGTGGCGTAGTGCAGCAGGTCGGCGGCGGAGAGCGCGCCGTCCAGCAGCACGCCGCAGCCGAGCGCGGCGGCGGCGAGCTTGAGTTCGTGCGCGCGCCGGCGCGCCGTGGCGACCTGCCAGGCCGCGAAGCCGCCGGCGCAGACCAGCGCGGGCCACGCGTGGCCGCGGCCGGCGCCGGCGACCGCGGCCAGCCAGGCGAGCTGGTAGCCGAGCAGGTTGGCCAGTGCGCCCATCAGCCGGCTCCCGCGTGCGCCGGCGCCGGCCGATGGCCCGGCTTGGCCAGCAGCAGGTGCGCCACGCCGATCGAGCGTTCGCGGAAGCCGCCTTCGCAATAGGCCAGGTAGAACTCCCACAGCCGGATGAAGCGGTCGTCGAAGCCGAGCGCGCGCACCTGCGGCAGCCGGGCGAGGAAATTCGCGCGCCACGCCTGCAGCGTGCGCGCATAGGACTCGCCGAAGTCCTGCAACTGCAGCAGCCCCAGTTCGCTCGCGCGCGTCTTCGCCGCGAGCATCGCGTGGATCGACGGGATGAAGCTGCCCGGGAACACGTGGCGCTTGATGAAGTCGACCGCCTTGAGCGCCTGCGCGTAGCGGTGGTCCTCGATCGTGATCGCCTGGATCAGCGCCAGCCCTTCCGGCTTGAGCAGGCGGTCGACGGTGCGGAAATAGGTGTCCAGGTACGGCGCGCCGATCGCCTCGATCATCTCGATCGAGACCAGCTTGTCGTAGCGGCCCTGCAGGTCGCGGTAGTCCTCCAGCCGCACCTCGACGCGGTCGGCCAGGCCGGCCTCGGCGACGCGCCGGCTGGCCAGCGCGTGCTGCTCGCGCGAGATCGTCGTGGTCGTCACGCGGCAGCCGTAGTGGCGCGCCGCGTGCAGCGCGAAGCCGCCCCAGCCGGTGCCGATCTCGACCACGTGGTCCTGCGGCGACAGCGCCAGCGCCTGGCAGATGCGCTCGAGCTTGCGCGTGGAGGCCGCCTCGAGCGTGTCGTGCGCGCCCTCCCACAGCGCCGAGGAATACATCAGGTCCGGCGACAGGAACAGCGCGAAGAACTCGTTGCCGAGGTCGTAGTGCGCGGCGATGTTGCGCCGGCTGCCGGCGCGCGTATTGCGGCGCAGCGCGTGCCAGCCGCGCAGCAGCGCGCCGCCGAGCCGCGCTAGGCCCGTTTCCATGCCGTCGAGCAGGTCGCGGTTGCGCACCAGCAGGCGCACCAGCCCGACCAGGTCGTCGCAGTGCCACCAGCCCTCGATCCAGGCCTCGCCGGCGCCGACGCTGCCGTTGGCGGCGACCGCGCGGTAGAAGCGCGCGTCGGTGACGGTGACGTGCACCGGCGGCGCGCCGGCTGGCGCGGCCGACGTGCCGAGCAGGACGTCGCCCAGCGCATCGTGCACGACCAGGCGGCCGTGCTGCAGCCCTTGCAGTTGCGCCAGCAGGCGCCGGCGCAGGAAGCGCACGCCGGCGCCGAGGGTTGCCTGCGGAGGAGCGGGATTGACGATGGCGTTCATGCGGTCCTCAGGACGGTTGCGGGTGGTCGTGGACGGGATTGCGCTTGAGCCACAGGCGCAGCGCCTGCCAGTGGATCGCGGCGATGACCTGCACGGTCATCAGCGGGTAGCGCCACAGCACGCGCGCGAGCGCGCCGCCGTCGAGCGGGCGGCGCTGCAGGCGCAGGTGGGCGTCGAATTCGGGCTCGCCGTCGCGCAGCACGTCCATGTGCACGTGCAGGTCGTCGCCGGGCGGCGTGAAGCGCCAGGCGTAGTCGCGCTGCATCGGCATGAACGGCGACACGTGGAAGGTCTTCGGAAAGCTCCAGCACAGCGCGCGGCCGCGCGCCTGCGCGGCCTCGACCGGCAGCACATAGGCGTGCCGCTCGCGCCACGGCGTGTTGGTGATCTGCGCGACGATGCAGTCGAGCGTGCCGTCGGCGGCGTGGCAGTAGTAGAAGCTGACCGGGTTGAACACGTAGCCGAAGTAGCGCGGGTGGGTCAGCAGGCGCACCGGCCCGGCCGGTCGCCGGCCGACGTGCTGCTGCACGCAGTCGCGTACGGCCTCGGCCAGCGGCACCTCGGGCGGGCCGAGGTGGTCGGCGCGGTGGAACGCGGCGACGTTGCCGCGCTCGTTCGACCACAGCCAGCGCCCCGCGAACACGCGCTCGAGCTCGTCGAGGTCGAGGTAGAGCTGCGCCATGCGGTAGCCGAACGCGTGCGCGTGCGGCGCGAAGCGGCGGTGCTGCACCGTGCCCTCGTAGACCGCACTGGCCAGCGCCGGCGTGCTCACGCGAGGGCCTCCTGCGGCGCTGCCGGCTGCCATGGCACGTGCAGCGCCTGCGCGACCTCGACCGCGCTGCGCATGCCGTCCTCGTGGAAGCCCCAGCCCCAGTACGCGCCGGCGAACCAGGTGTAGCGGCGACCCTGGATCTCCGCCTTGCGGCGCTGCGCGGCGACCGCCGCGTGCGTGTAGACCGGGTGGTCGTAGCGCAGGCGGCGCAGCACCTTGGCCGGGTCGATCGCATCGCCGCGGTTGAGCGTGACGACCAGCGGCTCGGGCGCGTCCAGGCCCTGCAGCAGGTTCATGCAGTAGCTGACCGTGCACGGCTCGTCCGCCGTGCGCGGCACGCGCGCGTTCCATGCCGCCCACGCCTTGCGTCGCGTCGGCAGCAGCGCCGCGTCGGTGTGCAGCACGACGTGGTTGGGCTGGTAGGTGATCGCGCCGAGGATCTCGCGTTCGCGCGTGTCGGCGTCGGCCAGCAGCGCCAGCGCCTGGTCGCTGTGGCAGGCCAGCACGACCTGGTCGAAGCGTTCGCTGCCGGCCTCGCTGCGTATCTCCACGCCATCGACCCGGCGCGCGATCGCGCGCACCGGGCAGGCCAGCCGCTCGTCGACGCGCCAGCGCGAGCGCAGCACCTTCACATAGCTGGACGAGCCGCCGCGGACCACGCGCCACTGCGGCCGGCCGGCGACCTGCAGCATCTGGTGGTTGGCCATGAACTGCACCAGGTAGCGGGCCGGAAACTGCAGGATCTGCGCCGATGGCGAGGACCACAGCGCCGAGGCCATCGGCACCAGGTGCTCGTCGCGGAACGCCGCGCCGTAGCGCTGCTGCGCGAGGTACTCGCCCAGCGTCGGGCCGGGTCCGGCCTGCAACAGCAGGGCCGGCGCCTCGCGGTAGAAGCGCAGCAGGTCGCGCACCATGCCGAGGAAGCGCGGCGAGATCAGGTTGCGCCGCTGGCAGAACAGCGTGTCGAGCGAGGTCGCGTTGTATTCGAGCCCGGTCGCCTCGTTGTGCACCGAGAAGCTCATCGTGGTCGGCTGCGAGTCGACGCCGAGCTCGTCAAACAGCGCGTTCAGCAGCGGATAGTGGTGCGGGTTGTGCACGATGAAGCCGGTGTCGACCGCGTGGCGGCGCCCGTGCAGCTCGATTTCGTGCGTATGCGTGTGGCCACCGAGGTAGTCGCTGGCCTCGAACAGCGTGACCGCGTAGCGGCGCGACAGCAGCCAGGCCGAGGCGAGCCCGGCGATGCCCGATCCGACGACGGCGATGCGCATCGTCAACCCTCCGCCCTGGCCGCGACCCAGGCCGGCACCGGCTTGAGGTCGTGCACGAGGCGCAGCGCCTGCATCAGCCGCAGGCCGTACCAGGTCAGGTCGATCTCCCACCAGCGGAAGCCCTGGCGCGCCGAGCCGGGGTAGAAGTGGTGGTTGTTGTGCCAGCCTTCGCCGAACGTGATCAGCGCAAGCAGCAGGTTGTTGCGGCTGTCGTCGCGGGTCGGGAAGCGGCGCGTGCCGAAGCGGTGCGCGAGCGAGTTGATCGTGACGGTGGCGTGGAACAGCACCACGGTGGAGACGAAGAAGCCCCACACCAGCAGCTGGCCGCCGCTGGTGCCCAGGCCCGGCGCGACGCGCTCGAGCAGCGCGCCGAGGCCGTACAGCGCCAGCGCGAGCAGCACCGGCACCAGCGTGTCGTAGCGATCCAGCCAGCGCAGCTCCGGATAGCCGGCCAGGTCCGGCACGCGCGCCCAGTCGGTAGCGAACGCGCGCGGCGTCAGGAACCAGCCCATGTGGCTCCACAGGAAGCCGTGCACCGCGGGCGAGTGCGGGTCCTGCGGCGTGTCGGCATGCCGGTGGTGGGTGCGGTGGTGCGCGGCCCACCACAGCGGGCCGCGCTGCACGCACGATGCGCCGATCAGCGCGAACACGAACTGCACCGCGCGCGAGGTGCGGAACGTCTTGTGCGAGAAGTAGCGGTGGTAGAAGCCGGTGATCGCGAACATGCGGATCGCATACAGCGCCGCCGCGAGCGCCAGCGCGATCGGCGAGACGCCGACCACGAAAACGCCCAGGCAGGCCAAGTGCAGCGCTAGGAACGGCACTGCGCGGACCCAGTCGATGCGCTCGGCGTCGCCGGCATCGACCTCGCCGGCCGCCGCGGTGTCGAACCAGCGGCGCAGGCTGCCGGTGTGGCGGAGCAGGGCCGATGCGGCGCTGCGGGAATCGGCGGGATGGGTCACGAGGCGGGTCCGGCGGGGATTGGCTGCGTACATACGCGGCGGCGCGCCGAACGGATGCAGCGCGCGCCGGTCAGGTCGCGCAGCGCCCGTCCAGCGGCTCGGCCAGCGCGGCCTCGATCTCGGCCTGCGGCACCTCGGTGCGCGCGGCCGGCGGAAACTCGATGCGCACCGCGCGGTGGCGGCCGTCGCCGTCGCGGATCGAGCCGATGCCCTCGAATGCACGCAATCGGCGCGGCTCGACCGTGTAGGCCAGGTGGATCACCGGCGCGACGAACGCGTACCACGCATCCAGCCGCATGCGCAGCCGGCGCACGGCCTGGCCGTCCTCGATCGCCTCGCGCGCGTCGCTAAGGGCGATGTCGACGTAGCCGAGCCGGCTCGGCAGCAGGAACGGCACGTGCGCGACGCCCCGGCCGAGCGCGTCCCAGTGGCTGCGCACGTAGTGGTCGAAGCCGGCGTCGATCACCGCCTCCGCCCGCACCGGCAGCTGCTTCGAGCGCAGCGGCGCGCCGGTCCCGTCCTGCACGTAGACGTGCCACAGCGTGCCTTCGCGCCGCACGCCCTCGCGGTAGCCGCTGCGCGCATCGACGAAGTCGAAGTCCGGTGTCGATGGCGACGGCGCCTCGTGCAGCAGCTTGCGCGCGAACGCGCCGGCGTCCGGGCAGCGGTAGAGCACCAGATGACGCGCGCCGTCCTCGGCCGCGTAGCGGTAGTGCACCTCGCGGTACAGCAGCTCGCCGCCGCGCAGCGCGTGCGCGATACCCTCGTAGCGCTGCGCCGGCGCCGCGAGCGCGGCGGCGAACGGCAGGGCGGCGGCGAGGGCGGGCAGGGCACGGGTCGGCAGGCGTCGGGGCATGGCGGAGGGCGGCCGGCGGAATGACCGGCTTGATACGGCGCCGGCGCCGCGGCGGATGCACGCGTTGGTCGCGCCGGCTCGCCTCGACTGCCCCGGCCGGCTAGGATAGGTGGCTGGCCACGCCCCGGCCGCTGGAATTCCTCGATTCGGATGAAGACGCTCCTCGTGACCGGCGGCGCCGGTTTCATCGGCGGCAATTTCGTGCTCGGCCTGCTCGCGCAGGGCGGCTGGCGCGTCGTGAACCTCGACGCGCTGACCTATGCCGGCAACCTCGACACGCTCGCCGCCGTCGCCGACCACCCCGACTACACGTTCGTGCACGGCGACATCGGCGACGCCGACGGCGTGCGCCGCGTACTGGCCGAGCACCGTCCGTCCGCGATCGTGAACTTCGCCGCCGAGTCGCACGTGGACCGCTCGATCGACGGCCCGGCCGCGTTCGTGCAGACCAACGTGGTCGGCACGCTGAACCTGCTCGAGTGCGCGCTCGCCTACTGGCGCGCGCTGCCGCTGGAGCGCCAGGACGCGTTCCGCTTCCTGCACGTGTCGACCGACGAGGTGTACGGCTCGCTCGGCCCGGTCGGCCGCTTCACCGAGGAGACGGCGTACGCGCCGAACTCGCCGTACTCGGCCTCCAAGGCCGCTTCCGACCACCTGGTGCGCGCGTTCCACCATACCTACGGCCTGCCGGTGCTGACCACGAACTGCTCGAACAACTACGGGCCGTTCCAGTTCCCCGAAAAGCTCATCCCGCTGATGATCCAGAAGGCGCTCGCCGGCGAGGCGCTGCCGGTCTACGGCGACGGCCGCAACGTGCGCGACTGGCTGTACGTCGCCGACCACTGCGCAGCGATCCGGCGCGTGCTCGAGATCGGCCGCGTCGGCGAGGTCTACAACATCGGCGGCGACGCCGAGCGCGAGAACATCCAGGTCGTGAAGACGATCTGCGCGCTGCTCGACGAGCGCCGCCCGCTCGAAGGTGGCCGCAAGCGCGAATCGCTGATCAGCTACGTCAAGGACCGCCCCGGCCACGACCGCCGCTACGCGATCGACGCGAGCAAGATCAAGCGCGACCTCGGCTGGCGCCAGCGCGAGTCGTTCGAATCGGGCCTGGCGCGCACGGTCGACTGGTACCTGGACCACCAGGATTGGGTACAGCGCGTGCTCGACGGCAGCTACCGCATGGAGCGCCTCGGCGCCTGATTCCGCGTCGGAGCGGCTTCAGCCGCGATGCTCCTGCCGCTCGCTCTTTGGAAAAAGCATCGCGGCTGAAGCCGCTCCTACAATTCCTCGATCAACGGCATCGGTTCGATACGGACATGGCAACCACGAAAGGCATCATCCTCGCCGGCGGGTCCGGCACGCGGCTGTATCCGCTGACGCAGTCGGTCAGCAAGCAGCTGCTGCCCGTGTACGACAAGCCGATGATCTACTACCCGCTGTCGACGCTGATGCTGGCCGGCATCCGCGACGTGCTGGTGATCAACACGCCGCACGAGCAGGTGCTGTTCCAGCGCCTGCTCGGCGATGGCTCGCAGTGGGGCCTGTCGATCTCGTATGCAGTGCAGCCCTCGCCGGACGGCCTCGCGCAGGCGTTCCTGATCGGCCGCGACTTCGTCGCCAGCCAGCCGTCGTGCCTGGTGCTCGGCGACAACATCTTCTACGGCCACGGCTTCACCGAGCAGCTCGCGCGTGCGGCGTCGCGCGACACCGGCGCGACCGTGTTCGGCTACTGGGTGCGCGATCCGGAGCGCTACGGCGTGGCCGAGTTCGACGCGGCCGGGCGCGTGATCGGCCTCGAGGAAAAGCCGGCGCAGCCGCGCTCGAACTGGGCGGTGACCGGCCTGTACTTCTACGATGCGAACGCTTGCGACTACGCGGCCGAACTGAAGCCGTCCGCGCGCGGCGAGCTCGAGATCACCGACCTCAACCGCCGATATCTCGACGAGGGTACGCTGATGCTCGAGCGCCTCGGCCGCGGCTATGCCTGGCTCGACACCGGCACGCACGATTCGCTGGTCGACGCGTCGAACTACGTCGCCACGATCGAGAGCCGGCAGGGCCTGAAGGTCTGCTGCCCGGAGGAGATCGCGTTCCAGCAGGGCTGGATCGATGCCGAGCAGGTGCTGCGGCTGGCCGCGCCGCTGGCCAAGAATGGCTACGGCCAATACCTGCAGGGCCTGGTGAAGCAGGGCCGCACGCCGTGAAGATCATCCAGACCGAACTGCCCGGCTGCGTCGTGATCGAGCCGGCCGTGCACGGCGACGCACGCGGCTTCTTCTACGAGAGCTTCAACGCCAAGGCCTACGCCGACGCCGGGCTCGACCTCGCGTTCGTGCAGACCAACGTCTCGCGCTCGGCCCGCAGCGTGCTGCGCGGCCTGCATTACCAGTGGCCCAATCCGCAGGGCAAGCTCGTCAGCGTGCTCGACGGCGAGGTCTACGACGTCGCGGTCGACATCCGCGTCGGCTCGCCGACCTTCGGCCGCTGGGCCGCGGCGATCCTGTCGGCCGACAACAAGCGCCACTTCTGGATCCCGGAAGGCTTCGCGCACGGCTTCGCCGTGCTGTCCGACAGCGCGACCTTCGTGTACCAGTGCACCGCACTATACGACCGCGCCGCCGACGCCGGCATCCGCTGGAACGACGGCGACATCGCGGTCGACTGGCCGATCGCCGCGCCGTCGCTGTCGGACAAGGACGCCAAGGCGCCGTTCCTGGCCGAGGTGCCGCGCGAGAAGCTGCCGACATATTCGCCGCGATGAGGCTGCTGCTGCTCGGCGCCACCGGCCAGGTCGGCCACGAACTGCGCTGCGCGCTGGCGCCGCTCGGCGACGTGATCGCGGCGACGCGCTCGGGCCTGCTCGCCGACGGCACGGCCTGCCTGCGCGCCGATCTCGCCGACGCCGCCTCGCTGGCGCAGGCGCTCGCGACGGCGCAGGCCGATGTCATCGTCAACGCCGCCGCCTACACCGCGGTCGATCGCGCCGAGGACGAGCCGGAGCTGGCCGAGCGCATCAACCATCGCGCGCTCGGCGAGATCGGCGCCTGGGCGGCGCACCACGGCGCGCGCGTCGTGCACTACGCGACCGACTACGTGTTCGACGGCAGCGCGACGCGGCCGTACCGCGAGGACGATCCGACCGCGCCGCTCGGCGTCTACGGCCGCACGAAGCTCGCCGGCGAAGACGCGTTGCGCGCGAGCGGCGCGGCGCACCTGATCTTCCGCACGGCTTGGGTCTGCGCCGCGCACGGCCACAACTTCCTGCGCACGATGCTGCGCCTGGCGGCGGAGCGCGACGAGCTGCGCGTGGTCGCCGACCAGGTCGGCGCGCCAACGCCGGCGCGCTGGATCGCGGAGGTGACCGCGGCGGCGATCAGGCGCTGGGGCACCGATGGTGGGACTCGCCGCGTTGCGGCTGTGTCCCACCCTACGGGTGCGCTGACCTCAGGCGATGCACAGGCATTGGACCTCGCCGGCACCTACCACCTCGTCGCCGGCGGCCAGTGCAGCTGGTACGACTTCGCCGCGGCGATCGTGCACGGCGCGGCCGCGCGCGGCCTGCTCGCGCGCGCGCCGCGCGTGCTGCCGATCACGAGCGCGGACTATCCGACGCGCGCGCGCCGGCCGGCGTATTCGGTGCTCGACTGCACGAAGCTGAAAAACGCATTCGGGCTAGAATCGCCCGATTGGCGCGTGGGGCTGGATGAAGTCCTCGACGAACTGGCGGCGAACGTCGGTGAAGGGAACACCATCTCCACCCAACCCTCGCCCTGAAGGGCAGGGCTGAAGAAGGGCCTTCCCTCATCTGGAAGCAGCGGAGCGGCGCCCGGCGTCGCGGCAGGAGACCGACACATGCTCGTACCCATCATCCTTTCCGGCGGCGCCGGCACGCGGCTCTGGCCGGTTTCGCGCAGCGCGTATCCGAAACCGTTCATGCGCATGGGCGACGGCGAATCGCTGCTGAGGAAGACGCTCGATCGCGCGCTGCGCTGCGCCGACGGCGGCCCGGTGCTGACCGTGACCGGCCGCGACTACTACTTCCTGACCCGCGACGAATACGCACAGCACCCGCAGGCCGACCTCGACAAGCTGCCGTTCCTGCTCGAACCGACCGGGCGCAACACCGCGCCGGCGGTGGTGCTGGCCGCGCTGCACGCGCGCGCGCACATCGGTGCCGACGCGGTGCTGCTGGTGCTGCCGGCCGACCACCTGATCCGCGACCTCGATGCGTTCGTCGCCGACGCGCAGCGTGCGGCCGCGCTCGCCGACGATGGCTGGCTGGTCACGTTCGGCATCCGCCCGACGCACCCGGAAACCGGCTTCGGCTACATCCGCATGGGCGAGGCGATCGCGCAGCGCGGCGGTCGGCAGGTCGGAGCCTTCGTCGAGAAGCCCAGCCGCGAGACCGCCGAGAGCTATGTCGCCTCCGGCGACTACGTGTGGAACTCGGGCATGTTCTGCTTCCGCGCCGACACGCTGCTGGCGGTCGCGGCCGAGGCCTGCCCGGACGTGCTCGCGGCGGCCGAGGCCTGCCACGCGCACGCGACCAGCCACGAAAGCCCGGTCGAGTACGCGCGCGAGGCGTTCCTCGCGCAGCCGGACATCTCGATCGACTACGCGATCATGGAGCGCGCGCCGAAGGTCGCCGTCGTGCCGGCTTCGTTCGACTGGAGCGACATCGGTTCGTGGAAGGCGATGAGCGACCTCGAGGCCGAGGCCGACGACGCCGGCAACCGCGTGCGCGGCCAGGCGATCCTGGTCGAGAGCCAGGACTGCTACATCCAGTCCGGCGCGCGCATGGTCGCCGCGGTCGGCGTGAAGGACCTCGTGATCGTCGACACCGGCGATGCGGTGCTGGTGTCGCACCGCGAGCGCGCGCAGCAGGTCAAGCTGGTGGTCGAGCGCCTGCGCGCGACCAACCACGCCGCCGCCAGCGTGCACCAGACCGTGCACCGGCCGTGGGGCAGCTACACCGTGCTCGAGGACGCCGACGACTGCAAGGTCAAGCGCCTGACCGTCAAGCCGGGCCAGGTGCTGTCGCTGCAGTTGCACCATCGCCGCACCGAGCACTGGACCGTGGTCAAGGGCGTCGCCAAGGTGCGCGTCGGCGAGCGCGAGTTCCTGCTCAACCGCAACGAATCGACCTACATCCCGCTGAACACCGTGCACCGGCTGGAGAACCCGACCGATGCCGACATCCACCTTATCGAGGTGCAGTGCGGCGACTACTTCGGCGAGGACGACATCGTCCGGCTGGAGGACCGCTACGGGCGCGCGCCGGCCGCGGCGCGCTGAAGGCAGCGGACTGCGCGTGCAAGGGGGGACATGCGCGGCCGGGGGACAAGGACGGGGCCGCGCGACACCGACGCCGGCCGGATCCTGAGCGTCAATGCGCCGCGGACCCCGGTGCATCACGCCCGCAGCGGCGATGCTGAGTGCCTTTGCGTGCGGCTGACGACGCTGGGTTCCGGCCTTCGCAGGAACGACGAAGATCGATGTGGCCAGCGCTTTCGCTCGCCCCGGCATCCGTCGAACCGCACGCAGGCCGCCCGCGCGCGGCCGTGCCATCCCATTCGTGTCCGCGGCTTGTCCGGCGCCGGCGGCGGACACTGTCCGCTGCCGCGCGATCGCTCGTTTTGTTATGAAAATCAATAGCTTGTGCTTTGGCACGCGGCTTGCCTAAGCCTCGCCAGGAGGCCCCCATCGCGGTGGGCCGCATGGAGATGCTGGATGATTCGCGATACTTCGGCCCAGGACCGTCGCCTCGCGCCGCAGAAAGACCGTCGGAAGCTGCTCGTCTGGGGTGGCCTTGGCGCCGCCGTGCTGGTGGCGGGGTTGCTGGCGATGCCGACGGTCGCCCGCCTGATGTCGGCCGATTCTTCGGCCAGCAGTGCGCGCCTGCGCATCGCCGAGGTCAAGCGCGGCACGCTGGTGCGCGACGTCTCCGTGCAGGGCAAGGTCGTCGCCGCGGTCAGCCCGACGCTTTACGCGCGCAGCGCCGGCACGGTGACGCTGCAGGTGCAGGCCGGCGACAAGGTGAAGAAGGGCGACGTGCTCGCCGAGGTCGAGTCGCCCGAGCTGGCCAACAAGCTCAAGCAGGAACAGGCCACGCTCGACAGCCTGGCGATCGAGGTCGAGCGCGCCGCGATCGACAACCGAAAGAACGCGGCTGCCTCGCAGATGGCGCTGGAGCAGGCGGTGATCGACCGCGAAACCGCCGAGCGCGAGGTCGAGCGCAACCAGAAGGCGTACGAGATGGGCGCGCAGGCCGAGATGACCGTGCTGCGCGCGAAGGACGCGCTGGCGAAGGCCCGCCTGGCCGAGGTCAATGCGCGCAACAACATCGGCCTGGACCGCGATAGCCTCGCGTTCGAACTGAAGACCAAGCGCTTCGCGCTGGACCGCCAGAGGCTGCTGGTCGACGACCTCGTGCGCCAGGTCGACGAACTCAAGCTGCGCTCGCCGGTCGACGGCCAGGTCGGCCAGCTGATCGTGCAGCAGCGCGCCAACGTCGCGGCGAGCGCGCCGGTGCTGACGGTGATCGACCTCAGTGCGCTCGAGATCGAGGTGCAGGTGCCGGAGGTGTTCGCGCACGACCTCGGCGTCGGCATGGCCGCGGAAATCCAGGATGCCAGCGGCAAGTACGCCGGCGAGGTCAGCGCGATCTCGCCCGAGGTCATCGACGGCCAGGTCACCGGGCGCGTGCGCTTCGGCGACGCCAAGCCGGCCGGCCTGCGCCAGAACCAGCGCCTGACCACGCGCATCCTGATGGACGAGCACCCGGACGTGCTGATGGTCGAGCGTGGTCCGTTCGTCGACACCGGCGCCGGCCGCATCGCCTACGTCGTGCGCGGCAACGTCGCCGAACGCACGCCGATCCAGGTCGGCGCGACCAGCCTGAACGCGGTCGAGATCGTCAGCGGCGTCAAGGAAGGCGACCGCGTCGTGATTTCCGGCACCGACGAGTTCAAGGGTGTGCAGCGCGTGGCGTTGTCGCGTTAGCGACAACGCCGGGAATCGGGAATGGGGAATAGGGAATCGAAAAGCCTCCCGCCCCACGCTCGATGTCCCCATTCCCCATTCCCCATTCCCCATTCCCCATTCCCCATTCCCGATTCCCTGCGAGGCCAAGCCGATGCTCAAGATGACCCACCTGCAAAAGGTCTACCGCACCCACCTGATCGAGACGCACGCGCTGCGCGACTTCTCGATCCACGTGCGCGAGGGCGAGTTCGTCGCCGTCACCGGGCCGTCCGGCTCGGGCAAGACCACGTTCCTCAACATCGCCGGCCTGCTCGAGGAATTCACCGGCGGCGAGTACCAGCTCGACGGTGTCGACGTGCACGGCCTCAATGATGACCAGCGCTCGCGCCTGCGCAACGAGAAGCTCGGCTTCATCTTCCAGGGCTTCAACCTGATCCCGGACCTGAACCTGTTCGACAACGTCGACGTGCCGCTGCGCTATCGCGGCTATGGCGCGGCCGAGCGCAAGAAGCGCATCGAAGACGCGCTCGGCCGCGTCGGCCTCGCCTCGCGCATGAAGCACTACCCGTCGGAGCTGTCCGGCGGCCAGCA
This sequence comes from Rhodanobacteraceae bacterium, assembly GCA_009996615.1. Taxonomy (GTDB): domain Bacteria; phylum Pseudomonadota; class Gammaproteobacteria; order Xanthomonadales; family Rhodanobacteraceae; genus Dokdonella_A. The sequence continues at coordinate 21,788 of JAACZU010000021.1, read as the reverse complement.
GCAGCGCGTCGCGATCGCGCGCGCGCTGGCCGGCTCGCCGCGCCTGCTGCTCGCCGACGAGCCGACCGGCAACCTCGACTCGCTGATGGCGCGCGGCGTGATGGAGCTGCTGGAGGAGATCAACCGCCAGGGCACCACGATCGTGATGGTCACGCACGATCCGGAGCTGGCCGCACGCGCGCACCGCAACGTGCACGTGATCGACGGCCAGGTCACCGACTTCGACAGCGAACCTGCGCTGCGCGCCGGTTCGCGGGAATCGGGAATCGGGAATCGGGAATCGGTTCAGGCCGCACCCGTCTCTCCCTAGATTCGACGACAGCCGCTGCGGCTCCTGCCCTGGCGATTCCCCATTCCCCATTCCCCATTCCCGGCCCCCCATGCTCACCTACTACCTGCAACTCGGCCTGCGCAGCCTCAAGCGCAACCCGATCCTGACCGCGCTGATGGTGGTCGGCATCGCGCTCGGCATCGCGGCCAGCATGACCACGCTGACCGTGCTGCACCTGATGGGCAGCAATCCGATCCCGTGGAAGAGCGACAAGCTGCATTACGTGCAGCTCGACAACTGGAGTCCGGACGAGCCGTATTCCGAGGACGGGCGACCGCCGGACCAGGTCACCTACCGCGATGCGGTCGCGCTGATGGAAGCCGGCAAGGCCGACAAGCAGACGGTGATGTTCAAGCTGTCGCTGCCGATCCAGCCGGAGAACCGCGACCTCAAGCCGTTCCAGGCGCTCGGGCGCGTCACCTACGCGGACTTCTTCGCGATGTTCGAGCCGCGCTTCAAGTACGGCCACGCCTGGAACCGCGACCAGGACGCCAGCCATGCGCGCGTGGTCGTGCTCGGCAAGGACATGAACGAGAAGCTGTTCGGTGGCCAGGACAGCGTCGGCAAGAGCGTGCGCATGGACGGCATCGACTACACGATCGTCGGCGTGCTCGACGAGTGGAAGCTGCGCTTCCGCTACTACGACCTGACCAACGGCGCGTTCGTCGATCCGGACGAATTCTTCATGCCGTTCACGACCGCGGTCGACCTCAAGCGCCGCGCGAGCGGCAACAACAGTTGCTGGAAGTCGCCCGGCGAAGGCTGGGACGCCTTCCTCGGGTCGGACTGCGTCTGGATCCAGATGTGGGCGCAGCTGGACTCGCCGGCGCGACTGGCCGAATACAAGGCATTCCTCGACAGCTACGTCAGCGAGCAGAAGAAGCTCGGCCGCTTCCCGCGCCCGCTCAACAACCGCCTGCTGGACGTGACCGAGTGGATGGAGGACCAGCGCGTCGTCTCGCGCGACGTCGAGGTGCAGACCGGGCTGGCATTCGCCTTCCTCGTCGTGTGCCTGGTCAACACGATCGGCCTGCTGCTGGCCAAGTTCACGCGCAAGGCGGGCGAGATCGGCCTGCGCCGCGCGCTCGGCGCCAGCCGCCGCGACGTGTTCACGCAGTTCCTGATCGAGTCCGGCGTGGTCGGCCTCAGCGGCGGCTTCCTCGGCCTGCTGCTGACCGGGCTGGGCCTGGTCGCGGTGCGTGCGCTCTACAGCGAATACCGCACCGTCGCGCAACTCGACTGGATGATGGTGCTGACCACCATCGTGCTGGCGATCGTGGCGGCGCTGCTGGCCGGCCTGTACCCGACCTGGCGCGCCTGTCGCGTGCAGCCGGCGGCGCAGTTGAAGGTGTGAAGAGCCGGGATTCGGGATGGGGGATTCGGGATTCGTGAAAGCTGAAGCCGCCACGTCATCCCGCACCGCCTTGCCCGAATCCCCAATCCCCCATCCCCAATCCCGGATCTAACCATGGAAATCCGTCCGATTCTCTCCGCGCTGATGCGCAGCAAGGTCTCGATGATCCTGATCGGCCTGCAGGTCGCGCTGACGCTGGCGATCGTCTGCAACGCCCTGTTCATCATCGGCCAGCGCATGGACCGCATGAACCGCCCGAGCGGCATGAACGAGGCCGACACGTTCACGTTCGGCAGCAACGGCTTCGGCCAGGGCTACGACGCGCAGGCCGTGTTGCGTTCGGATCTCGCCTTGCTGCGCCAGCTGCCCGGCGTTGCCGACGCGACCAATACCAACACGACGCCGCTCAGCCAGGGCGGCTGGAATTCGCCCATCAACCTGCAGCCACGGCAGAAGAGCGCGACGGCCAACACCGCGTTCTACATGGTCGACTCGCATGCGCTGGGCGCATTCGGCTTGCGTCTCGTCGCGGGGCGCAACTTCAAGGACGAGGAGGTCATGCCGATGGACCAGGGCGACAGGATCCAGCCGTCCGCGGTCATCGTCACCAAGCCATTGGCCGAGACGCTGTTCCCCGACAGCGATGCGGTCGGCAAGCAGGTCTACCTCGGCGAAGATTCCCCGCCGAGCACGATCGTCGGCGTCGTCGAGCGCATGCAGCAGCCATGGATCGACAGCAGCACGATCGAGTATTCGACGCTGATCCCGGCCTTCATGCCCTACGGCAACTACTCGCGTTACCTCGTGCGCACCGAGCCGGGCCGCCGCGACGAGGTCATGAAGGCGGTCGAGCAGAAGCTGGCGGAAGCCAATTCCGGCCGCATCATCGGCCGCATGCGCAGCATGGAGCAGACGCGCGCGGACGCGTATGCGGGCGACCGTGCGATGGCGATCATCCTCGGCACGGTCATCGTCGCGCTGCTGCTGGTGACCGCGCTCGGCATCGTCGGCATGGCCAGCTTCTGGGTCGCGCAGCGCACGCGCCAGATCGGCACGCGGCGCGCGCTGGGCGCGACCAAGGGCGACATCCTGCGCTACTTCCAGACCGAAAACTTCGTGATCACGACGATCGGCCTGCTCGTTGGCGGCGTGCTCGCCTATGCCTTGAGCCTGTGGCTGATGCAGGCCTACCAGGCACCGCGCCTGCCGTGGTACTACGTGCCGGTCGGCTTCGCCTGCCTGTGGCTGCTCGGCCAGCTCGCCGTGCTCGGCCCCGCGCTGCGCGCCTCGCGCGTGCCGCCGGCGGTGGCGACGCGGAGCGTGTGATGGAGCAGGGGCCAGGGGTTAGGGGACAGGGGCGAGGGCGCGACAATCTCACCCCGGTTCCGACCGGGAAAGGTCCTACAGCCGGCGCCTTTTGTAGCACCATCGCACACTTGATCCGGTTGCCGATTCTTGCGCCCTCGCCCCTAATCCCTAGCCCCTGGTCCCTCGCCCCTAAAACGCAACCCTTCCTCGCGTGGCTGCATCCCAGCCGCCATGCGCCGACACCAACCCAGCGACCACGACTCCATGCGCACCGTTCTGGTGATCGACGACAATCCCGCGGTCGGTACCGCGCTCGACCTGCTGTTCGGCCTGCGCGAGATCCGCACGCTGGTCGCGTACTCGCCCGACGAAGGCCTGGCCGTGCTCGAGCGTGAGGACGTCGACGTCGTCGTGCAGGACATGAACTTCAGCGCCGACACGACCTCGGGTGAGGAGGGCGTGGCGCTGTTCCGCGCGATCCGCGCCGGGCATCCGGACCTGCCGATCATCCTGCTGACCGCCTGGACGCACCTGGAAACGGCGGTCGAGCTGGTCAAGGCCGGCGCGGCGGACTACCTCGCCAAGCCGTGGGACGATCCCAAGCTGCTGGCCGCGGTGGAGAACCTGCTGGAGCTGTCGGAGGCCACGCGCGAGGTCGCGCGTTTCCGCGACGAACGCCGGCGCCGGCGCAAGGCGCTCGATGCGAAGTACGACCTTCGCGGGCTGGTGTTCGCCTCGATCGCGACCGAACGCGTGGTCGAGCTGGCGTGCCAGGTCGCGCGCGCCGACATCCCGGTGCTGATCACCGGCCCGAACGGTGCCGGCAAGGAACGCATCGCGGCGATCGTGCAGGCCAACTCCGCCGTCAGGAACGGCCCGTTCGTGACGGTCAACTGCGGCGCGCTGCCGTCCGAGCTGATCGAGGCCGAGCTGTTCGGCGCCGAGGCTGGCGCCTACACCGGCGCCACCAACAAGGCGCGCGAGGGCCGCTTCGAGGTCGCCGACGGCGGCACGCTGTTCCTCGACGAGATCGGCAACCTGCCGCTGGCCGGCCAGGCCAAGCTGCTGCGCGTGCTCGAGAGCGGCCAGTTCGAACGGCTCGGCTCGAGTCGGACGCGCACGGTGAAGGTGCGCGTGATCAGCGCGACCAACGCCGACCTGCCTGCGATGATCCGCGACGGCCGCTTCCGCGAGGACTTGTACTACCGCCTCAACGTGATCGAGCTGCGCCTGCCGCCGCTGGCCGAGCGCCGCGAGGACATCGTGCCGCTGGCCGAGCATTTCCTCGACGGCGCCGCCGTGCTCGACGACGGCGCGCGCGCCGCGCTGGCCGCGCATGCCTGGCCGGGCAACGTGCGCGAGCTGAAGAACGCGTTGCAGCGCGCCGCGCTGCTGTGCCAGGACGGCGTCATCACCGCGCGCGACCTCGGCCTCGCCGCGGTGCGCGCCGGCAACGGCCGCGCCGCGCCGGACGCCGAGCCCGACCGCGAGGCGATCGAGGCGGCGCTGAAGAACGCGCGCGGCGTGATCAGCCAGGCTGCTGCGGAGCTGGGCCTGTCGCGCCAGGCGCTGTATCGGCGCATGGAGAAGACCGGGATTCGGGATTAGGGATTCGGGATTGGTGAAAGGACACGCATGCGCGCGCGACTGGCGCAACATATCGCGAAGGCCTGCTGGCCCGAATGCGTGGGTCCAGTTCCGATCGCCATGACCGCTCCAGCTTTTCCCGAATCCCCAATCCCGATTCCCTAATCCCGGCTCCCATGCGCCTCATCTCGCTGGAAGGAAAGCTCGCCGCCGCGCTCGCGGTCGTGCTGGTCGCTTCGGCGGCGCTGGCGGCGTGGGCGACGACCGCGCTCGGTTCGCCGTGGCTCGGCGCAGCGGCCGCCGTGCTGGCATTGGCGATCCCAGCGCTCGTGTTCGCGCGGCTGCTGGCGCGGCCGGTCGGGGCGCTGATCCGCGCGCTGTCGGGCAGCGTGGTCGCGTTCCGCGACGGCGACTTCAGCTTCTCGATCGGCACGCGCCGGCGCGACGAGCTCGGCGAGCTGGTCGCCGCGCACAACGAGCTCGGTCGCGTGCTGCGCGAGCAGCGCCAGCACCTGTTCCAGCGCGAGCTGCTGCTCGACACCGTGGTGCAGAACACGCCGACCGCGCTGGTGCTGGTCGAGGCGCGCGGCCACGTCGTGTATGCGAACCTCGCCGCGCGGCAGCTGCTCAACGGCGGCCGGCCGTTTCAGGGCGAGCGTTTCGACGCGATCGTCGCCGGCGCGCCCGCGCCGCTCGCGCGCGCGATCGCCGAGCACGGCGACGGCCTGTTCAGCGCGGCGATCGACGACGAGGAGGAAACCTTCCACCTGTCGCAGCGCACGTTCAACCTGCAGGGCCGCGCGCACCGGCTGTTCCAGATCAAGCGGCTCACGCGCGAGCTGGCGCGGCAGGAGGTGGCGACCTGGAAGAAGGTGATCCGCGTGATCAGCCACGAGCTGAACAACTCGCTCGGACCGATCCGCTCGCTGGCGCACTCCGGGCGCGAGCTGGCGCGCCTCGGCGACGTGAAACGCCTGAACGTCGTGTTCGACACGGTCGAGGAGCGCACGCGGCACCTGGAGGGCTTCATCCAGGGCTATGCGCGCTTTGCAAAACTGCCCACGCCGCGGCCGGAATCGATCGCGTGGGCGCCGTTCCTCGATGCGCTGGCGCGGCACTATCCTTTCCGCGTCGCCGGCACGCTGCCGGGGCAGCCGGGCTGGTTCGACCGCGCGCAGGTCGAGCAGGCGCTGATCAACCTGCTCAAGAACGCGCACGAGTCGGGCGGGCCGGCCGAGGCGATCGAGCTGGCGGTGGCGCGCGGCGCGCGTGAACTGCGCATCGAGGTCGCCGACCGCGGCAGCGGCATGAGCGAGACCGTGCTGGCGAACGCGCTGGTGCCGTTCTACTCGACCAAGCGCAGCGGCTCGGGCCTTGGCCTCGCGCTCGTGCGCGAGATCGCCGAGGCGCACGGCGGCCGCGTGCACCTGGCCAACCGGCCCGAGGGCGGCCTCGCGGTCAGCCTGGTCCTGCCGCAGCAGGCGTAGGCTGGACGCGCGTAGCGCGGCCGGCGCGATGCCATTGCTTGGGTTCCTGCCGGTCGGCTTGCGGGCGCCCAGCCTACGCACCGATCCTGCCGCTCCCGCAAGTCGCGGTCGCCATCGTGACCGGCGCCGCCCGTATACTCGGATACACACACCATTCCATCCGGGGAGAGCAATGGGCATGGCCATCCTGCCGCTGATCATCGTCGCCGTCGTCGTGGTCGGCCTGTACAAGCTCGTGCGCATCGTGCCGCAGGGCTATGAGTGGACCGTCGAGCGCTGGGGCAAGTACACGCACACGCTGACGCCGGGCTTCCACCTGCTGATCCCGGTCGTGCAGAACGTCGGCCACAAGATGAACATGATGGAGCAGGTGCTCGACGTGCCGTCGCAGGACGTGATCACCAAGGACAACGCGGTGGTCAAGGTCGATGGCATCGTGTTCTTCCAGGTGCTCGACGCGGCCAAGGCCGCCTACGAGGTCGCCCACCTCGAGATCGCGGTCATCAACCTCGTGATGACCAACATCCGCACCGTGCTCGGCGGCCTGGATCTCGACGAATCGCTGTCCAAGCGCGACCAGATCAACGCCGCGCTGCTGCGCGTGGTCGACGAAGCGACGCACCCGTGGGGCCTGAAGGTCACGCGCATCGAGCTGAAGGACATCCAGCCGCCGCGCGACCTGGTCGATTCGATGGCGCGCCAGATGAAGGCCGAGCGCGAGAAGCGCGCGAACATCCTCGAGGCCGAGGGCTTCCGCCAGGCCGCGATCCTCAAGGCCGAGGGCGAGAAGCAGTCGGTGATCCTGGCCGCCGAGGGCCAGAAGGAAGCCGCGTTCCGCGAGGCCGAGGCGCGCGAACGCCTGGCCGCGGCGGAGGCGAAGGCGACCGCGCTGGTGTCGACCGCGATCGCCGAAGGCAACATCAACGCGATCAACTACTTCGTCGCCAACAAGTACGTCGAGGCGCTGAAGGCGATGGCCGATTCGCCGAACCAGAAGATGCTGCTGTTGCCGATCGAGGCGACCGGCGTGCTCGGCTCGCTCGCCGGCATCGCCGAGCTGGCGAAGAACGCGCTGGGCGAGCAGGGCGCACCGCGGCCGCCGGCAGCGCCGCGTGCCCCGGCGGCGCCGCCGCGCTGAATCCCCTGCCGTCGTCCCGGCGCAGGCCGGGACCCAGTGCCTCTGGCAACGACTCCCGAGTCACTGGGCCCCGGCGTCCGCCGGGGCGACGAGAATACGGTCGTCACACGGTGGATGCCTGTCGATGGACAATCTCGTGAACCACTACGGCTGGTGGCTGCTGGCGCTGGTGCTGATCGCCGCGGAAATGCTCGCGCCGGGCTATTTCCTGCTCTGGATCGGCGTCGCCGCCGGCCTGATGGGCGTGCTCATGCTGCTGGCGCCGAACCTGCCGGTGCTGGCGCAGGCGGTCGCGTTCGGCGTGCTCGCGATCGCGAGCTGCCTGGTGTACTGGAAATACATCCGCCCGCGCGCCGAGGTGCGCAACGACCAGCCGCTGCTGAACCGGCGCGGCCAGCGCATGGTCGGCCGCCACGTGCTCGTGTGCGAGGCGATCGTCAACGGCCGCGGCAAGGTCGCGGTCGGCGACGGCGAGTGGCTCGCGGAAGGGCCGGACTTGCCGGTCGGCAGCAAGGTCGAGATCGTCTCGGTCAGCGGCACGACCTTCACGGTGCGGCCGCTCGACTGACGCGGGCCGGCGGCAGCGTCCCGTCGCCGCAGGGCGGCATGCGATAATGTGCGACTCCTTTTTGTCGAGGCACGCCATGACCCGCAAGACCATCCTCAACGAAACCCACCGCGCGCTGGGCGCGAAGATGGTCGACTTCGGCGGCTGGGACATGCCGATCAACTACGGCTCGCAGATCGAGGAGCACCACGCGGTGCGCCGCGACGCCGGCATGTTCGACGTCTCGCACATGACCGTGGTCGACCTGCACGGCGCGCGTACGCGCGAGTTCCTGCGCCACCTGCTCGCCAACAACATCGACAAGCTCAAGGTCGCCGGCAAGGCGCTGTACTCGTGCATGTTGAACGAGCAGGGCGGCGTGATCGACGACCTGATCGTGTACTACCTCGCCGACGACTTCTTCCGCGTCGTGGTCAATGCGGCCACGCGCGAGAAGGATCTGGCGTGGATCGGCGCGCAGGCGCAGGCGTTCGACGTGGCGGTCACCGAGCGCCCGGACTTCGCGATGATCGCGGTGCAGGGACCGCACGCGCGCGACAAGGTGCTCGGCCTGCTGGCGCCTGAGTCGGCCGCGAAGGTGGCAAAGCTCGGCAAGTTCGCCGCGACCGAGGGCGAGGGGCCGGACGGCATGCCGCTCTTCATCGCGCGCACCGGCTACACCGGCGAGGACGGCTTCGAGGTCGTCGTGCCGGAAGGCCAGGCGGTCGCGCTGTGGCAGCGCCTGCAGGACGCCGGCGTGGCGCCGGCCGGACTCGGCGCGCGCGACACGCTGCGCCTGGAGGCGGGCATGAACCTGTACGGCCAGGACATGGACGAGGCCGTCACGCCGTGGGAGGCGAACCTCGGCTGGACCGTCGCGCTCGACGAGGGGCGCGACTTCATCGGTCGCGGCGCGCTCGAGCGGCAGAAGGCCGACGGCGTGCGCCGCGTGATGGTAGGCCTGGTGATGGACGACAAGGGCGTGCTGCGCCACGGCCAGCGCGTGGTCACGCCGGACGGCGACGGCGAGATCCTGTCCGGCAGCTTCGCGCCGACGCTGGGCAAGTCGATCGCGTTCGCGCGCGTGCCGGCCGGCGCGAGCGGCACGCTGCAGGTCGACATCCGCGGCAAGCTGGTGCCGGTGCGCGTGGTGAAATATCCGTTCGTGCGCGACGGCAAGGCCTGCGAAGGCGTCTGAGCGGTCCGCTCGCGATACGTTGTTGCTAGAATCCGCGCTCGCTGCATTCATCCAGGAACACAGGCCATGCAAGAGATCCCCGGCGATCTGAAGTTCACGAAATCCCACGAGTGGGCGCGTGTCGAGGACAAGGGCACGGTCACGGTCGGCATCTCCGACCATGCGCAGGGCCTGCTCGGCGACCTCGTCTACGTCGAGCTGCCGAGCGTCGGCGACACGGTCAAGGCCGGCAATGCGGTCGCGGTGGTCGAGTCGGTGAAGGCGGCGTCGGACGTCTACGCGCCAGTCTCCGGCGAGATCGTCGCGGTCAACGAGGCGCTGCCGGACAAGCCCGAGACGATCAACGAAGACGCCTACGGCGACGGCTGGCTGTTCGTGGTCAAGCCGGACAACCTCGCCGAGGAGCTGGGCGAGCTGCTCGATCCGGATGCCTACGCCGAGCTGATCGAGAGCGAAGACCACTGATCGGCCGCACGGCCAGGTCTTGGAGCAAAAAAAGGCGCGCCGCACGGCGCGCCTTTTTTTGCGTGTGCCCGCGAGGCGTACAAGTCCGCGACGCGGCCGGCAGGGAGTGTGTTGACCGGCCGGCGAGCGCGTCGCGTTCGACGGCTTGGAACCGGGTGCGGCGATGAACTGCGCCCAGCCTCTCAGCGCAGCAGTACCGGCGGCAGTTCCGGCGCGATCGCCTTGACCATCGCAGCGACCACCGGCACGTTGCCGGCGATCAGGTTGCCGGTCTCGGGCAGGCCATCGCGGCCGCCGAAGTCGCAGTATCGCCCGCCGGCTTCGCGCACCAGCACGCAGCCGGCCGCCATGTCCCACGGCAGCAGGCCGATCTCGTAATAGCCATCGAAGCGGCCGGCGGCGACGTAGGCCAGGTCCAGCGCCGCCGAACCGGTGCGGCGGATGTCCTCGGCTTCGGCCAGCAGCGCGCGCGTCATGCCCAGTTGCGCGTCCAGGTGGCGGCGCTGGCGGTACGGAAAGCCGGTCGTCAGCAGCGCGCCGGCGAGTCCGTCGCGGCGGCCGACGCGGATGCGGCGGTCGTTGAGGTACGCGCCGTTGCCCTTGTCGGCGGTGAACAGTTCGTCGCGCAGCGGATCGTAGATGACGCCCAGCGTCGGCTCGCCGTTCTCGAGCAGGCCGATCGACACCGCGAAATGTGGAAACCCGCGCAGGTAGTTGTGCGTGCCGTCGAGCGGATCGATGACCCAGGTGTTGCGCGCCTTGCCGATCGCGCCGGATTCCTCGGCGAGGAACGCATCGCGCGGATACGCGCGCTTGAGTTCGCGTATGATTTCGGTTTCGGCGAGCCGGTCGACCTCGGAGACGTAGTCGTGGCGCTGCTTCTCGACGACCTCGAGGCTGTCCAGGCGATTCATGTAGCGCAGGATGATGTTGCCTGCGGCGCGCGCGGCGCGCACCGCGACATTGACGGCGGGTCTTGACATAGCTGGTTCCGCTGGGCGGGCTGGGAAAGAACGGGGCGCGCCGGGCGCGCAAGGGCGCCGAGGTTAACAGATCGACCCGCGCCGACCAAACCGATGCCTGCTTCCACGACGCCTTCAGCCATGACCGATACCCCACCCACTGCGCTCGACGCCGTCCGCTTCGTGCTCGTCAACACCTCGCATCCGGGCAACATCGGCGCCGCCGCGCGCGCCATCGGCACGATGGGCATGCGCCGCCTTGTGCTGGTCACGCCGCAGGCGTTCCCGCACCGCGAGGCGACCGCACTGGCGGCGTCGGCGATCGATGTGCTGGACGCTGCCGTGGTCAGCGCCGACCTGCCCTCGGCGATCGCCGACTGCCAGTTCGTGCTCGGCGCGACCGCGCGGCGCCGCGGCGTCGCGCTCGACGAATTCGACCCGCGCCAGGCCGCGCAGCGCGTGCTGGACGCGGTCGCCGCCGGGCAGCGCGTCGCGCTGCTGTTCGGCAACGAGCGCGTCGGCCTCGACAACGACGAGATCAAGCTGTGCCACGCGGCAATCGCGATTCCGAGCGACCCGGCCTGTCCGTCGTTGAATCTCGCGCAGGCGGTGCAGGTGGTCGCCTACGAGCTGCGCATGGCGTGGCTGGCCGGCCATGCCGCGGCGACACAGGCGCGCAGCGAGCCGCCGGCGGACGCGGCCGAGCTGGAGGACTTCTTCGTGCACCTGGCGCGCACGCTGGACGCGATCGACTTCCACAAGGGCCGCTCGCCGCGCACGATCCTGCAACGCCTGCGTCGCCTGTTCCTGCGCGCGCAGCCGGACCAGCGCGAGCTGCGCATCCTGCGCGGCATCCTCGCCGACGCCGAACGCATGGCGAGCCTGGCTGGACGGGAGACGTGAGAGGTGGGAGGTGAGAGGTGAGAGATGACACGGCGCATTTCCCGTCTCCCGTCTCACGTCTTCGCAATCAGAATCTTGTCGATGCGCGCGCCGTCGAGGTCGACGACCTCGAAGCGGAAGCCGTTCCAGCTGAAGTGCTCGCCCGCCTGCGGGATGCGGCCGAACTGCGCCATGACCATGCCGGCGGCGGTGCGGAAGTCGTGCTCGTCCTCGTTCGGCAGCCGCGCCAGGCCGAGCAGTTCGCGCAGGTCGTCGGCGGCGACGCTGCCGTCGACCAGCCAACTGCCGTCGTCGCGCTGCACGATCGGATGCGCGTGCGCTTCGACGCCCATCGTGGCGGCCATGCCGACCACCGCCGACAGCAGGTCGTTGAGCGTGACCAGCCCCTCGATGTCGCCGTATTCGTCCACGACCAGCGCCAGTGGCGTCTCCGCGTCGCGGAATTCCTCCAGCAGGTCCAGCGCGCGCGCGGTCGCCGGCACGTACAGCGGCTTGCGCAGCGTGGCGAACAGGTCGGTGCCCGTGTCGCCCAGCACGCGCGCGACGACGCGCTTGACCTCGAGTACGCCGAGCACCTCCTGCTCGTCGCCGCGATAGACCGGGTAGCGCGAATACGGCTGCTCGCGCATGGTCTGGAGGTTGTCCTCGCGCGGTGCGGCCGCATCGAGCCAGGCGATGCGCGTGCGCGGCGTCATCACGCTGTCGACGCTGCGGTCGCCCAGGCGCAGCACGCGGTTGACCATGTTGCGCTCGTCGGTGTCGATCACGCCCTGGTCGACGCCCTCGGCGACCAGCAGGCGGATCTCCTCCTCGCTGACGTGGCCGCGCCGGATGTGGTCCATGCGCAGCGCGCGCAGCAGCAGGCGCGTCAGGCTGGTCAGCAGGACCGTGAACGGCGTAGCCAGCCAGGTCATGAGGCGCATCGGCAGCGCGACTGCGGTGGCGAACTTCTCCGGGTCGACCAGCGCCATGCGCTTGGGCGCCAGCTCGCCGAGCAGCATGTTGAGGAAGGTGATGCAGGTGACGCTGATGGCCACGCCGATCGCGACGTTGTACGCGGCCAGGCCGGGCAGGTCGAGCGCGGCGAAGGCCACGCCGATGCGCTTGCCGATGTCGGCGCCGAGCGCCGCGCCGACACCGATCTGCAACAGCGTGATGAACACCTGGACGGTGGCGAGGAAACCTTCCGGCTTCTGCGCCAGCACGAGCGCCGCCTCCGCGCGCCGGCTGCCTTCTTGCGCGAGCTGCTTGAGGCGGCTCCGGCGTGCCGTCATCAGCGCCATCTCGCTGAGCGCGAAGAAGCCGTTGCACAGCGCCAGCAGGACCACCAGGACGAATTCGATCAGCATCCCCAGGCCACGATTCGGGTGTGCATCGGAGTGTAGCAACGCGGGTGGATGCCGCCGCAATCGGGGGCGCGCGCGGCACCGCGGCTGCGGTAACATATATGTCACACACTTGAAGGCCCTGCGTCGGGTCCGCCCAGGCTGCTGGGATCGGGCGCGAGCCGCGGGGTGTTGGGAAAACACCCTGCCGCGCGATCCCGGATGGAGCGTGCGCGGGTCGCGGTCGCGCCAGCGACCGGGCCCGCAAGGCGGGTGGAGCAGCGCACAGCTGCGAACCGAGCGCGTCGGGCGGGCAGGACGGTCCGCTCCCGACCCCAGCCAGGACCATCCATGTTTTCGCTGCAGACGATTTTCGGCAAGGGCGACAAGTTCTATGGTTTGCTGGAGGCCAGCGCGGACGCCGCGCGCGCATCCGCCGCCGCCCTCGTGCACATGTTCCAGGCGCGCCCGCTGGCGCCTTCGCTGGACGAGTTCCAGCTCGCGCGCATGCGCGAGAAGGACCTGGCCGCGCAAATCAGCCAGGAGCTGGTCAACACCTTCGTCACCGCGCTCGACCGCGAGGACATCGAGGCCCTGTCGGCGGCGCTGAACAAGATCACCAAGACCACCTCGAAGTTCGCCGAGCGCTATGCGCTGGCCGCGGACCGCCTCGGCGACATCGATTTCCAGTCGCGTGCGGTGCTGCTCGAGCGCGCCACCGAGGTCATCGCGCAGATGGTCGCGCAGTTGCGCAAGGGCATGAACCTCGAAGTGATGAAGGGGCTCAACGATCGCCTGCAGGCGATCGAGAACGAGGCCGACCGCCTGCTGCTGGAGCTGTACCGCGACCTCTACAGCGGCCGCCACGACCCGATCCGCATCCTGCTGCTGAAGGACCTGTTCGAACTGCTGGAGAAGGCGATCGACCGCTGCCGCGATGCCGGCAACGTGGTCTATCACATCGTCCTCAAGCATTCCTGATCCGGCGCAAGGAACGTCGATGGAACTGCTCCTGGTGCTGCTGGTCGTCGTGATCGCGCTCGCGTTCGAGTACATCAACGGCTTTCACGACACGGCCAATTCGATCGCGACCGTGGTCGCGACCAAGGTCCTCTCTCCCGGCCAGGCGGTGCTGCTGGCCGCAGGTGCCAACCTGCTCGGCGCGCTCGCCGGTACCGCGGTGGCCAAGACCATCGCCTCGGGCCTGATCGACACCAACCTCGTGGCGGTCACGCCGGTCATCCTCATCTGCGCGCTGCTCGGCGCAGTGGTCTGGAACCTGATCACCTGGTGGTGGGGCCTGCCGTCGAGCTCCTCGCACGCGCTGGTCGGCGGCCTGTGCGGCGCCGCGCTGGCCGCGGCCAGCAACGACTGGAACGCGATCATCTGGGCGCAGGGCGGCGCGCACTGGTGGGGCGACAAGGGCGTGGTGCCGAAGGTCATCCTGCCGATGATCGGCTCGCCGGTGGCCGGCTTCGTGCTCGGCCTGCTGCTGATGGGCCTGCTGTTCTCGCTGATGGAGTTCCTCGCCTCGCGCAAGGGCCCACTGCAGCGGCTCGGGCGCACGCGCTTCGCCAACCTGTTCTTCGGCAAGGCGCAGCTCGTGTCGGCCAGCGCGATGGGCCTGTCGCACGGCCTCAATGACGCGCAGAAGACGATGGGCATCATCGCGCTGGCGCTGGCCGGCGCGACCGCCAGCGGCACGTTCGAGGGCATGCCGGCGTGGCTGCACTTCCTGCGCATCGAGGAGGATGCCGGCAAGCAGTTCGAGATCGCGCTGTGGATCAAGGTGCTGTGCGCGATGGTCATGGCCGCCGGTACCGCCGCCGGCGGCTGGCGCATCATCAAGACGCTCGGCCACAAGATGGTCCGGCTGCACCCGATCAACGGCTTCGTCGCCGAGACTGCCTCCGCCAGCATCATCCTGACCGCCTCGCACTTCGGCATCCCGGTCTCGACCACGCACAACATCTCCGCCGCGATCCTCGGCGTCGGCGTGGCCAAGCGCATGAACGCGGTGCGCTGGACGATCGTCGAGCGCATGATCTGGGCGTGGCTGCTGACCCTGCCGGTGACCGGCGGAATCGCCTGGCTGCTGGTCGAGGGCGCCCGCGCGCTCGGACTGGTCCGCTGACGGGGCAGGGCGGGACACGGCGCCGTCGCCGGCGCCCGTCCCGCCGCGGGTTGCCTCAGAACGTGTCGCCGCCGCGCGAGATCGCCTGCTCCATGCGGTCGCCGAGCGAGCCCAGTTCCTCGATCACGCGGTTGATCTCCGCCTCCGACAGCAGCGTGTACGGGCGGTTTTCGCACAGGTGCAGGTAGGGCGAGCCCTCGAGGTCGCTGACCGCGAGATAGCCGATGCGCTGCTCCCAGTTGAAGCGCAGGCAGCGCGCGCCGTCGAGGCCGGTGTACGGCGCGACCGGGGTCGAGATGCGCAGGTACTTGGTGCCCGCCTCATCTTCCATCTCGGCCAGGTAAACGCCCTGGTGCCGGCCGTCCGCGAGCGCGAGGTCGAAGCTGATCAGGTACGGATCGTTCGTGCGCAGCGCATGCCGGCTGCCGACGTGGGAGCGGATCTGTTCGAAACTCTGCACAACGGTCTCCGGCGATCGGGCGCCTTATGCTAGCGTGCAGCGCCGATGAAGTCAGTCCGCGCCGACCTGCCGTCCGACCTGCCGCCGGCGCAGCGCGCGCTCGTGCGCGTGGTCGCCTCGATTCCGCCCGGGCGGGTCGCCAGCTACGGCGAGATCGCCTCGCGCGCCGGCCTGCCCGGGCGCGCACGCCTGGTCGGCCGCGTGCTGCGCGAGGCGCCGGAGGCGTGGGCACTGCCGTGGTTCCGCGTGCTGCGCGCCGACGGCCGTCTTGCGTTTCCACCCGGCAGCCGCGCGTTCCGCGAACAGGCGCGCCGGCTCGCCGCCGAAGCCGTGTTGGTGGTCAACGGCCGCGTCGATCTGGCCCGGCACGGCTGGGAGCGCGACCTGGACGAACTGCTGTGGGGCATGGGCGGGGATGCGAAGTGAGAGGTGAGTGGTTGGATGCCGAACCCCTGTCGGAGCGGTTTTAGCCGCGATGCTCTCCAGCCGTGGCGACCGCCGCGTGGCCCGGGGGCCCGTCTCGCCGCTGACGTCTCGCATCGCACGTATTGATTCGCACCCGCGCTGCCCGCATCCTCGGTCTTTCGCCGCGCTGACCGCGCCGCGCCGCCGATCCTTCACCCCTGGATTTTCCGATGCCGTTCGAACTGCCGCCCGTGACGCGCGCGCTGCTGATCGCCAACATCGCGATCTACCTGCTGCAGATGCTGACCGGCAATGCGCTGATCGTGCACTTCGCGCTGTGGCCGCTCGGGCCCTCGATGTACGGCGACGTGCCCGGTTTCGAGCCTTGGCAGGTCGTGACCTACGCCTTCCTGCATGGCGGCTTCACGCACATCGCGTTCAACATGTTCGCGCTGTGGATGTTCGGCGGCGCGATCGAGCAGTTGTTCGGCTCGCGCCCGTTTGCGCTGTACTACTTCGTCAGCGTGATCGGCGCCGCGCTGGCCCAGCTCGCGGTCGTGCACTTCTTCACCGGCGGCTACTACCCGACGCTCGGCGCCTCCGGCGGCGTGTTCGGCCTGCTGCTCGCCTACGGCATGATGTACCCGCATTCGCGCATCATGCTGCTGTTCCCGCCGATCCCGATGCCGGCCTGGCTGTTCGTGACCGGCTACGGCGCGATCGAGTTGTTCCTCGGCGTCACCGGCACGCAGGCCGGCGTCGCGCATTTCGCGCATCTGGGCGGTATGGCCGGCGGCTTCGTGCTGATCGAGTACTGGCGCGGCAAGCTGCCGGTCAAGCCGCGGCGGATCTTGATGCGGTAGGGCCGGGATTCGGGATTGGGGATTTGAGATTAGTGAAAGCCGCCTGTCCCAATCCCAGGCCCGGCATTCGAACTGACGACCAGATGGGTTTGGGACCGGCGAAGGCCTGCTCTGCCGAATCCCCAATCCCGTATCCCCAATTCCGGCTTTCCACCCCAAGGTGGCAGCCGCGCTCTGGATCCGTGCCGTGCCCGCTTTTCCCAATCCCCCATCTCCAATCCCCAATCCCGGCTCGCTGGCCGACTGGCTGGACTACCAGCAACGCACCCACCCGCGCGCGATCGAGCTCGGTCTCGAGCGCGTGCGCGAGGTCTGGCGGCGGCTCGGCGCGCCGGCGCCGGCGCCGGTCGTGATCACGGTCGGCGGCACCAACGGCAAGGGCTCGACGGTGGCGTTCCTCGAGGCGATGCTCGGCGCCGCCGGCAAGCGCGTCGGCGCGTACACCTCGCCGCACCTGCTGCGCTACAACGAACGCGTGCGCGTGGCCGGTGTCGAGGCCGACGATGCGGCGTTGGTCGACGCGTTCGCACGCATCGAGGCCGCGCGTGGCGCCGATTCAATCCAGCCGATCCCGCTGACCTATTTCGAATTCGGCACGCTGGCGGCGCTGCTGCTGTTCGCCGACAGCGCGCTCGACGTCGCCGTGCTCGAGGTCGGCCTCGGCGGTCGCCTCGATGCGGTCAACCTGATCGATGCCGACGCCGCGATCGTGACCACGGTCGACCTCGACCACCAGGACTGGCTCGGCAACGACCGCGACAGCATCGGCCGCGAGAAGGCCGGCATCTTCCGCGCCGGCCGCGCCGCGATCGTCGGTGAACGCGTGCCGCCGCGCGGGCTGCTTGACGCGGCCGCGCGCACCGGCGCCGAGCTGCGCGTGGCTGGCCGCGATTTCCAGGTCGAGGTGCGCGCCGGCGGCTGGCGCTGGCACGGCTGGCCGGACGATGGCGAGTCGGCACCTGCGCTGGACCTGCCGCGACCCGGCCTCGCCGCCGCCTGCCAGCTCGACAACGCCGCCGCCGCGATCGCCGCGCTGTACGCGCTGCGCGACCGCCTCGGCTGGCATCCGGCGGCGATCGCGCGCGGCGTCGCCGACGCCCGCGTCGGCGCGCGTCTGCAGCGCTTCGGCGGCCTACCCGAACTCATCGTCGACGTCGCCCACAACCCGCAGGCCGCGCGCGTGCTGGCCGACTGGCTGCGCGCGCAACGCGCCGCGGGGCGCACGCTGGCCGTGTTCGGTGCGCTCGGCGACAAGGACGTGCGCGGCGTGCACGCCGCGCTCGCCGGCGCAGTCGACGACTGGTTCCTGGCCGGCCTCGACGGCGATTCGCCGCGTGGCCTCGCGGCACCGGCGCTCGGCGCGCTGCTCGGCCTGCCGGCCGACACTTCGACCCACGCGACGGTCGCCGACGCGCTTGCCGCGGCGTTCGCGGCCGCCCGGCCGGGCGACCGCGTGCTCGCGTTCGGCTCGTTCTTCGTCGCCGCGGCCGCGCTCGAATTCGCGCAGGCGCGTGGTTTGAAGGCCGCCTGAGGGCGGCCGCGGAAGCGTCGCGGCGAAAGTCGCTCCTGCCCGGCGGGCAGGATGGCGCACGGATCGGGCGGGCAGGCGCGTATAATCGCCGCGATTCTCCGACGCGTGCCGCTTATGGATTTGTCGCTGAAACAGCGCCTGCTGGGTGCCGCCGTACTGATCGCGCTGGCCGTGATCTTCGTGCCGATGATCATGTCCGACCGGGCGCCGCAGAAGTCCGGTGAGATCGAGACGACCAGCCTGGCGATCCCGCCGGCGCCGGATCGCGAGTTCCAGACCCGTGTCCTGCCGACCGAGCCGGCGCGTGCGCCGGCCGCGAGTTCGCCCGCCGCGACCGCACCCGATACCGTGGCCACGGTCGACACGGCCACCGCGCCGAAGCCTGCGGTCGCAACGCCTGTCGAGCCGACGGCTGCGCCAGCGCCCGCGCCGGCCGCCAAACCGGTGCCCGAGGCGCCGAAGCCGGCGCCGGTCGCGGAAGCGCCAAAGCCGGCGCCGGGACAGGCCGCGAACGGCCAGTTCTTCGTGCACCTGGGCGTCTACGCGACGGCAAAGAACGCCGACGAGCTGGTGACGGCGCTCAAGCAGGGCGGTTTCCCGGCCTTCATCGAGGCCAGCGAGTTCCAAGGCAAGGCGGCCCAGCGCGTGCGCGTGGGCCCGTTCGCCGACCGCGCCGCGGCCGAGGCGGCGCGCCTGCGCATCAAGCAGCTCAAGCCGGCGGTGCCGGGCAGCGTGGTGCAGCTCGCGACCGATGCGAAGGCCGATGCGCCGGTCACCGCGCTGCCGGCGAACCGCGCCGGCGGCTGGGCGGTGCAGCTCGGTGCGCTCAAGACCGCCGATGATGCGAACAAGCTGCGCGACCGCGTCAGGGGCGCCGGCTTCCCCGCGTTCGTCGACAAGGTCGACGCCAACGGCACCACGCTGTGGCGCGTCCGCGCCGGCCCGGAGGTCGACCGCGCCGCCGCCGACAAGCTGCGCGCGAGCCTCAAGGACAAGCTCAAGCTCGACGGCATGATCGTTACACAGCCGTGAATCGGGAATCGGGAATCGGGAATCGGCAAATCGACGGCAAGTTAGTGCCGTTTCGATTCCCCATTCCCCATTCTCCATTCCCGGCATTCCAATGAACTGGGCCGACTACACGATCCTCGCCATCCTCGGCCTGTCCGTGCTGATGGGCCTGTGGCGCGGTTTCGTCGGCGAGGTGCTGGCGCTGGCGGTGTGGGCGTGCGCGTTCTGGGTCGCCTGGCTGCTCGGGCCGGCCCTTGCGGAACGGTTTTCCGCCAGCATTTCCACCCCGTCGGTGCGCGTGCTGCTGGCCTATGCGGTGTGTTTCGTGGCGGTGCTGATCGCCGGTGCGATCATGACGTTCCTGATGCGCAAGCTGGTCGAAGGCAGCGGGCTGTCCGGCAGCGACCGTCTGCTCGGCATGGTGTTCGGCCTCGTGCGCGGGCTCGCGCTGGTCGTGCTGGTCGTGCTGCTGCTCGGTTTCACGCCGTTTCCACGCGATCCGTGGTGGCGGCAGTCGCAATTGCTGCCGGGGTTCGAGCACGGTGCGCATTGGCTCGGCGCACACCTGCCGGCCGAGGTGGCGCGCTACCTCGAGCCGGCCGAGGCCCTGCTGCAGTCGCCGCCGCCACCGCTGGACAAGGCGGCCGTACCGTCCAAATCATCATCCACCTGAAGTGCCCCCAACATGTGCGGAATCATCGGCATCGTCGGCCAGTCGGAAGTCGCTTCGGCGCTCTACGACGCGCTCACCGTCCTGCAACACCGCGGCCAGGATGCCGCCGGCATCGCCACCATCGACGGCAACCGCCTGCGCCTGCACAAGGGCCAGGGGCTGGTGCGTGACGTGTTCGACCAGGGCAGCATGCTGCGCCTGCGCGGGCGCGTCGGCATCGGCCATTGCCGCTACCCGACCGCCGGCTCCGAGGCCGCGGCCGAGGCACAGCCGCTGTACGTGAATTCGCCCTACGGCATCGCGCTGGCGCACAACGGCAACCTGATCAACACCGAGGCGCTGCGCCGCGAGGTGTTCGAGGCGGACCGCCGCCACGTCAACACCGATTCGGATTCGGAAGTGCTGCTGAACGTGCTCGCGCACGAGCTGCAGGTGCAGGACCGCCGCACGCTGACGCCGGAGCACGTCTTCAAGGCCGTGGCCGGCACGCATGCGCGCTGCGTCGGCGGCTACGCGGTCGTGACGATGGTGCTCGGCTGCGGCGTGCTCGCGTTCCGCGACCGGCACGGCATCCGGCCGCTCGTGCTCGGCGAGCGCGCGACCGCGACCGGCAAGGAGTACGCGGTCGCGTCCGAGTCGGTCGCGCTCGACATCCTCGGCTTCAAGCTGCTGCGCGACGTCGCGCCGGGCGAGGCGGTGCTGATGACGCTCGACGGCCAGCTGTTCACGCAGCAGTGCGCCGAACCGGCCGTGCACGCGCCGTGCATCTTCGAATACGTCTACCTCGCGCGGCCCGATTCGATGATCGAGGACGTGTCGGTCTACAAGGCGCGCCTGCGCATGGGCGAAAAGCTCGGCGAGAAGATCCGTCGCCTGATGCCGGACCACGACATCGACGCGGTGATCCCGATCCCGGACACCTCGCGCACGGCCGCCGGCCCGCTCGCGCAGGCGCTCGGCGTGCCGGTGCGCGAAGGCTTCGTCAAGAACCGCTACATCGGCCGCACCTTCATCATGCCGGGGCAGAGCGAGCGCGTGAAATCGGTGCGCAGAAAGCTCAACCCGATCGCGCTCGAGTTCCGCAACAAGAACGTGCTGCTGGTCGACGATTCGATCGTGCGCGGCACGACCTCCAAGCAGATCATCCAGATGGCGCGCGAGGCCGGTGCGAAGAAGGTCTACCTCGCCTCGGCCGCGCCGCCGGTGCGCTACCCGAACATCTACGGCATCGACATGCCGGTGACGTCCGAACTGGTCGCGCACGACCGCACGGTCGAGGAGGTCGAACGGATCCTCGGCGCCGACAAGCTGATCTACCAGGACCTCGACGACCTGATCTGGGCCGTGCGCGACGGCAACGAGGCGCTCGTGCAGTTCGACACTTCGTGCTTCTCCGGCGAATACGTGACCGGGGTCGAGCCGACCTATCTGCGCAGCCTCGAGTCCGCGCGCTCGGACGGCGCCAAGGCCGAGCGGCGCGAAGCCGGCTGAGGCGCCGGCGGCGCCCGTCGCGGTCCCACCCGCAGGAGCCACCCCGAATCGCCCCAGTGGGAGCGGCGGAAGCCGCGATGCTTCCGGTTCCAGCGCATCGGGGCTGAGGTGCCTCCCACGGACGCGCACGGCGTCATGCCGTTCGTTGCGTCCGGCCTTAACGACTCCTTGACGCAAACCGTGGCTGGTTTGCGCCTTCTGCTGCGTTATTGTCATGGATAATGCGGGGCGAGGCCGGCGCGGAGTTCGCGTCGCGTGTCCGCTCCGCGCGTCGTCGTCCCGGCGAAAGCCAGGGTCTAGGTTTCTACTCCGGCACGCATGAGAGCTGGATTCCGGCTTTCGCCGGAATGACGGGCCATTGTTCGGCCGGCGCCAGGATTCGGGCGCCAGGGCGGGTCTAAGAGGATGTGGAGCAACATGGCGAGTGAGGCCACCGGAAACCTGTTCGACGCGGCCGCACGCTGCCTTGCCTGCACGGACCCGACGGAGAAACTCGCGCTGACGCGGGCGACCGCGGCCGCCTTGGCGGCGGGCGCGCTGCAGGTGCCCGATGCGGCGCCGCCACCGGCGCCGATCGCCGCGCCCGGCCGGCCCGCGCGGCCGCGCCTGGTGGCG
>JAACZU010000020.1 GCA_009996615.1 Rhodanobacteraceae bacterium | reverse complement strand
GCACGATCACGCCGGCGTCGCAGTCGGTGAACCACGGCGGCACGGCGAGCTTCACGGTGACGCCGGCCACGGGGTTCCACGTCGTTCTGCCGCTGGGCGGAACCTGTGGCCAGGGCGTGTTGAGCGGCAATGACTACGTGACCGCGCAGGTCACCGCGAACTGCTCGGTCGTCGCCAGCTTCGAGCGCAATCCGCCGCATCACCTCGCTTTCGTCACGCCGGTCGCGGACGTGTTCCAGGGCGATCGCCTCGGCGCACTGCAGGTCGCGATCGTCGACGTCGAAGGCAACGTGATCCCGACCGACTCGACCTCGCAGATCACGCTGTCGACGGACGCCTGCGGTGGCACGGTGGAGCTGGCGCAGGCGACGGTCGAGAACGGCGTTGCGAGCTTCCCGGCCGGCGCGACGAAGCGCTTCTACACGTTGGCCAGCGGCAAGGCACTCACGGCCGGCAGCGGCAGCTTCGGAGGCAGCACGACGTTCAACGTCGTCAGCGGTGGCGGGCTGGTGTTCGCCAACGATTTCGACGGTTGCCGCCTGTGACGACGGGCCGCGGCGCGCGGAGTCTGCGCGCGCCGCGGCCCATTCCGATCCATCCCGGATCGCTGCAACCGGGATGGCTTCCGCTTTTTGGCGAGCTCGCGCGCCGAGCGCGCGCGAGTCAGGCGCTTGTGTTTCCGGACCGTGGGCGCTCGAGCGCCGCGATCGCGCGTACGCGCGCCTCGCGCATCGCCGTGCCGATCGCCGGGCCGGCCAGGCCCTGCGCGACGAACGGCGCGGCGGTGACCGCCACCGCGGCGGCGTGGGCGACGCGCAGGAAGCCGGCTTGCGGATAGGCGTCGTCGGCGTGGCCAAGGCGGCCGCGCTTGTCGGCCTCGCAGGCGAGCAGGAAGCGGTACAGGCGTTCGGGCCGGCGCAGGCTGTCGAGCCGCTCCAGCAGTTCCAGCACCGTCGCCGGGCGCAGTTCCAGCGCACGGTGCGCCTCGAGGTGATGGCGGCAGACGTGCTCGGCCAGCGCAGCGTGCTCGGCCGGCACCTTCAGGCGTTCGCTCAGCGCGCGCAGCGGCGCCAGGCCGGCGTGTTCGTGGCCGATGTGCCGCGGCAGCTCGCCAGCCGGCGTCAGCGCCTTGCCGAGGTCGTGGGTCAGCGCGCACCAGGCGACGAGGTCGTCGCCGGGCGCGAGCCGCGCGGCCATGTCGAGCACCAGCTCGATGTGCACGCCGGTGTCGACCTCCGGGTGGAACTCGGCCCGTTGCGGCACGCCGTACAGCGCATCGACCTCGGGGAACACCACGCGCAGCGCGCCGCAGTCGCGTAGCGCGCGCACGAACGCGGACGGCACCGGTTCGGCCAGCGCGCGCCGCGCCTCGGCCCAGACGCGCTCGGCCACCAGATGGTCCACCTCGCCGTCGTCGACCATCTGCCGCATCAAGGCCAGGGTTTCGTCGGCGATGCGGAAGCCGAGCGGCGCATAGCGCGCGGCGAAGCGCGCCACGCGCAGGATCCGCACCGGGTCCTCGACGAAGGCCGGCGACACGTGGCGCAGCACGCGCTGCTCGAGGTCGCGCCGGCCGCCGAACGGATCGACCAGCGCGCCGTGCTCGTCCTCGGCCATCGCGTTGATGGTCAGGTCGCGCCGTTCGAGGTCCTGCTCCAGCGTGACCGCCGCGTCGGTGTGGAACGCGAAGCCGTGGTAGCCGCGGCCGGTCTTGCGCTCGGTGCGCGCGAGCGCGTACTCCTCGCCGGTGCCGGCGTGCAGGAACACCGGGAAGTCCTTGCCGACCGGCTTGAAGCCCAGTGCGCGCATCTCTTCCGGCGTCGCGCCGACGACGACGAAATCACGGTCGGCGACCGCACGGCCGAGCAGCTTGTCGCGGACCGCGCCGCCGACGAGATAGATGCGCATTTGAGGGGCTAGTGGTTAGGGGCGAGGGCGCGAAAACCGTATGTGGATGGTACAGCCCGCCCACGAAAAAGCTCTTTTGTTCCGACCGCAGGCGTGGCGAAGCGCCGATTTCGGCGCCCTCGCCCCTCGCCTCTAACCCCTAGCTCCTGACCCCTCGCCCCTCGCTGCGCGCTAATACTCGGCGCGCAGGCGGTCGAGCCGGCGCGCATGGCTGTCGCCGGCGAGCAGCGCCGGCACGATGAGTTCCATCGGCGTGGCGACGATGCCGAGCGCGGCCAGGCCGTCGTCGCGCGCGACCGAGTCGAGGGCGAGCGAGCGGAAGTTGTCGCGCGAGATCGGCTTGCCGGGCAGCCACTCGCCGACGAGCGCCTGCAGGTAGCCGAGCGCGTCGGGCAGCGGCACGATCCAGCGGCGCTTGCCGATCATCTGCGCGGTCCAGCGCACCAGCTCGCCGAGCGCGATCTTGCGCGGACCGGCCAGCTCGTAGGTGCGGCCGATCGTGTGCCGGTGCACGAGTGCGCGCGCGAACGCCTCGGCGACGTCGCCGACGAATACCGGCGCGAACTTCGCCTGCGCGCGCGCCAGCGGCAGCACCGGCGCGACGCGCAGCAGGCCGGCGAAGCGGTAGAACAGGCCGTCGCCCTCGCCGAAGATCACCGACGGGCGGAAGATCGTCCATGCCAGCGGCGACGCGCGCACCAGCGTCTCGGCCTCGCCGCGCGTCTTGAGATAAAAGCTGTCGCCCTCGCCGGCGCGCAGCGCGCTCATCTGCAGCAGGCGCGGCACGCCGGCTTCGCGGCACGCCGCAAGCAGCGTTTCGGTCAGCTCGACGTGCGCCTTGTGGAAACCGCGGCCATTGCTGCCGCGCTCGTTGAGGATGCCGACCAGGTTGATCGCGGCGTCGGCGCCGGCGAGCTGGCGCACCAGCGCGGCGCGATCGTACACGTCGGCATTGACGACGGTGACGCGCGGCAGCACGCCGAGCGCGCGGTGCAGCTCGCGGTTGCGCGACAGCACGCGGATCGTGTGGCCGTCGGCCTGCAGGCGGGGGATCAGGTGGCTGCCGACGAAGCCGGTGCCGCCGAGGACGACGAGGGTTTGCGGTGCCATGGCGATGCTCCTGGATGGCGCTGCGCCAAGCCTACCCCGAGTGCGCGATGGCGTGCAGCGCCTCCACGATCAGGGCTGCCGAAGGCCTGTGGGAGCACCCGCATGCCGCCAGGGCAGCGCGGCTTCGGTCGCTCCCACCGACTGCCCGATGCGGCCTCGCCAGTCCTCAGCTCCCGGCGGCGACCGCCGGTGGCGCCGCGGCCGGGCACACGACCGGCTTGCGCGGCGCATCGGCGTCGATGGCGGGAGCCGCCTGGCCGATCTTCGGCAGGCGCGCCGACAGTGCGCGCGCCTTGCCGTTGAGGCGCCAGTCGTAGATCACGCTGAACGCGAGCACGCGCGCGACGTACTCGCGGGTTTCCTTGTACGGGATCGTCTCGATGAAGAAGTCCGGCTCGAGCGTGCCGCGCGCGTCGAGCCAGCGCCCGACCGGCGTCTCGCCGGCGTTGTAGGCGGCGCTGGCCAGCCACGGGCTGCCATCGTACCTGCCGGCCATGCGGCCGAGGTGGCGCGTGCCGAGCTGCACGTTCAGCGTCGGCTGGAACAGGTCGCGTGGATGCGCGTAGGGCAGGCCTTCGGCCTTGGCCAGCGGCTTGGCCACGCCGGGCAGCAGCTGCATCAGGCCGTAGGCGTCGGCGTGCGAGCGCGCGTCGGTCATCCATGCGCTCTCGGCACGGATGATCGCGTAGGCCCAGGCCGGCTCGATGCCGGCCGCGGCCGCGGCGCGCTTGACCTGCGCCTCCATGCCGAGCGGGAAGCGTTGCTCGTACAGGCGCTGCGTGTCCGGGTCGGCCGAGAACGCGAACACGGCGCGGTCGTACCAGCCGCGCCGGTAGGCGAGGTCGGCGGCGCGGCGGCGTTGCGTCGCATCGAGCTTGGCCATCGCGAAGTCCCACTCGCGGCGCGCCTCCGGCAGCATGTCGAGCGCGCGGAATTCGAATGCGCGGGCCAGGTCGGGCTGCCTCGCGAGCACGGCCTCGGCGGCGGCGTCGGCGGACAGCGTGGTCGCGCAGATCGTGTAGGGCTGGTCGAGCCAGTCGGCGGCGAGGAAGCCGTGGAAGTTCGCCTCGCGCGCGAGGCCGGCGAACAGCGGCGCGGCGTCCGCCTGGCGGTCGAGCTTCATCAGCACGCGCGCGCGCAGATAGCGCCAGCGCGCATCGGCCTGTTGCGCCTCGGACAGGCGGTCGAGCGCGGCGAGCGTGGCGGCCCAGTCGCCGCCGGCGAGCGCGATGCGCACGCGCCATTCGCGCGTGGCGTCGTCGTCGGCCGCGGCCGGCAGCGCGTCCAGGCGCGCCATCGCGTCGGGCGAGTAGCTGGTCGAGCGGTACAGCGCGAGCGCGTACAGCACGCGGTTCTTCTGCACGTCATCCCACTTGAAGCGGGTCTGGAACTCGGCCCAGGCCGTCTCGGCGGCGGCGCTGTCGCGGCGCGCATAGCGCGCCAGCGCGTGGCTGGCCGCCTCGCGCGTGGCTGGTTCGTCTGGCCATGTCCTGGCCTTGGCCAGCGCGCCGGCCGGATCGCGCAGCGCGCCGACGAGGCGCTCGGCATTGCCGCGGTCGACGCCGTCGAGCAGCGGCAACAGTTGCGCGGCGGCATCGGCATTGCCGGCGGCGACCGCGCGCGCGAGGCGCTCGCGCACGCGCGCCGCATCCAGTACGCCGCTCGTGCGCGCGGCCGCGAGCACCGGCGCGCAGGCCTGCGGCAGCGCGCGCGCGCCTTGCCACAGCGGTTCGAGGTCGGTCGCGTAGTCGAGCCGCGCGCCGCCGGCCAGGCGCGCCTGCAACGCCGCGCACTGCAGCTCGCGGTCGCCGGCGGGCGCGTAGAGCGCGCGGAACGCCGGCCAGTCGGCGCGCCGGGCGAGCTCGCGAAGGTATGCGTTGCGCAGGTCGCTGGCCGCCAGCGTGTCGGGCCAGCGTGCCAGGAACTGCTCGACCTCGGCACGGCCGAGCGTGGCCAGGCGTGCGCGCAGCGCGGTGTATTCGACGTACGGCGCCAGCGGGTAGCGCGCGTCGGCCAGCGCGGCGGCCAGGCGCTTCCAGGCACCGTCCGCCTGTGGCCGGGCGGCGGCGGCCAACGCGCTGCGGAATTGTTCGCGCTCGGCCAGTGGCTCGGCCGCCTTCGCGGACGGCAGGACGGGGGCCGCGATGGCGAACAAGGCCAGCAACGCGGCCGCGGCGCCGGCGGGGGGCCGGCGGGACGGCAGAAATCTCATGCAAAACAATCCGGTGCGAGCGGTCGTGCGGGGCCAGTGTAAGCCGCTTTGGGTCGGCGTGGGCAGCGTGCGCGGGGTCGCGCGCAAGAATCGCAACACGCTATAGCCAAATTGAAACGGATGCTTTACCTTTCGTTCACATTTGCCGCGACGCGTGTGCGCTGCGGCTTCGCGGTGTGGCTCATTCCACCTTGGAGGAGTGTCATGCGTACACGTGCTGTCCGAACGGCCTTGCCGACGCTGTCGCTGGCCATTTTCGCCGCGCTGCACGGGGCGCCGCTGCTCGCCCAGGAGCGCACCGGTGAAGACATCCAGAAGCTGCAGGCGATCGAGGTCACCGGTTCGCGCATCAAGAAGGCCGAGGTCGAGACGCAGACGCCGATCCTGACCATCACCTCCAAGGACATCGAGGCGACCGGCCTCGGCTCGATCGGCGACGTGATCCAGCGCCTGTCGGTCAGTGGCTCCTCGCTCAACACCAAGTTCAACTCGGCCGGCAACTTCGGCTTCCCGCCCGACGGCGGCGGCGTCGGCTCCGGCTCGACCACGATCTCGCTGCGCAACCTCGGCGCCAAGCGCACGCTGATCCTCGTCGACGGCCTGCGCTGGGTGAACGAGTCGTCCGCCTCCGGCGTGTCCGCCGCGGTCGACCTCAACACGATCCCGGCCAGCGTGGTCGACCGCATCGAGATCCTCAAGGACGGCGCCTCGTCGCTGTACGGCTCCGATGCGATCGCCGGCGTCATCAACATCATCACCAAGAAGAAGCAGGAGGGCCTCGGCCTGCACGTCTACGGCGGCGACTATTCGGTCGGCGACGGCAAGACGTACTCGGGCAACGCCTCGATCGGCGGCAGCACCGACAAGTTCGACTTCTTCATGGACGTCAGCCGCTTCAAGCAGCACGGCATCAGCTCGGCCGACTGGGAGCAGTCGCGCTTCCCGACGCCGGGCATCGGCAGCGTGCCGAATTCAGCCAGCTGGAGTTCGGCGACACCGTTTACGCGCTATCTGTTCGACACGCCGGGAGGGGTCGACTTCGGCGGCCTGTGTCCGGACGGCTTCTGCAACATCACCGCCAACGGCGTCGCGCCGCCCGGCGGCGTGCAGCCGTTCCCGGGCGGTTTCCACGGCTTTTCGGCCGCCGACCGCTTCAACTTCGCGCCGTACAACCTGCTGCTGACGCCGCAAGACCGCACCGGCATCTTCGCGCAGGGCACCTACCACATCACCGAGCACGTCAACTTCTACCTGAAGGGGTTGTACAACTCGCGCGAGTCGACCAACCAGGCCGCGCCGGAGCCGATCTTCCTCGGCCAGCAGTTCTGCATGGCGATCGACCTGTGCTACCGCGTCGGCGTCGATGCGACCAATCCGTACAACCCGTTCGGCTTCACGCTCGATGGCGACAGCCCCGACTTCGGCCTCGGCCGGCGCCCGGTCGAGGGCGGCCCGCGCATCTTCAAGCAGAGCGTGGACACGCGCTACTACGCCACCGGCCTCAACGGCGACCTGAACTTCGGCGACCGCCAGTTCTTCTGGGACGTGAA
This sequence comes from Rhodanobacteraceae bacterium, assembly GCA_009996615.1. GTDB lineage: Bacteria > Pseudomonadota > Gammaproteobacteria > Xanthomonadales > Rhodanobacteraceae > Dokdonella_A. The sequence goes on along the minus strand of JAACZU010000020.1, from coordinate 43,813 downwards.
CTACGTCAACAGCACGAACACCGCGTCGCAGACGGTGCACGGCACGTACAACATCCGCCACATCATGAACGCGCTCGGCCCGGTCGCCCAATGCACCGCGCCGTGCGTGCCGCTGAACCTGTTCGGCGGCCCCGGCACGATCACGCCGGAGATGCTCAACTACATCCAGTTCGTCGAGAACGACCACAGCCGGCAGAAGCTGGAGATGTGGACCGCGAACATCTCCGGCAACGCGTTCCAGCTGCCGGCCGGTTCGCTCGACGTCGCCGCCGGCTTCGAGCACCGCAAGCTGACCGGTTCGTACACGCCCGACTCGGTCGTCACCGCGGGTGATTCGAACGGCGTGCCGTCCGGCCCGACCAACGGCAGCTACTCGGTCGACGAGTTCTACCTCGAGCTCAACGTACCGCTGCTGGCCGACCTGGCCTTCGCCAAGCACCTCGACCTCAGCGCCGCCACGCGCTACTCGGACTACTCGAACTTCGGCAGCACGACCAACAGCAAGCTCGGCCTGCGCTGGCAGATGTTCGACGACCTGACCCTGCGCGGGACCTGGGCCCAGGGCTTCCGCGCACCGTCGATCGGCGAGCTGTTCGGCACGTTCTCGCGCTTCGATGCGCAGCTGCTCGATCCGTGCGACGGCAACGTCACCGCGAACTGCGCGACGCTCGGCGTGCCGCCGGGCTTCACGCAGAACAACCCGCAGATCTCGATCATCACCGGCGGCAACCCGAACCTGCGGCCGGAGACCTCGCGCAGCTCGACCGCCGGCGCGATCTACAGCCCGGGCTGGGCCGAGAACACGGCGTGGTCGCAGCGGATGGACTTCGAGCTGACCTGGTACAAGATCAAGGTCTCCAACGCGATCCAGGCGCCCAACGCGCAGGCGCAGCTGGACCGCTGCGTGGCGACGCTCGATCCGCTGTTCTGCAACGGCATCACGCGCGCCGCGAACGGTTCGATCAACGGCTTCAACAACACGCTGCGCAACCTCGGCCGCATCGATACCGACGGCATCGACCTCGGCGTCAACTGGCTCGGCCAGGAGACCCGCTTCGGCCACTTCGGCGCGAACTGGCAGATCACCTACACCAACAAGTACCGCGCTGTCGCGACCGATACCGGCGAGGCCGAGCCGAACACAGTCGGCATCGAGGTCGCCGACAGCGGCATCCCGCGCTGGCGCTCCACGCTCACGGCGAGCTGGGGACTGGCCGACTGGAGCGCGAGCTGGACGATGCGCTACGTGGCGCGCCTGACCGAGGATTGCGGCAGCGGCGCGGCGTTCCCGGTCTGCACGCGGCCGGACGACACCTCCGGCGGACGCAGCAACGGCACGCACTTCCTCGGCGCGACCACCTACCACGACCTGCGCGTGAGCTGGAAGGTGCCGGTGCGTTACGACTTCAGCGTGTCGGGCGGCATCAACAACGTGTTCGCGAAGGACGCGCCGATCTGCCTGTCGTGCTCGCTCAACGGCTACGACGCGTCGACATACGACCTGCCGGGCCGCTTCAGCTACATCGAGGCGAGCGTGCGTTTCTGATCGTTCAAGGTTTGGGGAGGGGGAGAGGGCCGCCTTGTGCGGCCCTTTCTTTTGTTCTTGCGATCCGTCCGGGATCGCTGCGACCTGGCGGCCTCTCTCGGTCTTGGCGATTGTTGCCTTCCGGCTGGTCCAGCCGCGGCCATCCCTGGCCGCACTCTTCAACAACAGCACGCGGTTGGGTGGGTGCACATGCGCTCGCTTAATGGCTTGGCAGTAGGCTGGGCGCGCGCAGCGCGACCGGCAAAGGCGCCGGTCGACCGGTGGGCGTCCAGAGGGCTTACACGCCGCGTGCTTCGATCGTGCGCGGCGCGGGGTTCCTACGCCGGCCGCGCCAGCGCGGCCGGCAGGCGCACGCGCGCGGCGATCGGCAGGTGGTCGGAGACCGGGTGCGGCAGCGCCCAGCGCTTTTCGACCTCGATCGAGCGCGAGACCAGGATGTGGTCGATCGCGCGGGTCGGGCGCCAGCTTGGGAACGTCGCCGGCGCCAGCTCGGGCCGCACCAGTGCGGTGCGCGCATACAGCAGGTCCAGTTCCTTGCCGTGCGCCGGCGTGTTGAGGTCGCCCATCAGCACGACGTTCGGGTGCTTGTCGAGCAGCTCGGCGAGGAAGGCGAGCTGGCGCGCGCGCGCGACCGCGCCGAGCGACAGGTGTGCGATCACCACGATCAGCGCCTCGGGGCCGCTGCCGAAGCGCGTCCACAGCGCGCCGCGCCCGGGAATCCGGCCGGGCAGCGGGTAGTCGAGCACCTCGTCCGGTTGCCAGCGCGCGAGCAGGCCGTTGCTGGAGGTCGCCAGGCGCGATACGCGCCGGTTCGGCTGGTGCGTCCAGTACGGAAAATGCGCCGCCTCGGCGAGGTATTCGGTCTGGTTCAGGAAGCCCGAGCGCAGGCTGCCGGCGTCGGCCTCCTGCAGGCCGACCAGGTCGAAGTCGCCGATCAGGCGCGCCAGCTCGTCGAGGTTGGCGCGCTTGCTGCCGTGCGGCAGCACGTGTTTCCAGCTGTGCGTGACGTAGTCGCGATAGCGGCGCACGCTGCCGCCGGCGAGGATGTTGCAGCTGAGCAGCGACAGCGAGCGCGCGTCGGCGGCGGGTGGGGCGGCGGCAGGAGCGCGGGGAGACATGCGGTGAGGCTAACCAGCCCCCGCGGGCGCGGCAAGCGCGGCCGCGGGGTGGCGGACAGGGCGCGCGGCGGCGCGCGCCCGCTTACTGCTTCTTGGCGGCCGGCGTGGCAGCGGCGTGTTCCTTCTTGACCAGGAACTCGACCAGCTCGATCAGCTGCGGGAAGCCGCCGGCGGACGATCCGGTCACGCGGTACTTGCCGTTGACGATGACGCTCGGCGTGCCGTCGACGCCGGCATTGCGGACGATCTCCTGCGCGCGCGCGAGCTTGCTCTCGACCTCGAACGAGCCGGACGCGGCGAGGAACTTGGCGCGGTCCACGCCGTGCTGGGCGTAGAAGCCGGCGAGGTCCTCGATCGTGCGCAGCGGCACGTGGTCGCGGTGCAGCGCGTCGAACAGCGCCTGGTGCGTCTGGTCGAGCACGCCGAGCGACTGCGCGGTGTAGAACGCGCGCGCATACGGTTCCCACTGCGCGTTGAAGATCGCCGGCATGTAGGTGAACTGCGCGTAGGCCGGCAGCGCCTGCTTGATCTGGTCGGCGTACGGCTGGAAGTGCGCGCAATGCGGGCAGGCGTAGGAGAACACCTCCAGCACCTCGATCTTGTTGCCGGTCGCGGTCGCCTGCGGCGGATCGATGACGAAGTAGTGCGTGCCGGCTTCCCACGTCTTCGCCGGGGCGGCGTCCTTGTCGGCGGCGGAACAGGCCGTGACGGCGAGCAGGCCGGCCAGCAGGAAACCCAGACGCTTGAGCATGATCATGTCCTCGTCGAATGCGCGGTGATGGCTGGAACTGCAAAGACCGTGCGCGGACCGGATCGTTCCGCGCACGCGGTGGCGGCGTGGCCGCGCGGCTTACTTCGCCGTGCTTTCCTTGGCGACCAGGAACTGCACCAGCGGGATGATCTGGTCGATGCTGCCGGCGGACTGTCCGGTCAGGCGATACTTGCCGTTGACGATGATGGTCGGGGTCGAGTCGACGCCGTAGGCCTTGAGCTGCGCGTCGGCGCGCTTGACCTTGGTGTTGACCGCGAACGAGTTGGCGACGCCGACGACGTCCTCGGCCTTGACGCCGAACTTCGAATAGAACTGCGCCACGTCCTCGACCGACGGCATCGGCTTCTTCGGCCGGTTCGTGACCGGATCGGAGATGCGCAGCGGGCCGTCGTCCTTCCAGATCGCGTCGAACGTGGCCTCGTGGGTCTTGTCGAGAATGCCCAGCGTCTGCGCGGCGAAGAACGCGCGCTGGAACACCGGCCAGTCCTCGTCCGGACGGAAGCCGGCCGGCAGGTAGGCCATTTCCGCATTCGCCGGCAGCGCCGCCTTCAGCTTGCGCATGGTCGGCTCGAACAGGTTGCAGGCCGGGCAGGCGTACGAGAACACCTCCAGCACCTCGACCTTGCTGCCGGTGCTGGTCGGCTGCGGCGGCTCGACCATGAAATAGTGCTTGCCGACCTGGAACGTGTCGGCCGCCTGGGCGAACGCTGTGACGGCGAGGCCGAACAGGACGGCGGTGGCGCGCTTGAACATCGGATTCTCCTGGTGAGGGCGGACGCGCGCGCTCGGGCGCGCGAGGGCGGCGCGAGTGTCGTGGCGCGGCACTGAACGGCCCGCAACGACGCGCGCGCCGCTTCGATCACTTCGCGGCGGCGGTGGTTCCGGCGCCGGCGGTATGCAGACCCTCGACGTACGAGGCGACCGCGTTGATGTCGGCTTCGCTGAGCTTGGCCACGATCGCCGGCATGATCTTCGCGTTGGCGTCGTCGCCCCAACTGGTGCCGGCCTTCCAGTCCTTCATCTTCGTCGCGACGTAGTCGGTCCACTGGCCGGCCAGCTGCGGGAAGCCGGCGCCGGCCATGCCGCGGCCGTCCGGGCCGTGGCAGGCCATGCAGGCCGGCACGCCGAGCTGGGCGTCGCCGCCGCGGTACAGCGCCTGGCCGCGCGCGACCAGCGCGTCGTCGGCCACGCCCGGCAGCGCCGACGTGGTGGCGAAGAACGCGCCGACGTCGTGCATGTCCTGCGCCGACAGCGCCGAGGCGAAGCCGAGCATGATCGGGTTCTGGCGCTTCTGCGTCTTGAACAGCTCGAGCTGGCGCGCGATGTAGGCCTCGTTCTGGCCGGCCAGCTTCGGGTACTGCTTGTCCGCCGGGTTGCCGTCCATGCCGTGGCAGGCGCCGCAGACGGCGGCCTTGGCTTCGCCGGCCTTGGCGTCGCCGAAGTGCGGGCCGGCGGACGCCGGCGCGGCGGCGGCCGGTTCGGCCGGAGTCGGCGCTGGCTCCTGCGCCAGGGCCGGCACGGCGGCGAGCGCCGTCAGGGCAAGCAGGGACGGAACCAGGGCGCGCCGAAAGCTCATACACTCACTCCGCAGAAGCGTGGGGATGTTCGTCGATGACGTCGCGCAGGGCTGCCTTCCGGCCGCACTTGCGGGACAATCGCGGAATTATCCCTGCGGCCCCGAGGGCGGTCAAACCGCCGGCGGGGTCCTGCGGCCGGCGCAGCGTGCGCGTTTTCCTTTTTTCCACCGGCTGCGCCGTCGGCCGCCAGCGGATCTTTGCCATGAAATCCAACCCGTTCCGCCAGGCGCGCTACCTGGTCAGCGCACACCGCCTCGACCAGCTGCCCGCCGACAGCGGTGCCGAAGTCGCGTTCGCCGGCCGCTCCAACGCCGGCAAATCCAGCGCGATGAACGCGCTGTGCGACCAGACCGGCCTGGCGCGCACCTCCAAGACGCCCGGCCGCACGCAGCAGATCAACGTGTTCCCGCTGGTCGATCCGGCGCAGCGCCTGATCGACCTGCCCGGCTACGGCTACGCCAAGGTGCCCGAGGCGCTGCGCGCGCACTGGCGCGGCGTGCTCGACGCCTACCTGCGCACGCGCACCTCGCTGCGCGGGCTGGTGCTGGTGATGGACGCGCGCCATCCGCTGAAGGACTTCGACCGGCAGATGCTCGTCTTCGGCGCGGCCAGCGGGCGCCCGTGCCACTGCCTGCTGACCAAGGCCGACAAGCTGTCGCGCAGCGAGGGCGCGCGCACGCTCGCCGCGGTGCGCAAGGAACTCGCCGAAATCGCGCCGGGCGCGAGCGCGCAGCTGTTCTCGTCGCTGGCCAAGACCGGCCTGGACGAACTGCGCGCGCTGGTCATCGGCTGGCTGGGGCCGCGGCCCGACTGAGCGTGTGCCCGCGCCGCGGTTGCAGGATCATCTGTCACCGGCCGGCGCTACTTTTGTTCCGCCCGCCGATCCCCATGTCGGCGGACCGCCCGAATCCGCGAGGTACCCGATGTCCGGCCCCAGCACCGCCAAGGAAGAACCGATCAGCGGACGCAGCCAGCTCGTCGACTATGTCGCCGCCGGTGGGAAGCCCGCGAGCGCCTGGCGCATCGGCACCGAGCACGAGAAGTTCGGCTTCCGCCTCGACGACCTGCGCCCGCCGTCGTGGGAGGGCGAGCGCGGCATCGGCGCGCTGCTGGAGGGCATGACGCGCTTCGGCTGGCAGCGCGTGGAGGAGCACGGCAAGCTGATCGCGCTGGCGCGCGGCGGCGCCTCGGTCACGCTCGAGCCGGCCGGCCAGCTCGAACTGTCCGGCGCGCAGCTGGAGACGATCCACGAGACCTGCTGCGAGGTCGCCGTGCACCTCAAGGAGGTCAAGGAGGTCGGCGATGAACTCGGCATCGGCTTCCTCGGCATGGGCTTCCAGCCGAAATGGCGGCGCGAGGACATGCCGTGGATGCCCAAGGGCCGCTACAAGATCATGCGCGAGTACATGCCCAAGGTCGGCTCGCTCGGCCTGGACATGATGACGCGCACCTGCACGGTGCAGGTGAACCTCGACTTCGCCGACGAAGCGGACATGGTCAAGAAATTCCGCGTCGGCCTCGCGCTGCAGCCGATCGCGACCGCGCTGTTCGCCGACTCGCCGTTCACCGAAGGCCAGCCGAACGGCTATCTCAGCTACCGCTCGCACATCTGGACCGACACCGATCCGCACCGCACCGGCATGCTCGACTTCGTGTTCGAGGACGGCTTCGGCTACGAGCGCTACGTCGACTACCTGCTCGACGTGCCGATGTACTTCAGCTACCGCGACGGCGAATACGTCGACCTCGCCGGCCGCTCGTTCCGCAAGTTCCTCGCCGGCGAGCTGGCTGAATTGCCCGGCGCCAGGCCGACCCTGCGCGACTGGGCCGACCACGCCACCACCGCGTTCCCCGAGGTGCGCCTGAAGCAGTACCTGGAGATGCGCGGCGCCGACGGCGGCCCGTGGAACCGCCTGTGCGCGCTGCCGGCGTTCTGGGTCGGCCTGCTCTACGACCAGACCGCGCTCGACGCGGCCTGGGACCTGGTCAAGGACTTCACGCGCGAGGAACGCCACGCACTGCGCGACGGCGTGCCCAAGCACGCGCTGAAGCTGCCGTTCCGCCAGGGGACCGTGCGTGAGCTCGCCGACGAGGCGCTGCGGATCGCCGCCGAAGGCCTGCGCCGGCGCGCGCGGCTGACCCCGGGCGGGGCCGACGAGCGCATCTTCCTCGACACGCTGCTGCAGATCGTCGACGCCAACCAGACCCCGGCCGAGCGCAAGCTCGAGCTGTTCCACGGCGAATGGCACGGCGACATCGACCGCGTGTTCCGCGAGTTCGCCTATTGACGCGCCTGTTGGACGGGCCGATTAACGGGCCGTTTCCGGGCGCCCTGCCAGCATTCCCCTACTTCCCGATGTCCGACGAGGTCCGCATGTCGCCCCTTTCCCCCGATGCCGGCCGCATGCTGGCCGCCGACGAACTCGATCGCCTGGCCCACCTGCTGGCCGAGCGCGTCGAACCCAACGAAGGCATGTCGCTGGAATTCCTCGACGGCTTCCTGAGCGCGCTGGTGGTCGCGCCGGAGGCCGTGCCGGCCGCCGAGTACCTGCCCGAGATCTGGGGTGAGGGCACGCCGGCATGGGCCTCGCCGGCCGAGCAGGACGAGGCGATCGCGCTGGTCGAGGGCCTGCGCCGGCACATCCTGTGGCGCGTGCAGCGCGCGCCGGACGAGGTCGGCGACGCGGCGTGGCCGTTCATGCTGCTGCCGCCCGAGTCCGACGAGGGCGAGGTCGATCCGGACTGGGCCGACTTTCCGGCCGGCGCCGGCTGGGCGCTCGGCTTCCTGCACGGCATGAGCCTGCGCGAGGCAGCCTGGGCCGAGCGCATGGAGCAGCACGAGTGGGTCGCCGAGGACGTCGACGCACTGCTCGCGCTGGCCTGGCTCGGCGACGACGAGGACATCGAGGACATCGAGGACATCGAGGACATCGAGGACATCGAGGACGTCGAGGACGTCGAGGACGAGTCCGGGGACGACGCCGCGCCCGTGCTGCTCGACCTGGAGCAGCGCCTGGAGCTGGTCGACGCGCTGCCGGAAATGCTGCACGACCTGCACTGCCTGCGCATCGACGAGCAGCGCCCGGCGCCGGCGCGCCGCGCGGACGAGCCCGGCCGCAACGACCTTTGTCCGTGCGGCAGCGGCCGCAAGTACAAGAAGTGCTGCGGCGCGGCGAACTGAGGCTCGTCGCAGGCACGACGTCCGGCGGTTGGCGCGCCGGCGCATTCGGAGTACAACCGCGCTTGCCTTGGGCTGCAAGCGGAGTGCGCCATGAACGTGCGTCGTGCTGCCTTGCCCGGCCGCCTCGCGGCCGTGGCCGTCCTGCTCGCCCTGCCAAGCCTGGCCTCCGCGGGCACGAAGCTGCTGCGCTTCCCCGACGTCTGCGGCGACAAGGTCGTGTTCACCTATGCCGGCGACCTGTGGACCGTGTCCACGCAGGGCGGCACCGCGGCGCGGCTGACCGCGGGCCCGGGCCTGGAGCAGTCGGCGCGCTTCTCGCCCGACTGCCAGCGCATCGCGTTCACCGGCGAGTACGGCGGTGACGACCAGGTCTATGTCATCGCCGCATCCGGCGGCGAGCCGACCCAACTGACCTGGTACCCGGCGCTCGGGCCGCTGCCGCAACGCTGGGGCTTTGACAACCAGGTCTACGGCTGGACGCCGGATGGCAAGGCCGTGCTGTTCCGCTCCTGGCGCGAGGCGATCAACGAGGCCAGCCCGCGGCTGTACACGGTGCCGGCCGACGGCGGCCTGCCGGTGGCGCTGCCGATGCCGGTCGCCGGCGTCGGCCGCTACTCGCCGGACGGCCAGCAGCTCGTGTACTCGCCCAAGTACCGCGACTTCCGCACCTGGAACCGCTACGTCGGCGGCTGGGCGCAGGACCTGTACGTCTACGACTTCGCCGCGAAGAGCGCGAAGAACATCACCAACGATCCGAACACCGACCGCGATCCGGTCTGGATCGGCGGCGCGGTGTACTTCCTGTCCGACCGCGGCGAGCACCTGAACCTGTACCGCTATGACGTCGCCAGCGGCGAGACGAAACAGCTGACCGACTACAAGGACGCCGACGCGCGCTGGGCCAGCGGCGACAAGAACGGCCAGCTCGTGTTCGAACTCGACGGCGTGCTGCACGTGTACGACACGAATGCGAACCAGGACCGCGCGCTCGACATCACCGTGTCGAGCGACCTCGTGCGCACGCGTGCCAGCGAGCGCAGCGTCAAGGATCACGTCGAGGATTTCGCGCTCAGCGGCAACGGCAAGCGCGCGCTGTTCACCGCGCGCGGCGAGGTGTTCAGCCTGCCGCTGAAGGACGGCATCACGCTGAACCTGACGCACACGCCCGGCGCGCACGAGCGCGAGGCGGCGTGGGCGGCCGACGGCAAGCGCGTGGCCTTCGTGTCCGACGAAAGTGGTGAGGATGCGATCTGGGTGCGCGACGCCGACGGCGGCAATCCGCGCCAGCTGTTCACCGACCATTTCGGTCGCCTGTACGCGCCGCGCTGGTCGCCCGACGGCACGCGCATCGCGTTCGTCGACAGCGACAGCAACCTGCGCGTGGTCGCCGCCAGCGGCGGGCCGGCGCCGGCGATCGCGCACGACCCGGGCATCTCGGCGCGCGACTACGCCTGGTCACCCGGTGGGCACTACCTCGCCTACACGCTGACCGACAAGGACACGCTGCAGACCCGGCTCCACGTCCACGACTTCGCCGCCGGCAAGGGCGTGCCGCTCGGCGAGGCCAACTTCGACGCGGCCCAGCCGGCGTTCTCGCCGGACGGCAAGTACCTGTACTTCCTCGGCAACCGCGAGTGGGCGCCGCAACTGTCGAACGTGGAGTGGAACTTCGCCGCCAACCGCGACACCGGCATCTTCGCCTACGCGCTGCGCGCGGGCCTGGACAACCCGTTCGCGCCGCGCAACGACAGCGCGAGCGGCGAGGACAAGAAGAAGGACGAGGCCGCCGGCAAGGGCGACAAGGCCGACAAGGAGGCCGCGCCGAAGCCGGCGTCCGAAATCAACGACCGCATCGAGTTCGACGGCCTCGCCCGGCGCCTGGTACGCGCACCGATCGATCCGGACAACGTGCACTGGCTGCGCGTGAGCGCGAAGGCGATCCTGTACGTGGTCAGCGACGGCCAATACTACGGCCGCGACGGCGCGTTCAAGCCGAAGCTCAAGAGCTGGTCGTTCGACGAGCGCAAGGCCAAGGACGTGTTCGAGGGCGTCGACGAGCTCTCGCTGGCCGCCGACGGCCACACCGTGCTGGTCAAGAGCGGCAAGGACTACAAGGCGATCGACCTCGGCGCGGACAAGCCCGAGCCGAAGGAGGTCAAGCTCGACGGCCTGTTCGCGCGCGTCGAGCCGAAGGCCGAGTACGCCGAGATCTTCCGCGAGGTCTGGCGCCGCTACCGCGACTACTTCTACGTCACCAACATGCACGGCTACGACTGGAACGCGCTGCGCGCGAAGTACGAGCCGCTGCTGGCCGACGTCGGCGACCGCACCGACCTCAACTACCTGCTCGGCCAGCTCGTCGCGGAACTGTCGGTCGGCCATGCCTACGTCAGCGGCGGCGACCTCGGCCTGCCGGACAAGCCGCACACCGGCCTGCTCGGCGCGCGCTTCGCGCTCGACGCGGCGAGCGGCCGCTACCGCATCGCCAAGATCCTCGACGGCCAGAACGACGAGGAGCGCTACCGCTCGCCACTGACCGAGCTCGGCATCGACGTCAAGGAAGGCGACTACGTGCTCGCGATCAACGGCCAGCCGCTGCGCGCGCAGGACAATCCGTACCGCCTGCTGCGCAGCGCGCCGGGCCAGCTCGTGCAGCTCACGGTGAACAAGACGCCGGGCGAGGCCGGCGCGCGCAGCGTGCTGGTCAAGCCGATCGACAGCGAGCAGGCGCTGAACTACTACGGCTGGGTCGCGGCGAACCGTGCCTATGTGGAAAAAGCCAGCGACGGCGCGATCGGCTACCTGCACATCCCCGACATGGGCGCCGACGGCATCCGCGAGTTCATCAAGTGGTACTACCCGCAGCTGCGCCGGCAGGGCCTGGTCATCGACGTGCGCGACAACGGCGGCGGCAACGTCTCGGCGATGGTGATCGAGCGCCTGTCGCGCAAGCTCCTTGGCCTCGACTACGGCCGCGGCTTCGACATCACCGGCACCTACCCGCAGCAGACCTTCCTCGGCCACCTCGCCGCGCTGTGCAACGGCACCACCGCCTCGGACGGCGACATCTTCTCGTACATGTTCAAGCAGGCCAAGCTCGGCCCGCTGATCGGCACGCGCACCTGGGGCGGCGTGGTCGGTATCAACGGCTGGGGTCCGGCGATCGACGGCGGCGAGATCTTCGTGCCGCAGTTCGCGACCGCGAACACGCAAGGCCAGTACGTGATCGAGGGCCACGGCGTCGACCCGGATATCGTGGTCGAGCAGGACGTCGCCGCGCAGCTCGAGGGCAAGGACCCGCAGCTCGACCGCGCGATCGAGGAACTCAAGAAGGCGATCGCGGCGAACCCGGTCAAGCTGCCGCCGCGCCCGGCCGACCCGATCAAGGCACCGGCGGACATGCGTGCGAAGGCGGCCGCCGGCGGAGCGGAGTCGCGCTGATATCGGGTCCGCTCCCGCCGTGAATGCAGCAGCGGCGCAGCCGCGTCGAGGTTGGCGCGGCCGTGGCACAACCGGGGGGCGTGCCTGCGGCGCTCCTACCGAAGGCGCGTGCTATGCCGGGCCGACGTCGCGCAACGCAAAGTGCTTGCCGATCAGCAAGGTCATGCGGTGCTTGATGATCGCGTGCGGCAGCGAGCTGACGACGCCGACGCTGACGTGCACGTCGGACTGCTGCGCGGTCACGGTGGCGGCCGGATCGAAGGCACCGAGATCGGGATCGACCATGTCCGGGTCGGGCTGCATCGCGCGCCAGCGCTCCCACAGTCCCGGCTCGCGCAGGGCTTGCTGCAGCATCGAAGCGAAACTTTCCGGCGAGCCGCCCTGGAACGACAACTCGTGTGACTCGCCGCGTGCGCGCGGCAGGTCGTCGATCGAGAACAGGAAGTGTTGCATGGTGGACATGGCATCCCCTTCGACGGCGTTTGCCGGCAGTCTAGCAGCGCACGCCCGGCTGCGGACCGACGCCGCGGGAGCAGAGGGGCGCGCTCCCGCTGTGGCAACGCACAGGCATGACGCGATGCGTCAGTCCGCGCCGGCTGCGTCGACCGGCAGCCTGCGTGCGGCATCGGTGCGCCCCGCTGCCGTCGGTGGACGTCCGGCCAGGCCGGGCGCGCGTGATGCGAACAGCGCGCATGCGAGCGCGAGCAGGCTGGCGACGCAGGGCCAGCCGAGGTAACGCAGCTCGGCCGACGGCGCCAACACGGTCAGCGGCAGCGCATACGCCCATGCGCTGGCGAGCAGCACGCCGGCGACGCGCCCGGCAGCGCTGGCGCGCCGGCGCCAGGCGACGAGCGCGACGCACAGGCCCAGCGCCAGGTAGGGCCATGCCGCCAGCACCGCGGTCGCATGGGCACGCACGGCGGCCTGCATCAGCGCCTCGTGCAGGGCGCCGTCGTTGTGCGCCAGCGGGGGATTGTCGCGATAGCCGACCATCGCATCGACGTAGACCAGCTCGCGCGGCCAGTCCGCGGCGTGCACGCCGAACAGTGCGCGCGTCAGCCGCCAGCGGTGCGCGAGCCAGGCGCGTGGTTCGGCGGTGACTGCGGCCTGCCAGGTCTGCCGCAGCGTGGCGAGCTCGGCCGGCGTGTAGTCGTCGAACGGATCGCGCAGGCCGTGCCGGGTCCTCTGCAACATCGGCACGTTGCTCCAGGGCTGGAACGCCTGCGTGAGGTCGGCGACGTCGAGCCCCGGCCCTTGCATGAAGTCGGGCAGCCACATGCGGCCGGTGCCGACCGAGATCGCGGCCAGGTCCCATTGCGCCAGCGATGGCCACAGCGGCACGCGGCGGTCGACCCCGGCATTGACCGCCTGCACCAGCAATGCGAGCGCACCGAGCAGGCCGAGGGCCGTTGCACCCCGGACGATGAAAGAGGTTCCCGCGCCGCGCCAGGCCAGCGCCGCCCACCACAGAGCGAATGGCGCGATCGCCGGCAGCGCGTTGTGGCGCAATCCGGTCGCCAGGAACAGTGCCGGCGGGGCGGCCAGCAGCCAGCCGCGCCGACCCTCGGCCTGCGCGCAGGCGAGCGTGCCGGTGGCAAACGTGAGGGCGGCGAACAGGCCGACATCGGTCCAGACATGGCCGCGCAGCAGCAGCGGCACCGGCGCGAATGCGGCGAGTGCCAGCGTGGCCAGCGCCGCGCGGACGCCCAGTCCCAGCGCGCGCACCAGCAAGGCCAGGCCGGACCAGAACAGCAGCAGGTGCAGCACGAACGGCAGTCCCGGGCCCGACGCGATCGCCTCGCACCCGCGCCAGATGTGCACGAACAGCGGCGAGGTCAGGTCGGACGTCGTTCCGCCGCGCGCCTGCCACCACGCATAGGCCGCATCGAACGAGACGTGCCCGGGCCAGTACGCGGCAACATCGAACAGCAGGCCTGCGCCTGCCGCCAGCCAGGGCCAGCCACGCCACGCGATGGCCGCTTCAGAGCGTGCCGACATCGAGCGAGCGCGCCGCATCGTGCGCGCTGCCGCCATGCCCGAGCACGCCGAGCAGCGGCGCGCCGAGTCGTTCGCGCAGCGTGGCCAGGCTCGCCTCGGCCTGCGCCATCGCCGGATCGATGCGGTTGGCGATCCAGCCGGCCAGCGTACAGCCGTCGGCGCGAATCGCGCGCGCGCTGAGCAGTGCATGGTTGATGCAGCCCAGGCGCAGGCCGACCACGAGGATCACCGGCAGGCCGAGCGCGCGCGCGAGGTCGGCCTGCATCAGCTCGTGCGCGAGCGGCGCCATCCAGCCGCCGGCGCCCTCGACGACGACGCGGTCGGCGCGCGCGGCGAGGCGTGAATGCGCCGCCTGCAGCGGCGGCAAGGTGATCGACACGCCCGCCAAGGCCGCCGCGACGTGCGGTGCGATCGGCTCGGCCAGCGCGAACGGGTTGCAGTCGGCGTAGGCCGGCGCCGGATCGCTCGCCGCGATCAGCGCCTCGGCATCCTCGTTGCGCAGGCCGGCCGGCGTCATGGCGCAACCGCTGGCGACCGGCTTCATGCCGGTGGCGGCCAGGCCGCGCGCGCGCAGCGCGTGCAGCAGCGCGACGCTGGCCCAGGTCTTGCCGACGCCGGTGTCGGTGCCGGTCACGAATACGCCGCGCGCGTCAAAGGGGCGTTCATTCATCATCGTGGTCTCCGGCGCGCAGTATGCCGTGCGGCAGGCGCGGCGTGGCGGGCGTACAATCTCCGATTCCGTCCCCGTCGATTTCCGCTACGCCATGTTCGCTGCCGCCGCCCTCGACACCACCGACAAGCCTGCGCTGTACGCCGGGCTCGCCGAACAGGCGCGCGGCCTGCTGCACGGCGAGCGCGACCGCATCGCCAACGCGGCCAACTTCGCCGCGCTGGTCTGGCACGCGCTGCCGGACATCAACTGGTGCGGCTTCTATTTCTTCGACGGCCGCGAGCTCGTGGTCGGGCCGTTCCAGGGCAAGCCGGCCTGCGTGCGCATCGCGCTCGGCAAGGGCGTATGCGGTACCGCGGCGGCGAGCCGGCAGACCCAGCTCGTGCGCGACGTGCACGCGTTCGATGGCCACATCGCCTGCGACAGCGCGTCGCGCTCGGAGATCGTGGTGCCGCTGTACGAGGGCGAGCGCCTGCTCGGCGTATGGGACGTCGACAGCCCGCTGCTCGCGCGCTTCGACGCGGACGACCGCGCCGGCATGGAGCGGCTGTGCGCGGTGTTCATGGAATCCTTGCGATGAGGTGCCCGGGCGGGCGGGAGACGACATGAGCGGGCGCGACACCACCAAGATCCGCAACGTCGGACCGAAGTCCGCCGCCTGGCTGCGCCAGGTCGGCGTGCGCACGACCGAGGACCTGGCCCGCGTCGGCCCGGTCGAGGCGTTCCTGAAGGTCAAGCGCGCCGGCTTCCGGCCGAGCCTGAACCTGCTCTATTCGATGGCCGGCGCGCTGGCCGACTGCCACTGGGCCGAGCTGCCCGAGGCGCACAAGCAGGCGCTGCTGATTGCGCTCGAGGCGGCCGAGTCGGCCAATCCGATCAAGACGCGCTGGGAGCGCCAGAAGGCCGCCAGCGACGGTGCGCCGGCGCCGGCCGAGGACGCCGAGGCCGCGTCCGGCCTGTTCGACGACGCCGACGAAGGGCACGGTTCGGGCGGCGACGACGACAGTGGCTTGAGTCGTTTCGAGTGACGCCGTTGGGCGCGCGGGTGGGTCAGCGCACGGCCGCGTAGCTGCGCGCGTCCGGGCTCCAGCGCGGCGCCTTGTGGATGGTCGGCAGCAGATCCTCGACGCGGTCGACCAGGTTCCACAGCGCTGCGTGCTCGGGGTTCATGAAGCGCTGTTCGATCAGCGTGTGCATGAACGCGTCCAGCGGCGCGTAGAAGCCGTTGGTGTTCAGCAGCATGATCGGGTTGAAGTAGATCGCCAGGCGCTTCAGCGTCAGCGCCTCGAACAGCTCCTCCAGCGTGCCGGTGCCGCCGGGCAGCGCGATCACCGCGTCCGAGCCGGTCAGCAGGCGGTGCTTGCGCTCGCGCATGTCCTCGACGATTTCGAGGTTGGCCACCCCGGGGTGCTGCCATTCGACCTCGATCATGAAGCGCGGGATGATGCCGACGACTTCGCCGCCGGCGTCGAGCGCGGCGGTCGCCAGCGCGCCCATCAGGCCGGTGCCGCCGCCGCCGTAGACGACCGTGCAGTCGGCTTCGGCCAGCGTGCGGCCGAGCTGGGTGGCCGCGTCGAGGTAGACGCGGTCGACCTGTGCGCTGGACGCGCAATAGACACAGATACGCATGCCGCGCATTGTGCCCGATCCGCGCCGTCGCGCACCATCGCACATGCGCCGCGCGCGCTGAAAGCGCGTTGCGACGGGGTGATAATCGCCTGCGTCGCGGTTTGCCCGGAGGGTGTCATGGCGGAGAACGAGTTTCTGCTCAGGCGCGAGTTCGTCGACCAGGTGATCCAGGCGCGCCTGTTCAGCGCGCAGATCGCCGAGCTTGCGGTCGCGCTGGCAGTTCAGGCCGGCGAGAGCGTGACGCGGCCGTTGTCGGCGCAGCAGATCGCGCGCGCCGTGCAGGTGAACGGGGTCGAGACGCGGCTGGCGGTGGACGCGCTGATCGCGCGCCTGCAAGCGCTTTACCGCGAGGGCCAGTTGCCCGAGGACGCCGGCGTGCCGCGCTGGTGACGCGGCACGCGCAGGTCACTCCACCGTGACCGACTTGGCCAGGTTGCGCGGCTGGTCGACGTCGGTGCCGCGCAGCACCGCGACGTGGTAGGCGAGCAGCTGCAGCGGCACGGTGAACACGGCCGGCGCGATCAGGTTGCCGCCGGAGGCGATGCGGATCAACGCGCCGCGCTCGCCGTCCTGCGCGAATGGTGCGTCGGTGTCGGCGAACACGAACAGCTCGCCGCCGCGCGCGCGCACCTCCTCGAGGTTGGACTTCAGCTTCTCCAGCAGCTGGTTGTTCGGCGCGACCGCGATCACCGGCATGTCCTGGTCGACCAGCGCGAGCGGGCCGTGCTTGAGCTCGCCGGCCGGATACGCCTCGGCGTGGATGTAGGAGATTTCCTTGAGCTTGAGCGCACCTTCCAGCGCGACCGGGAAGTTGACGCCGCGGCCGAGGAACAGCGCGTGGTGGCGCGGCACGAAGCGCTCGGCCAGCGCGGCGATCGCAGGCTCCAGCGTGAGCACCTCGGCGATCACGCGCGGCAGCGTGGCGAGCTCGGCGACGAGCTCGGCGTACTTGTCCGCCGGCATGCCGTTCAGGCGGCCCAGCTCCAGCGTCAGCAGCGCCAGCGCGGTCAGCTGGGTGGTGAACGCCTTGGTCGAGGCGACGCCGATCTCCGGGCCGGCGCGCGTCATCAGCACCAGGTCCGACTCGCGCACCAGGCTCGACTCGGGCACGTTGCAGATCGCCAGCGAGCCGAGGTAGCCGCGCTGGTGACCCTCGCGCAGCGCGGCCAGCGTGTCGGCGGTCTCGCCCGACTGCGACACGGCCAGGAACAGCGTGCCTTCGGGCACGACGACGTGGCGGTAGCGGTACTCGCTGGCGACCTCGACGCTGCACGGCAGGCCGACCAGGCCTTCCAGCCAGTAACGCGCGACGAGGCCGGCGTGGTAGCTGGTGCCGCAGGCGACGATCTGTACGTGCTTGACGCGCGCCAGCAGCGCGTCAGCGTCGACGCCGAAGATGTTCGGCAGGATGCGCCCTTCCGCGATGCGGCCCTCGAGCGTGTCGGCGATCGCGCGCGGCTGCTCGAAGATCTCCTTGAGCATGTAGTGGCGGTACTCGCCGCGCTCGACCGCGTCGGCGGACAGCTCGCTGCGGCGCTGCGGGCGCTCGACCGGCTCGCCGTCGGCGTCGTAGACCGCCGCGCCGTCGAGCGTGATCTCGACGATGTCGCCTTCCTCGAGGTACACGAACGTGTTCGTCTGGCGGATCAGCGCCTGCACGTCGGAGCCAAGGAAATACTCGCCCTCGCCGATGCCGATGACCAGCGGGCTGCCGCGGCGCGCGCCGACCACGTGGCCGGGCTGGTCGCGGCTCATCACCGCGATCGCGTAGGCCCCGTGCAGCCGCTTCGTGGCGGCAAGCACCGCCTGCAGCAGGTCCGCGCCGCGCGCGAGGCCGTGGTCGACCAGGTGCGCGATGACCTCGGAGTCGGTGTCCGATTCGAAGCGGTAGCCGTGCGCGCGCAGTTCCTCGCGCAGTTCGGCGTGGTTCTCGATGATGCCGTTGTGCACGACCGCGACGCGCTCGCTCGACACGTGCGGATGCGCGTTGACCGTGTTCGGCACGCCGTGCGTGGCCCAGCGCGTGTGCGCGATGCCGGTGACGCCGGCAACCGGATGCGCCGCGTATAGCGCTTCGAGTTCACGCACCTTGCCGGCCGCGCGCACGCGCGCGAGCTGGCCGTCCTCGAGCACCGAGATGCCGGCCGAGTCGTAGCCGCGGTATTCGAGCGCCTTGAGGCCGGCGATCAGGATCGGCACGACGTCGCGTCGGGCGGTGGCAGCGACGATTCCACACATGGGCTGTTCCTCGAAACTGGCCGCAGACAACGGTCCGTTCCGCCATGGTGCCAACATGGCGCGGGCCTCGCCACAGGGGCGGTGCGCAGGGCGTGGATCATGCATGCACCGCCTTTCCGCCCGCTTACATTCTCCCTGCGGCCGCTGGCTCTCACGCCCGCCGCACGGGCCATGGCACCACCGCACTCCGGTCGATATAGTAGGTCGCCGGAGAGCTTCGCCCATGAGCAAGCAAAAGCCGCCAGCGGACGCTGGGGAAGTCGCACTCCCGCTGCTCGCGCAGCCGCGTTCCGGTGTCCTCGCCGAGCGCGTGTTCGGCTTGCTGCGCTACGTCGTGCGGCGCTGGTTGCTGTGGCTGATGTTGGGCGAATTGCTGCTGCTAAGCGGCTCGCTGTGGATGGCCACCTGGCTGCGCTTCTCCACCCAGCCGGCCGAATTCGATGATGCGTTCCGGCACCTGTTCGCGCGCTCGGTCGTGTTCGGCGTGGCGATGATGCTCGGCATGGCCGCGCTCGGCCTCTACGAGCGGCATCTGCGACACTCCGCGTTCGGCTTCCTGGCGCGGCAAGCGCTGGGCTTCACCGCCGGCACGCTCGGTCTGCTTGCGCTGTACTACGCGCTGCCGCCGGTCGGCGTCGGCCGCGGCATCCTCGCCATCGCCACGCTGACCGGCTTCGTGCTCGTCGCCTGCTTCCGCGCCGCCTTCCTGCATATCGTCGACGCGCGCCTGCTGCGCCGTCGCGTGCTCGTGCTCGGCGCCGGCGCGCACGCGGCGCTGATCGCGCAGACGATGCGGCGGCGCGTCGACCGGCGCGGCTTCACGGTCGTCGGCTTCGTGGTCCATGCCGGCGAGGCGGTCAAGGTGCCGGCCGAGCGTGTGGTCGCGCCGGATGCGCCGCTGTGGCAGTGGGCCGAGCGGCAACGCATCAACGAGATCGTGATCGGCCCCGATGAACGGCGCGGTGGCCTGCCGATGGAGGAGCTGCTGGCGTGCAAGCAGGCCGGAGTCGAGATCGTCGAGCTCGCTACCTTCGTCGAGCGCGAGGCGGGCAAGGTGCCGCTCAACCTCGCCGATCCGTCCTGGCTGGTGTTCTCGCAGGGCTTTGATATGTCGCCGTTGCGGCTCGTGTCCAAGCGTGCGTTCGACCTCGCCGTCGCGCTGGCGGTGTCGTGCGTGACCTGGCCGCTGCTGCTGTTGGTCGCGCTGGCGATCCGGCTCGAGTCCGGTCCGCGCCAGCCGATCCTCTACTTCCAGGAGCGCGTCGGCATCGGCGGGCGCGTGTTCCGCCTGATCAAGTTCCGCAGCATGCGCACCGACGCTGAGCGCGATGGCGTGGCGCGCTGGGCGGGCCAGCACGACGATCGCGTGACGCATACCGGCCGCGTCATCCGCCGCCTGCGCCTGGACGAGCTGCCGCAGCTGTGGAACATCCTGCGCGGCGACATGAGCCTGATCGGCCCGCGCCCCGAGCGACCCGAGTTCGTGGCCGGCCTCGCGCAACAGATCCGCTATTACCACCTGCGCCATTGCGTCAAACCCGGCCTGGCCGGCTGGGCCCAGCTGCGCTATCCATACGGCGCCTCGGTCGAGGACGCCGTGGAGAAGCTGAAGTACGACTTGTTCTACGTGAAGAACCACACGCTGCTGCTTGACCTGCTGATCCTGATCCAGACCTTCGAGGTGGTGCTGTTTGGGCGAGGCGTACGATGAACGCAACCCGGGCCACACGCGCTGTCTTGCTGGCGCTTGCGTCGGTGTGGACGTGCGCGCACGCGGGCATGGACATCCCCGAACCGCGTGCGCCGGAGCCCGGCGCACGCGCAGCGCGCGCCGTGCCGATGCTCGGCGCGCACGTGCTGTTGTGGCAGCCGCAGCATCGGGGCGTCAATCCGGCGGTGAGCGCGCCGATCGCGACGCAACCGCGCGGCAGTGCGTTTCTTGTGTTCAACGCCGGCTACAGCGACAACACGCGTCCGCCACGCGACAGCGAGGGCAATAGCTGGACCGCGCTGGGCGAGCCGGTGGTGTTTCGCGGCTACCACGACCTGTTCGACGTCAAGGCCTGGGTCGCCCTTGACGGCCGCGGCGGCCCCGCCCATACGGTCGGCATCGACAAGGCCGGCCCCGCCGATGGCGAGATATCGGTGCCGTTCATCGAAATCCGCAACGCGGACGTACTACAGGACATGGTGCAGACGTATCCGGCCGAGGCACCCTCGCTGCGGGCGACGCTGGCCGGCCTCGTATGGCCGTCCGGCCGCCAGCCAGTGGCCGAGCCCGGCGCGCCGCCAGCGAGCGCGCGCCACCTCACCTATCCCTTCGGCGCCACCGTGACGAGCGGGCGCGTCACCACCACCGGGCCGGCGCTGCTGGTCGCCGCCTGGTTCGGCGACGCCTACGCGTTCCACATGACTGCGGTGCCTGACAACGGCTTCACCGTGATCGAGCGCCTGGTCGAGCTGCCGCCCGAAAGCGCGGTGCAATGCGTGGTGGCGTACCGGCAGGTGGCCGAGGCCGGAACCTGGCAGGTCAGCTGGACCGAGTCGCCGAACCAGGGCGCCGTGCTGTGGCTGCTCGCGTTTCAGTCCAGCGGATCGGGTTGAGGCGTAGTCGTTGCGTGTGCGGGACGCGGGCTGGCCACCTGCAGCGGGTGCAGCGGCGAGCTGTACCAGTCGCTGACGCGGCCGTCGTCGAACTCGAGCCAGGACGCGCCATAGTCCCAGTGGTGCCGGTTGCCGCCGGTCGGCGCGCCTTCGATCGAGAGGACCCTGGCCGCGTCCGTTCCGAGGCCGATCGGCGCGGCGCGTGGCGCCGCCACCGGTTCGACCAGGCCGGCCGCGGCGGTCGCCTGCTCCGGTCCCGTGCCGCCGGGCTCGTCGGGGGACGGCAGCAGCCAGGACAGCGCGACAAGCACCGACACCGCCAGCACGAAGCGCCATGCGGACGTCAGCATCGGCATGACGATTACCGGCTCGCGCAGGCGCCGTTCGGCATGGCCCGGCGGGACCGCAACGACCGCGCCGGGCAGGCGCCCGTAGCGGCGATGGAACATCATCGCGGCGTGGTAAGCGGCGGTCAGCTCCTGCAACTGCGCCGTGGCCGTGGAATCGGCCGCAGCGGACGGCAGCCGGTCCGGATGCAGCTCGGCGACGCGGCGGCGATAGGCGCGGCGCAGTTCGGCGACGCTGCAGCCGGCGCGCAGGTCCAGCCACCGATAAAGCCCTTCGAAATCGGTTCTCGCGGCCATGCTCCCTCCGTTCGGCCGGCCCGGCGAAGGGCCCGGCCTGCGGTGCAACGATCAGTCCGGAAAACGCGAAGCGACCCAGGTTCCGATGCAGTCGATCAGGCGCTGCCGATGCGCCTCCAAGGAGTAGGTGTGATCGCACTCGGGCCAGTACTCGATCGCCACCGCCTCGCTGCGGACGCCGCGGCCGAAGGTGGCGCGCAACTGGCGCGGATGCAGGAAATACGCCGTACCGCCGGTGAACAGCATCAGCAGCTGCACGCCGCGCGCGCGCAGGCGGTCGAGCTGCGCCGGCTCGCTGCCGCGCGCCGGCCAGTCGCGCAGCTGAGCGTCGGTCACGTCCGCCGGCGGCGCACGCAGCCGGCGCACCGCCGCGAGCCAGTGCGCGGGCGGCTTGCGCAGCAGGCGCCGCGCGCGCGCGAGGTTGAACCAGAACCTCCCGCGCGCCGGGCCGTCGAGCAGGAACACGCCGTCGATGCGCGCATCGCGCAACGCCGCCTGCCAGCCCAGGTCGGCGGCCGCGCAGATGCCACCGACGACCACGCGCGCGCAACCGGTGCGCGCCTGCAGGCGATCGAGCACGCCCGCCACGACCTCGACCAGCGGGCGGTCGGCGCCGGGCAGCGTGTCGCCGATGCCTGGCAGGTCGAAGCGCAGGGCCGGATAGCCGGCCGCCGCGAGCGCCCGCGCCAGCCGCGTGCCGAGCCGGAAAGGGCCGCTGCGGTGGATGAAGCCGGCGTTGAGCACGACGACCGCCGTCGAGTGCGGAACCCCGGCGGGCTGGCTGAGGAGCCCGAACATGCCTCGTCCAAGGTGCAGGATCTCATCCATGCTCAGTCCAGCGTCGCCGCCAGGCGCTGGGCGAGCGCGTGCACGGGCGCGCGCGGAAACCGGCCCATGCCGGGCTGCCCGATCCAGTCGTGCAGCGGCGCGGCGAGGTCGATGCGGCGGACCGGCCCGGGTGCGGCGGCGCCGCCGGCGGCATCGAGCACGGTGACCGGCGGCGCCGCGCCGGGCACGCACGATTCCACGCGCGCCGCGCGCAGTCCTTCCGCCAGCGCGTCGGTGCAGCGCAGGCCCATCAGCGTCTGCGCTTCGCCCGGCCGCAGGCCCGCCGGATGCGCGCGCCAGCGCGCTGCATCGCGTGCCTGCAACTCGGCCAGATAGTCGGCGCCGTCCGTGCACGGCTGCCACAACCAGAGCGCGGCGGCGCCGCCGGCGGTGGCCGCATGGATGGCCGGGATCGCGCCGGCGCGCACGCCCAGCACGACGAGCGGGGCACCGGCAACCGCCCGGCGCAGCGCGCCGAGCGCCTCGCCGCTGTCGCTGCGCGCCGACTCCAGTGTGAAGTCGGCATCCTCGCCGTCGGAATCGCCGGTGCCGTGGTAGTCGAAGCGCAGCACCGCCAGCCCGTGCGCGGCCAGCGCATCGGCCAGCAGCGCGAACAGCCGATAGCTGCGCGCATGCTCGTTCAACAGCGGCGGGCAGACGAGCACGCCGGCGCGTGGCGGGGCCGGCGGCCGGTGCAGCACCGAAAACAGCCGCCGGCCACCGGCGGCGAGCCAGCGCGGCTCCGGCTCCGGCGTCGTCATGCGCGCGGACTCCGCCGGCCGAAGCCGAGCAGGTCGCGCAGGCGCCCGCCGAGCGTGGCGGGGCCGTGCGCAGCGGCCGACGCCACCGCCGCGTCCGGCAGTTCCATGGCCAGTGCGCGCAGGCTGCCGTTGGCGACCGTCAGCAGATTGAGGCGTACGCGCGTCAGCTTCTCGACGCGCGCGACCATCGTCATCGCCAGCAGCGAGTGGCCGCCGAGGTCGAAGAAATTGTCGTCGCGCGCGATGCTCGGCACCCCGAGCAGCTCGTGCCACACCCCCGCAAGCAGTCGCTCGGCGGCCGTCACCGGGGCCTCGGCATCGTCGCCCTCGGCCTGCGTCGGCAGGGCGGCGGTGTCGATGCTGCCGTCGGCACGGGTCGGCCACTGCGCCAGCACGAACAGGTGCGCGGGTACGGCGGCCGCGGGCAGGTTAGTTTCGAGTGCCGCGCGCAGGCGCAGCGCCGCGTCCGCTCCGGCCCCGTCGGGCACCACTGCGTAGGCCAGCAGCTGCGGGTTGCCGGCCGCGTCCGCGGCTGCGCGCACCAGCGCCTGGCGGACGCCGGCCTGCGCCTGCAGCAGGGCCTCGATCTCGGCCGGCTCCACCGCACGGCCGTCGATGAGCAGCCGCCGGTCCAGCCGGCCCAGTTCCTCGATGCGGCCGTCGGCGCGCCAGCGGCCGCGCCAGCCGGAGCGCAGGAGCTCCGCGCCGAACACCGGCGTCGCCGCCGCCGGCGCCGCGCCGGTCGCCTCGCGGCCGAACGCGGTGCCGCCGCGCGCGATCGCGATCTCGCCGACCGCGCCGACCGGCAGCGGCTGGCCGCTGCCGTCGAGCACCCACAGCGGCACGACGCGCAGCGGCGCGCCGGCGTCGACGCCGCGCGTGGGCGTGTCCACGCGCCCGCAACTGGCGAGCAGTGCGACGTCGCTGGCCAGCGCGTTCCACAAGCCGCCGCCGCAGCAGGCGCGGATCCGCTCGGCCAGGGCCGGCGGCGGTGTGCCGCCGACGCAGACGGCGCGGAACGGTTGCGCCGGTGCCGCGGCAGCGTCGACCAGCCGGCGCCAGGCATCGGCGCTGGCGAACACGACGCTGGCGCCGGCGGTGCCGATGTCGTGCGCAAGCGCCGCGCCGTCGCGGGCCGCATCGCGACTGGCCTCGACGAACACATGGCCGCCCACCAGCGCGAGCAGGCACTCGAGCAGCGCCAGCGCGCTGTCCGGCGCGGCCGTGCCGAGGATGCGTTCGCCTTGGCCGAGTTCGAGCGTGCGCTGCAACGCGTCCAGCAGCGCGCCGACGAAGCGGTGCGAGAACGCGGTCGCGCGCACGGTGCCGGCGGTGTTGGATGTATAGACGGCCAGTGCCGCGGCATCGGGATCCGCCGCCGTGGCCGCCGCGCGCGTGGCGTCGGCGGCGACGATGTCGGCCGCATCGGCGTCGAGCCAAAGCGCCTGCGCGTGCGGCCAGCCGAGCATGTCGTGCAGGCGCGCGTCGCCGACCAGCAGCGCCGGCGCCGCGTCGGCGAGCAGGCGCCGCAGCCGCGCCGGCGGATCGCGTGGATCGAGCGGCACGCAGGTGGCGCCGGCCTTGAGGATGCCGAGCAGGCCGGCGATGCGGCCGGCGCCGGCGTCGGCGGCCAGCGCGACGACGCTGCCTGCGCCGGCGCCGCGCCGGCGCAGGCAGGCGGCAATGCGGTTCGCCTGCTGCTCGAGCTCGCGGTAGCGGGTCGTCCAACTGCCGGCCAGCAGGGCCGGGGCGTCCGGCGCGCGGTCCACGGCCGCCTCGAAGCGCGCTGCCAGGCTGGTCGCCGGCGCGTCGGCGGCCGGCGCGTTCCAGCCCTGGATCCGCACCAGGTCGTCGTCTCGGCTGCCGACCACATGCGCGATCGACTGCCGCGGGTTCTCGAGCACGCGGTCGAGCAGCGCGAGGTAGTCGCGCGCCAGCCGCTGCACGGTCGCGGCGTCGAGCAGGTCTGCGTTGTAGAGCACGCCGCCGGTCATGCCGTCGGTGTGCTCGAGGAACCACATCGCCAGGTCTTCGCTGGCGCCGCGCTGGAACAGCAGGATCTGCTCCTGCGCCAGGCCGCCCCAGTCGCGGATGCGCTGGCGTGCATCCTGGTAGGAGAACTGCGCCTGGTAGAAGTGCGTCGTTCCGGCCGCCTCGCGCATGCCCGGCTCGTGCATGAGGTCCTCGAGCTGCACGTCGGCGTTGGCGAGCCCGTCCAGCAGCGTGCGCTTGACCTGCGCGACGAGGTCGAGGAAGCCAGCCGCCGGATCGAGGTCGAGCGGCAGCGGCAGCAGGTTGGTGAACAGGCCCATGACCGGCTCGACCTCGCTCGTGCTGCGCACGCGCACCGGCGTGCCGACGACGAGGTTGCCGTCGCCGATCGTGCGGTACAGCAGCGCGTAGTAGGCCGCGAGCATCACCATGAACACGGTCGCGTCGGCGTCGCGCGCGAGCTCGCGCAGCGCCTCGGTGCGCGCCTTCGACAGCGCGAGCCATTCGGTTTCGCCGGCGCCGGCCATGCCTGGCCCGCGCGGCCGGTCGGTCGGCAGCGGCCGCGGCGCGCCGCGCGTGGCGAAGCGCTCGCGCCAGGCGGCGAGCTGGCGGCCGAACTGCGCCGCATATTCGGGCCCGCGCAGCCATTCGCCATGCCACGCGGCGAAGTCGCCGTAGGACACCGGCAGCGCCGGCAGCGGCGAGGCCTGGCCGCGCTGGAAGGCCGCGTACAGCGCCGCGATCTCCGCGTAGAGCAGGTCGAACGACCAGCCGTCCCAGACGATGTGGTGCGGCATGAAGAACAGCGCATGCTCCTCCTCCGCGAGGCGGTACATGCGCACGCGGAACAGCGGCGCCTGGGCCAGGTCGAACGGCGTGTCGGTCAGCGCCTGCAGGCGGCGCGCCAGCTCGCCCTCGCGTTCTGCCGCTGGCAGCGCCGACAGATCCTCGGCCGGGAACAGGCGGATCGCGACCTCGTCATGGACGACCTGCACGACTTCGCCGTCGTCGTAGCCGATGCACGTGCGCAGCACCGGCTGGCGCCGGACGACCTCGTTGAACGCGCGCTCGAAGGCGGCCTGGTCGAGACGGCCGCGCAGGCGGTGCGCGGACGGCGTGTTGTAGACGACCGTGCCGGGACAGAGCTGCTCGAACAGCCACAGCCGTTTCTGCAGGAGCGACAGCGGCGCGCGGTCCTGCCGGGCGCGGCGCGCGATGAACGGCGTGGCGGCGGCCGCGCCGGCGCCGGCGACCGTGGCGGCCAGGCCGGCCGCGGTCGGCGTGTCGAACAGCGCGCGCAACGACAGCGCCACGCCGAACTCGCGATTGAGCCGGGCGGTGAGCTGGGCGGCGAGCAGCGAATGGCCGCCGAGCGCGAAGAAGTCGTCGTCGACGCCGATGCCGGGCAACGCCAGCGTCTCCTCCATCGCGGCGACGATGCGGCGCTCGGCGTCCGTGCGCGGCGCGACCGTGGCCGGCCGCGTGGCAGCGGTCGCGGCGAGCGGCGGCGGCAGCGCCTTGCGGTCGAGCTTGCCATTGGGCAGCAGCGGCAGCGCGTCGAGCACGACGACATGCTGCGGCAGCATGTACTCGGGCAGCGTCGCGCGCAGATGGCGGCGCAGCGCCGCCTCGTCGATCGCCGTGGCGGGCCGCGGCGTCACGTAGGCGACCAGGCGCTGGTCGCCGGCGCGGTCCTCGCGCACCAGCACGACCGCGCGCGCGATGTCCGCGTGTTCGGCCAGGCGCGCCTCGATCTCGCCCAGCTCGATGCGGTAGCCGCGCAGCTTGACCTGGAAGTCGAGGCGGCCGAGGTGTTCGAGCGTGCCATCGTTGCGCCAGCGGCCGCGGTCGCCGGTGCGGTAGAGCCTCGCGCCGGGCGCGCCGAACGGATCGGCGATGAAGCGGTCGGCGGTCAGTTCGGGCCGGTCCAGATAACCGAGCGTGACGCCGGCGCCGCCGATCGCCAGCTCGCCGGGCACGCCGACCGGACACGGCTGGCGCGCCGCATCGAGCACCCAGACCGTGGTGTTGTCGATCGGCCGGCCGATCGGGATCGTGCTGCCGGCCGCGGTGATCTCGGCGCAGGTCGACCAGACCGTCGTCTCGGTCGGTCCGTACAGGTTCCACAGCGTGCCGCAGCGTTCGAGCAGCGCGGCGGCCAGGTCCGGCGCCAGCGCCTCGCCGCCGCACAACGCCTTGAAGCCGGCGCCGCCGGGCCAGCCCGCTTCCAGCAGCAGGCGCCAGGTCGCCGGCGTCGCCTGCATCACGTTCGCCGCGCTGGCGGCGAGCAGTGCGGCCAGCGCGTAGCCGTCCGCCGCCTGCTCGCGCGTGGCGAGCACGACCTCGGCGCCGACGCCGAGCGGCAGCAGCAGTTCGAGCACCGCGATGTCGAACGACAGCGTGGTCACCGCGAGCAGGCGGTCGTCCGCGGCCAGGCCGGGGCGACGGCGCATGCTGGCGAGGAAGTTGACCACCGCGCGGTGCGGCACGCGCACGCCCTTGGGCTTGCCGGTGGAGCCGGAGGTGTAGATCACGTAGGCGACCGCGTCGCCACCGGCCGCCGGCGACGCGACGGGGGTGGCGGCCGGCAGCGCGTCGTCGCCGTCGAGCAGCAGCGTGTGCGGCCATGCGATCGTGTCGGCCAGCGCGGCCTGCGTGACCAGCAGCGCGAGCTTCGCGTCGGCGGCCATGAACGCGAGCCGCTCGCGCGGGAAGGCCGGATCGAGCGGCACGTAACCGGCGCCGGCGCGCAGCACGCCGAGCACGGCGGCGAGCATGTCGGGGCCGCGTTCGAGCGCGATGCCGACCAGCGCGCCGGTGCCGACGCCGCGCGTGCGCACGGCGGCGGCGATCCGTTCGGCGCGCGCGGCGAGCTGCGCATAGCTCCAGCGCGTGTCGCCGCAGCGCAGCGCCGGCCGTTCGGGCGTCTGCGCGGCCTGGGCGAAGAAGCGCGCCTCGACCCGCGCGCCGGCCTCGAACGGCGTCGGCGCCGGCTGCAGCGCGCGCAGCTCGGCCAGGCCGGCCGCCGACAGCAGCGGCAGCGTGGCGAGCGCCTGCTGCGGATCGTCCGCCGCCGCGCGCAGCAGCGTCGCGTACGCATCGAGCCAGCGCGCGACCGTCGCCGCGTCGAACAGGTCGGCGTTGTACTGGCATTCCAGCCGCAGCGCGCCGTCGACCTGCACGGCGTTGATGAACAGCTCGAAGTTCTCGAAGCGGCGCGGCACGCCGGCCAGCTCGAAGTGCAGGTCGGCGAAGCGCAGCGTGTTCTCGTCGACCGCCTGGTCGAGATTGAACAGCACGCTGACCAGCGGCAGGCGTGCCGGATCGCGCGCGAGCGCCAGGCGCTTGAGCAGCGTGCCGAACGTGTAGCGCTGGTGCTCGAACGCATCGAGCAGGTCGCCGCGCAGGCGCTCGAGCGCGTCGGCGAACGGAGCGGAGGCGTCGAACGCGACGCGCAGCGGCAACACGTTGACGGCATGGCCGACCAAGGCGTGGTGGCCGTCGGCGGCCTGGCCGGCGGCCGGGATGCCGATGACCTGATCGTCCTCGCCGGTCAGGCGCTGCAGCAGCGCGGCGAAGCCGGCCAGCAGCGTCGCGTAGAGGCTGGCGCCGCGCCGCGCACCGGTGCGGCGCAGGTCGCCGACCAGCGCAGCGTCGAGCGTGCAGTCGATCCGGCGCGATGCGGTCGTGCGCCGCCGCGGGCGTGGGCGGTCCAGCGGCAGTTCCAGCGGCGCCGGCAGTTGCGCGTAGCGCGCCAGCCAGTAGCGCTCGTCGTCGCGGCAGGCTTCGCTGTCCGGGTGGCGCGCCTCGGCCAGCGCGAACTCGGCGAACGAGTCGGCGGCGGGCAGGCTCGCCGGCTCGCCGCTGCGCTCGGCCGCGTACAGCGCAGCGAGCTCGCGCACGAGCACGCCGAACGACCAGCCGTCGCAGACGAGGTGGTGCGTGTTCAGCAGCAGCAGGTGCTCGTCCTCGCCCAGGCGCAGCAGTTCGGCCGTGACCAGCGGGCCGCGTTCGAGGTCGAACGGCGTTTCGACGACGCGCTGCCGCGTCGTTTCGACCGCGGCCGCGCGCGCGGCCGGTTCCAGCGCCGCGAGGTCGCGCTCCTGCCAGGGCAGTTCGATCCGCTCGGCGATGCATAGCTCGCGGCCGTCCGGGCTGAACGTCGCGCGCAATGCCTCGTGGCGATCGAGCAGCGCCTGCAGCGCGCGCCGCAGCGCCGCCGCATCGAGCGCGCCGGCCAGGCGCAGCGACACCGATTCGTTGTAGGCGAGCGAGGCGGCGGCATCGAGCTTGGCCGCGAGCCAGATCTCGCGCTGCGCCTCGGTCGAGGGCACCACGCGCGCCAGCGGCGCCTGCGCGAACGGATCGTAGTCGACCGCGCGCGCGCGCGGATCGGGGAGCGGAGTGGCACTCATGCGTCGACCCTCAGGTACTTGCCGGGGGCGTCCGGGTTCGGCACGAACCACGCCGGCCGTCCGTCCGGATCCTTGCCCAGCCGCGCGCCGGGCACCGGCGGCCGCGTCGCGTCGACGGCGTCGCTGGCGGCGTCGCGGCGGCACGGCAGGAAGCCGGCTTCCTGCAACTCGGCAATCGAGTCCTTGAACGCTTGCGCGATCGCGACGAAGTCGGCCTCGGCGTGCGCGGTGGTGAAGAAGCACGGGAAGTTGTCGAGGATGTGGATGCTGCGGCTGCGCATCATTGCGAACAGGAGGTCCTGCAGCGGATGGTCCTCGCCGAAGGCGACCTTCCACACCGACGCGAAGTGCACGATCGCGACCGGCGCTCCAACCTCGCGGCAGTACGCGTTCAGTTCGTCGGCGAACGCGCTGGTGCGCGCGTTCAGGCGCTGCTGCAGCGCCGGCCCTTCCGCGCGCAGGTGTTCCAGCACTGCCTTGGCCGCGGCGAGCGCGAGCGGATGGCGCACGAAGGTGCCGGCGAAATAGGTCACGCCGACGGTCGGCACCGAGTCGTCGCCGAACTGCCACTGGCCGCCGTCGAGCGCGTCCATGTAGTCGCGCTTGCCGGCGATCACGCCGATCGGGAAGCCGCCGCCGACGACCTTGCCGTACGAGGCGAGGTCGGCATCGACGCCGAACACGTGCTGCGCGCCGCGCGGATGCGCGCGGAAGCCGGTCACGACCTCGTCGAAGATCAGCAGCGCGCCGGCCTCACGCGTGATCGCGCGCAGCTCGTGCAGGAACTCGCGCGGCTGGAAGTCCGGGCGCCGGCTCTGCACCGGCTCGACCAGCACCGCGGCGATCTCGTGCGCGCGCTCGCGGATGATAGCCAGCGATTCGGGCGTGCCGTAGTCGAGCACCAGCACGTGTTCGGCGGTGTTGCGCAGGATGCCTGGCGCGGCCGGCACCGAGCGCAGCTTCCTCGTGCCGCGCACGATGACCTCGTCGAAGATGCCGTGGTAGGAGCCGGCGAAGATCACCAGCGTCTCGCGTCCGGTCACCGTGCGCGCGATGCGGATCGTGCCCATGACCGCCTCGGAGCCGGTGTTGCACAGGCCGGCGCGGTCGAAGCCGGTCAGCTCGCAGACCAGCCGCGCGACCTCGCCGGCGAGCGGGTGCTGCGGGCCGATCTCGTAGCCGAGCTCGAGCTGGCGGCGCACCGCCTCCAGCACGAACGGCGGCTGCCAGCCGAACAGGTTCATGCCGAAGCCGTTCAGCGCATCGACGTATTCGTTGCCGTCGAGGTCCCACAGGCGCGCGCCGTGCGAGCGTCCGATCACGATCTGGTAGACGATCTCCTTCAGCAGCGGGCGGAAGCCGTTGACCACGCGCGGGTCGGCCAGGTGCGGCCGGTGCTGCGCGGTGTAGTCCTTCGACGCCTGCGTGCGCGCGACGTAGCGGCGCATGAACGCGTCCAGCCGCACGCGCTGGCGCTCGGTCAGTTCGGTCGCGCCAGTGTGGATGCGCGCGATCGCGCCGAACGCCTTCTTGACGTCGTAGTGCGTGTGCGCGAGCGCGGCTTCCTCGTCGCTGGCCGGCGCGGCGCCGGCGGCGGGTACGGCGGCCGGCGCCGGGGTGGACGCCGCAACGGGCGGCGGTGCCGCCACGACCGCTGCGGCCGGCAGCGCGGGCGCGGCCAGCGCCGCGGCGCCGCCGAGCAGCGCGAGCTGCTGCTGCATCAGCAGCATCTGCTGCTGGATCACCTGCTGCATGAAGCCGCCCGGCATGGCGCCGGCGGACGCTACGGCCGCCGGCGCCAGGACCGCGGGCGGCGGGACGACGGCGGCTGGCGCCGGCGCGGCGACCGGCTCCGCCGGCAGGGTGTGATCGATGTGCATGGCCAGGTGCTCCAGGGAAGACAGGTCTTCCATCAACTGGCGGAACGTCAACTTGAGGCCGAACGCCTGCGACGCCTGCAGCGCGAGCTGGGTCAGCGCGAGCGAATCCAGGCCCAGCTCCATGAAGCTCGTCGCCGCCTCCGTCGCGCCGATATCGAGGCCGGCGACGTCATCGATCAGCGCGGCCAGTTGCGCGCGCAGGCGCGGCAGGCGCTCGCCGGATACGGCAGGTGACGGCTCGCTGGACATCTCACTCTCCACGGGCAGGGCGATCGGTGCAGTCGGCGCGGGGGCGGCGGGGGCGGGCGTCGCCACGGCGGCTGCGGCAGCGGCGGTGTCGGCCGGAGCGGCCTCGAGCCAGTGGCGCTGGCGCTCGAACGGATAGGTCGGCAGGCGCACGCGCCGCCGCCGCGCACGGCGGTCGAGCCGGCCGAGGTCGAGCGGGGCGCCGGCGCACCACAGTGCGCCGGCGGCGCCGAGCCAGGCGCGCTGCTCGGCGTCGGGCGTGTCGGCCAGCGAGGCGATCGTGCGAGGACGCACGGGCTGCTGGCGCGCCAGCGCGGTCAGCGTCGCGCGCGGGCCGACCTCGAGCAGGACCGAGTCGGGCGTGCGCGCGAGCAGCGTGGCCAGCGCGCGCGAAAAGCGCACGCTGCGGCGCAGGTGCCGCGTCCAGTAGTCCGCCGCGGTCGCCTCGCCCGCATCGAGCAGCGCGCCGGTCGCGGTCGACACGATCGGGATCGACGGCGCGGCCAGCGCGACGCGCGCGACCTCGGCGCCGAACGGCGCCAGCACCGGGTCCATCAGCGCCGAGTGGAACGCGTGCGAGGTGCGCAGCGCGCGGCAGGCGATGCCGTCGGCCTCGAGCGCGATGCGCAGCGTCTCGACGTCGGCG
Organism: Rhodanobacteraceae bacterium; assembly: GCA_009996615.1. Taxonomy (GTDB): domain Bacteria; phylum Pseudomonadota; class Gammaproteobacteria; order Xanthomonadales; family Rhodanobacteraceae; genus Dokdonella_A. The sequence continues at coordinate 11,627 of JAACZU010000020.1, read as the reverse complement.
ATCTCGCCGGCGACGACGCAGGCGTTGGGCGCGTTCTCGGCCGCCAGCGCCAGCGCCGGTGGCAGGCGCGCGGCGAGCGCGTCGGCGTCCAGGCGCACCGACAGCATCGCGCCGGGCGGCTGCGCCGCCATCAGGCGGCCGCGCCGCGCGACCAGGCGCAGGCCGTCCTCCAGGCTCATCACGCCGGCCAGCACCGCCGCGACGAATTCGCCGACGCTGTGGCCGATCAGCGCGGCCGGGCGCAGGCCGAGGTCGAGCCAGGCCTGCGCCAGCGCGTACTCGAGCGCGAACGTGGCCGGCTGCGTCAGCGCGGTCTCGCGCAGCGCATCGGCGTCGTCGGCGAACAGGCGCTCGCGCAGGTCGAAGCCGAGCTCGCCGGCGAGGATCTCGGCGCAGGCGTCGAGCGAGGCGCGGAACGCCGGCTCGCGCGCGTGCAGCACGCGGCCCATGCCGGCGTACTGCGCGCCCTGGCCGGGGAACAGGAACACCACCTCCGGCGCGGCCGTCAGCGCTGCTGCGGCCGGCACGCCGGCGCCGAGCTGCGCGATCGCCGCGTCGAGGCCGTCGGCGACGATCGCCGCGCGCTGCGCGAACGCCTTGCGCCCGTGCGCGAGCGTGAACGCGACATCGGCCAGGTTCAGCTGCGGGCGCGCCGCGAGGTGTTCGCCGAGGCGCTGCGCCGCGCGTGCCAGCGCCGCCGGCGTGCGTGCCGACAGCGGCAGCAGGTACGCGCCCTCGGCCGGCTCGGACTCGGCGCGCGGCGGCGCTTCCTCGACGATCACGTGCGCATTGGTGCCGCCGACGCCGAACGCGCTGACGCCGGCGCGCAGCGGCCCGTCCGCCTGCCAGTCGCGCAGTTCGCGGTTGAGCACGAACGGCGAGCGCGCGAAGTCGATCGCCGGGTTGGGCCGGTCGGCGTGCAGGCTCGGCGGCAGCCGGCGCTCGGCCAGCGCGAGCGCGGTCTTGATCAGGCCGGCCGCGCCGGCGGCGATCACGAGGTGGCCGACGTTGCTCTTGAGCGAGCCGATCGCGCAGTAGCCGGTCGCGTCGGTGTGGCGGCGGAACGCGGCGGTCAGGCCCTCGATCTCGATCGGGTCGCCGAGCGGGGTGGCGGTGCCGTGTGCCTCGACGTAGGAGATCGAGCGCGCATCGACGCCGGCGTCGTCGAGCGCCATCGCGATCACCGCCGCCTGGCCGGCGCTGCTCGGCGCGGTGAAGCTGGCCTTGCCGCCGCCGTCGTTGTTGACCGCGCCGCCACGGATCAGCGCATAGACCGGGTCGCCGTCGGCGAGCGCGTCGGACAGGCGCTTGAGCAGCACCACCGCGGCGCCGTCGCTGAACACGGTGCCGGCCGCGTCGGCGGCGAACGTGCGCGTATGGCCGTCCGGCGACAGCATCGCGCCGTCCTGGTACAGATAACCGCTGGCCGGCGGGCAGGTCACCGCGACGCCGCCGGCCAGCGCCATCGCGCAGCGGCCGGCGCGCAGCGCCTCGACCGCCTGCACCGCGGCGACCAGCGAGGTCGAGCAGGCGGTGTGCACGCTGATCGCCGGACCGGTCAGGTTCAGCTTGTGCGCGACGCGCGTGGCGATGTAGTCCTTCTCGTTGGCGAGCATGACCTGGAACGCGCCGAGCTGGGCCACGCGCTCGGGGTGGGCGGCGACGTGGTGCTCGCGATAGCTGGCGTTGTACATGCCGGCAAAGATCCCGACCGGCGCCGCGTGCGCGTCAGGCACGTGGCCGGCGCGTTCGAGGCATTCCCAGCACAGCTCCAGGAAGATCCGCTGCTGCGGATCCATCAGTTCGGCCTCGCGCGGCGTGATGCCGAAGAACGCCGCGTCGAACTCGGTGACGCCGTCGAGCACGCCGCGCGCGGCGACGTAGGCCGGGTCCTCGCGCAGTTCGGCCGGGATCGCCGGATCGAGCTGGTCGGGGCGGAACTGCGTGATCGTGTCGCGGCCGTCGCACAGGTTCTGCCAGAACGTCTCGACGTCGGCGGCGCCGGGGAAACGGCCGGCCATCGCGATGATCGCGATCGGCTCGGCCGCATCGCCGCGCGCGTGCGGCGCCATGCGCGCGGCGTCGAGCGCGGCGCCGCTGCCGTGGTCGAGCAGCGCGGCGAGACCGGCCGGCGTCGGCGCGCGGAAGAAGTCAGTCACGCCCAGACGCTCGCGGCCGGCGTCCAGCGCGGCAACCGCGCGCACGGCCAGCAGCGAATTGCCGCCGAGCTCGAAGAAGTTGTCGTCGCGGCCGACGCGGTCGAGGCCGAGCAAGTCGGCGAACAGTGCGCAAACCTCGGTTTCGCTCGCGCCGCGCGGCGCCGCATAGGCGACCGCGAGCTCGGGCCGATGCGTGTCCGGTACCGGCAGCGCGCGGCGGTCGAGCTTGCCGTTCGCGGTCACCGGCAGCGCGTCCAGGCGCAGGTACAGCGCCGGCCGCATGAACTCCGGCAGCGCGCGTGCGAGCGCGGCGCGCAGCGCCTCCGGCGCGAGCGGCGCGGCCTCGACGTAGTAGGCGACCAGCCGCTTCAGGCCGGGCCGGTCCTCGCGCGCGATGACAGCGGCGTCGCGCACGCCCGGCACGGCCTTCAGCGCGGCCTCGATCTCGCCAGTCTCGATGCGGAAGCCGCGGATCTTGACCTGGTTGTCGAGCCGGCCGATGAACTCGATCACGCCGTCGGCACGCCAGCGCACGAGGTCGCCGGTGCGGTAGCGCGTCGCGCCGGGCGCGCCGAACGGGTCGGGCACGAAGCGCTCGGCGGTCAACGCGGGACGGCCGAGGTAGCCGCGCGCGACGCCGGCGCCGCCGATGTAGAGCTCGCCGGCGACGCCGACCGGCACCGGCTCGCCGCGCGCGTTGAGCACGTACAGCGTGGTGTCGGCGATCGGCCGGCCGATCGGGATCGAGGCCGTGTCGGGCGGCAGCTCGCGCGGGATGCGGTACGTGGCCGCGAACGTCGTGCATTCGGTCGGGCCGTAGCCATTGATGAGCGTCGTCCCCGGCAGCGCCGCGAGCGCCTTGCGCACGTGCGGCACCGACAGCGCCTCGCCACCGGTCAGCAGTTGCGCCAGCCCGGCCAGCGCCTGCGGATCCTCGTCGACGATCGCGTTGAACAGCGCCGCGGTGAGCCAGGCGATGCGCACCTGCTCGCGCGCGATCGTCGCGGCCAGGCCGCGCGCGGTCGGGATGCGCTCGGCGTGGACCACGACGGTGCCGCCGTTGAGCAGCGCGCCCCAGATCTCCAGCGTCGCGGCGTCGAAGCCGAGCGGCGCGGCGTGCAGCAGGCAGGGGGCGTCGCCGAACTCTACGTAGTCGACCTCGCGCACGAGGCGGATGATCGAGCGATGGCGGATTTCCACGCCCTTGGGCGTGCCGGTCGAGCCGGAGGTGTACATCACGTAGGCCAGCGCGGCGCCGTCGAGCGCGGGCGCCTCGAGCGCGTCTGCGCCGGCCTCGAGGTCTTCGAGCGCGATCAGGCGCGTGCCGCCCGAGGGCAGCTCGGTCACGGCGTCGCGGCGCACGATCGCCAGTGGCGCCTGCGCGTCGGCGAGCGCGAATGCGAGGCGCTCGGGCGGATGGCCGGGATCGAGCGGCAGGTAGGCGCCGCCCGCCTTGAGGACGCCGAGCACGGCGACTATCGCCTCGGCCGAACGCTCCAGCAGCAGTCCGACCGGCGCGCCGGGTTCGACGCCGGCCGCGCGCAACCCGGCGGCGACGCGCTCGGCGCGCGCGTCGAGCGTCTCGTAGTCGAGCCGCGTTGTCGCGTCGACCAGCGCGGTGCGCGCGGGATGACGGCGCGCGACCTCGGAGAACAGACCGTGCACGGTGTCGCCTGCGCGGCGCGGCACCGCGGTCGCATTCCACTCGGCCAGCAGGCGCTGCCGCTCCGTCGCATCCAGCGCGGCAACCTGCTCCAGGCGCGTGGCGCTGGCCAGGCCGAGCAGCACGGTGTGCAGCGCACGGGCGAGCAGGTCGAGCGCGTTCACGTCGAACGCTGCCGGGTTGCGCGCGTGCAGGCCATCGGCGTCGAGCCACCAAGCCAGTGTGTCCTGCGCGGCTTGGGCGGCAGCTGCGTCGGCGGCCCAGCGGCCGATCGCGCTGGGCGATGCAGCCGATTCATCGACGGGTGCCTGCAGCCATTCATCGAGGTCCGCGCTGGCCGGTACCGCGATGTCGATCGCCCGTGGCGGGCCGCCGAGCGCGACGCGCGCGTTGCCGGTCAGGCGCGAATCGACCAAGGCCAGTGCCGCGTGGCCCAGGCGGTCGAACGTAAGGCCCAGCCGCCGGGCGCGCCGATGCAACTGGTCGAGGCTGCGCGGGTCGAACGGGTGGGTATGCGTGTACGCGTCGCGAGCCGGTGGGGCGCCCGTTCGCGCAACGACCTCAAGCAAGGAACGCTGGTTTGCGCAATCGGTTGGTTGCTCGCGCTCGGACTCGTTCATGGCTGGTCGGCCCTGCTGTCATGCGGACAGCTGTCCTCCCTACGACGTTCCTTCGCTGCGGGGCGCGACCGCCACGCGGCATCCCGGACGGTTCCACCCTGTGGCCATCCGCCCATAAAACGTGACGTGCATCACACTACATCGTTGGCGCCGCGCTGTCACGCGGCAACGATCAGGCGATGTTCGCGGACGCGTAGGGCGCGTCGTCCGGACAGGTTTTCCGGCCGAGCGCACGTCGCGCGGCGTTGCCGGAAACGGTGAGGCCGCGGTGGAGCGCGTACGCCAGCGTGTCGAGCATCGGGTAGTGGCCCACCGACGGCAGCGTCAGGCCGAGGGCGCGCAGGCGGTGGCGGGTCCGGTGCAATGCGCTGATGCGACGCGTCGCCGCGGTGTAGTAGGTGAAGCTCATCGTGATCGACGCGCCGTTGCCGTTCTCGACCATGTGCGGGCTGGTCGAAGGCATGTAGACGCCCTGCCCCGGCTCCAGATGGAACACCCGCGCGCGTGCCCGAAGGTCGTCGCGCCAGACCAGCAGGTCGCGTTCGTGGTGCGCGTGGAAGCGGTCGCGCGCCTCCTCGCTGGCCGCGACGAGGTCGCGATGATCCCAGACGTACAGCGTCTTGCGGCCGTGCACCTGCACGATGAAATTGTGCTCCTTGTCGAAATGGAACGGCGTCACCGCGTTGGGCGAAGTAACGAAGATCCAGCCGCCGCGGTAGCACATGCCGGGATCGACGGCGTCCAGTCGCGGCTTGAGCTCGTCGAGGACCTCGTCGACCAGCGTGCGGTACAGCGGGTCGCACTGCACGTTCAGCAGCGACATCCAGGCGTTGGCCTGGTGGATCTGCTGCAGCGTTTCGGCGGCCGGACGGCGGTTGGGGTGCAGGCGCGGGGCGTGGTTGAACGGGGTGCCGGCGGTCGCCTCGCCGCTGTGCGTTCGTACCTGGCCGGCGTTCTCCAGGCGTTTGCCGAGTTCCACCAGTTGCGCAGGCTGCAACAGCGCATGGTCGGTGAGACGGTGCCGCAAGGCCTGGATGCGCCACGGATCGAACGCAGCCCAGTCGACGTCGAGCAAGCCTGTGCAGGAGTCATTCATGACCTCACCCTCCCTCGGACAGTCGCGTCTCCAGTTTCCTGCGGGTGGGCTGCATGCACAAGTCCGCGCCGGTGCAGCCAACGCCATCACCGCGTTCGTGCGATATGCAGGCCGCGCCCTCAGGCGCCTGCCGGCTCACTCCGCCAGAGCATACGGGACGCCGTCCGAGATCGACGACCGGCCGAGCATGCGTCGACCGAGCTGGTGCAGGTCGACCAGCGCGCGCGCGCCGGCATGCGAGACGGAGTCGAACAGCGGGTGTCGCCCGATCGGCGGCAGTTCGATGTGGTGTTCGCACAGCCGCTCGCGCAGCACATGCAGCAGCGCGCGCCGGCGCGACGCGTCGGTGTTGTAGCTCACGCTCATCGCCACCGACGCGCCGTCGCCGATCTCCACCATGTGCGGGCTGGTCAGCGGCATGTACACACCCATGCCCGGGCCGAGTTCGAATACGTGTGCGCGCGCGCGGAACGCCTCATGCCACTGCACCAGGTCGAGCTGATGGCAGTCGAGGAAGTGCGCGCGTGCATGGTCGCTCACGACCTCGACGTCGTCGGCGTCCCAGACATACACGGTCTTGGTGCCGCACAGCTGCAGCAGCAGCACGTGGTTGCGGTCGATATGGAATGGCGTGACGGTATGCGGCGACGAGACGAAGATCCAGCCGGCGCGGTAGCACATGCCCGGATCGACGCGATCGACCTGCGGCTTGATCGCATCGAGCACCGTGTCCACCAGCGTGCAGTAGACCGGATCGGCCTGCACGTGGCGCAGCAGCATCCACGCCTTCGCTTCGCTGATGCGCTGCAGCGTGTCGGTGGTGGAGTTACGGTTCGGGTGCGTGCGCGCCACGGTGTTGAAGTCCGCGTCCGCACCGGCGTCGCTGTTGAACGAAAAGGTCTGGTCCGTGCGCTCGAGGCGCTTGCCCAGTGCGACCAGCTGATCGATCTGCAGCAGGGGATGCTCCCCCAGCGCATGGCGAACCGGCTGGATGCGCCAAGGATCGAACGAGGCCCAATCGACCTCGATGAGGGAAGCGTCGGCGCCCATGGCCAGATTCTCCTCTATGGGGCCTTACTGCGCTATAGTGTGCTCCGCGTCACGGTTGTTGTCATCAAAATGTGGTGACTGTCCCCGGTGTGGCGGGGCGTGGCAGGCGGTTTGTGGCAGGGGGCGTGATGACGACGTTCGCTCATGCGGCAAAACGGCTTGTGAGGCCGCTCGTTCCGCGGTTCCTGCTGGAGCCCTGGAAGCGCCGGTTGTTCTTCCAGGCGCGCGGCTGGCAGAACCTGCACTGGGGCACGTTCGACTCGTTCCAGGACGCGCTCGCATTCGCGCAGCGGTTCGAGGCCACGACGCGCTTCGGTGCCAGCCACGAAGAGATACTGCAACGGCACCTGGTCCTCAAGCCGCATGACTACCCGGTCTTGTTCTGGCTCGCGCGTGTCCTGCCGACTCTCGAGGGCGGCCGGCTTGTCGATCTGGGCGGCAGCATCGGCGCGTCCTACTACGCCTACCGCGACCGCCTGGCTTTGCGCGACGACCTGGCGTGGACGGTCTGCGAGCTGTCCGAGGTGGTGGCGGCGGGACGGACGATCGCCGCGCAGCGCAATGCGCCGCATCTGCGCTTCAGCGACGACATGGCCGATCTGGACCACAGCTCGGTCTTGTTCTCTGCCGGCTGCCTGCAGTACATCGAGCGCCCGCTGGCGGAGCTGCTTGCCAGCCTGCGGGTGCGGCCGTCGCATCTCATCATCAATCGCCTGGCGCTGACCGAGCGCAAGGCCTTTGTGACCTTGCAGAATACCGGCTACTCGATCAGCCCCTGCCGCGTCGACAACGTCGAGAAGTTCGTTGCCAGCCTGGCCGCTTTGGGCTATCGCCAGGAAGATTCATGGAAGTGTCTGGCCAACCGCACGGAAGTGCCATTCCATCCGGAGTGCACGTTGCCGCATTTTTACGGTTTCTACTTCTGCCGGGTGGACGCACCGTCGCATCCTGCCGCCTCCGGCCAGGACGGCATGGCCGGGAGCCGCGCGAGGGAGCAGCCGGTGCAGCCCGGCGAGCAGGACGCAACGGCCGTTCCGGTGGCAGCCGCGCGTGACCGGGAGCCCGCGCCCGCTCGCCCGGACTGAGCCGGAGGAAGAAAGGAGGGCGGGATGGTCACCTCGCACATGCCAGCGACCGTGGTGCAGCAGCCTTCCCGCCCCATGGGCGTTCCCGGGCCGGTTGCGCCACGCTTGCGTGTCGCCGTGCTGGTGCGGGCGCAGGCCTGTCGCTGGCTGGTCGATGCGATCGAACATCTCGCGACCGAGAGCTGGATCGACCTCACGCTGCTGATTGTCGCGCGGGTGCAGCCGCCGCCAAGGACGGTAGCGCTGGCGCCCGACCTGAGGCTCTTCCTTGCGCTGGAACGCCTGTGTCGCCGGCGTGCCGGCTTGCCGTTCGTGCCGGTCGACGTCCTGATGCGCGCGCGTGCCGGCGGCATCGCACTGGTCGAACTGCCCGACGAGCCGGCGGTGGGGGCGTGGCTCGCCACGCGGCGGTTCGATCTGATGCTGGCCGCGACCGCGTTTGCGGCCGCCGACACCTGTGCGGCCCGCGCCGAGTGGGGCTGCTGGCACATCGGCGACGAGCTGACCGACCGGCGTGGCGCGGGCCTCGGCCTGCTCGCGCCACTGATCGAGGGCGATGTCGTCACGCCGATGAATCTTTGCCTGCAGGCGCGCGACGGCACGTCGGTGCTGCTGGCGAGCAGCACTGGCGCGACGCAGGGGGGATCGTTCGGATTGCAGCGCGAGCACGCATTCCGCAAGCTGCCGTCGCTGCTGCTGCGCGCGTTGCGGGCGCTGGTGCGCGGCGAGATCGTGGCACCCTGCCGACAGGTCGGTCAGTTGCGCTTCGGCGCATCAGCGGGGCAGTTGCCGCCTGCTGCGGGAATACGCGCGTTGTACGTCTCCGGATGCAACACGATCCGCTGGAGGCGCCACCTGTGGAGCAACAGGGATGCATGGTTCGTTGCGCTTCGACGCGCCGCCGAACCACTCGATCCGGCCCGGCCGGTGGTCGGCACGGTGCAGTGCCTGGTCGCACCTGGCCACCTGTACTGGGCCGACCCGTTCCTCCTCGACGCCGACGGCCGCCAGTTCGTGTTCGTCGAGGAGTATGGCCTGCGCGACCAGCGCGGCGTCATTGCTTGCCTGGAACTGCGAGCGGACGGCAGTGCGCGGCGGCTCGGCATCGCGATCGATGAAGCGCATCACGTGTCCTATCCGCAGGTGTTCCGCCACGACGGGCGCTGGTACCTGACGCTCGAATCGGGTGCGGCGCGCCGCGTGCGCCTGTACTGTGCGACCGCGTTCCCGCTGCGCTGGGAGCCGGTCGCCGACCTGCTCGTCGATTGCGTCGGGGTCGACCCGACGCTGCACTTCCACGACCGCCACTGGTACCTGTTCGCCAGCGTGTCGGAGAGGGACTCGGGCACCTGCGACGAGCTGTCCCTGTTCATCTCCGACACATTGACGGGGCCGTATCGTCCGCATCCGTGCAATCCGGTGGTCAAGGATGTGCGCCGAGCCCGCCCCGCAGGCGCGCTGTTCGTCAATGCCGGACGCCTGATTCGTCCCGCGCAGGATTGCGCCCCCACTTATGGTGCCGCAGTCGTGTTCAACGAAGTGCTCGAGCTGAGTCCCACCGGCTATCGCGAACGCCCGCTGGCGCGGCTGGATGCCGCCTGGATGCCCGGCGCAGATGGCTGCCACACGTATTCGTGCATCCAGGGCAGCGAGGCGCTGGACGCCCGCGGCGAGCCGGCGCCCGGCGTCGCGCGCATCCCCGTCGTCGACGACCTGCCGGTCGTGGCCGACGCACCGTCGGCGTCGCCGCTGGTCAGCGTCATCATGCCGGTCTACAACGGTGAGCGCTTCCTCGCGCAGGCGCTGGACAGCGCGCTCGCACAGACCCTGCGCAGCAGCGAGATCATCGTCGTCGACGACGGCTCGACCGACGGCAGCGGCGCGCTGGCCGACCGCTATGCGGCCGCGCATCCGGGGCGCGTTCGCGTCGTGCATCAGGAGAACCAGGGCCTGCCGCTGGCCCGCAATGCGGCGATCGCCGTTGCGCGGGGACGCTACCTCGCGCTGCTCGATGCCGACGACATCTGGCTGCCCGGGCATCTGGCCGCCTGCGTCGATGTGCTCGAGCGCGATCCGGCCGTCGGGCTCGTGCATGCCGATGCCGAGGACATCGATGCCCGGGGCCGCGTGCTGCCTCGGGGCCGGTGGCAGCCGCGCTGGACGCACGGCGCGCACGACCCGTTCACCGCGATCCTGCTGCGCCGCCAGCATGTTGCCTGCCTGACCGCCGTGTTCCGCCGCAGCGTGATCGAGCGGGTCGGCGACTTCGACGCACGCTTCAACCGGCTCGGCAGCGAGGACCGCGACATGTGGCTGCGCATCGCCAAGGTCGCAAACCTGGTCTACCTGTCCGAGTTGCATGCGCAGTACCGCGTGCACGGCAACAACATGAGCGCCAATGCGGAGCACATGCGGCGCGCGCAGAGGGCGCTGGTCGACAAGCACTGCGCGCGCGCGCGCGGGCGCTGGCTACGGCGCCGCGCGCTGGCCGCGGTCGAGGCCGAGTATGGCCATGAGCTGGCCACCGCGGAGCCGGCGTGGCCGGCGTTGCGCGCGTTCCTGTATGCGCTCGCGCACGACCCGTTCCGCATCGACGCATGGAAGGGCTTGATCCGGCGCATCCTGATCGGCCGGCGACCGGCTGGGCCGACGTTGCCGCCGTGATCCCGGACTGGCGAGTGGTCTGAACGCGGCCCGTCGTGGTCCTGAGGAGGAGCGGGATGGTCGAGGATGTCAGTGTCGTGATTCCGGCCTACAACGCCGCGGCGTTTCTCGCCGAGACGCTGGCCACGGTCACCGCGCAGAGCGTGTCGCCGGCCGAGATCATCGTCGTTGATGATGGGTCGACCGACGACACCGCCGGTATCGCCCGGCGTGCCGGCGCGCGCGTCGTGCGGACGCCCAACCGCGGTCCGCCCGGCGCACGCAACGCCGGCATCGCGGCCGCGCGCGGGCGCTGGATCGCGCTGCTCGATGCCGACGACCTGTGGCATCCGCGCAAGCTCGCGCTGCAACTAGATGCGCTCGCGCTGGCGCCCGACGTGGTGGCGGTCTCCTGCGACCACTACCAGTTCGACGACACCGGCACGTTGATGCCATCGGCGCTGGCGGCGCGGCGCGAGCGTTACCTGTCGCTGCGGCGCCAGCCGCTCGCATCCGGTCGGGTGCGCATCGAGGGCCTCGGTACCGACCTCATGAAGGTCGGCATGCTGTTCTTTCCATCCACGCTGCTGCTGCGGCGCGAGGCCGTCGCGGCGGTCGGCGGCTTCGACGAGGCGCTGCGTTGGGCCGAGGACCTGGAATTCCTGCTGCGCCTGCTGGCGCACGGCGACCTGCTGTTCGTCGAGGCGCCGCCTCTGATGGGCTACCGTGTGCACGCCGGCGGCGTGTCACGCGATCACGGTGCGATGAGCCGCGGCCTGATCGGCGTCGGCGACCGGCTCGCCCGCGACCCGGCCCGCTACGCGCCGGGCGCCGCGGCGGCGTTTGCCCCGCGCCTGCGCGAGGCGCGCCGCGTTGCCGCCGCAGCGGCGCTGCGCGACGGCGATCCCCGCCTCGCGCGCGCACTGCTCGGGTCGGCGGACCGGGCACAGGATCGCTTCTGGTGGCAACTCAAGGCGGCCAGCCTGCTGCCGCCGGCGCTGCTGGCTTTCGTCCTGACGGCGCGCCGCGGCTTGCTTGGCCACGACCGGCCGGCGGCGAGGCTGCCATGACGATGGCGACGCCGACACGCGGCTTGCGTCCGCGCGAAACGGCGTGCGCCCGGTCGAGGCGTGGGGGGCGGCCGGCCTGCGTGGCTGCCGTATTGATGGTGGCGTCGCTGTCGACCTCGGCGGCCCAGGCCGCACGCGCGGCGCAGCCGGCCGGCCCGTCGACCTGGTACGTGCGTACCGACGGCGGCACGGCCGCGCAATGCACCGGCCGCAGCGACGCCCCCTATCCCGGCAGCGGCAC
>JAACZU010000019.1 GCA_009996615.1 Rhodanobacteraceae bacterium | reverse complement strand
CTTGGCTGCGCCCGGCTCAACCGATGCCGGGGTAAAAATCAACCACTGGAAACGCGAGAGAGCCGGAAACTGTTAGCGACCTTCTCGACTCGATTGACAGGTCCACTGCAAAGCTGCGAGACATCCAAGCGGCTATTCGCCAAGCGGAGGGTGATGCGCCACACTCGGAGGAAAAGCGGACGCGATTGATGGCTCTGAACGCGCGAATCGGGGACTTGAACCGCGCCTCCGGCGAGATTACCAATCTCAAACGCTCGCGCACGGATGAAATTCAACAGAAGCGTAGTGAGCTGGCCCGCTTGGTCGGAAAAATCGACCAGACGCAGAAGCCGGTCCGATTGGCGAATCGTGCGGATCGAGTAGCCGACATGGTCGATGCACTGGTGCAGGAAGCATGGCCTCGCCAGACCCAGCACGTAGCCGACGAGATGACCCTCGCGATTCGCAGTATGGCACATCGCAGCGATTATCTTGGCCGTGTGGAAATCGATGAAGAAGGCGCAGTGGCGCTGCTCTCCCGAAAGGGTGATGACCTGCGTCAGTACGACCTTTCGGCTGGGGAAAAGCAGATCTTCACGCAGGCGCTGTTCTCGGCAGTCGCCGCCGTGTCCGGGCGCGACTTTCCATTGGTTGTGGATACACCATTGGGAAGACTGGACGAGCAGCACCGGTTGAACGTATTGAAGCATCTCGCATCTCGTCAAGGGCAGGTGATTCTTATCTCCACGAATACCGAAGTCGTCGATCAGTACTTGGGGGCGCTTCGCAGCAAGGTGAGCAAGGCCTATATCATTCGCAATGATACCAGCAGCGGCATCGGTCGTAGTTGGCCGGAAGAAGGTTATTTCACGGGGCAGGACATCTAATGTCGAACATGGTCGATGAGTTTCTGACACTGGATGCCATCGCTGGCATGGGATTCCGAGCGACGGCAGAGACCGACGCGTTGGCACAAGAGGTCAAAGATATCCTCGGGTTCGGCGCTTTCAATATTCCGGGTAGGTTAGCAATTGCCCGCTCGCTGGCGATTGCTGAACCCCCGCCGAAGTCGGAGGGCGAGTTGGGACGGACGATCAAAGGGGAAACGCTGTTTGGCGTCGGCCCTGACCTCGCTGCATGGATCTCGCTGCTGATTGAGCACCAAGGCGCGGTACCGGATTCGCCGAAGGCGCTTCAGGGCCTTGTCTCGGCGCATTGGGCCAGAGGCATGCGTATGTTGACCGACGAAGTCCGTGCTGCTGACAAGGACGCGTCGCAGTTCTGGCGCCGACTAGCCGAATCCGCACTTCCCGCAAGCGGCGGAATGTCGGTTGCCGAGCCAAGAGTTTTCGGGGGAGACGTTGTCGCTGCGCCTGTCGTGCTACAAATCGGCGAAGTCGGCACGGATGTCATGTCCAATGAACCCGTCGTCTGGTCGCTGAATGCACCGGGCGGTAGTCCGCATTCAGCGTTCATGGGTGGCGTTGGTAGCGGCAAGACGCGAACCGCCGCTTTCGTTCTTCGCTCGCTGGCCGAGCAGAGTCCAACCACGCCCCTCATTGCCTTCGACTTCAAGGGGGACATGAGCGACAAGAATAACGCGCTCGATAAGGCATTTGGCGCGACCGTGCTTTCGCCGCTGATTGCGCCCATCCCGCTAGATGTGTTTGCTCTGGCTGATTCTGGCAGGCACACAATCACGACGACTGCGCTGCGACTACGTGACAGCCTGAGCAACCTGAAGGAAGCCCGGTTTGGGGATCTGCAGAGGCGTCGTTTGAATGATGCGCTGGAAACTGCACTAAGAAACTGCAAGCCTTGTACGCTGCCACATGTCAGGGATGCATTAAAGAAGATCTATGCGAGCGAGGGGGTAAAGGAAGATGGTGCCGTTTCGAGCTTAGTAGAACTTTGTCGCCTGCCACTTTTCGAGCCGAAGTATTCTCCAGCTGAGTTTTTCTCGAAGTCGTGGATTATTTCGTTGCCTGCGAATGTTCCTGAGCTGGTGCGGGTTGCGGTGGTTTCTTTGCTGACCGATGCGCTGGAGCGGCACATCAATACGCTAACGGATGCTGCAACCGATACGAATGGCAATCGTGCATTGCGATCTATGTGCGTGATCGACGAGGCGCACAAAATTCTAGGTGCAAGGCTGCCGGGCTTGGCAAACCTGATTCGCTTAGGTCGATCGAAAGGGGCGGCGGTCATGCTTATTTCGCAGCGCCCGGACGACTTTGCCGGCGAGGACGACGACTTCCTGGCGGAGATGGGTCTGATCGGTTGTTTCTCGACGAATGCGAACCCAGCACAGGTCAGGCGTATATTCGGGCCTGGATCTGCGTTGACCGCATTGAAGAAAGGTGAGGCGTTGATCAAGGTACGTGGAGACGCACGAGCCGCGCAGGTCGTCTGCTGGCAGTAGGCGACACCAGATAGTTGCCCCTATCAGTCGTGGCGCTCGAGTGAATGATGCTTGTGAGCCGCGCCGATCCCTTCCCCGAGCCTGCCGCGATCTTGCGCCCGTCGCCGGTCAAGCGCCGATATGGCTCGCTGCTGATATGGCTCGCTGCTGAGCAGCGCATGCGTCGGGCGGCCATGGTCCGTGATGAAGACCGGACCGTGCTCGGCCGCTTTCCGCGCGCGCTCCGCATACTGGTTGAACTGGCCGCTGGAGAGCGTGGTGATGGTCATGGCGGCGATCCCCGTCGCAATGCAGTGATGTTGCTACGTGACGTCGGCTCTGGTGCCGTTCCTCGCTGGCGTGAGGGCCGGCGACCTCACTCGAAGCCGTTGGCGAAGACGCCATTGGCCGGCAACTTGCTGTCCGGCCAGTAGGCGAAGGTGTACACGTCGAAATCCGCATAGAGCGTGTAACCACCGAGTGCGTACTGCGCCTGCACGGACGACGCGAGCAACATCATGAGGAACGCTGCGAGGGTCGCCTGCGCGCTGGCGCGCAGGGCGGTGATGAGCGACGGCGGTCGGGTCGCGGATATGGCGATCTCGTGCGGGCGGACGTTACTCGAAACCGTCGTCGGTATGCCGTGTGACGGCGGGCAGGCCCGCCCCGTGTTTCGGCGAAAGGAACGGGGACGGACCGGCATCACGGTGGCGATGGCCAGCTCGGCGTCATGCCGCTGCGGAAAACGCCCTCGTACATGAGCCCTTCCTGCTCGGGCGTGACGTTCGCAGTGACGAGGATGTGGCCACAGGAGGTGCCCGTGGTGTTCGCATCCGCCGCTACCACGAGGAAGTAGGAGCCGGAGTCGAGCGAGGAAAAGTTGATCGTGCCGACCATGCCGGGACCGGGCATGACCACATCGGCACACGTTGCGCTGTTGCTGCAGCTGGCGCGCAGCAGGAAGGCGATGGGTTGATAGTTGGCGTCCAGGGACAGCACCGAGACGCTGCCGGCGGGGTATGGCAGGTTGAGCCCCACGACCGTTGCCCTCCCGGCCAGTGGGATGACGCCGCAGGCGAGCACGAGGTTCGTTTCCCCTTGGCAGGTGTCGAACGTGTAGGCGGTGTTGGACATGATGGCCCATGGCGTGGCGCAGGTTTGCGCGATCGTCGGGCCGGCCGACGCGAGAAGGCCGGCGGCCAGCGCGGCATGCAGGCGTGAAAGCTGGAATGCGCTCATGGTTCCTGACTCCTCGCAGGGTCGGAAATCGGATTCGGCGGGTGAAGGTTGGGCGATTCGCGTCGAGGTGAGCGGCCGTCACTCGAAGCCGTCACGGAAGAGTCGGTCGTCGCGCCAGATGCGCCGCACGCTCTCGATGCGGCCCTGTGAAGCGTCGTGCACGCCGCCGACGACGAGGCCTTCGGCGCGTAGGTAGTAGGCCTCGCCGATCGGCAGCGCCACACCGCCACGCCGCCAGCCACCGGCGACGCGCGTCATCGGACCGAGCGCGCCGTAGGTGATGCCGTCAAACGAGCCGTACAGGGTCGGCGGCGCGGCCGCCTCCGGCCCGGTGCCGGCGCGGCGCCAGGTGACGGTGTCGCCGTCCACGTCCAGCGCCTGCACGGCGGCCTCGGGCAGGGCGAGGCGGACCAGGGAGCCGTGCGGCTGGCCGCCGACCGTGCCGAATTCGCCGCCGACGAGCAGCTTACCGTCGGCCTGCACCGCCAGCGCGCCGGCCCAGCCGTTCATGGCGGGCTCGGTGAAGCTGGCGTCGGGGCTGCCGTTCGCGTTCAGGCGCATCAGGTGGTAGCCGTTGTCGACCAGCACCTTGCCGTCGGGCTGCGCGATCAGCGTGCTCACCGCGAGTTCGGTGGCGAGATCGAGTCCGGCGAATGTCGGGTCGAGGCTGCCGTTCGCGCTCAGTCGCGCGAGGAAGTTGCGCGTCTGCCCGCCGATCGAGGTGAACATGCCGCCGACCAGCAGCTTGCCGTCCGGTTGCAGCAGCAGCGATGAGATCCAGTCGTTCGTGCCGGCATCGGCGAATGTCGGGTCGAGGCTGCCGTTGGCGTTCAGGCGCGCGAGGAAGTTGCGTGCCTGTCCGCCGACGGCGCTGAAGTGGCCGCCGATGAGCAGCTTGCCATCCGGCTGCAGGGCCAGCGCGTAGATCGCCTCGTTCGCGCCGGCGTCGACGAAACCAGCGTCGAGGCTGCCGTTCGCGTTGAGGCGCGCCAGGCCAGCGCGCGCCTGGCCGCCGATCGCGGTGAAGCCGCCGGCGATGACGAGCTTGCCGTCCGGTTGCAGCAGCAGTGAAGTGATCCCGCCGTTCGCGCCGGCATCGACGAAGCCCGTGTCGAGCGCACCGTTCGCGTACAGCCGCGCCACGCCCCGGCGTGTCTGCCCGCCCACCGCGGCGAAGCCGCCGGCGATCACGATCTTGCCGTCCGGCTGCACGACCAGAAAGCGCGGCTCGCCATCGACCAGGGGATCGGCGAAGCCCGTGTCGAGGCTGCCGTTCGCGTGCAGGCGCGCGAGGTAGCGGCGCGTCTGCCCGCCGATCGAGGAGAAGCCGCCGGCGATCACGATCTTGCCGTCCGCCTGCAGCGCGATCGCGCCGACGGAGCTGTTCAGCGCGAGGCTGGCCAGCGTCGCGTCGAGGCTGCCGTTCGGATGCAGCCGCGCGAGCACATTGCGTACCTGCCCGCCGACCATCGCGAACAGGCCGCCGGCCAGCGCCTTGCCGTCCGGCTGCACGGCGAGCGCGTTGACCACGTTGTCCGCACCGGGATCGGCGAACAGTCCGTCGAGGTTGCCGTCCGGCGCCAGGCGTGCCAGACGGTTGCGCGTGAAGCCGCCGATCGCGGTGAAGCCGCCGCCGACCAGCACCTTGCCGTCCGGCTGCACCGCCATCGCCGCGACCAGGCCGTTCGCGTTGAGATCGGCGAGGCCCGTGTCGAGGCTGCCATTGGCGTTGAGGCGCGCCACGCCCTTGCGCGTCAGGCCGCCGACGCTGGCGAAGTTGCCACCGATCAGCAGCTTGCCGTCCGCCAGCACGGTCAGCGCCATGACCGGGCCGTTGGCGGCGGAGTTGGCGAACGTCGCATCGACGGTGCCGTTCGCCTTCAGCCGCGCCACGCTCTTGCGCGTCAGCCCACCGACCGTGGCGAAGCCGCCGCCGATCACGAGCTTGCCGTCCGCCTGCAGGGCCAGCGCGTTGACGATGTCGCTGACGGCGGGATCGGCGAACGTCGCATCGAGGCTGCCGTTCGCGTTGAGGCGCGCCACGCGGCTGCGCGCCTGGCCGCCGATGGTCGTGAACCAG
Source organism: Rhodanobacteraceae bacterium (assembly GCA_009996615.1). Classification (GTDB taxonomy): domain Bacteria; phylum Pseudomonadota; class Gammaproteobacteria; order Xanthomonadales; family Rhodanobacteraceae; genus Dokdonella_A. The sequence goes on along the minus strand of JAACZU010000019.1, from coordinate 55,865 downwards.
CCGCCGGCGAGCAGCTTGCCATCCGGCTGGATCGCCAGCGAGGTGACCCAGTCGCTGGCGCCGGGATCGGCAAAGCTCGCATCGAGGCTGCCGTTCGCATTCAGGCGCGCGAGGCGGCCACGCGCCTGGCCGCCGACCGTGGTGAAGCTGCCGCCGATCACGAGGCGGCCGTCGGCCTGCACGGCGATCGCCCGCACCGTGCCGTTGGCGTTCGGATTGGCGAATGTTGGATCGACGCTGCCGTCGCTGCGCAGGCGGCAGACGCGGCTGCACGGCTGGCCGTTGACCTGGGTGAAGTCGCCGCCGATCACCGCCTTGCCGTCGGCCTGCACGGCGATCGCCAGCACCGCACCGTTGGGCAACGGCATATAGCCGTCCTCGGCGTTCTGCGCCCGGACTGCAAGCGCAGTGAGCATCAACAACAGTCCCACTGCAAGAAAACTCATCCGCCGACCAATACGGAGGGTGGCGGCGAAATACGGCAGAGCACGCATGGACATGGCTGTTCCTTACTCGAATCCGTCGGCGAAGATCACATCCGAAGGCGCTTCGACGGCGCCGATGTCCGCCGCGACGCCGACCACGCGGGGATATTCGCGTTGGTCGAACACCTGGTCTTGAGCGTTGCCGTGGTCGATCACGGGGCTGTTCGCCGCTGGCATCCGCGTCCACGTTGGGCCGCCGTTGTCCTGCAGCGGGCCCAGCAGCGGGTCGCTGAAACGGATCGTGTCGACGGGAACGTGGACGTAGGCGACTCCGATCAGGTTGTGGTCGCCACCGATCGTGGCGCCGAGCGGGCCGCCGATGTCCGCGCCGGCGGTGGCGTCGCGCAGGTGGTTGCCGTGCACGATCGTGCTGACCATGGTCAGGCTGTCTCCAGTCGCGGGCCCGAGGAGGATGCCCGCGCCGTACGCGATGCCCTGGATGTTCGATTCGATGTTGCCGGCGATCGTGCAGCTGGTGATCGTGGTGAATGCGGTATTCAGGTACAAAGCGCCCGCTTCCGATTGCGTGGACGCCTGCGTTTCGTTGTCGGAAATCGTGCTCGCGTGAATAGCCGAGGAGCTGGGACCGTGCGCGCCGAGAAAGGCGATGCCGGCGCCGCCGCCGACAGCGAGGTTGTTCGACACGGTCGAGAACATCAGATGGCCGCCACCTTCGATCCAGGCGCCACCGCCGCTGCCTTCGGAGAGATTGCCGTCGATGGTGGTGCGCGAGAAGCCCGCCGAGCCGTGCGCGAACACGCCGCCGCCGCGCTTGATGGCCGACGCGCTGGCCGCGGTCGCCGAGTTGTTCGAGATCGTGCTGTCTCCGATCAGAACGCTGTCGCCGAATGCGTACAGCGCGCCACCGAGGGCGGCGCCGCTGGCGGAGCGCGCCTGGTTGTTGGTGAGCGTGACGTTGGACAGCACGACGGAGCTGCCGTAAGCGGCGATCGCGCCGCCGCGCACCGCACCGTTCGTGCCCGTTGGCGCGAATGCGAGGCAGCCATCGAACACGGAGTCGTGGATGCGCAGCGGGCCGCTGTCCGAACGCAGGCAGGCACCGCCCTGGCCGGCGTTGGACTGGTACTTCGCGCCATGCACGGTGACGTCGCGGATCGTCAGGCCGCCGCCGTGGCCGATGTGGTTGAAGATGCGGCGCCCTTGGTTGCCGCCGCCGTCGATCGTGAGCGCGGCCGCGCCGGGGCCGATCAGTTCGACGTCGTGCAGCGTGATCGCGCCAGAAGTCACCGAGATCGTGCTGCACGCGAGCGACGAAAGATCGATGCCGTCGCCGTCGATCGCGTGCCCGGCCGCTGCGCGCAGGCTGCCGGCGCCGGCGTCGTTGCAGTTGCTCACCGGCCACAGGACGCCTGCTTGCGGATGCAGCATCTCGGCGTCGCGGACGGCCATCTGGCGGACGGCATCGGCTGCACGCGGCATCGGTGTCGTCGCACCTGTGCCGCTGGCGAGGCCGAGCGCGACCGCGAGCGACCAGGCGAGCGGGGTTTGCCGTGAATGCGATGCGGTAACAAGCGTGCGCATGGAGATCTCCTTTCACAGGGGTGGTTGCGTCGCTTTGGAGCGCTACTCGAAATCGGCGCGGGACACCGCGCCCGCGCCGGCACCGTTGCGCATCAGCACGAACAGCAGCTCGCAAGCGCCGGGGTCGCGCGAACCGGCCATGCCGGACGGGGGAAAAGACGCGGCCAGCGGCGGCAGTCCGCGGTCGTGTCGGGCTGGCGCGACGAACGACGGATCGGCGCTCACGCCGAGTTTGGGATCGAGCGCGAGCGTGCCAACCGGAACGGCCAGGGACGAGGCGAGGATCAGGTTGCTCGCGCCGGTGACGGTGGTTCCGGTGGCGCCGGGCAGTGTTGCGCAATGCGTATGTCGTGCGAGATCGCTCGTCGATTCGATGCTCATGATGGGCCTGGGTGCTGGCGAGTCGGTGCAGGCTGCGTGCGGCCGCAGCGCTCAGGGCGATTCGAAGGCGTCGCAGAACACCGTGTCGGCGACGGCGCAGCTCGGCGGCAACGACTGGAGTTCGTAGGCGCCGAGATCGCGCGGGCCGTAGGTGTTGTGGAGGCCGGGCAGATCGACGATGCGCGGTTTGCCGTCGAGGTCGATCGTGTCGTCCGCGCCGGACACCGCGAAATCGACGGCCGGCGAGAGGCCTTGCAGGTGGTAGTCGCCGTGGGTCGGGTCGACGAACCACGGATCGGCCACGACCGTGCGCGGACCCAGCGCGCTCAGCTGGTTCGTCACCAGCAGGTAATCGGCGCTGAGGATGGACGGAACCGTCCCGAGCGCCCGCTGGTGGGGCTGGTCGATGACGTCCCAGACCAGAGCTGCGTAGTACTCCACCGAGAACAGGGTCTGCGCGGAACCGGAAATTGCGTTGTTGGCGATGGTGCTGTTGAGCAGGGTGAGGCCGTTGTTGGTGGTGTTGGATCCCTCGACGACGGCCAATTGGTCACCGATCGTGTTGTCGGCGATCAGCGCATGGTTGAGGTGGACGTTGCCGTTCGTGCTGAAGAAGGCGTAGTGGCCGGTGTTGTTGCGCATGCGCAGGCGGCGTGCGCCGAAGTAGCCGCCTCCCGTGGAGACGATGGCACCGGTGCTGGGGTAGGTGTTGTCGTGCGTGGCGGAGTTGCGTGAAAGCGTGCTGCAGGCCTCGCCGGCCGTGCAGCGCACCGCGCCCGGATAGGGCGTGCACGTCGGATCGTCGTCGCGATTGAGCAGGGCCTTGCCATCATCGATTCCGACGGCTCCGCCGGTGAAGTCAGCATGGTTGCCGTCGATCGCGAAATCCCAGGCGCAGACTCGCGCGGCACTGCCACGCACATAGATGCCGCCAGCGGAGAAATTGCTCGTGTTCTCCGTGACCTTAACCGGCTTGCTTGCATCGGTGGAGAAAAGCTTCAACGTACCCAGGACATAGGCGCCGCCGCCGAGCGTGCCGGCAGTGTTGCCGTGGAGCGCGCCAAGGTTGCCGTAGCCCGGCGAGCCGATGTAGGCCGTCGCGCCGTCGCCCACATACAGGCCGCCGCCGTGGGTGGCCGTGTTGAGGCCGAGCATTGTCTGGGGCGCGTTCATCGTGAACGTGATCGGTCCCCACAATGACACGCCGCCGCCGCTGCTGTACGTGTTGTTCGGGCCCATGAGCTGTCCGTTCTGGAGGATCAGCGTGCCGGTACTCAAGGTCAGCCGCGCGCCGGGCGTGTTGGTGGCGTCGGCGTAGATGCCCGAATACTTGTTGCGCTCGACCGTGCTTTCGATCACCTCGAGCGCGCCGGCGCCGCGAAAACGGATGCCATACTGCATCGCGTACTTGACGTCGAGAAAGCGGAGTTTGATCGTCGCCCCGCTGTAGGCGAGGAGATCGAACACGATGTTCTTGGCATTGGTGCCACTGACGCTCGTGTAGGTGCTGTCGGTTGCGCTCTGCGTGCAGGTCGCGAAGCCGCCGACGATGTTGAGGTCCTGGTCGGTGTTGACCACGACCGCCTGCGACTCGTAACTCAGCGAGCGCGTGATGCGCACGGTGTCGGCGCCGGGTGAGGCGGCCGCGGCGTTGACCGCGGCCTGGATCGTGGCGTGCGTGCAGCCGGTGCCGCTGCCGACGGTGAAGATCGCGGCCTGCGCGCTGGCTGCGAACATCGTGGCGAGCGCGAAGCCGATGAGGCGTGACGTTGGATGGGACATGGCGTCTTCCGTTGCTGTCAGGGGTGGGGCGGGCGGAGAGCCCGTAGCGCGCGCGTCAGCGCTCGAAGGCCGCTGGCGAAGGGCGGCAACACTGCGCGGCGAAGTCGTTGGCGCGCAGAGGCGGAGAACGCCGCCGCACCTCGAATCGCGACATGTGGTGGCGGCGGCTGCCCGGCAGCGGCCTTGCCCGGTGATGGCTTCCTTGCCGACGCGCCATGGCCACGACGACGCCGCACCCAGGCTGCGCTGGGCGCGACGGCGAAGGCCTCGTGCCTGCGCGCTGGCGCCGCGGCTGGCGCGTCACTCAAACCCATTGGCGAAGATCGCGTCGATCGGCAGCCGCTCCCGCGTGCTGACATAGACGTCGCCGGGGTCGTTGATGTCGAGCTTGCGGCCGAAGTAGAGCCGCGTGCCGTCCGCCGACAGCGAGGCACGGGTTTCCGAGGCGGTGGTGTTGATGGCGGGGTTGTCGAGCCGCTGCGGCGGCGACCACGGCGAGGCGGTATCGGGGCGCGTGGCGACGTAGATGTCCTGGTCGAACGCGGTGTCGCCGGCGCGGTTCGAGCTGAACACGATCTCCAGGCCGTCCGCGCGCACGTTCGGCATGCGGTCGTCGGCGGCCGTGCTGAGCTCGGCCACGCGCACGCCCGGCAACACCCGGCCGGCCAGCACGCGGCTCATGTAGATGTCCTGGCCCTGGCTGTCGGGGTAGCCGTTGCTGGAGAAGAACAGGAACGTGCCATCGGGTGTTTCCACCCACGACGGACTGAATTCGGCGCCGGCGGTGTTCGGGCCGAGCGGGTAGCAGCCGAGGTTCAGCGGCTCGCTCCAGCCCAGCACCGGGTCCTCCCGGCTCACGAAGATGTCGCCGGCCGAAGGGCCGCCGGTCGGCGGCGGTGGTGGCACGTCGCCGGGAAAGCAGTCGTCGGCGGTCTGCTGCGAGCTGACGAACAGCAGCTCGTTGCCGCGCAGCGGCGTGGGGCAGTAATCGAACTCGGGCGTGTTGACCGGCGCGCCGAGGTTCTCGGCGGCGTCCCAGTCCGCCAGCACGCTGGCGCGGTGCGCGCGGTAGATGTCCTGCTTGCCCAGCGCGCCGGGCGCAGCGCGGTTGGAGGCGAAATACAGGGCCAGCCCGTCCGGCGCTTCGATCGGGCAGCCTTCGGCCGCGGCCGTGTTGATCGCCGCGACCGGCTGTGGATCGCCCCACGGGCCGAAGTCCTGGGCGCTGGCCGCGCCGAACGCGGCGGCCAGCAGGAAGGAAACGAGCGAGGCAGGTCGGAGGTTCATCGGTGGTTCCTCAGGGGGGCGTGGTCAGGAAGGTCGGCGATGCCGCCGGGCCACGAGGTCGCAGATCGCCTCAGCGACCGGCGATGCGTCGGTACTCGGGGGCGTTCTCGCGGTCCGTCGACGGCACGACGACGACCCGCTGCGCGCCCCGCGCGCAGATCGCGCGGAGCTGGCGGTGCAGCGCTTCGCGTTCGCCCACGACCTTGCTGTAGTTGTCGTGGCCGAAGGCCTTGGCCGTCTCGCGCAGGGTCGGTGATCCGCTGCGCGCGCAGTCCCATTGCAGCGGGGCGGGTTCGGAGGCATCGGCGCTGGCTGTCGCGGCGGCGAGGGCAAGCGGGACGAGGAAGAGGCGAGCGTTCATGGCGCAATCTCCGGGCAGGCGTCGGCGGTTTGCCGGCGAGGCCAGAGTGCGCGCTGCGCCGCATTGAATGCGGCAGGTCCGGATTGGGCTTCATGAGGGCCGTGTTGGGGCCGTCATTGGCGGTGTGAGGTTTGTGAGGGAGCGGCCGCACGCCGGCACCGGGCGGCGTTTTGCAAGGACCGACCCCGCGGAGCACAATTTCCCGTCGGCCGGTTTGGGGATGCGTGATGGAGCAAGGGCAATCCAGGGAGGCGTATCGTTTCGGCGACGTCGAGGTCGACGTACGCCGTCACCGCCTGTTGCGTGGCGGCAACGAGGTGGCGCTCGAACCGAAGGCTTATGCGGTGCTGCTGGAGCTGCTGCGGCACGCCGGCGGCGTGGTCGGGCGCGACGCCCTGCTCGACACGGTATGGGGCCATCGCCACGTCACTCCGGCGGTACTCAATCGCATCGTCGCGATCCTGCGGCGCGAGCTGCGCGATGACGCCGACCATCCGCAGTGGATCCGCACCGTGCACGGGGTCGGCTATGAATTCATCGGTACGCTGGAAACGACGGCCGATGGACCTGAGCCGCCGCCGGCGGCAGACGATGTGCCGGTGCCGGTGCCGGTGCCGGCCGCGCCCGAACCGGTGCCGCGTCCGCCTGCGCGCGCTCGTCCGCTTGTCCTCGCCCTGCTCGCGCTGGCCGCGGCGCTGGCGTTCTATGCCGGCTGGCCGTCACGGCATTCGTCGGCGCCACCCGCCGCGCCGGCGGCGGAGCCGCGCAGCATCGCCGTGCTGCCGCTCGTCAACACCAGCGGCGAGGCCGACCAGCAGTTCTTCTCGGACGGGCTGTCGGAGAACCTGATCACCACGCTGTCGCAGTTCGAAGGGCTGAAGGTCCTCGGCCGCGGGTCGTCGTTCCGCTTCCGCGACCACAACGAAGACGGCAAGGCCATCGGCGCCAAGCTCGGCGTCGCCCACCTGATCGAAGGCAGCGTGCAGCGCGCCGGCGACAGCGTGCGCATCGGCATCGAGCTGGTCCGCACCGCCGACGGCAGCATCGTGTGGACGCAACGCTTCGACCGGCCGTACAAGGACCTGTTCGCGCTGCAGGACGAGGTCGCGCTGGCCGTGGCCGGCGCGCTGCAGGTGCGGCTGCTGCATGCGATGCCCGGCGCGGTCGAGGCCGGCCGCCCGGCCAGCGGCAACCTCGATGCCTACGCCGCCTACCTGCGCGGCACCCACTACATGGGCGGCGGCAAGGACCTGCTCAAGGCGATCGACCACTTTGCCGAGGCCACGCGCATCGATCCGGGCTACGCGCAGGCCTGGTCGTGGCTGGGCTTCATGCGCACCCAGAACGCGCGCGGCAACCTCGACGGCGAGGCGGCGCGTGCCGCCTACGCGCAGGCGCGGCGCGAGATCGACACCGCGTTGAAGCTGGCGCCGGACTTCGGGCAGGCGCACGCGATCCGCGCGAACCTGCTCAGCTCGGCCGACCACGACTGGAACGGCGCGCTGGCCGAGTTCCGCATGGCGCTGCCGCTGGTGGCGGCCAACGATCCGTCGCACGGCGCGGCGAGCCGCCTGCTGGCCACGCTCGGCAAGATCAACGAAGCGATCGAGGAACGCCGCAAGTACATCGACGGCGATCCGCTGGCCGGCTTCGCCCGCGTCTATCTGGCCGAACTGCTGGCCAGCCTGGGCCGGCTCGACGAAGCCGACGCGAGCCTGCGCAAGGCGAACGAGGTGGAGCCGGACGAGTCCGGCTGGTACGCCAGCGAGCGCTCGTACCTGGCCATCCTGCGTGGCGACGCCGAGACGGCGCGGGCCGAAGCGATGCGCGAGCCGCCGGGCCACTGGCGCGACCGCGTGCTCGCGCTGGCCCTGCAGATCGGCCCCGACCGCGCGGCCGCCGACGCGGCGTTGCAGCGCCTGATCGACACGTTCGGACAGGGCAAGGGCGGCGCCTATGCCGTTGCGCGGATCCACGCGCTGCGCGGCGACGCCGACCAGGCCTTCGAATGGCTGCAGCGCGACCGGGAGCGCGGCGATGCGGGCGTGCACGCGGCGCTGTGGGATCCGTTGCTGCTGCGCTTCCGCAACGACGTGCGCTTCGCCGAGTACTGCCGGCAGACGGGCTTGCCGCCGCCGTCGGCGAGCGAAGCGCTCGGCCTCGACCAGATCCGCCGGATCGGCGCGGCCGCCGATACAGCGCACTGACGCCCGTGGCGGCGCCGTCGCACCGCGACGGCAAGGCTCACGCGTCGACCACATTCGCCGGATCGGCCAGTTCCAGCGAGCGCAGCAGCACGCCGGCCTGGGTGCGGTTGCGCACGCCCAGGCGCTCGAAGATCGCGGTCAGGTGAGCCTTGATCGTGCGTTCCTGCACGTCGAGGCGGTCGGCGATCTGCTTGTTGAGCAGGCCGTCGGCGACGAGGCCGAGCACGCGCATCTGCTGCGGGCTGAGGCGCGCCAGGCGCGCGGCGAGGCCGCGGTCGTCGGCGTCGCCCGCGTGCGCGGCGAGCGCCGGGCGCAGTGCGGCGGGCACGTAGTCGCCGCCGGCGAGGATCGTACGCAGCGCGGCGCTCAGTTCGTCCAGCGTGCAGCGCTTGGAGACGAAGCCGCAGGCGCCGTGGGCGAGCGCGCGACGGACCGTCGCCGCGTCGTCGTGCGCCGACACCATCGCGATCGCGGTGGCCGGGTATTCGCCACGCAGCACTGCCAGGCCGAGCAGGCCGTGGCTGCCGGGCATGTGCAGGTCGAGCAGCACGAGGTCGGTGTCCGGCTGCGCGGCGAGCGCGTCGCGCGCCTCGTCGAACGTGCCGGCCTCGGCCAGCGCCGCCTCCGGCGCGGCCGCGCGCACGGCCTGCATCAGCGCGAGGCGGAACAGCGGATGGTCGTCGGCGAGCAGGATGCGGGTCATGGCGGAACTGTAGCAAGGCGGTCGCGCCCGCGTAGGCTGGACGCGCGCAGCGCGGCCGGCGCCTTGTCGCGTGAGCCGGCCGGCCTGCGGCCGTCCAGCCTACAAAAGCGCCATGCGCGTCGTACCTTCGTACGATGCCGCGCCACGACGGCCCTGCTAGGCTGGCCCGATGCGAATCCCTGTCCTGATGTTGGCGCTTTCGGGCGCGCTCGCAGCCTGCGCGACGCGCGCGCCGGCGCCGGAGACGACGATGGCCGCGAACCTGTTCGGCGAGGTGCGCGAGAGCGCGCACCGCAACGGAGACGATCTGCTCAGCGCCGGACTCGGCCTCGCCGGCCTGCGCGCGAAGGCGCCGGCGTTCGCCGAGGCGGCGGCGCCGACGCCGGTCGAACTGCGCCGGCGCGCGATCCACGCGAGCTGGGCCGGCATCGCCGACCTCGGCCCGCTCGGCGGCTACGGCACGTTGTACGGCGCGGTGCCGGCCGTGCCGGGGCGCGAATACACCGCGTTCATGCACGTGCCGGGCGCGCGCGCGCCGCACCGCGTGCTGCTGCAGGTGCCCGACGATTTCGATGCGAGCGCGCGCTGCGTCGTGGTCGCCGCGTCCTCCGGCTCGCGCGGCGTGTACGGCGCGATTTCGCTCGCAGGGGCTTGGGGCCTGCCGCGCGGCTGCGCGGTCGCCTACACCGACAAGGGCGCCGGTTCGGGCTATTTCGACCTCGATTCGCAGACCGGCGTCGCGCTCGACGGCACGCGCGCCGTGCGTGGCGACGCGCCGCTCGAGTTCGCGCCGGAGGCGGCCGGGCAAGGCGTCGCGGTCAAGCACGCGCACTCGGGCGACAACCCGGAGGCCGACTGGGGCCGCCACGTGCTGCAGGCGGCGCAGTTCGCGCTGGCGATGCTTGACCGCGCGTATCCCGCGCAGGCGCCGTTCACGCCGGCCAACACGCGCGTGATCGCGACCGGCGTGTCGAACGGCGCCGGCGCGGTGCTGCAGGCGGCCGGCCTCGACGACGCGCACGTGCTGTCCGGCGTGGTCGCGCTGGCGCCGAACGTGCACGTCGAAGGCCACGGCCGCGCGCTGTACGACTACGTCAGCGAGGCCGCGCGGCTGCTGCCGTGCGCGCTCGCCGACGCGCGTTTCGACGCGGTGCCGTTCGCGCGCGTGCAGGGCGCGCTGCCGCCGGCGTGGGCCGCGCGCTGCGCGCGCCTGCACGCAGCGGGCGTGCTCGAAGGCGCCGATCTCGCCGCGCAGGCACGCAGCGCGCTCGAGCGCCTGCACGCCGGCGGCTGGGACGACGCCGCGCTGGCGACCGCGGCGAGTTCGACCGCGTTCGACCTGTGGCGCGCGGTCGCCGCGACCTATGCGTCGGCCTACCTGCGCGCCACGCCCGCGGCGATGCCATGCGGCTTCCACTTCGGTGCGCTCGATGCGCACGGCGCGCCGGTCGCGGCCGATGCGGCGACACGCGCGGCGTGGTGGTCCGATGCCTCCGGCATCCCGCCCGGCGCCGGCGCGCTGCTGCTCGGCGGCAGCGAGGCGTCGGCCGATCCGACCGCGCCCGGCATCGACTGCCTGCGTGCGCTGTGGACCGGCGACACCGCCGACGCACGCACGCTGCATGCGGCGGTCGCGGCGACCGCCGCGCGCCTGCCGCGCGCCGGTTTGCCGCTGATCGTCGCGCACGGCGAGGCCGACGGCCTGCTGCCGGTCGCGTTCACCGCGACGCCGTACGTCGCCGCGCTCGAGGCGGCCGGCCGCGCGCCGGTGTACTGGCGCATCCCGCATGCGCAGCACTTCGACGCGTTCCTCGCCGTGCCCGGCTTCGGCGACCGCTACGTGCCGCTGTTGCCGTACGGCTACGCCGCGCTCGACCGGCTGTGGGCGCACCTGGCCGACGGCGCGCCACTGCCGGTGTCGCGGCGGTTTGCGACCGCGCCGCGCGGCGCCAGGGCCTTGGAGCGCGCGGCGCTGGACTTGAACAGCGCGCGCTGAGGCGGCGGCCTTCGAAGTGCGCATCATCGCCGTGGCGCCACGAAGGCCCCGGGTCCGCTTCGCTTACCCGGGCTACACGCGGGATGCGCTTGAGGCGCCGGCGGCCAAAGCGCATCGGGACTGAAGTCCCTCCCACAGAGGCTGCGCGCCTTGGCCGGAAGTTTGTGGGAGCGGCTGCAGCCGCGATGCTTCGCCACTGTGCGAGCGGCGGAAGCCGCGATGCTCTTCGAGGTGCGTGGCTCGACAGCCGTCAAAAGCATCGCGCCTTCCGGCGCTCCCACGGGTCAGCACCGGGCCGCCGCATCACAAACGCGGCGCGTGCAGGAGCGGGCCATGCCCGCGATCGCGAGGCGCCGCGGTGTCAGGTCGCGGGCGTGGCCCGCTCCTGCTGTTCGCCCAGCGCCAGCCGCGCGCGCCGCTCGGCCTTGCGCTGGCGCCGCCGTTCGCTGAGGCGCGCGAACACGAGGTAGATCGCCGGGGTCGACAGCAGGGTCAGCGACTGCGACACGAGCAGGCCGCCGATCATCGCGATGCCGAGCGGGCGGCGCATCTCGGCGCCGGCGCCGAAGCCGATCGCCAGCGGCAGTGCGCCGACGATCGCGACCATCGAGGTCATCATGATCGGGCGGAAGCGCACCAGGCACGCCTCGCGGATCGCCTCGAACGGCGCCAGGCCGCGCTCGCGTTCGGCGGCGAGCGCGAAGTCGATCATCATGATCGCGTTCTTCTTGACGATGCCGATCAACAGCACGATCGCGATCACCGACACGATCGACAGCTCGGTGCCGGTCAGGAGCATCGCCAGAAGCGCGCCGACGCCGGCCGAGGGCAGCGTGGACAGGATCGTGATCGGGTGGATCAGGCTCTCGTAGAGGATGCCGAGCACGATGTAGATCGCAATGATCGCCCCGAGGATCAGCGTGCCTTGGCTGCCTTGCTGCTGCTGGAAGCGGCGGAAGTCGCCGCCGAACTCGCCGCGGATGCTGCCGGGCAGGCGCAGGCCCTGCATCGTGCGGCCGATCACCGCGGCGGCTTCGCCCATCGACACGTCGGGGGCGAGGTTGAAGCTGAGGCTCGCGACCGGGAACTGGCCGTCGTGCTCGACCTCGGTCGGCGCGCGCCCCGGCGCGATGTGCGCGACCGCGCCGAGCGGCACCATCGCGCCGCTGCTCGAGCGCACGTACAGGCGCTTGAGCGCCTCGGGCGAGGCGGCCTGGCCCGGCAGCGCGTTGACCACGACCTTGTACTGGTTGATGTCCGAGTAGATCGTCGACACCTGGCGTTGGCCGAACGCGTCGTACAGCGCGCTGTCGATCGCGCCGGTGCTGACCTTCAGGCGCGCGGCGGTGTCGCGGTCGATCACGAGGTTCTCGCGCAGGCCGGAGTCGGACACGTCGAGCGCGACGTCGCGCAATTGCGGGCGTTTGGCCAGTTCCGCGACCAGCTTGGGCGCCCATTCCTGCAGCGCGTCGAGGTCGTCGCCCTTGAGCGTGTAGGTGTACTGCGCGCCGCTGCCGCCGCCGCCCCCGCCGCCGCCGCCGATGTCCTGCACCGGGCGCAGGCGCAGCGAGATGCCGGGGATCTTGCCGGCCTGCAAGCCGAGTCGGTTCATCACGGCGAAGGTCGATTCGCTGCGGCCTGCGCCGAGCGGCTTGAGGTTGATGTAGAGCGTGCCGGAGTTATTGCCGCCCCAGCGACCGCCGCCGATGCGCGAACCGACGCTCTCGACCGCCGGGTCGGCCTGGATCAGGTCGGCCACGCGCTGGTGACGGTCGGCCATCGCCGCGAACGAGACGTCCGGATTGGCGGTCGTGCGGCCCATCAGCTGGCCGGTGTCCTGCTGTGGGAAGAAGCCCTTCTGCACGTAGATCGACAGCACCACGGTCAGGCCGACCAGCAGCAGCGGCGTCAGCGCCATCGCGCGCGGGTGGCGCAGCGCGAAGTCGAGCGCGTGGCGGTAGGTCTCGCGCATGCCGGCGTGGAACGCATCGAGCGCGCGGTTGAGGCGGTTCGGCGCATGCGCGTCGCCGCGCATGTCGAGGAAGCGCCCGCACAGCGCCGGCGTCACGGTCAGGGAGACCAGCGCCGAGATCGCGACCGCCGCCGCCAGCGTGATCGCGAATTCGCGGAACATCATGCCGAGGAAGCCGCCCATGAAGATCAGTGGCGTGAACACGGCCAGCAAGGACGCCGTGATCGACACGACGGTGAAGCCGATCTCCTTGGCGCCGGCGAGCGTGGCCTGCAGGCGTGGCTGGCCCTGGTCGATGTGGCGCACGATGTTCTCGATCACCACGATCGCGTCGTCGACGACGAAGCCGATCGCGATCACCAGCGCCATCAGCGACAGGTTGTTCAGCGTGAATCCGAGCACGTACATCGTCGCGAACGCGCCGGCCAGCGACAGCGGCACGGCCAGGCCCGCGATCAGCGTCGGCGCGCCGCGGCGCAGGAACACCAGCATCGTCACGATGACCATGCCGAGGCTGATCAGCAGGCTCACCTGCACCTCGTCGACCGAGGCGCGGATGGTCGGCGTACGGTCCGAGAACGGCGTGATTTTGACGTCGTCGGGCAGCCAGGTCTGCATCTCCGGGATCTGCGCGCGGATCGCGTCGACCGTGCCGATCACGTTCGCGTCGGCGCGCTTGCTGACCACGATCAGGATCGCGCGCTGGCCGTTGAACCAGGCGCCCTGGTAGGCGTCCTCCTGGCCGTCGTAGACGGTGGCGACGTCCTTCAGGCGCACCGGCGTGCCGTTGCGCACCGCGATGACGAGTTCGGCGAACTCGGCGGCGGTGTGCAGCGAGTCGTTGGCCGATACCGCCATCGTGGTCTTGCCGTCGGACAAGAAGCCCTGCGGCGAGGTCACGTTGGCGGCGACCAGCGCGTTGCGCAGCTGGTCGGCGGACAGGCCCATCGCCGACAGCGCGCGCAGGTTCACGTCCACGCGCACCGCCGGCGTGGCGCCGCCGGCGAGGTCGACCGAGGCCACGCCCGGCTGCTGCGCGATGCGCGGCGACAGCAGCGAGTCGGCCATGTTGTACAGCTCCGACAACGGGCGGATCTTCGAGGTCAGCGCGAGCAGCAGCACCGGCGCGTTGTTCGGGTTCGCCTTGCGGTAGGTCGGCGCGGTCTTCAGGCCCGACGGCAGGTCCGGCGCGGCCGCGTTGATCGCCGCCTGCACGTCGCGCGCGGCGTCGTCGACGTCGACGCCGACGTCGAACATCAGGATCACCGAGCTGGAGCCCTCGGTGCTGTTGGAGCTCATGTTGTCGATGCCGGCGATCTGGCCGAGGTGACGCTCGAGCGGCGCGGCCACGGTCGAGGCCATCGTGCGCGCATCGGCGCCGGGCTGGCTGGCCGAGACGAAGATCGCCGGGAACTCGAGGTTCGGCAGTGGCGCGACGCCCAGCAGGAAGTACGCCAGCATGCCGCCGACGAACAGCCCGAGTGCGAGCAGCGAGGTGCCGATCGGGCGGCGGATGAACGGGCCGGAGATGTTCATCGCTTCAGCCCCTCTCCCCTCGGGAGAGGGGTTGGGGAGAGGGTACGGGGCTTGCGATGGGTCGCATGCACTGCTCGGTCGCCTCGCGCAGGAACCGAACCCTCATCCGGCCCTTCGGGCCGCCTTCTCCCGATGGGAGAAGGCAAGACAGCCGAGTAGCCCGGGTAAGCGCAGCGCACCCGGGAGCCGTGGCAGGCGGCGCGAGCGACACCATCTCCACCCAACCCTCGCGCATCCTGCGCTCGCAAGTCCGGTCCGCACATCCCTGTGCGGCCGCTCGCCGGCGATCGCTGCCCGACGGCAGCGATCGAAAGCCCGGCTCGCGCCCTTGAAGGGGAGGGCCTCACGGCGCGCATGACGCAGGCCCGGCTCATGCCAGCCGCTCCTGCGCACGCGCCAGCCGGCGCCGTTCGGCGCGCGCCTTGAGCCAGTCGGAGAAGCGCTCGAAGTAGAGATAGATCACCGGCGTCGTGTACAGCGTGACCAGCTGCGACAGCAGCAGGCCGCCGACGATCGAGATGCCGAGCGGGCGGCGCAGCTCGGCGCCGATGCCGCTGCCGAGCGCGAGCGGCAGCGCGCCGAGCAGCGCGGCGGCGGTGGTCATCATGATCGGGCGGAAGCGCAAGAGGCAGGCGCGGTGGATCGCGTCGCGCGCGCTCATGCCCTTGCGCTGCGCCTCGATCGCGAAGTCGATCATCATGATCGCGTTCTTCTTGACGATGCCGATCAGCAGGATGATGCCGATGATGCCGTCGATCGACAGGCTGAGGCCAAACAGCATCAGCGCGAGCAGCGCGCCGACACCGGCCGGCGGCAGCGTCGACAGGATCGTCAGCGGGTGGATGTAGCTCTCGTACAGCACGCCGAGCACGATGTAGATCACCACCACCGCAGCGAGGATCAACAGGATCTGGCTGGTCTGCGAAGTCGAGAACTCGGCCGCCTTGCCGACCAGCTGGCCGCGCACCTGCGGCGGCAGGTGCAGCGAGGCCTCGGCCTCGTGCAGCGCGGCGACCGCCTGCGACAGCGAATGGCCCGGCGCGGTGTTGAACGACAGCGTCACCGCCGGCAGCTGGTTCTGGTGGCTGACCACCAGCGGCGCGTTGGTGACCTCGGCACGCGCGACCGAGGCGAGCGGGATCGTGCCGCCGCCACCGAGCAGCACGCCGGTGTTGCCCTGCGTGCCGATGCCGCTTGGCGTGGCGGCGTTGCTCGAGGTGGCTTGGCCGAGCGTGGTCGCGTTGCTGCCGGTCAGCGCGCCGTTGCCGGCGCCGCGCACGGTCAGCTTGTTCAAGAGGTCCACGCCGGTGCGGAACTGCGGCGCGACCTCGAGCACGACGCGGTACTGGTTCAGCTCGGTGAAGATGGTCGAGATCTGGCGCTGGCCGAACGCGTCGTAGAGCGTGTCGTCGATCGCCTGCACCGGCACGCCGAGGCGGCTGGCCTGGTCGCGGTCGATCGTAAGGTGGTAGGCCAGGCCGGTCGCGGCGAGGTTGTTGTCGACGTCGGCGAACTCCGGCCGCGCGCGCAGCGCCTGCGTCATCTTCGTCGCATAGTCGCCGAGCAGCTGCGTGTCGACGCTCTCGAGCGAGTACTGGTACTCGGTCGCGGCCACGCGCGTGTCGAGCGTGACGTCCTGCACCGGCTTCAGATACAGCGCGATGCCGGGGATCGCCGCGACCGCGCGATACAGGCGCGGCACGATCACATCGAGGCCGTCGCGCTGGTCGCGCGGCTTCAGCACGAGGCTGAGCTGGCCCTGGCTGAGGGTCGGGTTGATCGAGCCGGCACCGACGAACGCGGCCACGCCGGCCACGGCCGGGTCCTTGCGCAGCGCCTCGGCCGCGTTCGCGGTGCGCTCGCGCATCGCCTCGAACGCGATGTTCTGGTCGGCCTGCACCACCGCGGTGATCAGGCCGGTGTCCTGCTCGGGCAGCAGGTCCTTCGGGATCGCGATGTACAGCACGACGGTCAGCGCGACCGCGCCGGCCGCGACCAGCAGGGTCAGGCGCTGGTGCGCGAGCACCCAGTCGAGCGTCTGTTCGTACACGCCGAGCATGCGCGCAAAGAAGCCGCGCTGGCCGCGATGCGCGGTGTGGTCGTCACCCTCGACTTCGACGTCGCCGGGCTTCAGGAGGTAGGCGCACATCATCGGCGTCAGCGTCAGCGACACCACGAGCGAGATCGCGACCGCGATCGACAGCACCCAGGCGAACTCGTGGAACAGGCGGCCGACCACGCCGGGCATCAGCAGCAGCGGCAGGAACACCGCGATCAGCGACACCGTCAGCGACACCACGGTGAAGCCGATTTCCTTCGCGCCGATCTCGGCCGCCTCGCGCCCATCGCGGCCGCCCTCGAGGTAGCGCACGATGTTCTCGATCATCACGATCGCGTCGTCGACGACGAAGCCGGTCGCGACCGCCAGCGCCATCAGCGACAGGTTGTCGAGCGAGAAGCCGGCGAATGCCATCACGCCGAACGTGCCGAGCAGCGACAGCGGCACCGCGACGCTCGGGATCAGCGTCGCCCACAGACGGCGCAGGAACACGAACATCACCGCGACGACGAGCAGGATCGACAGCACCAGCGTGAACTCGACGTCGGCGACCGAGGCGCGGATCGTGACGGTGCGGTCGGAGAACACCTCGAGCTTGACGTCGGCCGGCAGCACCGCGCGCAGCTCCGGCAGGAGCGCCTTGATGCGGTCGACGGTGGCGACGATGTTCGCGTCGGGCTGGCGGCGCACGTCGAGCAGCACCGCCGGCTTGCCGTTCGCCCACGCCGCGAGCTGGTCGTTCTCGACGCCGTCGATCACCTCGGCGACGTCGGCGAGGCGCACCGGCGCGCCGTTGGCGTAGCTGATGATGGTCGAGCGGTACTCGGCGGCGTCGGCGAGCTGGTCGTTGGCGCCGATGCTGAAGGTCTGCGCGGCGCCGCTGATCTGGCCCTTCGGCGCGTTGACGTTGGCGCCGGTCAGCGCGCTGCGCACGTCCTCCAGGGTCAGGCCGAGGTTGGCCAGCGCGGCCGGGTTGACCTGCGCGCGCACGGCCGGGCGCACGTTGCCGGCGATCGACACCTGGCCGACGCCGGACACCTGCGACAGCTTCTGCGCGAGGATCGAGTCGGCGTAGTTGGTGACCTCGCGCAGCGGCACGCTGTCGGAGGTCAGCATCAGGGTCAGGATCGGCGCGTCGGCCGGATTGACCTTGTTGTAGACCGGCGGGTACGGCAGGCCGCCCGGCAGCGTGCCGCGCGCGGCGTTGATCGCCGACTGCACGTCCTGCGCGGCGGCGTCGATGTCGCGGCCGATCGCGAAGGTCAGGTTGATCGTCGACAGCCCGGCCGACGAGTCCGAGGTCATCATCGTCAGGCCGGAGATCTGGCCGAACTGGCGCTCCAGCGGCGTGGTCACCAGCACCGCCATCGTCTCGGCGCTGGCGCCCGGGTACTGCGTGGTCACCTGCAGGTTCGGCGCCTCGATGTCGGGCAGCGCCGACACCGGCAGCATGCGGTAGCCGAGGATGCCGAGCAGCAGCACCGCGGCCATCAGCAGCGAGGTCGCGATCGGGCGGCGGATGAAGATCGACGAAAAACCCATGGGGGAGCCGGGATTGGGGATTTGGGAGTGGGGATTCGGAGAGCCCCTTGCTTTCGTAGGGTGGGACGCAGCCGCGCAGCGGCGAGTCCCACCGTGCCTGCGGTGGGACTCGCGCCTTCGGCGCTGCGTCCCACCCTACGGGTCAGGCTAGCCGCCGCGGCGGCGCTGGCCGGGCGTGGCGGCCTTCTTCAGTTCCTCCGCGGTCATCGTCGGTGCGCTCTCGCCCGGTGCCAGCGGCAGCACCTTGGCGCCGGGCTTCAGGCGGAACTGGCCCTCGGTCACGACCTTGTCGCCGGGCTTGAGGCCGTCGGTGACGAGCATGCCGAGCTCGCCGCCCTCGCCGCCGATCGTGATCGTCTGCATCATGACCGTGTTGTCCGGCTGCAGCAGGTAGACGTAGCTCGAATCGGGCCCGCGCTGCACCGCCTGCACCGGGATCACCAGGCCGCCGTGCACGGTGCGCGTCTGCAGCCGCACGTTGACGAACTGGCCCGGCCACAGCGCGTTGTCGGCATTGCCGAACTCGGCCTTCAGCTTGAACGTGCCGGTCTGCGTGTCGATCGTGTTGTCGACCACCTTCAGCACGCCCTGTGCCAGCACGTGCGCGTCGCCGCGGTCGAGCGCGCTGACCGGCAGCTCGCCGCTGGCGCCGCGCACCTCGCCCAGGTGCTGCTGCGGCAGCGTGAAGATCACGTTGATCGGGTGCACCTGGGTCAGCACGACGATCGGCGAGCCGCTGTTGGCGCTGACGAGGTTGCCGACGTCGACCTGGCGGATGCCGGCGATGCCGGTGATCGGCGCGGTGATCTTCGTGTACCCGAGCTGCGTGCGCGCGCTGGCGATCGCGGCGTCGTCGGCGGCGATCAGCGCCTGCTGCTGCGCGACGGTCTGGCGCTGGTTCTGCAATTCCTGCGCAGCGACGAAGTTCTTCTTGATCAGGTCCTCGTAGCGCGCCAGCGTGGCCTTGGCCGCGACCAGTTGCGCCTCGTCCTGCTGCTTCTTGGCCAGCGCCTGGTCGAGCGCGGCCTGGTAGGTGCGCGGATCGATCTCGGCGATCAGCGCGCCCTGCGCGATCTCCTGGCCCTCGGTGAACGCGATCGTCTTGATCTGGCCGCTGACCTGCGCGTTCACGTTGACCGTGTTGAGCGCCTGCGCGGTGCCGAGCGCGCTCAGGTAGACCGGCACGTCGGTGGTCGCGGCCGCGACCACGGTGACCGGGATCGGCGCCTCGGCGCCGCCGCCGCGCATGCCTGGCCCACCGACCTGCGCCGAGCGCGGCAGCAGGCGCCAGCCGAGCACGGCCAGCAGGATCACGACGACGAGCGCGAGCGCGGACTTCCAACGCATGAAGACTTCCTTTCGGGCATGAAAAGCGGGCCGCAGGCGGTCCGGGACGGGATACAGGCTAGCAGCCGGCTTGGAAGGCCGCCGTTTTCGAGGAGTAAAGCGCCTTTACATCAATGTAATGCGCATCTTCCGCCGCTTGGAACGGTAAATCGGCGCCGAGTTCCGCGCGCCCTTGAGCCGGCCCGTGGCGGCGCCATCTGCCGTATATCCGCCCGCCGCGGCGGCGGCCATGAGGATATCGCCATGAATCCCGTCTGCGCACTGCCCGGCGCAAAGCCGGGCGACCTCGCCACGCGTTTTCCCGATCCGGCGTTCGACCCGGTCCCGGTGCCGGGCGTGCACGAACAGCTCGCCGTGCTCGCCGGCGGCTGCTTCTGGTGCACCGAGGCCGTGTTCCGCGAGCTCGACGGCGTGCTCGCGGTCACCTCCGGCTACGCTGGCGGCGCCGCGCGCGACGCGACCTACGAGCGCGTCTGCAGCGGCGCCACCGGGCACGCCGAGGCGATCGCGATCCGCTTCGACCCGCAGCGCATCCGTTACGGCCGCCTGCTGAAGGTGTTCTTTGCCGTCGCGCACGATCCGACCCAGGTCGACGGCCAGGGCCACGACCGCGGCCGCCAGTACCGCTCGGCGATCTTCCACACCGACGAGGACCAGCGCGCGGTCGCGCAGGCCTACATCGAGCAGCTCGACGCCGCGCATGTGTTCGCTGCACCGATCGCGACCGAGCTGGCGCCGCTGCACGCGTTCTTCGAGGCCGAGCCCTACCACCAGGACTACGCCGCACGCCATCCGCAACAGCCCTACGTCGCCGCGGTCGCCGCGCCGAAGCTGGCCAGGCTGCGCCGGCAGTTCGCCACGCTGCTGCGCGGCGGGGCGGCGGCCTGAGGCGCGGCCGGATCAGCAAAGGCACATCCGGGCAGGCGAAGCCTCGTCGTTCCGGCGAAAGCCGGAACCCAGCGTCTTCAATGGTTTGCAAAGGCACTGGGTCCCGGCTTTCGCCGGGACGACGATCATTCGGGCCCGCGCTGATTTGCGTCCCGGCGCTTGCCTACTCGAAGCCGCTGCGGAAGATCGCGTCGCTGGTGGCCATGCAGCTCGCCGGCTGGGCGGCGATGTATCCGCGCAGCTGCGTGACCTGCACCGGATGGAACTGCAGCACGTTCTGACCGGTCGGGCCGCAGCGGTTCATGTTGCAGTAGCTCATCACGCTGCCGGCCGGTGCGCCCGGGCCGCTGACCGGGCAGCTCGTGGTGCCGGCGTAGCAACCGGTTTCGCCGCTGTAGCACTGGTCGATCGTGTTCGCCGCGACCGGCGCCGCGCCGCTCAGGCTCGTGCAGTGCGTGTGGCGGGCGCCGAAGTTGTGGCCGAGCTCGTGGCCGACGATGCGCGCCGACAGGTCCACGCCGATCTGCGGATTGGTGAAGATCTGGTTGACGCTGTAGCTGCCGCCGGTCGACGCGGTCCGGCAATACGAGTTGACCCAGGCGATGCCGGAGGCCGAGTTGGCGCTGCCGGACTTGCCCGACAGCAGCGCCGCGAACGTGCGCGGCACGTTGGCGTAGTTGGCCTGCCAGTACGCGCCGAACTCGTTCAGGTGGGCCGAGCCGGCCGGCGAGCCGGACTGCGTGTACGGATCGCTGCCGGTGCGCAGGAAGGTCGTGCCCTGCTGCAGCGTCACGTCGAGGTCGCGCTGGTACATCGCGTTCATCGTCGCGAACAGGTCGGCGATCCAGTTCGTCGCCGCGGTCGTGTTGCCGGAAAAGCGCAGCGTCATGAACGAGGTGTCGGTGTCGATCGCGACGACCGCCACGCGCGCGGCCGTCGGCGCCAGCGTACCGGCCAGCGCCAGCGTCAGCGGTTCCGGCGCGCCGCTCGGCAGCGCATCGTCGCCGGCGATGGTCTCGGGCACGATGCCGGCCGGCAGCGCCGCACTGGCCGGGACCGCGTCGAGCCGCGCACCATTCGCAGCGGAAGTGGCGGTCAGCACGAATGCGCCGGAAGGCGCGCTGCCGGCGCCGCGCACATTGGCAAAACCCGGATCGAAGCCGAGGCTGACGCGCACGGCGCCGTCGGCGTCGCGGCCGATCAGCTCGATGCGCCGGCTGCGCGGCAGCTCGTGCTCGCCGTCGACGTCGACCGCGACGATGCGCGCGCCGGCCGCATAGACGTCGATGCGCTCGAAGCGCACGCGCGCGCTGCCGCCGTAGCCGTCGGGCACGCCGTCGACGACGAGGCTGCCGCCGACCGGCAGCGTCGCCAGCCGGTCGAGCTGGCCCGGGTCGAGCGCGAGCGATGGCGGAGTGGCCGCGCCGGCGGCCGAGGCGAGTGCGAACAGGACAGCAGCGAGGGCAGCGTGCATGGCGGTACGGTGGGTCGCGCGGCCGTCCACGATACGCAGCACGCGCGGCGATTCCGTGCGCCAGCCCGCAATCGGAGACAGGCGAACAGCCTGTCGACGAGGATCAAGGCAGATGCACCAGCAGACAAACGCGCTCCTGTGGGAGCGCCGGCAGGCGCGATGATTTTGGTGGCCCGACTTGCGGGAGAGCGGGAAGAGCATCGCGGCTTCNCCTGTGGGAGCGCCGGCAGGCGCGATGATTTTGGTGGCCCGACTTGCGGGAGAGCGGGAAGAGCATCGCGGCTTCCGCCGCTCCCACCACAGGCGTCCACGGCGAACGAGTCCCCTGTGGGAGCGCCGGCAGGCGCGATGATTTTGGTGGCCCGACTTGCGGGAGAGCGGGAAGAGCATCGCGGCTTCCGCCGCTCCCACCACAGGCGTCCACGGCGAACGAGTCCCCTGTGGGAGCGCCGGCAGGCGCGATGATTTTGGTGGCCCGACTTGCGGGAGCGCGGCAAGAGCATCGCGGCTTCCGCCGCTGCCACCATGGCCAGCCTACGGATACGGCGCGTCGCCGCGGAACAGCGACCAGCGCCGCGGCACCAGCGCGACGCGCGTGCCGGCGGCGAGGCCGCTGGCGCCGAAGCGGCCGCGTTCGTACAGCGCGACCAACGGCGCCGCCAGCGCCGGATGGCGCACTTCGACGCGCACGTTGCCGCCGAGGTCGCGCACGGCGTCGACCGTGGCATCGGCGCTCGGAGCAGCGGCGAGGTCGAGCTCGTGCGGACGCACGAACGCGGTCACGTCGGCGGCGTCGACGCCGGTCCAGCGCGCGTGCAGCGCGGCCGGCAGCTCGTTGACCTCGCCGAGGAAGCGGCACACGAACGGGCTGGCCGGCTGCGTGTACAGCGTCTGCGGATCGGCCAGCTGCTCGATGCGGCCGCGGTTCATCACCGCGATGCGGTCGGCCAGCTCGAACGCCTCCTCCTGGTCGTGCGTGACGAACACGCTGGTGACGTGGATGCGGTCGTGCAGGCCGCGCAGCCAGCGGCGCAGGTCGCCGCGCACGCGCGCATCGAGCGCGCCGAACGGCTCGTCGAGCAGCAGGATCGCCGGCTCCACCGCCAGCGCGCGCGCCAGCGCGACGCGCTGGCGCTGGCCGCCGGACAGCTGCGCCGGATGGCGTCGCGCGAATTCGCCGAGCTGCACGAGTTCGAGCAGTTCGGTCACGCGCCGTGCGATCTCGGCGCGCGACGGCCGCGCGCGCCAGCCGCGCACGCGCAGGCCGAACGCGACGTTGTCGAACACGGTCAGGTGGTTGAACAGCGCGTAGTGCTGGAACACGAAGCCGACCTGGCGCTGGCGCGCGCCGAGCCGGGTCACGTCGCGTTCCTCGAACAGCACGCGGCCGCGGTCGGGAAACTCCAGCCCGGCCAGCACGCGCAGCAGGGTCGTCTTGCCGCAGCCGGACGGCCCGAGCAGCGCGAGCAGCTCGCCCGATGCGATCGCCAGGTCGATGCCGTCCAGCACGGCCGCCTCGCCGTAGCGGTAGCCGATGCCCTCGACCGTGATGTTCATGCGGCGGCGTCCCTTTGCGGCGGCTTGCGCAGGCGCCAGCCGATCAGCTGCTTGAGCGCCAGCGTCGCCAGCGCGATCAGCGCGAGCAGCGAGGCGACCGCGAACGCGGCGGTGCGATGGTATTCGTTGTAGAGGATCTCCACGTGCAGCGGCATCGTGTTGGTCAGGCCGCGGATGTGGCCGGAGACGACCGACACCGCGCCGAACTCGCCGATCGCGCGTGCATTGCACAGGATCACGCCGTAGGCCAGGCCCCAGCCGATCTTCGGCAGCAGCACGCGCCAGAACATCGCCCAGCCGCCGGCGCCGAGCGTCAGCGCGGCCTGCTCCTGCTCGCTGCCCTGCGCCTGCATCAGCGGGATCAGCTCGCGCGCGACGAACGGGAACGTCACGAACGTGGTCGCCAGCACGATGCCGGGCACGGCGAAGATGATCTTCACGTCGTGCGCGGCCAGCCACGGCCCGAGCCAGCCCTGTGCGCCGAACAGCAGCACGAAGATCAGGCCGGCGATCACCGGCGAGACCGCGAACGGCAGGTCGATCAGGCTCAGCAGCAGGCCGCGCCCGCGGAACTGGAAGCGCGTGACCAGCCACGCCGCGGCGATGCCGAACACGGTGTTGGCCGGCACCGCGATTGCGGTGACCAGCAGGGTCAGGCGGATCGCCGCGCGCGCATCCGGATCGGTCAGGCTGGCCAGGTAGACCGCCACGCCCTTCTCGAACGCGTAGCCGAACACCGCCACGAGCGGCAGCACGAGGAACAGCGCGACGAAGCCGAGCGCGAGCGCGAGCAGGCTCCAGCGCAGCCAAGCCGGATCGCGCAGTGCGGCCGACGGCTTGCGCGCGTTCATCGCGCCTCCGCCGAGCGGCGCCGCACGGTCCACAACTGCACCAGGTTCAGCGCCAGCAACGCGGCGAACGAGGCCGCCAGCAGCACCACCGCGATCGCGGTGGCGCCGACGGTGTCGTACTGGTCGAGCTTGCTGACGATCAGCAGCGGCGCGATCTCCGACACCAGCGGCAGGTTGCCGGCGATGAAGATCACCGAGCCGTACTCGCCGATCGCGCGCGCGAACGCGAGCGCGAAGCCGGACAGGATCGCCGGCCACAGCGTCGGCAGCACGACGCGCCACAGCGTGGTCAGGCGGCCGGCGCCGAGCGTGGCGGCGGCTTCCTCGATGTCCGGTTCGAGCGTCTCGAGCACGGGCTGCACGCTGCGCACGAGGAACGGCAGGCTGACGAAGACCAGCGCGACCGTGATGCCGCTCGGCGTGTAGGCGACCTTCCAGCCGGCCGCCTCGAGCCAGCGGCCGAGCGGGCCGGTCGAGGCGTACAGCGCGGTCAGCGTGATGCCGGCGACCGCGGTCGGCAGCGCGAACGGCAGGTCGATCAGCGCATCGACGAGCGTGCGGCCGGGAAAGCGGTAGCGCACCAGCACCCATGCCAGCAGCGGTCCGAAGAACAGGTTGACCAGCCCGGCCAGCGCGGCGCAGCCGAAGCTGACCCGATACGCCGCCAGCGCGCGCGGCGTGGTCGCCGCCTGCCACAGCTCGGCTGGGCCGAGCGCGGCGGCCTTGAGCACCAGCGCGGCCAGCGGCAGCAGCACGAGCAGGCCGAGCCAGGCCAGGCACACGCCGAGGGTCAGGCCGAAGCCGGGCAGCGCGTGCCGGCGGGGCTGGCGCATCAGGCGTCCCATGGCGGCCCTATCGACCCGGTGCGTAGATCTGGTCGAACGTGCCGCCGTCGGCGAAGTGCCGCGCCTGCGCCGCGCGCCAGCCGCCGAAGGCGCCGTCGATGGTCAGCAGCACCAGTGGCGGGAAGCGGTCCGCGTACTTCGCCAGCACGGTCGGATCGCGCGGCCGGTAGCCGTGGCGCGCGATGATGGCCTGCGCCGGCGGCGTGTAGAGGTAGCGCAGGTAGGCCTCGGCCAGCGCGCGCGTGCCGTGCTTGTCGACGTAGCGGTCGACCCACGCGACCGGCGGCTCGGCCAGGATGCTTAGCGAGGGCACGACGAGCTCGAAGCGCTCGTGCCCGCCGGCCTCGTCCAGCGCGAGCAGCGCCTCGTTCTCCCATGCCAGCAGCACGTCGCCCTGGCCGCGCTCGACGAACGTCGTGGTCGCGCCGCGCGCGCCGGCGTCGAGCACCGGCACGTTGTGGTACAGCTTGGCCACGAAGTCCTGCGCTGCCGCCTCGCTGCCGTAGCGGTGCAGCGCATAGCCCCACGCGGCGAGGTAGTTCCAGCGCGCGCCGCCGCTGGTCTTCGGGTTCGGCGTGATGACCGCGACGCCCGGCCGGACCAGGTCGTCCCAGTCGCGCAGGCCCTTCGGATTGCCGTTGCGCACGAGGAACACGATCGTCGAGGTGTACGGCGCGCTGTTGTCCGGCAGGCGCCGTTGCCAGTCGGCCGGCACGAGGTCGCCGCGGTCGTGCAGCGCGTCGATGTCGCCGGCCAGCGCGAGCGTGACGACGTCCGCCTCCAAGCCCTCGATCACGCTGCGGCTCTGCTTGCCGGAGCCGCCGTGCGACTGGCGGATCGCGACCTGCCCGCCGGTCGTGCGCTGCCACTCGGCCGCGAACGCGGCATTGATGTCGCCGTACAGCTCGCGCGTCGGGTCGTAGGACACGTTGAGCAGGTGCGTACCGTCCGGCGCCGAACCGCCACAGCCGGCCAGCGCGAGCAGCAGCACGGCGATGGCGACGGCATGGCGCATGGCGTTCCCCCTCGTGACGATGCACGCCGGAGTCTGGCAGCGAAAAGGTTATGTCGGCGTTAGCGCAGCGGCGGCGGATCGCCGCAGCGGGCAGGGGCAGGAGCGGCTTCGGGCGCGATGCGTTTCCGTCGAGGGTCGAGGGCGCAACCAGTCGGGTCGATCCCCGTAGGGTGGGCCGCAGCGCCGGAGGCGCGAGTCCCACCGTCGTCGCGGGCGGGCGGTGGGACTCGCCGCTGCGCGGCTGCGTCCCACCCTACGGGTGTCGATCTCGAAAAGCAGCGCGGCTGAAGCCGTTCCTGCGACGCTTTTGCGAAGGACCGGGGCCGGCGGCGTGCCGGCCCCGGCCCTCGCGGGCTGGGTCAGAACTCGTACGCCGCGCCGACGTAGTAGGTGCGGCCGACCGCCGGCTCGAGGCCGCCGCCGAACACGCGCGCGTAGTACGTGCGGTCGGTCAGGTTCGACACGCCGCCGAGCAGGCGCACCTGCGGGATCACCCACCAGTCCGCCGACAGGTCGGCGACCGTGTACGCGGGCACCTTGGCCGGGATCCAGTTCGCCGCGGTCGGTGTGCCCTGCGGCAGGTTCGAGTCCTGCCAGTACTGGCTGGCGACCGACACGACCGACAGTGCGACCTTGTAGGCCTGGTCCTCGCGCCAGGACAGGCCCACGCGCGCGAGGTAGTTCGGCGAGAACGCCGGCTTGTTGCCGGCGACGCCGCGGATCGAGCGCGTGAACTCGGCGTCGAGCAGCGAGAGGTTGGCGAACACCGACAGGTGGCGCGTCGTCTTCGGATCCTGCGCGGCGAGGAAGTCGTAGTCGACCTGGCCCTCGAAGCCGCGGTGGCGCGTGTCGCCGGTGTTGACGTTGATCGTGTTGCCGGCCGGCATGCCGGGGATCTGCTGCGCCTCGATGCGGTCCTTCACGTTCACCTGGAACAGGCTGACGTCGTAGAACAGGCCGTCGGCCGGGGTGCCGTGCACGCCGGCTTCCCACGACAGCACGTGGGTCGGGTCCGGATCGTTCTGCGCGCCGGCGGCGGTGTTGCCGAACGGCGAGCCGATGTCGAAGTAGCGCACCGGGCGCCAGCCCTGCGAGACGTTGAAGTAGGTCTCGTTGCCGCGGCCGAAGTCGTTGCCGAAGCCGAGGCCGAACAGCGGCACGGTGTGCGTGACCGAGCGGTCGACCAGCGCGCGCGTCAGGTTCGGCGGCTTGATCGTCTCGTCGATGTTCACCTTCTCGCGCTCCAGGCGTACCGACGGCACGAAGTGCCAGCCGCCTTCGAAACGGAACACGTTCTCGGCGAACACCGCGGCGTAGTCGGTCGAGCGCTCTTGGCGCAGGCGCGCACAGTTCTTGTCGGCGGCGTTTGCGCACGGTTGGCCGTAGCGCACGTAGCGGTCCGGCGCGAGGCTGGCGGTGGTCCACTGCCGGAACGGCGCATCGGAGTGGTAGAGGGTCGTGCCGAGCGTGAACGCGTTGCCGCGGCCCCAGCGGTGCAGCAGGCGCGCGTCGAGGCCGCCGAAGCGGAACTGGTCGTCCTGCAGCGTCGCGCTGGAAGGCGGATTGCCCGCCTGCGCGCGCGAGGCGTTGTCCTGGTAGCCGCCCCAGACCTTGGCCACGAGCTGCGTGTCGGCGCTGAAGTGGCGGTCGTGCGTGAAGCTGAGCACGTAGCGGTCGGTCCACAGCCGGTTGAACGGCGTCACCGTCTGCCCGGGATCGGCGACGAACTGCGGGTAGCTCAGCTTGCCCGCCTCGCCGGTGTCCAGGCTGTAGGCGTGGAAGTCGAGCGCGTAGTAGGCCATGTCGTCCGGGCGGTAGCCGACGTGCAGGTCGGCGCCCTTCAGGCGCGAATCGCCGTTGTCGCGCGCGCCGTCGCTCTTGCGGTAGTGCGCATCGGCCAGGTAGTCCCAGGCGCCGGAGGTGCCGGAGAGCTGGTTGAAGGTGCCGAACAGGCCGTTGCTGCCGACCACGTTCTCGGTGTAGCCGGCCAGCGGGCGGTCGGCGACCGGCTTCCGGCTGACCAGGTTCACCACCGGCGGCGGCTCCGGGCCGTACAGCAGCGAGCTGCCGCCGCGGATCAGCTGCACCTCGGCCAGCTGCTGCGGCAGCGGGAACGTGTAGATGGTCGGATAGCCGATCCAGTCCGACATCAGCGGGATGCCGTCGAGCAGCACCGTGACGAACTCGGATTCCTGCGGGTTGCCGATGCCGCGGTAGGACAGGTTGACCTGGCCGGGCGACTGCTGCTCGGAATAGAACAGGCCCGGCGTCTGCGCGAACAGCGCGCGCAGGTTGTTGTCGATCACGGTCGGGATGTTGTCGACCTTGGTGATCGAGGTCTTCTTGGTGACTGTAATCAGCGGGCCATCGACCTCGCGCATGATGTGCTGCAGCTTCGGCCGCGTATCGTCCTGCGAGCGGCGCTCGCGCACCTGCACCGGCGGCAGTTCGTTGCGGGCCTGGCTGGCCGGTTCCCCGGTGGTGGTCTGCGCGCTCGCCGGCAGGGCCAGGCAATTCGCCACGGCGAGCGCCAGCGCGCTCCGGACGAAGGTCGTCGTTCTCATCTTTTGGAATTCCTCGGGACAGGGCGCGGCCCAACCCCGGCGGGCCGCGCGAGCGCGCTTTATCGCAGGCGCGGCCCGGCAGCGAACAGCGCGCGCAGACCTAGGTCTGCAGGCTGAGGTTGCTGCGTCTCAAGAGGGAGCGACGGAAGCCGTGATGCCCGGACCCTCAGCCCTCTCGGCCCTCTTCACGGATCCGGCACGAAGCCGCCCGGGAACGGTCGCGGCGCATGGCGCGCCAGCGGCCGCGCGATGACGCCCTGCGCGACCAGGCTGGCGTAGCTGTCGTACCAGAGCGCCAGCGTTTCGGCCGGCCGGCGCGTGGCGCGCTCGAACGTGGTGGTGTCGACGTGCGCGTACTCGCGTTCGCCGTGGCCGGTGCCGAGACGCTCGCGCTCGGGCGCGAACGCCTCGCTCTTGGCCTGCGCGGCCGGGGCGGCCGGCTGCGCGCGGCCGGCCGGCGACTCGGCCGCTGCCGGCGCCGCCTCGCGCGCGATCTCGTCGCGCTGGCGCCAGACCGGCACGCGTTCGGTGAACACGGCCACACCGATCACGCCGACGTCGTCGGGCCGGCCTGTGCGCGCGGCGTAGCTGTCCGGCAGCGCGGTGAACGTAAACTGGGCGACCTCGTCCAGGCTCTTGCGCCAGCCGGCGACCTCGGTCGAGGCGAACGGATCGAGCACGTAGCCGGTCTGCTCCGGGCTGGCGGTCTGGCCGCTGACCGCGTTGACGCCGTCGACGCTGAGCACGGCGAGCACGCGGCCGCACGTGCGGTTGGTCAGGCGCACCGCGTAGCGGTGGCCTGGCGTGCCGGCGACGTACAGCCGGCCGCGGTCGAGGTAAGTTTGCAGCGTCGCGCCGGTGTCGCGGTCGACGACGGCGAGGTCGAGCAGGTGGCCGGCGTGGACCGGCGCGGCAATGGCGGCAAGCACGATCAGGGTGGCGTAGAGCAGCGGACGCATGGCGCATCTCCGGGGTGGGTTCCGCAGCGTTCAACGTCGTGCGGCGTCCGCCGGGGTTGGGCGCGTTTGCGACGATGCGCTTTGCTCCCTATCATTGCGCATGGCCCATGCGCATTGACCCTGTGGGGCGACCGTGACCAGACCCGTCAAGAAAGCGACCAACCTGAGCATCCGCACGGACCTGCTCGAAGACGCGCGCGCGCTCGACATCAACCTGTCGCGCGAGCTGGAAACGCACCTGGAGAACGTGATCCGCCAGCGCCGCGCCGAGCAGTGGAAGCGCGACAACCGCGAGGCGATCGAGGCGTACAACCGCCATATCGAGCGCGACGGGCTGTGGAGCGACGAGTTCCGCACCTGGTGATGGCGCGCCACGACGTCTACCGCAACGAAAGCACGCGCAGCCGCCAACGCTTTCCGTATCTTCTCATCGTCCAGTCCGATCTGCTCGAAGGCCTCGCGACGGTGGTCATCGTGCCGCTCGGCAAGCCCGGCGTGGTCGAGGGCAAGCTGGCGCAGACGCTGACGCCGCGCCTCGACCTCGAAGGCGAGGCGCTGGTGATGTACACGCCGGAGCTGGCCGCCGTGCCGGTGGCGGCCTTGCGCAAACGGGTTGGCAACCTCGATAACCAGTGCGACGCGATCCAGCGCGCGCTCGACTTCCTTTTCAGCGGCATCTGAAACCCATGCAGAAACGACGCATCCTGACCGGCATCACCACCTCCGGCACGCCGCACATCGGCAACTACGTCGGCGCGATCCGCCCGGCGATCGCGGCCAGCCGCCGCGCCGACGCGGAATCGTTCTACTTCCTCGCCGACTACCATGCGCTGATCAAGTGCGGCGATCCGGCGCGCGTGCAGCAGTCCACGCTCGAGATCGCCGCGACCTGGCTCGCCGCCGGCCTCGATCCGGACAAGGTGTTCTTCTACCGCCAGTCGGACATTCCGGAGATCCCGGAGCTGACCTGGTTCCTGACCTGCGTCACCGCCAAGGGCCTGCTCAACCGCGCGCACGCGTACAAGGCCGCGGTCGATGCGAACGCCGCGAGCGGCGAGGATGAGGACGCCGGCGTGACCGCCGGCCTGTACATGTATCCGGTGCTGATGGCCGCCGACATCCTGATCTTCAACGCGCACGAGGTGCCGGTCGGGCGCGACCAGATCCAGCACATCGAGATGGCGCGCGACATCGCGCAACGCTTCAACCATCTCTACGCCGACGGCTTGGCCCGCACCGACGCCGCGTTCACGCTGCCCGAGGCGCGCATCGACGAGCAGGTCGCCACGCTCCCCGGCACCGACGGGCGCAAGATGTCCAAGAGCTACAACAACACGATCCCGCTGTGGCTGCCGGCGAACGAGCTGAAGAAGGCGATCCTCGGCATCGTCACCGACTCGCGCGCGCCGGGCGAGCCGAAGGATCCGGACACTTCGAACATCTTCGCGTTGTACCAGGCGTTCGCCAGCGCCGAGGAAACCGCCGCGATGCGCCAGGCGTTCGCCGACGGCATCGGCTGGGGCGACGCCAAGCAGAAGCTGTTCGAGCGCATCGACGCCGAACTGGCCGCACCGCGCGCACGCTACGAGGCGCTGATCGCGCGGCCCGAGCGGATCGAGGAACAGCTGCTGGCCGGCGCGCACAAGGCGCGCGAGCGCGCCACGCCGCTGCTCGAGAAGCTGCGCTGGACGGTCGGTGTGCGCAAGCTCGACGACCGCCCTGCCGCAGCGGCGGCGAAGGCGAGCGACGCCGCGGCGCTGCCGCAGCTCAAGAGCTATCGCGAGGCCGACGGCAAGTTCTATTTCAAGCTGACCGACGCCGACGGCAGCGTGCTGCTGCAGAGCCGCGGCTTCGACGCGCCGAAGGACGCCGGCCGCCTCAGCGCCGCGCTGGTCGAGGCCGGCGACGACGCCGGCGCGCTCGCGCCGCTGCTGCGCGAGGCGCTGCCGGCCGACGCCGACGCGACGGCGGGCGAGGCGGTCCTCGCCGCGCTCGGCGCGCTGAAGGCCGACAAGCTGGCGAAGCAGGCGCAGAAGGCGGCGTCGGCGTAATCGTTGCGGCGCGTCGCGCCTGCGCCGGGCTTATGTGGGAGCGGCGGAAGCCGCGATGCCTTTGTGGCAGGAGAGCATCGCGCCTGCCGGCGCTCCCACAGGGCTCGCACCTCTTCTGGCGCCAGCCTCGTAATCCGCAGGCCGACGCGCCTTCGCCGGGCTTATGTGGGAGCGGCGGAAGCCGCGATGCGTTTGCGGCAGGAGAGCATCGCGCCTGCCGGCGCTCCCACAGGGCTCGCCCCCTCCTCTTGCGTCCAGCCGTCGGGCGAAAGCAGACCACGCCGCCACGGCGTATCCTGCGCGCACCAAATCCCCAATCCCGAATCCCCACTCCCGGCCCCACCGTGTCCCTGCGCCTGATCCTGCTCATCCTCCTCGCGCTGTATGTCGCCAGCGTGCTGTACGTGCACCTGCGCGGACGTCAGCGCCTGCCGCTCAAGCGCCAGCTGCTCGACCACTCCGGCTTCTTCGCGCCGTACAACGTGCTGATGTATGCGTTCTCGGCGGTGCCGGCGCGGCCGTACCTCGACCGCCGCGCGTTCGCGCAGCTCGATCCGCTGCGCGCGCAGTGGCAGGCGATCCGCGCCGAGGCGCTGCACCTGTTCGATGAGGGCTACATCCGCGCCGCCGAACAGCACAACGACGCCAGCTTCAGCTCGTTCTTCAAGGAAGGCTGGAAGCGCTTCTACCTGAAGTGGTACGGCGAGCCGCTGCCAAGCGCGCATGCGCTGTGCCCGCACACGGTCGCGCTGCTGGAGACGATCCCGGGCGTGAAGGCGGCGATGTTCGCGTTGCTGCCGCCGGGATCGAAACTCAACCCGCACCGCGATCCGTTCGCCGGCTCGCTGCGCTATCACCTCGGCCTCGTCACGCCGAACGCCGACACCTGCCGCATCGTCGTCGACGGCGAGGAATATGCCTGGCGCGACGGCGAGGACGTCGTGTTCGACGAGACCTACGTGCACTGGGCCGAGAACCGCAGCGAGCAGACCCGCGTGATCCTGTTCTGCGACGTCGAGCGGCCGCTGCGCACGCCGTTCCTGCGCGGCCTCAACCGCTTCGTCAGCGGCGTGCTCGGCCGCGCGACCGCGACGCAGAACGTCGGCGGCGAGAAGGTCGGCGCGGTCAATCGCCTGTACGCGTTCGCGCACCGCATGGGCGAGCAGCGCAAGCGCTTCAAGCGCGCGTTCCCGCGCGGCTACAAGCTCAGCCGCGTCGCGCTCGCCCTGGTGCTGGCAGGCTGGCTGCTGCTGCCTCTGCTTCGAGTCGGCGCGTAGGCTGGACGCGCTTGCGCGGCCGGCACGGTGCGCGGGTCTGTGGCAGAAGCCAAAGATTGAAACACGAAGGACACGAAGGACACGAAAGGAGAAGATGTAGGGCGGATCAAGGCGCGAAGCGCCGACTGCGCCGCTCTTGCGGCTTTATCCGGCCTACGTTGTTCCACGCTCCACGAACGGAAGATCGAACCGCTTTTCCTTCGTGTTCTTCGTGTCCTTCGTCTTTCAGGCTTTTCGCCTTTCTACGCCGCCGCCGCGAACTCGCCCGCCGCATCGGCGGCGAGCGCATCGAAGTACTCGCGCGTCAGGCGCTGCTGCTCGGCCGCGCTCTCGGCGCGGTTCGCGACTGCGCGGAACGCGGCGTTCTCGGGCCGGTCCTTGGCGTACCAGCCCAGATGCTTGCGCGCGATGCGCACGCCCTGCGGTTCGCCGTAGAACGCGTACAGGTCGTCGAGGTGGCCGAGCAGGATGTCGCGCACCGCCGCCGGCGACGGCGGCGGCAGCACTTCGCCGGTGGCGAGGTAGTGCGCGATCTCGCGAAAGATCCACGGCCGGCCCTGCGCGGCGCGGCCGATCATGACCGCGTCGGCGCCGGTCACGTCGAGCACGTGGCGCGCCTTGGCCGGCGAGTCGACGTCGCCGTTGGCGAGCAGCGGGATCGAGATCGCCGCCCTGATCGCCGCGATCGTGGCGTACTCGGCCTCGCCCTCGTACAGGTCCGCGCGCGTGCGCCCGTGCACGGCCAGTGCGGCGATGCCGGCATCCTCGGAGATCTTCGCGATCGTCACGCCGTTGCGGTGGTCGCGGTTCCAGCCGGTGCGGATCTTCAACGTGACCGGCACGTCGACTGCCTTGACCACCGCGGAAACGATGCGCGC
The DNA here is from genome assembly GCA_009996615.1 of Rhodanobacteraceae bacterium. Classification (GTDB taxonomy): domain Bacteria; phylum Pseudomonadota; class Gammaproteobacteria; order Xanthomonadales; family Rhodanobacteraceae; genus Dokdonella_A. The sequence continues at coordinate 22,306 of JAACZU010000019.1, read as the reverse complement.
GACCAGCGGCTCGTCCTGCAGCAGCGCGCTGCCGGACCAGACGTTGCAGACCTTCTTGGCCGGGCAGCCCATGTTGATGTCGATGATCTGCGCGCCGTGGTCGACGTTGTAGCGCGCGGCTTCGGCCAGCATGGCCGGGTCGTAGCCGGCGATCTGCACGCTGATCGGATCGGGCTCGCCGGTGTGGTCCATGCGCTTGAGCGACTTGCGCGTCGTCCACAGGCGCGGATCGGCGGTGGTCATCTCGGACACGGCCAGGCCCGCGCCGAGCCGCTTGCACAGCTGCCGGAACGGCTTGTCGGTGACACCGGCCATCGGTGCGAGCACGACGGGCGGGTCGATCAGGTGGGGACCGATGCGCATCCGCCCATTGTAGCGGCGTGGTGTCGCACCGGCCCGCTGTGGTGGGGCATGACGGAAAAGCGCGTCACGGCGGCCTGATAGACTTCGCCGTTCGCCGGCGCAGCGTGTCCGGCTGCCACAGACGCCCGTCCACCGTGCTCGCCCGCTGCCCAAGACCGCCGGAATGCTCGACCACCTGATCAGCCTGTTCACGGTCCACGGCTACGTCGCCGTGTTCGTCGTGCTGCTGGCCTGCGGCTTCGGCGTGCCGATCCCGGAGGACGTGTCGCTGGTCGCCGGCGGCATCATCGCGGGCCTCGGCTACGCCGACGTGCGCATCATGGTCGCGGTCGGCCTGGCCGGCGTGCTGCTCGGCGACGCCGCCGTGTTCCTGATCGGCCGGCACCTCGGCGCGCGCGCGCTGCGCTCGCGCTGGGTCTCGCGCCTGCTCACGCCGCGCCGCTATGCGCAGGTGCAGGCGAAGTTCGACCGCTACGGCAACCGCCTGATGTTCGTCGCGCGCTTCCTGCCCGGCCTGCGCACGGCGGTGTTCCTGACTGCCGGCATGACGCGGCGCGTGTCGTTCGCGCGCTTCGTGCTGCTGGACGGCTTGGCCGCGCTGATCTCGGTGCCGGCGTGGGTCTGGCTCGGCTACTACGGCGCCGAGAACCGCGACTGGCTGCTGGCCTGGGTGCACCGCGGCCAGGGTGGCGTCGCGATCGCGGCGGCATTGATCGTGGCCGCGGTCGCGTGGCTGGTCTGGCGCCGCATGAGCCGTCGTCGCGCGCGTCTGGCGGCCTGCCGCGCAATGCGCGGCCAGCGCGCCGCGGGTCGTGCGGACCGCGCCGATTCCGCGTCGTAGCGTGGACCGCTTGCCCGTAGGAGCGCACCCTGTGCGCGACCGGCGGTATCGCAGCATCCTGGTTTGCGAAGTCGCCCACGGGGTGGGCTCCTGCACAAGCATGGCGTAGGCTGGACGGCCGCAGGCCGGCCGGCGCTTGCGCCGATCGGGCCGGCCGCGCTGCGCGCGTCCAGCCTACAAAAGCGCGTCAGCCGCCGAAGCGCGCCAGCACCTGCTCGAAGCGCGGCATCGCCGGCGCGGTGCCGACGGTTTCGGTCGACAGCGCGGCGGAACGGTTCGCGTGCACGACCGCGTCGCGGAACGGGCACCCGGCGAAGCGCACGAGCGCGGCGACCAGCGCGCCGGAGAACGCATCGCCGGCGCCGGTCGAGTCGACCGCGGCGACGCGCTCGGGTGCGAGCCGGTAGCAACCGTGCGCGTCGCCGCGCCACGCGCCGTCGACGTGCGAGACGAAGCAGCCCTGCGCACCGAGCGTGATCACGACGGTCGGCACGCCGAGCCGGCGCGCCAGCGCGTGCAGGTCCGCATCGCTGCGGGTGGCGAGCGTCGCCGCATCGACGTGCACGTGCGCGACCTGTTCGAGCAGCAGCGCGAACTCGGTCTCGTTCGGCGTGATCAGGTCGCACTGCGCAAGCAGCGCGGCGTCGGCCTGCGGATGCACCGGCGCCGGGTTCAGCACGCGCAGCAGGCCGTGGCGCACGCCGAGCGCGAGCGCGGCGGCGATCGCGTCGAGGTTGTTCTCCAGCTGCAGCAGCAGCACCCTGGCGCCGGCGAACGCGTCGGCCTGCGCGGTGACGAAGGCCGGGTCGAGGTGCTCGTTGGCGGCGAGGTTGATCGCGATCAGGTTCGCGCCGCTGCGATCGACCACGATGCTCGAGGCCGCGGTCGGCACGTCCGCGCAGACCTGCCAGTGGCACGGCAGGTCCTCGTCGGCGGCGAAGCGCTGCGCGATCGTGCCGAACACGTCATTGCCGATCGCGCCGATGAACAGCGTGGCGACGCCCTGGCGCGCGCAGGCGACCGCCTGGTTGAAGCCCTTGCCGCCCGGGCCGAGGTTGAAGCCGTGCGCGCGGCGCGTCTCGCCGACCTGCGGGAAGCGGTCGACCAGCCAGGCGTGGTCCTGGATGTAGCTGCCGACCACGATCACCTCGGCGCGGCGGGTGTCCTGTGTCATTGCCGCGTGCCTCGAACCATCACAGCGCGCTGAGCACGCCGGCAATCGTCGCGGTCATGAACGTCGCCAGCGAGCCGCCGAGCACCGCGCGCAGGCCGAAGCGGGCGAGGTCGGCGCGGCGGTTCGGCGCGATCCCGCCGATGCCGCCGATCTGGATCGCGATCGAGGAGAAGTTGGCGAAGCCGCACAGCGCGTAGGTCGCGATCAGCTGGCTCTGGCTGCCGAGCTTGTCGATGTGCTGCGCCATGTCGACGTAGGCGACGAACTCGTTGATGACGACCTTCTGGCCGATGAAGCTGCCGACCAGCGAGGCGTCCTGCCACGGCACGCCGATCAGCCACGCGACCGGCGCCAGCACCCAGCCGAAGATCGTCTGCAGCGACAGCTCGACCGGATGGCCGGCCTGCGCGCTCAGCCACGCGTTGAGCGAGGCGCCGTCGGCGCCCCACGCGTGCGCGCCGAGCCACTGCACCGGCGCGTTGACCAGCGCGATCAGCGCGATGAACGCGAGCAGCATCGCGCCGACGTTGAGCGCCAGGCGCAGGCCGTCGGCGGCGCCGTTGGCGGCGGCGTCGATCACGTTGGCGGTGGTCTTCTCGACGTCGAGCTGCACCTTGCCGCGGGTCAGCGGCGTGCCCGTCTCCGGCACCAGGATCTTGGCCAGCATCAGCGTCGCCGGTGCGGCCATCACGCTCGCGGTCAACAGGTGCTTGGCGAAGAACTGGCGCTGCACCGGGTCGTCGCCGCCGAGCAGGCCGACGTAGGCCGCCATCACCGAGCCGGCGATGTGCGCCATGCCGCCGATCATGACCGTCATCAGCTCCGACTGCGTCATGCGCTCGATGTACGGCTTGATCGTGAGCGGCGCCTCGGTCTGGCCGATGAACACGCTGGCGCAGACGCTGGTCGTCTCGGCGCCGGACACGTTCATGACCTTGGTGATGATCCAGGCCATGCCCTTGACGATCTGCTGCATCACGCCGAGGTGGTACAGCACGCCGGTCAGCGAGGCGAAGAAGATGATCGTCGGCAGCACCTGCACGGCGAACACGAAGCCGAACTTCGAGGTGTCCATGAAGCTGCCGAAGATGAACGTCGAGCCGGCGCCGACGAAGTCGAGCAGCTTGACGAAACCGCCGGCGATCGCGTTGAACACGTCGCGGCCGAGTGGCAGCTTCAGCACGACCAGCGCGAACAGGATCTGCAGTGAGACGCCGGTGCCGACCAGGCGCCAGTTGACGGCGCGCTTGTCGCTGGAGAACGCGAATGCGATCGCGATGAGCACGGCCAGCCCGAACAGGCCGAACGCAATGTGGCCCAGGGCCTGGAACATGCGGATTTCCCCCGAGGGCGGCGCGGTGGCCGCGGGTAGACGAAACGGTTGGCGCGCGAGGGTAGGGCAGGGCGGGCGGCGACGCAAGGCGCGCCGCGGCGAGCGCCGCTGGCGCCGATCGCGGCGCCCGCAGCGGCTGCCGCGGCGGGTAAAGTGGCGCCTCACGCCACCGCTGGGGACCCCCGATGCTCCAGATCCGCGCGATGTTCGCGCTGCCGCTCGCGTTCGACCAGCATCCGGAACCGGCGCGCCTGAACGACGCGCTGCGCACGCTGTTCCTCGCGCGCGAGGGCAGGCGCCACGCCAACCCGACGCCGTTCACGGTGCGCAACGCGCAGGTGTTCGAAAGCCACTTCGACCTGTTCGGCTGGCCCGAGCCGGAGATCGCGCAGCTGCGCGAGTTCTGCCTGGCGCGCGTGCTGCAGCTGGCCGGCGAGCTGAACGGCTACGACGCGGCCACGCGTGCGCGCCTGCGCATCGCCACCGATGCCTGGTTCCACGTCACGCGCCGCAACGGCTTCTTCGGCGTGCACAACCATCCGTTGGCGAGCTGGTCGGGCGTCTACTGCGTCAGCGCCGGCGAGCATGACGCCGGCCAGCCCGACAGCGGCGCGCTGACCTTCATCCATCCCAACCACCTGGCCGGCATGTACGTCGACGCCGGCAACGAGCGCCTGCAGCCGCCGTTCGCGCTCGGCAATTTCTCGCTGAACCTGCAGCCGGGCCAGCTCGTGCTGTTCCCGTCGTGGCTGCTGCACCAGGTGCTGCCGTTCTTCGGCGACGGCGAGCGCATCACGGTCGCGTTCAACTGCGCGTTCCAGCTGCGCTGACGCGCCGTGATTCCGCAGCCGCGATGCACTCGCGACAACGGCGCTACGTCGCCGCGCCGCCTCGTCGCGGCACTCAGAACGCCATCGCCTCGCCCTCGGGCAGCAGGTCGACGCCGCAGACCAGGCTCTCGACCCAGTCGATGAAGCGCGCGACGTTCGCCGGCCCCTGGATCGGCAGGCCGTGCTGCGGCACGATCATGTCGATGTCGAGCCGGCGCGCGCGGCGCGCCCACCAGCGGCAGGCGCGGTTCGAGGCCATGTAGCGGCGGTGGAAGCCGGCCATCAGCGGCACGTGCGCGTCGAAGTCGGTGATCGGCGTGTAGTGCGTGCCGGCGTCGATCAGCGAGGCGCCGAGGTCGCCCGAGAACAGGATGCGGCTGACCGGATCGTAGAACTGGAAGTTGCCGACGCTGTGCAGGAAGTGCGCCGGCACCGCCTGCAGGTGGCTGGCGCCGAGCGGGATGTTCGCGCCCTCGTCATTGAGCAGCAGGTAGCGGTCGCGCCCGGCGTCCTTCTGGTAGTGCGGCACGCTGTGCGGGATGAAGCGGCCCCATAGGCGCGAGCACACCACGCGCGCCTGCGTGTACAGCAGCCAGCTGTCGACCGAGCCGATGATGTCCGGGTCCTGGTGCGAGGCGAGGATCCAGGTCAGCTCGCGCAGGCGCATGTGCTGGGCGAGCGCGAGGCTGAGCGGCGTATACAGCAGCGCGCCGCCCGGATCGATCAGCGCCGACTGGTTTCCGTCGATGACCAGGAACTGGTTCGCCTGCACGCCGTCGTCGCCGCGCACGAGGTCGTTGAAGGCAAGGCAGCGATGCGTGCCGTTGTTGAACAGTTCGATGGCCATGGCGTCCGGTCGCGGAAATGGGGATATGCTCATTGTCGCCAAGTCCGCGGACGAAGTGTTGACGATCGTCAAGGGCGCACTTCACGCATGCGGACCGCGAAGGGGCGCGTGCGTGCACGTTTGGATTTCTTTACGAATCCGGCGCAGGCGTGGTCCGGCGGGCTGCGTTAAGGTGCGGCCTTGCCCTTGGGGGAGGGTTGACGCGGCAAAGGGGGCATGGAGCCTTGATACGCAAACGTGAACGGTGGTCGTCGCGCGGCTCGTGGCTGGTCGCGCTGGCGACCTACGCGCTGCTGGCCTGGGCCCTGGGTGGGGTGCTGGTGGCGTGGTGCGACCCGGCTTTCGCCGCCAAAGGCGCCGCCGTGGGCGCACCCGCGCTGGTTGCGCTGAACGCGGTGCCGGCGGCGCTCGCCGTGCTGTTGCTGCTGGGCCTGACGCGCCGCGCAGCGCTGTCGCTGTGGCTGGCGCTGCTGCTGCTGTACGCGCTGTACACCGCCAACGCGCTCAAGCTCGACGCGCTCGAGACGCCCCTGTTGCCGGCCGATTTCGTGCTGCTCGCGCATGTCGGCGATGGCTCGCTGCTGGCGCGCTACCTGACCCTCCTGCAGGCCCTGGCGATCGTGGCGGCGCTCGCCGCCAGCGTGCTGCTGTATGCGTGCGAGCCAGCCTGGCGCAGCGTGCGCGGCGCACGACGCCTGCTCCTGACCGGCGCGTCGGCCGGCCTGTGCGCGAGCCTGCTGCTGGAGCTGCGGCCGTGGTCGGACGTCTACGCGGCGACCGTGCCGGAGGACTTCAAGACCTGGTCGCCGGCCGAGTCGGCGCTGCACAGCGGGCTGCCGACGACGCTGCTGCGCTACGCCTGGAGCACGGCGTTCGTGCTGCCGCCGCCGGACCTCGAGCGTGCGCGGGAACTGATCGATCGGCATCCGGCACCGCCGCCTGCCGGCGTGCCGGCGCCGCCCGAAGAACTGCCCGACATCGTCGTCGTGCAGAGCGAATCGTTCTTCGACGCGGCGCGCCTGCGCGGTGTCGAGCCGGCCCAGGTGCTGCCCGAGTACCGCCGGCTCGCCGCCGCCGCACGCCACGGCGACCTGTGGGTGCCGGCCTACGGCGGCGGCACGATCCGCACCGAGTTCGAGGTGCTGACCGGCATCGCGATGCGCTATTTCCCGGACGTGGAGTATCCGTACCTGCGCCTGACCGCGGCGCCGCTGCCGAGCCTGGTGCGCGTGCTGGCCGCGCACGGCTACCAGACCGTCGCGGTGCATCCGAATGCGCGCACGTTCTGGAACCGCGCCTCGGCCTTCGCGCACCTGGGCTTCGCGGCGTTCGACGACGAGCAGCAGTTCGGCCAGGCCGAGCGCTTCGGCTACTACATCAGCGACCGTGCGCTGACCGACCACGTGCTCGCACGGCTGGAAACCGTGCGCGCGCCGGCGTTCGTGTTCGCGATCAGCATGGAGGGCCACGGCCCGTACGACGGCTACCCGGTCGACGACCCGCAACGCATCGCCGCGCGGCCGGTGCCGCCGGTGCTGAGTCCGGGGCGCGCCGAGCGCCTGCGCGGCTACCTGGCCCACCTCGACAACGCCGACCGCGAGCTCGGCCGCCTCGCCGAGGCGCTGCGCCGGCGCCCGCGGCGCACGTTGCTGCTGTTCTACGGCGACCACCTGCCGTCGATGCCGCGCGTGTTCAACGAGGCCGGCTTCGACGACGGCGCCGACGGCGTGCGCCAGCCGGTGCCGTGGCTGCTGCTCGACACCGCGCAGGCGCAGCCCGCCGCGGCGCCGCAGAGCGCCGCCTCGTTCTACCTGCCGGCGCTGCTGCTCGAGGCGGCCGGCATCGACGATGGCGGCTACTTCGCACTGCTCGGCCGCGTGCGCGGCGACGACCAGCCGAGCAGCGGCTGGACGCCGCTGGAGGACGAGGGCCTGCGCGCGATCATGCTGCTGCGCCAGCGCGGCGAGTTCGCGCCGTTCTTCGCCGGGGTGGCATCGACCGCCCGCTAGCCTGCCCCGCGGGTCGGCACGGGGCCGGATGCTACAATCCCGCGCTTTTTCTTCCGGCCCGCCGAGACCTTCCCATGTCCGTTCCCGCCACCGCGCTCGCGCCCGCGATCGACCGCGAGTACACGCTCGAACACAAGTACACGCGCGCCGAAGGCCGCATCTACCTCTCCGGCGTGCAGGCGCTGGTGCGCCTGCCGCTGATGCAGCAGATGCGCGACCGCGCCGCCGGCATCAACACGGCCGGCTTCATCTCCGGCTACCGCGGCTCGCCGCTCGGCGGCTTCGACCTGGAACTGTGGAAGGCGAAGAAGCACCTCGCCGCGTCGAACATCGAGTTCACGCCGGGCCTGAACGAGGACCTCGGCGCGACGATGGTGTGGGGCACGCAGCAGGCCAACCTGTTCCCGGGCGCGAAGTACGACGGCGTGTTCGCGATGTGGTACGGCAAGGGCCCCGGCGTGGACCGCTGCGGCGACGTGTTCAAGCACGGCAACGCGGCCGGCACCGGCAAGTTCGGCGGCGTGCTCGCGCTCGCGGCCGACGACCACGCCTGCCGCTCGTCGACGCTGCCGCACGGCTCCGAGCTCGAATTCGTCAGCGCGATGATGCCGGTGCTGAACCCGGCCGGCGTGCAGGACATCCTCGACATGGGCCTGCTCGGCTGGGCCATGTCGCGCTTCACCGGCCGCTGGGTCGGCTTCAAGACGATTGCCGAGACGGTGGAATCGTCGGCCTCGGTCAACGTCAATCCACACCAGCTCGACATCGTGCTGCCGGAGGACTTCGTCGGTCCGGACGGCGGCCTCAACATCCGCTGGCCGGATCCGCCGCTGAACCAGGAGATGCGCCTGCACCAGTACGCGGTGCAGGCCTCGCAGGCGTTCGCGCGCGCGAACCGCATCGACAAGGTCGTGCTCGATTCGCCCACGGCGCGCCTCGGCATCGTCACCACCGGCAAGAGCTACCTCGACGTGCTGCAGGCGCTCGAGTACCTCGGCATCAGCGCGGCGATGGCGCGCGACATCGGCATCCGCGTGTACAAGGTCGGCATGACCTGGCCGCTGGAGCCGCTCGGCATCCGCGAGTTCGCGCGCGGCCTCGAGGACATCATCGTCGTCGAGGAAAAGCGCTCCTTCATCGAATCGCAGATGAAGGAATACATGTTCAACTGGGACGTGCGCCCGCACATCGTCGGCAAGTACGACGAGGCCGGCCACTGGATCCTGCCGTCGACCAACGAGCTGACCCCGGCGATGATCGCGCTGGTGATCGCCCGGCGCCTCGGCCGCTTCTTCACCAGCGACGCGATCAAGGCGCGCGTGGCGTGGATCGAGGCGAAGGAGCAGGAACTGACGCTGCCGCGCGCAAACTTCCCGCGCGTGCCGCACTACTGCTCGGGCTGCCCGCACAACACCTCGACCCAGGTGCCGGAAGGCAGCCGCGCGCTCGGCGGCATCGGCTGCCACTACATGGTCACCTGGATGGACCGGCGCACCGACACGTTCACGCAGATGGGCGGCGAGGGCGTGACCTGGTGCGGCCAGGCGCCGTTCACCGAGACCCGGCACGTGTTCCAGAACCTCGGCGACGGCACCTATTTCCACTCCGGCTCGCTGGCGATCCGCCAGGCGGTCGCGGCCAAGGTCAACATCACCTACAAGATCCTCTACAACGACGCGGTCGCGATGACCGGCGGCCAGCCGGTCGACGGCACGCTGAGCGTGCCGGACATCGCGCATCAGGTGCGCAGCGAGGGCGTCGCGACGATCATCGTGATGAGCGATGACATCGCGAAGTGGTCCAAGCCCGAGCTGTTCCCGCCCGGCGTCGAGTTCATCCACCGCGACGAACTCGACGCGGTGCAGAAGCGCCTGCGCGAGGTCGCCGGCGTCTCCGTGCTGATCTACGACCAGACCTGCGCGACCGAGAAGCGCCGCCGCCGCAAGCGCGGCAAGCTGGAAGACCCGAAAAAGCGTTTGTTCATCAACTCGCTGGTCTGCGAAGGCTGCGGCGATTGCGGCGAGAAGTCGTTTTGCGTCTCGGTGCTGCCGAAGGACACCGAATACGGCCGCAAGCGCGAGATCGACCAGTCCAACTGCAACAAGGACTTCTCCTGCGTGAAGGGCTTCTGCCCGAGCTTCGTCTCGGTCGTCGGCGGCGGCCTCAAGAAGAAGCAGGGCAAGGCCGAGGTCGACTTCTCGACGCTGCCGCTGCCGACGTTCGCGAGTGACCTCACGCAGCCGTGGAACATCCTCGTCACCGGCATCGGCGGCACCGGCGTCGTCACGATCGGCGCGCTGATCGGCATGGCCGCGCACCTGGAAGGCAAGGGCGGCACCGTGCTCGACCAGACCGGCCTGGCGCAGAAGGGCGGCGCGGTCACCTGCCACCTGCGCATCGCGAAGACGCCCGACGACATCCACGCCGTGCGCATCGCCGCCGGCGAGGCCGACCTCGTGCTCGGCTGCGACATGGTCGTGGTCAACGACTACTGGGCGCTGTCGAAGATCCGCGCCGGCCGCGCGCGCGTCGTGCTGAACACGTACGAGGCGATGCCGGGCACGTTCACGAGCAAGCCGGACCTGCAGTTCCCGGCGCAGGGCATCATCGACGCGGTGACGCAGGCGCTCGGCGGCGGCCAGCCGGAGCTGGTCGATGCGACCGAGCTCGCCACCGCGCTGCTCGGCGACACGATCGCAGCGAACCTGTTCATGCTCGGCTACGCCTGGCAGAAGGGCTGGGTGCCGCTGTCGCAGGACGCGCTGATGCGCGCGATCGAGCTGAACGGCGCGGCGATCGAGATGAACAAGACCGCGTTCAACTGGGGCCGTCTGGCCGCGCACGACCTCGTGCAGGTGCGCAAGGCCGCCGGCCTGCCGAACCCGCACACGCCGTCCGGCGCGATCCCGCTCGCGCTGCCGGTGCGCCGACCTTCTTCCCTGCCCCCGCTTGCGGGGCACACTTCTTCTTCCCTTCCCCCGCAAGCGGGGGAAGGTGCCGAAGGCGGAAGGGGGCACGCCGGTGCGCTCGACGACGCCACGCTGAGCGCCTCGCTCGACGAGCGCATCGCGCGCCGCGTCGCGTTCCTGACCGATTACCAGAACGCGGCCTACGCGGCGAAGTACCAGGCGCTGGTCGACAAGGTGCGCGCCGCGGAAGGCGCGAAGACGCCGGGCCTGACCACGCTGACCGAGGCGGTCGCGCGCTACGCGTTCAAGCTGATGGCCTACAAGGACGAGTACGAGGTCGCGCGCCTGTACACATCGGGCGAGTTCGAGCAGCGCATTCGCGACACCTTCGACGGCGACTTCAAGCTGCACTTCAACCTCGCCCCGCCGCTGTTCGCCAGGCGCGATGCCGACGGCCACCTGAAGAAGGCCGAGTACGGTCCGTGGGTGTTCAAGGCGTTCAAGCTGCTCGCGAAGCTGCGCGGCCTGCGCGGCAGCGCGCTCGACGTGTTCGGCTACACCGCCGAGCGCAAGATGGAGCGCCAGCTGATCGCCGACTACGCCAACACGCTCGACGAGCTGCTGGCCGGCCTGACCCGCGACAACCACGCGCTCGCGGTCGAGATCGCGCAGGTGCCCGAACGCATCCGCGGCTACGGCCACGTCAAGGAACGCCACCTCGAAACCGCGCTGCAGCGCCAGGCCGAGCTGCTGGCCATCTGGCGCAACCCGGCGGCGCAGCGCGCGGCGGCCTGACGGGGCCGGGCGGCGGGACTTGCCCGCCGCACCGATCCTGATCCGGCGTCGGGCGCAAAAGAAAACGGCCCGCATGGGGAGTGCGGGCCGAGGTGCGTCGGGCGTGGGGTCCGAAGGGTGGGGAAGCCGCTTCGGCGCCGGAGCGCACGCGTGACGGTACTCCGCGCAGCTTGCAGCAAGCTGACAATCGCGTGTGTGCCCGTTTGCAGGAAGGAGCCGCTTCAGCAGCGGCTCAGGCAAGCCGGTGGGCGAAGCGCACGCGCACGCGCGTGCCGCGGCCGTCGGCGCCTTCGTCGATGCCGAGCTCGGCGCCATACAGGCGGGCGATGCCGTCGACGATGGCCAGGCCCAGGCCGCAGCCGTTGCCGCGCGAGCCGGGCAGGCGGTAGAAGCGCTCGCGCACGCGCCCGCGCAGCGCCGGCGGGATGCCCGGACCGTTGTCCTCGACCTCGAGGAACGCGCCGGCGCCGTCGGCGCCGCAGCGCACGGTGACGTGGCCGCCGGCCTGCGTGTATGCGAGTGCATTGTCGAGGAGGTTGGCGAGCAGCTCGCGCAGCAGCCAGTCGCTGGCGGCCACGTGGACCGGTTCGGTCTCGGCGCCGAGGTCCTGGTGCGCAGCGAGCGCACGGTCGAACTGCGTCGCCACCGCATCGGTGACCAGTGCCTTCAGGTCGACCGGGCGGATGTCGCCGGCGACCACCGCCGACGGCTCCGCGCGCGCCAGCGCGAGCAGCTGGTTGGCGGTGTGCGCGGCGCGGCGCGACCCTTCATGCAGGGCCCGCACGCGGTCGCGCAGCGGCGCCGCGCCGGGGTCGTGGGCGAGCAGCTCGAGCTGCGCCTGGATGCCGCCGAGCGGCGTGCGCAGCTGGTGCGCGGCGTCGGCGAGGAAGCGCTGCTGCGCCTCGGCGGCCTCGCGCACGGTCGCGAGCAGGCGGTTCAGCGCGCGCACCAGCGGGCGCACCTCGCCCGGCACCGGGGCCAGGTCGAGCGGGGCGAGGTCGCGCGCCGAGCGCGCCGCGATCTGGTCGCGCAGCGCGCGCAGCGGACGCAGCCCGTAGCGCACGCCGATCCAGGCCAGCAGCAGCGTGGCGCCGAGCTGCAGCAGGTCGGTGCCGACCAGGCTGACCAGCACGCGCCGGCGCGCGCGTTCGCGCTTGTGCAGCGTCTCGGCCACGCTGACCGTGACCACGCCGGCGGCAGTCGGCACGCGATCGCTCGCCACCCGGATCGGATCGCCACGGAACTCGGTGTCGCGATACGTCGGCTTGCGCGGGTCGCCCGGCGCGACCGGCAGATCGCGGTCGCCGGCGAGATAGCCGCCATCGGGGCCGGACACGAGGTAGTAGACCGCGTCGTAGCGGTCGCTGCGCAGCAGCGTGTCGGCCTGCTGCGACAGGTCGGCGGTGACATGGCCGTTCGCATCGACCTCCACGTGCGCGGCGATGCCGAGCGCGGCGTTGACCAGGGCCTGGTCGTAGGCCGCCGGAATCGGCCTGATGACGATCGTGTAGTCGAGCAGGATGCCGCCGGCGAGCAGCAGCGCGAGCGGGATCAGCAGCAGGCCGAGCAGGCGCCGCTGCACGCTGCCGGCATGGTCAGTGGGCGACGTCATCGAGGCGGTAGCCGATGCCGCGCACCGTATGGATCGCGGCGGCGGCGCCGAGCTTGGCGCGCAGGCGCGACACGTACACCTCGATCGCGTTGTGGCTGATCTCCTCGTCCCAGCCCGCGATCGCCTGCAGCAGGCGGTCCTTGGCGACGACGCGGCCGGCCTGCAGCGCGAGGCATTCGAGGATCGACCACTCGCGCCGGGTCAGTTCGAGCGGATCGCCGCCGACGTGCGCGCTGCGCGCGGCCAGGTCGAGCGCGAGCTCGCCGATGGCCAGGCGCGCGCTCGCCACCGAGCGCATGCGGCGGATCAGCGCGCGGCTGCGCGCGGCCAGCTCGGGCAACTCGAACGGCTTGACCAGGTAGTCGTCGGCGCCGAGGTCGAGCGCGTCGACGCGGTCGGCGAGGCCGTCGCGCGCGGTCAGGATCAGCACCGGCAGCGCGCGCCCGGCCGCGCGCAGGCGGCGCACGAGGGCGAGGCCGTCGGCGCCGGGCAGGCCGATGTCGATGATCGCCAGGTCGAAGTGCTCGAGTTCGAGCGCGGCCTCGGCGTGTTCGGCGCTGCCGACGTGATCGACCGCAAAGCCACTGCGGCCGAGTCCGCGGCAAATCGCGTCGGCCACCAGGGCATCGTCTTCGACCACAAGGATACGCATCGCGCGCAGCTCCCCAGCCAGCAGCCGAGAGCTTACCGGATGCAGCCGCCGCGCAGGACGCGCGGCGGTCGCGAAAGCCGGCGGCGGGCGGATCCGCCGCCGGCACCGATCGTTTGCGCGGTCAGCGCTGCTCGAAGCCGTCGACGAAGATCGCGTCGACCTGCTGCACTTCGAACGCGCCGATGTCGGCCGCGCTGCCCGACACGCGGGCGAACGCGCCACCGCGCTGGTCGGTAGTCAGGTTGCCGGGATTGCTGCCGCTGTCGATCGCCGGGCTGGCCGCGCCGAGTGCGTGGGTCATGGTCGGGCCGCCGTTGTTCGCCAGCGGCAGCAGCAGTGGATCGGCCGACAAGGTGTCGGCTGGCACCGGGCTGGTCGAGCTGCCGATCAGGTTGTTCGAGCCGACCACCGTGGTCAGGCCGCCGAGGTCGGCACCGTAGTAGCCGCCGCCGCCGCTGTTGCCGAACAGGATGTTGCTGTCGAGCGTGCCGGGGCCGGCATTGCCATTGACGGCGATGCCGCCGCCCTCGCCGAAGCCGACCGAGCTGTTCTCCGGCAGCGCCTTGTTGAGCGTGACCGTGCTGTTCTGCAGCGACTCCAGCGACATCGCGAACACGCCGCCGCCGATCGCGGCCGCGTTGCCGCTGATCGTCGAGTTGGAGATGCGCGTCGTACCGACGGCGGCGGCGCCGCCACCGAGACCGTAGCCGTCGTAGGTGTAGCCGTAGTAGCCGACGTAGCTTCCGTCGGCCTTGGCCGTGTTGCCGGAGATCGTGCTGTTGACGACGGTCAGGTCGCCCTTGGCGTAGACGCCGCCGCCGATGCCGTCGTACTTGCTGCTGCTGGCAGTGTTGTTCGACACGGTCGAGTTGACCAGCGTGACGTTGCCGGCGGCGAAGATGCCGCCGCCGCTGGCGTACATGCCGGTCGAGGTGGAGTTGGTGACGACCGAATTGGTCAGCTCCACGCTGCCGCCCTGGCCGGTCCAGATGCCGCCGCCGCCGAAGTCCTCGTAGAAGCCGTTGGCCACGGTCAAGCCGCTGATCTGCAGCGTGCCGCCGCCGCCGGATCCGCCATAGAAGTTCAGGACGGTGTCCATGCCGCCGCCGTCGATCGTCAGCTTGTCCGCGCCGGGGCCGACCATGCTCAGGTTGTCGACGTTGATCGCGATGCCACCCTGGGCCAGCGAGATGGTGCTGCAGGTCAGCGCGGACAGGTCGACCGTGTCGCCGTCGACCGCGCCGGCCACGACTTCGCGCAAGGTACCGCCGCTGCCGTCATCGGCGCACGAGGTCACCGGCAGCGTCGTGGCGGGACGCTTGGCGACCGCGCGCGCCTGCAGCCAGCCGCGCTCCAGGCGCTCCTGCTGCATGCGCAGGAAGCCTGCGCCGGTGCGCTGGACCGTGTGGCGGGCGGCGAAGCCGGCGCCGGGCGCGGCATGGGCCGGCTGCGCTGCCGTGAGCGCGGTACTGGAGGTGCTGACGCAGAGCGCGAGCGCGAGACAGGCCGACAACGGCTTCAGCCGCAGGCGGGTGTTGCTTGCAGATCCATTCATCGATTGATTCCCATTGATGCTTGTTGGACCGCCCCTCGACAAAAAGGGGCGTCGTGCGCGGCGGCTCGGCGTGCGGCCATGGCCGGGTGCGTCCGGCTCCGACGGGACGTGTCCCGTATCCGGGACATCCTTCATCGGGCCGTCGGGAAACCGCGGACGCCGCATGCCAGGGCGGCCAGTGCGGCAGCCCGCGACGCGTCGCGACGGTGGCATCACGATGCCGGCATCGAGCCGGTGCTCGCCTGTGTCGATTTCCCTGGAACCCGTGGGCCCCAACGCCCGCCCTCCAGCGCAGCCGGAGGCTAGCATCGCCGCGGCGGCGGGCCAAGCCGGGCTGGTGATCTTTACAAGTACACGTTAAAAAATACACATTCGTACATATTGACCTTGCCCCCGGCGCGCGCGCCGCAGGCAACGAAAAAGCCGGAGTGCGCCGGCTCTTTCGCGGGGATGTGAGACAGGTGAAGTCAGCACTTCATCGCCCGAAGAATCCGTCACGATGGAAGTCGAGACGGCAGCGCGTGCCGCGGCCGGCGGCGCCTTCTTCGATCGTGAAATCCGCCGCGTGCACGCGCGCGACCTGGGCGACGATCGCAAGGCCAAGCCCGCTGCCGTCGACCCCATGGTGTCGTCCGCGGTAGAAGCGCTCGCGCACGCGTTGGCGAAGGTCGGGCGCGATCCCCGGGCCGTCGTCCTCGACTTCCAGAAATGCGCCGCCGTCGCTATGGTCGCAGCGGACGGTGACGCGTGCTCCGCAGGGGCAGTACAGCAGCGCGTTGTCGATCAGGTTGGAAAGTGCCTCGTTGAGCAGCCATGGAACGCCCTCGATGGTAGCCGGCCGTGTGTCGACCCCGAGGTCGATGCCGCGAGCGAGCGCGCGGTCGAGCGCGCGCTCGGCGGCGTCGGCGACCAGCCGATCGAGTCGAATCGACGTCGGTGCGTCCCCTCGAGCGGCCACCGCATCCGCTTGCGCCAGGGCCAGCAACTGATGGGTCGTATGCGCCAGGCGGCGGCTGTCGATCAGCAGATCCCGTGCCCGCTGTCGTTGCGGCGAGTCGCGCAGCTCTCCCGCAAGCAGCTCGAGCCCTGCCTGTACCGAGGTCAGCGGTCGGCGCAACTGGTGTGCCGCGTCGGCGACGAATTGCTGGCGCGCCTCGCTGGCTTCCCGCGCACGTACGATGGCCTGGTTCATCGCGCGCAGCAGGGGCCTGGCTTCGGCCGGCGCGGCCGACTCGGGAATCTCCATGAGATCTGCGGGCCCATGCGCCGCGATCGCGTCGCGCAGGCGCAGCAGTGCGCCAAGGCCAATCCGCACGCCGGTCCAGACGATGGCCAGCACCAATGCCAGCTGCGTGAGGCTGCCGCCCAGCGTCACCACCCACAGGTGGCGCAGCGTCGCATCGCGCGCCTGCGTGGTGGCGGCGATGGCAACGATGACGTCCCGGTCGTGGATGCGCACACGGTGGACGGCTTCGCGTACCCGGATCGCCCCATGCTGGACATCGCGCAGCACGAGTGCCGGATCGTTGCTGGCGCTGCGCACCGGCAAGCGTGCGTCGCCCGCGATGTAGCTGCCATCGCTGCCGATCGCCAGGAAATGGCGCGTATCGCCGCCCTCCACGGACAGCAAGGCTGCGTCGTCCCCGGACAGCCGCAGCCGCAGTCGCCCGGTCGCATCGGGAGCAATGCGCGCCGCGAGCGCCGACGCCAGCTGGCCGAGTGCGTCGTCAAAGCCGCTGCGCACGATCCGCGCTGCGAGGATGTAGTCCAGCGTGGCGCCGAGCGCGGCGACGATCAGCAAGGGCGGCAGCAGCCAGCCAAGCAGGCGCGCGCGGACCGACGCAATGCGTTCAATCGGTCTCATCGAGCCGGTAGCCCAAGCCGCGCAGGGCCGTGATCGATACCGCCTTGCCGAGTTTCGCGCGCAGGCGCGACAGGCAGGCCTCGACCGCGTGCAGCGTCGGCGCGGTCTCATCCTGCGCCAGGGACGCGCGCAGGACTTCCTTGTCGACGATACGGCCTGGTTGCATGGCCAGCCGTTCGAGCATCCGCCACTCGCCGCGTGTCAGCGCGATGGGGCGGCCGTCGATGACCGCCCGCGCCATGGCGAAATCGATGTCCAGCCCGTTGATCCGGACTTCATTGCTCGCGGCGCGCTGGCTGCGCCGGATCAATGCTCGGCAACGCGCGGTGAGCTCGGTCAGCGCGAACGGCTTGACCATGTAGTCATCGGCGCCGAGATCGAGCGCGCCGACGCGATCGGTGATCGCATCGCGTGCGGTGAGGATCAGAACGGGCACATGCATGTCGCGCTTGCGAAGATGCCGGACCAGGCTCAATCCGTCGGCGCCGGGCAGGCCGATGTCGACGATCGCGAGGTCGAACGCTTCGGTATTGAGCGCCGTGCGCGCGGCCTCGGCGCTGACGACCGTACGAGCCTCGTGGCCAGCCGCGCGCAGCGCGTCGCGGATCGATCGCGCGGTCGCTTCATCGTCTTCGACGATCAGGATGTGCATGCGTGGGGAGCGTAACGCAAGCGGGCGCCCGGGTGCGCCATGGACGCGCGGAAGCCGGGGTCGAGAGCTTCATGTGAGCTTCGCCTGTTAGCGTACCGGTGCGCGAACAATTCGACGTCCGCGGCATTGTCCAATCCGGAGAGTACGAGCCATGAAGGTGATCCTGAAGGCCATTCTTGTCATTGTCACGGCAGCCCGCGCCGCGGGTGTTATGGCTGCCAACGAGGCGGCGCCCGCCGGTGCAGGTGTCATCAGCGCGGCAACCGAAACCATCGTCAGCCAGCAGCCGGACGGCTCGATCGTAACGGTCGTAAGGCCGGTGAAGGATATCGCCGGCTGGTTCAGGAGCATGGGGGCGCCGGTGCCGCCGGTAACGCCGCAGCAGGATATTTGCCTGCCGCCCGTCACGGTAACGCCGGGTGGCGGTGGCGGTGGCGGAGGAGGCGGTGGCTACAACGGTGGCGGTGGAGACGGCGGTGGTGGTGGCAACTGGCCACCGGTCCCGCCGGCGCAGGATGCCGCAACCGCAGCCACGCTGCTGCCGCCCGTGTCGGTCAACAGTGATCCAGGCGTGACGACGTACACGGCGGGCGCGTCATTCGCAGACGGGTGGAGCGTCAGTATCACGTGGGTCCGGGCGAAGGGACCGCCTCCCGGCCCATGGTTCCAGACTCGCCTGGACTGGACGCCGCCCGGCCATGGTACGGGAGCAGGCAGTACCCAGGCCAAGTGTGACGAGCAAGCCGAGTAAGCGGGGCGAAGCGCCAGGGTATCTGGTGCGCCACGGCTGGAAAACCCGTTCTGGCTCGTCTCACAGAGGGCGGCATGCAACGAAAAAGCCGGCTTGTGCCGGCTTTTTCGTGGGGACGTGCGACAGGCGGAGTCAGCGCTTCATCGCGCCGAAGAACTCGTCGTTGGTCTTCGTGTTCTTCATCTTGTCGAGCATGAACTCCATCGCCGCCAGCTCGTCCATCGGGTGCAGCAGCTTGCGCAGGATCCAGATCTTCTGCAGCTGGTCCGGATCGATCAGCAGCTCCTCGCGGCGCGTGCCGGAGCGGTTGATGTCGATGGCCGGGTAGACGCGCTTTTCCGAGATGCGCCGGTTCAGGTGCACTTCCATGTTGCCGGTGCCCTTGAACTCCTCGTAGATGACCTCGTCCATCTTCGAGCCGGTGTCGATCAGCGCGGTCGCGATGATCGTCAGCGAGCCGCCTTCCTCGACGTTGCGCGCGGCGCCGAAGAAGCGCTTCGGGCGCTGCAGCGCGTTCGCGTCGACGCCGCCGGTCAGCACCTTGCCGGAGGACGGCACTACCGTGTTGTAGGCGCGCGCCAGGCGCGTGATCGAGTCGAGCAGGATCACCACGTCCTTCTTGTGCTCGACCAGGCGCTTGGCGCGCTCGATCACCATCTCGGCGACCTGCACGTGGCGCACGGCCGGCTCGTCGAAGGTCGAGGAGATGATCTCGGCGCGCACGCTGCGCTGCATCTCGGTCACTTCCTCGGGGCGCTCGTCGATCAGCAGCATGATCAGGTGCGCATCCGGATGGTTGTGCACGATCGCCTGCGCGACGTTCTGCAGCATCATCGTCTTGCCGGCCTTGGGCTGGCTGACGATCAGGCCGCGCTGGCCGCGCCCGATCGGCGCGACGAGGTCGAGGATGCGGCCGGTGATGTCCTCGGACGAACCGTTGCCGCGCTCGAGGTGGAACGCCTTGCGCGGGAACAGCGGCGTCAGGTTCTCGAACAGGACCTTGTTCTTCGATGCCTCCGGAGGCTCGTCGTTGATCGTGTCGACCTTGAGCAGCGCGAAGTAGCGCTCGCCTTCCTTCGGCGGACGGATGCGGCCGGTGATGTAGTCGCCGGTGCGCAGGTTGAAGCGGCGGATCTGCGAGGGCGACACGTAGACGTCGTCCGGACCGGCCAGGTAGGACGCGTCGAAGCCGCGCAGGAAGCCGAAGCCGTCCTGCAGGATCTCCAGCACGCCCTCGCCGTAGATGCCGCCGCCGGCGCGCGCATGCGCCTTCAGCACGAGGAACACGATGTCCTGCTTGCGCGCGCGCGCGACGCCTTCCTGGATGCCCAGCGTCTCGGCCAGCGCCAGCAGATCGGCCGCGCTCTTGCGCTTGAGCTCGTTGAGGTCGATCAGCGGGCCGTTGCCGCCGCCGTTCTTCGAGTCGTCCAGTTCGTCCTCGTCGAAGTTGCCGCCGCGGTTGGCCGGCTGGCCGCCACCGCCGCCGCCGTGGCGCCCGCGGCGGTCGCGCCGCCCACGGCGGCCCGGGCCCTGGTTCTGACCCTGGCCTTGGCCCTGGCCCTGGCCCTGGCCCTGTTGCGGCTGGCCGCCCGCGCCTTGCGCCGCAGCGGCTGCGGCGGCATTGCCGTCACCGCCGTCGCCTGCCGGCGACGCGGCGTCGTTGCGCGGCTCGGCCGGAGCCGCCGCGCCTTCGGGCAGCGGCAGCGACTGCTGGCCACGCGGGGCCTTCTGCCGGGGCTCGGGACGGCTCGGGGCGACGGCACTCTGGCCGTTCTCGTTCGTTTCGTTTTCGGACACGGGCAATCCTCGCTGGGCGCCGTTGGTGGAACTGGAGGGAGGGGAATAAAGAAGCGGGGAGAAGCGGGCGGGGCGGACTCGGCCCCGGGCGCTCGCTTGTGGATTACGTTAGCACCGCCATTTGCGGGCGTCCAGCGGTGAAGCCTGGAGTCGGGATTGGGAGAAGCCGCTTGCGCCAGTCCCCAATCCCGATTCCAATCCCGGTCGTTCAGGCAATCGCCTTGTCGATCATCTGCGCGATCTGGGTCTTGCTGGCGGCGCCGATCTGGGTCGCCTCGACCTTGCCATCCTTGAAGATCATCAGGGTCGGGATGCCTCGCACGTTGTAGTTGCGCGGGGTTTTCTGGTTGTGGTCGATGTTGATCTTGGCGACCTTCAGCTTGCCCTGGTAGGTGGCGGCGAGGTCGTCGAGCAGCGGGGCGATCATCTTGCACGGACCGCACCATTCGGCCCAGAAATCGACCAGCACCGGGTCGGAAGACTTGAGGACCTGCTCGTCGAACTGGTCGTCGTTGACGTGCGCAATGAGTTCGCTCACGGGAAATTCTCCGGAAAAATCATCAGGGGGGAGCGGGACGGCTTCACGGGCACCTGTGCGGTCTGCCGCGCGCCGATGGCGCGCTTCCGCTACACTCGCGCGGTTCGGCGATGCAGGCGGCGCGGAATGGGGTGCGGGAAAGCACGCTCATTTCAGCCCAAAACGGCTGGCTCGTGCAAGGTGGGGACCGCGTGCGCGCATTGCAAGAGCGGCGCTGCGCCACCATGTGTCGGGCGCCGGAGCACCTGGACGGCAGCAAGGTTCCCGGACGCGCCGAGGGCGCGCAGCGGCCTTCGCCTGCCCCCGCCCCCTGCGCCCGCGCCCGACGACGCGAGCGCTCCCACGATCCGCAGAAACCACATGTCCCAGCATCCCCTTACCGACATCACCTTCGAAAGCTTCGACCTGCATCCACGCCTGCTCTCGGGCCTGAACGCCACCGGCTTCACGCGCTGCACGCCGATCCAGGCGCTGACCCTGCCGCTTGCGCTGACCGGCCGCGACATCGCCGGCCAGGCGCAGACCGGCACCGGCAAGACCGGCGCGTTCCTGGTCGCCGTGCTGAACCGCCTGCTGACCCGGCCCGCCGCGGCCGACCGCAAGCTGACCGATCCGCGCGCGATCATCATCGCGCCGACGCGCGAACTGGCGATCCAGATCGACAAGGACTTCCGCACCATCGGCCGCGACACCGGCCTGACCTCGGCGCTGATCTACGGCGGCGTCGACTACGACAAGCAGCGCGACGCGCTCAAGGCCGGCTGCGACCTCATCATCGCCACGCCGGGCCGCCTGATCGACTACCTCAAGCAGCATGTGTTCTCGTTCAACGCGATCGAGGCGGTCGTGCTCGACGAGGCCGACCGCATGTTCGACCTCGGCTTCATCAAGGACATCCGCTTCCTGTTCCGGCGCATGCCGCCGCGCGAGCAGCGCCAGAGCATGCTGTTCTCGGCGACGCTGTCGCACCGCGTGCTCGAGCTCGCCTACGAGCACATGAACGAGCCGGAGAAGATGACGGTCGAGGCCGACAACGTCACCGCCGACCGCGTGCGCCAGCTGGTCTACTTCCCGGCCAAGGAGGAGAAGCAGCCGCTGCTGCTGAACCTGCTCTCGCGCCTGGACGCGCACCGCTCGATCGTGTTCGTCAACACCAAGATGGCGGCCGAGAAGGTCACGCGCGTGCTCGAGCGGCAGGGCTTCGGCGTCGCCACGTTGTCCGGCGACGTGCCGCAGGCCAAGCGCGAGCGCCTGCTCGGCAAGTTCCAGAAGGGCGAGATCGAGATCCTCGTCGCGACCGACGTCGCCGCGCGCGGCCTGCACATCCCCGCCGTCAGCCACGTCTTCAACTACGACCTGCCGCAGGACGCCGAGGACTACGTGCACCGCGTCGGCCGCACCGCGCGCCTGGGCGCCGAGGGCGACGCGATCAGCTTCGCCTGCGACCTGTACGCGATGAGCCTGCCCGACATCGAGCGTTACATCGAGCAGAAGATCCCGACCGCCTCGATCGAGCCGGAGATGCTGGTCGTGCCGCCGCCGCGCGCGCGCAAGGCGTCCGCCGCCACCGCGCTCAGCGCCGAGGAAGAAGCGGACGATGCCGCGCGCAACACCGCCGGCCCGCCGCCCAAGGGCGACACCACGCGCTCGCGCGCCCCGCGTGCGCGTGGCGAGCGCGGCGAACGCCGCGGCGAGCACGCCGCACCGGCGCGCGCTCCGCGCGAGGCCCAGGCGGCCAGGCCGGCCAGGGCTGCGGTGCCGGTCGCAGACGCCGGCAACGGCGC
>JAACZU010000018.1 GCA_009996615.1 Rhodanobacteraceae bacterium | reverse complement strand
GTTTCGCGCGCCGCCTGCGCGTCGCCGCGCGCGGCGCGCCGCGACGGCGCCAGGCGCAGCGGCTCGACACGGCGCCGGGCCGGCGCCGATCGGTGCGTGCCGCGCGCCGCGCTCAGCCGGATGTCGCGCCAACGAGTGCCGACAGGTCGAGCAGCACGTAGTCGCGGTCCTCGACGCGCTGCACCGCCGGATCGGCCTGCAGCTGCCGCGCGGCCGCCAGGACCGCGGGCGTGACCCGCGCCGCCTGCGGCGTGTCGGGCCTGGGCAGGATCAGATACGCGATGCGCTGCGCGCGCAGGAACTGCAGGAAGCGCGCCTCGTCGTCGACATACTCGGGACGCGAGTAGGCAACCGTCTGCAAGTGCTCGAAGCGCGCCGGCAGCCAGAAGCTCGCCGGCTCGGCCGCGTAGCCGACCGCGCGCGGCACGCCCGGCGCGGCCTTCAGGTACGCGCCGATCCGCGCGAGCCCCGCCTGTTCGAGCGTCTTCCAGCGCAGGGGACGCGTGTCGTGCCAGTTGCGGTTCAGCACGCCGTCGAACGTACGCGTGCCGGGCGTCCAGCCGGCGCTGGCGAACGCGTAGGCGGCCTGGAACAGCGCGAACGCCGGCACGCAGGCGAGCGCGAGCGCGAACGCGCGCGGCGCCGTGGCCAGGCGCGTGAACGCGGCGCCGCTGGCGAGCAGGATCGCCGGCAGCAGCGCGGCGAGGAAGTAATTGCCGTCGCTGCCGCGCGCGTGGTAGCGGACCGCCACCGCCAGCAGCGCGCCGGTCGCGAGCAGCGCGAGCAGCGGCGCATGCGCCGCCGTCGCCGCCGACCGGCGCCACGGCCGCGCCGCCAGCGCGAGCACGGCGGCCCACAGCCAGACGTTGCCGACCCACGAAATCACCACGTGCTCGAGCACCTGCGGCCGAAACAGCCAGTCCAGCACCAGCTGCGGTACGTCCGCCCAGTCCTGCGCGCGCGTCCAGCGCAGCGTCCCGACCGGCGCGGCGAAGTCCAGCCCGAGCGCGTGCCACAGCCGCACCAGCGGATCCGGGCCGATCGTCGGCATGCCGGCAAGCCACCACGTGCGCGCGGTGACGAACGCGGCTACGCCGAGCGCCGCGCCGGCGGCCGCCAGCGCCAGCCGCGTGTCCGCGCGTGCGGCCGGCGGCGCGCTGGCCGTCGCGCGTCCGTGCCATGCTGCGACGAGGCTGGCCAGCAGCAGCGCGCCGACGTACGGGATCGCGATCAGCTTGGCCAGGCACGCCAGCGTGCCGAGTGCGAGCAGCCAGGCCGCGTCGGCCGCGGCGCGCGAGCGCGCGAACGCCAGCGCGGCGTCGGCGGCGAGCAGCACGAACAGCAGCGCGATCACGTCCGGCTTCGGTTCCAGCGCCGAGTTGGCCAGCGCCGGCAGCGTGGCGATCAGCGCCAGCACCGGCAGGCGCACGCGCGGCGGCACGGCCACGCGTTCGGCCAGCACATGGCAGGCGAGCAGCACCAGCACGAGCATGCCAATCGTCATGCCGACGATCACGCTGCTGTCGCCGAGCGCGCTCACCGGCAGCAGGAACACCTCGTACAGCTTGGGAAAATAGTGCACCGGCGAGACCAGGCCGAGCGGCTCGAACACCGAGCGGCCCGGCGCCAGCACGTACTCGCCGCGCAGGCCGTACCACTGCGCGTCGTAGCCGAACACGACGTTGCTGCGCGCGTACAGCACCGCGATCCATGCGGCCAGCGCGCCACTCCACGCGCGCGCGGCCGGCGCCTGCGCACGCAGCCCGCGCCACAGGTACAACGCGAACGGCGTGTGCCGCGCGGCGGCCGCCGGCAGCGCCAGCAGCAGCGTCAGCGCACGCAGCGCCTTGATCGAGCCGAGGCCGAGTGCCGACAGGCTCCAGGCGAGCAGGCTCCAGAGCAGGAAGCCGAGCACGAACGCCTGCAGGTAGCCGCGCCCATCCTGCGGCGGCGGCAGGCGCAACACGCGCCGCACGCCGACGCCGAGGCCGATCACGGCCTCCAGGTACAGCAGGTCGAGCAGCAGCGGCACGTCGACCGCGTGGCGGCGCAGGTACAACGCGAGTGGCAGCGCGACCAGCCCGAGCAGCGCGCCGCGCCGGCCGAGCGCGCAGCCGCCGGCGACGAGGCCGAGCAGCACGAGTGCCTCCAGGCCGCCCTGTACGAACGCGGGCTGGCGGATGTGCCAGTCGAACGGGCCGGGGCCGATCAGTTGCCAGGCCGGTATGCCGATGCAGGCGAGCGCGGCGAGCACGGCGAAGGCGGCGAGCGCCGTCCGGCGCGTTGCGTGGGGGCTGGTCATGCGTCCATTGCGTGACGCCGCACAGGGCGCGGCTACCGCAGCCTAGACGCTGGCAGTGGCGCTGTCGTTGCAGCGCTTGGCAATTCAGCCGCGCAGGCCCAGCCGCTTGCGCTCCATGCGGCGCAGGAACTCGTCCATGATGCGCCGGTACAGGTCCTCGCCGAGGTAGGCGTCCTCGACGCCGGCGTCGATCGACGGGTTGTCGTTGACCTCGATCACCACGCTGCGCTCGCCGGCCTGTTTCAGGTCGACGCCGTACAGGCCGTCGCCGATCGGCGCGGTCGCCTTCAGCGCAAGCTTGACGATCTCGGCCGGCGCCTCGCGCACCGGCAGCGTCTGGAAGCCGCCGGACTTCGCGCTGCCCTTGGCGCCGTGGTTGTAGATCTGCCAGTGGCCGCGCGACATGAAGTACTTGCACGCGTACAGCGGCTCGCGGTTGAGCACGCCGATGCGCCAGTCGAAGTCGGTGAACATGTACTCCTGCGCCAGCACCAGCGCGGTGTGCTGGAACAGGTCGTCGACCGCCTTCTTCAGGTGCTCGGCGTCCTCGACCTTGACGATGCCGCGCGAGAACGAGCCGTCCGGGATCTTCAGCACGATCGGCAGGCCGAGCAGGTCGGGCAGCTCGGCGATCTTCTTCGCGTCGTCGCGGTACAGGATCTCGGTGCGCGGCGTCGGCAGCTTGCGCGACTTCAAGAGGTCGTGCAGGTAGATCTTGTTGGTGCACTTCAGGATCGAGCTCGGATCGTCCATGACCACCATATCCTCCTTCTCCGCCTTGTTGGCGAAGCGGTAGGTGTGGTTGTCGAGCGCGGTCGTCTCGCGGATGAACAGGCCGTCGTACTCGGCCAGCTTGGTGTAGTCGTTCTTGGTGATCGCATCGACCTCGATGCCGAGCTCGGCGCCGGCCTCGACGAAGTGCTTGAGCGCGCGCTTGTTCGACGGCGGCATCGCCTCGTTCGGATCGACCAGCATGGCCACGTCGTAGCGGAACTTCTTGCGCGCGCGCGGCTTGCGCCACAGCTTCTTGGAGAACTTGTCGAGCGCCTGCGCGAACGCGTCCTCCTGCGGATCGGACAGCGTGTGCAGGCCGGTCGGCTTCAGCGCGGCGATCTGCCAGACCCGCTCGCGCTCGAATTCGATGCGCAGGATCGGGCACGGGAACGTCTCGAACACCTGCCGCGCGAGATCTTCCAGCGCCGGGTACGAGGTCTCGCCGAAGTAGACCAGGATGCCGAAATCGGTCGTGTCGCGGCCGCCGGCCGGCAGGAAGTTGCCGAGCTTGGCGTTGAGGTCCTCGATGTCCAGGCCGTACAGCGAGCGCCGGCGCAGGTCGTTGATCGTGCGCACCGACGGAATCACCCGGTGCCCACGCGCCTCGGCCAGCAGCGACACGTAGTAGCCGGTGCCCAGGTACTTGTAGTTGCGGCACAGGTTGATGACCTGCGTGCGCTCGTCGTCGCTGCCGACGGTTTCCTTCAGGTAGTCCTGCGCCGTGACGACGTTGTCGGACGGGTAGTACGAGCCCCAGTCCGAGGCTTTTTCGACGACGATGACGAGCCGGCTCATGCGCGAGGCCTGGAAGGGAGGTTCGAGGGGACGACGCAGGCGCTCGCGGGCGGCGGGAAGGCGGCGGGCGGGAGCGCGGTGGCGGTCATGATTTCGGGGCCGCAGTGTGACACAGCCTTGCGCCCGCGTGCAGCGATGCCGCGCCGATGAAGCGGGCATGAATCAGGTACGCGCGACGCGTTGCGGGCGCCGGCCGCGTCGACTAGGCTGCGCGCCGTGTTGGCGCTGGTCACATCGATGGAAACCCGCGAACTCTCCACCGGCAGGGTGCGCATCCGGCGCGCGACGCCCGGCGATCTCGATGTGCTGGTCGAACTCGAACAGGCTTCGTTCGCGCGCGAGCGCATGAGCGCGCGCCAGATCGGCCGCCATCTCGACAGCCTCAGCGCCGAAGTGCTGGTCGCCGTGCGCGACCACCAGATCGTCGGCGCGGCGATCCTGTTCTACCGCCGCACCAGCCGCGTCGCGCGGCTGTATTCGATCGCGGTCGCCGCGTCCGAGCGCGGCCGCGGCATCGGCGAGGCCCTGCTCGACGCGGCCGAGGACCACGCGCGCCGGCGCGGCCGGCCGCTGCTGCGGCTGGAAGTGCGCGTCGACAACGCTGTCGCGCAGCGCCTGTACGAGCGCCACGGCTATCAGCGCTTCGGCACGCACCTCGCCTACTACGAGGACGGCCACGACGCGCTGCGCTACGAGAAGGCGCTGGCGTAGGCGGCCGCGGTGCGCGTATCAACGTCGAAGATTGAAGCACGGAGCACACAGGGTGCACGGAGAAGGGGCCGATCCGGGCGCTTGCTTCAACTTCCGGCGGCTTTTCTCGGTGTGCCCTGTGTGCTCCGTGGTTCTGGCTGTTGCTGGTGGGTGAACACGCCTACGCCGCCGCGGCGGAGCGATCTATACTGCGGCGACGCTTCCGCCGGACCCTTGACATGCCGCCGCTCCGTCCGCTCCTTCGTGTCCTGCCGCTTCTGTTGATCGCGCTGGCGTTGGCCGCCTGCGGCAACAAGGGGCCGTTGGTCAAGCCGCAGCCGGCGCCGTCGCAATCGCAGCCGGCGCCCGCGTCATCCGGCCACTGACACCGCCACGCCGTGGCGCTGCCTTTCAGCAAGATGCACGGCCTCGGCAACGACTTCGTCGTCGTCGATTGCCGCGAACGGCCGCTCGCGCTCGACGCGGCCGCGATCCGCCTGCTCGGCGACCGCCATTTCGGCGTCGGCTTCGACCAGCTGCTGACGATCGAGCCGGCGCGCGACCGGTCCTGCGCGTTCGCCTACGGCATCTGGAACACCGACGGCACGCCGGCCGGCCAGTGTGGCAACGGCCTGCGCTGCGTGGTGCGCTGGCTCGCGCGCGCCGGCGCGCTCGGCGTGGGCCAGGTGCGGCTGGAGAGTCCGTCCGGGCCGGTCGCGGTCAAGCTGCTCGCGGACGGCGAGGTGCGCGCCGACATGGGCGAGCCGCGCTTCGCGCCGGCCGATATACCGCTGGTGGTCGAGGCCTCGGCGCACGAGATCGAGCGCGTGCGCTACACGATCGACGTGGTCGGCCGCGACGTCGAGATCGGCGCGGTGTCGATGGGCAACCCGCATGCGCTGGTTGAGGTCGACGACATCGACGCCGCGCCGGTCGCCGTGCTCGGGCCGCAGATCGAACATGCGGCCGCGTTCCCGCAGCGCTGCAACGTCGGCTTCGCGCAGCTGCTCTCGCGCGGCGCGATCCGCCTGCGCGTATGGGAGCGCGGCGTCGGCGAGACGCTGGCCTGCGGCAGCGGCGCCTGCGCCGCGGTTGCGGTGTTGCGCCGGCGCGCTAAGCTCGACGCCGACGTGCGCGTCGCGCTGCCGGGCGGCGAACTGGCGATCCATTGGGACGGCCCCGGCCATCCGCTGTGGATGACCGGGCCGGCGACGTTCGTGTTCGAAGGCGTGTGGGATGCGTGACGGCGGTGACGCCACCGGCTCCGCTGTCCCGGTACATTTGCCGCGTCCGAAGCAAGCTGAATTCCGGCTTTCGCCGGAATGACGAGGCCCGCAGGCCAAACACGAGGAAGTCATGAGCGAACTCAGCATCAAGGAAGGCCTCGACGCGATGGAGGTGGCCAGCTACCTGCGCCGCCATCCGGACTTCCTCAACGATTTTCCCGACCTCGCGCTGGCGCTGGTGCTGCCGCGCGAGCAGGGCTCGGCCGCGTCGCTGGCGAGCTACCAGCTCGACGTGCTGCGCGACAAGAACCGCGACCTGAACAGGCGCCTGCACGAACTGATCGACATCGCGCACGAGAACGAGGCGCTGATGGTGCGCGTGCACACGCTGACCCTGGCGCTGATGCGCGCGCGGACGCTGCCGGAAACTGTCAGCGCGATCGTCGCCGCGCTGACCGAGGACTTCCACACCGATTTCGTGCGCCTGCTGCTGTTCCGCGCCGATGCGGACCTGCCGGTCGCGCCGTGGCTGATCGCCGCGCCGGAGGGCGCCGGCGCGTTCCCGGCGTTCGCCGAGTTCTTCAAGCGCGCCGAACCGCTGTGCGGACGGCTGCAGCCGGAGAAGCTCGACGTGCTGTTCGGCACGCATGCGGTCGAGGTGCATTCGGCCGTGCTGCTGCCGATCGGCAGCGCCGGCCTGCTCGCGATCGGCAGCCACGACGCCAACCGCTTCCACCCGGGCATGGGCACGGTGTTCCTGAAGCTGATCGGCGAGGCGGTGGCGACCGCGCTCGCGCGCTTCCCGGCCGCGGCCTGACATGAGCGCGGCCAGCGTGCCGCTCGCCGCGGCGGTCGACCGTTTCCTCGCCTGGTTGCGCGACGAGCGCCGCTACTCGCCCAGCACGGTCGAGCACTACGCGCACGCGCTGTCGGGCCTGGCCGACTACGCCGAGCAGGCTGGGCTGACGCGCTGGCGCGACCTCGCCGCCGACCAGATGCAGGCGCTGCTGGCCGAGCAGCACCGCAGGCACCATTACGCGCCGGCCACGCTGCGCGGCCTCGCCTCGGCCTGGCGCAGCTTCTTCCGCTTCCTCGCGCGCGAGGGCGAGGTCGCCACCAACCCGGCCATCGGCCTGCGCTCGCCCAAGGTCAAGCGCAAGCTGCCCGAGGTGCTCGACGCCGACGAGATGGGGCAACTGGTCGAGGTGCCCGGCGACGATCCCGAGGCAGTGCGCGACCGCGCGCTGCTGGAGCTGCTGTACTCGAGCGGCCTGCGCGTGGCCGAACTGTGCGGCGTGCGCTGGAAGGACCTCGACGCCGCCGGTGGCCTGTTGCGCGTGACCGGCAAGGGCAGCAAGACGCGCATCGTGCCGGTCGGCGCCAAGGCACTGGCTGCACTCGCCGCGCTGCGCGCGCAGGACGCCTGCCGCGACGACGATCCGCTCGTGCGCGGCCGCCGCGGCGCGCCGCTGACGCCGAACGGCGTGCGCGCGCGCCTCAAGCGCCGCGCGCAGGCGCAGGGCGTGTGGAAGCGCGTCTACCCGCACCTGCTGCGCCATTCCTGCGCCAGCCACCTGCTCGAATCCTCCGGCGACCTGCGCGCGGTGCAGGAGTTGCTCGGCCACGCCGACATCGGCACCACGCAGATCTACACGCACCTGGATTTCCAGCACCTGGCCAAGGTCTACGACGCGGCGCATCCGCGCGCGCGGCGGCGGGGCACGGGCGACGCAAAGCCGAAGCCGGAAGCCTGAAACACAGAGCACACGGAGAAAGAAAACTCCGAGAGAAAGGAACGAATCCAAGGGCTTTTCCTCGGTGTGCTCCATGTTTCAATCTTTGCCGCTGCTGCTCTTGCCTTGCCTCGGGCCGCGAGGCTTGCAAACGCAAATGGCGGGCCCTATCTCGATCGCTCCCACGAACAGGGCCCGTCATGGAAAGCTTCCACGCCACCACCATAGTCTCCGTGCGCCGCGGCGACAAGGTCGTCATCGGCGGCGATGGCCAGGTCACGCTTGGCAACACGGTGATGAAGGCGAACGCGCGCAAGATCCGCCGCCTCGGCAAGGGCGACGTGCTGGCCGGCTTCGCCGGTGCGACCGCGGACGCGTTCACGCTGTTCGAGCTGTTCGAGCAGAAGCTCGACAAGCACGGCGGCAACCTCACGCGCGCGGCGGTCGAGCTGGCCAAGGACTGGCGCACCGAGCGGCGCCTCGGCCGCCTCGAGGCGCTGCTCGCTGTCGCCGACAAGACCACCTCGCTGATCATCTCCGGCAACGGCGACGTGCTCGAGCCGGAGAACGGGCTGATCGCGATCGGCTCCGGTGGCCCGTTCGCGCAGGCCGCGGCGAAGGCGCTGCTCGAGAACACCGAGCTCGACCCGCGCACGATCGTCGAGAAGGCGCTCGGTATCGCCGGCGACATCTGCATCTATACGAACCACAACATCACGATCGAGGAGCTGGGAATGGAGAATCGGGAATAGGGAATCGCAAGAGCGACAAGACCCGCCTGTTTCCCGCCTTTGCCATTCCCGATTCCCCATTCCCAATTCCCGGCCATGTCTGAACTCACCCCCCGCGAAATCGTCAACGAACTCGACCGCTACATCATCGGCCAGAACGCGGCCAAGCGCGCGGTCGCGATCGCGCTGCGCAACCGCTGGCGGCGCATGCAGCTGGATCCTTCGCTGCGCGAGGAGGTCACGCCGAAGAACATCCTGATGATCGGCCCGACCGGTGTCGGCAAGACCGAGATCGCGCGGCGCCTGGCCAATCTCGCCAACGCGCCGTTCATCAAGGTCGAGGCGACCAAGTTCACCGAGGTCGGCTACGTCGGCAAGGACGTCGAGCAGATCATCCGCGACCTCGCCGACACCGCGGTCAAGATGACGCGCGAGCAGGCCAAGGCGCGCGTGCGTTCGCAGGCCGAGGACCGCGCCGAGGACCGCATCCTCGATGCGCTGCTGCCGCGCCGCCACGGCGTCGGCTTCGCCAACGAGCCGGCGATCCCCGATGCGCGCGAGGCCGACACGCGCCAGAAACTGCGCAAGCAGCTGCGCGAGGGCGCGCTCGACGAGCGCGAGATCGAGCTCGACTTCGCGATGAACGTCGGTGTCGAGATCATGGCGCCGCCGGGCATGGAGGAGATGACCAGCCAGCTGCGCGGCATGTTCCAGTCGCTGGCCGGGCAGAAGACGCAGTCGCGCAAGCTGAGCATCGCGCAGGCGCGGCCGATGCTGATCGAGGAGGAGGCCGGCAAGCTCGTCAACGACGAGGAGATCAAGACGCAGGCGCTCGCCAATGCCGAGCAGAACGGCATCGTGTTCATCGACGAGATCGACAAGATCGCGCAGCGCGGCGAGTTCAGCGGCGCCGGCGTCAGCCGCGAGGGCGTGCAGCGCGACCTGCTGCCGCTGGTCGAGGGCTCGTCGGTCGCGACCAAGTACGGCATCGTCAAGACCGACCACATCCTGTTCATCGCCTCCGGCGCGTTCTCGCTGGCCAAGCCGTCCGACCTCGTGCCGGAGCTGCAGGGGCGCTTTCCGATCCGCGTCGAGCTGGCCGCGCTCAGCGCCGAGGACTTCAAGCGCATCCTGTCCGAACCGCAGCACGCGCTGACCAAGCAGTACACCGCGCTGCTCGGCACCGAGGGCGTCAGCATCGAGTTCACCCCGGACGGCATCGCGCGCCTGGCGCAGATTGCCTACCAGGTCAACGAGCGCACCGAGAACATCGGCGCGCGCCGCCTGCACACCGTGCTCGAACGCCTGCTCGACGAGATATCCTACGAGGCCTCGGACAAGGGCGGCCAGCACTACCGCATCGACGCGGACTACGTCGAGGCGCATCTGGGCGGGCTGGTGCAGGACGAGGATCTGTCGCGGTACATCTTGTAAGCCGGGATTCGGGATTGGAGATTCGGGATTGGCAATCCGAGCTCGTCATCCCGGCGAACGCCGGACTGCGAAGGCAGGATGGCGAAGCGAACATTCGCGCAGCGAATGGCCCGAAGGGCGACCTGCGGATGCAGGTCGTCCAGTTCCTTGGCCTTCGTCGCGAACACCGTCGATCCTGCATCGGAACTTGCACCAACCGCCCCGCTACCCGACCATACGCACATGACCACTGTTGTTCCCTTCAAGGCGCGCGGCCTGCGCGCCGACCTGCGCGACGCCTTCGAGCAGCGCATTCCGCTGCGCATCCAGCGCGAGCGCCTGCAGCCGGGCACCATCCACGGCTACGTCGTCGCGCTGTCGCGCGACTTCTGCCTGGTCGCCGAGATCGGCGACACGATGCGCTTCGACGGCCACATCGCGATCGCGATCGCCGACATCAGCGCGCTCGAGACCGATCCGTCGCGCGAGTTCGTCGAGAAGGCGCTCGCGCTGCGCGGCGAGGAGCTCCGCGTGCCCGAGGGCTTCCGCCTCGACGACTGGGCCGCGATCGCGCAGTCGGCCGCGGCCTGCGCGCCGCTGGTCTCGGTCAACATGGTCGAGGACGACGAGGGCGAGATCAGCTACGTCGGCCAGCTCGACGCGGTCGAGCGCGACGCGCTGGTGCTGCGCGAACTCGACCCGAACGCGCAGTGGTACCCGGACACCGGCGCCTACGAGTTCGAGAACATCGGCTCGATCAGCTTCGGCTCGGGCTACCTTGACGCGCTGTGGCAGGTCGCCGGTTCGCCGGGCGATCCGCAGGCGCCGCGCGCGCCGGTCTCCGACACGGTGCACTGAGCTTCAAAGCCCTCCCCTTCAAGGGGAGGGTTGGGTGGGGATGGTGTTCGGCGCGAGCGCAAAGCATCGCGGCTGAAGCCGCTCCTACAAGAAGCAGCCGCGTAAAGGTAGCCGCGATCAGCATGACCAGCCCGCAACCGACCAGCATCACCCTGCACCGCGCCTCGCACGTGCTCGAAGTCGCCTTCGACAGCGGCGAGACGTTCCGCCTGCCGGCCGAATACCTGCGCGTGCATTCGCCGAGCGCCGAGGTGCAGGGGCACGGTCCGGGCCAGCGCAAGCTGGTCGCCGGCAAGCGCGACGTCAACATCGACGCGGTCGAGCCGGTCGGCAACTACGCCGTGCTGCTGCGCTTCTCCGACGGCCACGCGACCGGGTTGTTCTCGTGGAGCGTGCTGCACGAACTCGGCCGCGACCAGGCGCGCAACTGGCAGGCCTACCTCGACGCGCTCGCCGCGGCCGGGTTGAGCCGCGCGCCCTGATCGCGCGCGCCACGCCGGGCGTAGAATCGGCGCGTCCGGTCCGAGCGGCGCGGCCGCCATGCCCGAAGAAGCGGAAGTCGACACCGACAAGCTGCGCGAAGCGATCGACGACGAGCTCGAGCGCAAGGCCAGCGCGCTGCTGCGCGGCATCGCGCTGACCACCGCGCTGTTCGCCGCGTTCGCCGCGATCGCCTCGCTCGAGGCCGGCGCCAGCGTGAACGAGGCGCTGGCGCTGAAGACCGAGGCGGCGCGGCTGCAGGGCGAGGCGTCGGACCAGTGGGCGTACTACCAGGCCAAGGGCCTCAAGGTCGCGCTGGTCGACGCGCAGAAGGCGGTCTGGGCCGCGTTCGACAAGCCGCCGCCGGCCGCACTCGCCGCAAGCGCCGAGCGCTATGCGGCGGACCAGGCGCAGGGCCGCGCGAAGGCCGAGGCGCTGGAGCGCGAGCGCGATCGCCGCACCGCCGAGGCCGACGCGCTGATGCACCGGCACCATTTCTTCGCGCAAGCGGTCGCGCTGCTGCAGGTGGCGATCGCACTCGGCGCGGTTGCCGCGCTGACGCGCCGGCGCGCGGCCTGGTTCGGCTCGATCGTGCTCGCGCTGGTCGGCTGCGGCGTGTTCGCCGGCGCGTTCCTGCAGTGAGCGCGGCAAACAGGGGCGTTCGCCCCCGCGGGCCGCGCGGTGCTTGCGTTACCATGTCGGCATGAACTCACCCCGCACCACGCATTTCGGTTACCGCGACGTCCCCGAAACCGACAAGGCCCGCCTCGTCGGCGAAGTCTTCACCTCGGTCGCGCGCAAGTACGACATCATGAACGACCTGATGTCGTTCGGCGTGCACCGCCTGTGGAAGCGCTACTTCGTCGCGACCAGCGGCGTGCGCGAGGGCGACCGCGTGCTCGACCTCGCCGGCGGCACCGGCGACATCGCCGCGCTGCTGCTGCCCAAGGTCGGCGCGAAGGGCGGCGTCGTCGTCGGCGACATCAACGGCGACATGCTGCGCGTCGGTCGCGACCGCCTGCTCGACCGCGGCCTCGTGCGCGGCCTGGAGTGGGCGCAGATGGACGCCGAGGCGCTGCCGTTCCCGGACCAGAGCTTCGACTGCGTGACGATGGCATTCGGCCTGCGCAACGTCACCCACAAGGAGAACGCGCTGGCCGAGATCCACCGCGTGCTGAAGGTCGGCGGCCGCGCGCTGGTGCTCGAGTTCTCCGCCGTGCGCGCCGAGTTCCTCAAGCCCCTGTACGACTTCCATTCGTTCCAGGTGCTGCCGCGCATCGGCCAGCTGATCGCCGGCGACGCGGCCAGCTACCGCTATCTCGCCGAGTCGATCCGCAAGCACCCGGACCAAGCGACGCTGAAGGCGATGATGGAAGCCGCCGGCCTCGCGCGCGTCGACGTGCGCAACCTGTCCGCCGGCATCGTCGCGATCCATCGCGGCTACCGCGTTTGACGGCAGCGGCGCCGCGGCGCCGTTTCGGTGACAATCGGGTGGTTTCCAGCCACCGGAGTCGCCGTGTTCCTGCCTCGTCTCATCGCCTGTAGCGCCGCGTTGTTCGCGGCGTCCGCGCTTGCCGCGCCCGATCCGCACAGCTACGCGAACGCCGACCAGGTGTCGGTGCGCGCGCTCGCGCTCGACCTCGACGTCGATTTCGCCAAACGCCAGCTCGCCGGCAGCGCGGAGCTGACGCTCGACTGGCACGACCAGGCCGCGCGCGAACTCGTGCTCGACACGCGCGACCTGACCATCGACAAGGTCGAGGCGCTCGACGGCGGCGCCGTGCGCACCGTAAAGCATCGCCTCGATGTGCGCGATCCGATCCTCGGTTCCGCGCTGCACATCGAGCTCGACAAGCCGGCCACGGCGGTGCGCATCCGCTACCGCACCGCGCCGACCGCGTCCGGCCTGCAGTGGATGACGCCGGCGCAGACCGCCGGCAAGAAGCAGCCGTTCATGTATTCGCAGTCCGAGGCGATCCACGCGCGCAGCTGGGTGCCGCTGCAGGACACGCCGGCGGTGCGCTTCACCTACAGCGCGCATGTGAAGGTGCCCAAGGCGCTGCGCGCGGTGATGAGCGCGAACAACGACGCGAAGCACGCGCTCGACGGCGACTTCCGCTTCACGATGGAGCAGCCGATTCCGTCGTACCTGCTCGCGATCGCGGCCGGCGACCTCGCCGTGCGCGAGACCGGCCCGCGCAGCGCGGTCTACGCCGAGCCGTCGATGGTGGACAAGGCGGCGCAGGAGTTCGCCGACACCGAGGCGATGATCGCGGCTACCGAGAAGCTGTACGGCCCTTACCGCTGGGGCCGCTACGACATCCTCGTGCTGCCGCCGAGCTTCCCGTACGGCGGCATGGAAAACCCGCGCATGACCTTCGCCACGCCGACCGTGATCGTCGGCGACAAGAGCCTGACCGCGCTGGTCGCGCACGAGCTGGCGCATTCGTGGTCCGGCAACCTCGTCACGAATGCGAGCTGGGCGCACATGTGGCTCAACGAGGGCTTCACCAGCTACGTCGAGAACCGCATTGTCGAGGCGGTCTACGGCAAGGCGCAGGCCGACGAGGAGTTCATCCTCGCCGCCGACGAGCTGCGCGGCGAACTCGCCACGACCGATCCGGCCGACCAGCGCCTGGTGCCGGACCTGACCGGCCGCAGCGGCGACGACGCCGGTTCGGATTTCGCCTATACCAAGGGCGCCTGGCTGCTGCGCACGCTGGAGGCGAAGTTCGGCCGCGACGCGTTCGACGCCTACCTGCGCGGCTATTTCGACCACTTCGCGTTCCAGAGCATCACCACGCAACAGATGCTCGACTACCTCGCGCCGAACCTGCTCGACAAATACCCGGGCAAGATGAGCCTGGCCGAGGTCAAGGCGTGGATCGAGCAGCCGGGCATCCCGGCCGACGCCGCGGTGCCGGCCTCGCCGCGCCTCGCCGCGATCGCCGCCGCGCGCGCGGAGTGGCTGGCCGGCACGCGCAAGCCGGCCGACGTCGGCGCGAAGGACTGGAACACGCAGGAGTGGATGTACTTCCTCGACGGCCTGCCGGAAAAGGTCGCGCCGGCCGCGCTGACCGCATTCGACGCCGCCTGGCACCTGACCGGCCACGCCAACGCCGAGATCGCGCGGCGCTGGTACCTGGTGTCGATCCGCAGCGGCTACGCGCCGGCGCGCACCGCGATGGCCGAGTACATGACGCGCATCGGCCGCCGCTACCTCGTCGTGCCGCTGTACGAGGCGCTGGCGCAGACGCCGGATGGTCTGAAGTTCGCGCGCTCGGTCTATGCCAAGGCCAAGCCCGGCTACCACCCGATCACGCAGGCGAGCATCGAGAAGGTGCTCGCGCGCGCCGGCGCGAAGGCGGCGTGAGCCGGCCACCTGCGCGCGCATCCGCGCGCGCAGGTGCTCAGCCCGTTTCGAGCGCGCTCAGCTCGCGCTTGGCCGCTTCGAGCCATTCGCGCTCCTTGCGCCGGTAGTAGCGCGGCGCCAGCCGCGCCCGGCGCAGCATGTCGCACAGCACCTCGCGCGCCTCGTCGAGGCGCTCGTGGCGGCGCAGCAGGTTCGCATAGCGGAAGCGCGCCTGCTCGCCCGGATAGCTGCGCGCGAGCGCCTCGTATTCGTGCAGCGCGGCCGCGTGTTCGCCGAGCTCCTCCAGGCAGCGCGCGTACAGCAGGTGGCCGTCGCTGGAGCGGAAGTCCGGGTTCGCCGCGATCAGCGCATCGAGCGTGGCGCGCGCGCCGGCGTAGTCGGCGGCGCCGACCTGCGCCTGCGCAAGGCCGAGCATGAACAGCGGCTCGGTCGCATACATGCCCTTGAGGATCGAGCGGTACAGCTCGGCCGCGTTCGCGTAGTCGCCCAGCCGCAGGCATTCCTCGGCCAGCGCGCGGCGGTTGTCGGTCGTGTCGGCCAGCTCCAGACGCTGCTGGATATGTCGGCGCTGGCGCGCCGGATCGAGCGTGGCGAGCACCTGCCGGCCCACCTTGCGGCTGCGCGGATCGTTGCGCAGGTCCGGCAGCACCGCGACCAGCACGTAGATCAGCACGGCGAGGTAGGAGCCGATCAGCAGCAACCAGATCCAGTACAGCGGGCGGCCGCTGCGCACGACATGGACGGCACACAGGATCTGCAACGCGAGCGAGGCGAACAGCAGCAATGGCATGGTGCAGGGTGGTAGTCGCGGACGCCGCGCATCGTGCGGATTCCGCTCCGGCCGCGCAAGCGTCGAAGCGAGACGGCGTTCCGACTCGTCGCAGGATCTGCGACGGTGCGCGAGCAGCATCCGGTGCGCAGCGGACGCCGTCTTCGCCCCACGGACGGGGCACCCCTCCAGCAACGCAGTCTTCGCGCGGCGCCATCCGTGGCGCCGCGCATTTTTGTGCGGGCAGGTTGCTCGTACCGCGCGGCTCGAATGGATCAGGGCTGCTCGCCGGGGAACTTCTGCGGCGTCGCGCCGACCACCTTGTCGATCTTCGCG
Source organism: Rhodanobacteraceae bacterium (assembly GCA_009996615.1). Lineage (GTDB taxonomy): Bacteria > Pseudomonadota > Gammaproteobacteria > Xanthomonadales > Rhodanobacteraceae > Dokdonella_A. The sequence goes on along the minus strand of JAACZU010000018.1, from coordinate 49,593 downwards.
CTGTCGCTGACGTAGAGGTTGACGTCGCGGCGGAACTCGAGCGTACCGGTGACGACCGCGCGCGGGCCGATCACGACGCGCGGGTTGCGCGACTTGCCCCACGACCAGCCGCTCGGCTTGTCGACCAGCAGGCCGCCCTCGACGCGCGAGTCGGCACCGATCTCGATGTCGCCACTGACCGTTTCGATGCCGCCGCCGACGTGCGCGGCGTCGAGGGCGATGCGGCCATTGACGTTGGACACGTGGCCGGCGACGTCGGCGCCCTTGCCGAGGCGGATCGAGCCGTTGACCGCTTCGACCGTGCGCGCGACCTTGGCCTCGTCGCCGAGCGTGACGCTGCCGTTGACGGTTTCGATCGCTTCGATCGTGGTGCGCGCGCCGAACTCGATGCTGCCGTTGACGGTCGTGGTCCTATCGGCACTGGCGCCGTCGGCGACGCGGATCGAGCCGTTGACGGTGGTCAGGTTGCCGGCCTGCTGGCCGCTGTCGATGCGGATCGAGCCGTTGACCTTGTCGACGTCAATGCCGCGCGCGGCGGCGGCGCCGGCGACGCACAGCAGGAGGGCGGTGGACAGGACGAGGGTGCGCGGCATGGCGAAGGCTCCGGTGGGGGGATTCGGACGCTTGGATGCGCCGGCCGCCGCAAAGGTTGAAGCGCGCCGCTCCCGGTGCGTTCGGCTAGCATTGCCGCTCATGTACGACTGCCGGATGCCCGCCCCGTGGCCCGACCCAAACCGATCCTGCTGCTGATCCTCGATGGCTGGGGCCATCGCGTCGAAACCGCGCACAACGCGATCGCGCAGGCGCACGCGCCGAACTGGCGCCGCCTGCTCGCCGAGTGCCCGCACACGCTGGTCGACACGCACGGCGAGCACGTCGGCCTGCCCGCGGGCCAGATGGGCAACTCCGAAGTCGGCCACATGAACATCGGCTCGGGCCGCATCGTCTACCAGGACCTGACCCGCATCGACGCGGCGATCGCCGACGGCTCGTTCTTCGACAACGCCGCGCTGACCGGCGCCTGCGACGCGGTCACGGCGAACGGCGGTACGCTGCACGTGTTCGGCCTGCTCAGCCCGGGCGGCGTGCACAGCCACGAGGCGCACATCCAGGCGCTGCTCGACCTCGCGGCGCGGCGCGGCGTCGCGCGCGTGGCCGTGCACGCGTTCCTCGACGGCCGCGATACGCCGCCGCGCAGCGCCGAACCGAGCCTGCGCGCGCTCGAGGCGCATTGCCGTCGCCTCGGCAACGCGCGCATCGCGAGCGTCTGCGGCCGCTATTACGCGATGGACCGCGACCAGCGCTGGGACCGCGTGCGCCTCGCGTACGAGGCGATCGCCGAGGCGCATGCGCCGTTCCAGGCCGACGACGCGCTCGCCGCGCTGCACGCCGCCTACGCGCGCGGCGAGAACGACGAGTTCGTCAAGCCGACCGTGATCGCCGGCGGCGCGCGCGTCGAGGACGGCGATGCGGTCGTGTTCATGAACTTCCGCGCCGACCGCGCGCGCGAGCTGTCGCACGCGTTCGTCGATACCGGCTTCGCCGGCTTCGCGCGTTCGCGCGTGCCGCAGCTGGCCGCGTTCGTGACGCTGACCGAGTACGAGCAGGGCCTGGCCGCGAGCGCGATCGCGTTTCCGCCGCAGTCGATGCACAACACGCTCGGCGAGTACCTCGCCACGCGGGGTCTGACCCAGCTGCGCATCGCCGAGACGGAGAAGTACGCGCACGTCACGTTCTTCTTCTCCGGCGGCCGCGAGGCGCCGTTCGCCGGCGAGGAGCGCATCCTCGTGCCGAGCCCGCAGGTCGCGACCTACGACCTCAAGCCGGAGATGAGCTGCCCCGAGCTGACCGACCGCCTGGTCGAGGCGATCGCCACGCGCCGCTTCGACTTCATCGTCTGCAACATCGCCAATCCGGACATGGTCGGCCACACCGGGGTCGAGACCGCCGCGATCAAGGCGGCCGAGGCGGTCGACGTCGCGCTCGGCCGGCTCGCCACGGCGATCCGCGCGGCCGGCGGCGAGATGCTGGTCAGCGCCGACCACGGCAACCTCGAGCAGATGGTCGACGCCAACGGCGTGCCGCACACGCAGCACACGGTCGGGCCGGTGCCGCTGGTCTACCTCGGCCGTGCCGCGCGCCTGCACCATGGCGCGCTGCGCGACCTCGCGCCGACCGTACTCGCGCTGATGGGCCTGCCGCAGCCGGCGGAGATGACCGGGCACAGCCTGGTCGAATTCCTGTAAGTGCCGCGCCGCGCGCCCGCCGCCTCGATACGCGCGCGCCGCCTGCGTCGCGCGCTCGTCGTCGCGGCCCTCGCACTGGCGCTGGCCACCGTCGCGCCGGCGCAGGACCAGCCCGATGCGGCGCAGCGCGCCGCGCAGGAGCAGGCCGCGCGCCAGCGGCTCGAGGCCGTGCGCGCCGAGCTCGCGGCGCTGGCCGCGCAGCAGCGCGCGACCACCGACCAGCGCGGCGAAGCCGTGCGCGCGCTGCGCGAGCAGGAACTCGCGTTGGCCGCGGTGGCCAAGGACGTGCACGCGCTCGATGACAAGCTGGCCGTGCAGCAGGCCGAGCTGGACCACCTCGACGGCCGCCGCGGCGAGCTTGAAGGCGCGTTGAGGGCGCAGCGCGCGGCGCTCGCCGTGCTGCTGCGCTCGGCCTACGCGCTCGGCCACGACGAGGAACTGAAGCTGCTGCTGCAGCAGGACGACGTCGCCGCGATCGCGCGCGTGCTGGCCTACCACCGCTACTTCCAGCGCGCGCAGGTCGGCCAGATCGAGCGCCTGCGCGGCGACCTGCGCGAACTGGCCACGCTCGAGGCGACCATCACCGCGGCGCGCGCCGAGCTCGCCGCCACGCGTGCCGCGCGCAGCGCCGAGGGCGAGCGGCTCGAGGCCGGGCGCGCCGAGCGGGCGCGGCGGCTGGAGGCGATGGAGGGCCAGCTCAAGGACCAGGCCGCGCGCATCGCCGCGCTCGGCCGCGACGAGACGGAACTGACCGCGCTGATCGAACGCCTGCGCGACGTGTTCGCCGACATTCCCCGGCAGCTGTCCGGCGCGCAGCCGTTCGCGTCGCTGCGCGGCCAGCTCGCCTGGCCGCTGCAGGGCAAGGTCCTGACCGCGTTCGGCGCCGCCGACGACAGCGGGCGCCGCAGCAGCGGCCTGCTGCTGGCCGCCAGATCCGGCAGCGCGGTGCATGCGGTCTCGCACGGCCGCGTCGCGTTCGCCGATTGGCTGCGCGGCTACGGCCTGATGATCATCGTCGACCACGGCGACGGCTACCTCAGCCTGTACGGCTGCAACGAGACGCTGCTGAAGGATGTCGGCGACTGGGTCAACGCCGGCGAGACGATCGCCACCAGTGGCGCCAGCGGCGGCCAGAAGGCCGCCGGCCTGTACTTCGAGCTGCGCGCCAAGGGCCAGCCGGTCGATCCGCGCGCGTGGTTGCGCTGAGCTGCCGCCGTCCCCACATCGCTCGAATCAGGTGCGCCCCGCCGCGGCGGGCCGATAACGGCGACCACACGTCCGCGGTACTACACTCGGCGCACCCCTGCGAGGTTGCTCCCATGTCGATGCGTCTGCTTGTCCCGTTCCTGTTCGCGCTGGCCGCGCTGCCGGCCCTGGCCGCCGATCCGCCGCCGGCCGCGGCCGGCGCGGACACCGCCGAAGGCGCCGGCGCACCGGTCGCCGCCAGCGCGACCCCGGCCAAGGACAAGGACGCGGTCGACCTGGCCGACGTGCGCGCGTTCACCGCGGTCTACAGCCTGGTCAAGCAGGCCTACGTCGACAAGGTCGACGACCGCCGCCTGATGCAGGCGGCGATCCACGGCATGCTGGCCGGCCTCGATCCGCACAGCGAGTACCTCGGCAAGGAGCAGCTGGAGGACCTCAACGAGGACACCACCGGCGCCTACAACGGCCTCGGCATCGAAGTCATGCAGGTCGACGGCACGCTGCGCGTGGTCGCGCCGATCGACGACTCGCCGGCCGAACGCGCCGGTATCCGCGCCGGCGACACGATCGTGCGCATCAACGGCAAGCCGGTGCAGTCCGACGACCTCGACGACGCGGTCGCGATGCTGCGCGGCAAGCCCGGCAGCGAGATCACGCTGAATGTGCTGCACGAGAAGCAGAGCGTGCCGGTCGACATCACGATGAAGCGCGACGTGATCCGCGTCGCCAGCGTGCGCGCGCGCCTGCTCGAGCCCGGCTACGCCTACGTGCGCGTCAGCCAGTTCCAGGCCGACACCGGCGCGCAGCTGCGCAAGCGCCTCGAGCGCCTGCAGGCCGACAACAAGGCGCCGCTGCGCGGTGCGGTGCTCGACCTGCGCAGCAATCCCGGCGGCCTGCTCACTTCCGCGGTCGAGATCAGCGACGCGTTCCTCGACAGCGGCGTGATCGTGACCACGCGCGGGCGCCTGAAGGAAGCGGACCTGAGCTTCCGCGCCACGCCCGGCGACCTGCTCAACGGCGCGCCGCTGGTCGTCCTGATCGACAACGGCACCGCCTCGGCCGCCGAGATCGTCGCCGGCGCGCTGAAGGACAACCACCGCGCGCTGCTGATGGGCCGGCGCAGCTTCGGCAAGGGCTCCGTGCAGACCGTGCTGCCGCTCGACGCCGACCACGCGGTCAAGCTGACCACCGCGCGCTACTACACGCCCAGCGGCACCTCGATCCAGGCCGCCGGCATCCAGCCCGACATCGCGCTGGCCGACCTCGCGCTGGCCCCGCGCGAGAACGAGCCGACGCCCATCGTCGGCGAGCGCGACCTGCGCAACCACTTGAAGGGCACCGACGAAGGCGCCGCCGCCGACGTCGCGCCGGGTTCGGCCGACCGCGGCGTGCAGCAGGATTACGCGCTGAACGAGGCGCTCAACGCGCTCAAGGCACTCGCGCTGCGCAGCAAGCCGGCGCCGGCACACAACGGCTAGCCGGCGACGTTGCTCCCGCAAAAGCGCGGACGCCGCCGCGATCTGTGGGAGGGACTTCAGTCCCGATGCCTGCGCCGTTTGGCAGCCGAGCATCGCGGCTGAGGCCGCTCCCACAGCAGCGCGGCTTTCGCTTCTCGGCCTTCAGCCTCGGCTTTTCCCCGGCGGTGCGAGCGGAAACGCCATGATCCGCTCGCCGCTGGGGGCAGGGCGGCGATGCTTTTGCCTCGCCCAATCCCCACTCCCGAATCCCCAATCCCGGCTTCTCAGCTCCTCATCCGCCGCGCGATTGCCGGCCGCGACACCAGCGCGAACACGATGCCGATCAGGAAGCCGCCGAGGTGGGTCCACCAGGCGACCGCGCCGAAGGCCGGGCCGACGTAGGTGAAGAGCAACTGCAGCATCGCCCAGAAGCCGATCAGGAGCGGCGCCGGGATGCGCACGAACTCCAGGTACGCGCCCAGCGGCAGCACCAGGCCGAGGCGCGCGCGCGGAAACAGTGCCAGGTAGGCGCCGACCACGGCCGAGACCGCGCCGCTGGAGCCGACGATCGGCGCGCTGGTGCCGGCCAGCGTGAATGCGCCGATCAGGTTGGCGAACGCGCCGCCGAGCACGAACAGCGCGAGGAAGCGGCGCGTGCCGAGCGCGCGCTCGGCGGGCACGCCGAACACGATCAGGAACAGCAGGTTGCCGGTCAGGTGCAGCCAGTCGGCGTGGATGAAGATCGCCGTGACCAGGCGCGCCGCGCGCAGCTCGGCCAGCTGCTGCAGCCACGGCGCGCTCGCGTCGAGCAGCGTCGTCGGCACGGTGCCCCAGCGCGTCAGCAGCGCCAGGCGCTGCGTGGCCGGCATCGTCGCCAGCCACAGGAACACGACCACGCAGGCGGCGACGATCAGCAGCGTCGCCCACGGCGGGCCCGGCTGGCGGCGGCTCGGCAGGTGCACGAACACGCGGCGACTCCGTCCGTGGCGTCGTCAGCGGCCGTCGCGCGGGTAGCGGAAGCGCTGGCCCTTGAACTCCAGCACCATGCCGTCGGGCGTGATCTGGCGCAGCGTCACGCCATCGCCGAGGTCGTCGCCCTCGACGTGGCGGTCGCCGCGCACGACGACGAAGCGCTCGCTCGCCTCGAGTGAATAGACGTGCATGGTCAGCGCGAGCTGCGGCAGATCCTTGCGCGTCGCATATGGCAGCTCCCACACCGTCGGCAGCGCCGGCGCAGCCGGCGTCGGTTGCGCGGCCGCCGCCGGCGCCGGCGGCGGCGCAGGTGGGGCAGCCGGAGCTTGAGCTTGAGTCGGAGCCTGAGCCGGAGCCGGAGCTGCGGCGGCCGGCGCGCGGGACGGCGCTGTAGCAACCGGCGTCGCCGGGGCCGGTTGTTGCCTGGCGGCCGTGCTGGCCATGCGCGTGCCCGGAACGACCGCGGCAGGCGCGGCGGGGGCCTGCGCGGTCGAGGCGACGTCGTGCGGGCCGCCGGTCAGTGCCGACGGCGGCGGCAGCGCGACGCCGCCGGGCCGCTCGCTGGCCGGGCCGGGCGCCGGCGTGGGCAGCTGCACCTGGGCCGGGCCGATCGCCAGTGCGCGCTCGGTGGCCTCCGCCTGCGCGGCCTCGGCGTTCGGCGGCGGTGCCGGACGCGCGGGCGTACGCGCTGCAGGCGCGGCTGGCGCGGCTGGCGTGGCGGCGGATGGCGGCGTGGCCGTGCTGGCGGTGGCCGCCGGGGCCGGCGTGGGCGCCGGCGTGCGCGTCAGCCACCAGCCGGCGCCAAGCGCGGCGACGATCAGCACGCCGAGCAGCGGCAGCAGGCTGCGCCGGCGCCGCACGACCAGCACCGGCGAGCCGAGCGTCGGCGCCTCGCCGAGGCGGCGCTGCTGTTCGGATTTCTTGAGGGCTTCGAGGATCAACGACATTGCGGTTCCTGCTGGGGATGCGGCGTGCGTGCGGTGGGCGCCGCGAAGCGGCGTGACGGCCGCGCGCGGCTCATTCGACCGTCCGCGCCAGATGCGGCCCGGCGTCGTCGAGCGCGGACAGCGCGAACAGCGTTTCCGGCCCGACGATGCCGTCGGCCTTGATGCCGTAGGCCTGCTGCAGCTTGCGCACGCGCGCCTCGGTGTCGGCGTCGAAGGTCGCTGCGCCGCCCTTCGCGCCGGCGCCGCCGTCGAAGGTCTTCAGCCGCTCGAGTGTCCAGGCCACGCCGGCGCCGCTGTCGCCACGCCGCAGCGTCGCCGGGATGTCGGTGGGCAGGCGCCACAGCACGATGAAATCGCCATTCCAGACCTTGGACAGCGAGGCGCGCGCAAGTTCATAGCGCGCACCGGCGAGGTCCAGGCGCACCTGCCGGGCGCCGACGCCCTGCAGCAGTGCATAGGCCGGGTGCGCGTCGGCGCCGCTGCCGGTGCCGAGCAGCAGGATCAGCGGGCGGTCGAAGCGCGCCAGCTGTTCCAGCGTGGCGTGGCCGCGCAGGCAGGCGACGCCGGGCGCGACCAGCGCCGGGCAGCGCGTGGCCGCGCGCACCGACACCTCGTTGGCGTCGACCTGCCAGCGCGCCAGGAGCTGCGTGAACGCGGTCAGCTCGGTCTCGGGCGCCTGAGCCAGGCTCTCGGCCAGGCGCTGCGCCTCGGCATCGACCGGCGCCGGCTCTGCCACGGCCGGCGCCGGCGCGATCTCGGGCACGGCCGGCTGCGGCAGGCGCAGCCAGGCCAGGCCGGCGCCGAGCGCCAGCACCAGCAGGGCCGCCGCGGCCCAGCGGCCGTAGCGGCGCAGCCAGTAGCGCGCGTGGCCGGGCAGCGTCTCGTCGGCGGCGCGGTCGACCAGGCGCTCGCCGATCGAGTCCTGTTCGCGCGCGTAGCCGGCCATCAGCGCGCGGTCGGCGATGATGTTGATCAGGCGCGGGATGCCGCCGGAGCGCTGGTACAGCGCCTTCAGGCCCAGGCGCGAGAACGGGATGCGCGCGCAGCCGGCCACCGCCAGGCGATGGCGCACGTAGGTCTCGGTCTCGGCCGCGTCGAGCGGGGTCAGGTGGTAGCGCGCGGTGATGCGCTGCGCCAGCTGGCGCAGCTCCGGCCGTTCGAGCAGCTCGCGCAGCTCCGGCTGGCCGAGCAGGATGATCTGCAGCAGCTTCTGCGTCGGCGTCTCGAGGTTGGTCAACAGGCGCACCTGCTCGAGCGCCTCGGTCGACAGGTTCTGCGCCTCGTCGACGATCAGCACCACGCGCAGGCCCTGCGCGTAGGCGTCGAGCAGGAACGCGTTGAGCGTGTCGGTCAGGCCCTTGAGGCTGCCGCGCTTGCCGTCGATCGGCAGCTTCAGCTCCTCGCAGACGGTCTCGACCAGCTCGACCGGCGACAGCTTCGGGTTCAGCACCAGCGCGACGCGCGTGTTCTCCGGCAACTGCTCCAGCAGCAGCCGGCACAGCGTGGTCTTGCCGGTGCCGACCTCGCCGGTCAGTTGCACGAAGCCGCCGCTGCCGCCCTTGCCGATGCCGTACAGCAGGTGCGCGAGCGCATCCCGGTGCCGTTCGGACAGGAACACATAGCGCGGGTCCGGCGTGATCGAAAACGGCGGCTCGCGCAGGCCGTAATACTCGAGATACATGCGCCTACTTTACCTGACCCGGCCGCCGCGTCGCCGCCCGGCAGCCGCGCTCGCGCGCCGCTATGATCGCGCCTTCGCGATGCGCCGTCGCGCGTCCCCGGGGGATTTCCGATGTCCGTGCTCGCCGCCGTCCTTGCGCTGACCACTGCCGCCACCGCCGCGCCGGTCGATCCGGCCCAGTTCCAGGCGCTGCAGTGGCGCCTGCTCGGCCCGTATCGCGGCGGCCGCGTGCTGACCGCCGCCGGCGTGCCGGGGCAGCCGGCGCATTTCTACTTCGGCGCGGTCAACGGCGGTGTGTGGGAGACGCGCGACGCCGGCCGCACCTGGCAGCCGATCTTCGACGACCAGCCGGTCGGCTCGATCGGCGCGCTCGCGGTCGCGCCGTCCGATCCCAACGTGCTCTACGTCGGCACCGGCGAGGCCGACATGCGCTCGGACATCGCGCAGGGCGATGGCGTGTACAAGTCGACCGACGCCGGCCGTAGCTGGACCAAGGTCGGCCTGGCCGATTCGCAGCAGATCGGCCGCATCGTCATCGACCCGCGCGATGCGAACGTCGTATTCGTCGCCGCGCTCGGCCACCCGTACGGCCCGAACGCCGAGCGCGGCGTGTTCCGCTCGCGCGACGGCGGCCAGCATTGGCAGAAGGTGCTCGGCCCGGACGAGGCGACCGGCGCGATCGACCTCGCGTTCGAGCCGGGCAACCCGCAGGTGATCTACGCCAGCCTGTGGCAGGCGCGGCGCACGCCGTGGAACGTCTATCCGCCGGCGAGCGGGCCGGGCTCGGGCCTCTACAAGTCGGTCGACGGCGGTGACACCTGGACGCCGATCCGCGGCAACGGCTTCGCACAGGGAAAGCTCGGCCGCATCGGCATCGACGTCGCGCGCAGCGATCCCAAGCGCGTCTACGCGATCGTCGACGGCGACGAAGGCGGCCTGTACCGCTCCGACGACGCCGGCGCGCACTGGCGCAGGACCAGCGCCGATCCGCGCATCTGGCAGCGCGGCTGGTACTTCGGCCGCATCACGGTCGATCCGCAGAACGCCGACCGCGTGTACGCGCTGAACACGATCGTGCTGCGCTCGGACGATGGCGGCGCCAGCTTCGTGCCGCTCAAGGGCGATGCGACCGGCGACGACTTCCACGAGCTGTGGATCGACCCGGCCGAGCCGCAGCGGCAGATCCTCAGCGTCGACCAGGGGGCGATCGTGACCGTCAACGGCGGCGCGAGTTGGTCGAGCTGGCACAACCAGCCGACCGCGCAGCTCTACCACGTCGCCACCGACACGCGCTTTCCGTACCGCGTCTACGGCGCGCAGCAGGATTCGGGCGCGGCCGTGCTGCCGAGCCGCACGAACGACCACGACGGCGTCACGCTGCGCGCGTTCGGCGAGATCACCGTCGGCGGCGAGTCCGGCATGATCGCGCCCGATCCGAGCGATCCGAACCTCGTTTATGGCGGCAACGTCGAGAAGCTCGACCTGCGCAGCGAGCAGACGCGTGCGGTGCCGCCGACGCTGGCCGAGCCGGACCTGTACCGGCGCACCTGGACGCTGCCACTGGTGTTCGGCAAGCGCGATCCGAACGCGCTGTATTTCGGCAACCAGAAGATCTGGCGCACCGTCGACGGCGGCGCGCACTGGACCGCGATCAGTCCGGACCTGACGCGGGAGGATCCAGGCGTGTCGGCCAACCTCGACGCGGTGACCGCGGCCAACCATCTCGGCCAGGGGCCGCGCCGCGGCGTCGTCTACGCGATCGCGCCGTCGCCGCTGGCCGATGGCCTGCTCTGGGCCGGCACCGACGACGGCCTCGTCTGGCGCACGCGCGACGGCGGCGCGCACTGGCAGGACATCACGCCGCCGGCGCTGACCGCGTGGTCGAAGGTCGGGATCATCGAGGCCTCGCATTTCGACGCCGACAGCGCCTGGGCCGCGGTCGACCGCCACCGCCTCGACGACCGCAAGCCGTACATCTACCGCACGCGCGACGGCGGCAAGAGCTGGCAACTCGTCGTCGCCGGCATCCGTGACGGCGACTTCGTCAACGCGGTGCGCGAAGACCCGGCCAGGCGCGGCCTGCTGTATGCCGCCACCGAGCTCGGCGTATACGTCTCGTTCGACGACGGCGAGCACTGGCAGCCGCTGCAGCAGAACCTGCCGCGCACCTCGGTGCGCGACCTCGTCGTGCACGGCGACGACCTCGTGATCGCCACGCACGGGCGCGGCTTCTGGATCATGGGCGACGTCGCCGCGCTGCGGCAGCTGGACGTCCGTACGGCCAAACCGGAAACGCGCCTGTTCGTGCCGTCGACCGCGATCCGCTACCGCGAAGCCGGCTTCACCGGCACGCCGCTGCCGAAGGACGAACCGACCGCGGCGAACCCGCGCGCCGGCGCCTACCTCGACTACGTGCTCGCGCGCGCGCCCAGGCGCCCGCTCGAGCTGGCCATCTACGACGCGCAGGGCGCACTGGTGCGCCGCTACCGCAGCGACGAGGCGCCGCCGCAGCCCGACCCCGGCAAGGTCAACGTCGCACCGGAGTGGCACGAGGCACCGTCGCTGCTGGTGGCGACGCCGGGCATGCATCGCTTCGTCTGGCCGCTGCGCTGGCCGGCGCCGACCGCGCACGGCGACGCCTGGGCCGACGGCGTGTGGGCGCCGCCCGGGCGCTACACGGTCGAGCTCGAGGTCGACGGCCGCCGCTATCGGCAGCCGCTGACCGTCGCACCCGATCCGCGCGTCGACCTGCCGGCGGCCGCGTACGCCGAGCAGTTCGCGCTGGCGCGCGCGGTCGAGGCGCTGCACGCGCGCGTCGCCGCGGCCGCCGCCGAGGCCGGCCGCCTGCGCGACGGCGTGGGCGAGCGGCGCACGCGCGCCGATGCCGCCACCATCGCGGCATTGGACCGCTTCGCCGAGCGCCTCGCCGACGTTTCCGGGGCGCGCGCGGCGGTCAATCCGTACAACGCCTGGAGCGCGCCGCCAGCACGGATCGAGACGCTGGCCTGGCTCGACCAGACGCTCGGCGAGCTGCTGGTCGCGGTCGACGGCGCCGACGCGCTGCCCTCGCCGGACGCGCGCGCCGGCCACGCCCGCCTCGCCGCGCTGACCGACACGACGCTGCAGGCGTGGGCCGCGTTCCAGCGCGACGAGGTGCCGGCGCTGGAGCGGGTGCTTGCCGCCGCGCACTTGGCGCCGCTCGCGCCGCATTGAACCGCCGCCGCCCCTCTCAAGCCCTCCCCTTCAAGGGGGTGAGCCGGGATTTCGATCGCTGCCATCGGGCCGCGATCGCCGGCGAACGGTCGCACAGGGATGTGCGGACCGGACTTGCGAGCGCAGGGATGCGCGAGGGGTTGGGTGGGGATGGTGTTGAGCCGATAGGCGAACCGCGGCGGCCGCGCTGGATTGCGGGCGCTGTCTGGAAGCCGTGACGCCGTACCGCAGGCCCGGGCGACGCGCGGCCTATACTGACGCGCATGGGATCGGGGAATTCCACCACCACCGGCGTCGCGCCGGCGCCGAACTGGTTGCCGCAGTTCTGCAGCGCGCCGACGCTGTTCGCGGTCATGGTCGTCGCCGAGCTGGTCGCGCTGGTCGTGGTGCTGGCGCCGGAGCCGGCGGCGCGGCCATGGCTGCCGCGGCTGGGCGTGGTCAGCGTGTACGCGCAGTGGCTGGCGCTGCTGAACGCGGTCGTGCTGTGCTCGCTGCGGCCGCCGCTGCAGCGCTTGGGCACGCTGGCCGGCTTCGTCGTGGCGTGGCTGGCGAGCGTGCTGGTGACCGCGCTGGCCAGCGCGGTGGTCTGCCACCTGGACCAGGCGCTCGGCCTGCGCCTGAGCGTGCCGCCGGCCGAGAACGCGCGCTTCGTGTTCGCCAATGCGGCGATCGCGGCGCTGATCGCCGCCGCGCTGCTGCGTTACCTGTTCGTGCTCGAGCAGTGGCGCGAGCGCGTGCGCGCGGCGTCGAAGGCGCAGGTCGAGGCGCTGCAGGCGCGCATCCGGCCGCACTTCCTGTTCAACAGCATGAACACGATCGCCAGCCTGATCCGCACGCGCCCGGCCGAGGCCGAGCGCACGGTCGAGGACCTGGCCGATCTGTTCCGCGCCGCGCTCGGCGCCGATGATGAGCACGGCACGCTCGGCGACGAGCTGGACCTGCTCGAGCGCTACCTCGACATCGAGCGCCTGCGCTTGGGTCCGCGCCTGGCCGTCGCGTTCGACATCGCCGCCGACGTGCCGCGCGACATCGCGCTGCCACGCCTGCTGCTGCAGCCGCTGGTCGAGAACGCGGTGTACCACGGCATCCAGCCGCGCGCCGACGGCGGCACGGTCAGCGTGCGCGCTCGCCGCGTGGCGGCTGGTGTCGAGATCGTGATCGCCAATCCGCGCGCGACCGAGCCGTCGCCGCCACGCAACGGGGTCGCGCTCACGAACATCCGCGCGCGCCTTGCGTACCATTTCGGCACGCGCGGCGCGCTGCGCGTGGAGAGCGGGGAGGACTATGTCGTGAGCGTATGCCTGCCGGAGACGCCGGCATGAAGGTGCTGGTCGTCGATGACGAGCCGCTGGCGCGCGAGCGCCTGGCCGCGCTGCTGGCCGAGATCGACGGCGTCGGCGTGGTCGGCCAGGCCGGCAACGGCCGCGAGGCGCTCGAAGCGGTCGAGCGCGAGCGCCCGGACGTGGTCCTGCTCGACATCCGCATGCCGGTCATGGACGGGATGGAAACGGCGCGCCACCTGGCTGCGCTCGACGGCGCGCCTGGCGTGATCTTCTGTACCGCGTACGGCGAGCACGCGCTGGAGGCATTCGACGCGCACGCGGTCGATTACCTGGTCAAGCCGGTGCGCGGCGAACGCCTGCGCGCGGCGCTGGTCAAGGCGCGGCGCTGGACCGCCGGCCCCGCGCGCCCGGCCGGCCCGGCGCCCGATTCCGCGCGCACGCACCTGTGTGCGCGCGTGCGCGGCAGCCTCGTGTTGGTGCCGCTGGCCGAGGTGAACTACCTGCTCGCCGAAGACAAGTACGTCGTCGTGCACCACGCCCGCGGCGAGGTGCTGATCGAGGAGCCGCTCAAGGCGCTGGAGGACGAGTTCGGCGCGCGCTTCGTGCGCATCCACCGCAACTGCCTGGTCGCGCGCGCCAAGCTGACCGGCCTGGTGCGCGCGCCGGACGGACGCGTGCTGGCGCAGCTCGACGGCGTCGACTCGGCGCTGGAGGTCAGCCGGCGCAATCTGCCGGCGCTGCGCGCGTTGATGCGGGCGCTCTGACTGCGGCGCACCGGCGCATACCGCCGCGCGCGCAAACCACCGATAATCGCGCGCATGAAAACCCTGCGCATCGCCACCCGCCAGAGCGCGCTCGCGCTGTGGCAAGCCGAACACGTCGCCGCGCGCCTGCGCGTGCTGCATCCGGACCTCAGCGTCGAACTCGTGCCGATGACCACGCGCGGCGACCGCATCCTCGACCGCCCGCTGGCCGAGATCGGCGGCAAGGGCCTGTTCCTCAAGGAACTGGAGGTTGCGATGCTCGAGCATCGCGCCGACCTCGCCGTGCATTCGTTCAAGGACGTGCCGATGGAGCTGGAGCCGGGCTTCACGATCGGCGCCGTGCTCGAGCGCGCCGATGCGGCCGATGCGTTCATCAGCAACCGCTACGCGCACCTGGACGAGCTGCCGCGCGGCGCGCGTGTCGGTACCTCGTCGCTGCGCCGCCAGGCGCAACTGCGCGCGCTGCGCCCCGATCTCGAGCTGCGTGACCTGCGCGGCAACGTCAACACGCGCCTGGCCAAGCTCGATGCCGGCGACTACGACGCGATCATCCTCGCCTGCGCCGGCATCGAACGGCTCGGCCTCGGCACGCGCGTCCGTGCGCGGCTGGCGCCGCCGGACTGGCTGCCGGCGGTCGCGCAGGGCGCGATCGCGATCGAATGCCGCCTCGGCGACCGTGAAGTGCTTGAACGCGTCGCCGGCCTCGACGCCGCCGCCACGCACCGCTGTGTCGCCGCCGAGCGCGCAATGAACCTGCGCCTGCACGGCAGCTGCACGGTGCCGATCGCCGGCTGGTGCGTGGAGACCGAAAACGGGCTGGCGTTGTGGGGCCTGGTCGGCGACGCCGCCAACGGCCGCCTCGTGCGCGCCGAGGCGCAAGGCCCGCTCGACGCGCCGCAGGCGCTCGGCGAGCACGTCGCCGACCTGCTGCGCGCGCGCGGCGCGGACGAGATCCTGCATCCGTCCGTCGTGTAGGGGTGGCTTCCGCCGCGATGCTGTTCAGCTCCGTAGGGTGGGACGCAGCCGCGTCGCGCGCTGGGTCGAAGCGCAACTTTTCGCCGGCGAGTCCCACCGCGGCGCCTCGGATCCGTGCCGCACGCTGGGATCATCCGAACAACCCGGGTGCGCATCGCTTACCCCGGCTACCTTGCGGTTCGGCCGCGTAGGGTAGGACGCAGCCGCGTGGCGCGCTGGGTCGAAACGCGACTTTTCGCCGGCGAGTCCCACCAAAGCGCTACGGGTCCCGTGCCGCGTCCCGGGTGGCTGCCGCCGCGATGATTTCCGCCGGTTGCTGCGCCGGCGCGTAACGCGCCGGCGCGAGCGGGACTTACTGCGCGAAGTTGTAGACGAGGTTGGTCGTCATCAACTGGTCGGTCTTCTTGATGCCCGGCGCGACGTCGGTGTTGTGGCGCACCTGGTAGCCGACCTTCAGCGCGAGCTTCTTGCTCATGTCGACCTGCAGGCCGGCGTCGTTCTGCACGAACGTGTTGTCGCTGCCGGCTTCGACCAGCAGCGTGTCGACGAACGCGACCGAGTCGTTGAACGCGTGCTTGTACGCGACCAGGCCGCGGCCGACGGCTTCGCCCTCCGAGCTGAAGCGATGGCGGACCGGCAGACCGGTGGTCGGATCGGCGTCGGGGCCGAGCTGGTCCACTGGCTTGAATCGCTTGTAACCGGGGCCGGCCTCGAACGACAGCTCGTCGGTCTGGTTCTTCAGCAGCGTGTAGCCGTAGCCGATCGAGACGACCGCCTGGTAGTCGAACGGCGAGAAGTCGTCGTTTTCGTAGCGCAGCGCGCCGACGATGTAGCTGCGCTCGTCAAGCTTGTAGCCCATCGAGGCGCCGGCTTCGTAGCGGTTCGCGGTCAGGTCGTAGCTCTTGGTGCTGACGATCTGCTCGTTCGGCGGCGTGCCCTCGACGTGCGAGGACGTGACCTCGCCCTTGCTGCGCAGCGCGGTCAGGTAGAAGTTGTCCTTCCACTGGTCGTCTTCCTTCTTGAACTGCAGCTTCGCGTTCAGGTTCTCGGACTTCGCGTTGCCGCGCGCGGCGGCGAAGCCGACTTCGCCGGTGCCGGACCAGCCGTCGTCGGCCTGCGCGGCCAGCGGCAGCAACGCGACGAGGGTCATCGGGAGCAGGATTTTCTTCATGGTCTTTGTCCTTGGTGAAAAATCTAGAAAACGCCGCCACGCCGCGGCTGTTAAAGCGCTGCTAAAAGCGGTCATGAGCGTCGTGATGGTATGCATCCGCTCTAAACGCGCAGTGAACATTTCCCGTCCGCGGCGTGAACGGAAAGCGCCGCTGCACTGGCGCGCGGATCAGCGGCCGTAGTAGGCCATCACCGTGTGCTTCGCCTCGGCGAAGAACAGCCAGCGCTCGACGAACAGGCCGGCGAGGCCGCTGGCGAGTGCGAGCCACGCCGCAAGCGGCTGGATCGCCGGCATCGCGAGCGCGAGCATCGCGAGCAGCGCGGGCAGCAGGAACGCGGCGGCGAGCGTGTTCCGGCGCAGCTTGCGCGCATGCTTGCGCGCGAGCACGAAGCCCATCTCGTGCGTGAGGTAGTTGTCCTCGGTGTGCGGCTGTTCGAACGAGCGCACCGTGCCGAGCGCGGACAGACCGGTCGCGTGGCCGGCGCTCGTCGCCGGTTGTGCGTCGATCGAGCGCCAGTAGCGGTGCTTGAGCCAGGCACCGGCGAGCGCGAGCGCGATCAGACCGATCAGCAGGATCCGGCGTTCGCTGGTGCCGATCGACCAGCCGGGCAGGGCGTCGGCCAGCCACGCCAGCAGCATGCCGCCGTACAGGCCGAGCAGCAGGTAGCCGGGTACCACGTGGCGGTCGTGCCAGGCGCGGATCGGCTTGAGGCTGGCGTAGATGTTCGCGGTGCAGACCACGGTCGACAGCGCGCCGAGCGCGAGCAGGCCGCCGAGCAGCGCGCGCACGGGCATGCCGCCGGCCCGCAGCGCGTGCGCGTCGGCCGGCGCGAGCCCGGCCAGCGCGCCGGCGGCAGCGAAGTCGAGCAGCACCAGCGCGACGGCCGGCAGGAAGGTCAGCAATGCGGCGACGCCTTCGCGCGACAGCCACGAACTACGCCATTGCGACAGCGCGCGCCAGGCGCGTTGCGGCTGGCCGAGATGGCCGAGCGAACACAGCAGGCCGGCGCTGACCAGCACGAAGCCGATCGGTCCGAGCCACGCCGGCGCACCCGGCCGCAGGCACAGGTCGGGCGATGGCGTCCACGCCGGCCCGCACGGCCAGTCGGCGGCGGCGAGCAGGCCGAGCAGGAACCACGCGCCATAGCCAAGCCCGGACAGCACGGTGAAGCAGATGATCGAGAACGTCGGCCGCATCGTGGTTGGATCCTCAGCGCGACAGCACGCGGTCGAGCCAGCGCAGCACGCCGGGCAGTTTTTCGCGGTCGAGCGTTTCCTCGCGCGGCGCGGCCGGCTGCGCGGTGCTGGCATCGCGGCGCGGCCGCGGCGGCAGGTAGCGGTTGACCGGCCGGTAGCCGAACTCCGGCATCAGCGCATGGCCGCCGCGTTCGGCGACGAGCTGCGAGACCGGCGAGTCCGCATCGCCGAGGTCGCCGAAGTGCCGCGCGCGCGTCGGGCAGGCCAGCACGCAGGCCGGCTGGCGGTCGGCCTCGTCGAGCGTCTCGTTGTAGATGCGGTCGACGCACAGCGTGCACTTCTGCATCGTGCCCTTCTGCACGCTGAATTCGCGTGCGCCGTACGGGCAGGCCCAGGCGCACAGTTGGCAGCCGATGCACTTGTCCGCGTCGACCAGCACGATGCCGTCCTCGGCGCGCTTGTAGCTCGCGCCGGTCGGGCACACCGTCACGCAGGCCGGCGTCTCGCAGTGCAGGCACGAGCGGGGGAAGTGCACGGTAAGGCCGGGAATGGGGAATGGGGAATCGGGAATGGGAGAAGCGGCTGCGCGCGGGCTCGACGCGTTGTCTTTTGCTCCTGCGATTCCCGATTCCCGATTCCCGATTCCCGGCGCTAGCCCGATTCCCGGCTCCACCGCATACGAATGCACGCGGTTGAACCAGACGCCGCGCGGCTGCGCGCCGTACGGGTCGGCGTCCGGCAGCGGGCCGAAGTCGCCGCCGTCGTTCCATTCCTTGCACGCGACCGCGCAGGCGTGGCAGCCGACGCAGGTGTCGAGGTCGATGACCAGGCCGAGTTTCTTCGGGGTCGGAGCAGGCAGCGAGGTCATGCCGGAGTCTCGTTCATCTCGATGCGATGACCGGTCAGGCGCGGCTGCGCGTCGCGCTCGATGCGCACGCGCAGGTCGAACCACGCGGCCTGGCCGGTGACGGGATCCGCGTTCGCGTAGCCGGCGCGGCCGTCGCGTGCGCGCAGCGATTCGTCGATCAGGTGGTTGAGCAGGAAGCCGTCGGCGTTCTCCGGCGCGTCCGCGGCAAGCTTCCACGCGCCCTTGCGCTTGCCGATCGCGTTCCAGGTCCACACCGTGCCGGGCGCGGTGCCGGTGTGCAGGCGCGCCTGCACGCGGATGCGCCCGCGCGGACTGGCCAGCCAGATCCAGTCCTCGTCGGCGACGCCGTGCGCCGCGGCAGTGTCCGGATGCAGGTACAGGTAGTTCCGTGTCGCGATCTGGCGCAGCCAGCGGTTCTGCGAACCCCAGGCGTGGTACATGAACATCGGGCGCTGGGTGATCGCGGCGAGCGGATAGGACTGAGCGCCGAGGGCCGAGGGCCGTGCTTTCGAGCCCTCCCCTTCAAGGGGAGGGTTGGGTGGGGATGGTGTTCCTGACGACGATGCGGATGCGCCCACGTCATCGGCCCCATACCAGAACGGCAGCGGATCGAAATAGCGCGCGACGCGCGCACGCTCGGCCGCGGGCGGCTGCTGCGCGCCATGCCCCTGCGCGGCGAGGCGGAAGCGCTGCAGCGACTCGGCGTAGAACTGCAGCACGATCGGCTGCGTCGTGCCGATGAAGCCGAGCCCTTTGGCCCAGTCCAGGTAATCGCGGTTGGCCATCTTGTAGTAGCGGCCGGCCGCCGGGACCGCATGGTGCCAGTGGCAGTCGTGCTCGACGTAGCGTGCGAGCTGCTGCGGATTCGGCGCGCCGATGCCGGCCTCGCCGCCGTCTTCGCCGCGCCAGCCGGCGAGCAGGCCGACGCCGGGCGCGCGCTCGTGGCGCACGATGTAGTCGGCGTAGTCGCGGTAGAGCGGCGCGCCGTCGGCGTCGACGAGGCCCGGCAGCTTCAGGCGCGCGCCGAGTTCGAGCAGCACGTCCTGGAACGGCCGCACGTCGCGCCCGCTGCCATCGGCATCGGGCGGCACGACCGGCCGGCGGATCGCATCGCCGGCGCCGTCGGCGTCGGAGATCGGGCGGTCGAGCAGGCTGATGCAGTCGTGGCGTTCGAGGTAGGTCGTGTCCGGCAGCACGAGGTCGGCGAACGCGACCGTCTCCGAATCGTAGGCGTCGGCGTAGATGATGTGCGGGATCGTGTACTCGCCGCTCGCCGGATCGCGCGCGCGCAACATGTCGCGCGTGGCGCTCGTGTTCATCGCCGAGTTCCAGCCCATGTTGGCCATGAACAGGAACAGCGTGTCGATGCGGTACGGATCGCCCGCGACCGCGTTCGCGATCACGTTCTGCAGCATGCCGTGCGCGGCGAACGGATGCTGCCACGAGAACGCCTTGTCGATGCGGCGCGGCTGGCCGTGCGCATCGACGACGAGGTCGGCCGGCGTGTGCACGAAGCCGAGCGGGCCGGCATCGAGCGTGCCGTTGTCCTTGCGCGCCTTGCCGGGCCGGTTCGGCGGCGGCACCGCCTTCGGGAACGGCGGTTGGTAGCGGAAGCTGCCGGGCGTGTCGATCGCGCCGAGCAGCATCTGCAGCAGGTGCAGCGTGCGGCAGGTGTGGAAGCCGTTCGCGTGCGCGCTGATGCCGCGCATTGCATGCATCGCGACCGGCCGGCCGGTCATCGTCGCGTGTTCGCGGCCCCAGGCGTCGGTCCACGGCTGCTCCAGCGTGATCGCCTGCTCGAACGCGGTGTCGGCGAGCTCGCGCGCGAGGCGGCGGATCGTTTCGGCCGGCACGCCGCAGGTCGGCGCGACCGTGTCCGGCGCGTAGGCGTTGGCCATGAAGCGTTCGGCGAACAACTGGAACGCCGGCACCGCGCGGCGGCCGTCGGGCAGCGTGACTTCGCCGACGATGCGCGGTGCGATGTCGATCGCGGTCGCATCGACGATGCAGTAATCGTCGTCGCACGGACTCCCGTCCTCGTCGCCCCGGCCATCGCCGGGACGACGGGCATGAGCGGCGCACAGCGGATGGCCCTCCGCATCGCACGCAACCAGCCCGTCGTCCGCTTCGCCCGGCGCCTGGATCACCAGGTGATGCGCATTCGTGTAGCGCACGAGGTAGTCGAGGTCGACGCGATCGCAGCGCAAGAGTTCGTGGATCAGCGCGCCGGCGAGCAGGCCGTCGGTGCCGGGATTGATCGGCACCCATTCGTCGGCGATCGCGCCGTAGCCGGTCCGCACCGGGTTGACCGCGACGATCTTCGCGCCGCGCGCCTTCAGCTGGCCGAGGCCGAGCTTGATCGGGTTCGAGTCGTGGTCCTCGGCCACGCCCCACAGCATCAGGTACTTGGTGTCCTGCCAGTCCGGCTCGCCGAATTCCCAGAAGCTGCCGCCAAGCGTGTAGAGGCCGGCCGCGGCCATGTTGACCGAGCAGAAGCCGCCGTGTGCGGCATAGTTCACGGTTCCAAATTGCTGCGCCCACCAGCCGGTCAGCGCCTGGCTCTGGTCGCGCCCGGTGAAGAACGCCAGTTCGTCCGGATTGCGCGCGCGGATGTCGCCGAGCCATTGCGCCGCCAGCGCGAGCGCCTCGTCCCACTCGATCTCGCGAAAGCGCCCCTCGCCGCGTTCGCCCACGCGCAGCAAGGGTTTCGACAGCCGCGCCGGCGAGTAGTGCTGCATGATGCCGGCCGAGCCCTTGGCGCAGATCACGCCCTGGTTGACCGGGTGGCGCGGATTGCCGTCGATGTAGCGCACGCGGCCATCCTTCAGGTGCACGCGGATGCCGCAGCGGCACGCGCACATGTAGCACGTGGTCGTCTTGACCTCGTCGCCGGTCGGGCGATTGAGGTTCAGATGCGCGTGCGGCATCGGCGCGTGCCTGTCGGTCGATGTTCGCGCGCGCCGCGCGCCGGCGCACGCGAGCGCCGGCCGCATCGCGCTGCGGTTCGCCCGTGCGGACACGGGCACAAGTGGAACGGGGTCATGTCGACCGGGGTCGAGTGGGTCGGGCGCATCCGGCCATGGTAACGCAGCCGGCGTGCTGGCCGACCCGCGTCGATACTCGCGTGCCGGCTGCGGCCCGAGTGCCTGGCCTCGATGCGGCGCCAGGCGCGCGGACGCTCAGGAGCGCTCGCGCGGGGCGAAGCGCGGCAACTGCCAGCCGTAGTGCAGCGACAGCAGGCGCAGGCCGGTGCCGGCGACGATGCCGGTCCAGGTCACCCACCGCGTCGACCAGCCTTGGTGCTCGCCGACGACCTCGAGCGTGGCGCCGAGCAACGCCGCCGACGCGTAGATTTCCTTCTGCAGGATCAGCGGAATCCGGTTCAGCAGCACGTCGCGCATGACGCCGCCGCCGACCGCGGTGACCATGCCGAGCAGGATCGCCGCTTCGGCGCCATGGCCGAAGTCGAGCGCGCGGTGGGCGCCGGTGACGGCAAAGAAGCCCATGCCGAGGCCGTCGAACAGACGCACCGGATAGGTCAGCCGCCGCACCAGCGGCGCCGCCGCGATCACCGCCAGCACGGCCAGCAGCGCCACGGCCAGGTAGCGCCACTCGGACAACCCTACCGGCGGGATCGCGCCGATGCACACGTCGCGCACGATGCCGCCGCCGCAGGCGACGATGTAGGCTGAGGCGGCGATGCCGAACAGGTCCAGCCGGCGCTGCTGCGCCGCGATCGCGCCGCTCAGCGCAAAGGCGAAGGTTCCGGTCAGGTCGAGCAGGCCGAACAGCAGCGCCTCGCTCATCCGCGCGCTCCGTCCGCGGCGAGCCAGGCCGAGGCCGCGGCGAGCATCGCCTGCAGTCCGGTCTTCAACGTGCGCGGCAGCACCGGCGCGAACTTCGGCGAGTGGTTGCTCGGGATCGCGTTGATCGTGCCGTTCGCCTTGGCCGCGGCGTAGACGGCCGGATCGGTGCCGCCGACGAACCAGAACACATACGGCACCTTCCAGTTCCGCCCGAACAGGCTGAAGTCCTCGCTGGCTGCGGCCGGCTTGGTCTCGTAGGCGCGCTCGCCGAACTGCGCCTTGAACGCCGCCGCCACGCGCGCGGTCGCCTGCGCGTCGTTCTCGGTCAGCGGGTAGCTGTCGAGCGCGGTGAACTCCGGCTCGCGCTCGGCGTTCGAGGCGGCGCACTCGGCGCGGCAGATGCGCCGCACCGCCGACAGCATGTGCGTGCGCACCGCTTCGTCGTAGGTACGGATATTCAGCTTCAGCGTCGCGTCGTCCGGGATGATGTTTTCCTTGGTGCCGGCCTGCAGCGCGCCGACGGTCAGCACGGCGCTGTCGATCGGCGCGATCTCGCGCGAGACGATGGTCTGCAGGCGCAGCGTCGCCGACGCGGCCATGATGACCGGGTCGATCGCGGTCTGCGGTTGCGAGCCATGCGAGCCGCGGCCGAACAGCTTCACCTTCAGGCTGTCGCCGGCCGACAGGATCACCCCGCTGCGATAGCCCACGGTGCCGGCCTCGCCGACCATCACGTGCTGGCCGAGGATCACGTCCGGCTGCGGGAAGCGCGTGGCCATGCCATCGTCCATCATCGCCTGCGCGCCGCGCGCGACCTCCTCGCCGGGCTGGAACACCGCCAGCACGGTGCCGTGCCAGCGCTCGCGATGCTCGGCCAGCAGGCGCGCCGCGCCCATCAGCCAGGTCACGTGCAGGTCGTGGCCGCAGGCATGCGCCACGCCGACCGTGCCGCCGTCCTCGTCCTTGGCGGTGACGGTGCTGGCATAGGGCAGGCCGGTCGCCTCGGTGACCGGCAGCGCGTCCATGTCGGCGCGCAGCATCACGGTGGCGCCGTCGCCGTTGCGCAGCAGGCCGACCACGCCGGTGCCGCCGACGCCGCGTGTCACTTCGTAGCCGTGCCTGGCCAGCCAGTCGGCCGCGATTCCGGCGGTACGGACCTCCTGCATCGACAGTTCCGGGTGGCGGTGCAGGTCCTGGTAGATGCGCTCCAGTTCGGGCAGCAGGGTCTCGATGGAGGCGTCGAGCGTGGCGGCCAGCGTGTTCATCGGTGCATGCTCCGGTAACGGCCTGGGCCGTGCATGCCAGCGGTGCTGCCGGCGTGGCGCTGCCATCGGCCTGTTCTCTATCCGCCGGCCGAGCGTACTCCTGCGGCGTCGAACCGTGGGTAAAGGCTGTGCGCGGGTGCTTGCAGGCGTCGCTTCGCAGCCATGCCAGCGTCCCTGCGCGTGCCGCGTCCGGCCAGATTTCCGCCAGCCGCAGGGTCGAGCCTGCGTGCAGGTCCATTGACGAGGAAGTCGTACCCATGCGTCCACGCTATGCGCTCGTGTGCCTGCTGTTGCTGTCGTTCGCTACCGGGGCGGCCGCTACGCGTTGGGAGGAACGGCCGGAATGGGCGGCGGAGTTCGCCAGCCGCGCGGTCGACGGCACGATGGTCGTCTACGACGAATCGGCCGACCGCTACCAGGTGTTCGCGCGCGCGCGCGCCGAAACGCGCCTGAGTCCCGCCTCGACGTTCAAGCTGTTCAATGCGCTGGTCGCGCTCGACAGCGGCGCGGTCAAGGACGAGTACGAGGTGATCCGCTGGGACGGCGTGCAGCACTCGATCGCGGACTGGAACCGCGACCATTCGCTGGCGAGCGGGATGAAGTTCTCGGCGCTCTGGTTCTACCAGGAGATGGCGCGTCGTGTCGGCGCCGCGCGCATGCAGCAGTGGATCGACAAGGTGGGCTACGGCAATCGCGACATCGGCGGCGGCATCGACCAGTTCTGGCTGGGCGGCAAGCTGCGCATCAGCGCGGTCGAGCAGGTCGCGTTCCTGCGTCGCCTCGCCACCGGCACGCTGCCGTTCTCGCCGCGCGCGCAGGAAACCGTGCGGCGCATCGCGATCGTCGAATCCGCGCCGGACTACGTGATCCACGCCAAGACCGGCTGGGCGAGGAAGTCGGACATCGGACGCACGGACGATCTGGGCTGGTACGTCGGCTGGGTCGAGCGTGGCGGCCGGCGCTGGTTCTTCGCACTCAACATCGACATGCCGCACGGCTGGCAGGATGCCGCGCAGCGGACCGCGATCGCACGTGCCGTGCTCGTGCGCGCCGGAGCGTTGCCGGCCGGGGCCTAGCGCAGCCGTGGCGGCGGCGCGCGGCGAATGCCACACTTGGGCTTCCGCCCGCGCCGAGATACCAGGGTCCGACCAACATGCCCGTGCTGGACCGTTACGAACGCATCCTGACCCTGCATCGAACCCTCAAGTCGGCGCGCCTGCCGGTCCCGCTCAAGCGCCTGCAGGACGATCTGGGGTGCTCGCGCGCGACCGTCTACCGCGACATCGCGTTCCTGCGCGATGCGCTCGGCGCGCCGATCGAGAGCGGCGAGGGCGAGGAAGCCGCGGTACGCTACGCCGTCGACGAGGCCGAGCGCTTCGAGCTGCCGGGCCTGTGGCTGACCAGCGACGAGCTCGCCGCGCTGCTCGCGCTGAACGAGCTGCTGGTGCGCTCCGACCCGGGCGTGCTCGCCGGCGCGCTGGCGCCTTTCCGCGCGCGCATCGAGCGCCTGCTGTCCGACCAGCGCGGGCGCGCACTGCCGGTCGAGCGCATCCGCGTGCTCGCCAGCGGTTCGCGCCGGCTCGACCAGGGCGTGTTTCGCACGGTCGCCGGCGCGGTGCTGACGCGGCATCGCCTGAAGTTCCGCTACCGCGCGCGCTCGACCGACGAGCAGACCGAGCGCACCGTGTCGCCGCAGCGCCTGGCGCACTACCGCGACAACTGGTACCTGGATGCCTGGGACCACCGCCGCGACGCGCTGCGCAGCTTCGCGCTCGACCGCATCATCGCGCCGCAGGCGCTCGACGAACCGGCGATCGACCGCGAGGCCGGCGAGCTCGACGCGCACCTGGCGTCCAGCTATGGCATCTTCTCCGGCGCGCCGAAGGCGTGGGCGACGATCCGCTTCTCGCCGCACGCGGCGCGCTGGGTCGCCGACGAGCACTGGCATTCGCAGCAGCAGGGCCAGCGCCTGGCGGACGGCCGCTACGAGCTGAAGGTGCCGTATTCGAACTCGCGCGAGCTGCTGATGGACGTGCTCAAGTACGGCCCGGACGCGGAAGTCGTCGCGCCGGTGCCGCTGCGCGAGGAGATGAAGATCATGCTCAAGCTCGCGCTGGGCGCCTACCAGACGGCGTGAGGACCTGCGCATGAGCCGCGACGTGCGCACGGGGCAGGACGAGGGCCTGAGCATCTCGCTGGTGCTCGGTTCCGGCGGCGCGCGCGGCTATGCGCATATCGGCGTGATCGAGGAACTGCAGGCGCAGGGCCTGGCGATCCGCTCGATCGCCGGCAGCTCGATGGGCGCGCTGGTCGGCGGCATCTACGCCGCCGGCAAGCTCGACGTCTACCGCGACTGGGTGCGCCCGTTGCAGCGGTACGACGTGTTGCGCCTGCTCGACCTGACCCTGTCCGGCGGCGGCTTCATCAAGGGCGACCGCATCATCGGCGTGCTCAGGGAGCTGATCGGCGACACCGACATCGAGGAGCTGCCGATCCCGTACACCGCGGTCGCGGTCGACCTCGACGCGCAGCGCGAGGTGTGGTTCTCGCGCGGCCCGCTGTTCGACGCGATCCGCGCCTCGATCGCGATCCCGACCGTGTTCCGGCCGTACCGTCACCAGGGCCGCCTGCTCGTCGACGGCGGCCTGCTCAATCCGCTGCCGGTGCTGCCGACGCTGCGCGACCTGACCGACGCGACGATCGCGGTCGACGTCAACGCGCCGGCCGAACCGCAGGGGCCGATCATGGCGCCGGCCGAGCGTGCCGTGCCGGAGCTGCCGCCCGCCGACCCGCCGCAGGGTGGCGCGGCCCCCGGCCTGCGGCGGCGCCTGGCCGAGCTCGTCGGCTCGCTGGTCGACAAGCGCGCGCAGCCGCCCGTGCCGGCGGAGCCGGGCACGCTGGAGCTGATCGCGCGTTCGCTCGACGTCGTGCAGGGCACGATCACGCGCCTGAAGCTCGCCGCGCAGCCGCCGGACCTCCTGATCACGGTCCCGCGCAACGCCTGCACGTTCTACGAGTTCCACCGCGCCGACGAACTGATCGAGATCGGCCGCCAGCGCGCGCGCGAGGCGTTGGCGCAGTGGCATCGCGCCGCGCCGCGCTGAGCGGAACACGCCGGCGAAGTCGCCGCCGCCGGTCGCTGGACGCGCCGCCCTCGCGCGAGGCACCATGGCAGATTGGACTGCCCCGGCCACGAACATGGACGAGACCACGTTCCGCCAGCTGCTGGCCCGCCACTGGGCCCACCTGTTCGACAAGCGCACGATCGACAAGGGTGCGGCTTACCTGAACGCCGGCCGCGTACTCGGCACGCACTACGAATCCGGTGACGGCGAGGGCGCGCTGATCGGCATGGTCAAGGGCAGCGCGCGCGATCCCTATGCGGCCGGCGTGCGGCTGGAGTGGGACGGCCGCAACGCCCGGCTCGACAGTTACTGCACCTGCCCGCTCGAGTTCGAATGCAAGCACGTCGCCGCGACCGTGCTGTACGTGCTGCGCGACACCGCCAATGCGCCGCACCGCGACCTCGAACCGCCCAAGCCGCAGCTCGGCGCGTGGAAGAACTGGCTCGACGGCCTGCGCGCGCCGGCGCCGGCCGCATCCGGAACGCTGGTGGAGCCGGATGCGGTCGCCGCGATCGTGCTGCGCCCGGACGAGGCGCTGCTGCCGACCTTGCTCGCGCAGGCCGTGCGCGTGCGCCCCGGCAAGCGCGGCGGTTTCGTCGCGCCACGGCCGCTGGAACCGGCGTGGGGCGATCCGGCGCCGTGGCGCGGGCTCGATGCGGCGACGTTCCAGCTCGTCGCCGGGCTGCGCATGCGCCGGCATTCCTACGGCCCGGGCGGCAGCTGGTTCAGGCTCGCCGACGCGGCCGACGCGGCGCTGCTCGAAACGCTGCTCGCGACGCTGCCGTGCTTCTATGAAAAGCCGTCCGCCGGCCGCCTCGCGCTCGGGCCGGTGCGCGCGCTGCGCATCGGCTGGGACGCGCGCGAGGACGGCACGCAGAAGCTCGCGCTGAGCATCGACGCGGCCTCGCCGAGTACGCACCTGCTGCAGGTCGGCGGCCTGTGGTACCTCGATCCGGTCGCGCGCGAGCTCGGCCGCGTCGACGGCGACGCGCGCCTGGCCGAGGCGGTGCGGCGCGCGCCGCCGCTGCTGCCTGAGCAGGTGCCGCTGCTGCTGGAACGCTGGAAGGACGCGCCCCTGCTCGCGGCGTTGCCGATCCCGGCAGTCGCCGAGGTCGAGCGGCGCGAGGTCAAGCCGGTGCCGGTGCTGACGCTGCGCGCGATCCCCGCGCTCGGCCCCGGCGCGATCCGCCACCAGATCGGCTGCATGCGCCTCGGCTTCGACTACGGCGGCGTGCGCCTGCCGCTGGCGCCAGCGGCGCCGCGCGAGCGGCGCCGCCAGGGCGAGCGTGTGGTCGAGATCGTGCGCGACCGCGCCAGCGAAGTGGCCGCCTGCGAGCGCCTCGACAGCGTCGGCCTGGTGCCGGCCGAGCTGCTCGGCCGCCTGCCCGGCGCGCCGCGCGACGCGTTCGACGACAGCGACCTCGTGCTCGAACACGGCCGCGGCCAGCTCGCCGGCACCGAGCAGGTGTTCGCACTGACGCCGCGCCTGCGCGACCTCGGCTTCCGCCTCGAATCGGCCGACGGCTTCCCGTTCGACCTGCTCGACGAACCGGACGACTGGTTCGCCGAGGTCGACGAGGACGCCGGCAACCCGTGGTTCGACCTGCGCCTGGGCATCGACATCGGTGGCGAGCGCATCGACCTGCTGCCGATCCTGCACCGCCTGCTGGCCGATCCGCTGTTCCCGCTGAACCCGCGCAAGGGCGAGCCGGACGACGCGGTCTGGCTGGTGCCGATCGATGCGCGCCGCCGCGTGCCGCTGCCGCTGGCCAAGCTGCGCGAGCTGATCGCGCCGCTGCTCGAATGGCTGCAGGGTCCGCTGGCCGAGCACGACGGCGCGCTGCGCCTGCGCCGCGCGCAGGCCGACGTGGTCGAGCGCCTCGCGCAGGAAGCGAACCTGCCGTGGCGCGGCGGCGAGCGCCTGCGCGCCGAGTTCGAACGCCTGCGCGCGCCGCGCGAGCCGGCGCGCGAGCCGGCCGGCTTCCGCGCCACGCTGCGCGGCTACCAGCGCGACGGCCTGGCCTGGCTCGGCTTCCTCGCCGACGCCGGCCTCGGCGGCATCCTCGCCGACGACATGGGACTCGGAAAAACCGTGCAGGTGCTCGCGCACCTTCTCGCCGAGAAGCAGCGCGGCCGGCTCGCCCAGCCCGCGCTGGTGCTCGCGCCGACCAGCCTGGTCGGCAACTGGCGCGACGAGGCCGCGCGTTTCGCGCCGGACCTGTCCGTGCTGGTCGTGCACGGCCCCGAGCGCGCCGGCCTGCACGCGGACATCCCGCGCCACGACCTCGTCATCACGACCTATCCGCTGCTGCTGCGCGACCGCGACGCGCTGGTCGCGCACGAATACTCGGTGCTCGTGCTCGACGAGGCGCAGGCGATCAAGAACGCCAAGAGCCAGGCCGCCCGGATCGTGCGCGAACTCGCCGCGCGCCAGCGCCTGGCGATGACCGGTACGCCGCTGGAGAACCACCTCGGCGAGCTGTGGGCGCAGTTCGACGCGGTCGAGCCGGGCCTGCTCGGCAACGACAAGCACTTCACGCGCTTCTTCCGCACGCCGATCGAGAAGCACGCCGACGCCGAACGGCGCGAACGCCTGCAGCGCCGAATCGCGCCGCTGCTGCTGCGCCGGCGCAAGGAAGACGTGCTGACCGAACTGCCGCCGAAGACCGAGATCGCGCGCCAGATCGAGCTCGAAGGCGACCAACGCGCGCTGTACGAAACGCTGCGCCTGGCCCAGCACGAACGCGTGCTGGCCGAGGTCAAGAAGCGCGGCCTCGCGCAGAGCGGCATCGTCGTGCTCGACGCGCTGCTGAAGCTGCGCCAAGCCTGCTGCGACCCGCGCCTGGTCAAGCTCGACGGCGCCCGGCGCGTGAAGGAATCGGCCAAGCTCGACTACCTGCTCGACCTGCTCGCGAGCCTGGTCGACGAAGGCCGTCGCGTACTCGTGTTCAGCCAGTTCGCCGAGATGCTCGCGCTGATCGGCCAGGCGCTCGACGCGCGTTCGCTCGCCTGGCAGACGCTGACCGGCGACACGCCTGGCACGCAGCGCGCCGCGCTGGTCAAGCGCTTCCAGGACGGCCACGTGCCGCTGTTCCTGATCAGCCTGAAGGCCGGCGGCGTCGGCCTCAACCTGACCGCCGCCGACACCGTGATCCACTACGACCCGTGGTGGAACCCGGCGGTCGAAGCGCAGGCCACCGACCGCGCCCACCGCATCGGCCAGGACAAGCCGGTATTCGTCTACAAGCTGATCTGCGCCGGCACCGTCGAGGAAAAGATCCAGGCCCTGCAGCAGCGCAAGGCCGAACTCGCCCAGGCCGTGCTCGACGGCGGCAGCACGCAGGCCGCACGCTTCGACGAGACGGATCTGGCGGAGTTGTTTGCGCCGTTGTGAGGGGGCGGGTGACGAACCACGTCGCCGGCGGCGTGCGTTTTCAAGCCCTCCCCTTCAAGGGGAGGGTTGGGTGGGGATGGTGTTCGGTTCGCGCGTAACCGGTTCAACTGTTCAAGCTTGTGGACCCGCGACGCACTTCGTTGCGATTGAACTCGATCGCCTCGGCGAGCGTCGTGCGCAAGGACGCCACCAGCTCTTCGCGCGTCGCTTCCTGGCAATTGACGCCCGGCACTTCCTCGATCCAGCCGATCCAGGCGCCCTCGTCGTGCTTGATGACCGCCGTGTACGTCTGCCGCATGGTCAGAATCTCCGTTGGAAATCAAGGATAGTCGAAATCCGGATCGATGGTCCTACGTAAGGGTCATTGGCAGTCTTCGATGTACTGAATGGCCTCCGATGTGCCGGTGTAGAACCGGACGACCTTGCCCTGGTCGGTCTCGAAGCGCAGGCCAAGCCGATGGTCTTTCGAGTAGATGGTGAGGTAAGCGCCATCTGGTCAAATGCGTGCGCGAGCGGGCCGAGCCCCACTATCCGCCAACTTCGACCAGATCGACAAACTGAAACCGCCCCTCGCGCAGCGCGCTCTCGCCGCGCACGAGCCGCAACGGCTCCGACCACAGCGGCCCCGCATACACGCACGTGTGGAACTCCCCATTCTCCCCGCACGGATCGCACGACGCGGGCAGTTCGGCGAGCAGTGCCGCGTCGTACTCGCGGCCGCAGAGCGCGAGGTCGAGCTGCGTGGTGTCGACGCAGCACAGGATCGCGCGGTAGCTGTCGGCGATCAGGCGCCGCGCGAGTTGCGCGGTGTCCTCGCCCCAGAGCGGAAACAGGCCGTGCCAGCCGAGGCGCGCGAGTTGCGCTTCGCGGTACGCGCGGATGTCGGCGAGGAACAGGTCGCCGAAGGCGAGCGTTTCGATAGCGGGGATCTGCGCGCGCGCGGCGGCCAGCGACTGTGCCAGCGCCGCTTCGTAGATCTCGTTCGAGGCGGCCGCCGGCAGCGTCGCCTCGAACAGTGGCAGGCCGAGCGCGTCGGCCTGCGCGTGCAGGATCGTGCGGCGGATGCCGTGGATCGCGATGCGATCGTATTCGGCGGTGACCGTGGTGACGAGGCCGGCGACGTGCCAGCGCGGGTCGGCGCGCAGGCGCGCGAGTGCATAGGCGCAGTCCTTGCCGCCGCTCCAGGCGACCAGCACCGGCGTCGTCATGCGCGCCGCCACAGCCGCGTGCGGTTGTTCGCCGGCATCGCGACGTCGTCGACCAGCACGAAGCCGGCGGCTGCGGCGAGCGCATCGACCGCGGCGTCGTCGCGGATGCCCATGTGCGGCGCGCGCGCCCTGAGCTCGGCGTCGAACGCGGCGTTGCTGGCGCTGGTGAACTGGCCGGCGTGGTTGAACGGGCCGTAGATCGCGAGCTTCGCATCGGCGCTCGCGATCGCCGGCAGCGCGGCGAAGAACGCCTCGACCTCGGGCCAGGCCATGATGTGCAGCGTGTTCGCGCTGAACACCGCGTCGAACGGGCCGGCTGGCCACGGGCCGCGCGCGACGTCGAGCTCGAACGGCGCCGGCGTGTTCGGCAACGCCGCCTCGTCGAGCCAGGCGCGGATGCCGGGCAGGTACTCCGCGCGGTCCGAGGCCTGCCACGTGAGCTGCGGCAGCGCGGCGGCGAAACGCACCGCGTGCTGGCCGGTGCCGCTGCCGACCTCGAGCACATGGCGGCGGTCGGCGAAGAAGTCGCGCAGCACGGCGAGGATCGGCTCGCGGTTGCGTTCGCAGGCGGGGGCGAATGGTTTTTCGGTCATCGGCATGGCGGTATGGCGTGCGGTGGTGGGCGGTGCAGGTCCAGTGTCGCGCAACGCGCGACGAGCGTGGGACGCGTTGCTTCCGTGCCCCCTCTCCCCAACCCGTCTCCCGTGATGGGAGAGGGGCTCAGGTCGGCCATCACGGCCGTTCTTGCGCCGCGCGCTGTGCGATGCTTGCGCCATTCCTCCGACGGCGCGCGCATGCTCAACCGGCTCTGGCTTGGCTTCTTCCTGACCGCCGCGGTCGCGGCGCTGGCGCAGTGGCTGGTCGGCGGCAACGCCGGCGTGTTCGCGGCTATGGTCGGCAGCCTGTTCGACATGGCGCGGCTGTCGGTCGAGGTGATGATCCTCTTGTTCGGCACGCTGACGCTGTGGCTCGGCTTCCTGCGCATCGCCGAGCGCGCCGGCCTGGTCGACCTGCTCGCGCGCGCGCTCGGGCCGCTGTTCGCGCGGCTGATGCCGGAGGTGCCGCGCGGCCATCCGTCGATCGGCCTGATCACGCTGAACCTCGCCGCGAACGGGCTTGGCCTGGACAACGCGGCCACGCCGATCGGCCTGCGCGCGATGCGCGAGCTGCAGGCGCTGAACCCGAGCAGCGACACCGCGAGCAATGCGCAGATCCTGTTCCTCGTGCTCAATGCCTCGTCGCTGACGCTGCTGCCGGTGTCGATCTTCATGTACCGCGCGCAGCAGGGCGCGGCCGACCCGACGCTGGTGTTCGTGCCGATCCTGCTCGCGACCAGCGCCTCGACGCTGGCCGGCCTGCTCGCGGTCGCAGCGGTGCAGAAGCTGAAGCTGCGCGATCCGGTGGTGCTGGCCTGGCTTGGCGCGGCCGCGCTGCTGCTGGCCGGTTTCGTCGCGCTGCTGGCCAGCCTGTCGACGGCCGCGCTGGCGGCACTGTCGTCGCTGCTTGGCAACCTCGTGCTGTTCGCCGCGATCGTCGCGTTCCTGCTGGTCGGCGCATGGCGCCGCGTGCCGGTGTACGAGAGCTTCGTCGACGGCGCGAAGCAGGGCTTTGAGGTCGCGCGCGACCTGTTGCCGTACCTCGTCGCGATGCTGTGCGCGGTCGGCGTGCTGCGCGCGTCCGGCGCGCTCGACCTTGCGCTCGACGCCGTGCGCGGGCTGGTCGCCGGCGCCGGCCTGGACACGCGCTTCGTAGATGCGCTGCCGACCGCGCTGGTCAAGCCGTTCTCCGGCAGCGCCGCGCGCGCGATGCTGATCGACACGATGAAGGTGCACGGCGTCGACAGCTTTCCGGCGCTGCTCGCCGCGACCGTGCAGGGCAGCACCGAGACGACGTTCTACGTGCTCGCGGTCTACTTCGGCGCGGTCGGCATCCGCCGCGCGCGGCACGCGGTCGGCTGCGCGCTGCTGGCCGACCTCGCCGGCGTGCTCGCCTCGATCGGCGTGTGTTACTGGTTCTTCGGGTGATCTGCCGCACGTAGGCTGGACGGCCGCAGGCCGGCCGGCACTAGGCACGCTCCACAAACGGCGCCGGCCGCGCTGCGCGCGTCCAACCTACGAAGGCGCCACGCCGCGTCCACGGCGTGCCGATTTCCTACGCGCCGGCACCGCGCTCTGCCACTGCGTGCGGAACGCGCGCGCCCTAGTCTGCCGGCGACTTCGACGCCGGAGATACGCCGTGATCGCAGCCATCGGATGGATCCAGGCCGCCTTGCTCGCGGCGAGCAGCGCGTGTCCGGACTGGACCTCGCAGCAGGCGCAGCGCGAGCTCGTCGTGCTCGACCGCCAGTTGCAGGCGTGGGATATCGCCTATCACCGCGATGGCGTGTCGCCGATCGACGACACGCTGTACGACCAGGCGCGGGCGCGCTACGCGCACTGGCGCGCCTGCTTTCCGCAGCAGGCGCCGGCACTCGCCGATCCGCTGCACGGCGCGCGCGGCACGGTGCGGCCGGCAGTCGTGCAGACGGGCCTGGCCAAGCTGCCCGATGCGGACGCGCTGGCTGCGTGGATGCGCGCGCGCGACAACGCGGACCTGTGGGCGCAGCCGAAGATCGACGGCGTCGCGATCACGCTGCTGTACGTCGACGGCGCGCTGCAGCAGGCGGTCAGCCGCGGCGACGGTGAGCGCGGCGAGGACTGGACCGCGAAGGCGCGCGCGATCGGCGCGATTCCGCAGCGGTTGCCGCAGGCGCCGCCGCGCGTGGTGCTGCAGGGCGAGCTGTACTGGCGCCTCGACGGCCACATTCAGGCGCTGCACGGCAGCGTCGGCGCGCGCTCGAAGGTCGCCGGCGCGCTCGCGCGCACGACGCTCGATGGCGCGACCGCGGCGCGGATCGGCCTGTTCGTGTGGGACTGGCCCGACGGCCCGGCCGCGATGCGCGAGCGGCTCGACGGCCTGCGCCGCTTCGGCTTCGCCGACGCGGTGGCGTACACGGTCGCGGTCGCCGACATCGACGAGGTGGCCGACTGGCGCACGCACTGGTTCCAGGCGGTCGCGCCGTTCGCGGCGGACGGCGTCGTCGTGCGCCAGGGCCGCCGTCCGCCCCCGCCCACCTGGCGCGCGAAGCCGCCGGCGTGGGCGGTCGCGTGGAAATACCCGCCGGCGCAGGCGCTGGCGACGGTGGCCGCGGTCGAGTTCACGATCGGTCGCAGCGGCCGCATCACGCCGGTGCTCGCGCTCGAGCCGGTGCGCCTGGACGACCGCACGATCCGGCGCGTCAGCCTCGGCTCGCTCGCGCGCTGGCGCGCGCTCGACATCGCGCCGGGCGACGAGGTCGCGATCACGCTGGCCGGGCTGACCATCCCGCGTGTCGACGGCGTCGTGCGCCGCGCCAACCCGCGTGTGGCGGTCGACGCACCGAGCCCGCACGCCTACGACGCGCTGAGCTGCTGGCATGCGGTTGCCGGCTGCGAGCAACAGTTTCGTGCGCGGCTCGAATGGCTTGGCGGCAAACAGGGGCTGGACTTGCCCGGCGTCGGCGCAGGCGCATGGCAGGTGCTGATCGACGCCGGTTTGATCGATGGCCTGCTCGACTGGCTCGACCTCGACGCGGCGCGGTTGCGCGCGGCCGGACTCCCGCCGGCTCAGGCGCAGGCGCTCGCCGACGCGTTCGCGAGCGCGCGCGAACGCGACTTCGCGCGCTGGCTGCGCGCGCTCGGCGCGCCATCGCAGACCAGTGCGGAGGACTGGAGTGCGCTCGTCGCGCAGGCCGAAGCTGCGCCGTCACGCGCGCTGGCCGCGTTTGTGCGGCACGCCGAAGTCGGTGCGCTGGCCGCGCGCCTGCGTGCGGCCGGCGTGAGCGGTTTCCGCGAGCGCGGAGAGCGGATTGCATCTGCAACCAAATAGCTCAATGATTGCAGGCGACTGCAGCCGGAGCATCGCCATGCGCACCACCGCCGCGCGTCCATCCGTCGCCGCCGCGGCCGACCCGGCCCGCGTGCTGACCCAGGCCGCGCTGCGCGCGGCCGAGATCCTCGCCGTACCGCAGCGCACGCTGGCCGCAATCATCGGCGTCAGCGCCTCGACCATCTCGCGCGCGGCCGGCAGCGGCGCGCCGCTCGACCCGGCCAGCAAGGCCGGCGAACTGGCCAGGTTGTGGGTACGCGTGTTCCGCTCGCTCGATGCGATCGTCGGCTCCAACGACGCCGCCGCACGCGCCTGGCTCGCCGCGCCGAACGCCGCGTTCGGCGGCGCCACGCCGCTCGAGCGCCTGCGCAGCGCGGAGGGACTGGTGCAGGTGCTGCATTACCTCGACAGCGCGCGGGCGCCGTTGTGAGCGGGCGCCTCAAGCCCTCCCATTGAAGGGGAGGGCTGAAAAGCGGCCGACGCGGGGCCAACTGCGTCGCGACTCCTGCGACGCCCATCCCCGAGCCTGCGCCGATGACGCCATTCACGCCCGAGCAGTTGCACGCAGCCGCGCGCCGCACCAGCGCGACGCCGTGGCGCGTGGTCGAGGCGCAGCATCGCGCCTCGACGATGCGCCTGGTCGACACGCTCGACGAGCAGCGCGCGCTGGAAGAGCTGCTCGATGCGAGCAAGCCGCCGCTGCCGGCCGAGGCGGCGCACCTGCATTACCTCTTGGCCACGCCGTTCCGCTATCCGGCGCCGCCGCCGTCCGGTTCGCGCTTCCGCGGCATCGGCGATGCGGGCGTATGGTACGGCGCGCGCTCGCTGCCGACCGCGCTGGCCGAGGTCGCCTATTGGCGCCTGCGCTTCCTCGCCGACTCGCCGGCCACGCCGGACCTGCCGCCGGTGCCGCACACCGCGTTCCGCGCACGCGTCGGCGGGCTCACGCTCGCACTCGATGCGCCGCCGTTCGAACGCATGCGCCGGCGGTGGGAGGATCCGGCCGACTACACGGCGACGCAGGCGCTCGCGCGCGATGCGCGCGCAGGCGGCATCGCGCTGATCCGCTACCGCTCGGTGCGCGATCCGGCGCACCGCGCCTGCTTCGCGGTGCTGACGCCGGGCGCGTTCCGCGCGCCGGCGCCGCTCGAGCAGCACACCTGGTGGCTCAAGGTCGCGCGCACGCAGGTGCTGGCCGAGGCCCCGGCCAGCGGCGCGCGGCTTGCATTCGCGCCGGCCGAGCTTGGGCTGTCGTGAGACGGCGTGTGGTGGGAGCGGCGGAAGCCGCGATGCCTTTGTGGCAAAAAGAGCATCGCGGCTTCCGCCGCTCCCACAGGTGACGGCGCCGTCGCCGTATGGCGCCGGCCGGGGCCGGCGAGGTTTTTGAGCCCTCGCTCCTAATCCCTCGTCCCTGACCTCTCGCCCCTGGCGGTGGCCGCACGCACCCGCCTGCCGCATACTCGCCGCCCTCCCGCCACCGGAGCACTTGGCCATGACCGGGAAGCGTCCCGAAGTCCCCCCCGCGGCGCCCGAGCTGCCGCCCGATCCCGAACGTCGCCGCGTGCTCGGCGGGCTGGCCCTGGCCGGCGCCGCGCTCGCCGTCGGCGGCTGCCAGAGCGTGCCGCCGGCGCCGCGCGCGGATGAGTCCGATGCGGCGTTCGACGCTCGCCTGCGCGAGGCGATCCGCCACGTCGTCGTGATCTACGCCGAGAACCGCAGCTTCAACAACCTGTTCGCCGACTTCCCCGGCGTGCAGCGGCCGCTGTCCGCGCTGCGGCCGGAGGACTGCCTGCAGCGCGACCGCGACGGCCGCGTGCTCGACGTGCTGCCGCCGATCTGGGGCGGCCTCGTGCCGCACGAGCAGACCGTGCGCCATCGCCGCTACAAGATCGGCGAGCACGACCTCACCGGTCTTGCGAACCGGCCGTGGCCGCTGCGCACGCCCGATGGCGAGCCGTTGCCGCAGGGCGTGGTCACGCGCGACCTGACGCACCGCTTCTACGCCAACCAGTTGCAGATCAACGGCGGCCGCAACGACGGCTTCGTCGCCTGGGGCGACAGCGGCGCGATGGTGATGGGCTACTACGCCGACAACGCGGTCAACCTGCGCCTGTGGCAGCTCGCGCGCCAGTACACGCTGTGCGACAACTTCTTCATGGGCGCGTTTGGCGGCTCGTTCCTGAACCACCAGTACCTCGTCGCGGCGCAGCCGCCGGTGTTCCCGGACGCCGACCGCAGCCCGGCGAAGATGCAGATCGCGCAGGTCGAGGGCGACGATCCGGCCGGCATCCGCTTGAAGCTCGCCGACGACTCGCCCAAGAGCGCGATGCAGGGCCCGCCGAAGTACGCCTCGCGCACCGCGCTGACGCCGGACTTCTTCGCCGTCGACACGATGGGGCCGCCGTATGCGCCGGGCTTCACCACCGATCCGGCCGACCCGCGCCGCGCCGATCCGGCCAGCCCGACCACGCTGGTGGCGCAGCAGCACCGCACGATCGGCGACGCGCTGTCCGAGCGCGGCGTCGACTGGGCCTGGTACGCCGGCGGCTGGCAGCTCGCGCTGGAGGGCCGCGGCGACGTCGGCGTCAGCGCCGACTTTCCGGGCCGGCCGAATTTCCAGCCGCACCACCAGCCGCTCAATTACTTCACCCAGTTCGCGCCGGGCAGCGCCGCGCGCGAGCGCCACCTGCGCGACGGCGGCGTCGGCGAGACCGCGCAGACCAACCGTTTCCTCGCCGACCTCGCCGCCGGCCGCCTGCCGACGGTCGCGTTCTACAAGCCGCAGGGCGACCTCAACATGCACGCCGGCTACGCCGACGTCGACGCCGGCGACCGCCACATCGCCGCGATCGTCGATGCGCTGCAAAGGAGTCCGCAGTGGCCGCACACGCTGGTCATCATCACGGTCGACGAGAACGGCGGCTGGTGGGATCCGGTCGCGCCGCCGAAGGGCGATCGCTGGGGCCCGGGCACGCGGGTCCCGGCGCTGATCGTGTCGCCGCACGCGAAGAAGGGCTTCGTCGACCACACGGTCTACGACACCGGCTCGATCCTGCGCTTCCTGACGCGCCGCTTTGGCCTGGCCAAGCTGCCGGGCCTGGCCCTGCGCGAGCAGGCGATGCGCGCGGCTGGCGGCGTCGCGCCGGGCGACCTGACCGCGGCGCTGGAGCTGTGAGCGGCGCCGCGGAAGAGCGGAAAGCTTGAACCACGGAGCACGCGGAGCACACGGAGAAAGGCATTTCGGGAAAGGGCTGGGCCAGCCAGCCATGGCCCAATGCCGCAAAGAGCTGGATCCCGGCCTTCGCCGGGATGACGACCGGTTGAGATCTTTCTCCGTGTGCCCGGTGTGCTCCGCGTTTCAGCCTTTCGGCCTCTTGAGGAAACCTAGATCGGCTTGCCGCGCAGCACGCGCGCCGGCAGCAGGATCATCGCGCGCAGCAGCTCGAACACGCCCTCGACCGCGAGGCCGATCAGGCGGAACGGCAGCAGCACCAGCCACACGATCGGATACAGCAGCAGCGCGAGCAGGGCCAGCGGCCAGCAGAACACGAACAGCAGCAACCAGAGCAGGAACGTCAGCATCGAGGGACTCCGCAAGCAGTCGCCGGTTCAGGTCGGCGGCGTCATGGTGACGCAGATGGGGATGCGCCGACAGTAGCGAAAGGTTTGAACGACCGGATCGAGGCAGCACTGGAATGGACAGCGCACCGCGCACGATCTGGACCATCGGCCATTCGACGCATCCGCTCGACGTGCTGGTCGGTTTGCTGCGCGCCCAGCGCATCGAATGCGTCGCCGACGTGCGCCGCTTCCCCGGCTCGCGCCGGCATCCGCAGTTCGGCAGCGAAGCGCTCGCCGCGGGTCTGCCCGACGCCGGCATCGGGTATCGGCATTTCGGCGCGCTTGGCGGCCGCCGCACGCCGCAGCCGGACTCGCGCAACGGCGTCTGGCGCAACGCCGCGTTCCGCGGCTACGCCGACTACATGGCCAGTGCCGACTATCGCGCCGCGTTCGCCGCGCTGCAGGCGCTCGCGCGTGAGCAACGCTGCGCGCTGCTGTGCGCCGAGGTGCTGTGGTGGCGCTGCCACCGCTCGCTGATCGCCGACGACCTCGTGCTGCACGGCTGGCGCGTCGTGCACATCCTCGGCAACGGACACCTCACGCCGCACGCGTTCCGCGAACCGGCGCGGCTGCTCGACGGCGTTCCGGTCTATGGCAGCGGCCAGGCCCCGCTGTTCTGAATGGACCGGCACTCGCAGAACGGCGATGGACAGCCGTGCTCTGTGGGAGCCGTGCTCTGTGGGAGCGGCGGAAGCCGCGATGCTCTGCTTTTCGGACAGGCTCACAGCATCGCGCCTGCCGGCGCTCCCACAGGGGCGGTGGCAGCCTTTCCCGCTCAGTGCGGCGGTTCGGCCTTGTCCGGCACCGGGTCGGCGAGCGCCGCCATGGCCGTCGGCGCCGCCGTCGCACGCCAGGCGACGAACACGCTGACCGCGACCAGCACCGCGGCGAGCAGGAACGCCGCGCCGGGCAGGTGCAGCGGCGCGGCCGGCGTGATGCACCAGGCGAACAGGTTCGCGAACAGCGCCGGGCCGAAGATGCCGGCGAAGCTCTGCAGGCTGCTCAGCGCGCCCTGCAGGCGGCCCTGTTCGTGCGGGTCGACCTGGTGCGTCATGATCGCCTGCGCCGGCGGGCCGCCGAGGCCGCCCAGGCACAGCACCGGCACGCCGAGCAGGAACACCAGCCCGGTCGGCGCGGCGCCGAACCACAGGTAGCCGACGCTGCACAGCACGAGGCCCGTCAGCATCAGGCGCCGCTCGCCCAGGCGCGGCATCAGCCGGCGCACGCCGACCGCCTGCACCAGGCCGCTGCACAGGCCGACCAGCGCGAGCGTGTAGCCGACCGCCTGCGGACCCCAGCCGTAGCGGTAGTCGGCGTACAGCACGTAGGTCGCGTTGAGCGAGTACTGCGCGAGGCTGATCAGGAAGAACGCGGCCGCCAGGCCCGCCACCTGCGGATAGCGGCGCAGCAGCATCAGCGCGCCGAACGGGTTGGCGTGGCTCCAGTCGAAACGCGCGCTGCGCCGCTCCTTCGGCAGCGACTCGGGCAGCACGAACAGGCCGTAGGCGAAATTGACCAGCGCCAGCGCGGCGGCGGTCCAGAACGGCAGGCGCACGTCGAAATGGCCAAGCAGGCCGCCGAGCGCCGGGCCGATGATGAAGCCGATGCCGAACGCGGCGCCGAGCAGGCCGAACGCGGCCGCGCGCTTGTCGCGCGGCGTGATGTCGGCGACATAGGCGTTCGCGGTCGTGAAGCTGGCCGCGCAGATGCCCGACACGACGCGGCCGGCGAACAGCAGCCACAGCGTCGGCGCCAGCGCCATCACGATGAAGTCGACGCCGAGGCCGAAGCTCGAGATCAGGATCACCGGGCGCCGGCCGAAACGATCCGACAACGCGCCCTGGATCGGCGCGAACACGAACTGCATCAGCGCGAACAGCGTGCCGAACAGGCCGACCCAGCGCGAGGCGGTGTCGATGCCGCCGCCGGCGAGCTGCTCGACCAGGTGCGGCAGTACCGGAATGATGATGCCGAACGACAGGATGTCGATCAGCACGGTCACGAAGATGAAGGCCAGCGCGGCTCGGCGGCGGGGCAGGGCGGTGTCCAAGCGGGGTTCCGGAAACGGTCGGCGCGGCGCGCACGATACCCGATCCGGGCGCGCGCCGCGTTCGAGCGCGCCGCGCTCGTCGACTTGGAGAGCCTGATGCCGCATGGAAGCCACACCTGCACAGGCGTATCCTGCGGCGCAATGACGCGCACCCCTTCCCGTGCAGTCCCGCGGCGACCGCCGGCCGTCCATCTCCCCTTGTCCGTCCCTCGGCACCGGGCGCCTTCGCGCCGCGGCGAGCGGTGCCGTGCGCCCATTCCATGGAGGCCGCGATGATCACGTTACAGCTCAACGGCAAGACCCTCCAAGTCGACGCCGCGCCCGACACGCCGCTGTTGTGGGTGCTGCGCGACCACCTCGGCCTGACCGGCACCAAGTTCGGCTGCGGCGTCGCGCTGTGTGGCGCCTGCACGGTCTATCTGGATGGCCAGCCGACGCGCGCGTGCGTGACGCCGCTGGCGGGCGTCGGTGCGCGCAAGGTCACCACGATCGAGGGCCTCGACGGCAAGGTCGCGCAGGCGGTGCAGGCGGCCTGGGACACGCTCCAGGTGCCGCAGTGCGGCTACTGCCAGTCCGGCCAGGTCATGAGCGCGACCGCGCTGCTCGGCGCGAACCCGCGGCCGAGCGACGCCGACATCGACCTCGCGATGGCCGGCAACCTGTGCCGCTGCGGCACGTACCTGCGCATCCGCGCGGCGATCCACGAGGCC
Organism: Rhodanobacteraceae bacterium; assembly: GCA_009996615.1. Classification (GTDB taxonomy): domain Bacteria; phylum Pseudomonadota; class Gammaproteobacteria; order Xanthomonadales; family Rhodanobacteraceae; genus Dokdonella_A. The sequence continues at coordinate 8,528 of JAACZU010000018.1, read as the reverse complement.
GCGCGGCGGCTGGAGGGGCTGTCATGAGCGCGAACATTCATCTCTCGCGGCGGCAGTTCCTGCAGGCGGGCGCGCTGCTCGGCGGCGGACTCGTGCTCGGCTTCCGCTGGGCGCCGGCCGGCGCGGCGCCGGCGGCATCCGGCTTCACCGCCAACGCCTGGATCGCGGTGCGCCCGGACGGGCGCGTGCAACTGGTCTGCCCGCGCAACGAGATGGGCCAGGACGTCCACACCTCGCTCAGCATGCTGCTGGCGGAGGAGCTCGGGGTCGATCCGCGCACGGTCGAGGTCGTGCAGGCGCCGGCCGATCCGGCCTACGTCAACGGCATGCTCGGCGCGCAGATCACCGGCGGCAGCACCAGCGTGCGCGATTCGTGGATCAAACTGCGCCAGGCCGGTGCGGCCGCGCGCACGATGCTGGTCGGCGCCGCCGCCGCGATGTGGGACGTGCCGGCCGCCGAATGCACGGTGGCCGATGGCCAGGTCGTGCACGGCACGCGCACGCTGGCGTTCGGCGCGCTCGCGGACGCCGCGGCGAAGCAGCCGGTACCGAAGGACGTGCCGCTGAAGCCACGCGCGGAATTCCGCCTGATCGGCCGGCCGCTGGCGCGGCTGGACGGCGCGGCCAAGGCGCGCGGCCAGACCGTGTACGGCATCGACATCCAACTGCCCGGCCTGCTGCACGCGGCGCTGCTGCCGTGCCCGGTGCACGGCGGCAAGGTCGCCTCGTTCGACGGCAGCGCCGCGGCCAAGCGCCCCGGTGTGCGCAAGGTCGTGTCGATCGGCGAGGGCGTGGCGGTCATCGCCGACCACTGGTGGCAGGCGCAGCAGGCGCTGGCCGAGCTCAAGGTGCAATGGGACGAGGGCGCGCAGGCCAGGCTCGACAACGCGGCGATCTACGCCACGCTCGAGCGTGCGAAGGAGCAGTCCGGCGCGCGCGTCAAGCAGGCCGGCGACGTCGAGGCGGTGTTCGCGCGGAGCAAGCCGATCGAGGCGCGCTACACCTCGCAGATGCTCGCGCACGTGACGATGGAGCCGCAGAACTGCACCGCGCGCGTCGGCCGCGACGGCGTCGACGTATGGGCCAGCAACCAGCATCCGCAGCGCGCGCAGGCGCTCGCCGCGCAGGCGGCCGGCGTGAAGCCGGAGCGCGTGCGCATCCACTCGCAGCAGATCGGCGGTGGCTTCGGCCGGCGCCTGGACACCGACTACGTCGCGCAGGCGGTGGCGATCGCCAAGGCGGTGCCTGGCACGCCGGTCAAGCTGATCTGGTCGCGCGAGGACGACGTGCGCCACGACGTGTACCGGCCGCCGGCGCTGCACCTGTTGCGCGGCAGCGTGCAGGACGGCCGCGTGCACGCGCTCGCCTACACGCTGGTGTCGCCGTCGATCACCAACCGGATGTTCCCGGGCGTGGTCAAGGACGGCATCGACGGCTTCATGGTCGAGGGCGTGGCGAACCTGACCTACGGCATCCCGAACCTCGACCTGCGCACGGTGATCCAGGAGGTCGGTGTGCGCGTCGGCTACTGGCGCTCGGTCAGCAACGCGCTGAACGCGTTCGCGATCGAGTCCTTCATCGACGAACTCGCACACGCGGCCGGTGCCGATCCGGTCGCGTTCCGCGCCGCGATGCTCGACGCGCAGCCGCGCCAGCGCGCGGTGCTCGAGCGCGCGGCGAAGGAGGCCGGCTGGACGACCAAACCGGCGCCGGGCCGCGCGTTCGGCGTCGCCTCGATGGAGTGCTACGACACGCACCTGGCGCTGGTGGCGGAAATCTCCGGCGATGCCAAGCGGGTCAAGCTCGAGCGCCTGACCTTCGCGGTCGATCCGGGCATCGCGGTGCATCCGGACCAGATCGTCGCGCAGCTGCAGGGCGGCGCGATCAACGGACTGATCGACGCGCTGCGCAGCAAGATCACGTTCAAGGACGGCCGCGTCGAGCAGGCCAATTTCGGCGACTTCCCGATCCCGCGCATCGGCGAGGTGCCGCCGATTGCGGTGCACCTGATCGAAGGTGGCGACAAGCCCGGCGGCATCGGCGAAACCGGCGTGCCGCTGGTCGCGCCGGCGATCGCGAACGCGGTGTTCGCGCTGACCGGCCAACGCATCCGCTCGCTGCCGCTGGCCGATGGCGGGGTGACGTTCGCCTGACGGCTGTCCGCCGCGATGCTTTCAAGCCCTCCCCTTCAAGGGGAGGGTTGGGTGGGGATGGTGTCCGGACGATGCTCGCCGCGCAGGGAAGCATCTCGGCTGAAGCCGCTCCTGCACGTGTGCCGACGCAGCTCAGCGCCCGCTGTCGATGTCGATGAAGCGCAGGAACTCGGCGCGCGTGCGCGCGTCCTCGCGGAAGCTGCCGAGCATCTGGCTGGTGATCATCGACACGCCGCGCTTGTGCACGCCACGCGTGGTCATGCACTGGTGGGTCGCGTCGATGACGACGCCGACGCCGCGCGGCTTCAGCACCAGGTCGATGCAGTGCGCGATCTGCGCGGTCATCTTCTCCTGTACCTGGAAGCGCCGCGCATAGGCGTCGACCACGCGCGCGAGCTTGGAGATGCCGACCACCTTGTCGGTCGGCAGGTAGCCGACGTGCGCGCGGCCGATGATCGGCGCCATGTGGTGCTCGCAGAACGACTCGAACGGGATGTCGCGCAGCACGATCATCTCGTCGTAGCCGGCGACCTCCTCGAACGTGCGTCCGAGGTATTCGGCCGGATCGATCGCGTAGCCGGAGAACCAGTCGCGGTAGGCCTTGGCCACGCGCGAGGGCGTGTCGAGCAGGCCTTCGCGCGTGGGATCCTCGCCGGCCCAGCGCAGCAGCGTGCGCACGGCTTCCTCGGCTTCGGTCTGGGTCGGGGCGGGGCTGGGCTTGGACTTCATGGCGGACTCCGGAAGAGCGGGGACGCAGTGTAGCCGCTGCCGTCGCCGCTCGTGATGGCGTGCGTCGTTCAACCCTGCTTCGCCGCCCGTCGCGGCGCACGCCGCCGCGCCGGCTGCGCATCGAGTGGTGCCAGCACCCACGACAGCGCGACCAGCTTGCCGCTGCGTGCGCAGCGCGAGCGGTGCAGCAGTTCGCCAATGCGCGCGAGCAGGCGGTTGATTTCGGCGAGATCCTCCGGCTCGACCCAGCCGGTGCCGCGCGCGGCCCACAGGTCGCGCTGCGGTCCCTCGACCACGCTGGCCGGATCGGTCAGCGCGCGCGTGAAGTCGCGGCTGCCGACGCGCAGCAGGCTCGCCACCGCGCGCGCGACCGCTTTCGCGTTCGGCGTGTCGCCCGGGTGGTAGCGCACGCGCAGGCGTTCGCCGGCGCGTGTGGGCGTGCGGTAGCGGCGCACCTCCGGCGCACCCTCCTCCTCGACCAGGCCGGCGTCGGCGAGCTGGCGCAGGTGGTAGTACAGGCCGTCGGCCGGCCGGCCGAGCTGCGCGGCGAGCTCGGCGACCGTGACGGGCGCGGCGCACGCCTCCAGCGCGTCGATGATCTCCAGCCGCGTCGGCGAGGCGAGCAGGTCGATCGCAGCCGCGTCTTCGATGACGGTCATCCGTGCCATTGGTTGGGTTGCCTCGTTTGAAATTTGCAACGATTATTCAACCGTAAGGACCGCCGCGCAACCGCGGCTCCCATCGGAGAGAACCATGCTCAAGCATCTGTTGACCCCGCTGCTGGCCGCGTTCGCGCTGGCGGCAGCGGCTGCCACCGCCGACGAGGCGGCGGCGCTGATCGCCCGCGACAAGGCCGCCAGCGGCGGTGCGCGCTGGGACGCGGTGAAGACCCTCGAGACGAGCGGCACGCTGCATGCCGGCGGCCTCGACGGCACGTTCCGCGCCGTGCAGGACCTCGCCGGCGCACGCTCGGTGACTGAATACCGGCTCGGCCCGGTCGAGGGCGCCGACGGCTACGACGGCACGCATGGCTGGTCGCGCGATCCGGGCGGCGAGGTGGCTACGCTCGATGCGCCCGAGGCGAAGCGGCGCGCGCGCAGCCAGGCCTGGCTCGATGCGCGTGGCTACTGGTATCCGGCGCGCCTGCCGGCGCGCTATGGCAAGGTCGAGGCGCGCGAGGTCGACGGCCGCCGCTATGCCGTCGTCGAGGCGACCCCGGAGGGCGGCGAACCGCTGACGCTGTGGTTCGATGCGGCCACGCACCGCCTCGCACGCGTCGTGCAGGCGCAGGGCCAGGACACCGCGACGACCACGTTCGACGACTGGCGCGAGACCGACGGCTTCACGCTGCCGTTCCATTCCGTCACCGCGCTGACCGACACGGCCGGGCGCACCGATCCGCGCCGCCGCACCGAGCTGCGCATCGAGCGCGTCACGCCGAACGTCGCGGTCGCCGATGCCGACTTCGCGGTGCCGGAGATGGCCGCGACCGCGCACATCGACGCCGCCGGTGGGGTCACGAAGATTCCGTTCGAGTTGGTCAACAACCACATCTACGTCGACGGCACGATCGACGGCAAGCCGGCGCGCTTCCTCGTCGACACCGGCGGCGTGAACCTGCTGACGCCGACCGCGGCGAAGAAGTTCGGCCTCGCCGCCGAGGGCAAGCTGGCCGCGCGCGGCGTCGGTGAGCAGGAGGTCGACCTCGCGCTCGCGCATGCGAAGGAGGTGCGCGTCGGCGGCGCGGTGCTGGCCAAGCCGGTGTTCTACGTGATCGACCTCGGCGAGCTGCCGGCGGTCGAGGGCGTCGAGGCCGACGGCCTGGTCGGCTACGAGATGTTCCGCCGCTTCGGCGTCACGATCGACTACGCCGGCCACGTGCTGACGCTGACGGAGCCGGCGAAGTTCGCGCCGCCGGCCGGCGCGCGGGCGCTGCCGTTCGAGCAGGCCGAGCGCATCCCGGTGGTGACCGGCACGCTCGACGGACTGCCGATCCGCGCCAGCATCGACACCGGTTCGCGCGCCTCGCTGACGCTGCACTCGCCGTTCGTGCGCGAGCACGGCCTGGTCGCCAAGTACGGCGCCGACACCGAGAGCGTGGTCGGCTGGGGCGTCGGTGGCCCGAACCGCGGTCGCCCGGCGCGCTTCGGCCGCCTGACGCTCGGCGACCTCGCCATCGACGGCGTCGCCGGCGACCTCTACACCGGCGACAAGGGTTCGTTCGCCAGTCCCGACCTGTCCGCCAACCTCGGCGGTGGCGTGCTCAAGCGCTTCACCGTCTCGTTCGACTACGGCAAGAAGACGATGTACCTCGCGCCGAACGCGGCATTCGGCGCGCCGGACGTGTTCGACCGCAGCGGCCTGTGGCTGCTTGGCGCCGGCGACGCGCTGAAGGTCGCCGACGTCGCCGCCGGCAGCGCGGCGGCGAAGGCTGGCCTCAAGGTCGACGACCGCCTGACCGCGATCGGCGGCGAGAAGATCGCCACGCGCACGCTGGCCGACTGGCGCCAGCGCCTGCGCGAGCTGCCGGCCGGCACGAAGCTCGTGGTCGAGTACCAGCGCGCCGGCCAGCCCGGCCGCGCCGAGCTGGTGCTGGCCGAGCGCATCGCGCCGCGCTGGGCGGGCACGCAGAAGTAGCCAGTCGCGCTGTGCGCGTAGGCTGGACGGCCGCAGGCCGGCCGGCGTTGACGATGTGGCGGCGCCGTGTGACGGCATGCGCCGGTCGCGCTGCGCGCGCCCAGCCTACGAAGCATCCGATGTGGGCATGCAGCGCGGCGCGATCGGCTATTCGTGGTCCATGCCTGCAATGCGCGGCGGGGCCGCCGCGCCCCAGTCAGGCCCGTACACGCCACGGCGGACATGGCGTATGAAGGTCGAGTACGGCCACTGGCCCGGCGCGGCCGCAAGGCCATGCTTGACCGGATTGTAGTGCAGGTAATCGAGATGGCGGCCGAGATCCGCGTCGTCGCGGATGCGGTGTTCCCAGAAGCGCGGCTGCCAGATCCTGGGTGGAAGTCGCGTGTCGGTCGCCCGCAGGTTGGCCGTGAAGTGCTTCTTGATCAGCTGCCAGCGCAGCGAGAAGTCGGTATCGGCAGGCGGCAGCGTCCAGATGCAGTGCAGGTGGTCGGGCAGGACCACGATGGCATCGCTGGCGAATGGATGCGCGGCGCGCGTGTGGCGGAAAGCGTCGCCAAGCAGCCGGACGTGCCAAGGTGTGGTGAAGCACGGCCAGCGCCTGGCGGTCACGACGGTGAAGAAATAGGTTCCGCCCGCTTCGTAGTGGCGCCGCCAGATCCGCATCGGGTTCGGTCCGTTCGAAGGTCGGCGGACAGCATCGATGCGAGGCAGCGAATGCGGAAGGCCGATCCGTCGCATGCTGGCGTGCGAGAACGCCGACAAAAGCGCCGGTCGCGCGGTGCTCGTAGGCTGGACGGCCGCGAGGCCGGCCGGCATCTGACGTGACGGGAAAGCGCCGGTCGCGCTGTGCGCGCGTAGGCTGGACGGCCGCAGGCCGGCCGGCGCCGGCGTGGCAGCGCTACGGTTTGGCGGGAAAGCGCCGGTCGCGCTGTGCGCGCCCAGCCTACGAAGAGCGGCCTATTCGACGCGGCAGAACACCGCCTTCAGGTAGCGCGACTCCGGCACGTGCGCCTGCCACGGGTGGTCCGGACCGGCGCCGGTCACCTTGAGCACCTGCACGGTGCGGCCGGCGTAGAACGCGGCGCGGCGCAGCATGTCGAGGAACTGCTCCTCGCTGACCAGGCCCGTGCACGAACAGGTCACGAACACGCCGCCCGGCTTGACCGCGCCGAGCGCGAGCTTGTTCATGTCCAGGTACTTCTTCAGCGCCGGGATCACCTGCTCGCGGTCGCGCGTCATCTTGGCCGGGTCGAGGACCACGACGTCGAACTTCTCGGCGCGGTTGCCCTGGAAGTCGCGCAGCCAGTGGAAGATGTCGGCCTGCACGAAGCGCACCTTGACCTTGTTGAGGTAGGCGTTCTTCGCCGCGATCTCGAGGATCTCCTCGTCGAGGTCGACGCCGACGACGTCCTTCGCGCCGCCGATCGTCTTGGCGTAGATCGCGAAGCCGCCCGAGTTGCAGCACAGGTCCAGCACGCGCTTGTCCTGGCAGAACTCGGCCAAGAGCTTGCGGTTGTCGCGCTGGTCGGCGAAGAAGCCGGTCTTGTGCTTGGTGCCGGGCGCGGCATGGAACGCGACGCCGTGCTCGTGGATCACGGTGGGCTTGGGCGTCGGCGGGGTCGCGCAGTCGAAGCTTTCCTGCTTTTGCACGTGCTCCTCGGCGAACGCGTAGACCGTGCTGTCCGGGAAATGCTCGAGCAGGCAGTGGCGGATCAGGTCGCGCTGCTTGAACATGCCGGCGGAGAAGAACTCGACCACCAACGTGTCGGCGAAGCGGTCGACGACGAGGCCCGACAGGCCGTCGCCCTCGGAGTGGATCAGGCGATAGGCGTCGGTGACCTGGTCGAGCTTGAGCAGGTCGCGGCGCAGCGCGACCGCAGCGGCGATCTTGCGCGCGAAGAACGCCTCGTCGACCGCCTCGTCCGGATCCTGCGTCAGCACGCGCAGCGCGATGCGCGAGTGGCCGTTGTAGAAGCCGCGGCCGGCGAAGTGGCCCTCGCGGTCGACGATGTCGACGATGCTGCCGGGCTTGGGTTTGGGGTCCGGCCGTTCGACCATCTTCTGGAAGATCCAGGGATGGTTCGAGCGGCGTTCGGTCTTGAGCTGGATCAGGGGCAGCGCGCCCGCGGTTTCACGATGTCGGGTGGGAGCGGCCATTTTCATGGCCGCCCCCCCCTAAGAACCGTACGTGCGAGTTTCCCCGCATACGGCTCAAGCCAGCAGAAAACTCCCGTCAGGGAGCCGGTTTCACAACCGTCAAACCTAGTTGATGAACACGAACGTGACATGTCGGATGCAGCAGTACGCGGTTCTCTAGGGTATCCGATCCGCCTGCCGCCTTGGGGATGACGTGGTGATCGTCCCACCCGGTTTCCCGTGTGATGGCGCATCCGCACAGCGCGCAGCGGCCGTTCTGTGCGAGGTACAGCGAAGTCCACTGCTTGCGGTGGCGCCTGCTGTGCAGCAGGCGCTCCTGTCGCAGCTTCTCGCCGAAGAGCTCATCGGCCGGGTCGTAGGGGTTGTAGCTTCCCTTGACCTTCTTGTGGCGACGGATCGGAGTGTCCGGCAGCTTGTACAGCGCCACCGGAACCTCGGTGCCGTCCTTTCTTGTGGCCGTGGTGGCGAATACCCAATGTCGAGCGCCTTCCGTGCGGAAGTACTTCTTCCGTACCCAGAGGGCATTCTTCTTCGGGTGTCGCCGTCTGCACCATCGCCAGATCGCCCGGTACAACAGGTGATCCATGCGACTGAACGCGGCCTTGGCGACCACGGGGCTGTGGTAGTTGGCCCAGCCTCGCAGCAACGGGTTCAGCAGGCGGATCAACGTCTCCTGCCTCACCGCCTTGTGGCGACTGATGACTTCCTTCGCCTTGCGATAGAACGCCTCTGCGTTCTTCCTGCTTGGCTTGATGAGCAGCGTTCCCGAGTATTTTCGGAAGCTCCACCCTAAGAACCTGTTCAAAGTCTCGCCAAGATAGTGGATGCTAGCGGGATGAGAGCCCGCTACCC
>JAACZU010000017.1 GCA_009996615.1 Rhodanobacteraceae bacterium | reverse complement strand
GGTGCCGCTGCCGGGATAGGGGGCGTCGCTGCGGCCGGTGCATTGCGCGGCCGTGCCGCCGTCGGCCCTCACGTAGTAAGTGGTGGCAGCTTCCAAGGAACCCGCCTTGGCGAGCAGGAAGGCGCCGAGCAACAGGCCGAGCGCCAATCTGCGAACACGGTTCGCGTAGGACAGTATCGAAAATTCAAACATGAAATAACTACTCCGATCGAAGGATCGATCTGGTTGCGAGGCTTTTTGAGGTGAATGCAGGAAGAATGGTGGGGCGGGAAATTTCGGTCGCGGCCATGGCAATGGCCGCTGGTTTCAGGCGGATTTGCGTTATCTGCATGCGCATTGGCGATGCGGCGGACTCTGTCGGAGGCGGCATTGCAATCGACGTCGCCATTCTCCCCGGCTCGGCCAGGCAAACTGCGCACCGGTTCACGGTTCGGCCAATCGGATTGCTTTCATTCGTTAAAATGAATTGACATTTAACGAATCATGTGTCGCGTGCGAATCGGATGCGTCGCCATGAGCGCACCTGATTAGCGTCGAAACTGAGCTGCTTGTAGCCCCTCTCCCGCCGGGAGAGGGGTGGGAAGAGGTTCGGGCGAAGTACGACACGCAGATCTCGAGCCACGCGAGATGCCTCGCTTCGTCCGAGCCTCACCTGCCCCTTCGGGGCAACTTCTCCCGGAGGGAGAAAGGCAAAAGGCAGGTTGAGGCTCGTCGCTAATCAGGTGAGTGCAATGGCACCAGGCAAAAAAAGGGCGCTGGAGATTCCTCTCCAACGCCCTTTGGTGACCGCGGCTGTTATGACGGCGCGCGGAGTCCAGTTAGTTGATGCTGAAGCTCGCCGTGTCGATTACTGTCGCGCTTCCGGCGCTGCCGTCGGCCTGCAGCCGGTAGCGGCCCCTCGGATATTGCGAAGATTTGAGCACGATACGGAAGCTCGCATTACCATTCTTGTCAGTTGTGGTCGTCATCCGGGTGGTTGATCCATCCGGCTTGGTCAGGGTGAGGCGTACGTTGGCGTAAGGGATGGGCTGTTTTTCGGAACGCATCTGGCTGGTGGCGACCAGAGTCTCGCCGCGGTTGTAGCTTTCCTTGTTGGGGCTCAGCATCATTCTCGGTGCAATCACCGAGTAGCTCGACTGGGCGGTGGCGCCATAATTGCCTGTGCTCGCGTTGACCGTGAACGCATAGGCACCCGGGGCAGACCAGGCGGACAATGGCGAGGTCAGCGCGAGGGTGGTGCTGGCGCTGGCGCCGGGCGCAACGGTGAGCGAGGTGGCGCCGAATGTGCCGCTGAAGCCCGCCGGCAGAACGCGGCTCAGGTTGAACTTGGCCGCGCTGCAGCCGGCACTATCCCGGCTGGTCAGCGCCACCTGGAAGCTCACCGTGGTACCCGCGCCGACCGCGGCCGTTGGACCATCGAGGGTCAGCAGCGGGGCTGATCGCGAGCAGGTCGGCGGAGCCGGGCTGGTCACCGTGTAGCTCGTCCCCGCCTTCGCGGTGTACGTGCCGGCCGTTGCCGAGACGTCGAACGGATAGGTGCCGGCCGCAGCCGTGCTAGCCGAGGTGACACTGAGTGTCGTGGCGGCGGTCGCGCCCGGCGACAGGCTGAGCGTGGAGGCGGCGAAGTTGCCATTCCAGCCGGTGGGCAGGGTATGGGCCAGGGCGACGCTGGCAGCCGGGCAGCCTGCGCTGTCGGTACTGGTCACGCTGAGGGCGTAGTCCAGCCTGGTGCCGGCGATACCCGACGCCGGCGTCGGAGCGGCGATCGCGATTCGCGGCGCGCCGCGCGTGCAGGTCGGCTGCGGAGCGGTCACCGTGTAGGTGCCGGTGGCCTTGCCGCTGTTGGTGCCGTCGCTGGCCGTCACGTCGAACGTGTAGGCGCCGGCAGCGGCGCCCGCTGCCGAGGTGACGTCGATCGTCGTGGTGCCGGTGGTGCCCGGACTCAGCACCAGCGTGCTCGAGCCGAGCGTGCCGTTCCAGCCGGCCGGCAGCGCCTTGCCCAGCGTGTAGGTGGCCGGGCTGCACGTGCTGCCGTCCTTGTTCGTCAGCGTCACCTTGTAGCCGAGCGTCGTGCCGGCCGCGGCCGAGGTCGTGGAGCCGCTGACCGCCAGCTCGGGAGCTGCGCGCACGCACGAGGGGGGCGGCGTATCGCCGCCGCCGCCGCCACCACCGCCACCGCCACCGCCACCGCTGCCGTCGGACAGCTCGATCGCGCCGATGTCATGGCCGCGGCCCTGCGGACGCGGCGTGCCGCGCAGGTCGACGTTGACGTCGTAGGGCGGCGCGGCGGCATCGACCAGCGGGCTGGTCGGCAGCGGGGTCGGGTCGAAGCTGGCCAGGGTCGCGTTGGTGAACTTGGGATCGCTCTGGCAAAGGCTGCCGGCCGGGCAGGCGTTGTTCTTGACCTTCCAGACCAGGTTGTTGACGTAGGCGACCTGCGGGGTGCTGCCGTTGCCGGGCACCCAGTAGTACAGGCAGGTGTCCTGAGTCGACGGCGGCGACCACTGCAGGGCCGGCCAGCTGGTGCTGCCGAGCAGCGCGTTGTTGCGCAGCTCGATGCGCGAGTTGGTGCTGCCCTGGCTCGCCACCACCAGGCAGTTGCCCTGGCCGGTGACGGTGTTGTAGCGCACGCTGACCTGGGCGTTGTTGATCGGCGCCAGCGACAGCGTGTCGCCGCCGGCGCGGCACAGCTCGCCGGTGCGCATGCCGGTGCCGGCCAGCGCGGCGCAGTTGCCGACCAGCACGGAGTTTTCGATCGTCACCGGACCGGCGGCCTTGACCTGGTTGCCGGCGTTACCGTCGGCACGCAGGCCGCGCACGGTGACGCTGCCGGTGCCGTCGGCGTAGAGCAGGTCCAGGCCGTCGGAGGCGTTGTGGTGGATGTGGCCGCCCTCGAAGATCCAGTTGCCGCCGGTGCGGCCGGCGCCCAGGCCGTCGCCGTAACCGCCCTGCTCCTGGCCCCAGCAGGTGCCGTAGGTGCCCTTGCCCGGATAGCGCTCGGCGCAGCCGTTCCAGGCCACCTCGATGTCGGTGAAGCGCAGCGTGCCGCGGTTGGAGGAACCGCCGTCGTTCTCGCGGTCACCCTCCCAGCCGGCCCAGCCGTTGCCGTTGATCTTGACGCGCTGCACGGTCCAGTCGGTCAGGCGTGCGGCGCGCAGGCCCCACATGGCGAAGCCGTGGATGTCCAGGTCGGTGAGGGTGACGTTGGCCGAGTCGGCCGCATTGATGCCCATCCAGGCCCAGTCCTGGTTGGGCGGGAAGGAACTGCTCTTGCAACTGGCCGTGGCCGCTTCGCCGCCGGCGTTGCGAATGCACTGGGCGTGGTCGGTCAGATCCAGACAGCCGATCTGCACGTTCGAGCTGCCCTGGAGGTCGAAGAGGCTGTAGGCGCCCTGGGTGCCCCACAGTTCCGGCGGGGCGGAACAGCTGGCGCCGCCGGCGCCGAGGATGCGCGTGGGCTGCGCGGGCGAGGGGCCGGAGGGCACCTTCTGCATCACGCAGTCGTAGGAGGTGCCGCCCTGGCAGCCGAAGGCGTCGGTGGCGGGCGGGTTGTAGCCCATCTTGTAGCTGCCGGGGCCGATCATGAGGGTGTCGCCGCCGGCGATGCGCGGCGCGCCGGTCGGCGGCAACGCGACGAACGGATGGTTCCAGGCGCAGGCCTGGTTGGTGCCGCTGCCGGGATAGGGGGCGTCGCTGCGGCCGGTGCATTGCGCGGCCGTGCCGCCGTCGGTGCGCACGTACCAGGTGGTGGCCGCCTGGGCGGGCAGCCCCCATGCGAACAGGGGGAGCAGCAGGCTCGATGCGAGCCAGCGCATGGGCCAACGCCTGGCTGGCCTGGCGTGTTTCTGGGTTGGGGACATCGAAATGGATACCTCTCGCACGCGTGGGTGCGTACTGCGTACAGCACGTGCTCTCTCAAGGGGACGGCCGGCCGGCTCCTGCTGCTCGGCGGAATCGGGCTCACGGCAACACCGCGGGCCACCCAGCGGAACCGACGCGACGCATTGCGTCTGACGGTGCCCGGGTGGACGGGATTTTCAGGGCGGCATCGCGCCGCAAACCGCGACAGTGATCACAAAAAAGGCTGTAAAATCCCCCGGGTTTCAAGAAAATGCGAAACCAACGGGAAAAAAATATTACCAATTCGTTAGCTGTGCGTGCGGTATCTCTAAAATATCCATTTTGTAATAAGCAATTGTATAAAAATAATATCTGATTGACCCGGATCGTCGGGCCGGATTGAAGTGCGTGCACGCGTTTCGGCGAAGTGGTGCCTCTTGTTTGAACACGCGCTAATCGACTGGTCGTCCGGATGATCCCGATGCCGCGGATCGGCGTAGCATTACGTTCCGGCGTGCGAAGCACGCGCACGTCTCCATCACCAGGCGAGGCAGAGTCCGATGACTGTGACCCCGGAAGCCGATCAGGCGCGGCTGGATCGTGAGGCATCGTTCCATGACAGGCGATTTGCGGCCGACACGCGCGCCGAAGCGGACAAGTACTACGCCGTCGCGAGCGCGTCGTTCGAGTTCTATCGCGCGCGCACGCTCGACAACGTGCAAGGACTCGACGTGCTCGAGTACGGCTGCGGCCTGGGCGCGTCGGCGTTCGACGTCGCCGTCCGCGGCGGCCGCGCATGCGGGATCGACATTTCGCCCACTGCGATCGCGATGGCCGAGCAGGGCGCGGCCGAGCGTGGTGTCGCCGAGCGCACGCGCTTCGTCGTCATGAACGCCGAGGCGCTCGATTTCCCGTCGGCCAGCTTCGATCGCGTCTGCGGCAGCGGCATCCTGCATCACCTGAACCTGGACGTGGCATATGCGGAGATCCGCCGCGTGCTGCGCCCGGGCGGTTATGCGGTGTTCCTTGAACCGCTTGGCCACAACCCGCTGATCAACTGGTACCGCCGGCGCACGCCGCACCTGCGCACCGAGGACGAGCATCCGTTGATGCGGCACGATCTCGACGCGGCCAGCGCCTGCTTCACGCGTGTCGACGCGAGGTTCTTCGATCTCGCCGCGCTCGCGGCGGTGCCGCTGCGGCGCTCGCGCCTGTTCGGCGCAGCGCAGAAGGTCACCGCTGCCGTCGATCGCGTGCTGCTCGCGCCGCACTCGCCGCTGCGCCATCTGGCCTGGGTCGTCGTGCTCCAGCTCGGCGTCTGAACGGACGCGGCCGCCGCGCGTCGGTCACGGCAATTCCGCGGGATGCGCGCCGCGATGCGCGTGGGGTGAGGCGCGCAGGCGGTAGGCGGCGCCGCCGACGATCTCGTGCAGCGCCGTTTCGGACTTGCGTAGCGCCGACGTGCGCGGCAGGAAGTAACCGATCCCGCCAGGCGCGGCATAGACCGAATCGCTGACCAGCGGACACGGATCGAAGCCGGCCGAGCGGAACGCGATCAGCGCGCGCGCCATGTGCAACGCCGAGGTGACCAGCCAGAAGCGCTGCGGTGGCGGTGCGTCGAGCGCAGCGGCGTAGCGCGCGTTTTGCCACGTGGTGGTCGAGGCGCGCTCGGTCCTGATCGCCTCCGCCGGCACGCCGAGGTCGCGCGCGAGGTGCGCGAGCAGCTCGCTCTCGGGCACGGCGTAGTTGCCGCGCCCGACGATCAGCAGACGTGCCCGTGGCGCGTGCCGGAACCGTTCGATCGCCGCTTCCAGACGGCGCACGCCCACCGCGGCGAGCGCGCCCACGTCGGCCGCGTTCGCTGGCTCGCGCTCGACGCCACCGGCGAGCACGACGAGGTAGTCCGGCGTTGCTGCCGCGCATGCCTGCGGCGACGGCGCACGCGACTCGACCGCATGGACCAGCAGGTTCGCCGCGAGCGGCGTCATCAGCACCGTGGCTGCCAGCATCAGCGCGGCGCCAGCCTGTGCAAGCCAGCGCCGCCTGCCGGCCAGCGCGTGCACGAGCACGCCCACGAGCAGCCACGTCAGCGGCGACAGGGCGTAGTCGATCATCGGACCCCGGGCGCGTGCGCGGCAGCGGCCACAGCGCGAGCGCGGCCGCTGCGGCACGGATGCAGCCGGATCCTCATGGCGTGCGCTCGGGACCTGCCGCGGCCGCGCCCGGCAATGCGCGCGTCCGCGCGCCGCGCCGGTCCTGGGCGAGCGATGGCAGGTTCGCGATGCCCGCGGCGCGCGCGGCCAGCGGGTAGCGCGCGGCCATCTGCGCAGCCGGGTCGCCGGCGGCCACCGGCTCGGCCGGGGCGGCGGCGTGTCCGCGCAGCGCGAAATAGCGCTCCAGGAATCCGCACAGCAGCCAGAACACGCCCATGATCTCGCCTTCGAAGAACGCGCTGCCGTACAGGTTGCCCATCGCCATGCACAGCACCATGACGACGAAGCCACCGGTCAGGGCATTAGCCTCGTCGTCCCCGGGGGGCGCGGCCCGGCGCAGGCCGACGGCCAGCATGAACAGCCGCAGGATCAGGTAGAGCAGCGCGAGGAGGCCGAGGGCCCCGCTCTCACACAGGGTCAGCACGTAGAAGTTGTGTGCATCCTTGCCTCGAAAGGCCGGCACGTAGGTGCCGATATTCTCCCCGAAGTGCGCCAGGCCTACGCCCATCGGGTGCTCCTCCCACATGCGCAGGCCGCCGCCCCAGATGATCCAGCGGCTGGCCGTGCTGATGTCGACGTCGGTGCCGCCGGCGGCATCGCGCTGCTCGGTGGAGGTGACCCGGTCCGTCACGCTGTCGGGCAGGTACGTGGCGAGCGAGACCATGGCCGCCAGCATGATCGCCGCGAGGACCAGGTTGCGCCGCAACAGGATCAGCGCGAAGCCGACCAGGGCAATGCCATAGGACTGCCGGGAGTAGGTGAACATGATGGCCAGGCCGACCAGCGGAACCGCCGCCACGGCTGCCAGCCGCCTCAATTTCCAGCCCTTCAGCATCAGGGCCAGGGCCGTGAACATCGGCACGTACATCGCGAAATAGACGCCGGCGCGATTGGACATCCTCCAGTCGTCGCCGAACGGCCCGGAGGCGCGGCGCGCGTCGTGGTAGTTGGCCAGGCCGTAGTCGAGTCCCTGCCGCACGGCCTGCAGCGAGCCGACCGCGGCCACGATCAGGATCAGGACGATCATCTGGCGCGTACGCGCGGCGTCGAGGCGCGAGCGCAGGGCAAGGAAGTAGAACAGCGGGAAGAACAGCGCGTTCTTGTAGTAGGTCGCGATGGCCATCGTGCGGTTGCCGCCGCCTTGCGCGAGCGAGATCGCGAACGCCAGCGTGATCGCACCCAGGAAGAGCACCAGCGCGGGCTTCAGGTACGCGCGGTGCGTGGTCATCGGCGCGGCATCGGGCTCGGACAGCAGGGCGCCGAGCGCGAGGATGAACAGCAGGTTCAGCAGCGTGACCGACGGAATGCCGGTCTCCAGCGGATAGTGCAACTGGAAGACCGAGTAGACGATCAGGGCCGTGAACAGCAGCGCGTTCCGCTTCATGGCACCGCCTCCACGCGCTGCGTGGCCGGCGCGTCGAGGTAGCGGCGCGCCCACAACTCGAGGCTGAGGATCAGCCACAGCGCTTCGCTGCAATCGTCGGCGCCGGACAAGTGCTGCCGCAGGCACTCCTCGGCCGCGCGCGGCGCGAGCAGGCCGCGCTCGCGGAACGCGCGGCTGGCGATCAGGTCCTGCGCGAGTTCGCGCAGCGGCCCGCGGAACCAGGCCGCCAGCGGCACGCCGAACCCCTGCTTGCGCTTGGCCAGTACCTCCGCCGGCAGCCAGCGCGCGGCGACGCGCCGCAGCAGGTACTTGCCGCGGCCACCGCGGATGCGCAGGTTCGCCGGCAGGCGCGCGGCGAAGTCGATCAGGCGGTGGTCGAGCAGCGGAGCCCGGCTCTCCAGCGAGTTGGCCATGCTCATGCGGTCGACCTTGACCAGGATGTCGTCGGGCAGGTAGCTGGCGAAGTCGATCGCGACGATGCGGTCCAGCGGCTCGTCCGGCAGGTCGCCGGCGTAGGCTGCCGCGAGCGCGTCATAGTGGCCGCCGGCCGCGCCGGCCGCCTCGCCCAGCAGCGCCTGGGCGCGTTCGGCCCGCGTCAGGGCCACCACGCTCAGGTAGTTCTCCGGGAACGGCAGGCGCAGGCTTTCGGCGATGCGCAGCAGGCGCCGGCGCCGGCCGTCGCCGAGCACGTGTCCGCCGAGGCGGGCGACCGCGGCGGCGAGCGGCTTGAGCGCGCCGAGCCGGTGCAGCGCGAGGTAGCGCAGGTAGCGGCTGTAGCCGGCGAAGGCCTCGTCGCCGGCGTCGCCGCTGAGCGCCATCTTCACGTGCCGGCGCGCGAGCTGCGCGACCAGGTAGGTCGGCAGCGCCGAGGCGTCGGCGAACGGCTCGTCCAGGTGCCACACCAGCGTGTGCAGCAGCGCCACCGCGTCGGGCTCGACCACCAGCTCGTGATGCTCGGTGCCGATGTGCGTGGCGACCCGGCGCGCGTCGTCCAGCTCGTTGAAGGCCGCCTCGCGGAAGCCGATCGAGAAGGTCTTGACCGGCTGCGTCAGGTGGCGTGCCATCAGCGCCACGACCACCGACGAGTCCAGTCCGCCGCTTAGGAAGGCGCCGAACGGCACGTCCGACACCAGCCGGCTGGCCACCGCCTGGTCGAGCAGCCGGGCCAGTTCCTCGCACGCCTCGGCTTCGCCCAACTGCATCTTGGGCGCGAAGCACAGCTCGTAGTAGCGCTGCACGCTGGCGTGGCCGTCGCGGTAGCGCAGGAAGTGGCCAGGCGCCAGCTTGCGCACGCCGGCCAGGATGCTGCGCGGCGAAGGCACGTAGCCGAACGCGACGTAGCCGTGCAGGCCTTGGCGGTCCAGCGTCGCAACGAAGCCGGGCGCCTGCAGCAGCGACTTCAGCTCGCTGGCGAACAGCAGGCGGTCGGGCTGCTCGGCGACGTACAGCGGCTTCTCCCCGTAGCGGTCGCGCGCCAGCAGCAGCACCTGTGCGCGCGTGTCCCACAGCGCGATCGCGAACATGCCGTGCAGGCGCGCGAAGCAGCCCTCGCCCCAGGCCTCATAGGCCTGAACGATGACCTCGGCGTCGGAGTGCGTGCGGAACGCGTGGCCGCGCGCGGCCAGCTCCGCGCGCAGTTCGCGGTAGTTGTAGATCTCGCCGTTGAAGACGAGCTGCACGCTGCCGTCCGCGTTGCTGATCGGCTGGTGGCCGGCGGCGAGGTCGATGATCGCCAGCCGGCGCATGCCGAGCACGGCGCGCGCGTCGCAATACACGCCTTCGTCGTCCGGTCCGCGATGGACGATCGGCGTGTTCATCGCGTGTCCGCTGGCGGCGCTGGGTGGCGCTGCGCCCGGTGCGACGACGTAGCCGGCGATTCCGCACATGTCAGCCGGCCTCCATCGCATCGGACCCGATCACGGTCGGCGCGGCGTAGACGGCCAGCAGGCGGTCGATCACGTGGTCGGTCGCGGCATGGCGCTCGACCGCGGCGCGGGCGTTGCGTCCCATGCGCGCCAGCTCGGCGGCGTCGATCGCGTCGAACGCGCGCAGCGCGGCAACCAGGCCCTCGACGTCGCCCGGTTCGTGCAGCCAGCCGGTCTGGCCCGGCTGCACCAGGTCCTCGCTGCCGCTGACGCGCGAGGCGAGTACCGGCAAGCCGCAGGCCATGAACTCGAGCAGCGTGTTCGACAGCCCCTCCATCAGCGAGGGCAGCACGCCGGCATCGACCTCGGCAAGCAGGTCGGCGACGTCGTCGTGGTGGCCGAGGAAACGCACGCTGGCGGTGCAGCCGAGCTCCACCACGCGGCGCTGCAAACCGGCGCCTTCGCTGCCGGAGCCGACCAGCCACAAATGGCGGTCGCTGCGCTCGCCGAACACCTGCGCCCAAGCGTGCACCAGGCTGGATAGATCCTTTTCCGGCGCCAGCCGGCCGACGAACGCGAGTACACGCGGCGCGCCGGCGGCGCGTGGGCGCGGGCGCACCGCATAGCGCGCCAGGTCGACCGCATTGGGAATCGCGTGCACGCGCTCGCGCGCCATGCCGAGGCCGACCAGCGTGGCCGCGATGCGCGTGCTGACCGCCTGCCAGGCATCGGCCCGTCGCCAGAGCGGGCGCAGCACGTGCGCCAGCGCGCCGCCGTCGCGGCCGAGCAGGCCGCCGGCCAGCTCCCACGAGCCGGCGACCTTGACCACCGTGCGCAGGCCCAGCGCCGGACCGAGCAGGCAGCACACCAGCGCCAGGTGATGGGCGATGTGCACGTGCGCGACGTCGTAGCGGCGGCGGTGCTGGTGCAGGAAGACGGCCAGGCGCGCAAGCATCACCAGACCACCGAGGAAGCGCACCTGCGGATAGGCCAGGCGCCCGACCGCCAGGCCGAAGTGCCGGCCGGCGCGCGCCTGCGCGCCGTCGCGCAGCCGCGGCGTCAGCACCGTCACGCGATGGCCGCGCCGGCGCAGCGCCTCGCCCAGCGTGCGCATCTGGCTTTCCGTGCCGCCGCCGCGGCTGGCCGGAAACTCGCTTTCCAGCACCATGAGGATGCGCAGGCGACGTGACGGGTTCATGTGGACCTCCAGCCCGTGCGCCGGTGCGCGCGGAGCCTGTCGCTGGACCGGGAGCGATGTCAGCGCGTGGCGACGCATGTGCGGTAGACCCTCAGGGTGTCGCGCGCGAGCGCGGCCGGCGAATAGTGATCCGCCACGCGCGTGCGCCCGGCCGCGCCCAGTTGCCGGCGCAGCGCGGCGTCGCCGCTGAGCCGTTCCAGTGCCAAGCGCAGCGCGGCGGCGTCGCCGGGTTCGACCAGCAGGCCGCTCACGCCGTCCTCGATCAGCTCGGTATTGCCGCCCACGCGCGTGACCACGGCCGGGCAGCCGGCCGCCATCGCCTCGAGCACGACGTTGGACAGGCCCTCGTCGCTGGAAGGCAGGACCAGCAGATCGGCCGCCTGCATCAGCATCGGCGCATCGCGCCGTTCGCCGAGAAAGCGCACGTCTTGGCCGAGGCCCAGCTGCTGCGCGTGCCGTTCCAGCGCCGCGCGCTCCGCGCCGTCTCCGGCCAGCGCGAGGCGCGGCCGCCGTCCGGGCGGCATCGCCGCGAGCGTGTCGAGCAGCATTCCGACGTTCTTCTCCGGCGAGAGCCGGCCGACGAACAGTGCCAGCACGCGTGCGTCGCCCGCACCGATCTCCGCGCGCAGCGCGGCCCGCGCCCGCGCGGACAGCGGCGGCGGCGGCTCGACGCCGTTGGCGATCACGTGCACCGGCACGCGCGCGCCGACCGCTACGCGGATCAGCTCGCCGGCGCGCTGCGAATTGGAGATCACCGCGCAGGCGCTGGCGCAGACCAGGCGCTTGATGCGCCACTGCAACGGCGACAACTGGCAACCCAGGCCGCGCATCGAGGCCACCAGCGCCGCGCCGGGCGCGACCAGCAGCGCCAGCCGCGTCCACAGCTCGGCGGTGAACGAGAAGCAGTGCACCACGTCGAAGCGGCCGCGGCGCAGGAAGCGCGCCAGCCGCAGCAGGAAGCCGAGGTCGATGCGCCGGCGCTTGTCGATGCGGTGCACGCGGATGCCGGCGCGCTCGATCTCATCGACCAGGAACGAGGGGCTGCGGAAGTAGGCCAGCTCCGCATGGCATTGCGCGCGCGGCAGCGCGCGCAGCAGGCCGGCGATCTGGCGCTGGCTGCCGCCGACCTCCATCTCGTCGCTGACGACGAGCACGCGCAGAGGCTCAGCCATGGACCACGTCCTGCATGTGCCGGAACAAGCGCCCGGCTTCGATGCGCACGTCGAACTCGCGTTCCACCTTGCGCCGGCCGGCCTGCGCACAGGCGTCGCGCGCGGTCGGGTCGGCCAGCATCGCGGCGATCGCATCGGCCAGCGCGAGCGGGTCGCGCGGCTCGACCAGGCGACCGCTGACGCCGTCCTCGACCAGCTCGGGAATGCCCGACACGCGCGTGCTGACGACCGGCAGGCCCGCCGCCATCGCCTCGGTCAGCACGTTCGGGATGCCATCGGCATTGCCCTCGGGCGTGACCACGCACGGCATCACCATCAGCGTGGCCTCGGCCATCGCCTGGCGCACCCGTGCGTGCGGCCACGCGCCGGCGAAGGTCACGCAGTCGCCGAGGCCGAGCGCGTCGCGCTGCGCCTGCAGCCGTGCGCGCTCGTCGCCGTCGCCGACGATCAGGCTGTCGAAGGCGACGCCGCGGCGGCGCAGCTCGGCCAGCGCCGCCAGCAGCACGTCCAGGCCCTTGATCGGATCGAGCCGGCCGACCGACAGCAGGCGCCGCGGCAGGCGGTCGTGCCGGCGATAGGCGATCTCGGCCAGGTCCAGCGCCGAATGCACCACGTGCACGGTGCGAGGCGCCGATGCCGCCATCCAGCGCGCAAGGTGGCGCACGTTGTTGCGCGTGATCGTCACGGCCAGCGCGGCATGGGCGAGCTTGGCCCGCATCATGTGGTCCTCGACGAAGATGTCGTGGGCGCGGCTGGTGAACGAGAACGGGCGGCCGCTAAGGCGCGCGAGGAACCACGCGGCCGTCGCCGGATAGGTCGCCCACGGCGCATGCACGAGCTGCGGATCGAACTGCTGCACCCAGCGCCACTGGCCGGCGACGCGGCACACCGCGCCGATGCTGCGCAGCAGGTTCAGCGGCTGCCGCCACATCTGCGCGCACAGCGTGGCCAGGAAGCCGCCGACCGCGAGCGGATGGCGCAGGCCCAGCGCGCACAGGGCCAGAATCGAGCGCCACGCACCGAGCGGGTGCCGCGTGCGCCCGAGCAGCTCGGCGGCGCGCTCCTGCACGATCGCCTCGCTCGGTGGCTTGAGCGAGAGGATCGCGATCTCCGCGCCATGCCCGATCAGCGCGTGCATCTCGCGCACGATGAAGGTTTCCGACCAGCACGGAAACAGCGAGACGATGTACAGCACGCGCAGCGTGGGGCTGGCGATGTCGTTCATGCGCGCGGACCTCGGTCGGTGCTGGGCCGCCACGCGGCGGTCGCGCGGCCGCTGACGAAGTCGAGCAGGCCGAGCGCGGCGTAGCCGTTCATGCGCACGAAGGTCGCCGCCAGCCGCGCGGGCGGCCAGCGCGCGCAGGCCGGTGCCAGCCAGGCCAGCGCCGCCAGCGCGTAGAAGCCGAGCTGCGCCAGCGCCAGCAACCGGTAGGCCGGGCTGCGCGCGGCCAGCGCCAGGTTGGCCAGCAGCGCCAACGCCATCAGCCACGGCGCCAGCAGGCGCAGCCACTTGTGCCCCCACAGGCGCCAGCCGAGCGGATGCGTCCACGGCAGCAGCAGGCTCGGCTCGCGCGCGATCAACTGGAAGTTGCCGGCCAGCGTGCGCCGCTTGCGCCGGGCCTCGGCTGCCGGATCGGTCTCGGCGTGGTCGAACGCGTGCGCGCCGCGGGCGAACGCGATGCGCGCGCCGCCGCGTGCGACCGCCAGTGGGATCCACAGGTCGTCCAGGATCAGGCCGGCGGGCACGGGCGGCAGCAGCGCGCGCCGCGCCGCGTACAGCGCGCCGCTGGCGCCGACCACCGAGCCGCTGGCGGCCTCGTGCCGGCGCACGAAGCGCTCGTAGCGCCAGTAGGCATCGACGCCGCTGGCGAAGCCGCATTCGCGCGGACGTTCGAACACCAGTTCGCCGCTGGCCGCGCCCACGCGCGGATCGGACAGTGCGTGCACCAGCTCGCGCAGCGCATCGCCGGCGATGTGCTGGCGCACGTCGCAGAACAGCACGACATCGCCATGCAGACCCGGCAGCACGTCGCCGAGGCAGGCCGACTTGCCGCGCCGGGTGGGAAATGCATGCACGCTAACGCGCGCATCCGCGTGCCCGCGCGCGATCGCCGCGCTCGCATCCGTGCAGCCGTCGCAGGCGACGTGCACGCGCAAGCGCTCTGGCGGGTAGTCCAGCGCGAGCAGGTTGTCGAGCTTGCGCGCCAGTCCGGCCGCCGCATCGTGCACGACCAGCAGCGCATCGACGCGCGGCTGCCACGCGCGCGGTTGGAGCGCGTGCGGCGTCCAGCGCGCGCGCGCCCACATCGCCAGCGGATAGCCGACGTAGGCAAACGCCAGTAGCGCCAGGCACAGCCAGAGGACGGCGGTCAGCATGGCCTTATCCGTGCGGTTGTCCCAGCAGGCGCGCGCGGACCTGCTCGTAGCGCCGGTTGCCGAGCAGGCGCTTGGCCGATCCGAGCACGAGGTGGCGCATCTGCGCGCGCGCGCTGACGAACGGCGAACCGTCCAGCCAGGCGCGCAGGCGCGCGTCGTCGAGATCGGCGGTGACCGGTACGCGCGGCAGCACGCGCAGGCCCGTGCGCCCGGCGATGCGCCCGGGCCGCGAGCCGAGCACGTGGCGGTAGCCGGTCGCGCGGGCAAGCGCGGCCAGGCCGGCCGGTGCGCGCCCGCCGGGCGGCGCGAGCAGCGTGACCGGCTGGCCGATGTGCGCCTCGATCTCGCCGCGTGCGCGTTGCAGGTCTTCGCGCAGTACGGCCGGAGCGAGCTCGTCGAAGTAGCGGTGGTCGTAGCCGTGCGACTGGATCGACATGCCGGCCGCTGCCATCGCGCGCAATTGGCTCCAGCTGGCGAACCCCGCCGTGCCCACGCGCGCAGGGTTGACGAAGAAGTCGGCGCGCAGGCCGCGCGCGGCCAGCAGCGGGAACGCGCAGACGTAGTGGCTGAGGTGGCCGTCGTCGAAGGTCAGCGCGACGGCCGGGCCGCTTCCGTCCGTGGCCAGCAGGTCGCGCGCGCAGTCTACGCGCGCGCCGCTGCGCAGCGCCAGGTCGAGGTGTCCGGCGAAGCGCGCGGACGGGATCGTGTAGTGCGGGTCCTGGCCTGCGCATGCGTCGCCCGCTGCCTGGACGGCGTGATACATCAAGACGACCAGGCGAGCGGGAGACGGTGCGGAAGTCACGGCTGGGTCAACGGCGGTAGATGAGGGAAAGCCCGATCGCGTTCTCGGTGAAGCTCTGGTCCAGTGCATTGGTGCTGCGCTTCAGGCGCGTCACGCTCAGCACCCACGCCCAGTTGCGCGCCTGCTGCCAGGACACGCTGGCGCCGTAGCTGCGGTCGCGGTCGTTGCGATCGAGCGAGACGTAGTCGCGGTTTTCGCCGCCGGCGAACACGCTCAGCTCATTGCGCGCGGTCAGCGACCAAGTGAAGTCGGCGTACAGCCCGCGCGAGCGCTCGTCGGGCGTGGTCGGGTCGAGGTAGTGCAGCCTGCGCACGAATGGCGCGACGGTGAGGTGATACCGCTCGCCGTGATGGCCGAAGCTCAGGCGCAGTGAGCGTTCGCGATACACGTCCGGCGCGACCACCACGCCGCTGAGGCCGCTGCCGACGACGCCCTGCTGGCCGATCTGGCTCGGGTCGAGCGACAGTTCGGCGGCGGCGTCGGAGTACGTGTCGCTCGCACCGAGCGCGAACGTGTTGGCCGGGTTGGGCGCGTAGGTGACCGTCAGCGTGGCCAGCAGGCCGCCGTGGCTGCCGCCGCCGTCGCGGAAGGTCAGCCGGCTGTAACCCAGGCTGCCCTGCAGGTTGACGCTGCCTCCGCTGCGCGAATAGCCCAGGTAGGCGTCGCCGCGATCGTAGTCGAAGCGCTTGGGCGCGACATCGAACCGCGCGCTCTCGACCGACAGGTTGCCGGCGAGCTCGCTGGTCGGGTCGAGCAGGTACAGCACGCGTCCCGCAGCGCTGATGCGGTCGCCGTTGAAATCCTTGCTCACCTCGGCGTAGTTGTTGGTGTAGCGCAGGTCGAGCTGGCCGCGCAGGCCATCGCCGAAGTGCGCCCGCAGCGTCGGTCCGGTGCTGAACACGTTGGTCTGCTGCTGGTTGGAGGGGGTGTTGTTGGCGAGCACGTCGACCGGCTGCCGGCCGACGTAGTCCTCGACCACCCAGTCCAGGCGCTCGGGACTGATGTGCCAGGCGGCGGTGCCTGACAGCAGGCCGGCGAACTGGCTGTTGTAGGAGCCGGACATGTAATCGCGGTACTCGAGCGTGCCGGCGGCGCGGGCGGTCACCGCCGAGCCCTGCTGGTTGAGCGAAAAGGCCAGGCTCGGGGTGAGGATGTTGTCGCTGACCGGATCGGTCGCGCTCTGGTTGACGTTGTCGTCGTGCCGCAGACTTACTCCGATCGTGTAGTCGAGCGCGGGCGTTGCGGTGACGCTTCCCGCGGCGATCACCAGCGCGAGGCTGGACGAGGCGACGACCCCCTGCGTTCGTCTCATGTGTTTTCCCCTGGGATTCTCACGGTTGGTTCAGCACCACGCCGGCGAGCTTGTTCGGGTCGAACGCGGCTGCGGCGGCGCTGATTGCGGCGGGCGTGTCGCGGCCGTAGCCGGCCACCAGCACGACGAAATCGGCCAGGTCCGCGGCGATGCGCGCATCCGGCGACCCCTTCACGGCCGGGCCGTCGAGGAACAGGTAGCGGTCGGGATAGCGGCAGCGCAGCGAATCGAGCATGGCGCGCATGCGGAACGAGATGAAGTATTCGCTCCGCATCTCGCGGACATGCCCGGCCGGCACCAGGCGCAGGCGCGCGACGCCGGTGCCGTAGACGATGTTTTCGATCCCCAGCGCCGGGTGCTCGAGGAAGTCGACCAGGCCGCCGCGTACAGGATCGACGTTCAGCGCCTTGTGCTGGACCGGGTGCCGGAAGTTGCAGTCGACCAGCAGGGCCGTCTTGGCCTCGTCGAACGCGAACGCGGCGGCGAGGTTGCGCGCCACGAAGCTGCCGCCCGAGCCGGGGCTGATCGGCGCCACCAGGGTGACGAAGTTCTGCGCCCCGCCGATCGCCAACAGGCGCGTGCGGATCTCGCGGAACGCATCGGCCTGCTCGCGTGCCGATTCCTCGCGATGGATCAGCCGCTGCTCCTCGAGCTGGCGCGGCGCCAAAGCGGTCGATTCCACCATGTGCCTGATCGACCGGCCTTGCCCCGAGTGCGGGGCAAGGACGCCGGCATCGGCCTCGCCGATGCGCCGGGCCTGCCTCCTCTCTTCCGGAATGCTCATGTCTACCCTTTCAGTTGGAACAGGTACGTCAGCGCGTAGGCCGCCACCACGACCGCGACGATGAGCACGAACTGCAGCGTGCGGGCGGACCGGCGGCGACGGTCACGCGGGGTGGCGTAGTAGGGCACCGTGGCCAGCACCGGCACGCCGGCCACGCGTTCGACCTGCGCTGCCGAGCGCACGCGCGGATCGAAGCGCACGTAGCCGAACAGCACGCCGAGCGGCAGTGCCAGGCCGAGCATGAGGCCGGCGACCGCGAAGTGCGTCAGGCGCAGGCCGGAGGGCCGCAAGGGCATGATGGCCGGTTCCTGGATGCGGAAGGTCGGGCCACGTTGTTCGGCATCCAGGCTCATCGACACGCGCGCGTTCTCACGGCGCTTGAGCAGGTCCTGGTAGATGTCGCGGTTGACCTCGTAGTCGCGCGTCAGCTCGGCGAGCGTGTTGGCCAGGCCCGCGATCCGCGAGCTGCGCTGCAGCTCGGCATCGAGCAGGCGCTCGCTCGCGTTCATGCGCGCCGCGGCGGCGGCCGCGTTGCGGCGCGCTTCGCCCAGCTTGCTCCGGAGCTCCTGGTACACCGGGCTGAAATGGATGCCGCTATCGAGCGCCGTCGGCGTGGCGGCGTGTTCCTGGTCGGCACGCGCGAGCGCGTCCTTGAGGTCCTGCATCTGATGGCGGATGCGCACGACGTCCGGATAGTCGTCGGTGTAGTTCAGGCGCAACCGGTCCAGCTGTCCCTGCAGCTCGGCCAGTTGTGCCTCGATCTGCCCAGCCCGCGTCTGCACCATGGTGATTTCCGATTCGCCCGAGAGCTGGGTAGCCAGCTCGGCCTCCTTGGAGTGCTGCTCCATCACTTCCATGCGGGACTGCTCGACCTGCGTGCGCAGCTGGCCGATCCGCGTGTTGGCATCGGTCTCGCTGCCGGGGCGCGCATCCGGATTGGCATCGCGATAGGCCTTCAGCTTGTCCTCGGCGCTGGCCAGTTTCTGCCGATAGGCCTCGACCTGGCTGTCGATGAAGTCGAACGCGTTGCGGCTCTCGCGCTCCTTGGTGGCGATGCTCTCGCGGATGAACAGCTCGGCCAGGCGTTGCGTGACCTTGAACGCGCGCTCGGGAGTCGAGTCCGAGTAGGTGATCTGGATCAGGTTGTCGCGCGGGCTGGCGATCCGGGTCCGGCCCTCGATGCTCTCGATCAGCCGATCCTGCTCCACCGCGCTCGGGGGAGGCCGTTGCGCCATCCACCCGCCGGTGGCGAGGATGTCGTCCATGACCTTGCGGCTGAAGATCACCTCGCGCGCGATCGAGGCGCGATCGGTGACGCCGGTGGCGACGGCGCGGCCTTCCATCAGGCCGGTGACGATGTTGCTTTCCTGCACGAGGATCGTCGTGGAAGCCTCGTACTTGCGTGGCCAGAGCACGCCGACCAGCAAAGCCAGCAGCGCTATCAGCGCGAACAGGATGCCCAGCGTCCGATCGTGACGGCGCGCTTCGCTGGAGAGAATCGGCACCAGTTCGGCCATCGGAACCATCGCGAGGGCCATGGTCGCCTCCGAATCGATTCAGTCAGAAGACGCGTTCCGGCACGGTGATGATGTCGCCGGGCTGGGCTGGATAGTTCGTCGCGAGGTCGCCCTTCTTCAGGATCGCGTCCAGGCGCACCGGGTAGGCCTTCGTGGCGCCGGCGTGCTTGCGGTAGAGCTCGGTGCTGTCGGCGGCGGCGAACTCGTTGGTGCCGCCGGCGGCGAGGATCGCGTCGAGTACGGTCATGCCTTGGCGATAGGGCACCGAGATCGGCTGGCGCACCGCACCGGTCACGCGCACGCGCGACAGGTATTCGTGGCTGCGCAGTTCGGTCAGGATCACCGCCACCTGCGGATCGCGGATGTAGGCCTTGAGCTTGTCCTGGATCGCGGCGGAGACGTCCTGCGGGGTCTTTCCGCCGGCCTCGACGTCACCGATCAGCGGCACTGAGATCATGCCGTCCGGGCGCACCGGAACCTTCGTGCTCAAATCCGGGTTGTGCCAGACCGATACGTCGAGGATGTCGTCGACGCCGATGCGGTAGACGCTGACGGCCTGGGCTTGTGGATCGACCGGTGGGGGCTGCCCGCTGCCACCGGGCGTCGCGCAGGCGGAGAGCAAGGCGACGCAACCTGATACCAACACACGGACCAGCACGTTCATCGAAACCTCCCGGCAGGGCTGGTTGACTCGTCAAACGTATCGCGTTGTGTTCGGCATGCCGCACGGAGCGGCCGTCGTACGGAATCGTACCGCGCTGAAGCATAGTTCATGCGCAATGGCGGAAGCATCCCCCGGCAGGCAGGGGGCACTCATGTCGCGTTCATTTGGACGACGACGAGACGCTCTTGCGTCTCACTCTCACCTCACGTCTCACAACCGATCATCCACCTGCTCGCGCGGCAGCACCTGCTTGACGTCGAACAGCACGCTGCCAGGCTTGCCGAGCGCGCGGATGCCGTCGGCGCCGAGCGCGACGAACTGGCGGTGCGCGACCGCCAGCACGATCGCGTCGTAGCGGCCGGGGACGAGCTCGGGCACCAGGTCGAGGCCGTATTCGTGGCGTGCCGCGGCGGCGTCGACCCACGGATCGTGCACCTCGACGGTGGCGTGGTAGCTCTCGAACTCGCGCACCACGTCGACCACGCGCGTGTTGCGCAGGTCCGGGCAGTTCTCCTTGAACGCCAGGCCCAGCACGAGGATGTGCGCGCCGGCGGCGTGGATGCGCCGCTGCGTCATCAGCTTGACCACGCGCTGCGCGACGTGCTCGCCCATGCCGTCGTTGATGCGTCGGCCGGACAGGATCACCTCCGGGTGGTAGCCGATCTGCTGCGCCTTGTGCGTCAGGTAATACGGATCGACGCCAATGCAGTGGCCGCCGACCAGGCCCGGCCGGAACGGCAGGAAGTTCCACTTGGTGCCGGCCGCGGCGAGTACCTCGGCAGTGTCGATGCCGAGGCGGTGGAAGATCAGCGCCAGCTCGTTGACCAGCGCGATGTTGAGGTCGCGCTGCGTGTTCTCGATCACCTTGGCCGCCTCGGCGACGCGGATGCTCGAGGCCTGGTGCGTGCCGGCGGCGACGACCTGGCGGTACAGCGCGTCGACGAAGTCGGCCGCCGCCGGGGTCGAGCCGGAGGTGACCTTCAGGATCGTCTCGAGCCGGTGCTGCTTGTCGCCCGGGTTGATCCGCTCGGGGCTGTAGCCAGCGTGGAAGTCGACGTTGTAGGCAAGGCCCGATTCGCGCTCGATGATCGGCACGCAGACCTCCTCGGTCGCGCCCGGGTACACGGTCGATTCGAAGATCACCACCGCGCCGCGGCCGATTGCGCGGCCGACCGTGCGGCTGGCCGCCTCGAGCGGCCGCAGGTCCGGCCGCTTGGCCTCGTCGATCGGCGTCGGCACGGTCACGATGAACACGTTGCACGTCGCCAGCTCGGCCGGATCTGCGCTGAAGCGCAGTTGTGCGGCTGCGGCGAGCTCCTCCGGCGCCACCTCGAGCGTGTGGTCGCGCTGGGCCTGCAGCTCGGCGATGCGCGCCTGGTCGATGTCGAAGCCGAGCGTCGGCAGGCGCCGGCCGAAGCCGACCGCCAGTGGCAGGCCGACATAACCCAGGCCGATCACGGCCAGGCGCGTGTCGTCTAGGCGGGGCAAGGCGGCAACCATGGGCGGCTCCGGGGCGGCAAGGCGGGCAGTCTAGCAAGAGCGCCGATGCGGGCGTGCCGGTTCAGGCCCGCGCAGCCGCCTCGAGGCGCTCCCCGGTCGCGCGCAGCCGGCCTGCCTGCACCGCGCCGTCGCCGGGCGATGGATACAATTGCGCGAACCCTTCGTTCATGCCGTCCTTCCGCGCGCAGCCTGGCGAGCGCGGTGTCGCGGCGCCATTGCCCGGAGTCTTGCCAATGTATGTCCTCTACGGTTCCCCCGGCACTGCCAGCATGGCCGTGCACCTGGCGCTTCTCGAACTGGACGTGCCGTACGAGTGGCGCACGGTCGATCTCGAGGCGCGCGCGCACAAGAGCGCCGAGTACCTGCGCCTGAACCCGAACGGGCAGGTGCCGACGCTCATCGTCGACGGCCAGCCGTACTACGAATGCGCCGCGCTGCTGCTGCTGCTCGGCGAGCGCCATCCGCAGGCCGGGCTGGCGCCGGCGCCGGGCGCGCCGCAGCGCGCGACCTACCTGCAGTGGGTCGTGCACCTGGCCAATACGCTGCAGCCCGCGTTCCGGCAGTGGTTCTATCCGCAGGACTTCGCCGCGGTCGAGCACGAGGGCGAGGCGAAGGATTTCGCGCGCGCACGCATCGAGGCGGTCTGGCAGCGGCTCGACGCGCACCTCGCCGCGCACGGCCCGTACCTGCTCGGCGAGCGGTTCAGCCTGCTCGACCTGTACGCGACGATGCTGATGCGCTGGTCGCGCAACATGCCGCGCCCGGCCACCGCCTGGCCGGCGCTCGCCGCGCTGGCGCAGCGCGTCAAGGCGCGGCCGAGCTGGCAGCGCCTGTATCAGATCGAGGCGCTCACCGAGTGGGCGTGACGGCGCCGCCGGGCGGCAGCGCGCGCTAAGCGCGCTCCGTGGCGCCGAACAGCGCGCGATAGACGCCGCCGCCGAGCGCGCCGCCGACCAGCGGCGCGAGCCAGAACAGCCACAGCTGCGACACCGCCAGGCCGCCGGCGTACAACGCGACGCCGGTCGAGCGTGCCGGGTTCACCGAAGTGTTGGTGACCGGGATGCTGATCAGGTGGATCAGCGTCAGCGTCAGGCCGATCGCGATGCCGGCGAAGCCGGCCGGCGCGCGTGCGTCGGTCGCGCCCATGATGATCAGCACGAAGAAGAACGTCATCACCAGTTCGCAGATCAGCGCGGCCTGCAGCGAATAGCCGCCCGGCGAGTGTTCGCCGTAGCCGTTGCTCGCGAAGCCGCCGGCCGCCTCGAAGCCGGGCTTGCCGCTGGCGATCAGGTACAGCACGCCGCCGGCCGCGAGCGCGCCGAGCACCTGCGCGACGACGTAAGGCACGAGGTCCTGCGCGGCGAAGCGGCCGCCGGCGACGAGGCCGAGCGAGACGGCCGGATTGAAGTGCCCGCCCGAGACGTGGCCGAGTGCGTACACGCCGGTCAGCACGGTCAGGCCGAACGCGAGCGCGACGCCCGCGAAGCCGATGCCGAGCTCGGGAAACGCGGCGGCGAGCACCGCGCTGCCGCACCCGCCCATCACCAGCCAGAACGTGCCGAGGAACTCGGCGCCCAGACGCTTGACGATCGACATGTGCCACCTCCGGTGTCGGGATGCGGACGAGGACCGCGGCGGCGCCAGCGGCGACGCCCGGCCGGTGCATCCTACGCCGGATCCGGCGCGTGGCGCGGATCGAGCGCGGTCAGAACGTGCGCACGCGCCGCGGCTTGAGCAGCGCCGCCATGCCCAAGCCGGCCAGCAGCCAGCCGCCGAACTGGTCGGCGAGGTCGCCGAGCAGGAACGGCGTCGAGAAGCCGTACCAAGTCCATTGCGAGACCGAGATCGACAGCCACGCGGCGATGCCGATCGCGCTCATCGACAGCACGCGCCGGGCGTAGCCGCCGCGCAGTTGCACCAGCAGCAGCGCGCCGAACAGCGCGGCCAGCACGTTGGAGACGAATTCGGTCACCAGCTGGCGCGGCGACATCGCCTCGCCGCCGCTCGGCTGGTAGATCAGCAGGCCGGACGGGCCGCCGGCCAGCTTCTGCTGCCACGCTTGCCGCTCGGCCGCGGATGGCTTGGCGGCCATATCGATCCACGGGAAGAAGTACATGCCCGGCTCGGGCAGGTTCCCGCCGAGCGTGGACAGCACCGCGGCCTCGTTCGGGATCGGCTTCAGCGCGTCGCGCTGGAACGGCAGCAGCATGTGCGCCGCCGCGCCCCAGACGAACATCAGGAAGCCGCCGAGGATCGCGGCCAGGACGAATCGGATCATTGTTGCTCGCTCCCGTTCGGGTATGGGGTGATGCGCCGGCCGCCATCATATGCGGCCGCTGCCGAGGCCTATTGCGCCACCGGCAGCGGCGCGTTCGCGGTCGGGTTGTCCTGGTTCTCCTTCAGCCAGACCATCGACGCGTGCACGCGTTGCCAGCCGCTGGGGTGGTCGTAGAACAGGATTTCCTCGAGCGGGCCCGGGTGGATCTTGCGATAGGTGGACAGGCGCATCGCGGCCATCGCGAAGCCGTGCGGTTCGCGCGCGGCGTCGAGGCCGAACATGTCGGCCTCGGCCTCGGCCTGGCGCACGATCGAGTTGGTCAGCGGCGTGGCGAGCAGGAAGAACACCGACAGGATCGCCAGCACGAGCGGCAGCGCGGCCGGATCGGCACGACCCTCCAGGCCGAGCCGCGCGCCCCAGCGCGCCAGCGCCCAGTCCAGCGCGCGGTGCACGAACCAGAAGCCGAGCGCGAACACCAGCGCCAGGTACACGGTAAGGCGCAGGCCGTGGTTGAGCACGTAGTGGCCCATCTCGTGGCCCATCACCGCCTTGATCTCCGGCAGCGAGGTCTTCTCGATCAGGTTGTCGTTCAGCGCCACGCGCGTGGTGCCGAGGAAGCCGGCCACGTTCGCGCTGATGCGCGTGGTCTGGCGCGAGGCGTCGAACTCGACCACGTTGGTGGTCGGCACGCGGTTCGCGCGCGCCAGCGACAACACCGCCTCGCGCATCGGCCCGGCGCGCAAGGGCTTGTAGTCGTTGAACAGCGGCTGCACGAACACCGGCGCCAGCATCATCGAGAACAGGATGAACACGAACGTGCCGCCGCTGGCCCACAGCCACCAGCGCGCACCGGCGCGGCGCACCGCGGCGTACAGCAGCGCGATGATCCACGGCACGATGACGAGGCTGACCGCCAGCCCTTTCATCTCGTCGCCGAACCAGCCGCCGAAGCCCTGAGTGGCCAGGCCGTACTGGTGCTCGCGGACGAAGTCGGCGTAGATCGACAGCGGCAGGCCGAGCACGAAACCGGCCAGCACCCACAGCGCGGCATAGATCGCGGTCTGCAGCCACGGCCGCGTGCTGCGCCGGCGCGCGAAATCGCGCAGGCGCCGCGACAGGCCGGTCAGCAGGAACACCGCGGCGACGCCCAGGCCGTACAGGAAGCCCCACAGGCGCAACCAGTAGCCGCCCTCGAAGTACGCATCCGACGACGCGCGTTGCTCGGGCGAGAGCAGGTCGAGGTAGGCCGCGGTCGCGCGCTCGACGTCGAAGTCGGGACCCGGCCGCGCCGCGGCCGGGATCTGCAGGCCTGGCGGCAGGTCGCGCGTGCCTTCCGGCGCGGCATGGGCGAAGGTCAGGCACGACAGCAGCAGGACGACGGCCAGCAGGCCGTTCACGACGAGATTCTTCATGGCGCTCCCCGGCACCGGATGGCGTGGCGGGAGCGTCGGGCAAGCCGCGGTCGGCGTCAATGGGCGACCGCGGCGCCGTGGTTCGCGCAGCTCCGCCTCTGCGACGCGGAGACGGAGCTGCGTGAGGCCCTTACTTGTGCTTGCGGTGGCGCTCCGGACCGGCCTTGCTGATCGTGAAGCCACCGAAGCTGATGCCGATGTCGACGCCCTCGCCGGCGCCGGCCAGCGCCAGCGACACGGTGCCCTTGGTCAGCACCTGCGCGGTGCCGGACTTGACCGCGCCGATGCTCGCCTCGCCCTGCGCGTAGGTGCCGAGCACGTCCTCGATGCGGTGCACGTCGGTGAACTTGCCGGTGCCGTTGTCGATGTGCGACTTGCCGACGGTCAGGCCGCCGCCCTTGGCGCTGATGTGCACGCGCATCGATTCGCCGTTCTCGCAGCTGACCACGCCATGGCCCTCGGCGTGCTTGTAGATGGCCGACCAGCCGGTCAGCGAGAACTTCAGCGTGCAGTCGAGCTGGGCCGTTGCGGCCTGTGCGCCGCGCGGCGCCGCGGCCAGCGCCAGCGCGAAGAACGCACCCATTGCAGTCCAATGACGGTAGTTCATTGCTGTACTCCCTTGGTTGACGGGCGCGGCCAGTGTCTGGACCCCTGCCTGAACGAAAACTGGATTTCGTCGCCTTGGCGCGCTTGTTCCGTGGAGTTCCGCCCGGCGTCCCTGCCTCGCCCTCAGCCTTCCGACGGCAGCTTCGACCAGCGTTGCAGCGCGCTCCAGCGTTCGAACTTGAGCGCGCGTGGCAGCGACGCGTTGGCCGGGCTGGTCGACGGCAGCGCGAGGATCGCGTGGCGGTCCGGGGCCAGCGCCGGCGCGACGTGGCGCGCGAACAGCTGCTGCGCCTTGCCGCCGTTCAGCGCGATCGCCGCGATCGTCGGGTGCGTGGCGAGCACGCCGGCGATGTCGTTGGGCACCTCGCTGTCGCGGCGGATGTGGCTATCGAGGCTGCCTGGCCGCTCGCAGTGCTTCAGCACGTCCCACAGGCCGACGCCGGCCGCGTGCAGGCGTGCCAGGCGCTCGGCGTAGGGCAGGTCCGGCCCGGCGCCGAACAGCGCGCCCATGAACGGCCAGAACAGGTTGTGCGGATGCGCGTAGAACTGCTGCGCGGCCAGCGAGCGCACGCTCGGCACGCTGCCGAGAATCAGCACGCGGCAGCCGGCGCCGACCTGCGGCGGAAAGCTCGACACCCACGCCGGCCCGCCCGCGCCGCCGCGCACGGCCCGCTCGCTCAACCGGCGTCCTTCTTCTGCAGCGCGGCGAGGTCGGCCAGCACCTGCTTGGAGTTCTCCTTCGGATCGACGTTCGGGTAGCGCTTGGCGACCACGCCCTGCGGATCGATCAGGAACGTCTCGCGCCGCGCGTAGGACAGGCCCAGCTTCGAAGTCAGCACGCCATAGGCCTTGGCGGTGGACTGGTCGGCGTCGGACAGCAGGCGGAACGGCACGTGGTATTTCTCGGCGAACTCCGCATGCGACTTGACGTCGTCGAGGCTGACGCCGAACACGTCCGCGCCGGCCTTGCGCAGCGCGACGATGTCGTCGCGGAACGCGCACACCTCGGTCGTGCAGCCGGGCGTGAAGTCCTTCGGATAGAAGTACAGCACCACCCATTTGCCGCGCTCGGCAGCGAGCGTGTGCCAGTCGCCCTTCTGGTCCTGCAGGCGGAAGTCGGGCGCGGCCTGGCCGGCCTGCGGACCGGCCGGCGTCTCGTCCGCCTGGACCGGGCCGGGGACGATCGCGGCGAGCAGCAGCGCGAAAAGGAAGGTCAGGTGTTTCATCGGCATTCTCCGGAGCGGCCACCGGCGGTGGCCAGGCGTCCAGTGTACGCAGCTGTGCCCGGATCGGATTCGGTCGCACAATGCACGCGCGGACCGGCGCCCGGTCCGCGACGCGACGGAGCACCGCGATGCTGCTCAAGCACCTCTACCACGCCCGCGGCAGCGACGGGAACGACTACGAGATCCACGTCTACGTCGAGCCGGCCAGCCGCAAGAACGCCTACATCGAACGCATCGCGAAGGTCTGCCTGGCCGACGGCGGCGCGCTACGCGTGCTGTCGCGCCGCCACTACCAGGTCGTCGCCACCGGCGTGACGCTGGAGGCGAGCGATCCCGAGGCGATTTAGATCCGCTGCCGGCCGGCCTTTGGCCGTCCAGCCTACGCGTCGCGCCGACCGTAGGCTGGGCGCGCGCAGCGCGACCGGCACGCACAAGCGCGCTTCACTTCTTTTTCTTCGCCAACTGCGGGAACTTGGCCGGATCGAAGCCGCCGACCTCGAACACCAGCGTGTGCGGCCCCTTGTCCTTCTCGGTCACGTCGATGCTGAGCTTCTGCGTGCCGGCCAGCCTGGCGAGGAAGGCCTTGTCGTCGCTGATGAACATCGCCGGCTCGCCGGTCGGCGGCAGGTAGGCCTTGAGCTTGACCGGCTGGTCGTCGAAGCGCGCCGCCAGCGTGCAGGTGGCGCGGCACTCGAAGCCCTTGCCGCTGCCGAACAGGTACACGCTCTGGCCCCAGTCCGAATGCCGCCGCAGCACCAGCCGCACGCGTGCGGCCGGCGCGGCGTCGCTGCTGTAGATCGAGGCGCTGGTCTGGTCGCCGCCCGACTCCTTGCCGGTCTGGTAGATCCACAATTGCGCCAGCCGCCGCCGCGTGACGATCGCGTCTGCCTTGGCGCGGCTGTCGGCGAGCGTCTCCTGCACCTCCCTCGCGGCGGCGCTGTCCGGGTACTTGGTGACGATCTCCTCGCCGATCGGCGCGGCCAGCTCCCACGACTGCTCCTGCTGCAGCTTGCGGTACAGGTCGAGTGCCTTGGCCAGCTGCGGATCGACGGCCGGCGCCGCCGCAGGCGCGGCAGGCGCGGGCGGCTGCGACGGCGAGCAGGCGGCCAGGGCGGCCGCGATCAGCAGCGGGAGCGCGCAGGTGCGAACGGGAGCGGGCATCGGACGGGTCCTCACACGACGGACCAGCATGCTAACGCGCGTCAGAACTTCCGGCACGGATCACGGCCGGCGTTGCGCTCGTAGGTCGACACCTGCTCGTCGTGCGCGTGGCCGGCGCGACCGATCGCGCCGGCCGCGGCAAGCCGCCGGCACGCCTCGGCGCGCGGCAGCGCGTGCGCGCTGACGGCGACCGTCTCATGGCCCGTTCCGCGCGCCTTGCCGCGCCGCTTGCCGGATGTCACCGACGCGCTCGGCGCCGGAATCGTCTTCGGGCACGCGCTGTGTCGATAGAACACCGCGCCGTTGGCGGCGCGGCATTCCCACGACTGCACGACGCGCTCGGGCCGCGCGGCCTTGCGCGGCGGGCGCGATGCGCGGCCACTGGCGCGCCTGGGCGTCTCGACGGCCGTGTCCGCCGCCGCGCTCGCCAGCGCAGGCGCGGCGAGTTCGAGCTGTGTCTGCTGCTGCGCCGCCGGGCAGGGCCGATCCTGATACGCGAGCGCGCCGTCGCTGCCGCGGCAGCGGTAGACCATGTCCGCGTGCGCATCGACCGAGGCGAGCGCGAACAGCAGCAAGAGGCCGAGTCCGTGGGTGATCGGTGCGCGCATGGTCCGTCTCCGTGGGCAGGCGTGCATGCTCGCCGCTGCAACGCGGCGCGACGATCGGTGCGCGGCGCGCGGTGGCGTAGGAAATCGCCGCACCGATCCGTCCGCACGGTCGTCACGCGGTAGTAGCATCGTCGATCCGCTCCGGCAGTCCCCGCGCGCGATGCGCAAGTTCATCCACATCGACATGGACGCGTTCTACGCGTCGGTCGAGCAGCGCGACGATCCCTCGCTGCGCGGCCGGCCGGTCGTGGTCGCCTGGCGCGGCGCGCGCTCGGTCGTGTGCGCGGCCAGCTACGAGGCGCGCACGTTCGGCGTGCGCTCGGCGATGCCGGCGGTGCGCGCCGAGCGCCTGTGCCCGGACGCGGTGTTCGTGCCGCCGGACTTCGCGCGCTACAAGGCGGTGTCGGCGCAGGTGCGCGCGATCCTGCTCGCGCACACCGGCCTGGTCGAACCGCTGTCGCTGGACGAGGCCTACCTCGACGTGACCGCGCCGAAGTCGGCGCTGGCCTCGGCCACCGCGATCGCGCAGGCGATCCGCGCGCAGATCCGCGAGGAAACCCATCTCACCGCCTCGGCCGGCGTCGCGCCGGCCAAGTTCCTGGCCAAGATCGCCTCC
The DNA here is from genome assembly GCA_009996615.1 of Rhodanobacteraceae bacterium. Classification (GTDB taxonomy): domain Bacteria; phylum Pseudomonadota; class Gammaproteobacteria; order Xanthomonadales; family Rhodanobacteraceae; genus Dokdonella_A. The sequence goes on along the minus strand of JAACZU010000017.1, from coordinate 49,081 downwards.
GACTGGCGCAAGCCGGACGGCTTGTTCGTGATCCGCCCGCACGAGGTCGAGGCGTTCCTGACGCCGCTGCCGGTCGCGCGCATCCCCGGCGTCGGCAAGGTCATGGACGGCAAGCTCGCCGCGCTCGGCATCCGCACCGTCGGCGAGCTGCGCGCATTCGACGCGCACGCGCTGGAGGCGCGCTTCGGCCGCTACGGCCGGCGCCTGGCCGAACTCGCGCGCGGCATCGACCGCGGCGAGGTCAAGCCGGACCGGCCGACGCAGTCGATCTCGGCCGAGGACACGTTCGCCAGCGACGTGCCGCTCGACGCGACCGAGCCGGTGATCCGCGAACTCGCCGCGCGCACCTGGGCCGTCGCGCAGCGCAGCGAGCGCATCGGCCGCACCGTCGTGCTGAAGCTGAAGACGCGCGAGTTCCGCATCCTGACGCGCAGCCGCACGCCGGACGCGCCGCCGCGCTCGGCCGCCGAGCTGACCGCGCTCGCGCTGGCGCTGCGCGACCAGGTCGCGCTGCCGGCGTCGACGCTGTACCGCCTGGTCGGCGTCGGCCTGTCGAACTTCTACGACCCCGACGACACGCCGGCGCAGCCGGAGTTGTTCGAGACATAGCGCCGGTGGCGCCTCGCCCTGCGGCCACGCTCGCAACTCGAGCAAGCGCGCAGGCTTTCCAAGCTCGTCGTTCCGGCGAAGGCCGGGACCCAGGCCTGCCGTGTAGCTGCGGCCGCTTTTTGCCGTCATCCCGCCGAAGGCCGGGATCCAGCTCCCGCTTTGTCGATTTCCACAACCTCTCAACGGCAAGCCGGCAACGCAAGCGCTGCGGGTGCGATCACGCGCGGGCAGGCCTTTGGCTTGGGCGCGGTCGCGGCGTCCGGCGTACCGCAAGCAGGGCGCCCGGCCCGCGCTCCCGGGTGGAATGCCGCCGCGGCTGCGCGCCGCGGCGGCGTGCCGCCTACTTGCGCTCTCGCTGCGCCGGCACGAACTGCTCGCGCACGGCCTTGGCGAGCTGGTCCGGCGGCAGCAGGCCCTGGTCGAGCAGGAAGTTGTTGTAGGCCAGACGATCGAACTGCTTGCCGAGCGCGAGCTCGGTCTCCATGCGCAGCTCCATGATGCGCGTGTAGCCGTAGAAGTAGCTGCCAGCCTGGCCGGGCATGTTGAACGTGTAGCGGTCCAGTTCCTGCCGCGCCATCGGCTCGGACAGCACGACGTCCTCGGTCAGCAACTGGTGCGCGCGCTCGCGGTCGATCAGGCCGAGGTTCAGCATAGGATCGAGCATCGCGCGCGCGGCGCGCAGCAGGCGCAGCTGCAGCGCGATCAGCTGCCCTTCGAGCGGTTCGTACGGCACCATCTCGGCCTCGGCGTACAGCGCCCAGCCTTCGACGTTGACGCTGTTGAACGCGAACAGCGTGCGCGCGAGCGAGATGCCGCGCTCGACCATCGCGGTGAACTGCAGCTCGTGGCCCGGGCGGCCTTCGTGCGCGGTCAGCGTCCACGCGCCGGCCTCGTAGGTGAAGTCATCGTAGGCCGCGGCCCTGCCGTCCTTGCCGGCCGACGCCGGATTGCCGAGCGGCAGCACGAACTGGCCCTGCTGGCCGGTGTTGCCGATCAGCGGCGCCGGCTTGAAGTGCGGCGCCGGCTGCGCCGCCGACTCGGCCTCCGAGGCCAGGCGCATGACCATCGGCCGCTGCGGCAGGTCGACCACCTTGTGTGCGGCGATCTGCTTCTCCAGCTCCGGCATGACCGTGCCGCGGAAGAAGCCCTCGATCGAGCCCTTGTCGAGCTGCTTCTTCTTCAGCGCGCGGATCACCTCGCGGTAGTCGCTCGCCTGGATGCCTTTCGCCTTCGCCACCAGCGGCGCGAGCTGCTGCAGCGCGCTGCGCGTCTCCATGAACTCGAGCTGCGCGCGCTGGATGAGCTGCTCCGGCGCGATGTCGATGCCGACCTGCTTGAGCTGGAACGCGTACAGCTCCGCCGGCAGGCGCGTGTCGGTGCGGGCGTTCGGCAGCACGTCCTTGCGCATCCACTCGGCGTAGTCGCGCAGCTGCTGCTCCATCGCCGCCAGCGCCGGGTCGCTGCCTTCGATCTTGTACTTCGCGAACAGCTGGCGGATGCCGCTCGCGTAGGTGTCGGCGTTGCGCAGCGCCTGCTCGACCTCGAGCTTGGTCGGCTTCAGCAGCGCCGGGTTCTTCAGCTTTTCCTCGTAGCGCTGGCGCGCCAGCGTCGTCACCGCGGTGCTGCCCGGCGCGAGCCCGACGTAACGCTGCAGGCGATCGAGCGCCTTGGCGCGGCGCGCCGGATCGGTCTGCTCCTGCAGCAACGCCTGCTCGCCCTGGAACACGAGCTGGCCGACGTCGGTGAACGGCAGCAACAGGCGCTCGTTCAGTTCGCTGCCCTCGATCTGCCGATCGGCCGCGCCGAGCATGATCGCGATGTCCTGGCGGACGTTCGGGTTCTCCTCGGTCTTGAGGTCGCCCTGCAGCGTCTGCTTCGCGCCGCGCATCGCCGCGCGGAAGCGCTCGCCGTTGTCCGGACCGAGGTCGGCGACGCGGTCGTCGTAGCCGGGCAGGCCGAAGAACGAGGCGTACTCCGGCGCGAACTCCGCCTGCGCCTTCAGCAGCGGCTGTGCGAGTTCGTTGCTGCGCTTGACCCACGCCGGCGCCGTGCGCACCGCCGCGGTCGATGGCGCCGGCGGCGCGGTGTCCTTGGCGGAAACGGTTGCAATCGAGACACACGCGAGCGCACAGGCGCTGGCCAGAAGCAGACGACGCATCGGAACTCTCCCTCGAAAGTGATCGGCGCGACCGTAGCGCCGCGCGCGCGGCACGACAATGTGCGCTTCGTCACTGGTCGGCGCTCGATCCGCCGCGCGCCGGGCGCTCAGGAAAGCACGTCGACGCGTCCTTCCGGCAATCCGCTGGCCAGGATGATCCGGCCGTCACGCGAGCGCACCAGTGTTGCCGAGGCGTCGGCCATGGCCACGGCGCTGCCGGCATCCAGCTCGAACGCACGCGGCTCCGAAACATCGCGCAGCCGGTGCACGGAGCGCGCGCCCGACGGCCCGTGCAGCAGCCACAGATCGTCGCCCTGCATAGCAAACCGCGGCCGCTCGCCAGCCAGTGTGAGCGTGCGCAACGGGCGGGCGTCTTCCCAGGCGTAGAACGTGCAGTGATGACGGACTCCGCTCCTCCCGACGGTTGTCGAGAGCACCGCAAACACGGAATCCCCGTCGCTTGCGCAGTGGACCGTCTCGTAAGTCCCGTTTTCCGCCATCGGCAAGACGGCGGCAAGCGTTGGGATCCCGTTCGCGCTCGCCTCGTAACGGACCATCCACTTGGGGATGACGAAGTTGTCGATCGCGATCAGCTGGCGGCCTTGCGTGACCAGGGCATCAAACCCCTTTCTTTCCCAACGCTCACCCTGCGGCATCGGCAGCGGCAGCCAGCGCGCGCTCGAATCGAGCGGCGCGATGAGCCACGCCCGCGGCCCCGTCGGCGAGATTCCGCAGACCACCAGCCGGTCGTCGAACCAGGCCAGGTCGGCTGCCGCGATCGGCGTGTCGAGGCGCGCGACGATCGCGCTCCCCAATTCATCGCACTGCAGCAGCAGGACACGCCACCACAGCAGCTGATGTCCGCGCCGACGGGTCAACACCGCGACCAGACCGCCGTGCGACCACGCATGCGGCCCGCAGCACCCCAGCCCCGTTTTCAGACGGCGCTCGATACCGCCATCACGGATCAGCACCAGATGTGTCTCGTTCCCACTCGGCACCAGCGCCATGTCGAGCGCTGCATCGTTCGATTCGCCCATCGTTTCGCTCCGCTGACTTCCGGACAGTCCCGGTGATGCAAGAACGCACGAAGCCATCGAACATGCTGGTACCGCGCCGCTACGTCCGCTCGCGGCCGGCGAGGAAACCCGCCGAGAGGCGCCAGGCCGAATCCGGCAGGCGTTCGCGCGCGGGAATCGCACCGAAGGCCGACGCGATGCCGACATCGTCCAGGGCGGTCCGGATCCTGTCCCACACCGCCACCGCCTCGACGTCGAAGGGCATGTCGAGGCAGAACGCCGCCCGGCACGGCGAGCCGATGCCGATGCCGATGCGCATCCGGTGCAGCCAGGAACGCAGGTCGTGGATCGGTAGCGGCCGACTTTTCGGTAGCCGCTGCGACGCGAACACGACCGGCGAGTCCGGCATGGCCGCCTCGAACCACGCGTCTAGATGGATGAAATCCGTCACCGGCATGCCCGGATGCCGCACGCATTGCAGGAAGCGCACGAGCGCGACCACGTTCGCGAGCCGCTGACGCTCGCTGTGCAGCTCATGCGGCGAGCGCAGGCGCGCGAACAACTGCGGATGCGAACCGTGCAGCCACATGCCGCGATAGAGATCACCCGCGACGTGGAACAGGCAGAAACCCGCTGCGCCCCGGTTCGACTCGACCCAGGCGAACACGGTCGGCGCGAGCCGCAACGCGTTCGCCGGCGACACCACGACCACGTGCGGCCGAAGTCGGGCGATGGCTTCCGCTACGGCGGTTTCATCCTCGCCGTCGTCGCGCAGGATCGCGAAACCCTCGCCTGCCAATGTCCTGCGGAATCGCCATGCCGCCGCGCTGTCCGTCAGCAGCAACAAGCGTGCATGGCGCTCGGCCAACCAACTGCGGGATGCATGCCAGTCCATCGTTCGTCCTCGCGTCTCGCCGGGCCAATCCGGCGGAGTGAGAACGCTCGGCAATGCGATTCATGCTGGTCTGATGATTGCGCTGCCTAGGGCTTGTGAGCGCTTTGTAGAAAATGCTCCAATGCTCGCGGGGATGGCTCAAGGCATCTGCACATGGATGTTGCTATCGACTAGTTCGGCCGCATGTGCATCGGACTCGATGCCGCGCGCGGAGACTGGGTGCCGCGCGCAAGGCTGGCTCTCGACTTTAGTGCGGGTAATTAATAGGGGAGTTGATTGTGAATCATGAAATTCACGTAAGGTATGCGGAAGTCATTGAGTCAATTAACGAATCAATTCGCAGTTTTAATTCGCTGTTGAATGAGAGCATGCAGTTTCGAGTCATCTCTCCCGGCGATCCTCTTACTTATTCCGACTCAATGAAGAATGGCTGGGGCGCTCAGGGCTGGCCCAGCAAGGACTCTCCGGGAATATATGCACTCTGTTGTGCAGAGATGCAGAACAAAAGCAATGTTGCGGTTTACATAGGTAAAGCGTCTATGCGTGTGATGGGGCATCGAATGTACAGTCATCTGAATCCCTTTAGGGATAAAGGTGTGTACTTGCGAAAGCATGGCGGCAAGGACTTCGAAATTGAGGCTATGCTCGCCAGTCCGGTTCAGACTGCTGGAGCCGGCTGCTTGGCGTCTGCGCTGGAAGAGTATGTTATCGCGAGAGGCGTGTCAGGCGCGCTTTTGTTAAATAGTACCGGTGTGAGGCAGTGATGCACGAGTGCGAACGGGGGTGGGCTCATTGTCTGCCTCGCGGTAGGTTTATCTGGGCCTAGCCTATCCAAGCAAAAAGATGTCAGGCCGAGCCGGCGCATGTGTTGCTCGCACATCGCCGTGCGGGCGTGGCCGCGTCGTAGCTAGCACTATGGCAAAAACGGGGTCAGGTTAACTTTCCGACTTGGAAAGTCATAGATTGAGCGAAGTGGCCGCAACCGAGAGCAAACTGCAATGCGCGTCTTTGTACTGAGAGCAAGGTCCGCGCCGACGGACAGTCGGGGCCTTCTGGATGCCGTCGGCAAGGAGGCCCATACGGAAATCCTGGCCCACACTCTGATGAACGCGATCTTTGTGGCGCAATCCCATCGCCCCGATGTCGTGGTGCATCTGGTGCTGGAAAGTACGAAGGACTACTCGCGCACGGTCAGTTTCAGCTCGAATGACATGCACGACATCGGTGGGTTTCACGAGCAGGCCCTGCTCGGCAAAGTAGCCAAGGCGCTCGATGTCTCGATAGGGATGGGCAAGGAGGAAAGCCGTCCGGTCGAGCCAGGCATCACCGTGCGCACGGTCAGTTTCGAGAAGCTGGTGCAGGAATTGGCCGAGGACCATCAACTGTTTGTGATGGACAAGAAAGGCGCGCCCATTCGAGGCAAGGCGTTTGCCGACAAGCCGTGCTTCCTGCTCACCGATCACATGCCGATGCCGAAGAAGAGCTTCAACAGCCTTGAGCGTCTCGGCGCGGAGAAGATAGGGCTTGGGCCGAAGATGCTGTTTGCATCGCAGTGCGTTGTGCTCATCCACAACGAGCTGGATCTTGGGTGAGGCTGCTCAGCCGGGCTCGATGCCTCTTGAACACCATCCCCACCCAACCCTCCCCTTGAAGGGGAGGGCTTAAAGCGGCACGGCTGCCGCCGCTCCCGCGGCCGACGTAGGTTGGGGTGAGCGAAGCGAACCCCAACATTGCGCGCACGCACGCGGGCGTTGGGCATCGCTGCGCTCAGCCCAACCTACGCGGTGGATCGCTCGGGTGTGAGCGCCTTCTGCTCTCCCACGTCTTGACACCACCATCCCCACCCAACCCCTCGCGCATCCCTGCGCTCGCAAGCCCGGTCCGCACATCCCTGTGCGGCCGTTCGCCGGCGATCGCTGCCTGATGGCAGCGATCGAAAGCCCGGCTCACCCACTTGAAGGGGAGGGCTTCAAGCAGCGCGGCTGCCGCCGCGTCCGCGCAGAATATGCGGATCACGGCGTTGGAAAACGGGGGGCGAGTCCACTTTCCGACCTGCAGTAAGTAGATCCGACCCGTTTCATCCATGAAACAGCCACAGTGCTCAATGCGCGCAAGACGAGCTCTCGAAACCATTGCAGAAAATAATGTCACTCGGGAACGCGCCCGCCTGCGGCCAGAAGCCGCCCTTCACGACGAAACCTCCACCCCTGGAGGTGGCGGCGTCGTGTTGGCCGGCCGTGACCGCGACGCCGAAGGTCCCGGCTTGCGACACCGCGCCGCCGCCGGAGATGACGGATTTCCTCAGCTTGAAATCGCCGCCCTGCGACTGCGCCAGCACCGCGCCCGCCGCGAACGCACACGCCAGGAGCAGCACGCTCTGGTAGCGCCGCAACTGGCTGGTCCGCAACTCGCGTCGCGGCGCGGCCGGAAGGGCCGGGCCACTCGGATCCCGACAAAATCCGGTCCTGGGTTTCAATGGTCGAGCCTCCCTTCTCCGGGGGAAGCCTCTTTCGGGCGAGTGAACTCATCCATGCCGATCGTGGCGGCCTTGCCCCATTCCGCGGGATGCAGGTACTTGCCCTTGAATTCCCGTTCCTTTTCGACCTCCGGAATCACTCGGTGCGCATTGGCGTAGTTGTCGTGCCGCACGCCGGTGACCTGCCAGCTGACCTTGGTGTTTGGCCGGTCCGTTCTTATCGTGAACTGGTTGTTCTCGATTTCCTCGGCAACGATCGCCTGGGCGAAGGTGCCGATGACGGTAAGCTGGTAGCGGAAGTCCATGTTGAGCGCCTCGAAATAGTCCGGCAGCGTCACGATTGCGCTGCCCGAAGCGTCCGTCACGACGTTTCCGTTGTAGATGTTCATCATGTCCGGGCTTTCGACGAAGCTGTGGTACAGGTATTTGTTCTCAGGGTCGAGCGGGTGGTCGATCTTGAAACTCCCGCTTGCCTTGGCAAGCGATCCGGTAACCTGCACATTCCCCGAGAAATACCCGGCGTAGTTGGTGGCCGCCCCGGTGGCATAACCGTAAACGCCGTATCGGGTGGCGGGCGGCGTGGCACCGCCGAGGGTATTGGCATAGCCGTAGACGCCATATGTGTTGCCCCCTCCGGTCGTCGCGGCAAAAGAGCTGTTCTTGTTGTAGCCCACCACTCCGATGCCACCCGCGGATGTACCTTCCACGCCGGCCGTATTGGCCGAGCCGTAAATCCCGAGATCCTGATTGCCCGTGCTGAATGCCGTGTTGACATCGGCCAACTTGACGCCTTGATATCCGATGCCCTGCACGCCCGTTCCATAATTGTTCGTGTTGTACGATCCGAAAATACCGCCCTCCTTGGCGCTTGCTGCGGAAAACGAATATCCGTATATGGCAGCCGTGTTTTCGGATACGGAGGCGCGGACGTCGAGCTTGCCCTGTGCCGTATCGATCGTTCCCAGGCTGGCCCTGGATTTGTCCGTGCCGATGATCACGTTCGCGCCGTCGACGGTCGGCTCGATGCGCAGCGCGCGAAGGTTGTTGGCGCGAATCTCGAGTGGCACGTTGTCCGTGGTTCCGAGGAAGTTCGTCGCCGGATCGGTGCCGGTATTGCCGCCGAGGCTCCAATAGGCGCCGGCAATGGCCTCGCACGCCACCGTGCCATCCTGTGCCACCGTCCGCATCGCGCTTCCGGGCGGGCAGGTTCCGCTGACGCGCCGTTGCACCGTGGTGGCATCCACCTTGGTTTCGGTCACCGCGCCGTTCGCCAGTTGCACCGTGGCGACGCTGCCCGGCGCCACGGAGGCCGCGAAATTGGCATCGTCCGCGTGCTGCGCGTAGGGTGTGGCAAGAACCTTCTGGCGCGGCAGCAAGGTGGTGAGCGTGGCCGCGCCCATGCGCCGCACCCGCAGTTGCAGCCAGCGGTCGGGGCCGGTGAACAGGTCACCCGCGTCGATATTGAGCAGGAAGCGTCCCTGATCCAGCACCACGCCGGGGAAGGAAATCGGCGCACCGTTCAACGGCAAGCCGCTGCACGGCTCGAGTTCGCAGGGCGTGTCGAATACATCCACGAAAAAATCGTAGCCGGCGGGAGGGGGTAACGGACCTCCGTCTTCGAGCAGGCCCTGATACGTGAAAGGCGCGGCATGAATGAGCGGTGCGGCAAGGCCGCAGATCAGAGCCAGGGAAGCGGAACGAAACACGCGATGGTGCATGGTTGCATCCTCGTTGGAACACTCCACCTCGATGCGAGGCAGGCTCATCATGCGACTGCATAGTCGCGCGCGAACACCGGATACGGATTGCGAATGACTCGGTTGCTTGCCTGCTGCCCTCGTCGCCCCGCTCCCCCGGCGGTTCGGAATCGCCGCATCCGGACGAACCGAAGCGGATGAGATGGCGGTGGAATCGAGGCCGAAAAACGACTCGCCCCCTGTACGGTTGCACGCGCATCACGGGCGATGCCGCGCCTTCCGCGAAACAGCGGACGACCTCGACGCATTTCTCCCCTCATTCACTCGCCAATGCAGCGAGCGCGCCCCGTTTCGACGCTTTCACCTGGACGCGGTATTCATCGACCTCGGTGCCCGCGCTCAATATCACAGCAATATTACGAGCGCAATATCGAATGGGCAGCGAGTCCGCTGCCAAATCGTCATGGGAGTCGACCTCCATTCGCCGCGGGAATGACGGCATGAGAGAGAAGGCCGGAGCGAGGTCAGGTTCAGTTTTTGCCTTCATGGGCTCGGGGTCAGGTCCAGCTTCGCAGCGCCATGCCTCCGAAGGCCCGGCGAGAACGTGGGGAGCAAGGTGAGCCTCCGCGCACCCTCCTTCTGAACACCATCCCCACCCAACCCTCCCCTTGAAGGGGAGGGCTTCAGGCGTCCCGGCTGCCGCCAATCACGCCTGCGGCCGGTGCGAAGGCTACTTCGGCGTTTCAGGCCGCGTCGCTTGTGTCATCCGCAGGAGCCAGCGCCACGCGCTGTCGCTCCAGCCACCAGAGCAGCGCGATGACGGCGAGCCAGGCGAGGAAGAACGGCCAGCGTGGCCAGGACATCGGGCGCGTCGCGAGTTCGGCGCGCTCGCCGGGTGCGGCGACGAGTGCGCGGGTCGCCTGCTGGTTCGCTGCGGCCGCGAGCGGCTTGGCCTCGTCGTCGGCGCGGACGTGGAACGGCCAGCGCTGGCCGCCTGAAACGAGGGCGTGCCAGCCCGCCTTTGCGGGCCAGTAGGCTGCGCACGCGTGCGCTGCCGTTGCGCCCGGCGCCGTGATTGGGTCAATCAACATCGCGACGCTGGTGCCCTGTGCAGTTTCGACACGGTCGCCGGTGGCGATGCCGCACAGGATCGCGCGTTCGTCGACGCGGGCTTCCCGCGGGAGCTGCGGTGTCGCGGCGGCGCGTGCGCGAGAGAGCGTCGCGAGCGTGTCGCTCCACAGCGTCGCGTAGCGTGCGCGTTCGCCGGCCAGCGCGAGACGCCAGGCGTCGGCGAGCGCCCACACACCGATGCGCCCCTGTGCCTGCGCGCGCCATAGTGCGAGCGGCGCGCCGTCGTCGGCGCGAAGCAGCGGCGCCGCGTCGTCCGCCTGCACGTCGATCGCGTGGCGCGCGAACACGAATCCGGATCCGGACAGGCCGAGCGCGTGGTCGAGCGCGAGGTTGGCGGGCTCCTGCGCCTGCACGCGGAAGCCGAGCGCGGCCCAATCGCTCGCGATCGCCGGCGGCAGCGGGCCGGTCACGCGCAGCAGCAGGCCGAGGCCGTCGCGGACGGCGGCGGTCAGCGCGGCCTTCTGCGTCGTGCCGAGCGCGGCCCAGGCGCGTTCGTCGACGAGCACGAGATCGGCTTTCGCGAGGGCGGCCGCGTCGAGCGCGAGCGCGCCTTCGGTCAGCGCGACGCCCTCGGTCAGCGCCAGGCGGCTGTCGAGCTGGACGCCGGCGTCGACGGCCCAGCGGCGCAGGTATTTGAGTTCCGGATCCGGCGCGCCGGCGAGCAGCAGCAACCGCAGCGGTGCGCCGGCGCGCGTGACCAGCGGCACCGGCACGTCGTCGACTGGCGTGCCGTCGCGATCGAGCACGCGCAGCGCGAACAGCGCCTCGCCGGCGCCTTTCGCCGGCGCGCTCAGCGTGAACCGGCCGTCGCCGTCGAGCGCCATGCCGGCGACGACCGCGCCGGCCGGATCGCGCAGCTCGACGCGGCCGTCGCCGACGCCTTCGACGCGGCCGGCGAGCCGCCACACGCTGCCCGCGCGCACCGCCGTCGGCGCATCGAGTTCGACCACTCCGCGTGGCAGCGGTGCGGCATCGAAGCGCGCGACCAACCCGCGCGCGGCGTCGCGGTCGCGCGCGGGCAGGCCGCCGCCGACGATGTGCAGGCGGCGCGCATCGGGATGGCTGCGCAATGCGGTGCCCAGATCCGGCACGCGTTCGATGCCGCCTGGCGCGTCGATGCCGGGCAGCGCGACGAGCGTCGACGCTGGGGACAGCGCGGCGCGTTGTTCGGTCGTCGTGCCCGGCGTCAGCACCACGAGTTCGCCGGCGGCGAACTGCTCGCGCGTGGCGGGCGGAAACAGGACGGCATACAGCAGCGCCGCGGCCACAAGTTGCAGGGTCACGCGCATGACGCGCCGTGGGCCGCCGCGGCGCCAGGTCCGCACGGTACCGACCAGTGCGGCGAGGACGAGCAGGAGGGCGACGGTGGAGGACGTCATCGGGCCGAGGCCTCCTGCATCAACGTCTCTGCGAGCTGACAACGCCCGTCGTCCCGGCGAACGCCCAGCGTCTGTCGGCTTGAAAGGAAGGCACTGGGTCCCGGCGTTCGCCGGGACGACGATGTGTTGGGTCGGGTGATCATCCGCCGGGACGACGATGTGTAGGGTCGAGTGATCATCCGCCGGGACGACGATGTGTTGGGTCGAGTGATCGTCCGGCGGGACGACGATGTGTTGCGTCGAGTGATCGCCCGCCGCGACGACGGGGTGTTGGGGCGAGCGGTCATCCAGCCCCCTTCGCGGCTTCGCGCAGTGCGTCGAGATAGGCGCGGCCGGCCGCGTCGGGCGCGGCGCGCGGCGCGGTCGCCGCGGCCGGCGTCGGCAGCAGCGGCCAGAGCAGGTCGCGCAGGCGCGCGCGGCAGTCGGCGCAGGCCGGATCGCGCTGCGCCGCGTCGAGTGCGGCGAGCACGCCGAGCGCATCGGGCGTTCGCGCCTGGTGCGCGCGCAGCCAGCTTGTCGCGGCGGCCCAGTCCGGCGTGCCGCCGTCGGCGAGCGCCTGCCACAGTTGCGCGATCGTGCGTTCATCGTCGGCCGCCGCGGTGAGGCTGCCGACGCGATCGATCAGATCCTTGCGCTCGCCGGACAGCCGGCGGGTTTCGTCCGGCGCCGGCAGTTCGAGGCCGACGCGGGCGAGGTAGATGCGCGTGGACTGCTGCACCTGCTTGACGAACTCGAGCGCGCGCTGCTCGTACGGCAGCGCGAGGTCAGGATGGCCCTGGCGCAGGTGCAGCTCGGCCTGCCACATCTCGGCCAATGCGGATTTCAGGATCGCCCTGATGTCGGCATCGAGCAGGGTCGCCGCCTCGGCGATGTCGTGCACGTGGCCGTATTCGGCGACGACGTCGCCGGCCTGGCCGAAGCCGGTCGGCGCCGGCGCGGCGTCATCGTGGGCGGAATGATCGTGGCCGTCGTCGTCCGCGTGCGCGGCGTCGTCGGCATGGCCATGGCCGCCGCCGTGGCCTTCGGATTCCTCGCCGAGGAACTGGCCGTAGCGCAGGCGCAGGATCTTCTGGTCGACGCCGATCGCGTCCGAGCGCGCAAGGAACTTCGCCTCGTCGAGCGTGGCGCGCTCGGTCAGCAGTGCCTCGCTGTCGATGATGATCTGGCGCTGGCTGCGGAAGTAGGCCGGCAGCGTCTTCTGCACGATGCCCTCGAGACCGGCACTGTCGCTCGACGGTTCGGCCGGCCAGCGCAGGATGAAGCTGGCGCTGCGCGTGGTGTTGGGCTTGGGTTGGCGGTTGTCGTGGACGACGAGCCGCACGATCACGTCGCCGCCCTGCGCGAGGCCGAGCGCGCCGAGGTCGAGGGTGTGCCGGTAGCGGATGCGGCGCGGGCCGTCGAGCGGCTCGCCGGCGAGCGCGATCGTCTGTTCCTTGAACGCGATGTTCTCGCCGGTGCCCTGCGTCAGCGTCAGCAGCAGCTCGGCCGCGCCGAGGCCGTAGTCGTCGCTGGCCTCGGCCGCGAACGTCCAGCTCTGCTGGCCCGGTTCGAACAGGCTCAGCGTGTGCTCCGGCGCGAGCACGCGCAGCTCGGGCGGCTGGTCGGCGCGCGCGTCGAGGCGGAACAGGCGGTCGTCGGCCAGCGCCGGCGCGCCGTCGAGCGCGACGCGGTACAGCGTCGAGGCGGTCAGCGTGTGCTCGCCGCTCCAGTCGTCGCCGTCGCGCGCCAGCGCGAGGCGGTGGCCGTCATGGAGCACCAGCGCGGCGGCCGTCGGCTGCGGCGCGAAGCGCAGGCGCCAGCGCAGGCGCGCGCCTTCCGGCGCCTTCGCTTCGAGCGAGGCTTCGCGCCGCGCCGGCAGCCCGGTGTACGCCGGCGGCGCGATGGCGAGCTCGACCTGCGCGAGCGTGGTCGCGCTCGCGGTGGCCGCGGTGCGCGCCGCGGGCTCCGTTGCCGGCGCGAGGCGTGGTGGCGACGTCCACAGCGCCGCGACCACGAATAGCGCCAGCGCCGCGCATGCACTCGCGGCGATCGCGCGTCGCGGCCATGGTGGACGCAGGTCGACGTCGAGATCGGTGAGCCGGCTGCGCAACCGGGCCTGCTGCAGGCGCTCGAGATTCGACAGCTGCGCGGACTCTGCGAACAGCAGCGCGGCGCTGTCGTCCATGCACGGCGACGCGGCATCCAGGCGGCGCGCCAGCCACGCCGCATCGATGCGCCACGCACGGCGCGCCAACCCGCCGAGCACGACAGCCGCGCACGCGGCGACCAGCGCTCCGGCCCAGATACCGCCCACGCGCGCGGCCAGCGCCGCCAGCGCCAGCGCGAGCGGTACCGCGCAGAGCAGCGCGATGGCGACTCGCCGTCGTGCCGCTGCGCTGCGCAGGGCGGCGAGGTGGGTATCGGCGTTCACGGTCTCGCTCCCGCACGCGGACGCACGCTGGCGGGGCAACCGGCGCTCGCCGACGGGGCCAGAGCATCGCGGCTGCCGCCGCTCCCACGACAGCCCAGCGCGGCCGCGCGAAGTCGGATACCCAGGGTGGGCGCCGCATCGCGGTTGGTGGGAGCGGCGGAAGCCGCGATGCTTTGCGGCAGGAGAGCATCGCGCCTGCCGGCGCTCCCACAAATGATGCGCATGACGACCATGCAAGCGGACTGCGCTGCGATGCCGTTCACGGCGTGGCCTCGGCGTGCGGCTTCGTGGCGACCACGCGTTCGAGCACGAACAGCAGTGCGATCGCGAGCGCGAGCCACGGATCGAGCGGGGTTTGCGCCGCGCTCGCGGCCGTCGGCGCGGCCGCCGCCATGGAAGCCTGAAGCCGGCGCGTGCTGGCGGCCGGTGCGCGCGTTGGCGGCAGCGGCGACGCCTCGAAGGCGGCGTGCAGGCGTGCCGGAAAATCGGCCTCGATCAGCAGCGGCAGGTCCGCCGGCGCCAGCGCGCCGCGCAGCGCGACGATGCGGCCGTGACCGGCCGGCCGACGCGCGGCGAGCACGCGGCCATCGGCGGCGCGCCAGAGCGGCTCGCTGCTCGCCGTGTCGCCCTGCTGCGTCAGTAGCGCGACGCCGCCGCGTTCGATCCACGCCGTGATCGCCGCCGGCACCTGCGGCGCGAGCCAGACCAGCCAGCGCGCGTCGGTCGGCAGCGGCGCGTCGAGCGGCTGGGCGTCGAGCGTGCAGCAGCCCGGCGCGCGCACGTTCCAGGCGGCGACCGCGGCGCGCAGGTAGGTCAGCGTGTCGGTCGCATCGGGCGCGTAGCGCACGACCAGCCGCGTGGGCGTCGGCGTCGCCGCCTCGGGTGCGGCCATGCGGCCCGGCACGACGCGCCAGTCGAACGCGCGCGCGAGGTGCGGCCGTTCGCCGTCGAGGCCGGCCAGCTCCTCCGGCACGACGACGACCGCGGTCGCCCCGGCCGACAATTGCGCATCGAGTTCGCGCAACAGGCTTGCCAGTGGCACAGACGGCGGTGGCGCCTCGTCGAGCGGCGGAAAGTCCGGTGCGAGCCAGCGCCAGTCGGCGTCGAGGCCTGGCGCCGCCGCACGCGCGGCGCCGCGTTCAACACCCGGCGCGACCACGGCCCACGGCTTCGCCGGCGCCGGCGGCGCGGTCAGCACCGGCTGCGCCAGCAGCAGTGCCAGCAGTGCGAGCAGGGCGAGGCGCAGCGCGAGCAGCCACGGACGCTCGAAGCGCACGCGCCGACGCGGCCGCGCGCGCTCGGCGATCCAGCGCAGCGCGGCGAACTCGGTCGTGATCAGCTCCAGGCGCCGGACCAGATGCAGCAGCAGCGGAATGCCCAGCGCCGCCAGCGCGGCGAGGCCGAGCGGGGCGAGCAGCGTGAGGCTCATTCTCCTTCTCCCCTCGGGAGAAGGTGCCCCGAAGGGGCGGATGAGGGTCCGGATGAACTTGGGAGGTCATCTCTCTTCCGAACCCTCGCCCCAACCCCTCTCCCGGAGGGAGAGGGGCCAAAAAGCACGCGCAGCGGCGCATCGAGCGGCTCGTCGAGCACGTACCCGGTGTGGCGGATGCCGCGCGCGGCGAAGCGGCCGGCGAGCTCCGTGCGCGCGGCGGCGAAGCGGGCAAGGAAATCCGAGCGCACCGCGCCGGCGTCGACGATGCGCTCGGCGTCCGATTCCGGGTCGCGGAAGCGATGGCCGCCGCGGAACGGAAAGTCGCGTTCGTCGGCGCCGAGCAGCTGCACGCAGAGAACCTCGCGGCGCGCATCGGACAGGCGCTCGGCGAGGGCGACGGCGGCGGCGTCGAAGAAGTCGGACAAAAGCAGCACCAGAGCGCCGGGGGCGATGCGTTCCAGCAGTGGCTTCAGCGTCGCTTCGTCCGGCCACGAGCCGGCGCCCGCCAGGCCGGCGAGGCCGAGCAGGCAGCGGTCGCGCTGGCGCGGACCGGCAGCAGCCGGGATCGCCAGCGGCGCGGCGCCGCCGAGGGCGATCAAGCCGAAGCGATCGCCCTGGCGCAGCGCCAGCTCGATCACGCAGGCGGCCAGCGCCTTGGCCGCGTCGAGCTTGGCCCAGGCCGGCCGCGCCATGTCGGCCTGGCGCATCGACGCGGTCGCGTCGAGCAGCAGCCATACCGTCAGGGGGCTGTCGCGCTCGGCTTCGCGCACGAAGTAGCGGTCCGAGCGCGCGTACAGCTTCCAGTCGACGCGACGCAGTTCGTCGCCGGGCTCGTAGGCGCGGTACTGGGCGAACTCGAGGCCGGCGCCGCGGCTGCGACTGGGATGCTGGCCGAGGCCGTCGCCGGCACCGCTGCGCGCGACGAGGCGCAGCCCGCGCAGGCGTGCGCGCACCTCGGGTGGAATCAGCACGGTCGCGTCCACGGTGGCGCTCAGGCCGGGAACGGCACCGCCGGCAGCAGCGCGGCGACCACGTCGTCGCTGCTGCGCTGCTCGGCCTCGGCCGCGAACGACAGCAGCAGGCGATGGCGCAGCACCGGCGCGGCCAGCGCCTTGACGTCGTCGCGCGTCGCGGCGAGGCGGCCGTGCAGCAGCGCGCGCGCCTTGGCGGCGAGCACCAGCGACTGGCCCGCGCGCGGGCCGGCGCCCCAGCGCACCCACTCGCGCACCGCGGCGATGTCGCTGGTCTGCGGCCGCGTCGCGCGCACCAGCCGCGTGATCCAGGTCAGCAGGTCGTCGCCGACGTGCACTTCGCGCGCGAGCCGCTGCAGCGCGATCAGCTCGTCGCCGTCCATGACCGCCGCGATCGCGCCGCCGCCGCTGCCGGTGGTCTGCGCGAGGATCGCGCGCTCCTCGGCTTCGTCCGGGTAGTCGACCTTGATGTGCAGCAGGAAGCGGTCGAGCTGCGCCTCGGGCAGCGGATAGGTGCCGGCCTGCTCAAGGGGGTTCTGCGTGGCGAGCACGAAGAACGGCGCCGGCAGCGCGTGCGTGGTGCCGGCGTAGCTGATCGTGCGCTCCTGCATCGCCTCGAGCAGTGCCGACTGGGTCTTCGGCGGCGTGCGGTTGAGCTCGTCGGCGAGCAGCAGGTGGGTGAACACCGGGCCCTGCTGGAACTTGAAGTAGCGCTTGCCGGTGCCGTGGTCCTCCTCGAGGATCTCGGTGCCGAGGATGTCGCTCGGCATCAGGTCCGGCGTGAACTGGATGCGGCGGAAGTCGAGCGCGAGCGCCTGGCCGAGCGCGCGCACGAGCAGTGTCTTGCCCAGGCCCGGCACGCCTTCGAGCAGGCAGTGCCCACCGGCGAGCAGGCCGATCAGGAGCTGTTCAACCACCTCGCGCTGGCCGACGATGACCCGTGCGATCGCCTCGCGCAGCGCGGTGAGGCGGTCGAGCTGGAGTTGGATGGAGTGTTCGGTGACGGCGTTCATGCGTTGTCCTGGGGGAAGATCAAAAGCCTGAAACACGGAGCACACAGAGCACATGGAGAAAGGAGCCGGCTCGGCGGGCTTTCCCTTCTCCCTCCGGGAGAAGGTGGCCTGAAGGGCCGGATGAGGGTTCGGGACAGAGTGAGACATCGGATGTGAACCGGGCTTGGCAGTTCGCGCTTCGCCCGGACCCTCTCCCCAACCCCTCTCCCGGTGGGAGAGGGGCTTCAAGCGGGCTGCCCGCTGTTTCTCCGTGTGCTCTTTGTGCTGTTTGAATCTTTTCTTTCGCCCTCACGCCGTCAGCGCATAGATCACGATGTTGACCGCGAACTTCGTGTTGTCCTCGGCGAGGAAGCGCTTGTTGCGCCAGTCGTAGTCCCATTCGCAGCCGTAGTCCTTGTTGCTGTAGAGCACGCCGAGGCGGTCGTCGATCGCGATGCCCTTGAGGTACTCGTGCACAAGGTCGTCGCCCCAGCCGTTGAGTTCGAACGCGGTGTTGGGCGGGCCGTCGAACTTGAAGAACGCATCGAACAGCGGATGGCTCTTCGGCAATTTCCGCAGCGCGTCGTCGCCGAAGATCGCGGCCATCTCGCGTTCGAAGGACTTGGCGAACAGGCCGTCGATGTCGTGGTTGCAGTCATCGACCAGCACGAAGCCGCCGTTGCGCACATAGCGTTCGAAGTTGCGCCGTTCGTCCGGGCTGAACTCGACCAGCTTGTGTCCGGCCAGGTAGCAGAACGGCTGCGCCAGCATGCGCGGGTCGGCCAGCGGCAGCACGCGTTCCTTCGGATCGACGCGCAGCGTGGTGTACTGGATCAGCGCATCGAGCAGGTTGGCCGGCATGCGCGCATCGACGTCCCAGTCGCCCGACTCGTACATCAGGCGGGTGAACCAGAAGTCGAAGGAGCCGGGATTGGGGATTGGGGATTGGGGATTGGCGAAGGCCTCGCGCGCGACCGGTGCGAGCGCGAGGCCGGCCGCGCCGGCGAGCATCAGGCGGAGGAATTCGGCGCGTGTCATTTGGAAAAACGAGTGGAGAGGAGTGAGGAACGAGTTCGCCGCGAGACCATCACTCGTTTCTCACTCCTCGCCCCATCACTCTTTCCTGGCGGTCACACCGCGTCCGACAGCGACGTGAACGTGAAGTCGCGGATCTTCATCGGCGGGATCATCATCACGAACGGCGACTCGTCGTCGCCCACGCGCACCGGCTTGCCGAGCTCCTCGATGTTGTTGAGCATGATCGCCGGCGACTCGTTGAAGCGGAAGTTCTTGATCGGGTACTTGATCTCGCCGTTCTCGATGTAGAACGTGCCGTCGCGGGTCAGGCCGGTCAGCAGCACGGTCTGCGGGTCGACCATGCGGATGTACCAGGTGCGCGTGACGAGGATGCCCTTCTTGGTGCCCTTGACCAGGTCCATCGTCGACTTGTCGCCGCCGAGCATGATCAGGTTGCCCGGCTGGCCGATCGCCTTCTTGCCCTGCTTGTGCGCCCAGTAGCGCGAATAGTGCAGGTAGTCGATCCTGCCCTTGGTCACGATCGGCGTGCGCTCGCGCGCGAGGCCCTCGTTGTCCCACGGCAGCACGGCGGCGTCGGCGTCCCACGGGTCGGCATGGATCGACACGCGCTCGTCGAACAGTTTCTCGCCGAGCTTGTTGCCGCCGCCCTTCTTCGACAGGAAGCTGCGGCCCTCGTCGGCGCGGCGCGCGTCGAAGCCGAACATCATGAACGAGATCAGCCCGGCGGTCGCGGCCGGCTCCATGATCACGGTGTACTTGCCCGGCTCCAGCGCCTTCGCGTCGACCGAGCCCTTGGCCTTCTGGATGGCCGTCTGGATGTCGCTCTTCGCGTCGAACTTCGCCACGTCGCCGAGGTTGCGCGCGACCCAGCCCGAACCCTTGCCGTCGTCGGTGCGCACGGTGCAGGTGAAGTCCATCCAGCTGCTCTGCTGGTAGCCGAAGTTGCCCTTGCTGTTGGCGATCGCGTCGAAGTTGTGCGTGTCGCTGAAGAAGCCGGCGGCGACCAGCTTGTCCTTGCGGCACGGCTCGATGCAGGCCGCGGCGACCGCGGCGCGATACTCCGGCGTGACCTTGGCGGTCTTGTCGTGGAACGTGCCGCTCGCCTTGTAGGCCTGCTTGTCGATCGCCGGCACGAACTCGGGGTTCTCCGGCGCGAGCCGGGCCAGCTCCTCGGCACGGCGCACGACCGCTTCGAGCGAGGCATCGTCGAACTGGTTGATCGTGGCGGTGCCGACGCGCTTGCCGAACGCGACCTCGACCGCGAGGCTGGCGTCGCTGACGTGGCCGCTGGTGGACACGCTGTTGAGCGCATAGCGGATGTTGCCGCCGCTCGACCCGTTCAGGCTCGCGCTGCACTGGTCGGCCTTCGACAGCTTGATGACCTTGTCGAGGATGGCCCTGGCTTGTTCTTCGGTGTAGATGCTCATTTGTGTCCTCCAAACCCTGATGCGATTTCGCCGGCCGCGCACGAGCGCGCTCTTGCGAATCCCGAATCCCGAATCCCCAATCCCCGCTCTATCCCAGGCTGCGCGCCGTGTTGATGACGTTGATGCCGTTGAAGCGCGCGGTGGCCGAGCCGTGCGACACGGCCGAGACCTGGCCGGGCTGGCCCTTGCCGTCGAAGAACGAGCCGCCGAAGCGGTAGTCGCTTTCGTCGCACACCGCCACGCAGGCGTTCCAGAACTCCGGCGTGCGGATCTGGTAGGCGACGTCCTCGATCTGCCTGGTCACCTCGCCATTCTTGATCTCATAGAACAACTGGCCGCCGAACTGCGCGTTGTAGCGCTGCTGGTCGATCGAGAACGAGCCGTTGCCGATGATGTAGATGCCGTTCTCGATGCCCTTGATCATCTCGGCCGGCGACAGCCTGGCCTTGCCCGGCGCGAGCGAGACGTTGGCCATGCGCTGGAACTGCACGCTCGACCACGAGTCGGCGTAGCAGCAGCCCTGCGATTCCTTCAGGCCGAGGATGTGCGCTTGGTCGCGGATCGCCTGGTAGTTGACCAGCACGCCGTCCTTGATCAGGTCCCAGCGCTGCGTCTTGACGCCCTCGTCGTCGTAGGCGACCGCGCCGAGCGTGCCCGGCTGGGTCTTGTCTGCGAAGATCGTGACCTGGTCGCTGCCGTACTTGAACTTGTCCTTCCACTTGTCGAGCGTGGCGAAGCTGGTGCCAGCGTAGTTCGCCTCGTAGCCGAGCACGCGGTCGAGCTCGAGCGGATGGCCGACCGACTCGTGGATGGTCAGCCAGGTGTGCGACGGATCGAGCGCGAGGTCGTACTTGCCCGGCTTGACCGACGGCGCGGACAGCTTTTCCTTCGCCTGCTTCGCCGCCGCGATCGCGTCGGCCTTCATGTCGTAGGAGTCGCGGTAGACGACCGCGCCGCCGGGCAGCTCGACGCGGTCGGCCGGCTTGGCGTCGAGGTACTCGAAGCCCAGGCCGCGCGGCGAGGACAGGCCGTCGCGGGTGCGGAACTTGCCGCTGGTCTTGTCGACCGCGGTGACCTGCATCGGCGCCCAGATGCGGTGCACGTCCTGGTCGATGTAGGAGCCGTCGGTCGAGGCGAAGTACTTCTGCTCGTTGACCAGGAACAGGGTCGAGTTGACGAAGCTCGCGCCGGCCTGCATCGCGGCGGCGTTGACGCCGAGTAGCAGGTCGACCTTGTCCTTGATCGGCACTTCCATCGCGTTCTTCACGATCGGCGTCGCCCAGCTGACCTCGCCCACGCCCTTGACCGGCGCAAGCTGCACCGGCTTGGCCTGCAGGCGCGCGTTGGCCTTGGCGATCGCGACGGCCTGGCGTGCCGCCTTGGCGACCGCGTCGGTGCTCATGTCGCTGCTCGCGGCAAAGCCCCACGCGCCGTTGGCGATCACGCGGATGCCGACGCCGCTCGATTCGGTGTTGACCACGTTCTGCACCTTGTCCTCGCGCGTCACCAGGAACTGGCGCAGGTAGCGGCCGATGCGCACGTCGCAGTAAGTCGCGCCGCCGGACCGGGCGGCGCCCAGCGCGACGTCGGCGAGGCGCTTCTTGGTCGCCACGTCGATCTTCGTGAGCAGGGCCTCGGCTGCGATCGCGCGGCCGTAGAACGCGGGAATCACCAGGGCGCCAAGGCCGGCGCCGGTGAGCTTGAGAAAATCACGTCTGTCCATGGTCGACTCCGGATTTCGGTGCGGGTGCGCAACGCGTGCGTGGCGCCCGACTTTGTCCGAAGCCGGCGGCCCCGGCTATGTGTCGAAAGGCATGGTCGCTTCCGCCTCACGCGCTCCACGGCGGGAGGCCCGTGCCGGCGTCTGCCCGCGACCCGGCCGATTCGCGGCGCCCGCGTGCAGTAAAATCTCCCGCATGGAAATTTCGAAGACCTTCCACATCGAGGCCGCCCACCGCCTGCCCAACGTGCCGGCCGGGCACAAGTGCGCGCGCCTGCATGGCCACTCGTTCATTGTCGAGGTGCACGTGCGCGGGCCGCTCGATCCGCAGCTCGGCTGGGTCATGGACTTCGCCGACATCAAGGTTGCGTTCGCGCCCGTGTTCGAGCGGCTCGACCACCACTACCTCAACGAGGTGCCGGGGCTGGAGAACCCGACCAGCGAGAACCTCGCGCGCTGGATCTGGGCCGAACTCAAGCCGCGCCTGCCATTGCTGGCGCGCGTCGTCGTGCGCGAGACCTGCACCTCGGCCTGCAGCTACGACGGCGGCGAGGCGTAGGCCGAGCGGCCTGCCGCACCTACGTAGCCCTGCGCGCGACGCCCGAGGACGCGATTTTGCTACGCCGCGTCAAACGGCGTGCGTTGACGCAAATGCTTGATTAAGCATGTAAAGTGCGAAGCTGATGACTGTCGCGCAGGTTGCATTTGCTTAATCATGTTGCGTCGCAGCAAATAGCCTGCTAGGATGCTCGCACATCCCCCCAATACCCGTGAGGTATCGATCATGTTCGAGCAGATGAACACCCAGTCGCTGGCGCTCGGCAAGAGCTACGCCGATGCCTTCGTGAAGGCGCAGGGTCTGGCGCTGTCCGGTTTCGAGCGCATCACCGAGCTGAATCTCAAGGCGTTCGAGGACCGCGTCAAGGCGTCGGTCGAGTTCTGGTCCGAGGCCGCCGAGGTGCGTGACTTCGAGAGCGCCAAGGCGATCTCCGCCAAGGCTGCGCAGCTCGCCAAGGAAAGCGCCGAGAAGCTCTACGCTAACAGCCAGGAAGTGTTCGGCGTTTCGCTCAAGACCAGCGAGGCGATCGGTGCGCTGGCCAAGGGCTCGTTCGAGACCGCCAGCGAGACGCTGACCAAGTCGGTCAATGCCGCGGCCAAGAAGGCCGGCGCCGCGCGCTGAAATCCCCTCGGCGCAGCCGCGTCCCCTCGCGGCTGCGCCCGTTCGAGGCCGGAGTATTCCGGCCTTTTTTTATGGCCGGCCTTCCGGATGGCCGCGAGCGGGACTGGCCGCGGGGTGCGACACCGTGCCGCGCCGCGGCGGACCCGCTGGAGCCGCAAGGCGCCGGGCGCGAGGCGACTCGCGACCGGCGTGGATTTGCAGCCGCGTCATAGCCTGATAAACTTGAATGCCTTTTGAGACTTGGGACGCCGGCAGGGAGCCGCCGGGCCCGCGTCATGCCTGCGGAACATTCGGTGCGCAATTCCCTCGCTCACGGCCGGCGCGCGGCGTTGCGCGCGGTCGCCTGGCAGGCGGCTGCCACGCTTTTGGTGGCGCTGCCGTTCCTCGTGCAAGGGGTTGATCGCGCGCTGGCGGCGCTGGTGGGCGGAGGCATCGTCACCGCGGCGGGCCTGCTCGCGGCGTTGGTGGCCCTGCGCGGCGAAGTCGCCCCTGCCGGCATTGCGCTCGGCAGGCTGCTGGCAGGGCTGGTGCTGAAATGGCTGCTGGTCGCGGTGGCGCTGATCGTGGCGCTGGCCGCGCTGCAGTTGCCGGGGCTGCCCCTGTTGACCGGGGTTGTGGTGGCCATGCTGGCCTTGGTGTTGGTCCATTCGATCAAGCAATAGGTATCGTTTCGTGAGTGAATCAACCAGTTCCGGTGGCGGTCTTACCGAGTACATCCAGCACCACCTGACCCACAACCAGGGCCAGCTGTTCGGTGGCAGCTTCCATTTCGACTCCTGGATCGTCGCGCTCGGCCTCGGCCTCGCGTTCGTGTTCTGGTTCTGGCTGTTCGCGCGCAAGGCCACTGCCGGCGTGCCGGGCAAGGGCCAGGCCTTCGTCGAGATGGTGGTCAACTTCATCGACGGCCAGGTCAAGGACACGCTGCACGGCGACGCCCCGCGCTCGGTCGCGCCGCTGGCGCTGACGATCTTCGTCTGGGTCGTCTTCATGAACGCGATGGACCTGCTGCCGCTGGACATCTCCTCCGCCGCGGTCATGTACACCGCCGGTCCGGATGCTGCGCACCACACGTATTTCCGCCTGGTTCCCACGGCCGACCTCAACACCACGCTGGGCCTGTCCACGGCGGTGTTCTTCATCCTGATCGGCCATGCCGTGTCGGCGAAGGGCGGGCTCGGCTTCGGCAAGGAGCTGGTCAGCGCGCCGTTCCATGCGCACGGCATTGCCGCCATCATCCTGGCGCCGGTGAACCTGGCGATGAACATCATCGAGTGGCTGGTCAAGCCGATCTCGCTGGCCATGCGACTGTTCGGCAACATGTACGGTGGCGAGCTGGTGTTCATGCTGATCGCCGGCCTGATGACCAGCTGGATCACCTTCGTGCCGGGCGTGTTCGCCAACGCCGCCTGGGCGATCTTCCACATCCTGATCATCCTGCTGCAGGCGTTCATCTTCATGATCCTCACCGTCGTCTACATCGCCGGTGTGCGTGAAAGCCACTGATCCACGTCGTCACGAACCCCCTCCCTTTCAACTTCTGACTCATAGCTGGAGAAAACCATGGAACTCATCTCGCACGTGCAGGGCCTGACCGCCATCGCCATCGGCATCATCATCGGCCTCGGCGCGCTCGGTGCCTGTCTGGGCATCGCCATCATGGGCTCGAAGTTCCTCGAGTCCGCCGCGCGCCAGCCCGAGCTGATCCCGGTGCTGCAGGGCCGCATGTTCCTGCTGGCCGGCCTGATCGACGCGGCGTTCATCATCGGCCTCGCCATCGCGCTGTTCTTCGGCATCGCCAACCCGCTGCTGGCCGCGCTGCGCTCCTGATCGCCCCAGGGCATCCGGGCCGCGCCGGCTGACGGCACGGCCCGCCAATCGAATCACGTCGAGGACCCGTCATGAATCTCAACATGACCTTCTTCGGCCAGATGCTCTCCTTCGCGATCCTCGTCTGGTTCACGATGAAGTTCATCTGGCCGCCGCTGAATGCGGCGATCGAAGAACGCCAGAAGAAAATCGCCGAAGGCCTGTCGCAGGCGGAGCAAGCGCGCAAGGAGCTTGCCGATGCCGACGCGCGCGTGGCCGCGGAGATCAAGAAGGCCCGTGCCGAAGCGGCCGTCATCATCGAGCGGGCCAGCCAGCAGGCGGTCCAGATCGTGGACAAGGCCCGCCAGGATGCGATCGTCGAGGCGATGAAGCAGAAGGCCATCGCGGCCGCCGACATCGAAGCGCAAGCCCACCGGGCTCGCGAGGAACTGCGCGCCAAGGTTGCCGCTCTTGCGGTCGCCGGCGCCGAAAAGATCCTCAAGCGCGAGATCGACGCGAACGCGCACAAGGCCCTGATCGACCAGCTCGCCGCCGAGATCTGACATGTCCAGCGCATTGACCCTTGCCCGTCCGTACGCGCGCGCCGCGTTCGAGCTGGCACGTTCGAACAACGCGCTCGGCGACTGGGCCGGCAAGCTCGCCTTCGCTGCCCAGGTCGCGGCCGACCCGCGTGTCGTCGCGCTGTTCGGCGACCCGCGCGTGGCCACGAAGGACCTCGCCGCGCTCGTCACGCCCGAGGGCGAGGCGGGCGACTCGGCGTTTTCCGGCTTCGTGCGCGTGCTGGCCGAGAACCGCCGCCTTCCGGTGTTGCCGGAGATCGGCGCGTTGTTCGAGGAGCTCAAGCACGAGGCGGAGCGCGTGCTCAAGGTCAGGCTGCGGTCGGCGACGCCGATCGACGCGGCCGAGGCCGGCCGGCTGAAGGACGCCCTGAAGCGCCGCTTCGGCCGTGACATCGAGATCGAGCAGTCGATCGACGAGGGCGTGCTCGGCGGCGTCGTCATCGACGCCGGCGACGTCGTCATCGATGGCTCGGTCCGCGGCCGTCTGGCACGCATGCAGCAGGCGCTGGCGAACTGACTGGAATCCGGTCCCGCCGCCCGCAAGGGCGGCGGGACCTGTCTGGAAACGACGTCGGAGGTCAAAAGTCGAAGCTCAACCGGCGCGGGACCCGAGCCGAGCGGGCGTTGAATTTCGACTTTTCACTTTCGACCCCTTGGACCCACGTTGCATCCGCGGATGCACGAGCAGGAACCACGACCATGGCTACTACGATCAATCCGTCCGAAATCAGCGAACTCATCAGGAGCCGCATCGAACAGTTCAAGCTGTCGGCGGAAGCGCGCAACGAGGGCACGCTGACCAGCGTGTCGGACGGCATCGTGCGCATCCACGGCCTCAACGACGTCATGTCGGGCGAGATGGTCGAGCTGCCGGGCAACACGTTCGCGCTGGCGCTGAACCTCGAGCGCGACTCGGTCGGCGCGGTGGTGCTCGGCGACTACGAGCACCTGCGCGAGGGCGACACCGCCAAGACCACCGGCCGCATCCTCGAGGTGCCGGTCGGCCGCGAGCTGCTCGGCCGCGTCGTCGACGCGCTCGGCAACCCGATCGACGGCAAGGGTCCGCTGAACGCCAGGCAGACCTCGCCGGTCGAGAAGGTCGCCCCGGGCGTGATCTGGCGCAAGTCGGTCGACCAGCCGGTGCAGACCGGCTACAAGCCGGTCGACTCGATGATCCCGATCGGTCGCGGCCAGCGCGAGCTGATCATCGGCGACCGCCAGACCGGCAAGACCGCCCTGGCGATCGACACGATCATCAACCAGAAGGGTTCGGGCATCAAATGCATCTACGTCGCGATCGGCCAGAAGCAGTCGTCGATCGCGAACGTCGTGCGCAAGCTCGAGGAGCACGGCGCGCTGGAGCACACGATCATCGTCGCCGCCGCGGCGGCGGAGTCGGCCGCGATGCAGTACATCGCGCCGTACGCCGGTTGCGCGATGGGCGAGTTCTTCCGTGACAACGGCGAGGACGCGCTGATCATCTACGACGACCTGACCAAGCAGGCTTGGGCGTACCGCCAGATCTCGCTGCTGCTGCGTCGTCCGCCGGGCCGCGAGGCGTATCCGGGCGACGTGTTCTACCTGCACAGCCGCTTGCTCGAGCGCGCCGCGCGCGTCAACGAGGAGTACGTCGAGCGTTACACCAACGGCGCCGTCAAGGGCAAGACCGGCTCGCTCACCGCGCTGCCGATCATCGAGACCCAGGCCGGCGACGTGTCCGCGTTCGTGCCGACCAACGTGATCTCGATCACCGACGGCCAGATCTTCCTCGAGACCGACCTGTTCAACGCCGGCATCCGCCCGGCCGTCAACGCCGGCATCTCGGTGTCGCGCGTGGGTGGCGCGGCGCAGACCAAGATCGTCAAGAAGCTGTCCGGCGGCGTGAAGCTGGCGCTGGCGCAGTTCCGCGAGCTCGCCGCGTTCGCGCAGTTCGCCTCGGACCTGGACGCCGCCACGCGCGCCCAGCTCGAGCGCGGCCAGCGCGTGACCGAGCTGATGAAGCAGAAGCAGTACGCGCCGCTGTCGATCGCCGAGCTGGCACTGTCGATCTACGCGGCCGAGAAGGGCTACCTGGACGACATCGCGCTGCCCAAGATCCTGCCGTTCGAGGCCGCTCTGCACGCGCACTTCCACAGCAACTACGGCGACCTGATGAAGAAGATCGTCGACACCGGCGACTGGAACAACGACATCGAGGCCGCGTTCAAGAAGGGCGTGGAAGAGTTCAAGAAGACGGGCAGCTGGTAAGGCCGGGAATCGAGAATAGGGAATCGGGAATCGCAAGAGCGGCTCTCCGATTCCCGATTCCCCACTCCCCATTCCCGCGAGCGAAGCGAGCAAGCAATGGCAGGCGCAAGAGAAATCCGCACCAAGATCAAGAGCGTGCAGAACACCCGCAAGGTGACCCGCGCGCTCGAGATGGTCTCGGCCTCGAAGATCCGCAAGGCGCAGGACCTGATGCGGGCTTCGCGCCCGTACGCGCGCGCGATGCGCCAAGTCATCGGCCACCTCGCGCATGCCAACGTCGAGTACCAGCATCCGTTCCTGGTCGAGCGCGAGACCGTCAAGCGCGTCGGCTACGTCGTCGTGTCGACCGACCGCGGCCTGTGCGGCGGCCTCAACTCGAACCTGTTCCGCAAGCTGCTCGCCGAGGTCCGCGCGTGGCAGGAGCAGGGCGTCGAGGTCGACGTGGTCTGCATCGGCCAGAAGGCGACGCAGTTCTTCCGCCGCCTCAAGGTCAACCTGGTCGGCAGCGTCACGCACCTGGGCGAGAAGCCGCAGATCGCGCAGCTGATCGGCGTGATCAAGGTCATGCTCGATGCCTACACCGAAGGCCGCATCGACCGCCTCGACCTCGCCTACAGCGACTTCGTCAACACGATGACGCAGCGTCCGACCATCGCCGCGCTGCTGCCGCTGCCGCCGTCGGACGAGCTGGTCACCAGCCACGACTGGGACTACATCTACGAGCCTGACGCGGAGACCGTGCTCGACCACGTGCTGACGCGCTACATCGAGTCGCTGGTCTACCAGGCCGCGCTCGAGAACCTCGCCAGCGAGCACGCAGCGCGCATGGTCGCGATGAAGAGCGCCTCGGACAACGCGACCAAGGCGATCGGTTCGCTGACGCTGGTCTACAACAAGGCGCGCCAGGCCGCGATCACGCAGGAAATTTCGGAAATCGTAGGCGGCGCGGCGGCGGTCTGAACGGTGGGGAATGGAGAATCGGGAATCGGGAATCGTAGAAGCGCACATCGCTCCGCCTTCCCGATTCCCCAATCCCGATTCCCTATTCCCAATACGAAGCATTCAAGCAATTTAGCGGAGTCACCCCAATGAGCCAGGGCAAAGTCGTACAAATCATCGGCGCCGTCGTCGACGTCGAATTCCCGCGCGAGTCCGTGCCGAAGGTGTACGACGCGCTGAAGATCGAGGGCATGGCGATCACGCTGGAAGTCCAGCAGCAGCTCGGCGACGGCGTCGTGCGCGCGATCGCGCTCGGCTCGACCGACGGCCTCAAGCGCGGCCTGATCGCGACCAACACCGGCGAAGGCATCAAGGTGCCGGTCGGCAAGGCCACGCTGGGCCGCATCATGGACGTGCTCGGCAACCCGATCGACGAAGCCGGCCCGATCGGCGAGACGGAGCAGTGGGTCATCCACCGCGCCGCGCCGGCCTATGACGATCAGGCCGCGGCCAACGAGCTGCTCGAGACCGGCATCAAGGTCATCGACCTGGTCTGCCCGTTCGCCAAGGGCGGCAAGGTCGGCCTGTTCGGCGGCGCCGGCGTCGGCAAGACCGTCAACATGCTCGAACTCATCAACAACATCGCCACGCAGCACTCGGGCCTGTCGGTGTTCGCCGGCGTCGGCGAGCGCACGCGCGAAGGCAACGACTTCTACCACGAGATGATCGACGCCGGCGTCGTCAAGCTCGACGACAAGACGCAGTCGAAGGTCGCGATGGTGTACGGCCAGATGAACGAGCCGCCGGGCAACCGCCTGCGCGTCGCGCTGACCGGCCTGACCATGGCCGAGTACTTCCGCGACGAGAAGGACGCGTCGGGCAAGGGCAAGGACG
The DNA here is from genome assembly GCA_009996615.1 of Rhodanobacteraceae bacterium. GTDB lineage: Bacteria > Pseudomonadota > Gammaproteobacteria > Xanthomonadales > Rhodanobacteraceae > Dokdonella_A. The sequence goes on along the minus strand of JAACZU010000017.1, from coordinate 20,080 downwards.
TGCTGCTGTTCGTCGACAACATCTACCGCTACACGCTGGCCGGTACCGAAGTGTCGGCGCTGCTGGGCCGCATGCCGTCGGCGGTGGGCTACCAGCCGACGCTGGCCGAGGAAATGGGCGTGCTGCAGGAGCGCATCACCTCGACCAAGACCGGCTCGATCACCTCGATCCAGGCCGTCTACGTGCCGGCCGACGACTACACCGACCCGTCGCCGGCGACCACATTCGCGCACCTGGACTCGACCGTGGCGCTGTCGCGCGACATCGCCTCGCTCGGCATCTACCCGGCGGTCGACCCGCTCGCCTCGACCAGCCGCCAGCTCGACCCGCTGGTCATCGGCACGGAGCACTACGAGACCGCGCGCCGCGTGCAGGGCATGCTGCAGCGCTACAAGGAGCTGAAGGACATCATCGCGATCCTCGGCATGGACGAGCTGAGCGAAGACGACAAGGCGACGGTCGCGCGTGCGCGCAAGATCGAGCGCTTCTTCTCGCAGCCGTTCACGGTGGCGCAGGTGTTCACCGGCGCGCCGGGCAAGTACGTCTCGCTGAAGGAGACCATCCGCGGCTTCAAGATGATCTGCGACGGCGAGTGCGACCACCTGCCGGAACAGGCGTTCTACATGGTCGGCGGCATCGACGAGGCCTTCGAGAAGGCCAAGGCGATGGAGAAGAAGGCCGCTTGACAGCCGTGATTCGGGATTGGTGATTGGTGATTCGGCAAAGCAGGCTGGTTCGATCTTGCGATACCCCGCTTTTCCGAATCCCGAATCCCGAATCACCAATCCCCGTCGAACGAACGAAGTGAGAGAGACATGAGCACAATCCGCTGCGACATCGTCAGTGCCGAGGAAGAGATCTTCCAGGGCCATGCGACGATGGTCATCGCGACCGGCGAGATGGGTGAGCTCGGCATCGCGCCGCGCCACGCGCCGCTGATCACGCGCCTCAAGCCCGGCCAGGTGCGCGTGCACCTGGAGAACGGCGAGGAGCAGTTCTTCTACGTCTCCGGCGGCATCCTCGAAGTGCAGCCGCAGGTGGTGACCGTGCTCGCCGACACCGCGATCCGCGCCAAGGACCTCGACGAGGCCGCCGCGAAGAGCGCCAAGGAAGAGGCCGAGCGCGCGCTGGCCAACCGCACCGACGCGCTCGAGGTCGCGCAGGCGCAGGCGCAGCTCGCGCAGGCGCTGGCCCAGTTGCAGGCGCTGGAAAAGCTGCGCCGCGCGCTCAAGCACTGAGCTTCCGCTTCGAACCCAGGGCATCGAGAACGCCGGCATCAGCCGGCGTTTTCGTGTGCGCGTGCGTGAACCGCGGCCGCGCCGCGGATCGGAGCGCCCGCCGACGCGCGCGGCGCGTCAGCGATACACCCAGTGCCGCGACGCCAGGAAGCTGGCCAGCGCGAGCGTACCGTCGACCAGCGGCTTGCCGAGCCAGGCGCCATGCAGGCCGAATCCCTGGTCGATCGCCCACACCGCGCCCGTGCTCGCCGCGGCGGCCAGGCACCACAGCACGAGGTAGCGGCCGAGCTGGCGCCAACCGGGCGAGCGGCCGGGCACGGCGAAGGTGATGCTGCCGTTGAGCCAGAACCCGAGCAGCGCGCCGCTGACGCGACCGGCCAGGTTCGCGCCCGCCACCGCCATGCCGAGACGGCTCAGCGCGACCATCACGCCCCAGTCGACCAGCCACTGCAGCAGGCCGATCAGGATGAAGTGGCGGCCCTGGCGCAGCAGGCTCATGGCGTGGCCCTGGCTTCCGCGGCATGCGCCGCCGCGTGCGACCACAGCTCGGCGTCGCCGGCCGAGGCGACGCGCTTGGCACCGCAGCGCGCCAGGCCGGCGCGCTGCGCCTCGGTCAGCCGTTGCGGCCGCAGCAGCAGCCAGCGCACCTGGAGGTCGTCGAACACGGCCTGCCAGCGCGCGCCGCTGGCATCGGCATCGGCGGCGATGCGCGCGGCCTCGAGCCGCGGCGCATACCAGGCGACGCTGCGGCCACGCGCGGCCAGCTCGGCCACCGTCGGCGAGGCTGGATCGAGCGCGAGCACGAGCGAATCGCCTGGATCGCGCCGGCGCAGCTCGGCGATCAGCGCGCGTTCGGGCGCGTAGCGCGCCAGCACGGTGCCGGTGGCGCCGCCGTCGCGCACCAGTTGCCGCAGCGTGGCGGTGCGCAGCAGCCAGTTCGCATTCGGCTGATACACCAGGCCAAGTACGCACAGCGCACCGACGAGCAGCGTGCAGCGGCGCGCACCGAGTGCGGCAGCGGTGGCCAGCAGCAGCGGCACCAGCAGCAATACCAGTCCCGGGAACGCGTAGCGCGCGTACTGCATCGGCAGCAACGGCAGCAGCAGGACCGCGCTGGCGGCCAGCGTCGGCGCGCGCGTGTCCCGGCGCAGCAGCGCCAGCAGCCAGGCGCCGGCGAGCGCGACCAGCACGAAGCCGAAGGCGCCGTCCCACGCCTCGAGGTAGTCGCTGGTCCGGAACGTGATGCGCCACGGCAGGTCGAGGCCGAAGCCGGCGTGCCAGCGCGCATCGTCGAGCTGGCGCGGCGCCAGCAGCGGCGAGTGGAACACCTGGTTGAACAGCGGCAGCAGCGGATTGCCGCTGACGCGCCAGGCGTGGACGTAGCTCGATCCGGCCAGCACGGCGAACAACGCCAGCGCCGCGGGCAGGCGCGTCCACGGGACGCGGCCGCGCGCGCGCAGCAGCGCCCATGCCAGCAGCACGAGTGCGGCGACCAGCTGGCCGAACTTCAGCGCGCACAGCCCGGCGGCGAGGACGGCGCCAGCCTGCAGCCGGCGCGGATCGGGCGGCCCGGCGATCAGTGCGGCCAGCGCGAGCAGCAGCGCCAGCGCCGGCAGTTCGGTCTGCATGCCGCCGGCGAGCGCGGCCAGCGGCGGCAGGCTCGCCAGCAGCGCCAGCGCGAGCCAGCGCAGGTACGGCGGCGCATGCAGCGTCGCCGCCAGCCGCCACAGCGCGAGCGCCGCCGCGAGCAGCCACAGCGCATCGACCGCGCCGCGCGCCTCGCGCCCGGCCAGCACCTGCGCCAGGCCCTGCACGACGTCGCCGAGCCACGGCGCAAATGCCCAGATCTGCAGCGCCGGGTCGGGCCGGTACGCGCCATGGAGCTGCAGGTGCGTCGGCAGCGCGAGGTGATAGGCCAGGTCGTCGGCCTGCATCGTCGGCAGCCAGGCGCCGGTCGAGGCGAGACCGAGCGCCAGCACGGCGAACGCGGCCGTGCGCGGCGCCGCCGCGACCGCCGCACGCCACGCCGGCGCGGCGCCGCGCAGGCCCGCGTGCAGCACATCTCGCCGCGCAACGCACAGGCCGAGCAGCAGCGGCGCGTACAGGTACCAGCGATGCAGCGGCAGCGGCAGCAGCCAGCCGAGGCTGCCGCCGAGCACGACCAGCCCGACCGGCAGCGCGATGGCGGGCATCTCGCGCGGCACGAGCAGCGAGCCGAGCGCGAGTGCGCCGGCGGCGATCAGCAGCGTGGCGGCGACCGCCGGCACGCCCGCAAAGAACACCAGCGCGGCCAGCCACGCCGTGGCGAGGCCCGTCGCCCACGACCAGCCGCGCATGCGGTTCAGCGCGCCGGCGATGGCCAGCGAAAGCAGCGCAAGCACGAGCCGTTCGACCAGTCGCGGCTGCGGTGGCAGTGCCAGCCACAGCCGGTGCAGCACGAAGCCGAGTACGCAGGCCGCCGCGCCGCTCCAGACCAGCAGCGCCGGCGCTACGCGCGCAATCCTGGTGCGCATCACGGACTCCCGAGCGATCGATGCGCCGATCGTAGCAGGGCGCGCCCGGCGCCCGTGCGTCGTCGTCCGCGTCAGTCCGCCGCGTGCCGCGCGAGCGCCGCGCGCAGCGGGTCGAGCAGCGCGCCATAGCGCGGCGCGCGCGCGGTGTCGCGCCGCAGCGGCTGGCGCACCTGCGCCGCGCTGGCCGTGCGCACGCTGCGCTCGGCCTCGAAGAAGCGCAGACAGGCCGGCTCGAACGGCAGTCCACAAAACGCCAGCAGCGCGCGCGTCTGCGCCTCGGCGTCGGCGACGAGCTCTTCGTAGACCTGCGTGCGGATCTGCGCCGGGTGGCGTGCCTGCCATTGCCGCATCGCCTGCGTGTAGTCGCGGTGGTAGGCGGCCAGGTCGTCGAGGCCGTAGCTGTATTCGTGGCCGGCCCAGAAGATCTGGCGGAAGCACGACCAGCACGTCTCCAGCGCATCGCGCCGGCAGTCGATGATGCGCGCGCCGGGCAGCATCGCGCGGATCGCGCCGACCAGCATCCAGTTGCCAGGTGTCTTGTCGGTGAAGCGCGGTCGCCGCGCGCGCCACTGCGCGGTGCGCTCGAGGTAGGCGCGGCCGAGCCGCTGCCAGTCCGCGGCGCTGGCCTGGCCGACCCAGGCCGGGAACGGCTGGCCGCGGCGGCGCGACTCCTCGCCGATCAGCACGCCCAGGTCCGGCAGCTCGCTGCCGCCCTCGACCTGCGGATGCGCGGCGAGGATCTGCTCGGTCAGGGTCGAGCCCGAGCGCGGCATGCCGACGACGAAGATGACCTCGTGCCCGAGCGCCGGTTCGACCGGCGGCAGCGGCGCGGCGAACGCGGCCAGCACGCCGTCGAGCCACCGGCGGAAGCCCGTCGCGCTCCACGCAAAGCGCCGCCGCGCCAAGGCGTTCGCGTCGACGTAGGCGGCCCACGCGTCGGCATGGCGCTCGCCGTCCTCGAGCGCCTTGGCGCGCGCGAAGCGCGCCGCGATCGCCTCGTCCAGTGGCAGGTCCGCGCGCCGCGCCAGCGCGTCGAGGCGCGCCACGTCGTCGGCATTCAGGCGCGTCGCCTTCAGGTTGGCCAGGCCCCACCAGGCCAGCCCCGAGCGCGGCGCGTGCCGCAGCAGCGCGCGGTACTGCGCGGCCGAGGCGTCGGTGCGGCCGAGCATCATCAGCGTCTCGGCGAGCAGGAAATGTGCCGACTCCAGCGCCGGATCGAGCGCCAGCGCGCGCTGCAGCGGTTCCAGCGAGTCCTCAACGCGCGCCTGCTCGCGCAGGCTGCGGCCAAGGTTGAACCAGGCCGCGGCGAGCGTCGGCGCCGCCGCGCAGGCGCGCCGGAACGCCGCTTCGGCGCTCGCCATGTCGCCGGCTTCGGCCAGCGCCGTGCCAAGCTCGTTCAGCGCCGCGCCATCCGCCGATGTGGCGGCGAGCGCCTCGCGCAGCAATCCGATCGCCTCGCCATGGCGCTGCAGGCGCGACAGCGCGAACGCGCGTGCGCGCAGCAGTTCCGGGTGGCCGGGCGCGGCGTGCAAGGCCGCGGCGAAGTCGCGCTCGGCGCCGGCATAGTCGTGTCGCTGCAGCGCCTGCCGGCCGCGCTGCCAGGCCGGCAGCGCGATGGCCGGCAGCGGCGTGGCGCCTGTGGAGGAAACGGGGAAGTTGGGGGTGCTCATCGCCAGCATCGTCGCACATCGACAGGCAAGGTCGACATGCGCGTTTGCTCATGCCCACGAAAGAGCGGCGCAGCGATTACCGCACAAAGAGCGCTTGGCGATCTGCAGGAGGAGACTTTGCGTTGATCCCAACTCAGCGACTCCGCTATGCGCCGGGATTCGCTTCGAGCGGATCAATGACTTGCGTCATCCATTCGCTCGATTGGCGACGATGGTTGGCAGGCTCTCTTCCCAACCCTTGTCTCGGTGCTCGTTTGGAGAGGGGCTTCGAGTCAGATGTAAACAGGTGACATTGCGGATGCCATCAATGCAAAGTTCTTACTTGACGCAAGTTTTTTTTTTTTTGATACTGGTTTTCGGCGGGGCCAATACAGCGCCTCGCAGGGGATTCGATGCAAACTGAGGAGAACGTCATGGACATGCCGTCTGTTTCTTCGTTCAAACCGAGGACATTGGTGCTGGCTGTGGTGCTCGGAATTTGCACATTCAGTGGCGCAGCGCTGGCCGCAGCGACCATGCATGGCAAGGCATCCGGAACTGGAGCCGTGATTCAGGGGTGCACGTTGACTTGTGGCTGGAGCGAGTCTCAAGGCAAGCACTGCGAGATCACCTGTACCTTGCCTTGGTAATTGGCCAATAGAGCTTGCGATAACCGACTCGGTGGCCCCGTTGCGACGTAGTCCGAACTGCCCACGCGCAACGGGGCCCTCAATCCCGCTGGAGGGAGCGCATATGATTAGCCGCGAATCGATCACCCTGTGCCTGACATGGGTTGTTCTATGGCTTTTTTTGCTGCCATCCGGATTGCAGGCGGCCGATGCCGCGAACGTCTCCGACGGCCGCCTGGAGCAATTCATACAGAAGCAGGAGCACGAGCCGGGGCCGAATGTCGGCAAGACCCTGCCGGCGGACCTTGCCGTACTGGACAGTGCGGGGCAGGTCGTCGAATTGGGCAAAGCGCTCCGTGGTCCGGCTGTGGTCATCAAGGCCATGCAGGGTTGCCCTCCGTGCGCCACACTGCTCGACTACGTGAAGGTCCATGGTGACGAACTTGCTGAGGCCCATGGCGTGCAGTTCGCGGTGCTGAATCTCGCTTCCACAAATGCCGATTCGGCCCGGTCAGTCTACCCGAAAGGTGTGCTAGTACTGCACGCGCGGGATTTGTTGATGGACAGCCTGCTGGGTGGAACCTCGGTTCCCGCGGTGTATTTCTTCGACAAGAACCTGACACTGGTCGGCATGCACACCGGCCTGTACGACGACAGCGAGGCAGCCATCGTCGCCGCGCTCCGCTTTCCCAAGGTGACGCCAGCGCCGTAAGAACGTGGTGTCGCTTCGGAGGTAGGACCGTGCAGCGCATTATTCGACGCGCTTTCGACCGCCGGGGCCTGGGCCGAGTGGGCATGATTGACAGGGGAGGGAACGATCCATCCATGGAAGGTCAACCCATCCGGCCGAGCGATCGCTGCGCGCCATGGTAGCGGCACGGATCGCCGGCCGTGGGATCGTTGAAGCGCCGGGCCGGACGGCCTACCTGGCGCTGATCCTGACTCTGGCCACCGTCGCATGGATCACATTGAGCGTGTTGGCGGCCCCGTTTTTGCCGACGCGCCAGTCGAACCCCTACGCGCGCGTCGCCGTTGCCGTCAACAGTGCCAGCGCCGGCCAGCCTTTGCCTTTGCGCTACGTCAAGCGCATCGAGTCGCTGCCAGGGGTGAAGGCAGTGGTGTACTCGATCGTGCTGGCCGTCGTCTGCAGGGACAACGCGCCGACCGCATCGATCCAGGCGTTTGGCGGGTCATCACAGGCCATTCTCGATCTTCCACTGTGGCCGGAGGGTTCCTTGCAGCTCGACGCGCTCCAGAAGAGATGGCTTTCCGATCCGATGGCCGTCCTAGTGGGGGCGCAGACGGCGAAGGATTGCGAGTGGCACGACGGCAGAAGCATTTCGCCGAGAAACTTCTTTACCGGAAGACCGATCGACATTCACATCGCTGGAATCCTGCCGGCGCAAGAGGACCCGATTGCCAACATCATCAGCATAGGTCACTACGATTACCTCAACCGTGCCATGGGCATGCCGGAGGGCAGCGGCAGTGTGAGGGAAATCGTCGTTCTTCCGAATGACCCGCACGAAGCCAACATGTTGGCCGCGCGCATCGAGGAAGCGTTCGCGCACGACGATCCGCCGATCGAGGCGACCACGGGCGCCACGCTCCAGAATGCACTGGCCCGCTACGGGCAGGTGCAGAACGTGCTGGGTTACGTGATGCTGGCTACGTTTCTGTGCACGGCGCTCGTGCTGGTCAGCGTGCTGGCGCATACGGTCATGCAGCGGCGTGCACTGATGGCATTGATGCAGGTCCTGGGCTTTTCGCGCGGGATCCTGTTGCGCGCCTTCGCCCTGGAAGGCCTGTTGATCGTGCTGATCGGTGCGGCGCTGGGGATTGGATTCGGTCTGCTGTTGCTGCGCCTGCTGCCGCGCGGGATGAGCCCGTTCTTCGGCAACTTCGCCGTTCCGGCATGGGCGTGGTCGGGTTTGCCGGTCTGGCTGGGCGCATTGTGGATCGCGGCGCTGGTCGTCCCGTCGCTCACGATCGCAAGGCTGCGCCCCATCGACATGCGGACCGCTTGACATGCGCGGCATTCGCGAAGTGCGTGGCGCGCTGACGCAGGCTCTGCTCACCACGCTGACGCGTCCGCGGCACCTGTTGCTGAGCGTCGCCGGTCTCCTTATCGCCGGCGCCACCTTGCTTGGACTGCTGACCATTCCTGCCGGGCTTGACGGTCTGGCGGCGCGCACGGGCCTGGACGACGTGGCGGTGGTACTGGCCGGTAACCAACCCAGCGAGGCGGCCGCCGGCATGAGTGATGCCGAAAAAGCCACCTTGATCGGCAACCTGCCGGGTGTGGCGCGCTCAACCGGCGGCTCCGCGCTGATCGCCCCGCAGTTCGTGGTGAACATCAAACTGCGGCGGCGAGATGGAGCGACCGCAGACGTGATGCTGCGCGGCGTTTCGCCAGCGGTCTGGCAGGTGCTGGGCGAACATGTGCGCCTGGTTCGGGGCGCGGCGTTCGGCGCGGGCTTGCAGGAGCTGATCGCCGGCGCGGGCGTTGCGCGGGACTTCGTCGCGCTCGACACCGGCGCGCAGACGCTGGTCCGCAAGCGCCCGTGGCGTGTCAGTGGCGAGTTCACCGCGGACGGCGGTCTGTGGGAATCGGAGCTGTGGACCGATATCGGCATCCTGCAGGCCACCTGGAATGCCCCGGGCCGGATCAGCGCCTGGTGGGTCAAGCTGACTTCGCCCGCGGCGTTCGACTCATTCGAAGCTGCCCTGTCGGGCAATTCATCGCTGAAGGGCATGTACGCGTTGCCCCAGCGCGACTACTACCGCATGCAGGTCGGCTTTATCTACCGGTACACGCAAATCGCCGCCTGGGGCATCTCGCTACTGCTCGGCCTTGCCGCGCTGCTGGCGATTGCCAACGCCCTGCACATGGCGCTGAGCGCGCGCCAACGCGAAACCGCGCTGCTGCGCGCGCTCGGGTTTCGCCGAACCTGTCTGGCGCTGAGTATGCTGATCGAGGTTGTCGCGATCAGCCTGGTCTGCGCCTGTATCGTCATCCTGGTGGGCTGGTGCGTGCTGGATGGGCGTGCCATCGCCAGTGCGACGTTCTTCCAGTCGATCGGGTTCCCGCTTCGCGTCAGCGCGAACGTAGCGTCATGGACCGTGTTCTACACCTGCACCCTTGGCGTGCTGGCGGCGCTGTGGCCGATCTCGCGCGCGCTGCTCGCGCCGCTCGGAAGGTCAGCTGCCGAACCGTGATCGAACCGCCCGGCCGCAGGCGGCGGGCACCTGCGCCCCGGCATAGCCGCGATCCACGCAGGTCGTTCTAGAATGGCGCTTCGCGTCGTCGAGACGCACAACGCCCGTTCGCCCGTTGCCCGATCCGGAGGACTCCGTGACCGCTCATCCCCTGCATGTCATCGTCCTCGCCGCCGGCGAGGGCAAGCGGATGAAGTCCGCGCGTCCGAAGGTGCTGATGCCGTTGGCCGGGCGGCCGATGCTGGCGCACGTGCTCGACACCGCGCGCGCGCTGCTGCCGGCGCGCATCCACGTCGTCTACGGCCATCTCGGCGAACAGGTGCGCGCGGCGCTGACCGACCTCGGCGACCTGGCTTGGGTGCACCAGTCCGAGCAGCGCGGCACCGGCCACGCGGTGCGCCTGGCGATGCCGGGCGTGCCGGAGGAGGCGCGCGTGCTGGTGCTGTTCGGCGACGTGCCGCTGATCCGCGCCGAGACGCTGCGCGACCTGCTCGCGCTGGACGCACCGCTGGCGGCGCTGGTGACCCAGCTCGACAACCCGTTCGGCTACGGGCGCGTCGTGCGCGACGGCATCGGCCGCGTGCGCGCGATCGTCGAGGAGAAGGACTGCACAGCCGAGCAGCGCGCGATCACCTGCATCAACAGCGGCATCCTCGTCGCCGACGCGCGTCGCCTGCGCACGTGGTTGAACAACCTGACCGACGCCAACGCGCAGCGCGAGTACTACCTGACCGACGTGTTCGCGCAGGCCGCCGACGAGGGCGAGCCGGCCGCGGTCGGCGTTTGCACCGATCCGCACGAGGTGTTCGGCGCGAACGATCCGTGGCAGCTGGCCGCGCTCGAGCGCCTGTACCAGCGCGCGCGGGCGACGCAGCTGGCCGCCGCCGGCGTGCGCTTCGCCGATCCGGTGCGCTTCGACGTGCGCGGCGACGTGCGCGTCGGCCGCGACGTCGAGATCGACATCGACGTGATCCTGGAAGACCTGGTCGAACTCGGCGACGAGGTGCGCATCGGGCCGTACTGCCGCATCCGCAACTCGACGCTGGCGGCCGGCACCATCGTGCACTCGCACTGCAACCTCGACGGCGTCGTCACGCACGGCCCGTGCGAGATCGGTCCGTTCGCGCGCCTGCGCCCGGGCACCGAGCTGGGCGCCAACAGCCGCGTCGGCAACTTCGTCGAGATCAAGAAGTCGCGCCTGGGCGCGCGCTCGAAGGCCAACCACCTCAGCTACCTCGGCGACGCCGAGATCGGTGCCGACGTCAACATCGGCGCCGGCGCGATCACCTGCAACTACGACGGCGTGAACAAGCACGCCACCACGATCGAGGACGGCGTGTTCGTCGGCTCCAACGCGTCGCTGATCGCGCCGGTGCGCCTGGGCAAGGACGCCACGATCGCCGCCGGTTCGGTCATCAGCCGCGAGGCGCCGCCCGGCGAGCTCACCGTGGCGCGCGCGCGCCAAGTGACGATTCCGGGCTGGCGGCGACCGAGGAAGCGCTGAGAGGCTGCCAGGCAGATCCTGCCCGGGCAGGCCATGGGCGGGAGCGCAAGCCAGGCGCGCGAATACCCAACCAGCCTGGGCGGGCAGGGACATGGCCGGGGCGCAGCGGGCTCTCCACCGGTCAGGCCAAGCCCGACAGGCTTCTAGGGCGTCCGGGAGGGCGCGCCGCGCTGTGCCTTCAACTCGCGGTAGCGCGCGGTCTCGCCGGCGAAGCGTTCGAGCGCCTGCGCTCGCTCGTCCTGTCGCCGCGCGACCACGAGGCGCTGGTCGTCGACCTGCTTGCGCAGCATCTTCAGTTCCTTCGCCAGCGCCGGCGGCAGCTCCTTGCCGCCGCGCTCGACATCGGCGGCACGACCGAGCAAGTCGGCCAGGTTCTGCTCCTGGCTGCGCAGGCTGATCTGCGCGGCGGTCACCTTTTGCTCGAGCAGCTCGAGCTGCTGCTGCTGCGCCCGCTGGAGGTCGGCCTCTTCCGGGTAGCCGGCCAGCAACTGCGTGTCGATGCGCGCGCGGCTGTCGGCCTCGCTGCGCTCGGCCTGTGCCTTGGCGGCGGCGGCCTTGGCGGCGGCCAGCTCGTCGCTGGTCCGGGCGCGTTCGACGCGGCGCACGATGAGGCCGGTCGGACCGATGATCTCGTAGCCGAGCCTGGCCGCCTCGGGCGGCAGCGAGTCGCCGTAATGCAGATTGCCGTCCGCATCGCGCCACTTGTAGCGGTTGTGGTCCGCCGCGCCAGGCGCGGCGGCGGACGCGGACGCACCCACGCCGGCGGCGAGCACGGTGGCGAGCAGACAGCGCAGTCGACGCATGGATGTGTCCTCCCGCCGGCGAGTATAGGCGACGTGACAGCGCCGCGGCGCGCGCGTCGTCACACCCCGTAGCGCGCGCGATAGGCGGCCAGCCGCTCGCGGTGCCCGGCCAGATCGGGGCGGTCGCCGACGTAGGCGAGCAGGTCGGTCAGGCGCGCGATCGCGAACGTCGGCACGCCGTGCTCGGCGGCCAGCTCCTGCGTCGCCGACAGCGCACCCTGGCCGCGCTCCTCGCGGTCAAGCGCGATCAGCACGCCGGCCGGCGTCGCGCCGGCCGCGCGGATCAGCGCCAGCGACTCGCGGATCGCGGTGCCGGCGGTGATCACGTCATCGACGATCAGCACGCGCCCGGCCAGCGGCGCACCGACCAGCGTGCCGCCCTCGCCATGTGCCTTGGCCTCCTTGCGGTTGTACGCGAACGGCACGTCGCGACCGTGCTGCTCGGCCAGCGCGGCGGCGGTGACCGCGGCCAGCACGATGCCCTTGTAGGCCGGGCCGAACAGCATGTCGAAGCCGATCCCCGAGCGCATCGCCGCATCGGCATAGGCGCGCCCGAGCGTGGCCAGCGCCGCGCCCGAATCGAACAGGCCGGCGTTGAAGAAGTACGGGCTGACGCGGCCGGACTTGAGCGTGAATTCGCCGAAGCGCAACACGTTGCGGGCGATGGCGAGATCGAGGAAGGCGCGTTGGGAGGAGAGCACGGGAATGGGGAATCGGGAATGGAGAATCGCCAAAGCGTACAGGCTCGTGCCTGTCGCGCAAGTTTGCCGCCTTGCGTACTTGGCGTAGACCGGCACAATTCGATTCCCCATTCCCGATTCCCCATTCCCGTGCGAATCATCTCCTTCAACGCCAACGGCGTCCGCTCGGCCGCGAACAAGGGCTTCTTCGACTGGCTGCGCACGCACAAGGCCGACGTGGTCTGCCTGCAGGAGACCAAGGCGCAGGAGGACCAGCTGACCGATCCGATGTTCCGCCCGGACGGCCACCACTGCTTCTACCGCGACGCGACGACGAAGAAGGGCTACAGCGGCGTGGCGATCTATTCGAAGCGCGAGCCGGACGAGGTGCGCACCGCGCTCGGCTGGGCGCCGTTCGACGACGAGGGGCGCTACATCGAAGCGCGCTACGGCAACTTGAGCGTGGTTTCGTTCTACATCCCGTCGGGCTCGTCCGGCGAGGACCGCCAGGCGTTCAAGTTCAAGGTGATGGACTGGCTCAGGCCCATTCTCGACGAGTGGCTCGCCAGCGGCCGCGACTACGTGCTGTGCGGCGACTGGAACATCGTGCGTTCGAAGCTCGACATCCGGAACTGGAGCTCGAACCAGAAGAACTCCGGCTGCCTGCCGCCCGAGCGTGACTGGCTGAACGGCCTGTGCGCCGACGGCGGCTGGGTCGACAGCTACCGCGCGCTGCATCCGGAAGGGCAGGACTACACCTGGTGGAGCAACCGCGGCGCCGCGCGCGCGAACAACGTCGGCTGGCGCATCGACTACCAGCTCGTCACGCCGTCGCTGCGCGAGCGCCTGAAGGCCTGCTCGATCCATGCCGAGCCGCGCTTCTCCGATCACGCGCCGTACCTCGTCGAGTACCGCGCATGAGCGCCGTGACGCAGGCGGCCGCGACGCGGCCGGCCAAACCTTCGGTATGGCAGGCGTTCGCGCGGCCGGCGGCGTGGACGATGTTCCTGTTCGGCTTCTCCTCGGGCCTGCCGTTCCTGCTCGTCGCCGGCACGCTGGCGTACTGGCTGAAGCAGCACGGCATCGTGCTGCGCGAGATCACGGTGATCGCCAGCGCCGGCATGCTGTACGCGTTCAAGTTCCTGTGGGCGCCGCTGCTCGACCATTGGCAGGTGCCCGGCTTCGCGCGCCTCGGCCGCCGCCGCGGCTGGCTGCTGCTGGCGCAGCTCGGCGTCGTCGCCGGGCTGGTCGGCATGGCGCTGCTGACGCCGGCGCAGCTGGCCGCGTTCGTCGGCGCGACGCTGCTGGTCGCGTTCTTCGGCGCGACGCAGGACATCGCGGTGGACGCCTACCGCATCGAGATCGCACCGCCCGACCAGCAGGGTGCGCTGGTGGCGACCTATTCGCTCGGCTACCGCATCGCGCTGATGGTGGCCGGCGCGTTCGCGCTGATCCTGGCCGACCATGTCGAGTGGGCGCAGGTGTACCTGGCGATGGCGGCGGTGATGCTGCTGCCGATCCTCGCCAACCTGTTTGCGCGCGAGCCGGCGGTGACACCGCGCCAGCCGCCGGGCTGGCGCGAGGCGATGCGCTTTGCGATCGTCGATCCGTTCGCCGACTTCTTCCGCCGCTACGGCGTGGCGCTGGCGTTGACGACGCTGGCGTTCCTGCTGCTGTTCAAGATCCCCGAGCAGGCCACGATCGGCGGCATCATGGGGCCGTTCTACCGCGACATGGGCTTCAGCCAGACCCAGATCGGCGCGATCACGAAGATCTACGGCATCTGGATCGGCATCGCCGGCGCGTTCGTCGGCGGCGCGATGGTCGTGCGCTGGGGGCCATGGAAGCCGCTGTGCGCGATGGTCGTGCTGTGCGGCAGCTGCAACCTCTTGTACCTGCTGCTGATCGCGTTCCCGGGCGATGCGTGGATGTTGACCGCGGTGATCTCGGCCGAGAACTTCACGCTCGGCATGCTCGGCCCGCCGACAGTCGCGTTCCTGTCCGCGCTGGTCAATCGCGAGCACACCGCCACGCAGTACGCGCTCTTGAGTTCGCTGGTGAACCTGCCGGGCAAGGTGCTCGGCATCTTCGCCGGCGGCATCGCGATGTCGGTCGGCTACGGCGCCTACTTCGTGATCACCGTGCTCGCGCTGATTCCGGCGACCGCGCTGCTGGTGTTCCTGTGGCCGCGCTACCGCGACCTTGGCCGCGACGGGGCGGGGTAGAGCGCACCGAGCAGGCGCGGTCCGCGCGCGCCGGTGACCGAGGGCAGGTTGCCCGGTTTGCCGGCGAGGCGCGCGCGCGCGAGCCAGGCGAAGCCGACCGCCTCGACGTAGTCCGGATCGAGGCCGAGCGCGGTGGTGGTATCGACGCGCACGCCGGGCAGCTCGGTGCGTAGCGCGGCCATGAGCGCGGCGTTGTGCACGCCGCCGCCACAGGCGTAGACCTCGGATGCCTCGCGGCCGTGCGCGCGCAGCGCGTCGGCGATGCTGCGCGCGCTCAAGTGCAGCAGGGTCGCCTGCACGTCGGCCGGCGCGAGGCCGGCCGGCACGCGCGCGTCGAGCCAGTCGAGGTTGAACACTTCGCGGCCGCTGCTCTTGGGCGGTGGTGCGCTGAAATACGGATCACGCAGCCAGACGGCGAGCAGCGCCGCGTCGACGCGGCCGCTCGCGGCCCAGGCGCCGCCCTCGTCGCGCGCGGCACCGAGATGGCGCATGGCCCACGCGTCGAGCAGGCAGTTGGCCGGGCCGGTGTCGAAGCCGAGCACGTCGTGGCCGGGCGCGAGGATCGTCAGGTTGGCGATGCCGCCGAGGTTCAGGACTGCGCGCGGGATCGTCGCGTGTGCGAACACCGCCGCGTGCAGCGCCGGCAGCAGCGGCGCGCCCTGGCCGCCGGCGGCGAGGTCCGCGCGGCGGAAGTCGGCGACGGTGAGGATGCCGCAGCGCTCGGCGATCACGCTCGGATCGCCGATCTGCAACGTGAACGGATGCGCGCCGTGTGGGCGGTGGCGCAAGGTCTGGCCGTGCGAGCCAAGCGCGGCGACTGCCGCCGGCGCGACGCCGGCGGCGTCGAGCAGCGCGCGCGCCGCGTCGGCGAACGCCTCGCCGATTTCGACGTCGAGCGTGCCGTAGTCGTCCAGCGCGACCGCGGCGTCGCGCGTGGCCAGCGCCAGCACGCGCGCGCGCAGGTCGTCCGGATACGGCGTCGTGCGCGCGGCGATGACGCGCACGGGCGCTGTCGCGGAGGGATCGGCAAACTCGACCAGCGCGGCGTCGATGCCGTCCGCGCTGGTGCCGGAGATCAGGCCGAGGTAGAGGGAGGCGGTCACGCGCGCCGTGCCGTCGCGGAAGGCAGGGGCGAGATCAGCCCTTGGCCGGGGCCTGGCGCAGGTCGTCGACGCGCTTGAGCTGGGCCAGCATCGGTGCGGTCTTCTGGCGGAACTGCGCCAGCTGGCTCGCCGGCAACGGCTCGGCCGGCGGCAGCGTCACGGTCAGCGGGTTGCGGTGCGCGCCGTTGACGCGGAATTCGTAATGCAGGTGCGGGCCGGTGGCCAGGCCCGTCATGCCGACGTAGCCGATCGTCTGGCCCTGGCTGACGCGCTGGCCGACGCCGATGTTGGCAAAGCGCGACAGGTGGCCGTAGGCGGTGCTGATCTGGCTGTTGTGCTGGATCATCACGAAGTTGCCGTAGCCGGACTTCCAGCCGCGGAACACGACCTTGCCCTCGCCGGCGGCGCGGATCGGCGTGCCGGTCGGCGCGGCGTAGTCCACGCCCTTGTGCGCGCGCATGTAGCCGAGCACCGGGTGCATGCGGCCGGTCGAGAACACCGACGAGATGCGCGTGAACTCGACCGGCGTACGCAGGAACGAGCGGCGCAGCGCGCGCCCGGCCTCGTCGTAGAACAACGTCTCGCCGGCGGCGTTGGTGTAGCGGATCGCGGTGTAGCGCTTGCCCTGGTTGATGAACGTCGCGGCGATGATGTCGCCATCGCGCAGGCGCTCGCCCTCGCGGTAGACGTCGTCGTAGACCACGCTGAAGCTGTCGCCCTCGCGCAGGTCCTGCGCGAAGTCGATGTCGTAGCCGAACGCGTTGGCTAGCTTGAGCACCATCGCGTCGCTGAGGCCGGCTTGCTCGCCGGCATAGAACAGCGAGCGCGTGACGACGCCGTGCGCGACGTGCGTGCGGCGCTCGACCGCGCGCTCCTCGACCGCCTCGCGCACGCCGTCGGCGCCGAAGCGCAGCACCACGCGCGCCGAATCGCCGCGCTCGAAGCGCATCGCGGCCAAGTTGCCATCGGCGTCGACCGCGAACGCGAACTCCTGGCCCGGCCGGATGCGGCGCAGCGCCGAGGCGTCGTCCTGCGAGTCGAGCGCGCGCTGCAGCTCGGTCGGCCCGAAACCCTGCTCGCGGAACACGTCTGACAGCGACTGGCCGGCGCGCACGGTGACGATGCGCCAGTCCGGCTCGCCGTCGTTGCCGAGTCCCCACGCACCGATGGTGGGGTCGGCCTCGCCGCCGGCCGGTCGCTGCGGCAGGTCGAGGGCGAGCGTGGTGTAGGTCGTCGGTTCGTGGCGGGTGGCGTTGGCGAAGGTCGGGATGACGACGCCGGCCAGCGCGCTCAGCAGCAGCGCGATGCCGCCGATGATCCAGTGCCCGGGGCGCCAGTTCGCCGGCGACCAGCGCGACTGGAAATGGAAATGCTTGCGCGACATGTGCCGCAGCGTCAGCCGGCGGGCCTTGTGCGGGGCGTGATTGGGAGCGTGGCGAAGGTCGGTCACGGGTCGCGGTCCGGTCAACAGCGCTGTACCATAAAGGCCTCGCGCAATCGTCGTCAACAATTTCAATCGCGACAATGGGTTGCGCGCGTTTCACGCTAACGAATTATTAACCGGAACGTCCGATTTTCGTGAATCGGAGCGTTCGTGCCGGGCTGGCGGGTGCGGTCCGACCAATCTTCAGGAAACCCCATGACGGATATCCAGAACGCGCTCGAGCTGATCGCGCGCGGCGCCGACGAGATCATCAAACCCGAGGAGCTGGAGGCGCGGCTCAGGCTCGGCCGCCCGCTGCGCATCAAGGCCGGCTTCGATCCGACCGCGCCGGACCTGCACCTCGGCCACACGGTGCTGCTGAACAAGATGCGCCAGTTCCAGGACCTCGGCCACCAGGTCATTTTCCTGATCGGCGATTTCACCGGCATGATCGGCGACCCGACCGGCAAGAGCGCCACGCGCAAGCCGCTCACGCGCGAAGACGTCCAGGCGAACGCGCAGACCTACGCCGATCAGGTGTTCAAGGTGCTCGATCGCGAACGCACCGAGGTGCGCTTCAATTCCGAGTGGTTCGGCCAGATGGGCGCGGCCGACATGATCCGGCTGGCCGCGCAGCACACGGTCGCGCGCATGCTCGAGCGCGACGACTTCGCCAAGCGCTACGCCGCGCAGCAGTCGATCGCGATCCACGAGTTCCTGTATCCGCTGGTGCAGGGTTACGACTCGGTCGCGCTGCAGGCCGACGTCGAGCTCGGCGGCACCGACCAGAAGTTCAACCTGCTGATGGGGCGCGGCCTGCAGGAGCACTCCGGCCAGGCACCGCAGGTCGTGCTGACGATGCCGCTGCTGGAGGGCCTGGACGGCGTGGCCAAGATGTCCAAGTCGCTCGGCAACTACATCGGCATCGCCGAGCCGGCGATCGACATCGTCAACAAGACCATGAAGATCGGCGACGCGCTGATGTGGCGCTGGTACGAGCTGCTGAGCCTGGACCGCTCCACGGCCGACATCGAAACGATGAGGCGTGACGTCGCGGCCGGCCAGCTGCATCCGCGCGACGCCAAGCTGGCGCTGGCGCGCGAACTCGCCGCGCGCTTCCATGGTGCCGCGGCCGCGGAGGCCGCGATCGAACAATGGACCGCGCTGGTGCGCGAGCAGCGCATCGACGTCGACCTGCCGCTGCTCGAGCTGGCGGTGCCGGCGGAGGGCATTCGCATCGCGCCGCTGTTCGTCGCGGCCAGGCTTGCGGCGAGCAACTCCGAGGTCACGCGCAAGATGGCCGAGCGCGCCGTGCGCATCGACGGTGTCGTCGTCGAGGACCGCGAGCGCGTGCTGCCGCCCGGCGGCGAGCATCTGCTGCAGATCGGCAAGCGCGCGTTCGCGCGCGTGCGGCTGGGCAGCGCCTGACGGCCGCGCCTCAGCGCCCGCGGTTCAGGCGCGCGGCGAGGGCGCGGACGGCATCAAGCAGGCGGTTCTGCCCGCGTCCAGCGGACGGCGGTTCATGCAACAGGCCAAACACCGCCACCGTTCCCGGGGCGTGGCACAAGACCTGGCCGTACCCGGCCCAAAGTCCGCAGGCGTACGCCCAGGCCGGCGCGGCGGCCAGCGCGTCGGTTGCGGCGCGCACGCATGGCAACGCCGTCGAGCGCAGCAGGAAGTCGTAGTGCAGATCGAGCGGCAGGCGCGTCGCGGCCGGCGCACAGCCCGGGTGCCCGCACCACAGGCCTCCGGTCACGTGTGTACTGACGATCCCGACGCTGACGATCCGCGTGGTGGTGGCCAGGCCGAGCCGCGCATCGACCGGCAGCGCCACCGCCTCGATCGCGAGCAGCGAGTTGCGGAATGTCGTGGTCGGCACGCCGGTGTGCCGCGCCAGCGCCGCCGCGTCGAGCCATTGCCACGGGATGTCGGCGCGCCATCGCTTGTGCACGGTGCGCTGGCGGACCGTCGGTGCCGCAACGCGGCCATGGTGCTCGGCGAGGTCGTCAAGCAGGGCCTGGACGGTCGCGTCGATGAGCGGCGAATCGGCGCGCGGATGGCGGTCATCGCGATAATGGGCGGCCGGGTCGACCAGCTCGAGCGCTGCGATCAGCTCGCGCAGGTCGATGCAGCGCAGGCCCAGAGCCTGCGCATCGTTCGCAATCTCCGCCTCGTGAAGACTGCGCTCGGCCAGATGCCGCTTCGGCGGCGTCATCAGGACGACGACGCGCGCGCCGCGTTCGAGCAGGCACGACCAGGCCAGCCGGCGCGCACGGTGCACATCCTCGGGCGGGAACTGCTCGATGGTCAGGAGCGTGTCCAGCAGGCTGTACTCCCAGATCACGACATCGCCGGCTGCGATCCGATGCTGCTGGCCGAGCACGCGCATGCAGCCCATCAGCGAGGTCTGGTCGCCGACAGACAGGTTCGCGTGTGCCACGCCGAGCTCGTCGCGCGCGCGCTGGGCGAGGCGTGGTGCATAGCCATTCGCCTCGATCGATACCGAGGTGCCTACGATCCAGAGCATGCATTCGCCAGCGTGAGGAGGTTGACGAATCGTAAACTGGATGTAGGATGCGCGGCCCTTCGACGGGCAGCCCGCATCGGGCCGTCGACGAGGGGCATCCTTCCGGCGTCGCCGGGCGAAGAAAAAATCGCTTCGCCGGGCTTGACGAATCGCGAATCGGATGTAGGATTCGCGCCCCTTCGCCGAACGGCTCGCAAGAGCGGCGCGGTGAAGATGGCAGGCGGCGCAGGCCGCTCGCCGCGAAGCGAAAGAATCGCTTCGAGAGGTTGACAGATCGGAAGTTGGTTGTACGATTCGCGCCCCTTCGCTGCACCGCTCGCAAGAGTGGAACAGCGAAGACGGCGGGGCGGCCCAGGCCACCCGCCGCGAAGCAACCGGATCGCTTCGCAGGGCTTGACAGATCGGAAGTTGGATGTAGGATGCGCGGCCCGCTTCGACGGCCGGTTCTTAGGAACGAACGGCGAAGCCGGCGGGCGACGAGGAGTCGCCCGGCGCGAAGCATAAAAAGTTGCTTCGGGGTGTTGACGGAAACGAAACACGATGTAAGATATGCGGCTCCCTCGGACG
>JAACZU010000016.1 GCA_009996615.1 Rhodanobacteraceae bacterium | reverse complement strand
CAACGTGGCCGATCGTGCCCACGTTCACGTGCGGCTTCTTGCGCTCGAATTTTTCCTTGGACATGCCGAAAAACCCCGATCAGATGGAAACGAACTAGGTGGAGACGAGCCGGGAAAAAGCCAGCCGACCTGCGACGACTGCACCGTCGCGAAGGATGGTGCTCACGAATGGAATCGAACCATCGACCTCCTCCTTACCAAGGAGGTGCTCTACCGACTGAGCTACGTGAGCGTGTATTTCAGCCGTCCTCCCTGACGGCGAAGATCAGACCTGCTTCCTTGCAGGACTCTTCATCCAAGAGCAGCAACCCAACTTCGCGGAGCGATCAATGGAGCGGGAGACGGGAATCGAACCCGCACCATCAGCTTGGAAGGCTGAGGTTCTACCATTGAACTACTCCCGCGCCGGAACGACCTGCTTGGGTACCGCACCGGCGGGTGGTAAATCCGCCGTGAAAACATCATCAAAACTGGTGGAGGGAGGTGGATTCGAACCACCGAAGGCGTAAGCCAGCAGATTTACAGTCTGCCCCCGTTGGCCGCTTGGGTATCCCTCCGCCGAGGAGCCGCGCATTCTCTTGCCTGAACCTGCTTCTGTCAAGGCTTGGATGCATCGAATTTTCGATTGCCGCGCCGAGGGGCACGCCGCCGCGGGCCAACCGGTTCAGCCCCGCAGGCGAAAGTGCCCTGCGGAGGCTCAGAGGCCGGCCGGGTCGCGACCCGGCCGCCGCGTGAACGTGATCGTGCCGAGCGGGATCTCCTTGCCGCTCTTCGGACCGATCGCGGTCATCGTCAGCACCCGCGTGTCGCCGCGGAACTCTTCCCGCATGCGGTACTTGGCCGGCGGATGCGGCGCCGGCTGGCGCAGCTCCGACCACCAGGTCATCGTCCGGGTGGCCGTGTCGTAGGTTCCCTCGTCGAAGCGGATGTAGTCCTGGTTGCTGTCGACCCAGATGCCGACGTACTTGCCCTTGACCGGGTCGTAGCCCCAGGTGCCATGGCCGCCATACTTGGCGTCGACCGCGAAGTCGTTCCTGATCCAGCGCCGGCCGGTCACGAAGGTGTTGGTCTGCACGCCGGTCGCACGCCCCGGCGCCGCATCCGGCTTGGCCGGCGGAAATTCGATCACCGCGTCCCAGATGCCCTCCTCCATGGCCAGCACGTCGGCCGGCGCCACGGACGGCTCGGGGACCGGATCGGCCGCCAGGGCCATGACCGGGATAAGGCACAACGCAAACAACACGTGCAGGCTACGCATGAGGTTCCTCCGTCGAACGATGCGGCGACGGCTCGTCCGGCGGACGGCTACGTCGCCGCAACAATACGGAGTGGCGCGCAGGCTCCATCGTGGCGGCGCGGCGGGCGGTTCGACGCGAGCGCCGAAGCGAAAGCGCCGTTGGCGCCCCGGTCGACGAAGCGCCGCCTGCCGCAGAGTGCCGGGACGGCCGCTGGCCGACCCGGCAACGGCCTCAGACGTTGAACAGGAAGTGCAGCACGTCGCCATCCTTGACGACGTAGTCCTTGCCTTCCTTGCGCAGGCGGCCGGCAGCGGCCGCGCCGGCTTCGCCCTTGTACTGGATGAAGTCGTCGTAGCTGACCGTCTCGGCGCGGATGAAACCGCGTTCGAAGTCGGTGTGGATCACGCCGGCCGCCTGCGGCGCGGTGTAGCCGCGCTTGATCGTCCAGGCCCGCACCTCCTTCACGCCGGCGGTGAAATAGGTCTGCAGGTCGAGCAGTTTGTAGGCGGCGCGCGTCACGCGGTTCAGGCCCGGCTCGTCCAGCCCCAGGTCCTTGAGGAACTCGTCGCGGTCGGCGTCCTCGAGTTGCGAGAGTTCTTCCTCGATCGCCGCGCACACCGGCACGACCTCGGCACCTTCGCTGGCGGCGCGCGCGCGCACGGCATCCAGGTGCGGGTTGTTCTCGAAGCCGTCCTCGCGCACGTTGGCGATGTACATCAAGGGCTTGAGCGTGAGCAGGAACAGGTCGCGCACCAGCGCCTTCTCCTCGTCGTCGAGGCCGAGGCTGCGCGCGGTCCTGCCTTCGTTGAGTCCGGCGGCGAGCTTCTGCAGGACTGGCCTGCGCGCGATGGCGTCCTTGTCATTGGCCTTGGCCGCGCGCTCGACGCGGTTGAGCGCCTTCTCGACCGAGTCGAGATCGGCCAGCGCCAGCTCGGTGTCGATCGTGTCGATGTCCGCGACCGGATCGACCTTGCCGGCCACGTGCACGATGTCGCCGTGCTCGAAGCAGCGCACCACGTGCGCGATCGCGTCGACCTCGCGGATGTGCGCAAGGAACTTGTTGCCCAGGCCCTCGCCCTTGGACGCGCCCGCCACCAGGCCGGCGATGTCGACGAATTCCACCGCCGTCGGGATCACCTTCTGCGGCTTGACGATCTCGGCCAGCGCGTTCAGGCGCAGGTCCGGCACCGGCACCACGCCGACGTTCGGATCGATCGTGCAGAACGGGAAGTTCGCCGCCGCGATGCCAGCCTTGGTCAGCGCGTTGAAGAGGGTCGACTTGCCGACGTTCGGCAGGCCGACGATGCCGCATTTGATGCCCATGGCTTGAATCCGGGAATGGGGAATGGGGAATGGGGAATCGGAGGAGCGGAAGCGGGGTTTGACTATTCCCGATTCCCTATTCCCGATTCCCGGTCGTGTGCAACTGCTTCATCGCGTCCTCGAAGCGTCCCGCCACGGCCAGCGGCAGCACGTCGAGCGCGCGCGCGATGGCGTCGATGATCGCGTTCTCGTCGGCGATGGACGGCCGGCCGAGTACCCAGCCGGTGACGCGGTCGCGATGGCCCGGATGGCCGATGCCCAGGCGCAGGCGATGGAACTTGCCGTGGCCGATGTGCGCGATCAGGTCGCGCAGGCCGTTCTGGCCGCCGTGGCCGCCGTCGAACTTCAGGCGCGCCGTGCCGGGCGGCAGATCCAGGTCGTCGTGCACGACCAGCATCTCCTCCGGCTCGATCTTCCAGTAGCGCAGCGCCGCGCCGACCGACGCGCCGCTGGCGTTCATGTAGGTGGTCGGCTTGAGCAGCCACAGTGCGTGGCCATCAAGCGCGATCTTCGCGGTTTCGCCGCGCAGCTTCGATTCCACACCGAAGCGCGCCGCCTCGCGCTGGGCGAGCGCGTCGACCAGCCAGAAGCCGGCGTTGTGCCGGGTTCGCAGGTGTTCGGCGCCCGGATTGCCGAGGCCGACGATGAGACGCAGGGCCGCCATCGCGTGATCCGCACGCCGCCTGCCGGCATCGGCAGGCGGCGGCGAAGCAGGCAATTACTTCTTCTTGGCAGCCGGCTTGCCATTGGCCGCCGGAGCAGCCGCAGCGCCTTCGCCCTCGGCCGCCGCCGGAGCCACCTCGGCTTCCTCGCGCATCGTCTTGGCGACGACGACGACGTGGTCGTGCTCCTTGCCCAGGCGCAGCTCGGGGATTTCCACGCCTTCCGGCAGCTTGAGGTCGGACAGGTGGATGCTCTGGCCGACGTCCAGGCCGGACAGGTCGATCTCGATCGCCTCCGGCAGGTTCTTCGGCAGGCACGAGACTTCCAGGTCGGTCAGTTCGTGCATGATCACCACGCCCGAGGTCTTGCCGGCCGGCGAGACTTCCTGGTTCAGGAAGTGCAGCGGCACGCGCAGGCGGATCGGCGCGTTCTCGTCGATGCGCTGGAAGTCCAGGTGCAGCACGAGCTGCTTGAACGGATGGCGCTGCATGTCACGCAGCAGCACCTTCTGCACGTCGCCGTCGAGGCTGAGGTCGAGGATCGACGCGTAGAACCACTCGTTCTGGCTGGCGTGCCAGACGTCCTTGTGCTGGATCTGGATGCTGACCGGGGCCAGCTCGCCACCGTAGACGATCGCCGGCACGTAGCCCGCGCGACGCAGGCGGCGGCTCGCACCCTTGCCCTCGTCGTTGCGCTTTTCGACCTTGATTTCGTGAGTCGTTGCCATGTTGGTATTGCCTTTCTTGCAGTGAAGCCGCCTCGCGGCGGCAGGTGACTCCCCCGCGACCAGGGGAGCGGTAAAGCCGGGATTCGGGATTGGAGATTCGGGATTCGTCGAAAGCGCAAGCCCTGCGCCTTGTCCAATCCCCAATCTCGAATCCCCAATCCCGGCCTCAGTCCACGTACAACGAGCTGACCGACTCGCCAAACGCGATGCGGCGCATCGTCTCGGCCAGCAGTTCGGCGACCGACAGCTGGCGGATCTTGCCGCAGGCCCTGGCGGCCTCGGACAGCGGAATCGTGTCGGTCACGACCAGCTCGTCGAGCATCGAGCCGCCGATGTTCTGCATCGCCGCGCCCGACAGCACCGGATGCGTGCAGTACGCCACGACCTTGCGCGCGCCGTTCTTCTTCAGCGCCGCGGCGGCCGCGCACAGCGTGCCGGCGGTGTCGACGATGTCGTCGACGAGCACGCAGGTCTTGTCCTTGACGTCGCCGATGATGTTCATCACGGTCGACTCGTTCGGACGCGGACGGCGCTTGTCGATGATCGCCAGGTCCGCGTCGTCCAGGCGCTTGGCGATCGCGCGCGCACGCACCACGCCACCGACGTCGGGCGAGACGACGATCAGGTTGTCCTTCGCATGGTGGCGCCAGATGTCGGCCAGCAGCACCGGCGAGGCGTACACGTTGTCGAGCGGGATGTTGAAGAAGCCCTGGATCTGGTCCGCATGCAGGTCGACCGTCAGCACGCGGTCGGTGCCGACCACGCCGATCATCTCGGCGGCCAGCTTGGCCGTGATCGGCACGCGCGCCGAGCGCGGGCGACGATCCTGGCGCGCATAGCCCAGGTACGGGATCACGGCGGTGACGCTGGCGGCCGAGGCGCGCTTGAGCGCGTCGACCAGCGCCAGCAGCTCCATGAAGTTGTCCGCGGTCGGCGCGCAGGTCGGCTGCACGACGAACACCTCCTGGCGACGGACATTCTCCTCGATCTCGATCTGCACCTCGCCGTCGCTGAACCGCCCGACGAGCGCCTTGCCGAGCGGCACGCTCAGCTCGCTGCAGATCGCAGCGGCGAGACCACGATTGGCATTGCCAGTGAAGACCAGAATGCCGGATGTGCCCATGTTGGTGTCCACGCTCGCTCCGTTAGGCCGACTCGACGGCCAACGTTGTCAGTCCTGCGGAAGACCCGCGGTTCACTATCCCTCCGGAAAGCCGGCCTGGCGTCCGGGAGGGGGAGAAACACACCATGAATCCGACGCCCATCCGGGCCGGAGACTGGCTGGGGCGGCAGGATTCGAACCTGCGAATGCCGGGATCAAAACCCGGTGCCTTACCGCTTGGCGACGCCCCAGCAATTTCGTGTCGAAGACCGGGCATCCGCGCCCGCCCTTCACGCCGCGATCCCGGAACGCCCCCGGGCACCGCGTCCGCGGCGCGCCTTGGCGCGCCGCGAGGGCGCCTCCTGCGCCCATCAGTTCCATGCCGCCGCCACGTCGCGCAACCGCTGGCGCAACGGCGATTCGGCCACGCCGCGCGCCACGTAGGCACGCAGCCCGGGCGGGCATTCTCGCACGATCGCCAGTCCGGCTTCGCGCGACCCGACCGCCGCGAACACGCAGCCGCCGGACCCGCTCAGCCGCGCCGGGGCGTGGCCGCCCAACCAGTCCAGCGCCTGCGCGACCTGCGCAAACCGCGCGCGCACGACCGGTTCGAACACGTTGGTCGTGGCTGCGCCCGCAATGAAGCGCGGAATTGTCAGATGCGGCGCATCGCGTGTCAATTCCGGGGCCGCGAACAGCGCCGCGGTCGGCACGTGCACGCCCGGATCGACCACCACGTACCAGCGCTCGGGCAGCTCGAGCGCGGTCAGGCGCTCGCCGATGCCCTCGGCCCAAGCGCTGTGGCCGCGCACGAACACCGGCACGTCGGCACCGAGCGAAAGGCCCAGCGCGGCCAGCGCGTCCTCGCCCAGGCGGGTATCCCACAGCGCGTCCAGTGCAACCAGCGTCGTGGCCGCGTCGGAACTGCCGCCGCCGAGGCCGCCGCCGAGCGGAATCGCCTTGTCGACCGCGATGTCGACGCCGCGCCGCACGCCCGTCGAGGCGCGCAGCGCGTGCGCGGCGCGCACGGCGAGGTCGGCCTCCGGCGCCACGCCGGGCAGCGGGTCGAGGCGCACGATCGCCGCATCCGCGCGCGCGCGCAGGCGCACGCGGTCGCCCCAGTCGAGCAGCTGGAACACGGTCTGCAGCAGGTGGTAGCCGTCGGCGCGGCGGCCGGTGATGTGCAGGAACAGGTTCAGCTTGGCCGGCGCCGGCCAGTCGCTCCAGCCGTCGCGGTCGAAATCCGGCGCGCTCATTGCAGCGCCCACTCGCGGATCGCCAGGCGCACCTTGTAGTCGCCCTTGCTGGCGAACACCTTGCTCGGCAGCGGCGGATCGCGGCTTTCGTCCCAGTCCAGGTACTCGACGGTCCAGCCGTCCTGCTCGATCGCGGCCGGCAGGCCGTCGGCGCGGAACGTGATGCGCGCGGCGCCGGCGGCGCGCAGGCCGCGCGCCCAGTCGGCCAGCTCGGCCACCGGCACGCGCCAGCCCAGCTCGCGCTCGAGCAGGCTGGCGGCGTCGCCACCCTCGACCGGCCGCTCGCGCAGGCCCTCGAGCACGGCATGCTGCGCGTCGCCGGCCAGCACCCAGGTCTTGCCGGTCACCGGCGCGTGCACGCTGAAGCGGAACCGCGCGCCGGCCTGGATCCATTCGAGCGAACCGCTGCCGCTGTCGCGCGCATCGCTGACGCCGAGGCGGCCGCGCAGCGTCCAGGTGGCGTGCGCGGCCAACGCCTGTTCGCGCGCCGCCTGCGCCGCCAGCAAGGCGGCATCGGCCGCGACCGGCCGCACGCGCGGCGTCGCGCACGCGCCGAGCGCCAGCATGCACGCGCCGAGCGCGGCCACCCTCCCCGCCCGCCTCATGTGGTCAACCGCTTGATCGCTTCGAGCAGGGTCTTGTTGCCGGCGTCCTTGCGCCGGCCCTCGTCCCAGATCCGGCGCGCCTCGTCGCGGTCGCCCTTGACCCACAGCACCTCGCCCAGGTGCGCGGCGATGTCCGGATCGGGCTGCCTGGCGTAGGCGCCGCGCAACGCGGTCAACGCCGCGTCGAGGTCGCCCATGCGGTAGCGCACCCAGCCGAGGCTGTCCAGGATCGCCGGCTCGTCCGGCTTGAGTTTGAGCGCGCGCTCGATCAGCGCGAGCGCCTCCTGCTGGCGGGCCGCGTCGTGGCCGCTCTGGTCGGCCAGCGTGTAACCGAGTGCATTGAGCGCGTCGGCATTGTCGGGCTTGAGTTCGATCAGCCGGCGCAGGTCACGCTCGCCGGCGCCCAGATCGCCCTGGTCGACCGCCAGCAGCGCACGCGCATAGAGCAGGCGCGGATCGTCGGGCAGGCTCTCGAGCGCGCGCGTGTAGACCGCCAGCGCCTCGTTCGGACGCTGCCTGCGTACCAGCAGTTCCGCTTCGAGCAGCCAGACGTTGCCGAGCTGGTCGGCGTCCTCGGCGGTCTGCGCCTGCAACTGGTGCAGGAAATCGAGCGCCTCCTTCGTGCGGCCGAGCTGGTCGAGCACGACCGCCTGGCGCAGCTGCGCGTCGAACCAGCGCTCGTCCTCGTCACCGACCGCGCGATACCAGCTCAGCGCGGCGTCGCGCTTGTCGAGCATCTCGGCGAGTTGGCCGAGCAGGTACAGGCGCCTGCCACTGCGCGCGGACGCATCCGCCTCGACCTCGCGATACAGCCCGGCCAGGACCGGCTTGTCGTCGACACGCGCGGCATAGGCGGCGCGCGCCGCATACGTGGCGTCGTCCTGCGGCCCGCGCGCGAGCACGCGCGCGGCACCGGCGGCGTCGCCGCCGTCGGCCAGCAGCGCCGCGTAACCGCTGCGCAGGCGCACGCTATCGGGCGTGCGCCGCAACGCCTCGGCGTAGATCGCGAGCGCGGCCGCCTTGTCGTCGCGGTCGAGCGCAAGGCGCGCGCGCCAGACGTAGCCGTCCTCGCCGTGGAACCGCTCCACCGCGCCATCGGCCAGGCGCTGCGCCAGCGGCTTGGCGCCGAGCTTGAACGCGAGCTGGCTGATCGCGATCCAGTTGGTCTCGCGCGCGCCCAAGTGCTGCGGCGTCGCCAGGCGCTCGAGCAGGCGCGTCGCGGCGTCCTTGTCCTCGGCGCTGAGCAGCACCTGCGCGACCAGGCGCCAGGCCTGCTCGTCGCCGCGAGCGGCGAGCGCGTCGAGATCGGCCGCGGCCACATCGAGGTGTCCTTCGGCGAGCGCGATCCACGCGCGCGCCTGCACGATGCCCGCATCCTGCGGCGCGAGCTGCTGCCAGCGCGCCAGCGCGCGCCGCGCCAGCGGCCAGTTGCGCACCGACAGCGCCAGCCGCGTCGCCTCCTCGGCGACGGCCGGATCGGCCGACAGCTCGGCCGCCGCGGTGAACTGCTCGGCGCCGCCGACGAGGTCGTTGGCCTGCAGCGCGAACTGCGCGCCGAGCAGCTTCAGCAGCAGGTCCTCCTCGGGTGCGACCGGACTCGCCGACACCGGTGCCCGCGGCGCCGGCGGCACCTTCTGCGGCACGTTGGCGCAGGCGCCGAGCAGCGTGCCGGCCACGACCGCGAGCGCCGCCAGGCGGGCCGCGGAGCGACGCGGACGGAAGGCACGAAGGGCATCGGAAAGGTGCATGCAAAGCCTTGTCTTGCTTGATATCAACGGGGCGCGCCCGCACAATTCGCGGCGACGCAACACGGTCGGCACGGCACCGGGCTAGCTTAGCCGATCCGCTCCGGCGCGATGCGCTCCCGCCGGGGTCCGCCACGGCCGCCGCGATTCGTTCGGTCATCACACATGGCGCTGATTGCCCTCGGACTCAATCACCTGACTGCCCCGGTTGCCCTGCGCGAAAAAGTCGCCTTCCCGCCCGAAGCGACCTCGCCGGCGCTGGCTGACCTGACGGCGGAGCCGGGGGTGCGCGAGGCGGCGATCCTGTCGACCTGCAACCGCACCGAGCTGTACTGCACGGTCGATCCCGGCGCCGAGGACGTGCCCGCCGCCTGGCTGCACCGGCACCACGACCTGACCCACGCGCGCGTCGACGAGTTCCTCTACCGCCACCACGATGCAGATGCGGTGCGCCACCTGTTCCGCGTCGCCACCGGGCTGGAATCGATGGTGCTGGGCGAGCCGCAGATCCTCGGCCAGGTCAAGGACGCCTATGCACTGGCGCGCGACGCGCACACGCTGCGCGCGCCGCTCGAGCGCCTGTTCCAGAACACCTTCGCGGTCGCCAAGCGCGTGCGCTCGGACACGCGCATCGGCGCCAGCACGGTATCGGTCGCGTTCACCGCGGTGCGCCTGGCCGAACGCATGTTCGCCGACCTGCGCGAGGCCTGCGTGCTGCTGATCGGCGCCGGCGAGACGATCGAGCTGGCCGCGCGCCACCTGAGCGACGCCCAGGTGCGCCGCCTGATCGTCGCCAACCGCACGCTCGCCAACGCGCAGGCGCTGGCGACGCGCTTCGGCGGCTACGCGATCGCGCTGGACGACCTCGACAAGCACCTGGCCGAGGCCGACATCGTGATCGCCTCGACCGCCAGCCGCGAACCGGTACTGCGCCGCACGCAGGTCGCTGCGGCGATCGCCGCGCGCCGGCGCAAGCCGATGTTCCTGGTCGACATCGCGGTGCCGCGCGACATCGAGGCGTCGGTGGCCGAGCTCGAGGACGTCTACCTGTACACGATCGACGACCTGCGCCAGGTCATCGACGACAACCTGCGCTCGCGCCGCGAGGCCGCGCTCGAGGCCGAGGCGATGATCGAGCTGTCGGTCGAGCATTTCATGGGCTGGTGGCGCGCGCTCGACGTGCACAACCCGGTCATCGACCTGCGTCGCAACGCCGAGCACCAGCGCGACGAGACGCTGGCCAAGGCGCAGGCGCTGCTGGCGCGCGGCAAGTCGCCGGAGGAGGCGCTCGCCTTCCTCGCCCACACGCTGACCAACAAGCTGCTGCACGCGCCGAGCGCGAACCTGCGCGCCGCCGCGCTGCGCGGCGACGGCGAGCTGCTGCAGGCGGCCGGCCGTCTGTTCGATCTGAAAGCGGGGATTGGGGATTAGGGATTCGGAAAGCGGGCGGCACCGATCCGGGGCGTCGAACGACCTTCCAATCCCCGAACCCCGGCTTTAACGAATCCCCAATCCCTAATCCCCAATCCCGGCCCTTCCCAATACCGGCTCTACATGCTCCCCACCATCCGCCGCAAACTCGAACAGCTCGCCGAGCGCCACGAGGAACTGGAACACCTGCTCGCCAGTGCCGAAGTGCTGTCGGACGCCAAGCGCCTGCGCGAGGTCTCGCGCGAGCACGCCCAGCTCGCTCCACTGGCGGCGTCGCTGCGCGCCTGGGACGAGGCCGGCGCGGCGCTGGAATCGGCGCAGGCGATGCTGCGCGATCCGGAAATGAAGGATCTCGCGCAGGAGGAGATCGGCGAGCTCGAGGCGCGCCGCGCGGCGCTCGAGGACGAACTCAACCGCCTGCTGGTCCCGAAGGATCCGCGCGACGAGGGCAACCTGTTCCTCGAGATCCGCGCCGGCACCGGCGGCGACGAGGCGGCGATCTTCGCCGGCGACCTGCTGCGCATGTACCTGCGCTACGCCGAGCGGCGCCGCTGGCAGGTCGAGATCCTGTCCGCCAGCGAGGGCGAGCACGGCGGCTACAAGGAGGTCATCGCGCGCGTCGAGGGCCACGGCGCGTTCTCGCGCCTGAAGTACGAATCGGGCACGCACCGCGTGCAGCGCGTGCCGGCGACCGAGGCGCAGGGCCGCATCCACACCTCGGCGGCGACCGTGGCGATCCTGCCCGAGCTGGACGAGGTCGACGAGATCGAGCTCAAGGACGCCGACCTGAAGGTCGACACGTTCCGTGCGTCCGGGGCGGGCGGCCAGCACGTCAACAAGACCGACTCGGCGATCCGCATCACGCACCTGCCGAGCGGCCTCGTGGTCGAATGCCAGGACGAGCGCAGCCAGCACAAGAACCGCGCGCGTGCGCTCGCCCTGCTCAAGGCGCGCCTGCTCGACGCCGAGCGCAGCAAGCAGAGCGCCGCGCAGGCCGAAGCGCGCCGCCTGCAGGTCGGCTCGGGCGACCGCAGCCAGCGCATCCGCACCTACAACTACCCGCAGGGGCGGATCACCGACCACCGCATCAACCTGACCCTGTACCGCCTGCCGGAAATCGTCGCCGGCGACCTCGACGAGCTGGTCGACGCGCTGACGCGCGAGGACCAGGCCGACCAGTTGCAGCAGCTGACCGCCGCGGCGTAGGCCGCGGATCTCGGCGCGAGCGGAAAGCTAATCCCGGTAGGCGGGACGCAGCCGCGCAGCGGTCGAAGCGGCCATCCGGCCGCTGAGGGGGAGGCATGGAGGCCGACCGGAATACCGCTCCAGGGATGGATGCTTGGTGGGACGCGCGCCTTCGGCGCTGTGTCCCACCCTACCCTCTCGTCGTCCGCCATGACCGAGCGCGGATGCCACGCCCGCGCGCGTCCTACAGCGTGC
Organism: Rhodanobacteraceae bacterium; assembly: GCA_009996615.1. Classification (GTDB taxonomy): domain Bacteria; phylum Pseudomonadota; class Gammaproteobacteria; order Xanthomonadales; family Rhodanobacteraceae; genus Dokdonella_A. The sequence goes on along the minus strand of JAACZU010000016.1, from coordinate 84,477 downwards.
GACCGACCACCTCGCTCTTCAGCGTCGCGGCCGGCGCGAGCGCGAACGCCTCGCCGACGCCACTCCCATCGCCGCCGCCGATGCCGGCGCGCTCACCGGGCGGGGTCCATTTCTCGCATTGCGCGTTCATCGCCTTGCGCGAATCGACGGATGCGGTGAAGCAGAGCGGCACGTACACGGTCGCGGCGATCGCGTGGCCGTCGACGCGCTCGGGCCGGAACGTCCAGCGCCGCACCGAATCCAGTGCGGCCTTGCCCACGTCACGCCGGACCTTCGGCGCGCCCGGCGCGACGTCCGCCGCAATCACCTTGCCCGCTTCGTCGTAGCGGACCTCGACCACGGCCAACGCGGAGAACACATCGCTGCCGCGCGACGGCAGTGCGCTGCGCGGAAACGTCGGCGCGGTGGTCCTGGCGACGCCACCGCCGGTGCGCGCGCTCTTGACGCGCACGGCATAACCCTCGCCATGCGGTTCGAGCATGATCGCCACGTTCAACGTCGTCTCGGTCGCCGCCGGTCGGCCGTCGACGCGGCCCGGCTCGAAGCTCCAGCCGCGGATCGCACGCTCGAGCGGCTCGGCGACCAACGGCTTTACGCGGCTTTCCTGTTTCAGCTCGACCACGCGACCGTCGGCATCGAGCGAAACGGTCCAGGTCGTATCGAGCGCCAGCGGCGCCGTGGCGTCGGTGCCGGCGTGGAGGCTGCCGGCGATCGCAAGCGCGGCGAGCCCGCCGATGAGGATCGAACGCATGGACTTCTCCTAATCCGTGGTTGAAGTCCGACCATAGCCTGCCCTGCCGGCGAAAAACAGGGCGTGGTCCTCAGCGCCCGAGCAGCTTCTCGGCGATCGCGCGGTACAGCGCCGGCAGGCGCTCGAGGTCGTCCAGCGCGATGTACTCGTCGATCTGGTGGATGCTCGCGTTGACCGGCCCGAGCTCGACCACCTCGGCGCCGAGCGGCGCGATGAAGCGGCCATCGGAGGTGCCGCCGCCGGTGCTGGCGACCGGCTCGATGCCGCAGTGCGTGCGGATCGCCGCGACGGTGGCGTCGCGCAGCGCGCCCGGCGCGGTCAGGAACGGCTCGCCCGACAGCCACCACTCCAGCCCGCTCGCATCGGGCCCGAGCTCGATGCCGTGCCGGCGCAGGATCGCTTCGGTGCGCTCGCGCAGCGAGGCCTCGCTGCTGGCGGTGCCGAAGCGGAAGTTGAACACGGCGCGCAGCTCGCCCGGGATCACGTTGTCGGCGCCGGTGCCGGCGTTGAGGTTGGAAACCTGGAACGAGGTCGGCGGGAACGCCGCGTTGCCCTCGTCCCAGCGCGTGGCGGCGAGCTCGGCCAGCGCGCCGGCGAACGCATGGATCGGATTGCGCGCCTGGTCCGGGTAGGCGACGTGGCCCTGCTGGCCGGCCACGCGCAGGCGCCCGGTCAGCGATCCGCGCCGGCCGACGCGGATCAAATCGCCCAGGCGCGCGGTCGAGGACGGCTCGCCGACCACGCACCAGTCGATCGGCTGGCCGCGCCGGCGGAACTCGATCGCGACGCGCCGGATGCCATCGACCGCACTGCCCTCCTCGTCCGAGGTCAGCAGCAGCGCGACCGTGCCACGATGGTCCGGATGCGTGTGCACGAAGTCGGCCAGCGCGATGACCATCGCCGCGACCGCGCCCTTCATGTCCGCCGCGCCGCGCCCGTACAGGCGGCCGTCGCGCTCGACCGGCTCGAACGGCGGGCTGCTCCAGGCCTCGGCCGGTCCGCTCGGCACCACGTCGGTATGGCCGAGGAACACCAGCACCGGCCCGCCTTCACCGTGCGTCGCCCACAGGTTGTCGACCGCGTCGTAGCGCAGGTGCTCGATCGCGAAGCCGGCGCGCGCCAGGCGCGCGGCGATGACCGCCTGGCAACCGGCATCGTCCGGCGTGACCGAGGCGCGGTAGATCAACTCGCGGGTGAGATCGAGAACGGAAGACATCGGCGGATCCTGGCTGACAGCCACAAGCATACTCAACCCGGGGTGCGCAGCCACTGCCTGGCGCGCTCAGGCGCCGACCGCGAACAGCTTCTTGAAAGCGTTGTCGGTGAACCCCTGGTGCACCGTGCCGTCGTCGAGCACGACCAGCGGACGGCGCACCAAGGCCGGGTATTCCTTGATCAGCAGCGTCCACTCGGCGTCACTGCCGGGCGTCTTGCGCGCCTCCGGCAGGCTGCGCCAAGTGGTCGAGGCGCGGTTGACGAACTTCTCCCAGCCCCCGACCTGCCGCGCCCACGCCTTCAGCGATTCGGCCGGAATGCGCTGCGTGCGGTAGTCGACGAATTCGTGCGCGACGTGGAAGCGGTCGAGCCAGTTGCGCGCCTTCTTGCAGGTGTCGCACTTGTCGAGGCCGTAGATCGTGATGGACATGGTGATGACGATGTGTTGTCGAGAGGACGCGTGATTGTAGGCTGGACGGCGAACAGCCAAGCGCACGGACGCGGGTCAGGCAAGGCTCCGTGTCCGTGCCCATCCGCGCTGATCCGCGCCCAGCGGTCTCGGCTTTATGCCCGCAGCAGCTCGTTGATCGCGGTCTTGGCGCGCGTCTGCGCGTCCACCTTCTTGACGATCACCGCGGCGTACAGGCTGTGGCTGCCGTCGGCGGCCGGCAGGGAGCCCGCAACGACGACGCTGCCGGCCGGCACGCGGCCGTAGCTGACCTCGCCGGTGGCGCGGTCGTAGATCTTCGTCGACTGGCCGAGGAACACGCCCATGCCGATGACGCTGCCGCGCTCGACGATCACGCCCTCGACGACTTCCGAGCGCGCGCCGATGAAGCAGTCGTCCTCGATGATGGTCGGGTTCGCCTGCAGCGGTTCGAGCACGCCGCCGATGCCGACGCCGCCGGACAGGTGCACGTTCGCGCCGATCTGCGCGCACGAACCAACCGTGGCCCAGGTGTCGACCATCGTGCCGGCGCCGACGTGCGCGCCGATGTTGACGTAGCTCGGCATCAGCACCGCGTCCTGGCCGACGTGCGCGCCGCGGCGCACCAGCGCGCCGGGCACGACGCGCGCGCCGGCGGCGCGAAACGCGGCCTCGCCGGCATCGGAAAAGCGCAGCGGCACCTTGTCGAATGCGGCCATCGGGCCGCCGTCCATGACGCGGTTCGGGTTGAGGCGGAAGTACAGCAGCACGGCCTTCTTCAGCCACTGCTGCACCTGCCAGCCGCCGCGGCCGTCCGGCGCGGCGACGCGCGCGGTGCCGGCCTCGAGCGCGTCGAGGATCTCGTCGATGGCCGGGCGCAGCGCGGCCAGGTCGGCGTCGGACAGCGCCGTGCGCCGCTCCCACGCGGCGTCGATCAGGGGTTCATGTCGTTGCATCGGGTATCCCGGTCGGGGGCGTGGCGGGCACGCCGAGATGGTCGAGCAGGATCGCGCGCAGCCGGGCCTGCGCGGCCTCGTCCAGTGCGCGACCGGCTTCGTCGGTCAGGACGAAGAAGTCTTCCACACGCTCGCCGAAGGTCGCAATGCGCGCGTCGTGCACGCGCACGCGCGCCTCGCGGAACGCCTGCGTGACCCGCGCGAGCAGGCCCGGCTGGTCGCTGCAGACCAGCGCGAGCTGGGTCGCGCGGCCGACCTCGGTGAAGTCGATCCGCGGCGCGCGCTGGAAGTGGCGCAGGCGCCGCGACAGGCTGCGCCGTGACACGCGCGGGGCGAGGTCGCGCGCGCCGAGCACGCGCGTCAGCGCGCCTTCGAGCTCGCGCGCGCGCGCCGCGTCGAACGCGGCCGAGGTGCCGGCATCGAGCAGCTCGAACAGGTCGAACACGCGGCCCTGCTCGACGAACAGGCGCGCGCCGACCACCGAGAAGCCGAGCCGGTCGAGCGTCGCGGTGATCGCCGCGAGCAGGCCGTCGCGGTCGGGCGCATGCACGAACAGTTCGTTGCTGCCGCGCGGCGGGCGCGGCTGCACCGCGACGACGAGGCCGCCGGGCGCCTGCGCGAGCGCGCGCGCCTGCCAGGCGAGCTGCTCCGGACGCAGGCGCAGGAACGCCAGCGGCGGGAACACGGCGAGGCGCTGCGCGGCCTGCGCCATGTCGAGCCCGTCGGCCATCAGCAGCGCCTGCGTGCGCTCGCGGCAGTCGTCGATGCGCGCCTGCGCGTGCGGCGGCTGCGCCAGGCCCGCGCGCAGCGCGAAGCGCGCGGCGACGTAGAGGTCGGCGAGCAGGCGTGCCTTCCACTCGTTCCACAGCTTCGGGTTGGTGCCGGCGATGTCGGCGATGGTCAAGAGGTACAGGTAGTCCAGGCGCTCGCGGTCGGCCGCCTGGCTGGCGAAGCGGTGCACGACTTCCGGGTCGGTGATGTCCTGGCGCTGCGCGGTCACGCTCATCAGCAGGTGCCAGCGCACCAGCCAGGCAACCAGGTCGATGTCGGCGTCGGGCAGCGCCAGCCGCACGCAGAACGCGCGCGCCTCGTCCTCGCCGAGCTGCGAATGGTCGCCGCCGCGGCCCTTGGCGATGTCGTGGAACAGCGCCGCGAGCAGCAGCAGTTCGGGCTTGTCGAGCGCGGCAAACGTCTCGCAGGCGATCGGGAATTCGTCGCGCGCGGACGTATCGGCGAAGCGCGCGACGTTGCGCAGCACGCGCAGCGTGTGCTCGTCGACCGTGTAGGCGTGGAACAGGTCGTACTGCATGCGCCCGACCACGCGCCGGAAAGGCGGCAGGATCGCCGCCAGCACGCCGTGGCGGTTCATGCGCGCGAGCGCCTCGACCGCCGGCGCGCCGCGCCGCAGCAGCGCCAAGAACGCGCCGAGCACGTGCGCGTCGTCGGCGAACTCGTCGCGGTGGCGCGCCAGCGCCTGCTGCACGAGGCGCATCGTCTGCGCCGACAGGCCGCGCAGCTCCGGGTGGTCGAGCTGCACCGCGAACACGTCGACGATCGCGCGCGGCCGGCGCAGGAACAGGTCCGGCGCGCGCGGCTCGATGCGCGCTCCGAGCGCGACGAAGTCGCGATCGAGCTCGCGCGGCGCGGCCGGTGCCGGCTCCAGCAACTCGGTCAGGCGTTCGAGCAACTGCGCGGCGAGGCGCTCGACGATCGTCGCGGCGCGGTAGTAGCGCTGCATGAACTGCTCGACCGCGAGGTTGGTCGCGTGCTCGTCCTGGTAGCCGAGGTCGGCCGCGATGCGGCGCTGGTGGTCGAACAGCAGGCGCTCCTCGGCGCGCCCGGCGGCCAGGTGCAGTGCGTAGCGGTAGCGCCGCAGCGTCGCCTCCGAGCGCACCAGCGCGTTGCGCTCGGTCGGGTCGAGCAGATCGTGCGCGACCATCGCGTCAAAGTCGCCGGCCTGCGCGATGCGGCGACCGAGCCAGCGCATCAGGTCGAGCGTGCGCAGGCCGCCGGGGCCGTCCTTGAGGTTTGGCTCGAGGTTGTAGGCGGTGTCGCCGAAGCGCGCGTGGCGCGCGCTCTGCTCGGCGCGCTTGGCGGCGAGGAACGCGGCCGGCGGCCACAGCGTGGGATCCTCGACCAGCGCCGCCAGCGCAGCGGCGAGCGCGGCGTCGCCGGCGATGCGGCGCGTGTCGAGCAGCGTGGTGTACACGGTGACGTCGGCCGCGGCCAGCTCGCGGCACTGCGCCGGCGTGCGCACCGCATGGCCGGGCTTCAGGCCGAGGTCCCACAGGCAGGCGAACAGCGCCTCCAGCGCGCGCGCCTGGCGCGGCGCGGCGTCCGGCTCGACCAGCACGAGCAGGTCGACGTCCGAATGCGGGAACAGCAGGCCGCGGCCGAAGCCACCGACCGCGAACAGCGCGCAGCCGGCCGCCTCGCCGACGCAGGCCTGCCAGACGTGTGCGACGACGCGCTCGACCGCCTGCGCGCGTAGCCGCAGCAGCGTATCGACCGCGGCGCCGTCACGGAATGCGCCCGCCAGGTTGCGGTCGACGTCGCCGAGCACCTGACGCAGCGCCAGGCGTGCCTCGCCCGACACGCCGCTGCGCGGCAGCGGCGTCGGCAGGCGCGGCAATTCGGGCAACCGCGCGGCTGCAGGCGCCATGGCCGGTCAGGTCAGGCCGCGCTCGGCCACGCGGTCAGGATCTCGTAGCCGTCGTCGGTGACCGCGATCGTGTGCTCCCACTGCGCCGACAGCGAGTGGTCCTTGGTGACCACGGTCCAGCCGTCCGGCAGCAGGCGCGTGTGCGGCTTGCCGGCATTGATCATCGGCTCGATCGTGAAGGTCATGCCCTTCTGCAGGCGCAGGCCGGCGCCGGGCTGGCCGTAGTGCAGCACCTGCGGGTCCTCGTGGTAGACCTGCCCGATGCCGTGGCCGCAGTATTCGCGCACGACCGAGAAGCCCTGCGCCTCGGCATGCTTCTGGATCGCGTGGCCGATGTCGCCGAGCGTCGCGCCCGGGCGTACCTGCTCGATGCCGCGCAGCATCGCCTCGAGCGTGGTGTCGACCAGGCGCCTGGCCAGTACCGACGGCGTGCCGACGCAGTACATGCGGCTGGTGTCGCCGTGCCAGCCGTCCTTGATCACGGTGACGTCGATGTTGACGATGTCGCCGTCCTTGAGCAGCTTGCCCGGATGCGGGATGCCGTGGCAGATGACGTGGTTGACCGAAGTGCAGACCGTCTTCGGAAAGCCCTTGTAGCCGACGTTGGCGGGAATCGCCTTCTGCACGTGGACGATGTGCTCGTAGGCGAGCCGGTCCAGGTCCTCGGTGCTGACGCCGGGCTTGACGTGCGGCACCAGCATCTCCAGCACCTCCGCGGCCAGGCGGCCGGCGACGCGCATCTTCTCGATCTGGTCCGGGGTTTTGACGGTAACGGGCATGGCTCCTCGACGGATGCTGCTGGCGCGGGCCGCGCCAGCCGGGCTATAATCTTACGGTTCCGCCGCCCGACTTTCGCAAGTCGTTGGCGGCGAAACGAAAATGCGGCCCGCCGGGCAATCCTCAAGGCCGTACGGCACGTTCGCCGAATCCACACACGCATCGTCACCGCGTTCGGGGTGCTCCGCGAGGAGTCGCACGCGGCGGATGCGTGGAGGTCCCAACCCCGGGCGTCACCGCAAAACCAGACGAATCGTCGCGGTGCGCCCACGCATTGGAGCTACACCATGCCTCAAGTCACCATGCGCCAGATGCTCGAAGCCGGCGTGCACTTCGGCCACCAGACGCGCTACTGGAATCCCAAGATGGCGCCGTACATCTTCGGCGCGCGCGGCAAGATCCACATCATCAACCTCGAAAAGACGCTGCCGCTGTTCACGGACGCGATGAACTTCATCTCGGGCCTGGCGCAGAAGCGCGGCACGATCCTGTTCGTCGGCACCAAGCGCTCGGCGCGCGAGGCGATCAAGGAAGAGGCGGCGCGCTGCGGCATGCCGTACATCTCGCAGCGCTGGCTCGGCGGCATGCTGACCAACTTCCGCACGGTCAAGCAGTCGGTCGCGCGCCTGAAGGAGCTGGAGAACATGGAGACCGACGGCACGCTGAACCGTCTGGTCAAGCACGAGGTGCTCGGCCTGATGCGCGAGCGCGAGAAGCTGCAGAACTCGCTCGGCGGCATCAAGGACATGAACCGCCTGCCGGATGCGCTGTTCGTGATCGACATCGGCCACGAGGACATCGCGATCAAGGAAGCCAAGAAGCTCGGCATTCCGGTCATCGCGGTGGTCGACACCAACTATGACCCGTCGCTGGTCGACTACGCGATCCCGGGCAACGACGACGCGATCCGCGCGGTGCAGTTGTATACCAGCGCCGCCGCCGAGTCCGTGCTCGAGGGCAAGGCCGCCGCGCCGCAGGTCGCCGCCGGCGAGAAGGACGAGTTCGTCGAGCTCGACGCCGAGGGCAATCCGGTCGCCGGCAAGGAAACGCGCGAGCGTGGCGAGCGCGAGGACCGCCGCAAGCCGGCGCCGCGCAAGCCGGCCCCGGGCAAGCGTGCGCCGGCCGGCCGCCGTGGCGGTCGCCCGGACGACACCTCGAGCGCCGACTAAGCGCCATCATCGGGCCGCCTGGTGCGGCCCGAACGCGCCGCCCGGCTGCCGCCTGCCGACCCGCGTCGGCCTGCCGCCGCCGGGCGCGCCCGTATCCGTCTCACACGAGCTGCGCCTGCGCGCCGCTCCCGCCTACGAGGACACCATGGAAATCACCGCACAGCTGGTCAAGGAACTGCGCGAGCGCACCGGCGCCGGCATGATGGAGTGCAAGAAGGCACTCACCGAGAACAACGGCGACATCGACACGGCCGCCGAGTGGCTGCGCAAGCAGGGCTTGGCCAAGGCCGACAAGAAGGCCAGCCGCGTCGCCGCGGAAGGCCGCATCGTGATGGCGCAGGACGGCGGCAAGGCCGTCCTGGTCGAGGTCAACTCCGAAACCGACTTCGTCGCCAAGGACAGCAACTTCCTGACCTTCTCCGACGCCGTCGCCGCGGCCGCACTGGCGTCCGGCGTGACCGACGTCGAGGCGCTCAAGGCGGTCAAGCTGCCGTCGGGCGAGACCGTCGAGGAAGCGCGCGCGGCCGTCGTCGCCAAGGTCGGCGAGAACGTGCAGGTGCGCCGCATGGTCGCGATCGCCAGCGCGAACAACGTCGCTGCCTACGTGCACGGCGGCCGCATCGGCGTGCTGGTCGAGGTCAAGGGCGGTGACGCCGACTTCGCCAAGGGCGTGGCGATGCACGTCGCCGCGATGAACCCGCCGTACAACAAGGCGGCCGACGTGCCGGCCGACTTCCTCGCCAAGGAGAAGGAGATCGAGCTGGCGAAGATGAGCGAGAAGGACAGGGCCAAGCCGGCCGAGATCCTCGAGAAGATCATCGGTGGCAAGGTCGCCAAGATCGTCAACGAGAACACGCTCTACGGCCAGCCGTACGTGCTCAACACCGACCAGAGCGTCGAGGCCGCGGCCAAGGCCGCTGGCGCGGACGTGCTCGGCTTCCAGCGCCTGGCCGTCGGCGAAGGCATCGAGAAGGTCGTCGAGGACTACGCGGCCGAAGTGGCCAAGGCAATGCAGGTCTGACCGCGTTCCTTGCGATCATCACCTGATCGCGGAATCGGAAAAACCCGCGGGCGACCGCGGGTTTTTTTGTGCCCGGCGCGGAGCTGCGACCGTCCGGGAAAAAACGAGGCCTCCCGACGGGAGGCCTCGGCATGACGCGATGGCACGCGTCGATCAATCAGCCCTGGTCACCAGGCACCGCGCGGTCACGGAACAGGGCGTTCAGTTCCTCGACGACCGGGATCGCGCTGCTGCCGGCGCAGGCCGTGCCCTCGAAGCCGTCGCAGAAGATGCGGTCCGTGATCACCGGCGCGACCGTCAGCGTGGCGCTGGCGGCCGCTGCATTGCTGCCGGCATTGGTCTGCAGCGCACCGGCGGCGAGCGCATTGACATAGCTGCCGGCAGCGGCGGCGCGCACCGCCACGGTGACCGTGCAGGTGCCATTGGCCGGGATCTGCGCGCCGGCGGCGAGCGCGAACGAGAATGCGCCCGGCGCCACCATCACGTTGCCGCCCGGGCAGGTCGTCGCCGCGAACAGCGGCGTGGCGACCACGAGGCCGGCAGGCAGCGCATCGGTGAGCGTCGCCGTCAGCGCGATAGTGCTGGCGTTCGGGTTGCCCAAGGTCAGGGTCGCCGTGCTCGCCGCATTTACCGCCACGCTGGCCGGGACGAACGACTTGACCAGCGATGGGGCGAGCAGCGGCGCGGTCACCGTCAGCGTCGCCGTCGCCGCACCCGCGTTGCTGCCGGCACTGGTCTGCAAGGCGCCGGCCGCGATCGTGTTGGCGTAGCCGCCGGCCGTCGCGGACTGCACGTCGACGGTGACCGTGCACGAGCCGTTCGCCGGGATCTGCGCCCCGCTCGACAGCGTCACGGCACCGGCGCCAACGCTTGCCGTGACCGTGCCGCCGGTGCAGGTCGTCGCCGCGTTGGCCGGACTGGCCACGACCAGGCCGGCCGGGAACGTGTCGGCCAGCGCAGCCGTCAGCGTCGCCGCGCTCGCGTTCGCATTGGCCAGCGTCAAGGTCAGCGTGCTCGGCGTCGCCACCGGTACGCTGGCCGGCGCAAACGCCTTGGCCAGCGTCGGCGCGAGCGGTGGCGGCGTCACGGTCAGCGTGGCTGAGGCGGCGCTGGCATTGCTGCCCGCACTGGTCTGCAGCGCTCCTGCCGCGATCGTGTTCACGTAGCTGCCGGCCGTGGCCGACTGCACGTGGCCATTCAGCTGGCACGAGCCGTTGGCCGGGATCGTCGCGCCGGCGGCGAGCTTGAGCGAGCCAGCCGTGAAGCTGGCCGTGCCGCTGCAGGTCGTGCCCGCATTCGTGGCCACCAGGCCGCTCGGCAGAGTGTCGACCAGATCCGCGCTCAGCGTGATCGCCGAGGCGTTCGGGTTGCCCAACGTGATCGACACGACGCTGTCGCCGTTCACGACCACGCTGGACGGAGTGAACGTCTTCGCCACCGTCGGCGGCATCAGGTCGGGCGCGAAGCTGGCGATGACCGTGCAGTCGGCGCTGACGGGGTTGGTCGTGTAGACGCTGCCGGCCAGGCTGCCGCCGCAGCTGCCGCCGACGCCGGCGATGTGGTAGCCGCCGCTCGGCGTCAGCGTGAAGCTGGCGGTCGTGCCGTCGTTGACGGTCTGCGGCGTCGACGGCGCGATCGTGCCGTTGCCACCGCTCACGCTCGGCGTCACCACGTGCGTGGTCGGCGCACTGCCGGTCACGTTGATGCAACCGGTGGCGGTCACGCCCTGGCCGTCCGGGTTGGTCAGCGTGACGTCGCGCAGGCCCGCCGTGGTGGCCGTGATGTTCAGCGTCACTTGCGTCGGCGAGGCGTAGGTCACGCTGTTGACGGTCGCGCCGGTGACGGTCGCCGTCAGGTGCGTGAACGGCAGGGCCGGGGCCGGCAGGTCCGGCCCTGGATCGTAGAAGCCGGAGCCGCCGGTGGAAGTCGCAGTGATCGTGACATTGCCGGTGCCGGCGGCGAAATCGATCGGCGCACCCGAACAGGTCGGCGTCGCGGGCGGCGGCGCGAGCAGCTTGCCCACGCGCACCGAGTAGCTGTTGGCGGCCTGGTTGTATTCCTGGATCGTCCATACCGTCATGTCGTCGAGCGGGTCGACCGCGGTGAACGAATAGTCGCCCCAGCGCCGTCCCGAGGCGCTACCGGCATCCGAGGACGGGTTGTAGCTCGCCGCGGTCGTGCCATACAGGATGGCGGACGCGTTCGGCGGTCCGGTCATCGTGCCGAGCGTGTCGCCGGCCAGGCGCCCGACAAAGGCCGGGGTTGCGCCGGACGGCGTGCCGGCCATGCTGAAGCCGAGGACGGCATGTCCCTGCCCGGTCGGCGTGACCGTCGGAATCCAGTACTGCAGCGCCGCCGCCAGCGTGGCGGCGTTGTCATAGACGGTGCCGGATTGAGCCAGGACCGGCGTCGTGTCGAGGCTCTGGAAGTCGTACCAGCGCGCCGCCTTGCGTGCGGTGGTGCCGCTGTTGGCCACGCCGGACGTGTTCACGCGCAGGTTGTGCGCGGTCCACAGGTGGCCGTTGCGCACCGTGGCGGCGAACAGGCGATCGTCGAGCGAATCGAGCCGGCCATTGTTGCCGCCCGTGTTGCCGGCATGCTCGACCGGATTGGTGGCGCCGGTCGTCGGCACGGTCACGTTGATGTTGGCCGAGATGGTCGGCGCCGCACCGCCCGGATTGCTGACCTGGCGGAACACGATGCGGCTGTAGACGCCGGCATCGACGCCGACGAAGTAGCCCATCGTCGCGCCGGGATCGAGGTTGTCCACTCCGCGTGGCGCGTAGGGCCCGGCCGCGGTGGTGCCGATGTTGGTGAAACGGGTGACGACCAGTGGACCGGCGCCAAGCGTCGAGGACTTCTGGACGACGTAGCCGTTGGCACCGGCATAGCTGCCGGCGCTGGTGAACATGTTGCAGCCGACGTAGAGCGCGTTGACGTCGATGCCCAACGACGGGTAGTCGCAGAAGTTCGTGCCGGGATCGGCCTGGAACTGGAAGAACGTCCAGCTCGTCGACGCGCTGATCGTGCCGTTGCTGGCCGCGTCGCTGACGGCCAGCAGCCAGCGGTTGGCCGCGGTGGCCGAGCACGAGGTGTTGGTGCATGGCACGTCGATGATGCTGAGGAACCAGCGCGCGCTGAAGCGGTCGTAGCGGACCTGCGGATCGCTGGTGAAGTTGAGTACGACCGAACCGCCGATCGGCGTCATCACCGGCGCGAAGAACACGTCCGGGTCGGCATTCAGCACGCCGTCGGCGGCGCCGGCCTTGGTGAACGAACGCAGGCGGCCGTTGACGAAGACGACGTACTGGGTCGGGCCGACCGTGCCCATCGAATCGGGCGGGAAGGCGCCGGTGTCGGCCAGCGTCGCGCCGTCGAAGGACAGGCTCGGCGTATGGATTGCGTTCGGCTCGCGCGCCGGAGCCGTCGGCGGATTCAACGGATAGCGCGAAACGGGCAGCGCATCCGGATTCGGTTGCAACTGGCTGCGATCGGGCGCCTCCAGTTCACGTTGCGGCCGCGGCCTGCGCGGCGGCGCGGCCGCCTGCAGCTCCATGATCGCCTGCGTGGTCTGCACGACGCCCGCGGCGGCCGGGACCCGCTCGCCGGCGGTCCAGGTCATGCCCGGGGCAGCGTCTGGAGATGGATTCCCGCCTTGTGCTGCCACTGACGTGACGGGCGTGAAGGCACCGAAGAACGAGCACAGGAACGCGAGCGTCCCTGCCATTGCGCGACTGCCAAGCATGAGGAACTCCCCTGATGGTGGACGTCCACACGACACCGGATCTTTCCGCAAACCCCGAGGGCGAGGACTCGCCCTCCTCCGCCCCGAGACCGAGGCAGAGCGCCGATGCTATCAGCCCGCGGACGGATACGTGAAGGCCGTCACACTCGCCATCAGCGCGCCCTGTCCCTGTCCGCGACCGGCAGTTGCCAGCCGCGCCGGATCGCCAGCACGCGCAGGCCGAAGCACAGCGCGGCGCCGCCGATCATCGTTGCCGCCGACGGCAGGCCGAGCGCCGCGCCGGCCACCACCACGGCCGCGCCGGCGAGCGCCGCCACGGCGTAGAGGTCCGAGCGCAGCACCAGCGGCACGTCGGCCAGCAGCACGTCGCGCAACATGCCGCCGCCGATGCCGGTCAGCATGCCGAGCAAGGCGGCCATGACCGGATTCAGGCCGAAGGCGAGCGCCTTCTGTGCCCCGGCCACCGCGAACAGCGCCAGGCCGGCCGCGTCGAACAAGCGCACGGGGTTCTGCAGCTTCTCGATCAGCGGTGCCCAGCGGAACGTGAGCACGCCGGCACACAGCGCGGCAGCCAGGTAGCGCCAGTCGCCGATCGCCGCCGGCGGCACCGCACCGATCAGCAGGTCGCGCGCGATGCCGCCGGAGTTGGCGGCCGCGAACGACAGCACCAGCACGCCGAACAGGTCGAGCCGGCGCCGCACTGCGGCGAGCGCGCCGCTGAGCGCGAACACGAAGGTGCCGCAGAGGTCGAGCACCAGCACCAGGGTCTTGATCGTCGGCATGCGGACTCCGTCGGCGAGGGAGGCGCACTGTAGCGCGCCGCGCCGGGACGGGCAGCCGCCTGCGGCAGGCCGCATCCGTGGCGCCACGGCGTGGCCGACATGCGCGGACGCATCCTGCCTCCTCCGTTTCGCGCCCGTTCATGGCGACGCCTTGTCGGAGAGTACGATGGGCGCCCGTGGTCGATGGTCCGGATCGCCTCGCCGGAGACGCCCGCCGATGCAAGCAGGCAGCGCAGCACTGGCTTTCGCGCCCAAGCAAGCGCCCCATGCGCGAGCCGTCGCGGCGGCGTTGCAGCGGCGATCGATTGGCGGCTGGCCAGGCCACGGGCACCGACGACATGAGCAGGCCGGCGCCTGCCGGAGAATCCCATGGCCGAGCCCACGCCGCACCTGAGCCGGGAATTCGTCGAACGACAGCGCGAGCGCCTGGAAGGGCTGCGCCGGCAGTTACTCGGCGCGGAGCAGACCACGCTCGCCCGCGATCGCACCCGGCAGGAAGAGCATGGCGCCGAGGTGCACGACCTGGAGGACAGCGCCCAGGAGATGGCCCGGCAGGAGATCGCGCAGGCGCTGCGCGACGTGGACGAGCCGCGCCTGCAGGCCATCGAACGTGCGCTGCAGAAGATCGAGCAGGGCACCTATGGCTTTTCCGACCTGAGCGGCGCGCCGATCCCGCTGGAGCGGCTCGTGAGCACGCCCGAAGCGTTCCTCACGCTCGACGAGGAACGCCGGCAGGAGGTCCGCCGTCCACCGCCTCGCCTGCGCTGAGGCGCAACCATCGACACCGATCGCCGAGGAGTCCAGATGAACACGTACAAGGTGGGATATTTCGTCGGCAGCCTGGCTAAGGGCTCGATCAACCGCCTGCTGTCCAGGGCGCTGGTGCGCCTGGCGCCGGACGAGCTGCAACTGGTGGAGATCCCGATCCGCGAGCTGCCGCTGTACAGCTACGACCACGACGCCGACTACCCGCCGGCGGCGCGCGCGTTCAAGCAGGCGATCGCCGAGGTCGACGCGGTGCTCTTCATCACGCCCGAATACAACCGCTCGATCCCCGGCGCGCTGAAGAACGCGATCGACTGGGCCAGCCGGCCCTGGGGCAAGAACTCGTTCGCGCGCAAGCCGTCCGCGGTGATCGGTACCTCGCCCGGCTCGATCGGCACCGCGGTGGCGCAGCAGCAGTTGCGTGGCGTGCTGTGCTTCTGCAACTCGCCGCTGATGAACACGCTGGAGGCCTACATCCAGTTCACGCCAGGCCTGATCACCGAGGACGGCCAGGTCACCAACGACTCGACCGCCGACTTCCTGCGCAACTACATGCGCGAGCTGCACCTGTTCATCGAGCGCGTGCTCACGGTGCTGCCGCGCGAAGGCTGAGCCGCCCGCGAGACCACGTGCAACGATCCTTCCCCTGTGTGCCGACCCCAGGAGCGATGCCATGAAGAAGCCCGACGCGACCAAGCTGCAGGACCTCGAGCGCCGCGAACGCGCGCCACTGACCACGCCGACCGACCTGAAGGCGGCGGCGACGCGCGACATCGCCGGTGCGCTCAACGCGATCCTCGCCGACGTGTTCGCGCTGTACCTGAAGACCAAGAACTTCCACTGGCACATGAGCGGGCCGCACTTCCGCGACTACCACGTGCTGCTCGACGAACAGGCCACGCAGGTCTTCGCGATGACCGACGCGATCGCCGAGCGCGTGCGCAAGATCGGCCAGGGCACGCTGAAGTCGATCGGCGGCATCGCGCGCATGCAGCGCGTGGCGGACAACGACGCCGACTACGTCGCGCCGGACGACATGCTCGCCGAGCTGCGCGAGGACAACCAGACGCTGGCCGCGCGCCTGCGCGAGGCACACGACCTGTGCGACGAGCACCGCGACATCGCCAGCGCGAGCCTGCTCGAAGGCTGGATCGACGAAACCGAGCGGCGCACCTGGTTCCTGTTCGAAGCGAGCCGGCGCGGCGGGCCGACGGGGCATTGACGCCCTCGCCGGATCCCTCCATGCAGCCGGGCATTGGCGGAGTTCCGGCACAAGGCGCGGCGCGAACACGCTCGAAACAGAGCGCGCCCAAGTGGCCCGACGTGGTCGCGCGGCGCAGGAGCGGCTTGGCGTGGCTGCGCCCGCCTCGCGGAGCGTCGGATTGGCGGCTCGCGTGGTCGGCGCGCGCCCCCGTCAGGGCGGCAGCTTCGCCTGGCGCACGAAGCGCGCCAGCATGATCCGCCACAGTCCCGCCGTGACCAGCCAGAAGCCGGTCAGCAGGCCGATGAATGGCAGCGAGTCCTGCGGCCAGCCGATGCCGATCAGGATCGCGACGAGCAGCGACACCAGGCCGTCGAACAGCACCCAGCCCCAGCCCGGCAGCGGCCTGAGCCGGAACGCCAGCACGCTGCGCACGATGCCGCCGGCAAACAGGAACGCACCGACCAGCAGCGCCAGCGATGCGACGCCGGCCAGCGGCACCAGCAGGACCGCAAGGCCCAGCACCAGCGTCAGCAGGCCCGACGCCAGGCGCCAGCCGAAGCCGGCGTAGTGGCGGGCCTGGATCGCGTGCACCAGCTCGAACGCGCCACCGAACGCGAGCACCCAGCCGAACACGAACGCCGTGCCGAGCGCGGCAACGGCCGGCATCAGCACGGCGAGGATGCCCGCAACGATCAGCAGCACGCCCCAGACGATCTGCCCGCCATGCCCCGGCGTCGTGCCCGTGGCCTTCGTTCCGCTCCCGCTCACCTGGTTCATCGCGCCTCCTCGCTGGTCCCGACCCGCCTTTGGATGGAGACCGCCCCGGGGCCGAACGGGCGCCGTGGCGATCAGGCAACGCTGCCGGTCTTGTACTACGTCCCGACCTGCACCGTCAGCATCGAGATCGAGCCGCCGTCGACGCCCTCGACCGGAAACGCGATCGGCTCGCCCGGCCGGCGCGTGGCCAGCACGTACAGCAGCGGCAGGTAATGCTCCGGCGTCGGGATGCTCAGCGTCGCGTCGCGTCCGAGCGATTCGTAGTCGAGCAGCGGCGTGTAGTCGCCTTCCAGCATCAGCCGGCGTGCGGCGCTCTCGAAGCGCACCGCCCAGTCGAACGGCTCGGGCGCATGGCGACCCCAGGCGTAGGTGTGCAGGTTGTGCACGAGGTTGCCGCTGCCGACGATCAGCACGCCCTCGTCGCGCAACGGCGCGAGCCGGCTGCCGATCTCGAAGTGCACCGGCGGCGGCTGCGTCTCGTCGAGCGCGAGCTGCACGACCGGAATGTCGGCGTCCGGATAGACGTGCTTCAGTACTGACCAGGTGCCGTGGTCGAGGCCCCACGCTTCGTCCAGCCGCACCGGCAGCGGCGCCAGCACCTCCTGCACGCGCCGCGCGAGCGCCACGTCGCCGGGCGCCGGATATTGCACCTCGTACAGGGCGCGCGGAAAGCCGCCGAAGTCGTGGATCGTGCGCGGCCGCGCGTTCGCGGTGACGGCCGTGCCCGGCACGTACCAATGCGCGGAAATGGCCAGGATCGCCTGCGGCCGCGGCAAGCGCTCGCCGATACTGCGCCAGGCTTCGGTCCAGGCATTGCTCGCCAGCGCGTTGAGTGGATTGCCGTGGCCGAAGAACAGGGCGGGCAGCGTGCCGGTCATCGGTGGACTCCTCGTCTGATCAGCGCCGCGCGTTAGCCTGCGCGAACGCGGCAAAGCCGTGCATGAACGCCCCCAGTTGCGCGCGGATCGCCGCGTCGGCCAGCGTGCCGTCGGCGCCGAACACGCCGCCGGCACGCGACACGGTCAGGCGCCCCTCGCTCCAGAACTGCGCGCGCAGCGTGCGCAGCACCGGCAGCCAGGCGTTCTGGCTCAGCAGCGTGCCGAAGCCGCCGGGCGAGGCGCCGATCAGCGCGACCGGCTTGTTGCCGAACACGCGCGGGATGTCGGCGGCCGGGCGCGACAGCCAGTCGATCGCGTTCTTG
This sequence comes from Rhodanobacteraceae bacterium, assembly GCA_009996615.1. Taxonomy (GTDB): domain Bacteria; phylum Pseudomonadota; class Gammaproteobacteria; order Xanthomonadales; family Rhodanobacteraceae; genus Dokdonella_A. Next base: position 67,025 of record JAACZU010000016.1, on the reverse strand, counting down.
AACACGCCGGGAATCGAGTTGTTGTATTCGGGCGTCACCAGCAACAGTCCATCCGCCGCGGCGATCGCGTCCTTCAGCGCGGCGACCTCGGGCGGAATGCCGTGGCTGGCTTCGAGGTCGCCGTCGTAGAGCGGAATGCCGCGGATCGTTGCGACCGCCAGTTCCGTGCCGGCCGGCATCACGTCGACCGCGGCGCGCAGCAGCGCGGCGTTGTACGAGCCCTGCCGCAGGCTGCCTGCGATGCCGACCAGACGCCCCATGCGATTCCCCTCTGTCTCTTCCGTTGCGCCGTGCGACGCCTGCGACAACACGGTGCGACATCCCCGCGCGTCCGTTCAGCGTCTGCCGCTACAATACGCCCGTTTTGCCTGCCGGAACCGATTCCATGCCTGCCGATATCAAGTACAAGCGTATCCTTCTGAAACTTTCCGGCGAGGCGCTGATGGGGGCGGCCGATTACGGCATCGACCCGAAAGTGCTGCGCCGCCTCGCGCGCGAGATCATCGAGGTGCAGCGCGCCGGCGTGCAGGTCGGCGTGGTCATCGGCGGCGGCAACATCTTCCGCGGCGAGGGCCTGGCCGCCTCCGGCATGGACCGCGTCACCGGCGACCACATGGGCATGCTGGCGACCGTGATGAACGCGCTGGCGATGCAGGATGCGATCGAGAAGGCCGGCGGCACCGCGCGCACGATGAGCGCGATCAAGATCAACGAGGTCTGCGAGGACTTCATCCGCCGCCGCGCGATCCGCCACCTCGAGAAGGGCCGCATCGCGCTGTTCGCCGCCGGCACCGGCAACCCGTTCTTCACCACCGATTCGGCCGCCGCGCTGCGCGCGATCGAGATCGGCGCCGGCCTGCTGCTGAAGGCGACCAAGGTCGACGGCGTCTACACCGCGGACCCGGCCAAGGACGCCAACGCCAAGCGCTACGAGCACCTGTCCTACGACGAGGTGATCCAGCGCAATCTGCAGGTGATGGATACCACCGCGATCGCGCTGTGCCGCGACCACAAGATCCCGCTGCGCATCTACGACCTCACGCGCGAAGGCGACCTGATGCGCATCGTGCGCGGCGAGCCGATCGGTACGCTGGTCGATTCGAACGGCTGATCCCGCCATTCAGGCGGGCGATCCCAACGCCCGCTTCACGAATCCCGTGCGCGATCGCGCCAGGCGCCGCGCGCGGCCGATGCGCGCGCCGCATGCAACCCTGCGGTGCCCTTCGCAGTCCGATACGCCTGAAGGCCCCGCCTTCGGCGCCAGCCGGATGCCGACGCAGATCCATTGGGGCACCCTTCCAGCGGACGGGCGGGCTGCTCCGGCGTCACGGAGTACCGATGAAACGCACCACGTTCACCCTCGTCGCCGGCGCGAGCCTCGCGGCGATGGCAGGCTTTGCATGGGCCGGCGACGAGCCCACGCACCCGACCCTGCAGGGGATCACGGTCCAGCACCAGCCGATGCCGTATGCCACGGAAGATCGCCCGCTCGGCGACTGCACGCCGCCCAGCGTCGAGCCGGACCTGCCGGCGTGCCGCGCGGTGGCGCTCGCCCTGCGCCGGAACTTCACCGAGCATGAGATCCAGATGATCTTCGGCGCGTGGTCGCACTCGCCCGAGTACCTGGCCTCGTACGTGCACCTGAGCGACCGCTACCACGACTTCCTGCGCGACTGGGAGCCGGACAACGTCAACAGCCTGCCGCTGGTCCAGACCTCCTGGTAGGCGCGCGCCGGCCGAGTGCCGGCATTCCCGCCCTGCGAAACCGTCCCGGCACACCGGGGCGGTTTCGCGCTTCCGGCGTCGGGCCACGGATCGTGTAACCCGCCGCCCGTTTTCCTGACCTTAGTAACCGAAGGCCACTGCCTTCGGCGCCTGCCCGGAAGCGGACGCTCTCCACCCTGCCGCGGACCCTTCAAGGGATGGTCAGATCCGCACTGCTCCTGGAGTGCATCATGAAGCGAACCACCGCCGTCCTCATCGGCATGAGCCTTGCGTCGATGGCCGGTGTCGCCTGCGCCGGCGACGATACCCTGCAGCAACCCCTCAGGCCCGTCACGGTGCAGTCCAAACTGCCCTTCGCCTCGTGGGATCGCCCGCTGGGCGACTGCACGCCGCCCACCGACCTCGCTGCGTGCGATGACCTGCATGCGCTGATCCGCACCGAATTCAACCCGAAGGAAATCAGCATGCTGTTCGGCGCCGCATCCTCCCACGCGGAATACCTGACCTCGTACGACCGCGTCCGTGCACGCTACGCGCGCTTCCTGCGCGACTACGAGGCCGGCTACTACCCGGTCGCCCTCGTTTCAAAGTGACAAGCGGCATCGGTCCGATGCGGCCTTGACGCCCCTCCGGCCCGATACAGCGAGGCCGCCCACGACGGGCGGCTTCGCCTTGGCGAGCATGGCCCCCGCGACCACGCGCCTGCGCGGCGTGCCGGCAGGCCACCGCGCACGGGTCGACGGCACATGGCACGGCCGCCCACCCGGCGCATACTCCACCTCGGAAAGGTAGTCGGCATGAGCGTGCCCGACACGGTGCAATGGAGCGCGGTCCTGCGCGGGCAGGCCGCTACGGGTGAGGTGCAAGCCACACTCGAGGCGCTCTGCCGCGCCTACCGCGCGCCCGTACTGGCCTACATCCGGCATCGCGGCTACCGCGCCGACGCCGAGGACCTGACCCAGGCGTTCTTCACGCGCTTCATCGAGCACGGCCATCAGGTCGGCGCCGACGCCACGCAGGGTCGCTTTCGCGCCTTCCTGCTGACCGCGGTCAAGCGCTTCCTGCTCAACACCGAGGAAGAGGGGCGCACGATCAAGCGCGGCGGCAAGGTGCGCTTCGAATCGTTCGAGGCCGGTCGCGTGCGGCTGGACAATGTCGCCAGCGACGCCGAGACGCCCGAGCGCGTGTTCGAGCGCGCCTGGGCCATGACGGTCCTCGAAGCGGCGCTCGGCCGGCTGCGCGAGGAGGCGTTGGCAGCCGGCAAGGGCGAGGTGTTCGACCAGTTGCGCGACTTTCTGCTCGAAGCGCCGGACAAGGCCGACTACGCCGAGCTCGCCAAGGCACTGCGGCTGCGCCGCAACACGCTGGCGGTGGCGGTGCATCGCCTGCGCCAGCGCCTGCGCGAGCTGATACGGACCGAGCTCGCCGCGACGGCCGCCAGCGGCGGCGACCTCGAACGCGAAGTCGACGAGTTGCGTGCCGCGCTCGGCCCCGTCATGCACGAGCCGCCCGACGCCTCGCCCCGTGCATGAGACCGGCCTCACCGCGGCCCCGTCGCTCCGCAGCGGCGGGCCAGTGCCCGCGCAGGCGCTGCTATACTCGCCGGCCAACTTGCCATACAGACAGGTGGCCGCGCCATGCTCGACAACATCAAGAAGGACGCGCAGACGCGCATGCAGAAGAGCGTCGAGTCGCTTCGACAGGAACTCACGCGCCTGCGTACCGGTCGCGCCAGCACGGCGCTGATCGAACCGCTCAAGGTCCCCTACTACGGCACCGACACGCCGATCACGCAGGTCGCCAGCGTCGCGCTCGCCGACTCGCGCTCGATCACGATCACGCCGTTCGAGAAGAACATGGTCGGCGCGATCGAGAAGGCGATCCTCGCCTCCGACCTCGGGCTGACGCCGACCACCGTCGGCACGCTGATCCGCATCAACCTGCCGCCGCTGACCGAGGAGCGCCGCAAGGAGCTGTCCAAGCACGTCGCGCACGAGGGCGAGAACGCCAAGGTCGCGGTGCGCAACGTGCGCCGCGACGCGCTGCACCAGGCCAAGGAACTGCTCAAGGAAAAGAAGATCAGCGAAGACGACGAGCGCCGCGTCGAGGACGAGATCCAGAAATTCACCGACAAGTTCGTCAAGGACATCGACGGCGTGGTCAAGGCGAAGGAAGACGAGTTGATGGCGATGTAAGACCGGGATTGCATCGGAGACTCGGGATTCGCCCGCCGGCCCGAGCCCACCGCCCGGCCTGCGCGCGCGACCGGTCTTCGTCCCGCAACGTGCGGCCTGACGCGCCGAGCCGACCGAACGAGTCGCGGCTGAAGCCGCTCCTACAGTGTGAAGCATGGTTCCAGATGCCGCCGCGCGCGTCCCGCGCCACATCGCGATCGTCATGGACGGCAACGGCCGCTGGGCCGAGCGCCGCCACCTGCCGCGCAGCCTCGGCCACCGCGAAGGCCAGAAGGCGGTGCGCGCGGCGATCGAGTTCTGCCGCCGCCGCGGCATCGCGGCGCTGACCCTGTTCGCGTTCTCGAGCGAGAACTGGAAGCGGCCGGACGAGGAAGTCGGCGCGCTGATGCAGCTGTTTTTGAAGGCGCTCGACCGCGAGGTCGACGAGCTCGCCGCCAACGACGTGCGCGTGCGCTTCGTCGGCGAGCTCGGCGCGTTCGCGCCGGAACTGGCCCAGCGCATGCACGCGGCGATGCAGCGCACTGCCGGCAACGCCTCGCTGCAGCTCAACATCGCGGTCAACTACGGCGGCCGCTGGGACATCGCGCAGGCCGCGCGCGCGCTGGCGACCGCCGCGGCGCGCGGCGAGCTCGATCCGGCCACGATCGACGAAACCGTGTTTGCCCGCCACGTCTGCCTGGCCGACCAGCCGCCGGTCGACCTCTTCATCCGCACCGGAGGCGAGATGCGCATCAGCAATTTCCTGCTCTGGCAGACCGCCTACGCCGAGCTGTACTTCACCGACACGCTGTGGCCGGACGTCGATGCCGCCGTGCTCGACGCCGCGCTGGCCGAGTTCGCACGCCGCGAGCGCCGCTACGGCCTGACCTCCGCGCAAGCGCGCGCGATCGGCTGACGGCAAGGCCCTGCGCATGCTCAAGCAACGTACCCTGACCGCCCTGGTGCTGGCCCCGATCGGGGTCGCGATCATCCTGTTCCTGCCGACCGCGGTGCTGGCCTCAGTGCTCGGCGTGCTGTCGCTGCTCGCGCTGTGGGAATGGGCGCGCCTGGCCGGCCTGTCCTCGCGCCCGCTGCGCGGCGCCATCCTGGCCGTCAACGCCGGCCTGCTCGTGCTGCTGTGGCAGCTGCGCGGGCAGGATGCGGCGTGGTGGGTGATCGGCGCCGGCCTCGCCTGGTGGCTGCTCGCGCTGGCGTGGATGCGCAACCTCGCCTGGGGCGCGGCGCCGACGCGCGAGAACGCGCTGATCAAGCTCGCCGCCGGCGAGCTCGCGATCCTGCCGGCCTGGCTCGCCCTGATCGAGATCCACGGCGGCGCCGACCGCGGCCATGCCTGGGCGCTGCTCGCACTGATGCTGACCTGGATGGCGGACACCGCCGCCTACTTCGCCGGCAAGCGCTTTGGCACGACCAAGCTCGCGCCGCGCATCAGCCCGAACAAGACGCGCGCCGGCGCCTGGGGCGCGCTGGCGGGCGCCGCGCTGCTGGCGCTGGCCGGCGGCTGGCTGCTCGGCCAGCGCGGCGTCGCGCTGGCCGCGCTGGTCGCGCTGGGACTGCTGATCGTGGTCGCCTCGATCGTCGGCGACCTGTTCGAAAGCCTGCTCAAGCGCCAGGCCAACGTGAAGGACTCGGGCGTACTGATTCCCGGCCACGGCGGCCTGCTCGACCGCTTCGACAGCCTGTTCGCGGCGCTGCCGGTGTTCGCCGCCGGCAAGGCGCTGCTCGACCTCGCGTTCGGCCCGTGAGGACATCCGGGTCATGAGGAAGATTGCGGTCCTCGGCGCGACCGGCTCGATCGGCGCGAGCACGCTCGACGTCGTCGCGCGCCATCCCGACCGCTTCCGCGTGACCGCGCTGGCCGCGCACCGCAGCGTCAGCGCGCTGGCCGAGCTGTGCACGAAGTTCCGTCCGGAGCTGGCGGTGATCGCCGATCCAGCCCGCGAAGCCGAGCTGCGCGCGCGGCTCGCCGCCGCCGGCGTCGCCTGCCGCGTCGCGGCCGGGGCGGACGCGCTGGTCGAAGCGGCCAGCGGCACGCACTGCGACACCGTGGTCGCGGCGATCGTCGGCGCGGCCGGGCTGGAGTCTACGCTGGCCGCCGCGCGCGCCGGCAAGCGCCTGCTGCTGGCCAACAAGGAAGCGATCGTGATGGCCGGCCCGCTGCTGCTGGCCGCGCTGGCCGAGGGCGGCGGCGAGCTGCTGCCGCTCGATTCGGAGCACAACGCGGTGTTCCAGTGCCTGCCCGGTGGCCGCCCGGACCTCGGTCGCGCTGGCGTGCGGCGCCTGCTGCTGACCGCCTCGGGTGGTCCGTTCCGTGGCCTCACCGTCGCCGACCTCGCCGACGTCACGCCCGAGCGCGCCTGCGCGCACCCGAACTGGCGCATGGGCCGCAAGATCTCGGTCGATTCGGCCACCTTGATGAACAAGGGCCTGGAGGTCATCGAGGCGCATTACCTGTTCGACGCGCCGGCCGAGCGCATCGACGTGGTCGTGCACCGGCAGAGCATCGTGCATTCGCTGGTCGAGTACGTCGACGGCTCGGTGCTGGCGCAGCTCGGCAACCCGGACATGCGCACCGCGATCGCCTACGGCCTGGCCTGGCCCGAGCGCGTCGAGACCGGCGTCGCACCACTGGACCTGCTCGCGCTCGCGCGGCTCGACTTCGAGGCGCCCGACCTGGCCACGTTCCGCTGCCTCGCGTTGGCCTACCAGGCGCTGCGCGCCGGCGGCACCGCGACGACGACCCTGAACGCCGCCAACGAGGAAGCGGTCGCCGCGTTCCTCGACCATCGCCTGCCGTTCCTGGCGATCGCGCAGACGATCGAACGCTGCCTCGAAGCGCTGCCGTCGGCACCGGCCAGCGATCTCGCGACGTTGCTTGACGCCGATTTAACTGCGCGTCGGCAAGCCCAACGTATCATCCGGGAATTGGGAATTGGGAATCGGGAATAGGAACGGCGCCGGCGCACCGAAACCTGAGCCCGAGTGCCTTGGTGCCCAGCATGTCGATGTTCCAGCCTCACCTTGCCTCGCCCCATCACGGCTCCGGACACCCGATTCCCGATTCCCCAATCCCGATTCCCGTCTCGCAATGAACGAATTCTTCGGTTCCGTCTGGTGGCTGCTGGTCACGCTCGGCCTGCTCGTCACCTTCCATGAATTCGGCCACTTCGTCGTCGCGCGCCGCTGCGGCGTGAAGGTGCTGAAGTTCTCGGTCGGCTTCGGCAAGGCGCTGTGGTCGCGCCGCGACCGCCACGGCACCGAATTCGCGATCGCGGCGATCCCGCTCGGCGGCTACGTCAAGATGCTCGACGAGCGCGAGGGCGCGGTCGACGCGGCCGAACTCGACCGCGCGTTCAACCGCAAGCCGGTCGGCCAGCGCATGGCGATCGCCGCCGCCGGCCCGGCATTCAACCTGGTCTTCACGCTGGCCGCGTTCTGGCTGATGTTCGTGATCGGCAAGCCGGACTACCAGCCGGTGCTCGGCCCGGTCGACCACATCGCCGCCAGCGCCGGCTTCCAGGCCGGCGACCGCATCACCGCGGTCGGCGGCACGCCGGTCGAGACCTGGACCGACGCCAGCCTGCTCGTGATGCAGGCCGGCATGGACCGCCACGACCTCAAGCTCAGCGTGGTCGACGCCGGCGGCACCGAACGCCAGCGCACGCTGCCGCTCTCGAAGCTGCCGCGCGACCTCGACGAGCAGGCGCTGTACCGCGAGATCGGCCTGGCGCCGCGCCAGTGGGCGGTGCCGCCGGTGATCGGCACGGTCTCGCCGGACAGCGCCGCGGCGCGCGCCGGCCTGCAGCCGGGCGACCGCATCCTCGCGATCGGCGAGACGAAGATCGCCGACTGGCGCGACGTGCCGGCGGCGATCCAGCAGCAGGCCAGCGCCGACCACCCGCTGCTGCTCGCGATCGAGCGCGCCGGCCAGCGGCACGAGCTGCCGGCTACACCGGAACGCAACCCGGCCGCACGCGACGACGGCAAGGCGCCGGCCTGGCTGCTCGGCATCGCGCCGCAGCCGGTCGAGGCGAAATACGACGCGACCCTGCACTACGGCCCGCTGGCGGCAGTGCCAAAGGCGCTGGCCGAGACCTGGCAGCGCAGCACCGAGACGCTCGGCATGCTCCGCCGCATGGTCACCGGGCAGGCCTCGCTGAAGAACCTCTCCGGCGTGATCACGATCGCCCAGGTCGCCAACAGCTCGGCCCAGCTCGGGCCGGCCTGGTTCCTGAACTTCCTGGCGATCATCTCGCTCAGCCTGGCGATCCTGAACCTGCTGCCGATCCCGATCTTGGACGGCGGCCATCTGCTGTATTACCTTATCGAACTGTTAAAGGGCAGTCCGGTCAGTGAGCGTGCGCAGATCGCCGGTCAGTATGTCGGTCTGACCCTGCTGATGGCCTTGATGGGCCTGGCGTTCTACAACGACATCCTGCGGATCGCATCCTGATCGCGGTTCTGCCCCGAAACAAACACCAGGCCGCGGCAGTACCCGTCGCGGGCCCCACGATGCCCAGACGGAAGTGACGATGAAGCGTATTGCCGCTGTTTTCCTGCTCGCCTTTCTCGCCGCGCGCCACGCCTCCGCATTCGACACGTTCACGATCTCCGACATCCGCATCGACGGCCTGTCGCGCATCGCCGCGGGCACGGTGTTCACCTACCTGCCGGTCGAGAAGGGCGACGCGCTGACGCCTGACCGCGCCGAGCAGGCGATCCGCGCGCTGTACAAGACCGGCTTCTTCAACGACGTGCAGCTCGGCCGCCAGGGCGACATCCTCGTCGTGACCGTGAAGGAGCGCCCGCAGATCAGCAAGATCGCGATCCGCGGCAACAAGGACCTCAAGGAAGAAGACCTGCTCAAGGGCCTCAAGGGCATCGGCCTGGCCGAGGGCGAGTCGTACGATCCGCTCAAGCTGGCCGAGGTACAGAGCGAGCTGACCCGCCAGTACTACAACCGCGGCAAGTACAACGTCTCGGTCAAGACCGCCACCGTCAACCTCGACCGCAACCGCATCGAGATCGCGATCAACATCGCCGAAGGCAAGGCGGCGAAGATCAAACACCTGAACATCGTCGGCAACACCACCTTCCCGGACAAGGCGATCCGCGAGGAATTCGAGTCCGATACCTCGAACTGGACCTCCTGGTACTCCAAGGACGACCAGTACTCGCGCGAAAAGCTGTCCGGCGACCTCGAGAAGCTGCAGTCCTACTACATGGACCGCGGCTACGCCGACTTCAACGTCGAGTCGACCCAGGTCTCGATCAGCCCCGACAAGCGCAAGATGTACGTCGTCGCCAACATCAAGGAAGGCGAGGTCTACACGATCAGCGACATCAAGCTGACCGGCACGCTGGTGCTCAAGGAAGACGACCTGCGCAAGATGATCCAGGCCAAGGCCGGCGACGTGTTCTCGCGCAAGAAGGTCGAGCAGTCGGTCGACGCGATCACTGCGGCGCTGTCCAACATCGGCTACGCGTTCGCCGAAGTGCAGCCGCTGCCGGCGATCGACAAGGAAAAGCGCACCGTCGGCATCAACTTCTTCATCGATCCGGGCAAGCGCGTCTACGTGCGCCAGATCGTGTTCAAGGGCAACTCGCATACCGAGGACGAGGTGCTTCGCCGCGAGATGCGCCAGCTCGAAGGCGCCTGGTATTCGCAAGCGGCGATCGACCGCTCGAAGATCCGCCTGCAGCGCCTGGGCTACTTCAAGACCGTGTCGATCGAGACGCCCAAGGTGCCCGGTACCGAGGACCAGGTCGACCTGGCCGTCGCGGTCGAGGAGCAAAACTCCGGCCAGTTCACGTTCGGCCTCGGCTACTCGCAGCTGCAGGGTCTGATCGGCAGCGTCGCGGTGACGCAGAACAACTTCTTCGGCAGCGGCGACCGCGTGTCGGTGTCGGCCATGCGCAGCTCGTACCTGCAGCGCTACCAGCTGTCCTACTACGAGCCGTACCTGACCGACGACGGCATCGGCATCGGCTACGACATCCAGCACACCGAGCTGGACGCGAGCGAGCAGAACATCGCCAGCTACCTCAGCAACACCGACGCGTTCAACATCTACGCGAGCTTGCCGATCACCGAGTCGGACACGATCAACACCCAGCTCGGCGTCAGCAAGACCGGCATCACGGCCTACTACGGCACGCCGCAGAACATCGTCGACTACATCGACAACCTCGGCCACCGCACGTTCCACACCTGGAACATGCAGCTGTCGTGGGCGCACGACACGCGCAACCGCTACTGGAACCCGACCCGCGGCTCGCTGCAGTCGCTGTCGCTGGAAGCGACGCTGCCGGGCTCGACGGTCGAGTACTACAAGATCAACTACCGCTTCGCGCAGTACCTGCGCATGACCGACAGCCTGACCTTCTACGGCCACTTCATGGTCGGCTACGGCGACACCTGGAACGCGCCCAAGAGCGTGCTGCCGGCGGACCACCCGCGCTACATCGCCAACCTCGGCGGCCTGCCGTTCTTCGAGAATTTCTATGCCGGTGGCGTCTCCGACGTGCGTGGCTTCCGCGACAACACGCTCGGCCCGTACACGGTGTTCGACCCGACCAACTGTCCGCCGTCGAACAAGTACTGCCGCCTGCCGCTCGGCGGCGCGTTCAAGACGGTCGCCTCGGCCGAGGTGATCTTCCCGACGCCGTTCATGAAGGAGAACGACGACAGCACGCGCCTGACCTGGTTCGTCGACGTCGGCAACGTGTTCAAGAACACCCTCTGCACGCTCGACGCCTGCAAGCCCTACAAGAGCTGGAGCGCCAGCGAGCTGCGTGCGTCCACCGGCATCTCGTTCCAGTGGCGCGCACCGGTCGGCCCGATCGTGATCAACTTCGCCAAGCCGATCCGCAAGAAGCCCGGCGACGACACCGAGATGATCCAGTTCACGTTCGGCAACACCTTCTGATCCACACCGAGGTCCACCGGGGACGGCGCAGCAACGAGGAAGACGCCGGATGGCGCAGCCAGCATCAGCATCGGGCCGTTTGCTAGCGATGCTGCTCGCCTCGACGCTGGCCCTTGCCGGCGGCGCGCACGCGCAGACGCCTGCAGCGACGAAGATCGGCTACGTCGACATGAAGCGCCTGCTCGACAGTGCGCCGCAGGTGCTTGCCGGGCGGCAGAAGCTCGAGCGTGAATTCGCCGCGCGCGACGCCGCGCTGAAGGCCGACGAGCAGCGCGCCGCCGAGCTGCGCGCGCGCCAGGCGCGCACCGCCGCGACGCTGCCGAAGGCGGACGCCGACGCGCTGCAGCGCGAGATCGACGCACTCGACCGCTCGATCAAGCGCAACCGCGACAACCTGCGCGCCGAGTTGAAGACGCGCAGCGACCAGGAACTCGACCGCAGCTGGCGCGAGATCAACGATGCGGTGGTTGAGTTCGCGCGCGAGCAGGGCTTCGACCTGATCGTGCCGAGCCCGGTCGTCTACGCCAGCCCGCGCGTCGACGTGACCGAGCGCATCCTCGAACGCCTGCGCCGCCAGCCGCCGAAAGCGTCCACGCCATGACCACCGCGACCTTCACCCTCGGCCAGCTCGCCGCGCGCTTCGAGCTCGCGATGCGCGGCGATCCCCAGCAGCCGATCGCCGGCGTCGCCACGCTGGCGCAAGCCGGTCCGACGCAGCTCGGCTTCCTCGCCAACCCGCGCTACCGCGCGCAGCTGGCGCAGACGCAGGCTGCCGCCGTGGTGCTGCGCGAAGCCGACGCGGACGCCTGGGACGGCTCCTGCCTGATCGCGCGCGACCCATACGTCGCGTTCGCGAAGATCGCCGCGCTGTACGAACGCCAGCCGGCCGCCGCGCCCGGCATCCACCCCAGCGCGGTCGTCGCCGCCACCGCCACGATCGCCGCCGGCGCCAGCATCGGCCCGTACTGCGTGATCGAGGACGGCGCGCGCGTCGACGACGGCGCGGTGCTCGGGCCGCATTGCATCGTCGGCCGCGACTGCGCGGTCGGCGCGCAATCGCGCCTGGTCGCGCGCGTGACGCTGGTGCAGGACGTCACGCTCGGCAAGCGCGTGCTGGTCCATCCCGGCGCGGTACTCGGCGCCGACGGCTTCGGCCTCGCGTTCGATCGCGACCATTGGATCAAGGTGCCGCAGCTCGGCGGCGTCGTCGTCGGCGACGACTGCGAGATCGGCGCCAACACCACCATCGACCGCGGCGCGCTCGGCGACACCGTGCTCGAGGAGGACGTGCGCCTCGACAACCAGATCCAGATCGCGCACAACGTCCGCATCGGCGCGCACAGCGCGCTGGCCGGCTGCGCCGCCGTCGCCGGCAGCGCCACGATCGGGCGATACTGCCTGATCGGCGGCGGCGCTGGCATACTCGGTCATTTGAGCCTGGCCGATCGCGTCACCGTGACCGCAATGAGCCTGGTCACGCATTCGCTCCGCGAGCCCGGCGAATACTCGTCCGGCACGCCGATCCAGCCGAACCGGCTGTGGCGGCGCAACGCGGCGCGCTTCAGGCACCTGGACGAAATCGCGCGGCGCGTCGGCGCCGCCGGGAAGGAAGAAGACCCATGAACGAACACCCCGCCGCGCTGCAGCTCCCGATCGGCGTCGAGCAGATCGCGGCGATCCTGCCGCACCGCTATCCGTTCCTGCTGCTCGACCGCATCGTCGCGCTCGAGCCAGGCAAGCGCGTGACCGCGCTGAAGAACGTCACCATCAACGAACCGTTCTTCCAGGGCCATTTCCCGGGCCACCCGGTCATGCCGGGCGTGCTGATCGTGGAGGCGATGGCGCAGGCAGCCGGCGTGATGATCAAGCTGTCGGTGCCGCACGAGGCGGCCAAGCCGGCCGTGTTCTACCTGGTCAAGGTCGACAACGCGCGCTTCAACCGCACCGTCGTGCCGGGCGACCAGTTGCGCCTGGAGGTCGAGCACAAGCGCTCGATGCGCAACATGAGCCAGTTCCAGGGCCGCGCCTTCGTCGGCGACCAGCTCGCAGCCGAAGCCGAGATGCTTTGCGCCGAGGTCGCGCGCTGATGATCCACGCGACCGCCCTCGTCGACCCGGCCGCGAAGATCGGCGCCGATGTCCACATCGGCCCGTACAGCATCGTCGGGCCGGATGTCGAGATCGGCGATCGCACCCGCATCGGTCCGCATGTCGTGATCGAGGGCGCCACACGCATCGGAAGCGACAACCGCATCTTCCAGTTCGCCTCGCTCGGCGCCGAACCGCAGGACAAGAAGTTCCACGGCGAGCTCAGCGAGCTGGTGATCGGCGACCGCAACGTGATCCGCGAGTTCACCACGTTCAACCGCGGCACCGCCGACGGCGGCGGCGTCACGCGCATCGGCGACGACAACTGGATCATGGCCTACGTGCACGTCGCGCACGACTGCATCGTCGGCAACCATGTCGTGTTCGCCAACAACGCCACGCTCGCCGGCCACGTCGAGGTCGGCGATCACGCAATCCTCGGCGGCTTCACCGGCATCCACCAGTTCTGCAAGATCGGCGCGCACGCGTTCGTCGGCATGGGCAGCCTCGTCAACGGCGACGTGCCGCCGTTCGTGATGATCGCCGGCGACTACGCGCGCCCGCGCGGCATCAACAGCGAAGGCCTCAAGCGCCGCGGCTTCGACGCCGAGCGCATCGCCGCGATCAAGCGCGCCTACCGCACCGTCTACGTCGCCGGCACGCCGCTGGCCGAGGCGCGCGAGAAGCTCGCCGAGCAGGCCAGGGACAGCGCCGACGTCGCCGCGCTGCTCGACTTCATCGAGCGCAGCGGGCGGGCGTTGGCGAGGTGAAGAACCGGGAATCGGGAATGGGGAATCGGGAATCGGGCGAGCAGGCGCCCGCTCCTGCCAACGGCAAGCGCGGGGTCCGGATCGCGAGCACGCATCGACCTGGCGACATGCAGTTTCCGATTCCCGATTCCCCATTCCCGATTCCCGGCGCGAAGCGCTTCGCCCTCGTCGCCGGCGAGGCGTCCGGTGACCTGCTCGGCGCCGGGCTGATCGCGGCGCTGCGCGAGCGCTTTCCGGAAGCGCAGTTCGCCGGGGTCGGCGGGCCGCGGATGGTCGCGGCCGGACTCGAGGCCTGGTATCCGGCGGAGAAGCTCGCCGTGATGGGGCTGGTCGAGGTGCTCAGGCACCTGCCCGGACTGCTCGCCATCCGCCGCGATGTCGCGCGGCGCGTGCGCGCGTGGCAGCCGGATGCGTTCATCGGCATCGACGCGCCGGACTTCAACCTCGGCCTCGAGCGCACGCTCAAGCGCGGCGGCATCCGCACCGTGCACTACGTCAGCCCGTCGATCTGGGCCTGGCGCCAGCAGCGCGCGGCGAAGATCGGCCGCAGCGCCGACCGCGTGCTGTGCCTGTTCCCGATGGAGCCGCCGATCTACGCGCGCCACGGCGTCGATGCGCGCTTCGTCGGCCACCCGCTCGCCGACGCGTTCCCGCTCGAACCCGACCGCGCCGCCGCGCGCGCCGCGCTCGGCCTGCCGGCCGACGCGCCGGTGCTGGCGCTGCTGCCCGGCAGCCGCCTCGGCGAGATCGCGCGGCTCGGCGCCGACTTCCTCGCCGCCGCAAGCCAGCTCGCCGCCGAGATCCCGCACCTGCAGGTCGTCGCGCCGATGGCCAATGCCCGATGCCGCGAAGCCTTCGCGAGCGTGCTCGCGAAGGCAGGAATCGGGAATCGGGAAACGGGAATCGCAGGGCACGCGGCAGCCGCCATGCCCGCTTCCTCCTTTCCCGATGCCCCATTCCCCATTCACGTCCTCGACGGCCATGCGCACGAAGCCATGATCGCCGCCGACGCGATCCTGCTCGCCTCCGGCACAGCCACGCTCGAGGCAATGCTGGCGAAGCGGCCGATGGTGGTCGCCTACCGCATCGCGCCGCTGACCTACCGCATCGTCAAGGCGTTCGGGATGCTCAAGACCGCGCGCTACGCGCTGCCAAACGTGCTGGCCGGGCGCGACCTCGCGCCGGAACTGATGCAGGACGCCTGCACGCCGGCCGCGCTGGCCGACGCGATACGCCCGCTGCTGGCGGCGCGCGCGCCCGATCCGGCGCTGCTGGCCGAGTATCGCCGCCTGCACCTGGCCCTGCGCGGCGACGCCAGCCGCGGCGCCGCCGCGGCAATCGCCGAACTGGTCGGGCCGGCCGCCGACGCTTGAGCGAGTTCGCGCACATTGACGCCAGCCGTGCGCCTGCGCAGGATGCGCCCGATGGCCGCCACCGCATGATCGACCCCGCCCCTCCTCCCGCCCGCCGCGCGCCGCTGCTGCGCGCCGTGGCCGCGCTCGCGTTCGCCGCGCTGGTCGCATTCGGCCCGCTGACCGAAAACACCGTACCGGAGCGGATCTTCGCCGGCACGCTGGTCCTGCTCGGCCTGCTCCTGGCGCTGTTCGCCAGCGCGCGCGTGGCGTTCTCGCTGCTCGTCGTCGCGCTGGTGTTCGGCGTGATCGAGATCGCCGCCTCGCTCAAGTTCATGTACCTGACGACGCCGCTGCTGGCGCCGGACCTCGCCTACTTCGTCAACGCCGGCACGCTCGAGGTCATCTCGCACTATCCGCTGCTGCTCGGCGCCAGCCTCGCCACGCTGGTGCTGGTGCCGCTGCTGCTGGTCGTCGCATACCGCCGCGAGCACGCCACGCTGCTCGCGCGGCATCCGCGCGCGGCACGCATCGGCACGCGCGGGCTCGGCGCGGTCTCGGCCGGCTGCCTGTTGGTCACCTGCCTGTCGGTGGACGGCCCGTTCAACGCGGTGTTCAACAAGCCGATGTGGATCACGGTGAACGACCGCAGCTTCATCACCGACTTCTTCACCTCGTTCAACGACACCGTCATCACCGTGCCGGCGATCCCGCCGGACGTCGACCACGGCATCGACTGGAAGCTGGACCGGCCGCTGCAGGCGCCGCCGACGCGCCCGGACGTGGTCGCGATCCTCGAGGAGAGCACGTTCGATCCGCGCATCCTGAAGCTGTGCACGCTGCCGGTGTGCAAGCGGCGCATGTTCGAGCCGGACCGGCAGACGCGCGCGCACGGCCCGATGAGCGTGCACACGTTTGGCGGCGGCACCTGGACGAGCGAGTTCTCGTTCCTGACCGGCCTTGCGCACACGCTGTTCGGCAACGCCGGCCTGTACGCGCCGTACAACCTCGCCCCGCGCGTCGCCTACACCTTGCCGAAGGCGTTCTCCGAAGCCGGCTACCGCACGATCGCGCTGTATCCGATGAGCGGCGATTTCCTCAACGCACGCAACGCCTACGACTACTACGGCTTCGACGCGTTCTACGACGGCACCGACTACGGCCTGGGCTGGAAGAGCCGCGACGCCGACCTGCTCGCGGTGTTCCAGCGCATCTACGCCGACGAGAAGCGCATGCACCCGGACCAGCCGCTGTTCGTGTTCATGCTGACCTTGCACCAGCACGGCCCGCACATGGTGCCGCTGGCCGAGCTGCCGCCGCCGTACGACAAGCCGCTGTTCCCCGGCACGTTCAAGCCGAAGGCGCTGGATGACTGGCTGAACCTCAACCTCGGCAACTACCTCGAGCGCCTGCAGCAGTCCGACGCGATGCTGGCCGAGCTGGAGAAGTCGCTGCTCGGCGGCAAGCAGCCGGCCGTGCTGGTCCACTTCGGCGACCACCAGCCGTCCTTCGACGGCGCGATCAACCAGATCCCGAAGAAGGTGCCGAAGGAAGCCGCACACACCTCGAACTGGGTCACCTACTACATGCTGAAGTCGAATTTCCCGGTGCGGCGCAAGTTCGATTACCCGGTGCTCGACATCGCGTTCCTCGGCTCGCTCGTGCTGGATGTCGCCGGCGTGCCGAAGGACGCGTTCCAGCAGGCCAACACTCTGCTGCGCGAGCGCTGCAAGGGCCGCTACCTCGACTGCAAGGAGACGAAGATGCTGGCCTCGTACCACGACCACATCTTCACCAGGCTGCACGACCTGCACGAATGAGCATCGCTACCGAAGCCCTCGTCGCCGGCGTCGACGAGGCCGGCCGCGGCCCGCTGGCCGGGCCGGTCGTGGTCGCCGCAGTGATCCTCGATCCGTCCCGCCCGCTCGAGGGCCTGGCCGACTCCAAGCAACTCGCCGAGGCGCAGCGCGACGCGCTGGCGCCGCAGATCCGTGCCGCCGCGCTGGCATGGTCGGTGGTCATGGTCGAGGTCGACGAGATCGAGCGGCTCAACATCCTCGGCGCGACGCTGGCCGGCATGACGCGTGCGCTGCAGGCACTCAGCATCGCACCGACGCTGGCGCTGATCGACGGCAACCGCCTGCCCAAGGAGCTACCCTGCCCGGCGCGCGCGATCATCGGCGGCGACGCCAGCGAGGCGGCGATCAGCGCCGCCTCGATCCTCGCCAAGACCGCACGCGACGCGCTGATGGGCGAACTCGACACGCGCCATCCCGGCTACGGCTTCGCCCGCCACAAGGGCTACGCCACGCCCGAGCACCTCGCCGCGCTCGAACGGCTCGGCCCCTGTGCGATCCATCGGCGCAGCTTCGCACCGGTGCGGCGGCTGATCGCGCCGGAACTGTTCTGACACCGCTCCTTCAGCACTAGAGGGCGCAGGCACGAACCGTACTGTCGTCGGGTGGGACGCAGCCGCGCGCAGCAGCCGGCTCGACGCAACCGCACCACGGCGAGTCCCACCATGCGCAACGCCACGCGGATGCGACGGTGATTCGCTCGCGCGGCGCCCAGCCATCAACGCCGCAACGGCCCTCGTAGGGTGGGACGCAGCCGCGCGCTACGCCCGGCAACACGCCACCGCTCCACGGCGAGTCCCACCATGCGCGCAAGCGCGGGCAAGGCTGCAGGCCGCACCCGGGAACACGCACACGGTGCCGCGAAATGCCCGGTGCGCTTTGCTTACTTGGGCGACTTTCGTCTCCACCATGCAGGACTCAAAACCGCGCGTTCTCCAGCGGCCGCTCGCGGTGCATCAGCGCCCACTCGGCATGCTCGGCCAGGGCCGCCTCGCCGAGCGCGCGCAGGATCTCGCGGCGGCCGTTGGCATCGTGCACGCGATCGAGCAGGTGGCGCGCCTCGGCGAAGATGCCGTGCATGTAGCGGTACTGCTTGATCAATTCCTTGTCGCCCTTGCGGTAGGCATACGACTCACGCGCGGCCGCGATGATCGTCAGCGTGCCCATCAGCGCCACCAGCGAGGTCGTGTCGTCCGGGCCGATGCGATGCTGGAACAGCGCCAGCAGGAGGCTGATCGCGATGCTGGTCCACAGGCACGCGCGCCCGAGGCCGCGCGTCAGGCGCTGCGTGCGACTGCGGCGCTCGCTCTTGCGCGTGTAGTAGTCGAGCTGGCCGCCGTGGCCAGGCGCGCCGATCCACTCGGCGCCGATCCTTGCCAGCGCGGCGTCCGGCGGCGCGGCATCGTCGAACGTGCGCACGCTGGCCGCGCGCATCACGTTGCGGATCCAGCCGAGTTCGATGTCCTGCTTCTGCATGAAGTTGTCGTGCGCGAAGCCGCTCGAGCTGGTCGGCGCAATGCCGGCCTCGCGCCACCAATGCTGCACGCGCAACCCTTCGGCGAGCGCACGGTAGTCGATGTACTTGCGGTACCAGTCGCGGCGGCGTGCGACGCGGTCCACCAGCACGCCGGCGCCGAACAGCACGATGAACACGTAGATCGCATGGTCCTGGTACGGCAGGTCGGTCGGCAGGTCGGAATAGCAGACGAACGCGATGCCCATCAGCGTGGCCAGCACATAGATGCTGCGCAGCGCCTGCAGCACGCGCCGCTGGAAATGCCGCGCCAGCCAGTCGGCCGCGGCGAACAGGCCGTCGATCGGGTCATCCGACGCTTGCGCGGCGGTGCCGTCCGGCGCCTGCGCATCGGCCCGGATCCTTTCCGCATGGCGCTGGCAGTCCTCGTCGAACTGGCGCATGCGCGTGAACATCAGGCGGAACTCCGCCGGCATGCCGTCGCTGCCCGCGCGCACGCGCTCGCGGCCCAGCCAGCGCGCCTGCAAAGGCTGCAGGGGCGGCAGCGGAGGCAGCGCCACGCCGTCGCGGCCGGCGCGCGAGCACACGATGTGGTAGACGAGGCTTTCGTCGCCTCTGCCAAGCAGGGCCTGCGCGCCGCGGCGCCGCTCGATCGCGCCGGGCATGACGCCGGTGAGATGGTAGCGGACGACCTGCGCGGTGCCGCCGAGCAGGTCCGACTCGCGACCATCCCACAGCGCCAGCAGGATGTGGCTGTGGCTGGCGATGTAGATGCCGGCCTGGGCATAGTGCCGGTCACGCGCATCGCCCGGCATGGCGGCCTCGCCGGCCGCGGAAAGCGCCGGCAGCTGCAGCACCCGGGCGCGCCGGCACAGCTCGGCGAACGCCACGCGGCTGGCAGCGTCGGTGAAATCGTCTGCGTAGGCCGCCGGTGGCAGCGGCAGCGGCGCGACCAGCTCCGCCCCGGCCGCGAGCGCTTCCTCGGCCACCCACTGGTCGCCGCCGGCGGCCAACGCCGACAGCACGACCAGCGGCAGGCCGGGGAACTCGTGCTGCAGCTGCGCGAAGAACTCCCGCACGCGGCGCCGGATCGCCTCGGCCTCGCGTGCGGGAATGTTGCGATGGCTGGTGACGCCGACGACCAGCGGGGCAACGATGGCGCTCACTGCCATGGACCTGCATGCCGATGGCGATCGATCACTTGTTGTCGATGATCGGGCGGGCTATCAGTGGCGTCGGCGCGGCGGCGCCGGCGGCGGTGGCGAGCGCCGAACCGGCTTTCGCGCCCGCGTCGGCACCGGACGCCGCCGTGCTGTATTGCTTGCCATCGAGGCTGACCACGATCGTGTACGGATACTCGCCGACGGCGCGATTGTCGTTGGTCACCGTGATCTGCCCGTCCTGCACGCTCAGCTTCGAGAACGGCGGGGTCGGCAAACCGGTCAACGAGACGAACGTGAACTTCTGCTGCGCGGCCGGCACCCATGTGACGATCTGGTTGCCGCGGTTGACCGCCATCTTCTGCGGTTGCACGGTCACCGGTGGGTTGGCGTTGACATCCAGCCTGACCTGGATCGGCATGATCGGACTCCTTCTGCATTCTGCCCGCGCGGCGCTCGGAGGGCGGGCCGCATCGCCCGTGGAACCTGCGGCGCTCATCGCGGCGGTGTGGAGGGATCGGTTCGTGCCACCGGCGGCTCGTCCATGATCGCGGCGATCCGCTGCGCGAATTCGGCATTGGCGGGATAGGCGATCTGCCGGCTCTCAAGCAGCGCGACAAAATCCGGCGTGCGGTAGCCCATCGCCGCCAGCTTGCCAATGCTCGCCTGCGCGCCGTCGCCGTCATCGAGCCGCAGCCGCGCCTCGGCGTAGGCGGCGAGGAAGTTCGGATCGTCACCGGCGCGCAGCGCCGGCTCGAGGCCGTCGCGCGCCTGCGTCCACTCGCGCCGCGCCGACGACAGGTCGTTGCGCTGCGCGGCAATCGTGCCGCGGACGAGGTGGAGCTGAGCTTCCAGCAGGAGCAGGCTGCGGCTGTCGGGACTTTGCGCGCGCAGCGTGCGCACCGTCGCCAGCGCCGCATCGGCGGGTGCCGCCGCGGCTTCGACGGCATGGCGCGCGACGTGCAGCCGCGCGGCTTCCAGTTGTGCCTGCGCGAAATCCTGCGCGTAACCGGTGCTGGTCGGGTCCTTGGCCATCAGCTCCGCGAGGATCCGCACCGCCTCGGCATCCAGGCGCGCGGCCGCATCCAGCTGGCCGGCTTGCCGCTGCAGGCCGCCGAGCTGCTGGCTGTACAACGCCAGAAGGTCTTTCCACGGCATCACGGCCGGATCGAACGCATTCAACGCCTGGGCCACCTGCACGGCCGCGTCGGTGTAGCGCACCGCAGCCTCCAGTTCACCGCACAGCCCGAGCGTGCGGCCGAGGATCGCATTGGCGAGCAGCAAGTGCTCCTGTTGCGCATGGTCGCCCGGCGTGCGCGCCGCCAACGCGGACTGGATGCGCTGGTTGGTGCGGTAGGCGGTCACTGCCTGCTCGAGCTGGCCGCGCTGCAGCGCCAGCTTGCCGAGGCTGTCCCAGGCACTGCCCAGGTACGTCTGCCATTTCGGGTCGCGCGCGGCCAGCTCCTGGTACAGCGCCAGCGCGGCCTCGTAGGCGCCCTGCGCCGCGGTGAAGTCGCCGCGCGCCTCGAGCACGCGGCCGCTGTCGATGTGCGCCGCGGCGAGTTGGAAAGCGAGGTCCGGGTCGGCCGGGCTGGCCGCATGCGCGGCCTGCAGCAGGGCGCCGGCGGACTCGAAGTTGCGCAGCGCGGCGCCGAGATCGCCCTGGTACCAGTACGCCTGCCCTAGCCACTTCAGGCTGTCGCCCCAGACCGCCTTGCGCCCGGCATCGGCGGGCGCGCGCCGCGCGAGTTCCCCGGCCAGCGCGACGGCCGCCTGGTAGGCCTCGACGGCGGCCGGCAGCGCGCCCTGGTCCATGCGCACGTTGCCGATCTTCTCCAGCGCGTTGACGCGCAGCGTCAGCGCGGCGTCGGTCGCGTCGGCCGCCGGCAGCGAGGCGAAGTAGGCCATCGCCTTGTCGTCGACCGCCTGCATGATGTCGAGCCGGTGT
Organism: Rhodanobacteraceae bacterium; assembly: GCA_009996615.1. Classification (GTDB taxonomy): domain Bacteria; phylum Pseudomonadota; class Gammaproteobacteria; order Xanthomonadales; family Rhodanobacteraceae; genus Dokdonella_A. The sequence goes on along the minus strand of JAACZU010000016.1, from coordinate 45,532 downwards.
ACCTCATCGAGCTTGTCGCCGAGGTCGCCGAGCATGAAGCCGACCAGGTCCTCGGCCTGCTTCTGGCGCCGCTCGGCATCGCGGCGCGCCATCACCGCGCTGATCGCCAGCGTCGTCGTGACCAGCATCACGGCCACCGCCAGCGCGGTGACCGCCATCAGGCGGCGCAGGTGGCGCTGCTGCTCGCGCTGCCTGAGCCGGTCGAAACCGACGTCGAGCAGGCCGGCGATCAGCTTCAGCTTGGCGTTGGCCTTGCCGTCCTTGCCGGGCCGCACGTCGGCGGCGATCGGCTCGGCGGGTTCCGGACCGAGACGGCCATCGGCACCCAGCCGATGGCGCAGCGCCGGACAGAAGCACTCGTCCGCCGCGCGCCCGGGCAGGTCGCTCGCGTTCGGCTCGCCATCGACGATCAGGCAGAAGATCCGCTCGCCGCGCCCGAGCCGCTTGAACGCCAGCACCTCCTCGTTGACCCAGCGCGAAGCGGCCGCATGCGGCGAACAGACCACGATCAGGCTCGCCGACTGCGCCAGCGCCTCGTTGACCTTGCGCCCGAGGTCGGTGGCGCTGGCCAGCTCGTCACGGTCGCGGAAGATCGGCAGCAGGCGGCGCGGGATCACTCCGGCAGCAGTCGTCAGGCCGACCAGCCGGCGCGGGACGCGCCAGGTTTCCAGCGCCTTGTGCAACCAGTCCGCCCAGCGCCGGTCCTGGTGGCTGTAGCTGATGAAGGCCCGATAGACGGGCCCGTTGGCCACCGGAGGGTCGGACATACCACCCCGCAATCGCGTCCGAGGGCGCGGGCAGACGGCGAGCAAGATAGCCCAAAACGTGATGTGCGTCACATTTCAGCGCCAGTCCTGGTCGCTCCGATGACCGCCAGGCACCACTCCGAAGCACGCCAACAACACGTTCATTGCAGCAACGCTGCCGCGCTGTTACACGTCTTCTCGGCTTCGGAGCCTGCTGGGGAAATGGAATGGATTGGTTGCACACCCGCCCGCGCACGCTGGCGGCGATTCTCATCGGCGCCTGTGCGTTCACGTTCGCGCTTTGGCGCCTGCTGCCGGTCGAGACCGACCCGACCGAACGGCTGTACTGCGCGGCGCTGGCCGGCGCGCTGGCGTTGTTCCTGGCCACGCTGTGCGGCCGCCTCGGCTTCGGCCTGTTCGCCGTCGGCGCGCTGGCCGGCGCGCTGTGGCTGGCCAATGCGCTGAAGATCGCTTACCTGCACGAGCCGCTGCTGGCGCCGGACCTGCGCTATTTCGCGACCACGTCCACCGTCGACGTGATCGCGCACTACCCGAAGCTGTGGCACAAGACCGCCGCGGCGCTGCTCGGCGGCGTGCTGCTCGCCGTCACCCTGTGGCGCCTGGAGACGCCGGGACGCTGGCGTGGCCGCCGGCGCGCCCAAGGCCTGTGGTCGCTGCTCGCGCTGCTGCCGCTGGTCGCCGTCGCGGCGCCGCAGGGCCTCTTCCGCGAGATCCAAGCGGTCAACATCTGGGAGTTCCTCGAGCACGCGCGGCGCAACCCGACCAGCTCCTTCCTCTACTCGCTGACGCGCATGCAACTGTCGGTGCCCGCATACGCGCCGGACGCGGCCGGCGCGTTCGACTGGGGCGCTGGCACCACTGCCGCGCCGGCACAGCGGCCCGACATCGTCGCCGTGCTCGAAGAGAGCACGCTCGATCCGCGCCAGTGGGCGGCCTGCACCGTGCCAGCCTGCAACGTGGCGCTGTTCGAGCCGGATGCACACACGGCCGCCTACGGCCCGCTGCGCGTGCACACCTACGGCGGCGCGACCTGGACCAGCGAGTTCGCGTTCCTCGCCGGCATGCCGCACACGCTGTTCGGGCCGGCCGGCATGTACGCGCCATACAACCTCGCACCGCGCCTGCGCGAGAGCCTGCCGCGCCAGCTCAAGGCGCTCGGCTACCGCACGATCGCGGTCTACCCGATGCCGCGCGACTTCGTGCGCGCCGCCGGCGCCTACGCCGACTACGGCTTCGACGAGTTCCACGACGCGCAGGAGATGGGCCTGCGCTGGGAGAGCACCGACCTCGAACTGCTGCAGCAGTTCGACGCGATCCGCCAGCGCGCGCGCGCGAGCGACGGCCGGCCGATCTTCTTCATGCTGCTGACCATGCGCCAGCACGGCCCGCACGACCTTCCGCTCGACACGCTGCCGCCACCGTGGAACGCGCCACCGCTACCGGGCGCGGACGCGCGCCTGAACCGCAACCTCGCCCACTACCTGTTCCGCCTGCACCAGTCCGACGCGGCGCTCGCGCGCCTGCGTGATTCGTTGTTCGCCGACGACCGGCCGAGCGTGCTGGTGCATTTCGGCGACCACCATCCCTCGTTCGACGGCCTCGAAGGCACGCTCGACAGTGCGTTGCCGCCTGCGCTGCGCGCCGATGCGCGCAACCTCACCTACTACCGCATCGACACCAATCTCGCCGGCGCGGCGCTGCCGCCGCGCGAAGGCCCGCTCGACCTCGCCTTCCTCGGCAGCCTCGTGCTCGACGCCGCCGGCCTGCCGAAGAACGCGTACTTCGAAGCCAATGCACGCCTGCGCGAACGCTGCGGCGGCCGCTTCGACGACTGCCCGGACCGCGCCGTGCTGGAGTCGTGGATGGCGCATGCGTTCGGCGTCTTGCGCGTGCTGGGCGAGTGAGGCGCGCATCGCGCCGCCGTGACATGCGGGCGGTGGGACTCGCCGCTGCGCGGCTGCGTCCCACCCTACGGGCTGAGGTGCGAGAGCGAATGTCCGGCCCCCGTGGAGCAGACCGGACCCGCCTTACCCAATCCCAAATGACTCGCCGCCTCCGCGGCTCGCCCTGCGGGCCGGCTTCGCCGTTCGCTACGGCATCCTGCCTTCGCAGTCCCAATCGCGGCTTCTTCAGAACCTGTGCGCCAGCCGCACGAACCACGCCGCGCCGTTCAGGCCGAACTGCACCGCCTCGTACTTGAAGCCGTTGTCGGTCTCGTCCGGGTCCTGCCGGGTCGGGAACTTGTCGAGGATGTTGGCGCCGCCGACCGTCAGCTTGGTGTCCTCGGTGAAGCTGTAGGTCACGCTGACGTCGGCCGAGGTCTTGTCCGAGTAGTGCTGGTTCGGCACCGGCGGGCCGGAGAACGTGCCCAGCGTCATCGGGCCGAAGTAGATGATCTTGAAGTTCGTGTCCCACTTGCCGAGCGTGTAGTCGAAGCCGAGCACCGCCTTCGAGTGCGGTGCGCCGTCCTCGATGAACAGGCGGTCGCGCTCGCCGAGCAGCGAATCCTCGCGCCCGACCAGCGATGGCGGCGTGTGCACCGCGCGCACCTTGGTGGTGCCATGGTTGAACGCGAGGTAGCTGGCCAGTTCGCCGTCGCCGAGGCTGGTGGTGTGGTTGACGGTCAGGTCGATGCCCTGCGTGCGCGTGTCGACCGAGTTGACGAAGAACTGCGCCTCGCCGACGCCCAGCTGCTCGAGGATCGCACCGATGTCCGGGTCGGAGGTATCGAAGCGCCCGCTCAGCACGATGCGGTCGTCGATGTCGATGCGGTAGCCGTCGAGCGTGACCGAGACGTTGTCGAGCGGTTTCCAGGTGAAGCCGAGCGTGGCGCTCCTGGATTTTTCCTGCTTCAGGTCCGGAATGCCGGCCGCGCGCGCGATCGCGCCGCCATTCGGCGCCAGCACGACGTCGACCGGCACGCCGCTGATGAAGTCGGTGAAGGTCGAGGAGAAGTAGCGCTGCTGCAGCGACGGCGCGCGGAAGCCGGTGCTGAGCGAGCCGCGCAGCAGGAAGCCGTCGGTGACGCGGTAGGCGCCGGCCAGCTTGCCGATCGTGGTCGAGCCGAAATCGCTGTAGTGCTCGTGGCGCACGGCCTGGTCGGTCATGAAGCGGTCGGTCCAGTCGATCTCGACGTCGCCGTAGACGGCCCAGCTGTTGCGGCTCTTGTCGGTCGCGTCGGCCGGCTGGAAGCCGGGGAAGCCCTGGCTGCCGGCGTTGCCGCCGCCGGGGCCGTCCGCGTCGATGTACGAGCCCGGTTCGCCGGCGAAGATCTGGTAGTTCTCGTGGCGGAACTCGCCGCCGAACGCGACGTTGACGCCGTGCAGCCAGCCGTCGAAGAAGCGCGCGAAGTCGAGGTTGGTGGTCGCCTGCGCGAACGAGAAGCCGCCGGCATTGAAGTGGTCGGGGCTGATGCCGCGGCCGCCGTGCTCGAGATCGTAGTTCGCGATCGAGGCGTTGAGCGTGTGGCGGATCGTGTCGATCAGCTTGTTGTAGCCGAGCGTCTGCGACGCATCCACGCGCCAGTCGTTCCACATCCACCACACCCCGGCGGTGCCGTGGCGATCCTGGATGTACGGATCGATGAACGGCACGAAGCCGTCCGGGTACATCGCGGCGGAGTTGCGCGAGGGGATGTCGTCCGAGCCGATGCCGCCGCGCGCGAACGCGGCCGAGGACGCATCTCGGTTCTGCAGGCCGCCGTCGAAGTAGAAGTGCAGGCCATTGGCGAACGGGATCTCGCCGTTGAAGTAGACGGTGCCGTTCTTGACCGCGGTGTCGCCGATGATGCGCAGCGGATCGGCCGCGGTGGTGCGATTGGAGCGGCCGCGGTCGAGGTATTCGGCGGTCAGCGCGACGATGCCGTCGTTGCCGACCTTGAAGCCGCAGTAACCCGAGGCGAGCCAGTTCTCGCCGTCGCCGCGCGTGTACTGGCCATAGCCGGCCACGCCCTCGCAGCCGGGGCGGCGCTTGAGCGCGATGTTCATCACGCCGGCGATCGCGTCGGAGCCGTACTGCGCGGCGGCGCCGTCGCGCAGGATCTCGACGCGGTCGATCGCCAGCAGCGGGATCGTGTTGAGGTCGGTGCCGGTATTGCCGCGGTTGCGCGCGCCGAACAGGTTGACCAGCGCGGTCGAATGCAGGCGCTTGCCGTTGACCAGCACCAGGGTCTGGTCCGAGCCGAGGCCGCGCAGCGCAGCCGAATCGACCGAGTCGGCGTTGTCGGCGCCGGTCTGGCGCCCCGAGATCAGCGATGGCGCCGTGTACTGCAGCGTCTGCGCCAGATCGAAGGTCGGCGCCTGCTCGGCCGCCTTGGTCATTGGCAGCGTATCGACCGGCACCGGCGTCTCGGTATCGGAGGCACGCTCGTAGCGGCGCGAACCGATCACCGTCACGCCTTCGAGCCGGGTCGCCTGCTCGTCCGCCGCGGCTGGATCGGTACCTGCCTCCTGCGCCTGCGCCCAGCCGCCGGCCGAAACACACACGCTTCCCACAGCCGCAGCGACCAGCGCTGCGGTCCTTCCTCGCGACACACTCATGGTCCCCTCCCCAGGGTTTGATGTCCGGCCAGCATAGCGTGTGGCGCGGACGCCGTGAACGTGGCGCATGCGGTTCACCGCTGGCCACGCGGGGAAGCTACAATCCGGGGTTCACCATGCGCGTCTTCATGCAAACCCGACCCGCCGGCGCCGATGCGCCGCGCTTCTACCAGCTCGTGCTGCAGCAGGATCTGCTGGGCGGCTGGACGCTGTTCCGTGAATGGGGCCAGCAAGGCAGCCGCTCGAGCAGCCGGCGCGAACTGTACCTGGAACGCGATGCCGCACTGAATGCGTTCGAGCGCGCGCGCGACGCGCAGCTCAAGCGTGGCTTCCAGGTCATGTTCAGCCAGGGCTTCGAGGGGCCGCATGCCGGCTGAGGTGCGCAGGAGCGTGCTGCTTTTTCCGGCTCCCTTTGAGCGGCGGTGGGCGCCCGAACGCGGGGACGCGGGGCGGATTTCGCAACAAGGGATGCGCGCCAGCAACACCATCCCCACCCAACCCTCCCGTTGAAGGGGAGGGCTCAAGAGCAGCGCAGCAAGGCGCAGCGCTTCCGGAACCCCTTCCCCCCTAGTCGAGGCGAGCCGTCATGTCCGTAGCCACTCCCGATCACCGCTTCCTGCGCGCGCTGCGCCGCGAGCCGGTCGACATGACGCCGGTCTGGATCATGCGCCAGGCTGGCCGCTACCTGCCCGAGTATCGCGCCACGCGCGCGCGCGCCGGCAGTTTCATGGGGCTGGCGCAGACGCCGGAACTGGCCTGCGAGGTCACCCTGCAGCCGCTGGCGCGCTTCGCGCTCGACGCGGCGATCCTGTTCTCCGACATCCTGACGATTCCGGATGCGATGGGCCTGGGCCTGCACTTCGTCGAAGGCGAGGGCCCCAAGTTCAAGGCGCCACTGCGCAGCGTGGCCGACATCGACCGGCTCGGCGTGCCCGACCCGGAGAGCGAGCTGCGCTACGTGATGGACGCGGTGCGCCTGATCCGCCGCGAGCTCAACGAGCGCGTGCCGCTGATCGGATTCTCCGGCAGCCCGTGGACGCTGGCCTGCTACATGATCGAGGGCGGCGGCTCGTCAAGCTTCGCGCGCGCGAAGGCGCTCGCGCTGGAGGACGCGGCGACGATGCACCGCCTGCTCGACACGCTCGCACAGGCGGTGGCGAGCTACCTCGCCGCGCAGGTCGCGGCCGGCGCGCAGGCGCTGATGGTGTTCGACACCTGGGGCGGCCTGCTCGCGCCGGCGGCATTCCGCGAGTTCTCGCTGCGCTGGCTCGGCGAGATCGTCGCGCGCCTGAAGGCCGAAGCGGCCACGCGCGACGTGCCGCTGATCCTGTTCTCCAAGGGCGCCAACGCGCACCTCGAGGCGCTCGCCGCGACCGGCTGCAACGCGCTCGGCGTCGACTGGACGATCGACATCGGCGAGGCGCGCGCACGCGTCGGCGAGCGCGTCGCGCTGCAGGGCAACCTCGACCCGGCCGTGCTCGCGGCCAGCCCGGACGCGATCCGCGCGCAGGCGCGCGCCGTGCTCGACGCGTTCGGCCCGCACCCCGGCCACGTGTTCAACCTCGGCCACGGCATCACCCCGGACATCCCGCCCGAGCACGTCGCGGTGCTGGTCGACGCGGTGCACGAGTTCAGCCGTCGCGGCTGATGTGTGTGGGCGCGCCGGCAGGCGCGATGCCTTTGGGCCGGAGGCTGAAAAGCATCGCGGCTTCCGCCGCTCCCACTACGCGCCGGGTCGGTTTTCGCGGAAGCGGCAACGCGAACACCGAACCCCATCCCCGCCCTACCCGTGAAGGGGATGGCTTGAAAGCAGCGCAACGCAAAGCTCCCATGGATCCGACCATCCGCAGCGCGACCCGCGAAGACTGCGCGCAGCTCACCGAACTGATGCACGCCTCGAGCGCGTACCGCGGCGACTACGCGGCGATCCTGCACGGCTACGCCGTCACGCCGGCGCAGGTCGAGGCGGACCTCGTGTTCGTCGCCGAGCAGGATGGCCGCATCCTCGGCTTCTACTCGCTGCGTGGCGTGCCGGCGGCGCCCGAGCTCGACCTGCTGTTCGTCCGCGACGAGGCGCAGGGACGGCGCCTCGGCGCGCGGCTGCTCGACCACCTGCGCGGGCAGGCGCGCGCGCTCGGCATCGCGCGCATCGCGATCGTCGCGCATCCGCCGGCCGAGGCGTTCTACCTGCGCATGGGCGCCGAACGCGTCGGCACACGGCCACCGACCGGCCGCGTCAGCTGGTCACGCCCGCTGCTCTCGCTGCCGGTCGGCTGAGCCGCCGCGGGCGGCGGCCGCGCCCTTGTCGCGCGCATCGGCCAGGGCCGCCAGCGTCCTGCGCAGCAGCGCGATCGTCAGCGGCTTGCGCAGCAACGCCTGCATGCCGGCCGAACGGATCAGCACCTCCTCGTCGCCGACCGAGCGTGCGGTGACCGCGACAAGCGGCAGCTGCGGGTAGCCGCTGGCGCGGATCATGCGCGCCAGCTGCAGGCCATCGACGCCCGGCAGGTCGAGGTCGAGCAGCGCCGCGTCGAACGGTCCATCCCGCGAGTTGGTGGCATCGGCTCCGCGGAGTTCGGCCAGCGCGGCAAGGCCGTTTGGTACGTGCACGGTGCGATGACCCAGCTGGGCGAGCAAGCCACCGATAACCTCGGCGACGGTTGCATCGTCCTCGACCAGCAGCACGCGCAGGGCCGACGTGGCCGGCGTCAGCGGCGCCGGTGGCATGACCGAGGATGCCACCGCGACCTCCAGCGGCAGGTCGACCGTGAACGTACTGCCCTCGCCGAGTCGGCTGGCGACGTCGATCTGGCCGCCCATCAGCTGCACCAGCTCGTGGCAGATCGCCAAACCCAGGCCGCTGCCGCCGTGCCGGCGTGCGGCATCCACATCCTGCTCGAAACGGCCGAACAGCCGCGCGCGCAACGCCTCGCTCATGCCGGGGCCGCTGTCGACGACGGCGTAGCGCAGGCCGCCGGACGGCGCGCGTGTCAGGCGCAAGGTGACGCCGCCGCGCTCGGTAAACTTCAATGCATTGCCGACCAGGTTGAGCAGGATCTGCTTCACGCGCACGGCGTCGCCGAGCACTTGCGCGGGCACGTCGGTGGCGATCTCGACGACGAGTTGCAGCCCCTTGCGCTCGGCCAGCGGCCGCTGCAACGCGGCGGCCTCGCGCGCCAGCGCCGCCGGGTCGAACGGTGACTGTTCGAGCGCGAGCTTGCCGGCCTCGATGCGTGCGAGGTCGAGGCTGTCGTTGATCACGCGCAGCATCAGCTCGCCGGACTGCTGGATCGCCTGCGCATAGCCGCGCTGGCGCTCATCGAGCGCGGTGCCGAGCAGCAGCTCGCTCATGCCGAGCACGCCGGTCATCGGCGTGCGGATCTCGTGACTCATCGTCGCCAGGAAGGCCGACTTCGCCTCGACCAGCGCGAGCGCGTGGCGGCGGCGCACGCGCGCCCGGTAGGCGCGCAGCAACAACGCGACCGCCAGCAGTGCGGCAAATGCATACAACACCCGTGCCTGCGGCGTCGCCCACGGCGGATGCGACACCGTGATCGACAGGGGCGTTGCCAGCTCGCCCCACACGCCGGCTGCGTTCGCGGCACGCACGCGCAGGCGATAGCTGCCCGCTGGCAGGCTCGACCACAGGCGCTCGCCACGCGCGCTGTCGAGCCAGTCGTCGTCGAAGCCCTCGAGGCGGAAGCGATAGCGGTTGGCCGCCGGGTTCGCATAGGACAACGCACGCACCTCGACGCCGAAATCCAGGTCGTCGTGGCGCAGCAGGATCGGTGCTGCCGCGTCCAGCGCCGTCGATTCGCCGGCGCGGCGCACGTGCGCCGCCGTAACGCGCAAGGGGGGAGCCGGCGTGTCGAGCTTCAGCGCGAGCGGATCGATGGCCACGGCGCCGCCGACGGTACCGGCAACCAGCGTACCGTCCGGCGCGACGGCCAGTGCGGTCGGCAGGAATTCCTGGCTCGGCAGGCCGTCGCGCGCGTCGAAGCGGCGTACTTCCTGCGTCGCGCCGTCGACCCGCCACAGGCCGCGCGGCGAGGTCGCCCAGACACTATCGTCCGCCGACACCGCCAACGCGAGGGCCCGCAGGCTCGGCCAGCCCCGCGCGGCGTCCAGGCGTTGAGCCAGCACCGGCGTGGCGCCGTCGACGCGCCAGCGCTCGAGCGCGCCGAGCCGGTGCAGCCATAGCGTGCCGTCCGCGGCGAATGCGAGTGCGTGGATCGCCTCGCGCGGCAGGCCGTCGACCACGACGAACCGGTCCGTCGTGGCGTCGAGGCGCTCGACGCCGCTCGCCGTCGCGATCCACGGCCGTCCGTCGGCGTCGAGCACCAGTGCGGTGATATCACTGTCAACGAGCGTCTTTTCGGCCGGCAGGTAGCGCGCCACGATGCGCGCGGGGTCGCCGGCGACGCGCGCGACGCCACCGCCGCGCGCCCCGACCCAGAGGCTGCCGTCGCGCGCGCGCACCAGGTGCTCGAAGATGCCCGGTGGCAATGCGTCGGCGCGGGCCAGGTCCTTTGGCAGTTCGACCGGCTCGAACGTGCGCAGCGAGTAGCGCCGCAACGCGGTCTGCGAACCGAGCCAGAGGTGATCAGCACCATCCGGCAGCACGGCGACGACGCGGGCATTACCCAGGCGCAAGCGCTCGCCCCAGCGCTCGACCGCGCCGCTGGCACGGTCGATGCGATCGAGGCTCTCGTCGCCACCGCCGACCCAGATCGCGCGGCTGCCGTCGATGCCGACTGCGCGCACGCGCGAGTTCGACAGGCTGGCGGCATCGCCCGGGATATTGCGGAACGTGGCGAAATTGCGCCAATTCGGCGGCAGATGCGCGATGCCGCCGTCGTACAGCGAAAACCAGACGCCTCCTTCGGCGTCGTTGAAGATGCTCATCGTGCGCGTGCCGGGGTACGCACCCGGCGCGATCGCGTCGGTACGGTAGGACTGCAACCCGCGCGCATCGAGCCGCGCGAGTCCGCGCAACGTGCCGACCCACAACGCGCCGTCGTCGGTATGTGCCAGCGCCGATACGCGCAGCGGCGGCGTGGCCGGCGCGAGTTCGCCCTGGTAGCGCAGCCCGGCATCGACGCGGAACAGTCCCTTGACCGTGCCGACGAGCACGCTGCCGGCCGGTTCGTCGAGGAACGCCATCACGACCGATGGACCACCACGCTCGGCCAGCGGCGGCAAGTCGACGTGCACGAGGCGGCCGTCCGGCTCGCGCACGTCCAGGCCCTCGTCCGTGCCGATCCACAAGCGTCCGCGCTGGTCCGCGTGCAGCGCATAGACCGTGCTCGAGCGCAGGCTGGCCGGGTCTTCGGCGTCGTGGTCGATGTGCAGGAAACTGCCGTCATCCTGCAGGCGGTTGAGGCCGCCGAGGTAGGTGCCGACCCAGATCGCGCCGGACGCGTCCTCGGCCAATGCGAAGATGTCGTCGCTGCCGAGCGTGCCGAGGTCGCCGGCCTTGTGGCGCCAGTGCGTGAAGGTCTGGCCATCGGCTTCGAGCCGGTTCAGGCCGGACGCCTCGCCGCCGCACCAGAGCCGGCCCTGGCGGTCGATCAGGATCGAGGAGATGTCGTTCGAGGGCAACGAGGCGGGATCGGCCGGATCGTGCCGGAACACGCGGAAACCGACGCCGTCGTAGCGCGCCAGGCCATCCTGCGTGCCGAACCAGAGGAAGCCGTCCTGATCCTGCGTGACCTTGTAGGTCACGCTCGACGGCAGGCCGTCCTCGACGCCCAGCCGCATGAACTGCGGTGGCGCCGGCGGCGGCGCGGCAAAGGCCGCCAGTGCAGCCAGCAGCGGCAATGCGAGCAATCGGCGCATCTCAAGCCCCCCCCTTTCCCGCCGGCCATACTGCCACGCATGGGGCGAGGCTGCACGGCGATGCTGCGGCGGAGCGGCTTCAGCCGCGCTGCTCAAGCCTGCCCCAAGGCGCTCGGCTCGCCCGGGTCGCGGCTAGAATCGTCCGATGCCGACCCCGCGCCTGCCGCTCCGCCTGATCCTGCTCGCCGCGCTCGCGCTCGGCGCAGCGCTGCTGCTCGGGCTGCTGGTGGCGACGCTGAACAGCCTGCTCGAGTTCTACCAGCGCCTCGCGGAGATGCCGCTGTGGCTGCGTTTGCCGCTGCTGGTCGTGGCCGCCGCCGCGTTCGGGGGACTGGCCTGGCTGCTGTGGCGACTGGCGCGGCCGGCCGCGCGCACTGCGCTGACCGCGCCGATGCCGGTTTCGCGCGGCGAGGTCGACCTGCGCCTGGCCACGCTGCGCGAGCGCCGCGCCGACACCGCCGCGCTGGAGGCCGAGCTGGCCGAGCTCGACCGCCGTCGCGCCGGCGGCGAGCTGCACGTCGCGCTGTTCGGCGAGATCTCGACCGGCAAGTCGAGCCTGATCCGCGCGCTGGCGCCGGATGCCGCGCCGGCCGTCGACGTGCGCGGCGGCACCACGCAGCGGGTCGCGCAGTATCGCGGCACGCTGCCGGACGGGCGCGAGCTGGTGCTCGCCGACGTGCCCGGCAGCGGCGAGGTCGACGGCGCGCTGCACGCGCAGATCGCGCGCGACGAGGCGCTGCGCGCGCACGCGGTGGTCTACCTGACCGCGGCCGACCTGACGCGCGCGCAGGATGCCGAACTGAACTGGCTGGCCGGCTTCGGCAAGCCGCTGGTGCTCGCGCTGAACAAGGCCGACCTCTACGACGAGACCGAGCGCGCCGCGCTGCTGCAGCGCTTCGCGCAGCGCTACGCCAAGCGCACGCGCGCGATCGTCGCGCTCAGCGCCGGCGGCCGCGAGCGCTACGAACGCACGCTCGCCGACGGCCGCCGCGAGCGGGTCGAGCGCGAGCGCGCGCCCGAGATCGATGCGTTGCTCGAAGCGCTCGGTCAGGTCACCGCACCCGGCGCGGCCGGCTTGGAATCAGCGCGCGAGGCGGCGGTGCTGGCCGAGGTCGGCCGGCGCAGCGACGAGCTCGCGCGCGCGACCGCCGCGCGCGAGTCGGCCGAGACGGTGGCCAAGTACACGCGCCGCGCGGTGGTCGGCGCGCTCGCCGCGGTCGCGCCGGGCAGCGACATCCTGATCCAGGGTGCGCTTGGCACGGCGCTGGTGCGCGAGCTGGCGCGCATCCACAGCGTCGCGGTGCGCGAACTCGACGTCGAGGCGCTGCTGTCGCGCGTCGGCCTGACCGTGCGCAACACGACCGCGATCGTGCTGGCGATCGCCGGCAACGCGCTGAAGGCGTTTCCCGGCCTCGGCACGCTCGGCGGCGGCGTGCTGCACGCGATCGCCTATGGCCTGGTGTTCGACAGCCTCGGCCGCGCGCTGGCCGCGACGCTGGCCGAGCGCGCCGAACTCGATGCCGCCGACATCGAGGCGCGCGTGCGTGCGCTGCTGGCCGAGCCGGCGCGCGAGCGCGTCGAGCGTGTCGCCCGGCTCGCGCTGGAGGCGGCGCGCAGCGGCGGGCGCGACGCCGACGCGCGCTGACGGAAACGCGCTGTTCACTTTTTGGCGGTGGCGCGGATTCCGGCTTTTTGCCAAGCTGGCCACATGCGCGACCGGCCGACATCGCTGCTCTTGAAACCGCGCGGCAGGTGGCCGCGACGCTTTCAGCCCTCCCCTTCAAGGGGAGGGTTGGGTGGGGATGGTGTTCGCCCCGGACCGGCCGAGGCAATCCTCCGTCAGTGGTCGTTGCGCCACGCCGCCGCGCTGACGCTCGCCCTGCCCGCCCTCGCCACCGCCGCGCCGGTCACCTACCGCTTCGATCCGGTGCATTCGCAGGTCTGGTTCCGCACCGATCACCAGGGCTTTTCGCATCCGCTCGGGCGCGTGCGCATCAAGGACGGCTGGTTCCAGTTCGACGAACAGGACTGGAGCGCGAGCCGCGTCGACGTCGAGATCGACCTGAGCAGCGTCGACATGGGCGATGCGAAGTGGAACGAGATGATCCAGTCCGGCCAGTTGCTCGATACCGCGCGCTGGCCGACCGCGCGCTACACCAGCCGCGGCGTCGAGAAGATCGATGCGAAGCGCGGCGTGATCCACGGCGACCTGACCCTGCACGGCACGACGCGGCCGGTCGACGTCGCATTCACGCTGAACCTGATCGCGCCCGATCCTTACGCGTTCAAGCGCAAGGCCGGCTTCTCGGCCAGCGCGACGCTGCCGCGCTCGGCATTCGGCATCAAGCGCTATGCCGACGTGATCGGGGAGAACATCCAGGTGCTGCTCGAAATCGAAGGCCTGCGCGACGGCAGCGCCGCCCCAAAGGAACCATAGACATGCCACTCAAGAGCGATGCGAACCGCTGGGGCAGCCTGGCCAAGCTGTTCCACTGGACGATCGTGCTGCTGATCCTCGCCCAGGGCGTGATCGGCCTGGTCATGGTCGAGCTGCCGAAGAAGCCGAACATCATCCCGATCTACACGTTCCACAAGTCGCTCGGCCTGACGATCCTGGCGCTGGCGATCCTGCGCCTGACCTGGCGCCTGTTCGACAGGCGCCCGGCCGAACCGGCCGCGATGCCACGCTGGCAGGTGCTCGGCGCGCGCGGAGGCCACGCGCTGCTGTACGGACTGCTGTTCGCGGTGCCGCTGTCGGGCTGGTGGTTCGACTCGGCCAGCAGCCTGCGCCCGCTGTACTGGTGGGGGCTGGTCAAGATGCCGAGCCTGACCGGCGGCGGCGCGGACAAGGCGCTCAAGGAGCTCGCGCAGGAAACGCACGAGACGCTGTTCTGGCTGCTCGTGCTGGTCGCGGCCGGCCATGCCGCGATGGCGCTGGCGCACCATTTTTACAACCGTGACGACGTGCTGCGCCGGATGTTGCCGGGTCGCCGCGCCTCCGCCACACCGACCCGCTGACATCGAGGAGTACGACCATGCTGCGCCCGCTGATCCTTGCCCTGTGCCTGCTGCCGACCAGCGCGTTCGCGCGCGATTGGCAGGTCGATGCGGCCAAGAGCTCGCTGACCTTCAAGGGCAGCTACCAGGGCGAATCGTTCGATGGCCGCTTCAAGACGTTCGACGCCACGATCGCCTATGACAGTGCGGATCTGGCGAAATCGAAGTTCGACGTCAGCATCGACCTCGCCAGCGCCGACACCGCCAGCAGCGAGCGCGACGACACGCTGCAGGGCGGCGATTTCTTCGATACCGCCAAGTTCCCGAAGGCGCACTTCGTGACCGAATCGTTCGCCAAGGGCGCCGACGGCGCGGTCGAGGCGCATGGCAAGCTGACGATCCGTGACAAGACGCAGCCGGTGGTGTTGAAGGTCACGTTCGCCGAGAACGGCAACGCCGCGACACTCGACGTCGCCACCACGCTCAAGCGCGTCGACTTCGGCCTCGGCCTCGGCAGCGACTGGACCGACATCGGCGCTGACGTGCCGGTGCGCGGGCACCTGGTGCTGAGCGCGAAATAGGTCATCGCCACGGCGGAAGCATAGGAGCGGCTTCCGCCGCGATGCTTTTGTCGACACCATCCCCACCCAACCCTCCCCTTGAAGGGGAGGGCTGAAAAGCATCGCGGCGGAAGCCGCTCCTACGGCCGCCTTACAATCCGGCGACGGCGCGGCAACGGCGCGACAAGGACCGGACACCTCGGGATGAACGCAGCAACTTCGCTCTGGCAACGCCTGCGCACGCGCCTCGCCGGCCGGCGCGACGACGCCGCCGTGCCGGCGGCCGGCGAGACGCACGCCAGCCAGGCCGCCGCCAGCCTGCGCGCGCTGCTCGACGACGCCTCGATTCCGGCCGCGGTGCGCAGCGGCCTCGCGGGCGAGTTCGCGCGGCTCGAATCGATGCTCGACAAGCTCGAGCGCGGCGAGCTGCACATCGCCGTGTTCGGCCGCGTCAGCGTCGGCAAGTCGGCGCTGGCCAACGCCTTGCTCGGCGAGGACGCGTTCGCGGTCGGCGTGCTGCACGGCACGACGCGCGAGGCGACGCAGCGCAGCTGGCGCGAGGTCGCCGGCAGCGGCGTGCACCTGATCGACACGCCCGGCATCGACGAGCTCGACGGCGAGGCGCGCGAACGACTGGCGTTCGAGGTCGCCGCGGTCAGCGACCTCGTTGTCTTCGTCGTCGACGGCGACATGACCCAGCGCGAGCGCGATGCGCTGGTCACGCTCGCGCGCACCGAGCGGCCGCTGCTGCTGGCGCTGAACAAGGCCGACCGCTACGGCGAGGACGAACGCGAGCGCCTGCTCGAACGCCTGCGCGAACATGCACGCGGGCTGGTGCGCGCCGACGACGTGGTCGCGATCAGCGCGCAGCCGGCGCCGCTCAAGCGCCTACGCGCCGGCGCCGACGGCGTCGAGCAGGTGGAACTGGTCGAACGCATGCCGGACATCGACGCGCTGCGTGCGCGCCTGGGCACGGTGCTCGAACGCGAAGGCCGCACGCTGGCCGCGCTCAACGCGAGCCTGTTCGCCGGCCGCGTCTCCGACCAGGTCAGCGCGCGCATCGCCGACGCGCGGCGCGAGCTGGCCGCGAAGGTGATCCGCCAGTATTGCCTGGCCAAGGCGCTGGCGGTCGCGCTGAACCCGATCCCGGTCGCCGACCTGCTCGCCGCCGGCGCGCTCGACGCGGCGCTGGTCATGCACCTGGGCCGCGTCTACGGCCTGCCGCTGACGAAGGGCGAGGCCGGCAGCCTGATCGCGGTCATCTCCGCCCAGCTCGCCGCACTGATGGGCGCGATCTGGGGCGTGCACCTGGCCGCATCGGCACTGAAGGGGCTCAGTGCCGGCATGTCGACCGTGGTCACCGCCGGCGCGCAGGGCGCGCTGGCCTGGTACGCGACCGAACTGGTCGGCCGCGCCGCCGAGAAATACCTGCTCGCCGGCAAGTCGTGGGGCGAGCAGGGCCCCAAGCGCGTCGTCGCCGACATCGTCGCAAGCCTCGACCGCGACTCGATCCTGCGCGAGGCGCGCGAGGAAATCCTCAAGCGCCTGCGCGCCTGACGCCGCGCTCCGGCGGGGCCGCAGGCATGACCGATGGCGCACTGACGCGCGCCGGCAAACCTGCGAACATGCCGCGTCCCGCGTTGGCGGGTAAACGCAACCGGCTGTACCGAGGGGAATCCGCATGACCGACCACTACGCCATCCGCCGCGACGTCGGCCCGTGGGCGCTGATGCTGACCGGCCTGGGCTCGATCATCGGCTCGGGCTGGCTGTTCGGCGCCTGGCACGCCGCGCAGCTTGCCGGTCCCGGCGCGATCTGGGCCTGGCTGATCGGCGCGGCGGTCATCACCACGATCGCGCTGACCTACTCCGAGCTCGGCGCGATGTTCCCCGAGTCCGGCGGCATGGTGCGCTATGCGCACTACTCGCACGGCTCGCTGGTCGGCTTCGTCGCGGCCTGGGCGAACTGGATCGCGATCGCCTCGGTGATCCCGGTCGAGGCCGAGGCGTCGGTGCAGTACATGGCCTCGTGGCCGTGGGCGTGGGCGCAGGGCCTGTTCGTCGAGCACGAGCTGACCCCGCCGGGCCTGGCGATCGCCGCGGTGCTGGTGGTCATCTACTTCCTGGTCAACTACTGGACCGTCAAGCTGTTCGCCAAGACCAATACGGCGATCACGCTGTTCAAGCTGGTCGTGCCGGCGGCGACCGCGATCGCGCTGATCGCGACCGAGTTCCACCCCGGCAACTTCCAGATCGGCGCGCAGGGCGGCGTGCACGAGGCCAGCCTGTCGGCGATCCTGACCGCGGTCGCGATCAGCGGCATCGTGTTCAGCTACAACGGCTTCCAGAGCCCGGTGAACCTCGCCGGCGAGGCGCACAACCCCGGCCGCAGCATCCCGTTCGCGGTGCTCGGCTCGATCGCGCTGGCGACCGTGGTCTACCTGCTGCTGCAGGTCGGCTTCCTCGGCGCGGTCGATCCGGCGCTGATCGCCGAGAACGGCTGGGCCGCGCTGTCCTACAGCTCGCCGTTCGCGCAGCTCGCGCTCGCGGTCAACCTGAACTGGCTCGCGCTGCTGCTGTACGCCGATGCGTTCGTTAGCCCGAGCGGCACCGGCATCACCTACACCGCGACCACCGCGCGCATGCTCTATGCGATGGAACGCAACGGCACGCTGCCGAAGGTGCTCGGCCGCATCCATCCGCATTACGGCGTGCCGCGCCCCGCGATGTGGGTGAACCTGGCGGTCGCGTTCGTGTTCCTGTTCTTCTTCCGCGGCTGGAGCGCGCTCGCCGCGGTGATCTCGGTCGCGACGATCATCTCCTACCTGACCGGCCCGGTCAGCGTGATGACGCTGCGCCGCACCGCGCCGGACCTGCCGCGGCCGTTCCGCCTGCCCGGCCTGCCGCTGATCGCGCTGCTCGCGTTCGTGTTCTCGACCGAGCTGCTGTACTGGGCGCGCTGGCCGCTGACCGGCAAGATCATCGTGCTGATCGTCGTCGCGCTGCCGATCTGGCTGTACTACCAGGCCCGCGCCGCCTGGGCCGACCTCGGCCGCCAGCTGCGCGGCGCGTGGTGGCTGATCGCCTACCTGCCGGTGATCGCGGCGCTGTCGTGGGCCGGCAGCACCGAATTCGGGGGCCGGGGCTACCTCGCCTACGGCTGGGACCTGGCATTGGTCGCGCTGGTCGGCGTCGTGTTCTACGCCTGGGGCGTACGCTCGGGCTGGCGCACGCCATCGGTCGAAGCCGCGCACGGCCACACGCCGCACGACTGAATCGAGCCCATGGCAGCGAACCGATGAGCGACCTCAATTCCGCCCACAACCGCGTGGTCTGGTGCGACATCCCGGTGGCCGACTTGGCGCGCGCGACCGCGTTCTACCGCGCCGTGCTCGGCATCGAGGTGCATGCGGCCGACTTCGACGGCACCGCGTTCGCGGTCCTGGCGCACGACCAGGGCAACGGCGGCTGCCTGATCCCGCACCCCGGCTACGCCGGCTGCGCGGATGGCCCGCTGGTCTACATGAACGTCGACCGCCGCATCCGCGACGCGGTCGCGCAGGCCGTCGCACACGGCGGCCAGGTGCTCGCGGACGTGCACCCGATCGGCCCGCATGGCTGCCGCGCGCTGGTGCTCGACAGCGAAGGCAACCGCATCGCGCTGCATTCGACGGTCGACGCGTAGCAACGAGACGGGTAGCCCGGGTAAGCGAAGCGCACCCGGGAGCCTTGTCGCGGTGCCCCGGGTGCGGCCCATGGCCTTACCCGGGCTACTCACTGCATTCGACGGTCGACGCGTAGCGCCCGCGGCCACACCGCGCTGTCGTAGGAGCGCACCCTGTGCGCGACCCCAACGCCGGTCGCGCACAGGGTGCGCTCCTACATGCCGTGCAGGAACGCCTGCAGCGCCGCGGGCGCGAACGGCCAGTCCAGCTCGGCGCCGGAGTCCTCGTCGCGCAGCACCGGCACGCGCGCGCCGTAGCGCGCCTCGAGGCCCGCATCGTCGTCGATCCAGACGCTGTCGAAGTCCGGCGCGCGCGCCGCGGCCAGCACGGCCAGCGCGTGGTCGCACAGCGGGCAATCGTCGCGTTGGTAGAGGGTCAAGCGCATGGGCGTGAACAACGAGAAACAAGAAACGAGAAGTGAGAAACGAGAAGTGAGAAACGAGAGCGGCGAAACGCGGGGTGGAGCTTACAACCTCGTCGTCCCGGCGAAAGCCGGGACGACGACCACAGGCACCGTATCCCTCACGCCGCCTCACCTCTTGCGCCGCGCGGGTAGAATGGCCGTCTTTCCCTCCCCGCAGTCCTCGCCATGGCCGTCAGCGTTTTCGACCTCTTCAAGATCGGCATCGGGCCGTCGTCCTCGCACACGGTCGGGCCGATGCGCGCGGCGGTGCGCTTCTGCGAGCGCTGGCTCGACGAAGGCGGCCTGCTCGGGCGCGTCGCGCGCGTGCGCTGCGAGCTGTTCGGCTCGCTCGCGCTGACCGGCCGCGGCCACGGCACCGACAAGGCGGTGCTGTGTGGGCTGGAGGGCGAATGGCCGGACCGCATCGATCCGGACGCGATCCCGGTGCGGCTCGGGCGCATCCGCGGCGAGGGCCGCATCCGCCTGCTCGGCCGCCACGAGATCGCGTTCGACGAGAAGGCCGACCTCGTCTTCAACAAGCGCCAGAAGCTGCCCTACCACTCCAACGGCATGCGCTTCTCGGCCTACGACGCGGCCGGCAACGAGCTCGCCACGCGCGACTACTACTCGGTCGGCGGCGGCTTCGTGGTCAACCAGGACGAGGCCGCGACCGACCGCATCGTCGCCGACACCACCGCGCTGCCCTATCCGTTCCGCAGTGGCGACGAGTTGCTCGCGCTGTGCGCCGGGCACGGCAAGACGATCGCGCAGGTCATGCTCGAGAACGAGAAGGTCTGGCGCGACGAGGCCGAGGTCCGCACGCGCCTGCTCGAGGTCTGGCACGCGATGCAGGCCTGCGTCGCGCGCGGCATCCGCGAGAGCGGCACCCTGCCCGGCGGCCTGCACGTGCGCCGGCGCGCGCCGGAGCTGTTCGCCGAGCTGCGCGACCGGCCCGAGGCGGCACTGCGCGACCCGCTGACGATCCTCGACTGGGTCAACCTGTACGCGCTCGCGGTCAACGAGGAGAACGCCGCCGGCGGCCGCGTGGTGACGGCGCCGACGAACGGCGCCGCCGGCATCGTGCCGGCCGTGCTGCACTACTACGAGCGCTTCTGCCCGGCCGCGAGCGAGGACGGCATCGTCGACTTCCTGCTCACCGCCGGCGCGATCGGCATCCTGTACAAGGAGAACGCCTCGATCTCCGGCGCCGAGGTCGGCTGCCAGGGCGAGGTCGGCGTGGCCTGTTCGATGGCCGCCGGCGGCCTCGTCGCCGCGCTCGGCGGCAGCGTGCTGCAGGTCGAGATGGCGGCCGAGATCGGCATGGAGCACAACCTCGGCCTGACCTGCGACCCGATCGGCGGCCTCGTGCAGATCCCGTGCATCGAACGCAACGCGATGGGCTCGGTCAAGGCGATCAACGCGCAGCGCATGGCGATGAAGAGCGACGGCAAGCACCACGTCTCGCTCGACAAGGTCATCAAGACCATGCGCGAGACCGGCCGCGACATGAAGGACAAGTACAAGGAAACCAGCCGCGGCGGGCTCGCGGTGAACGTGATCGAGTGCTGAAAGGCGCGCTCCGTGGGAGCGCCGGCAGGCGCGATGCGTGCGCGTCTCCCGTCGCAGCGAAAGGCATCGCGGCTGCCGCCGCCCGCTCACGATCGATTGTTGAGGCCGGGGCGCAAGGGCATCGCGGCTGGAGCCGCTCTTGCCCGTTGCTCCCGCCAAAGCCCGCATCCCGCGCAACGAAAAGGCCGGCCCCGAAGAGCCGGCCCTGAAAAACCGCAACAACCTGCTGAGGCGCGTTACGGCGTGCCTTCGAAGCCGTCCGTGAAGATCAGATCGACGATCGTGGCGGCGCAGGCGACATCGACGTTGGTCACGTTGGCGCTGCCCATCGTACCGCTGGCGTTGGCGACCGTGCAGGTCTGGGCGGCCGGCTGGGTCAGTACCGTCACCTCATACGTCGCGCCCGACGGCAGCCCTGGCGCGAACGCATACAAGCCGTTCGCGTTCATCGTCACGGTCTGGCCGCCGTTGAGCTGCAACACCAGACCCGCCGTGGTCAGGCCGGTGACGCGACCGCCGATCGTGTAGTTCTGCGGCGGCATGCCGGCGCAGGTCACCGCGACGTTGGTCACGTTGGCCGAGCCGATCGTGCCGCTGCCATTGGCGACCGTGCAGGTCTGGCCGGTCGGCTGCGTGCCGACCGTGACCGCGTATGCGCTGCCGCTGGTCAGGCCGCCGACGAACGTGAACGCGCCGTCCGCGGCGATTGCCAGGTCGCTGTCGCCGTTGAGCTTGAGCGTCAGGCCCGTGCCGGTCAGGCCGCTGACCGTACCGCCGACCGTATAGGTCGCCACCGCCGCGCAGGTCACCGCGACGTTGGTGACGTTGGCCGAGCCGATCGTGCCGCTGCCATTGGCGACCGTGCAGGTCTGGCCGGTCGGCTGCGTGCCGACCGTGACCGCGTATGCGCTGCCGCTGGTCAGGCCGCCGACGAACGTGAACGCGCCGTCCGCGGCGATTGCCAGGTCGCTGTCGCCGTTGAGCTTGAGCGTCAGGCCCGTGCCGGTCAGGCCGCTGACCGTGCCACCGACCGTATAGGTCGAGCCGCCGGCAGCCACCGTGACCGTATAGTCCTCCGCCTGCCCGTAGCCGGCCGTGTTGCACGCATCCGGATAAGCGACCGTGCTGGAGTACTTCTTGATCACGCGCAGGCGCGTGTTGCCGGCGAGCGCACCGGCCGGGACCGCGATCGTGCCGGTCGCCTGCTTGCCGTCGGTGCCGGTCGAGTTGGCGATCGTGCCGATGTCGTACTTCTCGCCGGCATCGAAGGTGCCGTTGCGGTTCCAGTCGATATAGGCCGAGACGTAGGTCGTGAAGTTGCCGGCGGTGTTGCCCTCGATCGCGATCGCGGCGTTCGCGCCGGCCGTCAGCGAGCCGATGATGCCGGTGAAATCCTCGAGGGCCGGCGAGCCGCCGACCGTCGCGCTGCTCGGGTTGTCGATGCCGCCGATCTTCACGCGCGTGATCGGCTCGACCGCGCTCGGGAACGCCACCGTGCAGTACGGTTCGGGGAACGTGACACCGGTCGTGAACGCGAACACCGCGGACACCGCGCTGTTGCCGCACGGGCTGTTCGCGCGCACGCGCCAGTAGTAGGTCGTCATCGGCGCCAACGGCGTGGTCGGCGTCCACGTCGCCGCAGTCGACGTACCGCTCTGCACGATGCTCGTGAACGCCGCGTCGCTCGCGATCTCGATCGTGTAGCCGACCGCGGCCGGGTCGGCGCTCCAGCTCAGCACCGGCTGGCGCGCGGTGCCGGTCGCGCCGTTCGCCGGCGCGGTCAGGGTCGGCGTGGCCGGCACGCCGACGCTCAGGTTCAACTGCACCGGCACCGAATGCCCCGGACTGCCGCTGGCCGTGCCGGCGACGGTGATCGTGTAGCTGCCGGCAGCGGCGCCGGCGCCCGCGCTCAGGGTCAGCGTCGCGCTGTTCCCCGGCACGACCGGATTCGGCACGAAACCGGCCGTGGCTCCGGCCGGCAGGCCGGTGGCGGCGAGCGCCACCGGGCTGGTGAAGCCCATCTGGCTGGCGATGTCGATCGTGTAGCTCGCACTGCCTGGCGCGCAGGCGCTCTGTGCCGGATTCGGCACGCTGATGCCGAAATCGGGCGCGTCGGCGCTGCACACCGGCCGCGTGCCGCAGGCGATGCCGTGCGCATCGAACGCGTCCCAGATGCGGCAGGCGTTCGGCGTGCCGTTGGCGAGGTTGCCGTCATCGTCGTCGGCGGCGAGGAACACCGTGTACCAGTTGCTCGAGCCGCAGCCGTTGACGGTCGCGTTGATGTTGCAGGTGCCGCCCGACACCACCTGGTAGGCGCTCTTGCTCGGCACCAGCGAGCCGTACCAGATCTTGTCCATCTGCTGCCAGCCCTGGGTCGCGCCGTACTTGTCGATCAGCGCCTGGGTCAGGTCCCAGTTGGCCGAACTGGCGATATAGCTTTCGCAATGGCCTTCGTAGCCCATCGGCCCCTGGTACGGCGTGATGCCTTGGCTCAGGTACGGACACGACCAGCGCGCGCACGCAGCGCCGGTCGTTGCGGTGATCGTGGATGGCTTGGCGATCGTCGCCGCGCCGCGCGTGCTGAACGCCTTGACGTCGCGCACGCCGGTGCAGGTCGCGTCGCAGTTGTAGCAGGGCTGTCCGGGAATGAAGTTCTTGCCGATGCAGGCGTCCTTGGTCTCGAGGAACGCGAACGTGTCGCCGACCGCTTCACCGCTGCCCTTCTCCGACGGCGCGCCGCCGGTGTTGGTGTCCATGCCGTGGCCCCACTCGTGCAGGAACACCGCGGCGATCTCGCCGGTATTGGAGCAGCCGCCGCCGGACTTGAAGAAGTTCAGCGTGCTGCCGTTCCAGTTCGCGTTGCAGGTCTGGTTGACGTTCATGTTGGCGGTGACCGTGCTCGCCAGCCAGGTGTTGGCCGGGAAGAACGTCACCGCCTTCCGGTTGATGTTGGTCAGGTGGTAGAAGCCGGTGCGCGAGGCATGCGTGTTGCCGGCGCCGCCGACGCCGGGCGTGGTGCAGTCGGTGCCGCCGCTGGTGCCGAGGGCGAGGTTGCCGTCGGTCGAGTTCGCCAGCGAGATCGAGCCGCAGTTGTCGGCCATCTTGAAGTACTTGCCGCTCAACGCGACCGTCGCGCTGCCACCGGAGTAGTCGTAGACGCCGAACGCGTCGGTGACCTTGGCGGTGCCATTGGTGACCGATGCGAACGGCATCGGCACGACGACTTCCGGATCGGTGTTCGTGGTCGGGTAGACGCCGCCGGTCACGGTCGCCGCGGCATTCACGGTCAGGTCGCGCACCGCGATGACCGACTTCGCGTGTGCGTCGAACAACACTTCCCAGGTCGCGTCGTCGCCGTCGATGCGGAACACGAAGCGCCAGGCCAGCCGGTGCGCGTAACCGGCGCCGCTCGGACCGTTCCAGGCCTCGTTCGTCGGCTCGCCGGCCGGTGCGGTCGGCAGCACCAGCAGCTCGCCGGCCTCGACCGTCTCGCCGATGCGTGCGCCGGCCGGGAACGCCAGCTGCTGCCACGCCGCCTTGAACGCGTCGGTGCTGCTGATCGACGGGCGCGTGTCGATGCGCACCGGCGCGACCAGCTCCTCGCCGAACTGCACGATGTTGCCGTGCGAGAGCCGGAAGAACAGGTGCGCGCGGTCCACGCGCACGCCGCCGGCGTACTGCGCGAGCTCGATGAACCAGTGCGTGCCGCCGTCGCCGTACGGCGTGCTGGCGTCGGGATCGAGGCGGAACTCGAGCCCGCGCGTCTGCAGCAGGTCCTCGTTCGCCGCGACGAAGGCGCTCAGGCGCGCCTCCACGGTCGCAAGGTCGATGGCCGCGCCCGGCGCGAGGCCAAGGCTGGCGTTGGTCAGCGAGTTGCCCTTGCCCGGCAGCAGCGCGATGCCGCTGCCCTGGAGCAGGTTCGGACGGTCCGTGCGCCGGTCCCAGCGCAACTCCCACTCGCCGCCCGCGCGCTGCAGGAACGCCTGCGCACCCGGCTTCATCGGCACGTAGCGGCCGACGGCGAGCGCGACGCTCGGCTCCAGGTCGGGCTTCACGTCGAGCTCGGGCGCGAGGAACGCACGCGCCGGCGTGATGCGCACCAATGGATCGGATGCGGCCGGCTGGACGGCCGACGCCGATTGAACGGCCAGGCCGAGGCACAGTGCGGCTGCCGCCATGGCGCGACCGATCGACAGGCACGGGCGGTGCCCCCGACGGCCGCCGCCGCGGTTGAACAAGCGTTTCATCTGATTCCCCTCCCCGGGATTGCGAATGTTGCGTCGGCAACGCGCCGACGCGTGCGCCGACGGTAGCGCAGCCACGCGCGGAGCGCCACCGTCCACGGGGGCGCCGGCAAGCAGCAGATGGCGGACTCCGCCCTGCGCGCCAACATTGGCCAGTCGCCGGCACGGCTACAAAAAAAAGGGCCTCCCGAAGGAGGCCCTTGAAGCAGACATCAGAATTTACAGATCAGTGCATCCGACCGCGAGCCGTCGCGGAGACCGGTTCCGTCGCCGGTGCCGCACCCGACGGCGCAGCCGAGCAATCCAGCGTGACGTCGTCGAGCATGACGCCGGAGACGGTCGTGCCGGCCGACTTCGCGTAGTTGAACTGCACGTTGTGCGACTGGCCGTCGAGGTACTGCGCGGGAATCTGGAACGACTTCTGCACATAGGTCTGGCTCGGCGTGCCAGCCGCGAAGGTCGTGACCTGCGTGCCGTCGATCGTCAGCTTGAGCGTCGCCAAGCTACCGAGTTGGTCGATCATCCAGAAGTTCAGCCAGCGCGCCTGGCCACTCGGGAAGACCACCGACTGGCCCAAGGTGCCGGTGCCCGCGGTAGCCGTGCCACCGATCCACGCGAACATGTTGCCGCTATGCGGACCAATGGTGCCGTTGCTGTCGCAGGTCGAGTCGCACCACGGATCGCCGAACACGCTGTCCGTCGCGGTCCAGAACGTGCTGGTCTGCTCGAGGCTCGGATCCTTGAACAGCTGCACCGGGTTGCAGCTACCACCACCGGCGTCCACAGTCAGCGTCACCGGCACCGTCACGACGGGGTTGCTCGCGTCGTTGCTGGCGATGCAGGCCGAGGCGTTGTAGGTGCCGGCGGCCAGGCCGTTGCTGTTGAACGTCGCCGTCACGGTCGCGTTGCCGCCACCGCTGACGTTGCCGCTGGTCGGCGACAGCGACAGCCACGGCGCGCCGCAGGTGATGTCGCCGTCGATCGTGAAGGCGACGTCGGTGTAGGCGGTGCCGAGCGAACCGATCGCGGTCCAGTTGTTGACTCCGAACATCGTGCCGACGAGCTTGGCCGGACCGCCCTGCTGGTCGGCCTGGAACCAGTTCCAGCGCGCGCTGCCGGCCGGGCCGATCGCGTTGGCGTAGGTCGGGTAGACCGTCAGCCAGTACGTGCCGGCCGGCAGGTTCAGGGTTTGGCCGGCCGCGACCAGGTCAAGCGTGATCACGCCGGTGTCGGCGAGGCTGACGCCCGCACCGTTCGGCGCGCTGTCGAAGGTCCACACCGGCGTGCCGGTGTTGGTGTCCGGATTGCCGGCCGGCGAACCCGACGCATCACCGTAGATGCGCCAGGTGATCTTCGGCTGGTTGGCCAGCGTGCTCGTGTTGTCGAAGCCGAACACCTTGATCTTCTTGATGTTCGACGTCGCCGAGACCTGGAAGTCCGCAGCCGTGAAGCCGCCACCATTGTCGGTCGAGGAGTAGGACGACACGATGCCGCTGCTGCCGTTCTGCGGCTGGTTCCAGATCGAACCGGTGCCGGTCGCCGACACGCTCCAGCTCAGCGAGCCACCGCCGGTGTTGGAAACCGTCAGCGTCTTGGTCTGGGTCGTGTTGGTCGCCTGCGTGGACGACAGCGAGGTCGGTGCGACCGCGATGATCGGCAGGCCGCCCGCGGTGCCCTTGATCGCCACGGTGATGCGCTGGTCAGGCGACAGGCCGCCGTTCTCCTTCAGCGTGACGTAGCCGAACTTCGGCGCGGTGATGTTCGCCGACGGCGAAGCCGTGAAGGTGAGCGTCTGCTCGGCACCCGGGGCGAGATTGAACGTCGACGGCGACACCGTGACCGAGAAGGCCGGATCGGTAACGGTCGTGACGGTCCAGTTGCCGCTCGTCGCCAGGCGGTTCTTGACCTTGCGCGTCCACGTGCACGTGCCGTTGCAGGCCATGTTGCGCAGCGACGGGACGTTCAGCTCCTTGACCGTGATCGAGCCGCCCGACGGGTCGGCCGCCAGGAAGTTAGCCTTGGTCTCGTTCATCGTCAGGCCGGCGCGCGCCGCCTGGTCCACCCGGACGCGGCCGCTGCCGACGTCGTCGATGTTCCACGGCGTGGTGCCGTTCTCCTGGAAGCCGTCGGACTTGGCGGTCATCATCAGCGCCGAGCGGATTTCCATCGGCGTCCAGTCCGGATGCACGGCCTTCATCAGCGCGCCGGAGCCGGCTACGTGCGGGCCCGACATCGAGGTGCCGCTAAGGAACTCGTACTGGCCGCTGGCCGGGTCGGTGGCCGCATAGATGTCCACGCCCGGGGCGGTGATGTCCGGCTTGCTCAGGTCGGCCAGCGGCGCCGGGGTCGGTCCGCGGAAGCTGAAGTCGGCCAGCACGTCGCCCTGGCGCGAGGCCGCGGCGACGCGACGGTAGTTCGCGGTTGCGCCCGTCGGCGCTGCCGCACCGTCGAAGCCATCCTTGAAGATGACGTCCGGATCGACCGTGCCCGGCGGGTTGGCATCGATGAACGCGATCAGCGCGTCACCGGACACCTGGTCCAGGCTGAACGCCGGCACCGCGGGCGCACCGGTGGTGTCCATGTTGATCGAGCCGACCTGGTTGTTCGCGATCAGCACCATCGACGCACCAGCGTTGGCTGCGTTGGTGATCTTCTCGGTGAACGGGCAGGTGCCGCGGCGCACCACGGCGATCTTGCCCTGGAAGTGGTTGGCCGGGAAACCGCCGTTGGCCGTACAGCCGATCAGGTTGGCCGGGTAGTCGGCGATCGGCATGCCGGTCAGGTCGGTCGTGGCACCGGAGTCCGTGGTGCTGCCGGGATTCAGCGCGATCTTCTGCGTGGCCGGCGGCGGCGTGCCGGGGCCGGCTGCCCACAGCGTCGGGCCGATCTTCTCGTCGTGCGTCGAGGCGGCGACGGTCATGACCCACGGGCCGCGATGGTTGACCTGGCCGACCGGGTTGGTGATGGTCGTGCTGGTGTTGCCGGCCGAGGCGGCGACGAAGATGCCGGCATCGACCGCGTCGAGGAACATGCGGTCGCTTTCGCTCGACGACCACGGCGAGGTGCCGCCGGAGATCGAGAAGTTGATCGCGTCGACGCCGTCGGCGATCGCGTTCTGGATGCCGGCGGCGATGGCCGCGCCACCGCAGGAGTTGGTCGGGCAGACCTTGTACTGGAAGACCTGCGCGCACGGCGCGACGCCGGACATGGTCGTGCCATCGGGCAGGCTCGGCGGCGGGTTTGCCGTATTGTCGATCGTGTTGCCGGCGACCGTGCTGGCGGTGTGCACGCCGTGGCCGTAGGTCGGATTGGCCTCCGGATCGGGGCCGTTGCAGATGCCGCCGGCGCTGGTGCTGCAGTCGCGCGCGGTCAGCTTCGGCACGCTCGCGCTGAGGCCGCAGGTGGGGTCGTTGGCGAACGACGGATGCGTGCTGTTCGCGCCGCCGTCGATGACGCCGACCTTGACGCCCTGGCCCTTGGTGCCGACGCCGCTCGGCGTGCCGCTGCCGTCCCAGATCTTGTCGGCGCCGATGAAGGCCGGACCGCGGTAGGTGTCGAGGTGGTAGACGCCGGCCGGACGCACGGACTCGATGCCCGGCAGCTTGGCGATTTCAGCCGCTTCTTCCGGGCTCAGGCTGGCAGCGACGCCGTTGAAGGTGATGCCGTAGCTGTGCGTGACGTCGAGCGGGCGCTTGATCGCGTTCTCGATCGCCGTGCGGTGCACGGCGCGCTGGGCCTCCAAGTAGGCCTCGTACGAGCGTGCAGCCTGGGAGGTGCGGTCAAGCTTGCGCTCGCCGGACGCCTTGTTCGGCGCGGTACGGGCGAAGCCTGAGACGCCACCTTCGTAGTTGAAAAGGCCTGCCTCGGCAAACGTGATGATGTACGTACCGTCGACATTCGCGGCGTCTGAGGCCACGTCCGTCAACTGGTACGGCCTGGCCGCGTCGGCGACCGCCTGCATACCTGCACCGGCCAACGCGATGCCAATCGCGCTGGTCAGTGTCATGACTCGTACCGACTTCAACATCCTGATCTCCAATTGCTGTTGCTGCGCTCTGCCCGAGCATGCAAGGGGCCCCTCACAAGGCCCCTTACCTGCGATTCGAACAAGATGAATGAGTGCTGAAAGATGGCTGACAGCGGTTCGTTATAGCATCGTCATCACCGTGACGCCAAGCGCGTTTACATACGTATACGAATGTTGTCGTGCAACATTCGCGGCGCGCAACGGGGCGCGGGAAATGGCAACGCCTGGTCCTCCCTCGAAGCATGGGCGGCGGGCAATCGCCGCGACCGTAGCGCTGAGCCGTCACAGCCTGGAAGCCGCGTCCGCGGCGGAGGGAAAAACCAAAAAAAAAACGCGACGCCTGCAGGCGTCGCGTCGAGGGATCGAAGGTCGCCGGCACGCTTCCGGCCCGGCATGCCGGGCCGGAAGCGTGGCTGCTCAAGGCGTGCTCGGAACGATCTTGATGTCGTCGTAGTAGACCGCGCTCGCACCGTTGGCGAACAGGTCGATCGAACCGATGGCACGGCTGCCCGGCACGTCCTGGCCGGGGAACTGGTTCGTCCACGAGCCCGAATACATCTGCACGCCGTCGTACCAGAACGTCTGCACGTCGTTGTCCAGGTCGACCACCAGCTTCAGGTCAACCCAGCGGCCCTTCACCAGCGACGCGGTGAACGGGCTGGCGGCGCCGGACTCGTTGCCGAGCTGGTTGGTCGCGCCGTCGAAGACGACCTGCGTCGACCAGCTGATGACGCTCGTGTCGGTGTCCGAGTACACGTTCTCGAAGATGAAGTAGGACTGCCCCGTGAACGTACTCGGGATGTACTGCTTGGCGGTGATCGTCCACGAGCCGCTGGTGAGCTGCGAGAACTCGTGGATCAGGTCGCTGGCTCCCTTGATCTCGATCGAGTTCGGCGCGCTTGCGCTCTGCGCGGTCACCACCGTGGCGCCCGCGGCCGGATCGTTGCCCCAGCCCTTCCAGCCACCCTGGCCGTGCACGTTGCCGCCGGCCGCATAGGCATCGAAGTTTTCGCTGAAGGCAGCCGCCGGCCCGCCCGAACCTTCGAAGCCGTCCTGGAAGATGCGGTCGGTGATGGTGTTGGCGCAGGTCACCTCGACGTTGGTCACGTTGGCGCCGGCGATCGTGCCGCTGCCGTTGGCGACCGTGCAGGCCTGCGGCGGGGTCGACGTCGGCTGCGTGGCGACCGTGACGGCATAGGCCGTGCCGTCGGGCAGGCCGCCGGTGAACACGAACAGGCCGTTCGCGCTCATCGGCAGCGTCGTACTGCCATTGAGCTGCAGCACCAGGCCGCTGCCGGTCATGCCGCGCACGCGGCCACCGACCGTATAGGTCGTACTGGCGCTGCTGCACGTGACCGTCACGTTGGTCACGTTGGCGCTGCCGATCGTGCCCGAGCCGTTGGCCACCGTGCAGGTCTGCCCACTCGGCTGCGTGCCAACGGTCACCACGTAGGCCGTGCCGGTGGTCAGGCCGCCGGGGAACGTGAACGCGCCGTTCGCGCTGATCGACAGGTCGCTGCCGCCATTCAGCTTGAGTTTCAGGCCCGTGCCGGTGAGCCCGCCGACCGTGCCACCGACCGTGTAGGTCGCAGCCACCGCGCAGGTCACGGCGACATTGGTCACGTTGGCGCTCGCGATCGTGCCGGTGCCGTTGGCCACCGTGCAGACCTGGCCGGTCGGCTGCGTGCCAACGGTGACCGTGTAGGCCGTGCCGGTGGTCAGGCCTCCGGCGAACGTGAACGCGCCGTTCGCGCTGACCGACAGGTCGCTGCCGCCGTTGAGCTTGAGCACCAGGCCCGTGCCGGTGAGGCCGCTGACCGTGCCGCCGACCGTATAGGTCGTCGCGCTGGTGCCCTTGAGCGCCACCGTGATGTGCTGCTGCGGCGAGGCGCTACCTGCCTCGGTCAACGTGATGTAGCCGAACTTGACGGCGGTGATGTTCTGGGTCGGCGTGGCCGTGAACGTGATCGTCTGCTCCGCCCCCGGCGCGAGATTGAACGTCGACGGCGTGGCCGTGACGGTGAAGCTCGGGTCGGTGGTGGCGGCGATGCTCCAGCTGCCGGTGATCGCCAGGCGGTTCTTGACCTTGCGCGTCCACGAGCACGTGCCGGTGCACGCCATGTTGCGCAGCGACGCGACGTTCAGTTCCTTGACGTTGATCGTGCCGCCGGACGGATTGGCCGCCAGGAAGTTCGCCTTGGTTTCGTCCATCGTCAGGCCGGCCATGGCAGCCTTGGCCACGTCGACGCGGCCGCTGCCGACGTCGTCGATGTTCCACGGCGTGGTGCCGTTCTCCTGGAAGCCGTCGCGCTTGGCCGTCATCATCAGCGCCGAGCGGATCTCCATCGGCGTCCAGTTCGGGTGCACGGCCTTCATCAGCGCGCCGGAGCCGGCCACGTGCGGGCCGGACATCGAGGTGCCGCTCATGAACTGGTACTGGCCGCTGCCCGGATCGGTCGCCGCGTAGATGTCCACGCCCGGGGCGGTGATGTCCGGCTTGGTCAGGTCAGCCAGCGGCGACGGTGTCGGACCGCGGAAGCTGAAGTCCGCCAGCACGTCGCCCTGGCGCGTGCCGTTGGTGATCGGCGCGACGTCGGCGGTCGTGCTTGACGGATTGGCCGCGACGAACGCAATCACCGCGTCACCCGACGCCTGGTCCATGCTGAACGCCGGGACGCTGGGCGCACCGGTCGTGTCCATGTTCAGCGAACCGGCCTGGTTGTTGCCGATGATGACCATGTCCGCGCCGGCATTGAACGCGTTGGTGATCTTCTCGGTGAACGGGCAGGTACCACGGCGCACCACCGCGACGGCGCCGGTGAAGGTGCCGGCCGGAATGCCACCCGACGCCGTGCAGCCTTCGATGTTGGTCGGATAGGTCTTGACCGCCTTGCCGGTCCAGTTCGGCGTCGACGCCGCCGGCGTGGTGCTGCCCGGGTTGAGCGGGATGTTCTGCGTCGCCGACGGCGGCGCGCCGGGGCCCGTCAGCGACATGCCGGGGCCGATCTTGCGGTCGTGCGTGGACGCCGCGACGGTCATGACCCACGGACCGCGGTGGTTGACCTGGCCGACCGGGTTGGTGATCGTCGTGCTCGTGTTGCCGGCGGACGCGGCGACGAAGATGCCCGCACCGACCGCGTCGAGGAACTGGCGGTCGTTGTCCGACCACGGCGAGGTGCCGCCAGAGATCGAGAAGTTGATCGCGTCGACCTGGTCGGCGATCGCGTTCTGGATGCCGGCGAGGATGTCGGCACCCGCACACGAATTGGTGGCGCACACCTTGTACTGGAACACCTGCGCGCACGGCGCCACGCCGGACATGGTCACGCCGTTGGGCAGGCTCGGCGGCGGGCTGGCCGTGTTGTCGATCGTGTTGCCGGCGACCGTGCTGGCAGTATGCACGCCGTGGCCGTAGGTCGGGTTGGCCTCCGGGTTGGAGCCGTTGCAGATGCCGCCGGAACTGCTGCTGCAGTCGCGCGCGGTCAGCTTCGGCAAGCCTGCGCTGAAGCCGCAGGCGGGGTCGTTGGCGAACGACGGATGCGCGCTGTTCGCGCCGCCGTCGATGACACCGACCTTCACGCCCTGGCCCTTGGTGCCGACACCGCCCGGCGTGCTGCTGCCGTTCCAGATCTTGTCGGCGCCGATGAAGGCCGGGCCGCGATACGTATCGAGGTGGTAGATGCCGGCCGGACGCACCGACGCGACGCCCGGCAGGCCGGCGATCTTCGCCGCCTCGTCCGCGGTGAGCTGCGTGGCGATGCCGTTGAAGGTGATGCCGTAGCTATGGGTGACCTCGAGCACCCGTCCGAGCCGGCTCTCGATCGCCGCGCGATGCACTTCGCGCTGGGCCTCGAGCCAGGCTTCGTAGCTGTGCGCGGCGATCGTGGTGCGGTCAAGCTTCTGTCCGGCGGCGCTGGGGGCGGTGCGGGCGATACCGGCGACGCCGCCCTCATAGTTCAGCAGGCCGGCCTCGGTGTACGTGATGATGTACACGCCGTCTGCGTCGGCCGCCTCCAGGTTCGTTGCAGGCGGCGGAGCGTACGTTCCGGCAACGGCATTGGTGGAGCCGTGAAGGCCCGCGCCGGCCAGGGCGAAACCGATCGCCGTGGACAGCGTCATGAATCGAAGCGACTTCCCCATCGTCTTCTCCCCATTTCGGATTACGCAGCGGAACCGCGTGCGCGTCGGGACGGACAAGATGAACATGCGCTGAAACAAGGCTCAGCGGCAGCCTCTTATAGCATCGGTCGAAAGCCGGCGCCAAGGACGCCGGCATACGCGAGCGGATGCTGCTTCGCAGCATGGCATCGAGGTCAACAAGCCCGTCGACGTGCTCCGTCGCCCGGGCGGACCCGGCTATCCGGCCGGCGCCACGGCCTCGGCAAAGAATGCCGCCACGTCGGCCAGCTCGCACGTGCGCGGCAGCGGCGGCAGGCTGGCGAGGAACAGCTTGCCGTAGCCGCGGCGGGTCAGGCGCGGATCGCACAGCACCAGCACGCCGCGGTCGTGCACGTCGCGGATCAGGCGGCCGGCGCCCTGCTTCAGCGCGATCACCGCGTTCGGCACCTGCCAGTCGGTGAACGGATTGGCGCCGGCTTCACGCAGCGCGTCCAGGCGCGCGACCAGCACCGGATCGTCCGGCGCGGCGAACGGCAGCTTGTCGATGACCACCACGCTGAGCGCATCGCCGGCGACGTCGACGCCTTCCCAGAAGCTCGCCGCGCCGAGCAGCACGCCGTTGCCGGAGGCGCGGAACGCGGTCAGCAGCTGATGCCGCGGCGCAGTGCCCTGCACGAACAACGGGAACGGCACGCGCGCGGGCAGCAGCTCGGCCGCGCGGCGCAGCGCGCGGTGCGAGGTGAACAGCAGGAACGCGCGGCCGCGCGAGGCTTCCAGCACCGGCACGACCGCATCGAGCACGCGCTCGACGTAGTCCGGCGCGGCCGGATCGGGCAGCCCGGACGGCAGGTAGGCCAGCGCCTGCCGCGCGTAGTCGAACGGGCTGTCCAGGCACAGCGTGTGCGGATCGTCCAGGCCGAGCTGGCGCGCGAAGTGGTCGAAGCGGCCGCCAACCGCGAGCGTGGCCGAGGTGAAGATCCAGGCGGCGCGACTCTGTTCGCGCAGCTCGCGCAGCGGCGGCGCGAGGTCCAGCGGCGTGGCATGGAACGCGAAGCCGTGCGCGGACAACTCGTACCAGTGCACCGCGTCGCGTGCGCCGCCCTCGGTCAGCTGCGCCAGCCGCGCGGCGTGCTGCGCCGCACGCTCGCCGACGCTGGCCAGGCCGCGGCTGCGCTCGGCGTGCTTGTCCAGCTCGTTCGCCAGCGCATCGAGCGCATCGCGCAGCGCGGCCAGCTCGCGCTCGACCTCGGCGTCGCGCTCGATCGCGAGGAACGGCCCCTTGGCCGGGAAGCGGTCGAGCGCCAGGCGCAGGCGCTTGACCGCCAGCGCCAGCGGCTCGACCCGCGGCTGCAGCACGGCCAGCGCGCCGGACACGCCGGCGCATTCGGCCAGCACGTCGGTGGCCAGCTCGGTCAGCTGGCGCGCCGACAGGCTGACCGAGAAGAACTGCCCGGCCAGCTCGGGCACCTGGTGCGCCTCGTCGAGGATGAACGCATGCGCGCCGGGCAGGATCTCGCCGAAGCCCTCCTTCTTGATCGCCAGGTCCGCGAACAGCAGGTGGTGGTTGACGACGACGAGGTCGGCCTCCTGCGCGGCGCGGCGCGCCTTGACCACGAAGCAGTCGTGGAACTGCGGGCAGTCGGCGCCGAGGCAGTTCTCCGCGGTCGAGGTCACGCGCGGCCACAGCGGCGAATCCTCCGCCACCTCGGCCATCTCGGCGCGGTCGCCGGAGGCGGTGCGCGTCGACCACGCATGGATCGCCTCGACCTGCGCGGCCTGCTCGCGGCTGCCGAAGCGGCCGTCCTTGCGCGCCTGCTCGAGCCGGTGCAGGCACAGGTAGTTCGCGCGGCCCTTCAGCAGGGCGGCCGACAGGCGCGCGCCGAGCGCGCTGCGCACGCGCGGCAGGTCGCGGTGGAACAGCTGGTCCTGCAGCGCCTTGGTGCCGGTCGAGACGATCACGCGCCGGCCCGAGGCGAGCGCCGGCACGAGGTAGGCGAAGGTCTTGCCGGTGCCGGTGCCGGCCTCGGCGATCAGCAGTTGCCGCTCGGCGATCGCCTCCTCGACTGCCGCCGCCATCGCCTGCTGCGCGGCGCGCGGCGCGAAGCCGGGCACCTCGTGCGCGAACGGGCCGTCGGGGCCGAGCAGGTCGGCGGAGGAGCCGGGATTGGGGAATGGGGATTGGGGATTGGGCAAAGCGTGCGATCTCCTACGAATCCCGAATTCCCAATCCCCAATCCCGGCTTCCACTCACATCCGCAGCCGCGGCGGCACGCGGCAGGCCTTCACGTGCTCGCGCGCCTGCGCGACGGTGGCGGCGTCTTCGAGCGCGATGCGCGCCTCGACCACGGTCTGCCAGTTGCGCGCGCACAGGCTGCCGACCTTCGGCCCGAGGTTGAAGCTCTTCATCGCGGCCTGCTCGGCTTGCAGCCAGTCGCCGCGCGCGGTTTCCAGCTCGGCCACGTACTGCAGGATGTCCGGCGCGTCCGGCGCGAGCTTGAGCGCGTGGTCGGCGGCGGCGATCGCGGCGGCGAACTCCTT
This sequence comes from Rhodanobacteraceae bacterium, assembly GCA_009996615.1. Classification (GTDB taxonomy): domain Bacteria; phylum Pseudomonadota; class Gammaproteobacteria; order Xanthomonadales; family Rhodanobacteraceae; genus Dokdonella_A. The sequence goes on along the minus strand of JAACZU010000016.1, from coordinate 10,208 downwards.
CGCGCCTTCCGCGTCGTGCGCCTGCTTGAGGAAGCCGTCGATGGCCGGATCGCGCAACGGCTGCACCTGCACGGCCGAGTCGAGGCCCTCGCCGGCGGCGCGGATCGCGCGCACCGCGGCGACCGGATCGTGCGTGACGGCCGGCTTGACCGGCACCGGCGCCGGCGGCTGCGAACAGGCGGCCAGCGCGAGCGTGGCGAGGAGAGCGAGGGACGGGACGGCGTGCTTCATGGGCGTAGGCAAGGGAAAAGTGAATGACACCAGCCGGCGATTCTCGCACGAGCCGCACGGCGGGAGCGGCGGAAGCCGCGATGCTCCATGACGGCCAAGGCATCGCGCCTGCCGGCGCTGCCACACGCGCTGGCGCCTAGCCGCCAGCGCCGAAGAAGCGCCGCAACTGGTCGAGCGGGCAATGCTCCTCGTCGGTCGGTGCATAGCCGGCCGCGAACGGCAGTTCGCGCGCATCCGAGCAGGCCGCATCAGAACGCTTGCCCGACGCGCCGCCGACCCAGACGCGCTCGAGGCCGTCCTGCGGCAGCGCCAGCGGCGTGGTCGGCAGGCGCTTCATCAGCTCGATCCAGACACGCAGCGCGCCGGTCGAGCCGAACAGCGCGGTCGGCTTGTTGTCGTCGCGGCCGACCCAGGCCACCGCGAGGTGGCTGCCGGTGAAGCCGGCGAACCAAGAGTCGCGCTGCGTGTCGCTGGTGCCGGTCTTGCCGGCCGCCTGCAGGTGGCTGAGGCCGGCCTCGCCGATCGCGCGCGCGGTGCCGCGCAGCGCGACCTGCTGCATCGCGTAGGTGACCAGGCGAGCCGCGGTGGTGTAGTCGCCGCTGCCGGGCTTGACCGCGTAGCGCGTCAGCGGCCGGCCCTGCGCGTCGAGCACGCCGCGCAGCGCGCGCAGCGGCACCGCGTGGCCGTCGGCAGCGAGGTACTGGTACAGCCGCGCCACGTCGAACGGGCTCAGCTCGACCGCGCCGAGCAGCAGCGACGGGTTCGGGTTGATCGGGCGGCCGAGGTTGAACGAGTCGAGGAAGCCGCGCACGCGCTCGACGCCGATGCGCAGGCCCAGGTGCACGGTGGCGAGGTTCCAGCTGTTGGCCAGCGCGTCGACCAGCAGCACCTCGCCATGCACCTGGCGGTCGTCGTTCTGCGGCCGCCAGCGCGAGCCGTCGCGCTGCGGCAGGTCGACCTCGCTGTCGTCGATGAGCGTCGCCAGCGAGTAGCGCTGCGGCTGCGCCAGCGCGACCAGGTTCACGAACGGCTTGACCAGCGAACCGATCGGGCGCAGCGCGTCGAGCGCGCGGTTGAAGCCGGGCGCATCGACGTCGCGGCTGCCGATCATCGCCTGCACTTCGCCGTCGCCGGCGCCGGTCACGACCACGGCCGCCTCGACCGCCTCGCCGCGCTTGCCGATCGCGGCGAACGCGCGCTGCACCGCGTCCTCGGCCAGCGCCTGCGTCGATGGCGCCAGCGTCGTGTGGATGGCCAGGCCGGCGCTGTCGAGCTCGGTATCCGGGTAGTCCTGCCGCAGCTGCCGCCGCACCAGCTCCAGGAACGCCGGGTAGCGGTCGCGCGGCAGGCTCGCCCGGGCCGCCGTGCCGAGCGGCTGCTTCACGGCCTGCGCATGCGTGGCGGCATCGATCAGGCCGGTGTCGCGGAACTGCGTCAGCACCAGGTTGCGCCGCGCCAGCGCACGCTCGGGATTGCGGCGCGGGTCGTACAGGCTCGGCCCCTGCACCAGGCCGACCAGCAACGCGATCTCGGCCGGGCCGAGCGCGCGCAGCTCGCGGCCGAAATAGAACTCGCTCGCCGCGGCGAAGCCATGCACGGCCTGGCCGCCCTGTTGGCCGAGGAACACCTCGTTGAGGTAGGCCTCGAGGATGCGGCTCTTGTCGTAGCGCGCCTCGATCAGCAGCGACAGCAGCGCCTCGTTGAGCTTGCGCGCGAGCGTCTGGCCGCGGTCGAGGAACAGGTTCTTGACCAGCTGCTGGGTCAGCGTCGAGCCGCCCTGCACGACCTGGCCGGCGGCCAGGTTCGCCCACGCCGCGCGGGCGATCGCGCCCGGATCGATGCCATGGTGGTTCTTGAAGTCGCGATCCTCGACCGCCTGCAGGCCGCCGACCAGCAGCGGCGGCACCTCGCCCAGGCGCACGAGGCGGCGGTCCTCCTGCTGCGCGCCGTACAGCGTCGCGATGCGCGCCGGCTCCAGCCGCACGCTGGCCAGCGCGGCGCCCGAGTCGGCGTCGGCCAGGCCGGCGACGCGGCCGCCTTCGAGCGTGACCGCGATGCGCTTTTCGCGCTCGCGGCCGTCGAGGTAGACGAAGCCGCGCCGCGCGATCGTGAAGCGCGTACCGTCGCGACGGAACGTGCCGGGCGTGCGCGCCTGGGCGTCCTCGCCGTAGCGCGCCGCGGCCAGCTCCAGCTGCAGCGCCTCGGCACTCAGCGGCAGCCCGGGCGCAAGCTGCAGCGGGCGCGCGTAGACGCGGCTGGGCGTCTGCCACGACAGGTCGTCGAAGCGGCTGCGCACCTCGCGGTCGAGCCACAGCGTGTATGGCACGCCGAAGCCGAGCACGAGGCCGGCGCCGAGCAGGAACGGAATGCGCAGCGCGCGCCAGGCGAGGCGCAACGCGCTCAACGAACTCGAGGCAAGGGACAAGCGATGGTTCCCGGTGCTGCCACGCAGCGGACGCACGCAGTGTAGCGGCGCGGCGTCGCGCCTGCCGAGACGGGCCGCGCACGCGGCGTTATCGGCGATAATCGCGCGCCCTGACGCGCTGCCCTTCCGGAGACTTGATGCACGCCGACCCGTTCGCCGCCCCACCGTCCGACGGCACTGGAACGGGAGCGCGCGCGGTGCGCGTGTGCGTCCACGCGGCGACGACGCCCCCGGCGGCCCAGCTCGATGCGCTGCGCGCGCGCCTGCCGGCTTCGGCGCGACTGGCGCTGCTGGGCGCCTGCGCCGCGGCCACGGCGTGGCCGGACGCCGAGCGCGTGGCCGAGGCCGACGACGCGGACACCGCGGCGCTGCTGCGCGCGGCCGCCGGGCGCTTTGCCGGCGAAGATTTGCTCCTGCTGCGCGCCGACCTCGACCTGCCCGAGCTTGCCTGCGAGCGCCTGCTGCGCGCGCTCGAGGCGCCGGACGTGCTCGGCGCGCTGCCGCTCGACGGCGCTTGGCGCGCTGCGTTGCCGGCCGCCGCCGATGTCGACGCGGCGCGGCTCGATGCGCTGTGCTTCGCCTACTCCGAGCGACGCCTGCTCGACGACGCCGACCTCCTCGCGCACGCGGCCGCCTGCTCGGCTTGGCACAGCGCACGCCTCGCGCGACTCGGCGCCGACGGCGTGTGCGACCGCGACGCGCTCGACGCGGCCGGCCTGCGCGTCGTGCGGCTCGACCACCTCTATGTCGACACCGGCGCCGGCAAGGGCCATCCGCCACGCACGTCCACCCGCGAGGCGCGCGATCCCGCGCCGCCCTCACCGCTGGTGCCGCTGCAGCAGCGCGTCAGCGCCGCGCTGGCGGCGAACGTGGCACCGACGCGGCCCGGCCTCGACGCGCGCCCGGTCGTGCTGCACGTGCTGCACGGCTGGGGCGGCGGCGCCGAGCGCTGGGTGCGCGACATCGCCGCGGCCGACGCGCACGCGCACCACCTAGTGCTGATCGCACGCGGCAGCTTCGCGCGCCGCCAGCACGGCGAATGGCTGGAGCTGCACGACGGCACGCTGGCCGGGCCGCCGCTGCGGCGCTGGCCGCTGCCGCGGCCGATCGCCGACACCGCGCTCGGCGACGCAGCGTATCGCGCACTGCTCGCAGAGATCGTGCGCAGCTACTGCATCGATGCGGTGATCGTCTCCTCGCTGATCGGCCACAGCCTCGACGCGCTGCGCAGCGGCCTGCCGACGTTCTGCGTCGTGCACGATCACTATCCGCTGTGGCCGGTGCTGCACCGCGATTTCGGTGATGCGGCGCTGCCCTTCGACGCGGCTCAACGCGCCAACGACCTCGCCGCACTCGGCGACGAGCGCGAATTCTCCAACCGCGACCCGGTGCACTGGAGCCGCCTGCGCGACGCGACGGTCGCGGCACTGCGCGAGGCGCGCGCCACGCTGGTCGCGCCGAGCACATCGGCGCTGGCCAACCAGCTGCGCCTTGCCCCGGAGCTGCGCGAACTGGCCGCGCACGTGATCCCGCACGGCCTGGCGCCGTGGCCGGCCGATGCGCCGCGCGCAGCCGCGCCGCCCGCGCGCACGCGACTGCGCCTGGTCGTGCCGGGCCGCATCCGCCGCGGCAAGGGCGCCGAGCTGCTGCACGCCGCGCTGCCGCAGCTGCGCGAGCACGCCGAACTGTTCCTGCTCGGCGCCGGCGCCGATGCGCACGCGCTGTTCGGCGAGGCCGACGTGCACGTGCTGCTCGACTACCACCGCGACGCGCTGCCGCGGCTGCTCGCGCAGTTGCAGCCGGACGCCGCGCTGCTGCTGCCCACGGTGGCGGAAACCTTCAGCTACACGTTGTCGGAACTGCGCAGTCTCGGCGTGCCGGTCATCGCGACGCGCATCGGCGCGCTGGCCGAGCGCATCGACGACGGCGTCGACGGCTTCCTCGTCGACGCGAACGCGCCGGCGCTGGCTGCGCGCGTCGCCGCGCTGGCGGCCGACCGCGCCGCGCTGGCGCGCGCGCGTTCGCAGCTCGCCGCGCACACGACGCCGACCCCGGCCGCGATGGCGCAGGCCTATGCCGCGGTGCTGCAGCTTGGTCCACGCGCGCCGCTGCGCTATCGGCTGGCCGATGCCGACGGCGCGCTGCTGGCGGCCGCCGCGGCCGCCGACGCAGGCGCGCGCGCCGAAGCGCGTACGGCCGCGCTGCAGCGCGAACTCGCCGGCGCGCAGGCCGAGGGCGAACGGCGCGGCGAATGGGGCCACACGCTCGACCGCGAACTGGCCGGCGCGCGGCGCAAGTTGGCGGCGCTGCGCGCGGAGTTCGACGAACGCACGCGCTGGGCGCTGGCGCTGAACACGGAGTTGCAGGACATCAAGCCACGTTACGAACAGATGCTCGCCAGCACGTCCTGGCGCCTGACCGCGCCGCTGCGCCGCGCGAACGCGCGCCTGCGCGAGGGTCGCGCCGGCCTTGCCTACCGCACGCAGCGACTGCGTGCGCTGGCCGGCCGCGTGCGTGGCAGCCTGGCCCAACGTGGTCTCGCCGGCACGCTCGCGCGCATCCGGCAGGAACTGCGCGGCGGCCCGGTGCGGCCGCGCACGATCTGGGCCACGCCGCAGGACGACCCGACGCCGTTCGCACTGCCGACGAGTGCCACTCCGCGCGTGTCGATCGTGATCCCGGTCTACAACAAGATCGAATACACGACCGCGTGCCTGCGCTCGCTCGCCGAGCACGCCGGTGCGATTCCGTTCGAGGTCATCGTCGTCGACGACGGCTCCAGCGACGCGACCCCGCAGCGCCTGGCCGCGATCGGCGGCATCCACGTGCTGCGCAACGCGCAGAACCTCGGTTTCATCGGCTCGTGCAACGCCGGCGCGGCCGCCGCGCGCGGCGACTACGTGCTGTTCCTGAACAACGACACCGTCGTCACCGCCGGCTGGCTCGAAGCGCTGGTCGATTGCCTGGAGCACGCGCCGCAGGCGGGCCTGGTCGGCGCCAAGCTGGTCTATCCGGACGGCCGCCTGCAGGAGGCCGGCGGCATCGTGTTCGACGACGGCTCGGGCTGGAACGTCGGCCGCTTCGAGGACCCCGACGATCCGCGCTACAACTTCCGCCGCGAGGTCGACTACTGCTCCGGTGCGGCGATCGTGCTGCGCCGCGACCTGTTCGAGCGGCTCGGCCGCTTCGACACGCGCTACACGCCGGCCTACTACGAGGACACCGACCTCGCCTTCGCGGTGCGCGCGGCCGGGCTCAAGGTGTACTACGAGCCGGCCGCGACCGTCGTGCATTTCGAGGGCATCACCTCCGGCACCGACACCGCCAGCGGCACCAAGCGCTACCAGGTCATCAACCGCAACAAGTTCGTCGCCAAGTGGCACGACGCGCTGAAAACGCAGCCCAGGCCCGGCACGCCGATCACGGTCACGGCGACGCACCGCGCGACCAAGCGCGTGCTGATCGTCGATGCGACCACGCCGACGCCGGACCAGGATTCGGGCTCGCTGCGCATGGTCAACCTGATGCGCGTGCTGGCCGACCTCGGCGCGCAGGTCAGCTTCCTGCCCGAGAACCGCGCCTTCGTCGAGCGCTACACGCCGGCACTGCAGGAACTCGGCGTCGAGGCGCTGTATGCGCCGTACGCGCAGGACCCGGTCAAGCTGCTGCGCGAGCGCGGCCGCGAGTTCGACCTGATCGTGCTGTCGCGCCACTACGTCGCCGCGGTCTACGTCGGCCTCGCGCGCCTGTATGCGCCGCAGGCGCGCATCGCGTTCGACACGGTCGACCTGCACTACCTGCGCGAGCAGCGCGCGGCCGAGCTGGAAGGCAGCACCGAACTCGCGCGCGTCGCCGCCGCCACGCGCGCGCAGGAGCTGAAGCTGATCCGCGAATGCGACGTGACGCTGGTGGTCAGCCCGGCCGAGCAGGAGCTGCTCGCACGCGACGCGCCCGGCGCGCGCGTCGAGGTGCTGTCGAACGTGCACGAGGTGCACGGCTGCAAGGCGCCGTTCGGCGCACGCCACGACCTCGTCTTCGTCGGCGGCTTCCAGCATCCGCCCAACACCGACGCGGTCGAGTGGTTCGTCGCCGAGGTGTTCCCGCAGGTGCGTGCGGCGCTGCCGGACGTGCGCTTCCACGTCATCGGCAGCAAGGTGCCGGACGCGATCCGCACGCTCGCCAGCGAGCATGTGATCGTGCACGGCTTCGTCGAGAACATCATGCCGTTCATGGACGGCTGCCGCATCTCGGTCGCGCCGCTGCGCTACGGCGCCGGCGTCAAGGGCAAGGTCAACATGGCGATGAGCTGCGGCCTGCCGGTGGTCGCCACGCCGATCGCGGTCGAGGGCATGCACGTCGAGCCCGGCCGCGACGTGCTGGTCGCCGCCGATGCACGCGCGTTCGCGGCCGAAGTCGTGCGCCTGTACCGCGACGAGGCACTGTGGAACACGCTGTCGGCGCAGGGCCTGGCCAACGTCGAGCGGCATTTCTCGTTCGGCGCGGCACGCGCGGCCGTGCAGCGCATCCTCGATTGATATGGGGCTATCGCCTGGCGCGCGTTGAAGCCCTCCCCTTCAAGGGGAGGGTTGGGTGGGGATGTTGTTGGTTCTCAGCGTTACCATTTTCGCGAAAACCGACTCGCGTCCCTGCGTTTTCCACTCGCATCCCTGCGAGCGGGTTACTTCTCTTGGTCCATCGCACTGACGATCGTTCGGTACAAGCATCCATCCCTGGGGCACCTGCCTCTCGACATCCCTGTCTCGCCCTCAGCCGCCCGAGTGCGGCTTCGACCCCAACAGCGGCGCCCTCCGGGCATCCTGCCCTGAGGGTGCGTGGTCGCCGGCCGGGGTTCGCCGACGGCACGTCCGTGTACCGGCGGCGAACGCGCGCGCATCGTGCGCGCGCCCCTGCGGGCCTTGTCGTCCGGCACCCACCGTCGCTGAACGGGGACCCGGAAGAGCAGCGCGCTCCTGCGCGCAGAAGCAGAAGCAAGGCGACAGCGCGAGGAACGAGCTGATTGCTTTTCTTCTCAAGGCATTACGGAAAAACCGTCACCCGCGGCCCCCTGCCACCGCGTCTCGCCCAGCGCTGCCGCGAGCGGCCCGAAGCGGCGCTCGCGCAGGATCATGGTGCCGTCGGCACGGCACAGCGCCAGCGTGCCGGCGCGCGTGCCGTAGCGCTCGCCGCGGATGAACACCGGCGCGAGCAGGCGTTCGAGGTCGGCGCCGACGCCGGTGTCGGGCAACTGCTCGTCCGGCGGCTGCGCCTCGTCGAGCAGCAGGTCGAGAAGGCGCGCCTCGTCGCCGTCGAAACCGGATTCAACCGCTTGCTCGAAACGCCGCTGCAGCCGTTCGGTCTTCGGCCAGTGCACGCCGATCGCGCCGTTGCTGACCACGTGCACGCCGGCGGCGAGCGGACGGATGCGGCGGTCGCTGCTGCCCAGCGCGTAGGTGCCGGCGCGGTCGCCGACGACGAGGTTGAACGGACCGTAGTCGCCCTCCTCCGCGCGCGCGGCGGCGAGGAACGCGCTGGCCGGCTGCTCACCGAGCACGAAGTCGCGCACCAGCCAGCCACGCGAACGTGGCGCGGTCGCCGGCACGCCAGTGCGCAGGTTCGTGATCGCGGCGAAGCGGCCGTCGTCGCGCAGCGCCAACCACGATCCACCGGCCACGAGATCGCGCCCGCCGACCGCATGCGCATTCTCGACCCACGGCTCGGCCCCCTCGCTCGCGCGCGCATGGAACTCATCGCGGTTGCCGAGCAGCAGCCGCGGCAGGCCGGGGACGACGTCGATCGCGATCAGCAGCAGGCACATTGGAAAGCGAGGGGCGAGGGATTAGGGGATAGGGGCGAGGGCGCCAAAATCGAGCGCCACTATGAGCGTGAAACGCGCATGGCGCAAAGCAGCGCTGCAGGCCTCACGCGACAATCGGTCGTCGCGCCCTCACCCCTAATCCCTAGCCCCTGATCCCCAGCTCTCTCAGGCGCGTCTCCAGCGGCGCGAGGCGCGGGTTGCGCGGGCTCAGTTCGCGCGCGGCGTTGAGCGCACGTGCGGCGTCGTCGCGGCGGCCCTCGCCGAGGCGCGCGTCAGCCTGGTCGAGGAACGCGCCGGCGAGGCGCTCGCTCAGCACCGGCAGGGCCGGATCTTCCGGCGCGGTCTGGCGCAGCGCATCGAGCAGCGCACGCGCGCGTTGCGGCGCACCGTCGTGCAGCGCCTGCGCGAACAGCTCCTTCGCGCGCGCCGGCAGCTGCGCGAGGCCGGCCAGCGCATCGGCGGCGTCGGGATCGATCGCGAGCGCGGCGCGGTACTTGTCGTAGGCGCTGTCGCCGGGCGGCAGGATCAGGTTGCCGGCGGCGAGCGCGCGCGCGGCGTCGGCCACCAGCCGGCGCAACTGCGCCGACTGCTGCGGCGTGATCGGCGTGCGCCGCGCGCCGATCTCCAGCCGCTCGCGCAGTTCACGCAGGTTGACGCGTGCGGCGCGCAGGTCGGGCAGGTCCGGCGCGAGGGCGGCGGCGGCATCGAGCAGCCGCTCGGCCGCGCCGGGGTTGCTGTCGTCGATGGCCGCGTTGGCCTGCACGATGAACGCATGCGCGACCTGCTGCAGGCCGGCCTTCGCACGCACGCTGGCCGGATCTTCCTTCAGCGCAGCGCGGAACAGCGCGAGCGCCGATTCGTCGCCGTCGGCGAGGTGGCCGGCGCGCACCTGCGCCTCGGCGCGGTCGAGCGTGGCCTCGAGCGCGGCGCGTGCGGCCTCGCGCGCCTGCGCGATCTGGCCGAGCAGCTCGGGCAGACCCGGCCAGGCCGGCAGGATGCGCGCGATGTCGTCGGCCTGCGCGGAGGCCGCGGCGAGATCGCCGGCCGCGACGGCGCTGCGCGCGTTCGCCGCCAGCGCCGCGGCCGACTTGTCCAGGCCGTCCTGCGCCAGCGCGTTGTCCTTGTCGGCATCGAGCACCTGCCGGTACAGCGCCGCGGCGCCGTCTGTGCCGGTGACGCGGCCGGCCGCGAGCGCGCCGCGCGCGCGCTCGAGCAGTTGCGCGATCTGGTTGCCGCGCGCCTCGTCCTGCTTGAGCGCCTGGTCGAGGCGGTCGACCGCACTGCCGCCGCCGAGCAATTCGCGCGCGACGTCGAGGTCGGCGCGTGCGGCGGTCTTGTCGCCGCGCGTCCAGGCCTCGTTGGCGTCCGCGAGCAGTCGCCGGCCGACCTCCTCGAGGCCGCGCCGCGCGAGGTCGTTGTCCGGATCCTGCGCGCGCGCGGCGAGGAACAGTTCGCGCGCGCTGTCGCCCTGGTTGCCGGTCAGGCGGCCGGCGTCGAGCGCCTGCTGCGCGCGCGCCAGCGTGTCGTTGAACTCGGTGTGCGGCAGCAGGCCGCGCAGTGCGTCCTGGTAGTGCCAGGCGGCGAACGCGCCGCCGCCGAGCAGCAGCAGTGCGACCAGCGCACCGAGGCCGCGCCGTGCGCCGCGGCGCGGCGGCGGCGCACGGCGACCGCCGCGCCGGTCGTCGCCGTCGAGCGCGGCGGCGACGTCGTCGAGGCGGCCGAAGTTCGGCTCGGCGC
>JAACZU010000015.1 GCA_009996615.1 Rhodanobacteraceae bacterium | reverse complement strand
CCCGGCGCTCGTCCGACCGACGTGATCGGCCTTCATCCATCTGCCAAAGATTCACAGCCTCTGAGCGGTCGATGCAGGGTGCCCTTGCGGTGCATGCGCGGTTGCCGCGCACAGCCGACGATGCGTGCGTCCGGGCTGCGTTCGGTAAGATCGCCCGGATCGAGGTCGAGGTTCAGGAAGTACACGTCCGCCGGGCCATCGGTCGCGACGGTCCAGGAGCCCTTGAGATAAGGACGCAGCAGGCCCAGCAGCGAACGCAGGGCATCCACCTCCTCCCGCGTGAAGTTGGGGCAGACGATGCTCAGCGGTTTGAACGGACTGCTCGACTCCAGCATGTCGTCCACTGTCCTGATCGGGCGAAGGGGGATGCGTCCGTCCGGTCTCGTGGGCCTTACATGGCCGCTTCGAGCGACGCCATCGCCGCGCGCGAGCGCACCAGCACCATGCCGATGTTGGCCGAGATGCGCGTGATGAACACGCCGGCCTGGTCCGGATTCTTCTTCGAGCGGCAGAAGACATGGATCAGGTTTGTGCTGAACACCACAATCTCGTTGAAGTAGTGGTGATTGCGGCCCTGGATGCCGCGCGACTTGTCGAACAGTTTTTCGATCTCGGCCACGTTCTTGCCCTGGAACAGGTCGCCGGTGGCGGCGGCCACCAGATCGAGGACTTCGCTCGGGTGCGAGTCGATGGTCTTCACGCCGAGCAGCAGGCCGCTGACCATGTCCACGTATCCGGTCGCGACGCATTCCGGGATTTCTGCCTGCGCTGCCGCCAATGATTTGTCGAGGGACATCTTTTTCTCCTTGGTGAAATGAAACGGTCGATGGATCAATGCCAGCCGCGGATGCGGTCGGCGAAGTCGTGCAGGAAGCGGCTCTGCGCCGGGCTCTGGATCGCCAGCGGCTGGGCGCGTCGCACCTTGCCGATCGCGGCCTCGGCCGCATCGCCGAACCAGATCAGGATCGCGGCGAGCGCGGTGCCGGTGCGGCCCAGGCCGGCACGACAGTGCAGGGCGACGCCCTCGTTGTTGCGGATCGGCTGATCGACCCAGCGACACAGGTCCACGGCCTGGTTGAAGCTGGGCGGCGTCATGTCGCGCACGCCGACGTTCCAGTGCAGCAGGCCGACGGCTTGAAGTGGCGCGAGCGGATACTCGCAGCGCTCTTCCAGGCAGACGATTCGGCGCACGCCCTGCGCCCAGAGTTTTCGATACTGGTGATCGGCGTTGGCCATCAGGCCCGGCCGGCTCATGCCGCAGAGCAAGCCGGGAACGATCCACCACATGCCGTCGACCATGCGCCCCACGCGTGCCTCATGCGGCAGGTTGCAGTTGCCGGTGTCGACGTACAGGCGCCCGGCCGCGGTGCGCGGTTGCGCGAAAAACTGATCGCTGGGGCCGTGTTCCTGGATCGTTCCGCCGGCCAGCAGGGCCGTGTGTCCCCCCAGCGCCAGGCAATCCTGGCGGTTGTGCGTGGCGACCACGACCATCGAGGTCGCCGCGATCTCCTGCAGCCGGCGGCGTACCGTGGCGGTCAGCACCTCGTCGAGGCCGGCCGTCGGTTCGTCGACCAGGTACAGTCGCGCCGGCGCCTCGAGCCCGCTCATCACGGCCAGCGCGCGACGCTGCGCCTCGGGCAGCGCCGACAGCGGCTGCGCCAGCGCGTCGCGCAGCTGCGCGAGGCCACGCAGTTCGAGCCACGCTTCGACCTGTGCCTCGTCGCAGCCCAGGCGAGCCTGCAGCGCCGTGCGGCAGCTGCCTTCGCCATCCAGGCGCGCGTGCTGGGTGACCCATCCGATGCGTGTCGTATCGGCGCTGATCGCGGTGCCCTCGAGTTCCGCCGTGCCGTTGCGCTGCAAGCCGGGGACGCCCGCGAGTGCCGCCAACAGCGACGACTTGCCGGCGCCGCCCGAGCCGACCACGAACAGCAGGCCAGGACTTTGCGCCTGCAGCGAAACCCCTTTGAGCACAGCGTCATCGTCGCGGCGGACGCCGACTCGATGCAAGATCAGCACGTTGTTCCCCTGTTGCGATTCAGCGGCGCGCGGCGTTTGCACGTCGCGCCATCCGGCGATGGCGGCCGAGCCCCGACTCGCCCGCGCGGCATCATGGGACAGACGCACGGGCTTGCCTATCGGGACTTTCCCGATCCCGCCGATGTCACCGCGGCCTCAATCCATTGGCAAAATTGCAGTTTTCCGCGCCGGCGGACCTCTCACCGCATCGGGATATTCCCGATGGTCGGTCGACACCGTTTTCTACATGCTTGCCAATTCGGCATTGATGTGTCTATGCGCCGGTTGCATGTCAGCGGCACCTTGAAAGCGCTCGGGCACGTCAGTCGAAGTCCCTCCTGCATTGCATACGTGACGCCAATGGTGCCGAGCGATGTTGCGCGCGAGGCTCCCAGGCCACGCAACCATCAAGCCGAATCATGAGCGTCCGCAAGCCTGCTTCCCTCCTTATCGCGGTCTCCAGCGCGCTGATCCAGCGCGGATTGATTGAGCTGGTGAAGGAGGTTCCAGCGCTGGAGTATCGAGGCAGCGCCAGCGACGCGCTCGGCGTGGCCAGCGCCTTGCAGGGCCAGCGGCCCGACGTGCTCATCATCGACGACGCGCTGGCGCCGGTATTGCGCGACCTGCGCCGCGACGTCCACGTGCCGCGCGTGCTGCTGTTGTCGGCGCGCGCGCATCTCGGCACCGAGCCGGCCAGCGCTACCGCCGGCGTATGCGGGGTGCTGCGCGTGTGGACGGCCGCGAAGCACGTTCGCGTCCTGCTGAGCATGATTGGCAATTGCGAGGCGCCGCGGCCGAACCAGGGGCACTGCTCGAGTTGTCCGCTGCGCAGCACGCTGGCGCTGCCGCGGCTGCCGCTGTCGGCGCGCGAGTGCACCGTGTTCCAAGGCATCGGCCGAGGCGAGTCCAACCTGCAGATCGCGCGCGAGCTCGGCCTGAGCGTCAAGACCATCGAGACGCACTGCGAGAGCATCAAGCGCAAGCTCGCGCTGCCCACCGCCGCCGCGCTGATCGAAGCGGCGTTCGGCTGGCGCCGCGGCGACTACGTGCCGGAGGAAAACCCGGTTTCGCTGGCGCGCGCCTCGGGCTGGCGCGCGACGCGGACGCGCGAGCGCGCCGGCGACGGCGATCCGGCGCCGGTCGGCCAGGATTGCATTTGCGGCCGGCGATGCCCCGGTGCCTCGTCGAACAGCTGCCCGGACACAGGCGAAGACGCGGTCGATGATCTGTCGCTCGCGAAGGCGGGCCTGCCCACGGGCCGGTCGATCGCATGCTGCCGGAGGGCCGTGCGCGAGTCCGTTCGAGGCGCTCGCGCTTGAGGGCGGAAGCCTGACGAAGCGACCTCGCTTCCTACGCTTCGTCGCGCCTGCGGCTGCGATCGCCGGACGGCCATCGCCGATCGCGCTACAGTAGCCCCGTCGGCGCAACCGCGAGGTCGGTGCGATGACGCGATGGCTTGCCGCGGCCCTGGCCGCACTGCTGGGCGCGACGCCTGTCATGGCGTCCGTCGCCGATGTGCCGACGCCGCTGCCCGTGCGCGGCGGCACGGTCGCGCTGATCGCGCTCGACGGCGCGATCGGTCCCGCCGCCGCCGAATACTTCGACGACGCCACGCAGCGCGCCGAGCGCGACGGCGCGGTCGCGATCGTGCTGCGGCTGGATACGCCCGGCGGCCTGGCCGAGGCGATGCGCCAGATCGTCAGCGGCATGCTCGCGGCGAAGATCCCGGTGCTCGCGTTCGTCGCGCCGAGCGGTGCGCGTGCCGCCTCGGCCGGCACCTACATCCTGTACGCCGCGCAGATCGCCGCGATGGCGCCGGCGACGCACCTCGGCGCCGCGACGCCGGTGTCGATCGGCGGCGGCACGCCGATGCCGCCGCCGATTCCGTCGCCCTTGCCGGGCAGCGCGCCGACGCCGTCGTCGCCACCGCAACCCGCGCCGGACGAGAACAGCGATGCCGAGGCGCAGAAGGTCGCCAACGACGCGGTCGCCTACCTTCGCTCGCTCGCGCAGCTGCGCGGCCGCAATGCCGAATGGGCCGAGCAGGCGGTGCGCGGCGCCGCCACGCTGACCTCCGACGAGGCGCTGCAGCAGCACGTGATCGACTTCGTCGCGGCCGACGTCGACAGCCTGCTCGCGCAGGCCGACGGCCGTCAGGTGCAGGTCGGCGGCCGCCGCGTGACGCTGCATCTGAAAGGCCTGGCGGTGCGCGAGTACGCGCCGAACGCGCGCACGCGCTTCCTCGCCATCATCACCAGCCCGACCATCGCCTACCTCTTGCTGCTGGCCGGCATCTTCGGGCTGCTGCTCGAGGCGACGCATCCGGGCGCGCTGCTGCCCGCCATCGTCGGCGGCATCTGCCTGCTGATCGGCCTGTATGCGCTGCAGCTGCTGCCGGTGAACTACGCCGGCCTTGCGCTGATGGCGCTCGGCATCGGCCTGGTGGTGGCAGAAGCGCTCCATCCGACCGTCGGCGCATTCGGCATCGGCGGCGTCATCGCGTTCGTGGTCGGCTCGATCATGCTGATGAAGAGCGGCGTGCCCGGCTACGCGGTCAACCTCGGCGTCATCGGCGGCATCGCCGCCTGCGCCGCGGCGCTGCTGGCACTGCTGCTGTCGCTGGTGTTCCGCGCACGGCGCGCGCGCCCGTTCATCGGCGACGACTCGATGCGTCGCGAGTCGGCCGAGCTGCTCGCGCCGGTCGGCGCCGGCGGCGAAACGTGGGTCAGGGTGCGCGGCGAGCGCTGGCGCGCGTGCTGCGCGACCGCGCTGCCGGCCGGCGCGCACGTGCGCATCGTGCGCCGGCAGGGCCTGCTGCTGTGGGTCGAGCCGCGTGATAGGTGAGAGGTCATCTGCGAAACAAGTTCGCTGGTAGCTGCGCGCTTTTGAGCCCTCCCCTTCAAGGGGGTGAGCCGGGCTTTCGATCGCTGCCGTCGGGCAGCGATCGCCGGCGAACGGCCGCACAGGGATGTGCGGACCGGGCTCGCGAGCGCAGGGATGCGCGAGGGGTTCGGTGGGGATGGTGTTCGGTTTTCGCGTCACCGCCTCTGAAACGAGGAGGCAAGCGCAAGGATCTGGATCCCGGCCTTCGCCGGGATGATGGCAAAAGTGGTCGCCTCACGCAGGAGGAAAACGTCATGCTCGGATTCGTCGGAATCGTGGTGATCCTGGTCGCGTTGCTGCTGTTCGCCTCGATCAAGGTGCTGCCCGAATACCAGCGCGGCGTCGTGCTGACGCTCGGCCGCTACACCGGCACCAAGGGCCCGGGCCTGGTGCTGCTGATCCCGCTCGTGCAATGGATGATGCGCGTGGACCTGCGCGTGACCGTGATGGACGTGCCGCCGCAGGACGTGATCTCGCGCGACAACGTCTCGGTGCGCGTCAACGCGGTCGTGTATTTCCGCGTGGTCGAGCCTGACAAGTCGGTGCTGCAGGTCGCGGACTTCTTCCAGGCCACCAGCCAGCTCGCGCAGACCCGCCTGCGCTCGGTGCTGGGCCAGCACGAACTGGACGAGATCCTGTCCCAGCGTGACTCGATCAACCACACGCTGCAATCGATCCTCGACGAGGCCACCGACGCGTGGGGCATCAAGATCGCCAACGTCGAGATCAAGGATGTCGACCTCAACGAGACGATGGTCCGCGCGATCGCGCGCCAGGCAGAAGCCGAACGCGAACGCCGCGCCAAGGTCATCCACGCCGAAGGCGAACTGCAGGCCGCCGAAAAGCTACGCGACGCCGCCGCGCTGCTCGCGCAGCAGCCGCAGGCGCTGCAACTGCGCTACCTGCAGACGCTGTCGGACATGTCCAGCGGCGGCAACGCCTCGACCATCGTGTTCCCGCTGCCGCTGGATTTGGTCAGGCCGCTGGTGGATGGGTTGGGGGAGAAGCGGGCGGCGGCTGGACCGAGCGTGGCGTGACGCCTTCGTCCCGAAGTGGCTGGCGCAGACCAAGATTCCCACCCTTGCAGGGCGTCTCAGTTTGAAATTCAGGATGCATGAGCGTTCATGCGGGCCAAGGGACAACCACGCATGGTCATGAAACCCGATCGCCCCGTGACCAAAACCAGCTTGCCAAGCTGATTGTAGACATCGCCATCGGGAAACCGAGGAACCCAAGACCGTATGGTAAAGACCCGGCGGCGATTGCACGCGGCAGGAATGGGGCAAGGGCGGCGCCGCCCGCGCAAAAAACTGACCGCCAAGCGGCGGTCAGAGATTGCTAAGAAGGCAGCTAAGGCGCGGTGGGATCATGGTCGCCGCTGCAAGTCACGCTGCTGCTGTCGGCGCTGGCTCAGGGCATGGTGTCCATCGGGCCGGGCGCTTTGGCAGTGAGGAGCAGTTCCGCGCGAGTTACCAGCTCGCGATGGATCGCCTGCTTGCCGGCTTCATGCAGGGGCAGGTCCCGGCGCAAGGCGCCCGTAAAACCCGGAAGAGGAAGCAGGCATGAAACGGCTTCTCAAGCTGCTCGGTGGATTGCTCGGCGCGGTCGTCCTCGCCGTGCTTGGTCTGTTCGCGTACCTGGCGCTGTCGGCCGTGTGGCCGGCGCATCCGGTCGGCGTCCAGCAGGTGCTTGCCGCCGATCCTGGACATCCGCCGATCGGCGTGACGATCTATTACCCGACCACCGAAGCGCCGGGCCTGCACTGGCTGGGCATGTCGTTCGCCTACTTTGCGCCGAACGCTGCCATCACGGACGGGCGACACCCTCTGGTCGTCATCTCGCACGGGACCGCGGGCGGGCCCATGAGCCATCTCGACACCGCGCTTGCGTTGGCGGAAGCGGGCTACGTGGTTGCCGCGCCGCTGCACAACGGCGATAACTTCCAGGACACGTCCAAAGTGGGAACCAGCGAATGGTTCATCGATCGCTCGCGGCAGATCGCCCGCGTGAACGATTTCCTGCTGGATCAGTGGAAGGACCGCGATCGCCTGGACCCCAAGCGGCTCGGGATCTTCGGGTTCTCGGCCGGCGGCACGACGGCGCTGATCGCGGTGGGCGGCACGCCGGATTTCGGCCTGGTCGAACCCTTGTGCAAGAGCCACCCCGAGTTCGTCTGCCAGTTGCAGAAGCCGGGCGTGCCGATGCGAGTCCCGGCGGCCACGGAATGGACGCACGACGCGCGGATTAGCGCGGCGGTAGTCGTCGCTCCGGGCTACGGGTTCACCTTCGAGCCCGACGGCCTGTCCGCGGTGCGGGCGCGTGTGCAGCTTTGGGAAGGAAGCCTCGATGCCAGCCTTCCGCTGGCGACCAATGCGGGCGCCGTGCGTCGCCTGCTTCCGCAGCCTCCGGAGTTCCACCTGGTCGACAACGCAGACCACTTCTCGTTCCTGATGCCGTGCGGTGCGGCGGGCCTGCTGCTGCCGAAGATGCTTTGCGCGGACCCGGACGGTTTCGACCGCACGGCGTTCCACGCGCAGTTCAATGCCGCGGTGGTCGCTTTCTTCAACGAAAGCCTGCGCGAGCCGGCGGGGGAACAAAATGTGTCGGGGTCAGACGAGCCTCCGGCACATTGAGCCTGCGCAACATCCTCAGCGCGGCAAGCGCCCCCTGAGCGAAGCGGCATCGTGCGGGCCCGGTTCGGCGATCAGCGCGCGCGCGGCGTCGAGCTGGTTCCAGGTGTTCCACAGCAGCACGCCGCGCACGCGGCCGTTGCGCAGGTAGTAGACGACGCCTTCGCGGTACGGCTGCTTCCAGTCCTCGATCGTGGACAGGCGTGCGTCGAGGTCGCCGACCGCCTCGTAGCCGAGGTCGAACAGGTCGGAATAGAAGAACGGCAGCTGCGTGTACGCCTCGTCGGCACCGGCCATGTTGCGGCCGGCCTGGCGGCCCATGCCGAGCGCGGCGTCCTCGTGTTCGACGCGGCGGCGCTCGGCCAGCGTTGCATCGGGATAGGCGGCGACGTCGCCGGCGGCGTAGACGTCGGGCGCCGAGGTACGCAGGCGGTCGTCGACGACGATGCCGTTGTCGACGTGCAGTCCGGCCCGTGCGGCGAACTCGGTCGATGGCGTGATGCCGAGGCCGGCGACCAGCGCATCGGCGGCGAGCGTGTCGCCGTTGTCGAGCACGAGGTGCACGCCGTGCGCATCGACCTCGCCGCCGACGACCTTGACGCCCGCGCGCACGTCCACGCCCTTGTCGCGGTAGTAGCCGGTGACGAAGGCGCTGAGCGCCTGCGGGTACACGCGCGCGCCGATGCCGGCATCGGGAAACAGCAGGCTCACGCGGCAGTCGTTCATTGCCAGCGCAGCGGCGATCTCGCTGCCGATGAAGCCGCCGCCGACGACCGCGATGTGGCGGCCCGGCTGCGCGAGCTCGCGCAAGCGCAGGTAGTCGTCGTAGCCGCGGTAGTGCACGACGCGCTCGCCGTCGAACGGCAGGCGCCGCGGCGTGCCGCCGTTCGCGAGCAGCAGCTTGCCGTAGCGGTAGCGGTCGCCGTGGTCGTCGGTGACGGTTTTCGCGGCGACGTCGAGCGTGACCGCGCGGCGGCCGCGGTGCAGGTCGAGCGGGTCGGCGGCGGATGCGCGCCAGATGCTGGATAGTGGCTCGCCTTTCCACAGCGCCTTGCTCAGCGGCGGGCGGTTGTATGGCGGATGCGACTCGGCACCGAGCATTCCGATGCGGCCGCTGGCGTCGATCTCGCGGATGCCGTGCGCGGCCACGTCGGCGCTCATGCCGGCGCCGACGATCAGGTAGTCGTATGTGTATTCCATCGCCGCTCCCCTTCGGTGGGCGGCGCGCCAGGCGGCGCGTCGAGGAGACGGCATGATGCGCCCGGCCACGCGGCGGCGGCAAACGTGGCTTGAGTGGGAGCGCCGGCAGGCGCGATGCTTTTGGCGTCGTCGACGCGCGGACCCACGAGAGCATCGCGGCTTCCGCCGCTCCCACAGGGGCTCGACGTCACACCTCGCGCGTCATGCGCGGCTGTGACAGCGCGACGTCGACNGGCTTCCGCCGCTCCCACAGGGGCTCGACGTCACACCTCGCGCGTCATGCGCGGCTGTGACAGCGCGACGTCGACGCCGAAGCGCTGGCGCAGGACCTGCGCGAACGCGGCTTGGGTGGGAGCGCCGGCAGGCGCGATGCTTTTGGCGTCGTCGAAGCGTGGACCCACGAGAGCATCGTGGCTTCCGCCGCTCCCACAGGGGCTCGACGTCACACCTCGCGCGTCATGCGCGGCTGTGACAGCGCGACGTCGACGCCGAAGCGCTGGCGCAGGACCTGCGCGAACGCGGCTTGGGTGGGAGCGCCGGCAGGCGCGATGCTTTTGGCGTCGTCGAGGCGCGGACCCTCAAGAGCATCGCGGCTTCCGCCGCTCCCACAGGGGCTTGACATCACACCTCGCGTGTCATCTCCGGCTGCGACAGCGTGACGTCGACGCCGAAGCGCTGGCGCAGGCGCTGCGCGAGCGCCTCGCGCGCCGGATTCTCGCCGTGGGCGAGCACGACCGGCGGATGATTCGGGCTGGCGCCGTACCACTCGAGCAGGCCGTGCTGGTCGGCGTGTGCGGACAGGCCGCCGATGGTGTGGATCTGCGCGCGCACCGTGATGTCCTCGCCGAACAGGCGCACGCGCTTGACGCCATTGACGAGCAGGCGGCCGAGCGTGCCGTCGGCCTGGTAGCCGACGAACACCACGTGCGCGTGCGGGTTGGCCAGGTTGTTGCGCAGGTGATGGCGCACGCGGCCGGCGTTGGCCATGCCCGAGCCGGCGATCACGATCGCGCCGCCGCGGATGCGGTTGATCGCCTTGCTGTCGTCGACGCTCGCGGTCACGCGCAGGTTCGGCAGCGCAAACGGCTTGATGCGGCCGCGCCAGACGCTGCGCGCCTCGTCATCGAACAGGTCTTCGTGGCGGTCGTAGACGGCGGTCACCTTGGCCGCCATCGGGCTGTCGAGGAAGATGCGCCACGGCGCGAGGTTCCAGGCGTCGAAGTAGTCGGCGAACCAGTACAGCAGTTCCTGGCTGCGCCCGACCGCGAACGCCGGGATCACGACGTTGCCGCCGTCCTCGCGTGCCTGCGCGAAGATCGCGCCGAGTTCGGCGACCGTCGCGGCACGGTCCTTGTGGTCGCGGTCGCCGTAGGTCGCTTCCATCAGGATCAGGTCGGCGCGCGGCGGCGGTTCCGGATCGCGCAGGATCGGCGTGCCCTTCATGCCGAGATCGCCGGAGAACAGCAGCGTGCGCGCGTCGCCGCGCAGCTCGACCAGGCTGGAGCCGAGGATGTGGCCGGCATCATGCAGGCGCAGCGTCACGCCCGGCACGATTTCGTGCTCGACGCCGTAGGGCAGCGGACGCAGACGCTTTTGCACCGCGGCGACGTCGTCAACCGTGTACAGCGGCTGCACCTCCGGCGCGCCGTTGGCGTGGTTGTCGTGGTTGGCGCGCTCGGCCGCCTGCTCGGCCAGCGCGGCCGCGTCGAGCAGCATGATCGGGAGCAGGTCGCAGGTGGCCGCCTGCGCGTAGATCGGCCCGCGGAAGCCGCGCTTGACCAGCAGCGGCACGCGGCCGACGTGGTCGATGTGCGCATGGCTGAGCACGAGCGCGTCGAGCGTGGCCGGATCGAACGCGAACGGCTCGGCGTTGCGCGCCTCGGCCGTGCGCGAGCCCTGGATCATGCCGCAGTCGAGCAGGATGCGCCGGCCGGCCGTTTCGACCAGATGGCAGGAACCGGTGACCTCGCCGCCGGCGGCGCCGTGGAACGTGATCCGCATGTGTGGTGTCTCCCCGTGGTCGGCGCGACGGTAGCACGCGCTTGCGTTCGCGCGACGGCGGCCGCACATCCGGCTGCGAACCTGCGAGGTGAGACGATGAACGACGCGTCGATGATCCTGTCCTGTCCCCACTGCGCCGCGCTGAACCGCGTGCCGCGCGACCGCCTCGAGCAGGCGCCGCGCTGCGGCCGCTGCCACCAGGGCCTGTTCACCGGCGCGCCATTCGCGCTGACGGCGGACACGTTCGATGCACACGCGCTGCGCGGCGAGCTGCCGCTGCTGGTCGACTTCTGGGCGCCGTGGTGCGGCCCGTGCCTGAGCATGGCGCCGGCGTTCGCGGCGGCGGCGAAGGGGCTGGAGCCGCAGCTGCGGCTGGCCAAGGTCGACACCGAGGCCGAACCCGTGCTGGCCGGGCGTTTCGGCATCCGCAGCATCCCGACGCTGGTCCTGTTCGCCGGCGGCCGCGAGGTTGCGCGGCAGTCCGGCGCGATGGGCGCCGAGCAGATCGTGCGCTGGACCCGGGCGCAGCTGGCGCGAGCCTGATGCGGTCGTGATGGCCTCCGTTCCCGACGATCCGCGTCCACGGCCGCCGGACAAGCCCGATCCGGGCGACTGCTGCGGAGGCGGCTGCACGCAGTGCGTGTTCGACCTGTACGACGCCGCGCTGGACCGCTACGAAACCGCGCTCGCCGCATGGCGAGCGCGCCATCCGATGGCCGATCCATCCAGCTGAGCGGCCATCGGTTCCGCCCGTTCAGCGTGCGGGGCCAAAGCGCTTGTAGAGCGCTTCGGTGATCGCCATCAGCGCGTCGTTCGCGCTCTCGCCGGTGATGTTGGTCATCGTGACGATGCCCACGTCGTACTTCGGCTGCAGCACGATGTAGGCGAGGTTCATGTTGTTGGAACCTCCGTGGAACAGAAACGGCTCTGGCGAGAACGGCAGGAAGGTCGTACCCCAGCCGAGGCCATACCCGCCCGAACCCGGCGTGCCGATCGGCGCGTCGGGGCGGGGCGGCATGTCGACGACCTTGGCGTGGAGCTTGCGCAGCGTCTCGGGCTTCACCAGCGGCGGTCCATAGCGTCCTTCGCCGGCGTTCCACGCTGCCCAGGTGGCGAAATCGATGACCGACATGTGAGCGGTCCCGGCCGGCCCGATCACGAGCGGATTGTCGCCCCACGGCCCGGCGAGGAATGCCTTGATGTGGCCATTCTCGTCCAGCGCATGCCCGAGCGGGGCATCGATCCGTCCGAGCGTCGACTGTGCGCCGAAGCCGGCCGTGGTCATCTTCAGCGGATTGAAGATCCGCGCCACCATCAGCTCCTCCCAGGTCTGACCCGTGACGCGTTCCATCATCGCGCCCGCCAGCGTGTAGCCGAGGTTGGAGTATTCAAAGCGCACGCCGGGAGGCGTGCGCAGCGGTTGCGCGACGAGTTTGCCGACGAGCGTCTGCCGGATGCCGTCGAGGTTGGCGCGCTCGTCGGTGACCGAGAAGCCAAGCAGCGGGATCTGCTCTTCGGTATCGCCGGGAATGCCGCTCATGTGCGACAACAGTTGTTCCAGTGTGATGTCCTTCACGCCCGCACTCATCTTGTCGATGAGTTCCGGATAGATGTCGCCGACCGTCGTGGTCCAGTTCAGACGTCCCTCCTCGACCAGGATCGCGCCGAGCAGGGCGGTCATCGCCTTCGTGTCGGAGCCGATGTGGAACCGGTCCGTCAGCGTCACCGGCGCATCGGTGCCGAACCGGCGTGTGCCGACCGCGCCGAGGGCGACGATCCGCCCCTGCTTCACGACCGCTGCGGCGACCGCCGGCAGTTGGAATCGTGCGAGATACGGGGTGAGTTCGCTTTCGAGCCGCTCGCCGGCCGGTCGGCGCTCCGCCGCTTGCGCCGCCGGTCCAGCAGCCAGGGAGGGTAGGGCCACGACCAACGCAAGCAGCCATCCGCACGCCCTTCGAAGTTGCCATCTCCTGCTGCGACCTGCATGCATGAAACACGCCTCCACGTCAGTGGCCATGCCCACGGCTGCGCGCACTCGCCGCCGTGGGCAAGGCATATCAAGGACTGCCAACGAACGGGCACGACCATGGAAGGACAGCGGGATTCGCCGCGCCGCTCCCCAGCGGCTGAAGGCCATGCTCGACGAGCCGAGGATGCAGCAGGCATTGGGGCAGCGCAAGCGCGGGCGATCGAGCGGGCACGCGGCGCAACCGGCATCGTAGGGCATGACTTGTGGCGGCTGGACCACGCCCGCCGGGCTGTCTAGGATCGGGAAGGTTTTCCTCCGAGGTGTCCCCGTGAAACGACTGCTTGCCGGCGCGATCGCGCTTTCCCTTCCTTTGGCCGCGGCCGCGCTGGATGCGCCGACCTTCGACGCGCAGCGGCTCTCCAGTGACGTCAAGACGCTGTCCTCCGACGCGTTCGAGGGCCGTGGCCCGGCGACCGCCGGCGAAACGAAGACGATCGAATTCGTGACCGCGCAGATGCAGGCGGCCGGCCTGCAGCCGGGCGGCGATCTCAAGGACGGCCAGCGCGCGTGGACGCAGGCGGTGCCGCTGCTGCGCTCGCAGATCACGGGCACGCCGAAGCTGTCGCTCGCGCACGGCGGCACCACGCAGGCGCTGGCGCAGGGCGAGCAGATCGCGGTGCGTGCGCCGATGGACGGCTCCAAGGCGGTCTCGATCGCGGACGCGCCGCTGGTGTTCGTCGGCTACGGCGTGAAGGCGCCCGAGCGCAAGTGGGACGACTTCAAGGGCGTCGACCTCAAGGGCAAGATCGCGGTCGCGCTGATCAACGACCCGGACTTCGAAACTGGCAAGGGCGACTTCGGCGGCAAGGCGATGACCTACTACGGCCGCTGGACCTACAAGTACGAGGAAGCCGCGCGCCATGGCGCGCTCGGCCTGCTGATCGTGCACGAGACCGCGCCGGCCTCGTACGGCTGGGCGACGGTCAAGAACTCGAACACCAACACGATGTTCGACATCGTGCGCGACAACCCGGCGGCGACGCATCCCAAGCTCGAGGGCTGGATCCAGCGCGACCTCGCGGTCGAGCTTTTCAAGCGCGCGGGCCTCGATTTCGATGCGCAGAAGAAGCTCGCGCAGACGCGCGCGTTCAAGCCGGTCGTGCTGAAGGACACGCTGTCTGCCGACTACGCGGTCGATGCGCAGGTGATCACCTCGCATAACATCGTCGGCCGCATCGAAGGCAGCAAGTACCCGGACGAGACCGTGGTCTACAGCGCGCACTGGGACCACCTCGGCGTCGGCGCGCCGGATGCGAAGGGCGACACGATCTACAACGGCGCGGTCGACAACGCGACCGGCACCGCCGCACTGATCGAGATGGGCCGCGCGTACGCCAAGGGTCCGAAGCCGGAGCGTTCGGTCGTGTTCCTCGCCGTGACCGCGGAGGAGAAGGGCCTGCTCGGTTCGGAGTACTACGCCGCCAATCCGCTCTATCCGCTCGGCAAGACCGTCGCGGTGATCAACACCGATGCGCTCGATCCGAACGGCCCGGCGCGCAACTTCACGACCTCCGGCAGCGCGAAGTCCGACCTGCTCGACCAGTTGATCGCCGACGCCAAGGCGACCGGCCTGACCTACGTGTCCGATCCGCATCCGGAGGCCGGCCACTTCTTCCGCTCCGACCACTTCCCGTTCGCCAAGCGCGGCGTGCCGGCGCTGTCGTACGGTTCGGGCAATGATCTGGTCAACGGCGGCCTGGCCGCCGGCGAGGCGGCCGGCAAGGACTACACCAAGAACCGCTACCACCAGCCGGCCGACGAATGGCAGGCCGACTGGACCTTCGCCGGCATGGTCCACGACCTGCCGATCCTCTACAAGCTCGGCAACGACCTCGCCAACTCGCGCCGCTGGCCGGACTGGGCGAAGGACTCCGAGTTCCGCGTCACGCGCGACGCGAGCGCGGGCGAGCGCAAGTGAGGGCCCGGCATCGCTAGCGTTTTTGCTCCCTCTCCCCAACGGCTTCCCCGTTGGGGAGAGGGTTGGGGTGAGGGCTTTTGCACGCGCGCCGCAGCGTTGCGTGAACGGCGGGACTCGCCGCTGCGCGGCTGCGTCCCACCCTGCGGCTCGGGCGCTCATGCGTCGCTCATCGCGCCAAGCGGCTATGCTTCCCGGCCGTTCACTTCCCAGGAAGCCTCGCCATGACGATTTCGATGTATGCCGCTTCGGTGCCGGTGTTCCGCCAGATGCTCGGCAGCCTCGCCGACCTGCTGTCCAAGGCCGAGGCGCATGTGCTGGAGCGCAAGATCGAGCCGGCCGCGCTGCTGCAGGCGCGCCTGTATCCGGACATGTTCCCGCTGGTGCGCCAGGTGCAGATCGCCAGCGACTTCGCCAAGAGCGTGTCGGCGCGCCTGGCCGGCGTCGACGTGCCGGCGTACGACGATACCGAGCAGAGCTTCGACGAACTGAAGGCGCGCGTGGCGAAGACGCTCGCGTTTATCGGCGGCCTCGACGCGGCCGCGTTCGCCGGCAGCGAGCAGCGCGAGATCGTGCTGCGCCCGGGCACGCCGAAGGAGCGCACGCTCGACGGCCAGAGCTACCTGCTGCACTACGGCCTGCCGCAGTTCTTCTTCCACGTCACGACCGTCTATGCGCTGCTGCGCCACAACGGCGTCGAGATCGGCAAGCGCGACTACATGGGCGCGTACTGACGCCCGGCTGCTCGTGGTGCAGGAGCGCACCCTGTGCGCGACCGGGGCAACACGGATCGCAACACCGGTCGCGCGCAAGGTGGGCTCCTGCAATCGATGCTATCCGCCCGCGCGCACGAGGCGGAACTCGACCGTCTCGCCGCTGCCCGGCGCGACCGGCACGCGGCGTTCGGTGACGAACTCGAGATGGCCGTCGCCGCGGCGCAGCGTCGCGCGCAGGCTGCAGTGCATGTCCGCGTCGATGCGGGTCGGGTCGTAGGCCAGTTCGAACTCATAGGGCGGCCCGTGCAGGCGTGTGAACCGCTGCTCCGCGAGCACGCTCGTCGACGTGTCGGCGGTGCGCTCGCCGAGCAACTGCACCTCGAGCACCGCATCGGCCGGCAACTGCATGCGTTCGAGGTAGGACGCGCGGCCATGGAGCGTGGCCGCCTGCTTCGGAGCGGCCGGCGTCGCCGTGCCGCGCGGCGGCGCGGACTGGCAGCCGCCGAGCGTGAATGCGAGGGCGAGCAGGGGCAGGGCGAGAATGCGCATTCAGGTTCCGCGATCGATTGGGCCGGGCGACGTTCTACACCGGTCGCACGCGCAGCGCATCCCTCTTTGGACTGCCGCCGCTGACGCGCACGTGCTTCCGCGCACGACGGGCGTAGCATGCGGGGGATCGATCCCGACGACGGGATGGGAGGCGGACGTGACGAGGGTGCACGAACACAAGCTGTTCTTCGCCTTGTGGCCGGACGAGGCGACGCGCGCGCGGATCGCCGGCGCGGTCGATGCGTTCGTGCGCACCGCGGCGCCGCGCGGGCGGCGCGTCAAGACCGAGCGGTTGCACATGACGCTGCCGTTCCTCGGCGAGTTCGCCGAGTTGCCGCCGGCGCTGGTGGCGGCGGCCTGCGCCGCGGCGGCGCAGGCGCGGGCCGGTTCGTTCGACTGCGTGCTCGACCGCTTCGGCAGTTTCGCGAGGGCACACGTCGGCTGGCTCGGCTGCGCCGAGCCGGCGCCGGCCCTGCAGGTGTTGTTCGAGCGGCTGGTCGAGGCTCTGCGCGCGCACGATTGCCACGTCGCGCGGTCCGCGCAATTCGTGCCGCACGTCACCGTGCTGCGCGACATCGAGCATCCGATCGAAGCCGCGCCGGCGACGCCGGTGCGCTGGCCGGTCGACGAATTCGTGTTGATCGCAAGCCGCCCGAGCGGCGACTACGACCTGCTCGCGCGTTGGCCGCTGCGGGTGTAAGCGCTACGCCCCGCCTTCCGGCGCGCGCTGAGCAGGAGCGCACCCTGTGCGCGACCGGCGGCATCGGCCGGTCGCGCACATGAGGTCGCCCACAGGGTGGGCTCCTACAAGAGGTTCTCGCGCTGCCGAAGCTCTACACCAGCCGCGCGTCCATCGTGATCTTCGCGGTCATCAGTTTCGACAACGGGCAGCCTTCCTTGGCCTGCGTGGCGATGCGCTGGAACGCCGCCGCGTCGGTGCCGGGCACCTTCGCGCTGACGTCGAGGTGGCTGGCGGTGATCGCAAAGCCTTCGCCGACCTTTTCCAGCGAGACCTCGGCCCTGGTTTCGATGCGCTCGGGCGTCAGGCCAGCCTGGCCGAGCATCAGCGACAGCGCCATCGAGAAGCAGCCGGCGTGCGCGGCGGCGATCAGTTCCTCCGGATTCGTGCCGGGGCCGTCCTCGAAGCGCGACTTGAAGCCGTACGGCGCGTCCGACAGCACGCCGGTCTGGGTCGACATCGTGCCCTTGCCGTCCATCAGGCCGCCGGTCCATACCGCGGATGCATGCTTCTTCATGGCGTACTCCTCGATCGGGGAATCGGTTGCTCCGCCTGCGCAGTCCGTGGACGCTGGAACAGGAACAGGGCCGCCGGAGCAGGCTTCGACGCCGCTGGCGCCGCACGCCCATGTTACGTCGTGCCGGCCTGACGCACCGGCGGATCCCGCGGTGCGACGAAAGCCGCCGCGCCGCCGTCTGCATGGGTGGACGCCATCTCCCCGGAGGCGTCCTCGCGCAGCGCCGGCATCGGGCCGCTTGTTCCGGCCTTCCCCCCTGGTCGGGTCCCTCTCCCCCGATGCGGTTCCGATGCCGGTCGCTTGCGCATCCACCCGCCTCGCCGCTCAGGCCGCGCCCACGCGAAGCGGCTGCGGCGCATGGAACTGGGCTTCCTCGGTCGACCCCTTCAGCGCGACGACCGAGGACTGGTGGCCCTGGATCGCCTGCGTCACGGTATCGAAGTAGCCGGTGCCGACCTCGCGCTGGTGCCGCACGGCGGTGAAGCCCTGCTCGACCGCGGCGAACTCGGCCTGCTGCAGCTCGACGAACGCGCTCATCTGCCGGCGCGCGTAGCCGTGCGCGAGGTTGAACATCGAGTAGTTCAGCGCGTGGAAACCGGCCAGCGTGATGAACTGGAACTTGTAGCCATAGGCCGCCAGCTCGCGCTGGAAGCGCGCGATCGTCGCGTCGTCGAGGTTCTGCTTCCAGTTGAAGCTCGGGCTGCAGTTGTAGGCGAGCAGCTTGCCCGGGAAGCGCGCATGGATCGCCTCGGCGAAGCGCCGCGCGAAGGCGAGGTCAGGCTTGCCGGTCTCGCACCAGACCAGGTCCGCATACGGCGCATAGGCGAGGCCGCGCGAGATCGCCTGCTCGAGGCCCGCACGCGTGCGGTGGAAGCCCTCGGCGGTTCGCTCGCCGGTCAGGAATGGGCGATCGTTGTCGTCGATGTCGGCGGTCAGCAGGTCGGCCGCCTCGGCATCGGTGCGCGCGACCAGCAACGTCGGCACGTCGAGCACGTCGGCGGCCAGGCGCGCCGCGACCAGCTTCTCGACCGCCTCGCGCGTCGGCACCAGCACCTTGCCGCCCATGTGGCCGCACTTCTTGACGCTGGCGAGCTGGTCCTCGAAGTGCACGCCGGCCGCGCCGGCCTCGATCATCGCCTTCATCAGCTCGAACGCGTTCAGCACGCCGCCGAAGCCGGCCTCGGCGTCGGCGACGATCGGCTGCAGGAAGTCGACCGCGTCGCCGCCTTCGGCATGCTGGATCTGGTCGGCGCGCAGCAGCGTGTTGTTGATGCGGCGGACCACCGCCGGCACCGAGTCGGCCGGATACAGCGACTGGTCCGGGTACATCTGCCCGGCCAGGTTCGCGTCGGCCGCGACCTGCCAGCCGGACAGGTAGATCGCCTTCAGGCCGGCCTTGACCTGCTGCATCGCCTGGTTGCCGGTCAGCGCGCCGAGCGCGGCGACGAACGGCTCGTCGTGCAGCGATTTCCACAACTTCTCCGCGCCCAGGCGCGCCAGCGAATGCTCGATGCGCACCGTGCCGCGCAGGCGCACGACGTCCTCGGCCGGGTAGGGGCGCTCGATGCCGCGCCAGCGCGGGTTGTCGCGCCAGTCGAGGCGGAGTTGTTCAGCGGTCGGCAGTGTGGCGTTCATGGTGGACCTCGGTTGGTCGTGCAGGATGGCGCGTGTTCTGTTGTCGTAGGAGCGCACCCTGTGCGCGACCGGCATGTGTATGAGGCGTCGGGTCGCCCACAGGGTGGGCTCCTACAAAATGCTTTCAGTCCTACGGCAGTTGCGGATAGGCAGCCAGGGTCAAAAAATCGGCCAACGCATCCGCGTGGGTCAGCGCGGCGAGCAGTTCGGCCGCGGCGTCGAGGCGCGCCTGCCCGGGCAGCGCGAGTGCGGCGAGGCGATGGCGCGTGTGCGCGAGCGTGGTGTCGAACAGCGCGAGTTCGATCGGCGCGTCGTCGTCGAAAGTCAGCTCGGGCGCGCCGCCGCCATCGGCGTGGTGCAGCCATTGCCACAGCTGCGCGCGCGCGATCTCGGCGGTCGCCGCGTCCTCCATCAGGTGATGGATCGGCACGCAGCCCTGGCCGTCGAGCCAGGCGGCGAGGTAGCGCAGGCAGACTTCGACGTTGCCGGCGAAACCTTCGCGCGTGATCGTGCCGGCGCACGGCGCGAGCAGGCTCTCGCGCGTCGCGGCGACGTCGTCGCGGCGCACGTGCAGCTGGTTCGGCGTCGGCATGTGCGCGTCGAACACCGCGCGCGCGACCGGCACCAGCGCCGGATGCGCGACCCAGGTGCCGTCGTGGCCGGCCGTGACCTCGCGCAGCTTGTCTGCGCGCACCTTGGCCAGCGCGGTCTCGTTCGCGGCCGCATCGCCGCTGATCGGGATCTGCGCCGCCATGCCGCCCATCGCGAACGCGCCGCGGCGGTGGCAGGTGCGGATCAGCAGCTCGGAATAGCTGCGCAGGAACGGCACCGTCATCTGCACCTGGCCGCGCTCGGGCAGCAGGCGGTCGCGGTGCGCGCGCAGCGTCTTCAGGTACGAAAAGATGTAGTCCCAGCGCCCGCAGTTGAGGCCGGCAATGCGCGTGCGCAGCGCCCACAGGATCTCGTCCATCGCGAACGCGGCCGGCAGCGTCTCGATCAGCACGGTCACCTTCATCGCGCCGCGCGGCAGGCCGAGCGTGTCCTCGGCGAACGCCATCACGTCGTCCCACAGCGCGGCCTCGGCGGCGGCCTCGAGCTTGGGCAGGTAGAAGAACGGCCCGCGGCCGTGCGCGTGCAGCGCGGCGGCGTTGTGGAACGCGAACAGGCCGAAGTCGAACAGCGCGCCGGCCATCGCCTCGCCGTCGACCTGCGCGTGCTTCTCCGGCAGGTGCCAGCCGCGCGGGCGCACCATCAGCACGGCCGGGTCGGGCCCGACGCGGTACGCGCGCCCGTCCGGCGCGCGGTACTCGATGCGCCCGGCGACCGCGTCGCGCAGGTTCACCTGGCCGTCGAGCAGGGCCGCCCAGGTCGGCGCGGTCGAGTCCTCGAAGTCGGCCATGAACACGTTCGCGCCCGAGTTCAGCGCGTTGATGATCATCTTGCGCTCTACCGGGCCGGTGATCTCGACGCGGCGGTCCTGCAGCAGCGGCGGGATCGGCGCGACCTGCCAGTCGGATGCGCGCAGTTCGGCCGTGTCGGGCGCGAAATCCGGCAGTTCGCCGGCGTCGTAGCGCGCCTGGCGCTGCGCGCGGGCGGCCACCAGCGCGCGCCGGCGTGGCTCGAAGCGGTCATGCAGTTCGCCGAGGAAGCCGCGTGCGGCCGGCGTCAGGATCTCGGCGTGGCGGGGCTCCAGGCCGGCGGCGCAGTGCGCGGCCGGCGGCGACCGCATTTCCATCGGGACAGCCATGGTGTTGGCTCCACGGGTCGGGCGTCCAGCCTATGCGTGCAGCGCAGCATTTGACAAAGCATATGTTTCAATGAGAAAAATTGATCATGTCAATGTGTCATGCAAGAGATTGATTAGAAAGCATGAACAAGCGCGTTCCGGGCAAGGCGAAGTCCGCGGGGCGGTCCCGGCGCGAGGACCGGCGCGCGTCGGAAACGGCCGAATCGCCGCGCTTCTACTACAAGGGCAACCGGCCGCGGCAACTGCGCGCGTTCTGCACGATCGCCAAGCTCGGCACGCTGTCGCGCGCGGCCGAGGCGCTGTTCCTGTCGCAGCCGTCGGTCAGCCTGCAGCTGGCGGCGCTGGAGAAGGAGCTCGGCGCGCGCCTGATCGAGCGCCGCCGCCGGCGCGTGGTGCTGACGCGCGAGGGCCAGATGCTGTACGAGCTGGCGCAGCCGCTGGTCGACGGCCTCGAGGACATCGACCGCCGCTTCCACGCGCGCACGGCCGAGCAGGCCGCCGGCGAGCTGAACATCGCCGCCGGCACCTCGACGATCCAGTACCTGTTGCCGCCGCTGGTGCGCGCGTTCCGCGAACGCTACCCGCAGGTGAAATTGCAGTTGCACAACGTCACCGGCAAGGACGGCCTCGCCTTGTTGCGCTCGGACGAGGTCGACTTCGCAGTCGGCTCGATGCTCGACGTGCCGCGCGACCTCGGCTACGAGCCGGTGCACGCCTACGACCCGCTGCTGATCATGCCGCTGGACCATCCGCTTGCCGCGCGCCGCGAGGTGCGGCTGGAGGACCTGTCGCCGTACGGCCTGATCCTGCCGCCGCAGCGGCTGACCACCTACCGCCTGGTCGACCTGATCTTCCAGCAGCGCAAGGTGCCGTACCGCGTCGCGATCGAGGTCGGCGGCTGGGAGGTCATCAAGCAGTACGTCGCGATGGGCCTGGGCATCTCGATCGTGACCGGCATCTGCATCGGCGAGGCGGACCACGCGCGCCTGGCGGTGCGCAACATGAGCGCGTACTTCCCGCAACGCAGCTACGGCGTGGTCGTGCGCAAGGGCAAGTACCTGTCGCCGGAGGCGCGCGCGTTCGTCGACCTGATCCGGCCGGGGCTGTTCACGCGCGGCGACTATTTCGAGTCGGGCCACTCCGAGCGGTGAAGGTGACCGGGCTGAGAGCAACAGCCTGAAACACGCAGTGCGTAGGGTGGGACGCAGCGCCAAAGGCGCGAGTCCCACCGTTGTTGCAGGCGGGCGTGGGACTCGCCGCTACGCGGCTGCGGCCCACCCTACATGCTTTATGCTTTTCCTCGTGTTCCTCGTGTTCCTCGTGTTCTTCGTGTTCTTCGTGTTCTTCGTGGTTCAAGCTTTGCGCTCTTGATCTTGTGCGCATCGGTCGGAGCGCGCCGGAGCGTGAAGTACAATGGCCGGATGCGTCTGAACAAACACATCGCCGAAACCGGCTACTGCTCCCGTCGCGAGGCCGATCGCCTGATCGCCGAAAAGCGCGTCACCGTCAACGGACAACCGCCCGGCATCGGCACGCAGGTCGAGGAGGGCGACGAGGTGCTGGTCGACGGCCAGCCGCTGCTCGCGCGCCGTGCCGCCAGCGCCACGCGCAAGCACGTCTACATCGCATTGAACAAGCCGGTCGGCATCACCTGCACGACCGAGCGCGAGGTCGGCGGCAACATCATCGACTTCATCGACCACCAGCAGCGCATCTTCCCGATCGGCCGCCTCGACAAGGATTCGGAAGGGCTGATCCTGCTGACCAGCAACGGCGACATCGTCAACGAGATCCTGCGTGCGGAGAACCGCCACGAGAAGGAGTACCTGGTCGCGGTGAACAAGCCGGTCACGCCGGAGTTCCTCGCCGGCATGGCGCGCGGCGTGCGCATCCACGGCCAGATGACCAAGCCGTGCCGCGCCACGCGCATCGCCAAGTACGGCTTCCGCATCGTGCTGACGCAGGGCCTGAACCGGCAGATCCGCCTGATGGCGGCCGCGTTCGGCTATCGCGTCACGCAGCTGCGCCGCGTGCGCATCGTCAACGTCAGGCTCGGCGAGCTGAAGGTCGGCCGCTGGCGCAACCTGACCGACGCCGAGCTGCGCGGCCTGCTGCCGGAGCGCACGGCCTGGTGACCGTGCGCCCAGGCATCTGTCGCATCAGTCGATGCTGAAGCTCTGCAGGCTGACCGGCGTCGTGCCGGGGCCGAAGAACGCGTCGTCGGCCCAGATCGCGGTGGCATAGCCGTTCGGCTGGGCGCCGCTGCGCAGCGGCTGCTCGGCGAGGAGCGAGCACACGACGCTGTGTGCCGTCATCGGCAGCGTGAACGGCGCATCGGTGCGGAAGTCGATCCAGCCCGCCTTGTCGGGATTCCCTTCCACGGCATCGGCCACGGCCAGTGCCTCGCCCGAGCAGTCGGTGGAGGCGAACGCGGCGCAGCGCATGCCGAAGACGGACGCGGTGTTCGGCTTGATCTTCGTGCCGAAGCTGAAGTCCTGGCCGCCGACGACCTGGTTGATGCACTGGTGCACGTCCAGGTTCCAGTTCGTGCCGTTCGCGGTCGACATCGCGAGCGCGCCGGAGGCGTCCGAGCCGTTTGCATCCTGGGTCGGGTCGTACCAGAACTGGGTGCCGCTGGTGTCGGCGTCCCAGCTGTCTACGTTCAGGTCGAAATTGGGGTTCACGATCAGGTTGCTGGCTTGTGCCGACGCGATGCCGCCGACGAGCAGCGCCGACAGCGCCGCGAGATGCATGTACTTCATTCGAGTCCTTCCTGATGGGGTACAAAAAAGCCGCGGCATGAGCGCGGTCCGCCGGATAGTTTGCCAGATCGCCGGCGCGGGTCCATCGGGAAACAGCCGATCCGGTCTCGCAGGCATGACTGACGGCCCATGATGTCGGCCAGGCGGCGGTTCACGCTTGGCCTTTCTTCGCGTGAGGTGGCGGACATGCGGTACACGGGGGCGGGAACGTTGGTTGTCGCGGTGGCGCTCGCGCTGTCGTCGTCGCAGGCACAGGCGCAGGCCCGGACGCCGGCGCCGGACGAAGCCGCCTTCCGCGCGCTGTACAAGGAACTCATCGAGATCAACACGACGCTGTCGGTCGGCAGTTGCACGGAAGCGGCGAACGCGATGCGGGCGCGCCTGCTCGCGGCCGGCATCCCGGCCGCCGACATGCAGGTGCTGGTGCCGCCGGACCGGCCCAAGGACGGCAACCTGATCGCGACCTACCGGGGCACCGATCCCAAGGCCGCGCCGATCATGCTGCTGGCGCACTTGGACGTGGTCGAGGCGCGCCGCGAGGACTGGACGCGCGATCCGTTCAAGCTGGTCGAGGAGGACGGCTGGTTCTACGCGCGCGGCGCCAGCGACGACAAGGCGATGGCGGCGGTGTTCACCGACAGCCTGATCCGCTATCGCAAGGAAGGCTTCAAGCCGCGCCGCGACATCCGCTTGGCGCTGACCTGCGGCGAGGAGACCTCGGAAACCTTCGACGGCGTCGACTGGCTGCTGAAGCATCATCCGGAGACGATGAAGGCCGCGTTCGCGCTGAACGAGGGCGCCGGCGGCGAGCTCGACGAGCACGGCAAGCCGGTCGCGCTGCAGATCCAGGCTGGCGAGAAGCAGTACCAGGACTTCCATCTGGAGCTGACCGATCCGGGCGGCCACAGCTCGCGGCCGAAGAAGACCAATCCGATCTATCGCCTGAGTGCCGCGCTCGATCGCATCGGCGCCTACCAGTTTCCGCTCAGCCTCAACCCGACCACGCGCGCCTACTTCACCTCGCAGATCGAGCTGGTGCCGGCGGCGGTCGCCGAGGACATCAAGGCGGTGCTGCGCGAGCCGCCCGACGCCGCCGCGGCCGAGCGCCTGTGGACGGTCAATCCGGCCTGGAACAGCATGCTGCGCACGACCTGCGTCGCGACGATGGTCAACGCCGGCCATGCGCCGAACGCGCTGCCGCAGCGCGCCAGCGCGAACGTCAACTGCCGCATCCTGCCCGGCGTGCCGGTCGAGGCGGTCAAGCAGACGCTGGCCCGGCTCGCCGGCGACGAGGGCATCGCGATCACGACGGTCGGCCCGCCGGAGCCGGCCGCGGTCGCGCCGGCGCTGACGCCGGCGATCATGCAGCCGGTGCGCAAGCTCGCCGAGGAGATCTGGCCGGGCGTCGCGGTCGTGCCGACCATGTCCACCGGCGCCACCGACGGCCGTTACCTCAACGCGGCCGGTACGCCGACCTACGGCCTGTCGGGCATGTTCCACGACGCCGAAGGCAGTCGCGCGCACGGCCTCAACGAGCGCATCCGCGTGAAGTCGCTGATGGACGGTCGGCGCTTCCTGTACGAGATCGTGAAGATCTACGCCAACGGTACAGAGGGCTGATCACGCAGGGTGGGACGCCGCCGCGCAGCGGCGAGTCCCGCCATTTCGTGAGGGTGTTCCGCGTGGATGGTGGGACTCGCCGTGGCAGCACCACATGCCATCGGGCGCCAGCGCGCGGCTGCGTCCCACCCTACTTGCTGCGACTTGCGCAAGCGCGGAAACTGCACCGGCTGCCATGGCCCCGACGACTCCCAGCGATGCCCCGCGCCTGCGCGTGCGCAACGCGCAGATTGCCGACATCCCGCGGCTGGTCGAGCTGACCGCGCGCGTCTACACGCCCGAATGGGGCCATTCGCCGGAGATGCTGCGCGGCCAGATGACGCGCTTTCCTGAAGGCCAGTTCGTGGCCGAGTACGGCGATCATCTGGTCGGCTACTGTGCGACGTTCCGCATCGCCGAATCGATCGCGTTGGCGCCGCACACCTGGAGCGACATCACCGGCGGCGGCTTCGCCGCGCGCCACGATCCGGACGGCGACTGGCTGTACGGCATGGACGTGTGCGTCGATCCGGATTACCGCGGCCTGCGCATCGGTCGGCGGCTGTACGCCGCGCGCAAGCGGCTGTGCCAGAAGCTCGGCCTGCGCGGCATCGTGTTCGGCGGCCGCCTGCCGGGCCTGGCCAAACGCATCGCGCGCTACGGCGATGCGCAGGGCTATGTCGATGCGGTGATTGCCGGGCGCCAGCGCGACGCCACGCTGAGCTTCCAGCTGCGCAACGGCTTCGAGCTGATCGGCCTGCTGCCGCGCTACCTGCCGGGCGACCATGAGTCGATGGGCGTCGCCGCGCATCTGGTCTGGCGCAATCCGAACCGGCTCGACCAGCCGCGCGTGCCGGTGCACAAGGCTGCGCGCGGCGCGCCGCCGGTGGTGCGCATCGCGACCGTGCAGTACCAGCAGCGGCGCATCGCCGACTTCGACGCGTTCGCGACCCAGGTCGAATACTTCGTCGACGTCGCTGCCGGCTACGATTCGGACTTCGTCGTGTTCCCGGAGCTGATGACGCTGCAGCTCTTGTCGATCGGCAACGCCGAGCTGTCGCCGGTCGACGCGATCCTCGAACTGACCAGGTACACCGAGCGCGTGAAGGCGCTGTTCAGCGAGCTCGCGGTGCGCCACAACATCAACATCGTCGCCGGCTCGCATCCGACCCGACTCGACGGCGGCGACGTGCGCATCATCTGCTACGTCTGCCTGCGCGACGGCGCGGTGCACGCGCGCGAGAAGATCCACCCGACCCCGAACGAACGCACCTGGTGGGGCATCCACGGCGGCGACCGCGTCGAGGCGATCGCCACCGATTGCGGACCGATCGGCGTGCTGATCGACTACGACGCGCAGTTCCCGGAGGTCGCGCGCCATCTGGCCGACCAGGGCGCGCTGCTGCTGTTCGTGCCGTTCTGCACCGACGAGCGCCAGGGCTACCTGCGCCTGCGCTACTGCGCGCAGGCGCGCGCGATCGAGAACCAGTGCTACGTCGTGCTGTCGGGCAACGTCGGCAACCTGCCGGGCGTGCACAATTTCGAGATCCAGTATGCGCAGAGCTGCATCCTGACCCCGTGCGACTTCGCGTTCGCGCGCGACGGCATCGCCGCCGACTCGACGCCGAACACCGAGATGGTGCTATTCGCCGACCTGCGCCTGGAAGACCTCGCGCGCGCACGCAACAGCGGCACCGTGCAGAACCTCAAGGACCGCCGCCACGACCTCTACCAGGTCCGCTGGCCGAGCCGCGGGTGAGGCGGTGCGGGGCCTGCAGGGTGGAACGCAGATCCGTAGGGTGGGACGCAGCCGCACAGCGGCGAGTCCCACCGCCCGCGTGTGACGACGGTGGGACTCGCGCCGTTTGCGTCCCACCCTGCGCAGCAG
The DNA here is from genome assembly GCA_009996615.1 of Rhodanobacteraceae bacterium. GTDB lineage: Bacteria > Pseudomonadota > Gammaproteobacteria > Xanthomonadales > Rhodanobacteraceae > Dokdonella_A. Next base: position 72,772 of record JAACZU010000015.1, on the reverse strand, counting down.
GAGTAGCCCGGGTAAGGCCGCCAGGCCGCACCCGGGGAGCGTGTTGGAGTGTCGTGACCGGCCCCCGGGTGCGCTTCGCTTACCCGGGCTACGCGGTTCGCCGCGCCGGTCGTGCGGTTAATCCACCAGCGCCGCGTTGTGGTAGACCTCCTGCACGTCGTCCAGCTCGTCGAGCCAGTCGAGCAGGTCGCGCAGGGTTTCCTCGACCTCGCCGCTGACCGCGACGCGGTTGTCCGGGCGCATCACGATGTCGGCGCTGAGCGGGGCGAGGCCGGCGGCGGTGAGCGCCTTCTTCACGTCCTCGAACTGCTCCGGCGCGCACAGCACGGTGCTGCGGCCGTCCTCGGCGACGACGTCGTCGGCACCGGCCTCGAGCGCGGTTTCGAGCACCTTGTCCTCGGCGCCGGCGGCGCTGGTGTCGAACACCAGCTCGCCCAGGCGCTTGAACTGGAACGCGACCGAACCGGACGTGCCGAGGTTGCCGCCGTGCTTGGACAGCGCGTGGCGCACGTCGGCGACGGTGCGCACCGGGTTGTCGGTCATCGCGTCGATGATCAGCGCGACGCCGGACGGGCCGTAGCCCTCGTAGCGGATTTCCTGCATGTCGTCGGCACCGTCGGCACCGGAGCCGCGCTTGACCGCGCGCTCGATCGTGTCCTTGGACATGTTAGCCGACAGCGCCTTGTCCATCGCGACGCGCAGGCGCGCGTTGCCGGACGGATCGGCGCCGTTGCGCGCGGCGATCGTGATCTCGCGGATCAGCTTGGTGAAGATCTTGCCGCGGCGCGCGTCCTCGGCGTTCTTGCGGTTCTCGATGCTCGGGCCTCTGCCCATACGGATGCCTGCGATGTTGCGGTGAAAACCGCGCCGTGGCGCGGCGGGGTGCGCAGAATACTGCGGCGGCGCGTTTCGTTGTAGAAGCCGGGCGCGACCGACGCCCGACGGCAGCGCAACGGCCCGGGTGCGCTGCCGCGGAACGTCACGGCGTGCAGCCCGCCGCTGGCGCCAGCGGCCGCGTCAGCGCGATCGAACCGTTGCGGCCCGCGTTCTCGCCGGCGCTGAAGCGATAGTCCAGCGTGGCCTCGGTGCAGCTGTGGAACCTGATCGTGGCGCTGCCGACGGCCGCCGTCTGCGTCGTCATCGGGCGATCGAACACGCCGCCACTGGTCGCGTAGATCGTGTACGAGCCCGAGGCCCCGCTCGCCGGCAGCGGCCCCTGGATCGTGTACCAGCGCTGGCCGCTCGCGCCGCTGCTGGCGCCGGCAGCGGCACCGTAGGTGTACCAGGCCGCGAACAGCGTGTTCTGCAGCGGCGCCACGTCGAACACGAAGCCCTGGCCGCTGGTCGCCGGCTCGTACCAGGAGCCGCCGAGGCCGGCGATGCCAGCCGTCGTGGCGGCGCCGTCCTGCGAGCAGCCGGCGTTCGCGGTGATGCGGGCCAGCAGGATCATGCCTGCGCGGCCGCTGCCGTCGTTGAATGCGTATGCCAGCGTGCCGTGGCCGCAGTCGCTGAACTCGAGCGTGGCCTGGCCGACCACGCTGGTCTGCACGGGCGTGGCCGTGTCGAAGCGGCCGCCCTGGGTCAGGTAGATCGGCAGGCTGGCCCAGGCCTGACCGGCGCCGACTTGTCCCTGGATCGTGTACCAGCGCGTCCCGCCCGCGGCGGCCGTGTCGTAGGTGAACCAGCCGGCGAACAGGTGGTAGCCACCGTTGCCGTCCGGTGCGACCTCCAGCTCCAGGCCCTGGCCGTCCGTCGCCGGGTTGTACCAGCTGCCGGTGAGGCCACGCTGGCGCAGGGCGACCGAGGTGGTGCCCGGCGCGTTCCAGAACGCCAGCAGGCGCGCCACGTCGGGCGAGCCGAGGCCGGTGGCGAGGTCGTAGCCGTCGCCGACCAGGTAACCCTTGAGGCCGCTGTCGGTGCCGTTCGGGCCGGGCGTGGTGTTGTTGCACGGGCTCGGCAGCAGCGGCGTGCAGCCGGTGACGCCGCTGCTGGCGATGGTCACGTCGTGGAACACGCCGTTGGCCGGGTTGGCCGCCAGCGCGTACAGGCGCGGATTGAGGTTGCCCTGCGCGCCGCCAGCCTTCTGGTGCAGCAGTGCGGCGATGCCGGCCATGCCCGGCGCCGAGGCGGAGGTGCCGGCACCAAGCATGAAGTGGAAGCTGCCGCCGCTGACCTTGCACGCCCCACCGAGTGCGGCCAGGCACATGAAGTAGCCATTGTGCGACGAGGCGCTCAGCGATACGTCCGGCACATGGCGGCCGCTGCGCGCGGCCGGCACGCCGGGTCCGACCTGCCAGTCCGGCGTCGGATAGAAGCGGCTGATGCCGCCACCGGTCGCGGCGACCTGCGCCGCGCCTGAGTCCTTCGCCGGCTCGTTCCACGCGCCTTCCGGGATGTAGCCGTAGGCCGACGCGTAGCCCGTCCCGTTGGTGCGGGCCCAGTACGCGTCCGCGTCGTCGGTGTCGGCGAACTGCGTGCCGCCGACGCAGGTCACGTAGGGCGAGCTGCACAGCAGGTTCGTGCTCAGGCGCCTGTCGTCGGTCGGCGGCTTGTGGTGCTCGGCGCAGTCGCCGGCGCCCGCGTCGCCGGAAGACACCAGCACCGAGATGCCCTTCATCGCGGCTTGGGCGTAGAGGTCGCCGAGGTAGCGCGCGGCGCCGGTGCTGTTGACCGCCTCGCAGGTGCCGTAGCTGACGCTGACGATGCGCGCCGGCGGCGGATCGGCCTCGATCGCGTGTTCGAGCGCGATGTAGACGCCGTCGGCATTGTCGACGCTGCCGCTGGTGACCAGCTTGAGCGTCGCGCCGGGCGCGGCCGCGCCGGCGAGCTGCACGTCCATCGTCGCTTCCATCTGGTCCATCACCGCATCGCTCGGCTCGTCGTCGCAGGCCGGTTGGCCGGTGCCGCCGCACGAGGTGGCGGGCGCGCCCGGATCGCTGCCGTCGGGCGGGATGATCGTCGCCAGGGTCGTCGTCGGCAGCTTGGCGATGCTGCGGAAGTTCTTCAGGTCGTCCGCGGATACGCGCGTGCGCGCGACGATCGCGATCGACTGGCCGCGGCCGTCGATGCCCGATGCATGCGGCACGTCGAAGCCGTAGATCTTCGCCACGTCGGCCGGGAACAGGAAATGGCGGCAATCGCCGTTGCTGCAGTTGGTCATCGCCGGCTCCGGCGCGCCACCGGGCAGCAGCGGTCGGCTGGCGCGTTCGATCCGGTGCAGCGGATACACGCGCTGGCTCTCCAGGCCGGTCACGGCCGCGATCGCGTCGGCCAGCGCGGCCGGCACGCTTGGCGCCTGCGTGGCGGCGATGCGCTTGCCGGTCGGTGTGGCGTACTCGTGCAGCGCGGTCGCGAACGCCGCGCTGGCGTCGGCGGCGGCGCCGCTGAAGCGGATGCGCTGGCGGCTCGGCGCGACGGCCTCGACCGCGAGGTTCTGCTGGGCCAGCCACGCCGAAATCGCCGCGAGGTCGTGTTCGCTTGCGCCGAAGCGCTCGCCGATCTCGGCCGAGGTCAGCCAGCGCTGGTAGTTCGGCGAGGCCGGGTCGTGCAACTCGCGCAGGTACTGCTCGAACGCCTGCTGGCGCTCCGGCGAGCGCTTCAGCGTCAAGGTCATGCGCGCCAGCGGCCTCGTCGACGCGACCGCGCCGCGATCGGCGGCTGCCTCGGCCCAGGCCGGGCGGGCGCCGGGCAGGGCCACGCGCACGTTCGCGTCGACCGCCGACTTGACAAGGTCCCGCGCGCCGGCGAGTGGCGCCAGTGCGAGGCCGAACAGGGCGAGCGCGAGCAGGGCAGGGCGGGTGTGGAGCGGCGTCGGGGCGTCGTGCATTGGCAGCGTCTCGGCGGGCATGGAGCCACCGATTGTGGCAGAAGCCGCCTGGAGGAGCGTCGCGGCATCGCAACGCCGGGCATCGCGTTCGCCGAGCCGCTGGTTCAGCGGCGCCGGGCGCCGATTACCGGCACGTGCCAGACCGCGTAGCGCGGCGGCGTCTGGATGTCGGCGATCATCGCGTCGAAGTCGGCGCGCACCGCCTCGGCCGTGCGGCCGCTCGACTGCGCCAGCGGCTCGACGTAGCCGTCGCGCCACGCGCGCAGGATGCCGGCGAACAGCGTGCGCGGCACGCGCAGCGTGTCGACGACGACGTAGTCGACCGTGATGTCCGCGTAGCCGCGCTGCTCGAGCAAGGGCGGCGTGTGCCGGCCGATGCGGCCGTCGCAGCCGATGCCGGCGAGGAATGGCAGGCCGGTGTCGAGCCAGAAGTGGTCGGCCGCGGTGCCCGGCAGATGCAGCATGCCGTAGTCCTCGCTGAGCAGGTGCAGCCAGCCGCCGGGCTTCAGCACGCGGCCAATCTCGTCGAGCACGCGCGGAAAATCCGGCACCGCCTGCGACATGTGCCGGCACACGACGAGGTCGAACTGCGCGTCGGCGCAGGCCAGCGCGAACGCATCGCCGACCTCGTAGTGCACGCGCCCGGCGAACGGCGCGTTGTCGCGCTGCGCCCGCGCGAGATTGCCGGCGAGGATGTCGATGCCGAGCACCTGCGCCTGCGGATGGCGCTGCGCGAGGCGGCGCGTGATCTCGCCGGTGCCGCAGCCGAGGTCGAGGATGCGTGGCGCGTCCGGCAGGCGGTAGCGCTCGAACAACGCCTGCTCCTGCGGCCAGATCGCCTGCGCCTGCAGCGCGAGGTTGCGCGCCATCGACGCGTCGCCCATCTGGCGCGCCTGCGGGTTGCGGTCGACGCTCATGTGCTGCCTCGCGCGAAGCGGAACCGGCGCAAGTATCGCGCGTTGCGTGTGGGAGCGGCGGAAGCCGCGATGCTTTTTAGCTGGCAATCGCGACGCCGGCCCCCATCTCGGACACTCCGTCCGTATCGCGAGGGTATCCATGATTCGATTCTCCGTGCTCGACCTCGCGCCGGTCTGCGAAGGCAGCGACGTCGCGCAGTCGTTCCGCAACACGCTCGATCTCGCGCGCCAGGCCGAGCGCCTCGGCTACCGCCGCTACTGGCTGGCCGAGCACCACAACATGCCCGGCATCGCCAGCGCGGCGACCGCGGTGCTGATCGGCCACGTCGCCGGCGGCACCTCGACGATCCGCGTCGGCGCCGGCGGCGTGATGCTACCGAACCACGCGCCGCTGCAGGTGGCCGAGCAGTTCGGCACGCTCGCCGCGCTGTATCCGGGCCGCATCGACCTCGGCCTCGGCCGCGCGCCCGGCACCGACCAGGCCACCGCGCGTGCGCTGCGCCGCTATTTCGACAGCGCCGAGGCGTTTCCGAACGACGTCGTCGAGCTGCTGCACTATTTCGAGCCGGCCGAGCCGGGCCAGCCGGTACGCGCGGTGCCCGGCGCGGGCATGGCGGTGCCCGTCTGGCTGCTCGGCTCGAGCCTGTTCAGTGCGCGCCTCGCCGCCGCGCTCGGCCTGCCGTTCGCATTCGCCTCGCACTTCGCGCCCGATGCGATGGAGACCGCTCTCGACCTGTACCGGCGCGAGTTCCGCGCCTCGCAGCGTCTCGCGCAGCCGTACGCGATGCTCGCGCTGAACGTGGTCGCCGCGGACACCAACGCCGAGGCACGGCGCCTGTTCACGACGCTGCAGCAGAGCTTCGTCAACCTGCGTCGCGGCAAGCTCGGCCTGGTGCCGCCGCCGATCGACGACATCGAGGCGTACTGGACGCCGCAGGAAAAGGCCGGCGTGCAGAACGCGCTGGCGTGCTCGGTGGTCGGCGACGCCGACACGGTGCGCGACGGCATCGCCGCGTTCATCGCGCGCCACCGCCCGGACGAGCTGCTGCTGACCGCGAACATCTTCGACCACGCCGCGCGCGTGCGCTCGTTCGCGATCGCGGCGGCGGTGCGTGACGCCCTCGCCGCGGACCACGGCGCCGCCTCGGCATGAGTGCAGGCCGGACGCCTTCACCGGCGCCGGAGCGGGGCGGCGCGGGCTAGAATCGGGCCGGCACGTGGTGCTCCATATTCGGGCGGGGAAGCCTCCATGATTCCAGACGGTTTCGCCGCGGGCTGGCGCGCGGCCTGCGCGCTGTGGCTGTCGGCCGGCGCCTCCGGCGCGCTCGCGGCGGCGGCGCCGGATGCCGAGCCGCTGCCGACCGTGACCGTCGTCGGCACGACGCCGTTGGCGACGATCGAGGACCTGCCGGCGCCGGCCCAGGTCGCGAGCGCGGCCGACCTCGAGCGCAGCCATGCGATCGAGCTGACCGACTACCTGAAACGCGCGCTCGGCGGCGTCTTCGTCAACGACATCGCCGGCAATCCGTTCCAGCCCGACCTCAGCTACCGCGGCTACACCGCCTCGCCGCTGCTCGGCACCGCGCAGGGCCTGTCGGTCTATTTCGACGGCATGCGCCTGAACCAGCCGTTCGGCGACGTCGTCAGCTGGGACCTGATCCCGACCGCCGCGATCGCGCGCATGGCGCTGATGCCGGGTTCCAATCCGTTGTTCGGCCTGAACACGCTCGGCGGCGCGCTGGTGATCCGCAGCAAGGACGGCTACGCCAATCCGGGCAGCGCGGTGCAGGCCTGGTACGGCTCGAACGCGCGCCGCGACGTGCAGTTCGAAACCGGTGGTCACGACGAGCGCGGCGTGCACTGGTACTTCACCGGCCACGATTTCCGCGAGGACGGCTGGCGCGAGCATTCGCCGTCGCGGGTCGACCAGTTCTTCGGCAAGGTCGGCTGGCGCGGCGCGGGCACCGAGCTGGCGCTTTCCGGCGCGTATGCCGATACCGACCTCAACGGCAACGGCCTGCAGGAGCAGCGCTTCCTCGCGCGCGACCATGCGAGCGTCTACACCTGGCCGGACAACACGAAGAACCGCACCGGCTTGCTGAACCTGACCGCGACACACGCGTTCGGCGATGCGGCGAGCTTCTCCGGCAATGCGTACCTGCGCGACATCCAGACCCGCACCTTCAACGGCGACATCAACGACGAGTCGCTCGGTGAATCGCTGTACCAGCCCAACGCGGCCGAACGCGCCGCGCTCGCGGCGGCCGGCTACGGCGGCTTCCCGGACAGCGGCGAGAACGCGACGAACACGCCGTTCCCGTTCTGGCGCTGCATCGCCAACGCGCTGCTCGACGAGGAGCCGAACGAGAAGTGCAACGGCCTGCTCGGTCGCACGCGCACGAGCCAGCGGGAGGCAGGCGCATCCGGCCAGTTCACGTTCGGCGGCGAGCTGGTCGGGCGCGCCAACGAGTTCACCCTCGGCGCGGCCTGGAGCGGCAACCGCACGCACTTCCAGCAGTCCGCGCAGTTCGGCTACCTCACCCCGGACCGCGGCGTGGCGCCGGTCGACGCCTGGGCCGACGGCACGCAGGATTCGGAAAACGCGTTCGATGCGCGGGTGAATCTCAAGGGGCGCGCGCACACCGCCAGCCTGTACGCGACTGACACCTGGGCATTGGCCGAGCGCTGGTCGCTGACCCTGTCCGGCCGCTACGACCGCAGCACGGTGCACAACCGCGATGCGCTGACGCCTGGCGGCGGGCCGGGCCCGCTCGACGGCGACCACCGCTACGGCCGCTTCAATCCCGCGCTTGGCCTCGCGTTCGCGCCGTCGAAAGCGTGGTCGGCCTGGTTCGGCTACACCGAAGGCAGCCGCGCGCCGTCGTCGATCGAGCTCGGCTGCGCCGACCCGGACAACCCGTGCCGTCTGCCGAACTCGATGGCCGGCGATCCGCCACTGAAGCAGGTGGTCGCCAAGACGCTCGATGCCGGCCTGCGCGGTGCGATCGGCGCCGATGTGAACTGGCGCGCCAGCGTGTTCCGCGCGACCAACCACGACGACATCCTGTTCGTCGCCAGCAGCGCCTCGGGCTACGGCTATTTCCGCAACTTCGGCCAGACACGCCGGCAGGGCATCGAGCTCGGCCTGGATGGTCGGGTCGGGCGCATGCGCTACGGCGCCAACTACACGCTCCTCGATGCGACCTATCGCACGGTCGAGCGCGTCAACGGCGCCGGTAACAGCAGCAACGACGCGCCCGCGCCGGGCTTCGAGGGCAGCATCGAGATCCATCCCGGCGACCGCATCCCGCTGATCCCGCGCCAGGTCATCAAGGCGTTCGCGAGCATCGAGCTGACGCGCCGGATCGCGCTGGACGCGGACATGCTCGCGGTCGGCGGCGCCTATGCGCGCGGCAACGAGAACAACCTGCACCAGCCGGACGGCATCCACTACCTCGGCCCCGGCCGCAGCGGCGGCTACGCGGTGTTCAACCTCGGCGCCGACTACCGGCCGACGCCGCGGCTCAAGCTGTTCGCGCAGGTCGACAACCTGTTCGACCGCCGCTACGCCAGCGGCGCCCAGCTCGGCGCGACCGGCTTCGATGCCGCCGGCCGCTTCGTCGCGCGCCCGTTCAGCGGCCCGGTGGTCGACGGCGAACGCCCGCTGGTGCACGCCACGTTCTACGCACCCGGCGCGCCGCGGCTGTTCTGGCTCGGCCTGCGTTACACGTTCGCGCCGTAGGCGGTCGCGGAACGCGTCGCCCTGAGTCGACGTCATTCCCGCGCAAGCGGGAATCCATCCTTTGCGACCTCTCGAGGCAGATGGATGCCCGCTTTCGCGGGCATGGCGCCTGAAGGCGCAGTGCATCGGCGCGTCGGCCTTGCCCCCGCTCCGCGGCACGCGGCGAGCGCGTTCGGCCCGCTATAATCCGCGCCCTTTTTCTCGCCTTTGCGCTCCCATGATCGCTTTCCGCAACTTCGCCCTGCGCCGCGGCGAACGCCTGCTGCTGTCCGACGTCGACCTCACGCTGCACGCCGGCGCCAAAGTCGGCGTGATCGGCCGCAACGGCTGCGGCAAGTCGAGTCTGTTCGCCGCGGTCATGCGCGAGGTCGAGCCGGACAAGGGCGACCTCGACCTGCCCAGCCGCCTGCGCCTGGCCAGCGTCGCGCAGGAGACGCCGTCGCTGCCGGACGCTGCGATCGATTTCGTGATCTCCGGCGATACCGAAGTACATGCCGTCCTCGAAGCGGAGAGGGCGGCGACCGCGGCCGAGGACTGGGACGCGGTCGCCGCCGCGCACCAGAAGCTCGCCGAGATCAACGGCTACGACGCCGAGGCGCGCGCCGGCCGGTTGCTGCACGGCCTCGGCTTCAAGGCCGAGACGCACCGCATGGCGGTGGCGGAGTTCTCCGGCGGCTGGCGCGTGCGCCTGAACCTGGCGCGCGCGCTGATGCAGCCGTCGGACCTGTTGCTGCTCGACGAGCCGACCAACCACCTCGACCTCGATGCGGTGCTGTGGCTGGAACAATGGCTGCAGAAGTATCCCGGCACGCTCTTGATGATCTCGCACGACCGCGAGTTCCTCGACGGTCTGTGCACGCACACGCTGCACCTCAACGAGGGCCGTGCGAAGGTCTACACGGGCGACTACACCAGCTTCGAGCGCCAGCGCGCCGAGCAACTGCGCCAGCAGCAGATCGCATTCGAGAAGGAGCAGGCCGAACGCGCGCGCCTGCAGGCCTTCATCGACCGCTTCAAGGCCAAGGCCAGCACCGCGAAGATGGCGCAGTCGCGCGTCAAACGCCTGGCCAAGCTGCCCGGCACCGAGGCGGTGCGCGCCGAGCGCGAGATCCGCATTGATTTCGCCGCGCCGGTGAAGCTGCCGCATTCGCTGCTGCGGCTGAATCACGTCGAGGCGGGCTACGGCGCGCCCGATGGCGAGCGCACGACGATCCTGCACAACGTCAAGTTCGGCCTCGAAGCCGGCGACCGCATCGGCCTGCTCGGCCCGAACGGCGCCGGCAAGTCCACGCTGGTCAAGACGCTGGTCGGCGAACTGCCGCAACTGGCCGGCGAGCGCACCGCGCATCCGGACCTCGTGCTCGGCTACTTCGCCCAGCACACGGTCGAATCGCTGCACGAGGGCCAGACCCCGATCGATCACCTGCGCGAGATCGCGCCGGGCGTGTCGACGCAGGACTTCCGCGACTACCTCGGCCGTTGGCAGTTCGGCGGCGACCGCGCGTTCGAGGTCATCGACGGCTTCTCCGGCGGCGAGCGCGCCCGCCTCGCGCTGGCGCTGATCGCCTGGCGCAAGCCGAACGTGCTGCTGCTCGACGAACCGACCAACCACCTCGACCTCGAGATGCGCGAGGCACTGGCCGAGGCGCTGAGCGACTTCGAGGGCGCGATCGTGCTGGTCTCGCACGACCGCCACCTGACGGGCCTCGTCTGCGAGACGTTCTGGCGCGTCGCCGACGGCAAGGTCGAGGAGTTCAACGGCGACCTCGACGACTACGCCGCGTGGCTGCGCGCGCGCGGCAGCGGCACGGCGGAGCAGGGCAAGCGCAAGGCAGCGGCCTGAGCTTGTCTCCCCTCGCGGGAGAGGGTCAAGGGAGAGGGGACGTCGCGCAACGCGCGATGAGCGTGGTGGCCTTGCCTCCGTTGCCCCCTCTCCGGCGACGAGATAGGGGCTGAATCCGCTCGCTCATCGTCAGCGCGAGCATGGCCGCATTCCCGAATCCGGAATATCGAATACGCTTGCAACAAGCCGCGGGAACACGGCGCGGGACTGGAGTAGCCACCAATGACGAAACCGATCGACAACGCCAAGCTCGACCGCATCGTGGCCGAGGCGCGCCGCGCCGCCGAGCAGCGCGAGCAGGGCTATCGCGAGCGTGCGCTGAAGATGTATCCGTGGGTCTGCGGGCGCTGCGCGCGCGAGTTCACGCGCGTGAACCTGCAGGAACTGACGGTGCACCACCGCAACCACGACCACGACTACAACCCGCCCGACGGCAGCAACTGGGAACTGCTCTGCGTCTACTGCCACGACAACGAGCACTCGCGCTACATCGACCACGTGCGCGGCGCCGGTTACGAGACGGCCGCGGACGGTCCGGCCACGGGCAATCCGTTCGCCGACCTGAAGGCGATGCTGAACCGCGGCAAGTAGCCTCCCGATGAGTCCACCGGATACCGATGGCGCGCTCGACGCGCTGTTCCTGCCGTTGGCCGCAGGCGACGTCGCGCTGCCTGCAGTCGGCCCCGCGCTGTTCCTGCGCGCGCGTGCCGGCGCGTGGCTGCGTGCGTGGCCGCGCGAGCGCTTCGCCTGCGTGCAGACGTTCAAGCCGTTCGCCGACGCGCTGGCGCGGGCCGGCGTCGGCGTGATCGACGAGCCGGACCCGGCTGCGCGCTTTCCGCTCGTGTTCGTGCTGCCGCCGCGCCAGCGCGAGGAGTCGCGCGCGCTGCTCGCACGCGCGGTGCGCCACGCGGTGCCGGGTGGAATCGTCGTCGCCTGCCAGGCGAACAACGAGGGGGCGCGCTCGATGGAGGCCGACCTCGAACGCCTCGCCGGCACGCTGCAGAGCCTGTCCAAGCACAAGTGCCGCGTGGCCTGGACTGCGCCGCTCGGCGAAGGCGTCGATGCGGCGCTGGTCGAGGCGTGGATTGCGCTCGACGCACCGCGACCGATCGCCGACGGCCGCTACCTCAGCCGCCCCGGCCTGTTCGCCTGGGACCGCATCGACACGGCCTCGGCGCTGCTCGCCGCGCACCTGCCGGCGACACTGGCCGGGCGCGTCGCCGATCTCGGCGCCGGCTACGGCTACCTCGCCGCGGAGGTCGTGCGGCGCTGTCCGCGCGTCGAGGCGATCGACCTGTACGAGGCCGAGCGGCGCGCGCTCGAACCGGCGCGCCTCAACCTCGAGCGCGCGGTGCGCGAGGCGTCGCGCGCGGTCGCGTTCGAGGTTTTCTGGCACGACGTCGCCGCCGGCCTGCCGCAGCGCTACGACGCGATCGTCAGCAATCCACCATTCCACCAGGGCCGCGCCGACCAGCCCGAACTCGGCCGCGCGTTCATCGCCGCCGCGGCCGCCGCGCTGCGGCCGCACGGCAGCCTGTGGCTGGTCGCCAACCGCCATCTCGCCTACGAGGCGACGCTCGCGGCGCGCTTCGCCACCGTGCGCGTCGTCGACGTGCGCGACGGCTTCAAGGTCATCGAGGCGAAGGAGCCGCGCGCATGAAACTGGTCAAGCTGATCGCCAACCTCGGCTACGGCAGCCGCAAGGAAGTCACCGCGCTGTTCCGCGAGGGCCGCATCACCGACGCCGACGGCGAGGTGCTGTACGCCGACGACAAGGTCGAGCATGCGCGCATCCGTCTCGACGGCGAGCCGCTGGATCCGCCGCCGGGCCTGGTGCTGATGATGCACAAGCCGCTTGGCTACACCTGCTCGACCAAGGACGCCGGCCGCATCGTCTACGACCTGCTGCCGCCGCGCTGGCGCGCGCGCAGTCCGGCGCTGTCGACGATCGGCCGGCTCGACCGCGACACCTCGGGCCTGCTGCTGTTCACCGACGACGGCGCGCTGCTGCACCGGGTGATCTCGCCGCGCTCGAACGTCGTGAAGGTCTACGAGGCGACGCTGGCGCACGACCTGCGCGGCGACGAAGGCGCGATCTTCGCCAGCGGCACGCTGATGCTGGAATCGGAAACCACGCCGCTCGCGCCGGCGCACCTCGACGTGCTCGGCCCGCGCCACGCGCGCTTGTCGATCGGTGAAGGCCGCTACCACCAGGTGCGGCGCATGTTCGCCGCGGTTGGCAACCACGTCGACGCCTTGCATCGCAGCGCGATCGGCGGGCTCGAACTCGGCGATCTGCCGGTCGGGCAGTGGCGCGCGCTCGCCGCGCACGAGGTCGCTGCCATCTTCGGCGGCGGCTGAAACCGCGCATGTGCGCAGGCTGGACGCGCGCAGCGCGGTCGGCCTGGTGGCCGTCCAGCCTATGGGGCTGCTCTCAGACGTATTGCAGCCACTGCCGCAGCACGCGCTCGAACGCTTCCCGTTTGCCGTGGAGGTCGTCCGCGTCGGCGAACGCGACCATCGCACGATCGGTGCCGAGCCACGTCAGCAGGCCGGCCGGATCGTCGATGCGCAGCCCGTCCGGCAGTTCGCGTGCTTTCGCGCCGAGGTGCAGGATCACGCCGATGCCGGTCTTCGCGCGCAGGTGCGTCGTGGCGAAATAGCCGCTGGTGCGGAAGCTCGGCGCGTTCCACTTGATGCCTTCGGCGACGGCCGGGTCGAGCCCGAGCAGCACGCGCCGCAACGCCTCGATCGCGTCCTTGTGCGGGTGATCGAGCGCCTGCATGAACGCGTCGACGGCGGCGGTCGAATCGGCGGACGGGCGAGAACTCTGCGCGCTGCGGGTAGCCATGGAATCCACGTTCGACGGAAGGATCGGGCGCGCGCTCACTCGCTGCGCACGAGCGCGTGCAGGATACGCAAATCCTCCTCGTCGAGCGCGTCGGTCTCGTTGCCACGGAAATGGCGGTGGAACGCGCGCACGGTCGCGGTGCGGTCGTCGAGCGGGTAGCCGACCAGGCGCAGCGCGAGCCACGGATCGAAGCCGGGCGGTGGATCGTCCAGCGGGCCGCGCGGCCACAGGCCGAAGCCGGCGTCGGCGAGGCGCTGCCACGGGAACAGCGCGCTCGGATCGTGCTTGCGCGTCGGCGCGAGGTCGGCGTGCGCGATGACCTGCGTGCGCGGGATCTGCAGGCGCGTGGTCAGGTCTTCGAGCAGGCGCAGCAGGGCGTCGATCTGCGCCGGCGGGAACGCGGCCTTGCCGTCGTTGTCGAGCTCGATGCCGAGCGAGGCCGAGTTGACGTCCTCGATCGAACCCCAGTGCCCGGAGCCCGCGTGCCAGGCGCGCTCGCTGTCGGCGACGAGCTGGTACAGGTGGCCGTCGCGGCCGATCAGGTAGTGCGCGCTGACGCGGCCGTGGCGGTTGTGCGTGCGTAGCGTGCGCAGGCTGCGCTGCACCGAGTCCTGCTCGGTCGCATGCAGCACGATCAGCACCGGCCGGCGCGCGTTGTGGTTGGGCGAGGGCACCCAGGTCGCCAGCGGATTGCGCGGCGTCAGCGGCGCGCAGCCGGCGAGTAGCGCGATGGCGAGCAGCAGCGCGACGCTGCGATGGCGTCGAGCGATCGGCGGCGTCGCACGCGCGGCGCGCGGGAGTGCGGGCATGGCGGATGTCCCCGGATCGTGCGCGGGCGGGACGCGCCGCGCAGCGCGGGATTATCGCCGGGTTTCCGAAGTGCGGGATTGCGCCCGCAAGCTCGCGCGGCAAAAAGCATCGCGCCTGCCGGCGCTCCCACAGGAGCAGCGCAGGAACGCCATTGCATTGGCGGGAGGGGCGGAAGCCGCGATGCTCTCCGGCCAAGCGAAGCACGAGCATCGCGCCTGCCGGCGCTCCCACAGGAGCAGCGCAGCAAAGCCGTTGGTGGGAGCGGCGGAAGCCGCGATGCTCTCTGCTGGGCGAAGCACGAGCACCGCGCTGCCGGTGCTCCCATCGACTGCGGAACGGCTATGGCTGCTCCGATTCCGCCGGCCGTACCGGCCCGTCCGCCGGATGCTCGTGCTCGCCACCCGCATCGTGCGGGTGCTCGTGCGCGTGGTCCATCTCCATGTCCTCGTCGGGCGGCGCCTTGGCGACGAGGTCCTTGTACTGCTCGGGCGTCAGCTCCGGCAGCCTCTGCACGAACGCGACCATGCTCCAGATCGCGTCGTCGTCGTGCGTGGCGCCCCAGGCCGGCATCGCGCTCATCTTGATGCCGTGCTTGATCGCCCAGAACGCAGTGCGCGGGTCGATGCGCACCTTCGACAGGTTCGGCGGGCGGGGGTAGAGGCCTGGGCGGATCTCCGAGTCGGCCATGCCCGGCGCGAGATGGCAGCCGGTGCACATCTCCGCGTAATGGCCGGCGCCGTCGAGGATCGTCTGGGGATCGTCGAGCTTGGGCAGCGCCAGGTCGGCCGCATGGGCCTGGATGGAGCGTTCGCGCAGCAGGCCGATGAGGGCGGCGACCGGTCGCGTGTGTGGTGCGTCGGCGCCGATGTCATACAGGCCGCTCCACGCGAACGCGACGGCGCCGAGCGCGAGCAGCACGGTCCAGACGACGATCGTGACCACCACGGTGCGGAAGCGATGCATGGTGGTTCCTCCTTGCAGAATGGCCGGACGCGGCATCGGCGCGGATGCCGCGTCCGGCCGGCGGCGATCACTTTTCCTTGCTGTAGCCCATGTGCACGCTGATCTTGTCGCCTTCCTTGAGGTCCGCCACGGTCGCGGGCGGGAAGTGCAGGCGCAGGTTCATGCCTTCGGCGGTGACCTCGACGAGACCGGTCTGCTTGTCGACCGTGGTCACGGTGGCCGGCATCGCGTGCATGCCTTCCACGCGCTGCTTGTGCATGCCGCCCATCTTCTCGTGCATTTCCTTCATCCCGCCCATCTTGCCCGGCTCGGGCGGGCTCATGTCCTGCGCCCATGCGGTGGCAGCGACCAGGCCGAACGACGCGGCAAGCAGCGAAGACAACGTAACCTTCCGGAAAATGTCCATGCGATGTCCTCCAGTCAGCACCCTGTCGCCTTGCGCGGGTTGCGGATGGCGTGCGTCGCGACCGGCAGGCGGCAGGCTCGCGGGCGGCCGGGCATGCGCCCGACCGGTTGCGCGATGCGCAACGGCATGAACCTGCGCCGGAGTGACTGTAGACAGCCTGAATGCGGCAGGAACGCGGCCCCGCGGCTCTTGAGCCTCCCACGGGGGCCACGCCTTGGCTTCGGTGGGAGCGGCGGAAGCTGCGATGCTCCTGCTTTCAAGACTGATCGACAGGAGCATCGCGCCTGCCGACGCTCCCACAGGGGCGCCTTCGCAGCTTGCCGCTCAATCGCGGAAATTGTCGAACTGCAGCGGAATCTCCAGCTCGCTCTTGCGCAGCAACGCGATCGCCAGCTGCAGGTCGTCGCGCTTCTTGCCGGTCACGCGCAGCTTGTCGCCGTTGATCTGAGCCTCGACCTTGAGCTTGGCGGCCTTGAGCTGTGCGACGATCTTCTTCGCCAACGGCTGCTCGATGCCCTGCTTGACGGTGATCTTCTGCCGCGCGCGGGCGAGGTTGACCTCCGGCTCGGCGACGTCGAGGCAGCGCACGTCGATATTGCGTGCGATCAGGCGCGCACGCAGGATGTCCTGCATCTGCTTGAGCTGGAAATCGCTCGGCGCGGAGGCGGTGATCACGTAGCCGTCCAGCTCGAACGTCGCATCGACGCCCTTGAAGTCGAAACGGTTGGACAGTTCGCGGTTGGCCTGGTCGACCGCATTGGTCAGCTCGTGCTTGTCGACCTCGGAAACGACATCGAAGGAGGGCATGGCGATCGCATCGGGCGAGGGAAAGGCGACATTGTAGCCGTGCCGCCGAATCCGCGAGCCCGTCATGATGTTGCCTGCGTGTGCGACCAGACGATGCCGTTCGACCCACGATCAACCGGGCCGTGCGCCGCTACGCATTGCGCCTGCGCGCATTTCGGCGACAATCGATGGCATGTACCTTCTGCCCGAACGCCTCCTTGCGCTGGCCTGCGGCCTGCTCGTCGCGGCATCCGTGGCTGCGACGCCGGCGCAGCGGCAGGTCCGCTTCGAGGCGGTGGATTACCGGGTCGTCGACGTCGACCTCGCGCGCGACCGCCTCGAACTGCACTGGCAGGTCGACGGCCAGGCGCTGGCGAGCATCGACGCGCTGCGCCAGTGGGGCCAGCAGGATGGCCGCGAGCTCGTGTTCGCGACCAATGCCGGCATCTACGACCGTGAGTTCCGCCCGCTCGGCCTGTACATCGAGGACGGCCGCACGCTGCGGCCGCTCAACACCGCGCGCGGCGTCGCGCGCGCCGGCAACTTCTCGATCCAGCCCAACGGCGTGTTCTACGTCGATGCGCAGGAGCGTGCCGGCGTGGTGCCGACCGCGGCCTGGCGCGAGCGCGGCATCGACGCGCGCCTGGCCACGCAGTCCGGCCCGATGCTGGTCGTCGACGGCGCGATCAATCCGGCCTTCGATGAGGCCTCCGACAGCCTGAAATGGCGCAGCGGCGTCTGTGCGAAGACGCCGCAGCAGGTCGTCTTCGCGGTCAGCGTCGCGCCGGTCACGTTCCACGCGTTCGCGCGCCTGTTCCGCGACGCGTTCGGCTGCCGCGACGCGCTCTACCTCGACGGCACCCTGTCGCGCATCTGGACCCGCGACGGCGGCTACGCCGGCGCCGCGCCGATGATGGTCAAGCCGTACGTCGGCATGTTCGCGGTGTTCGCCGACGACGGGAAGTGAGCGACTTCAGCCCTCCCCTTCAAGGGGAGGGTTGGGTGGGGATGGTGTTCGACGTTCGGGAAAAGCATCGCGGCTGAAGCCGCTCCCGCATACACAGGGCAGCGGGTACGTTCAATGGGTGCCGGTGTCGGTCGGCATCTTCAGCATGCCGCTGGCTTCGAGTCCCTTGGCGAGCTTCTTGGCGTGCTTTTCCGCACGTTTTTCCTTCAGCGTCCGCGTCGGTTTCTTCTTGTCGGCGTGCCGCTGGTGGTCCGAGCCCTTCATGGTGTCCTCCTGGGGCAGCGCCCCGTGGTGGTGGCGGGCTTTTGCGATCCTAGTCCCATCACTTCGGACGTCAATCCGCCGGCGCCACGGCGTTTCGGAAGCAGTCGGTTTTTTTCGGGCCCACGCACGCCGTTCGCGTGGGGGATGCGGGGCCACCGCGCAGCCGGCAGCAGGAACGCGTTCGCAAGCGCGATGGATGGACGTCCATCCGCAGCAGGCGCATCATGGGCGCCGCTGGAGTTTCGCAATCGGCCTTGCCGCACGGGCATGGTCTCACCGCGGGGAAGGGCATGATTGGACGAGCGCTGCGACCGGCCGGCATCGGTCTCGTATTTCTCCTGCTTGCCGCGGCGCGCCCCGCGGCCGCGGTCGCCTTCCCCGATACCGTATTCGCCAACGCCTTCGAACCCTGCAGCGGATTGGAATGCGCGCAGGTCGCGTGTCCGGGCGGCCGCACCACTGCGGTCAGTGGCACCGTGTACATGCCCAACGGCACGCTGCCGTTGCCGAATGTCGAGGTCTACGTGCCGAACGCGCCGGTCGGTGCGCTGCCGCCATCGCCGCAACACCTGCGTTGCGAGCAGGCGCCAGCCGGCGATCCGCTGGTCGCGACGCTGAGCGGCGCCGATGGCCGCTTCACGCTGTACAACGTGCCGATCGGTGCGAACGTGCCGCTGGTGCTGCTGGCCGGAAAGTGGCGGCGCCAGGTCACCATACCGAATGTCGCCGCGTGCACCGAAACCCCACTCAACGCGAGCCTGACGCGCCTGCCGCGCAATGCCGGCGAGGGCGACCTGCCGCGCATCGCCATCGCCACCGGCGCCGCCGATTCGCTCGAATGCCTGCTGCGCAAGAGCGGCGTGGACGACAGCGAGTTCGGCATCAGCGGCGGCAACCAGCGCATCCACATGTTCAAGGCCACCGGCGTCGGCCAGTTCGATGCCGCGCATGGCGGTGCGGTGTTTCCGGCGGCAACGACGCTGTGGTCGAGTGACGTCGCGTTGTCGAACTACGACCAGGTCCTGCTCGCCTGCGAGGGGGGCCAGAACGAGAGCACCAAGCCGATGGCCGCGCGGAATGCCCTGAGGACCTATCTCTATGGCGGCGGCCGCGTCTACCTGGGGCATTTCCAGAACTTCTGGCTGCAGGCAGGTCCTGCGCCATTGAACATATTGGGTACCTGGAATCTCGCCCTCCCGCCGCTCGGCGCGCTGACCGTCGACGTCGACGTGGGCAGTGCGCAAGGCGCGATGTTCTCGGCGTGGCTGTCGGTCTCCGAAGCCACGACGACGGCGAACACGCTCGACTTGCTCGACGCCCGGCAGACCTTGATATCGACCAACGAGGCGCTTGCCCGCACGCGCCTCTACAAGACCCTTACCGCGAACGGACTACCCAGCGTCCAGTATTTCTCCGCAGCCACGCCGATCGGGGCGCCGCCGTCCGACCAGCAGGGGCGGCTCGCGTTCGCGGACACGCATCCGGGTTCCGGCGACAGCTCGAGCGCCGGCTCCGGCTTTCCTTCCGGTGGCTGCCTGAGTCCCCAGACCAGCCTGACGCCACAGGACAAGGCTCTGCTGTATGCCGTTTTCGACCTGGAGCGCTGCCTGGACTCGGACGGCGATTGAATCGCGGAAGGCTGCTCAGGTCTTGCCGTCCCACAGCGCCTGCCACCCCGTCGTGCCGAGCTTGCGCAGCGTTTCGATGTTGCGCTGGTAGATCGCGTCGGTGTCGATGCCCGATTCGACCGCGCGGTCGATGCTCGACTCGCGCAGCAGGTGCAGGGTCGGGTAGGGCGAGCGGTTGGTCGCGTTCTCGATCGCGTCGGGTTCGGCATCGCCGAACTGGAAGTCGGGGTGGAACGTCGCGACCTGGATCTCGCCTTCGAGGCCGAGCTCGTCCAGCAGCGCGTCGACGACGTCGAGGAAATCGTTGAACGCGAGGAAGTCCGTCAGCGCGAACGGATGGATCAGCAGGCTCGTCTCGTACTCGGCCGGGTCGGCGTCGCGCAGCCATTCCAGTTCCTCGCGCAGGTCGTCGGCCAGCGCGTACGCGTCGCGCGCGCGGCTCACTCGCAGGCGTACGCGCTGCTGCGTGTACGGCGCGCGCGCGAACGGGCACAGGTTCAGGCCGATCACCGCGCGTTCGATCCAGTTGCGCGTCGCGGCGATCGCCGCCTCGTCGCTCGGCGCTTCGTTTTCCGGGACGTACATTTCGTCGTTCACAGCTTCACCACGCGCACGTTGCGGCCCTTGATCTTGCCCTCGCGCAGCCGCTGCAGCGCCTGCGCCGCGTCGGCGCGGCGGATCGCGACGTAGGAGCGCGTCGGGAACACGTCGATCTTGCCGACCGCGCCGGCCGGCAGGCCGGCGTGGCCGGTCAGCGCGCCGAGGATGTCGCCGGGGCGCATCTTGTCGGTGCGGCCGGCGTCGAGGCGCAGCGTCACCATCGCCGCCCGCAAGCCATCGGACTTGCCGGCGGCCTTGAGTTTTTCCCAGCGCAGCGGCGCACCTTGGGCCGCCTCCAGCGCCAGCGCGCGCGGCATCTCGCGCGGCGTGACGAGGTTCAGCGCCAGGCCGGTGCGGCCGGCGCGGCCGGTGCGGCCGATGCGGTGCAGGTAGATGTCCGAATCCGGCGGCAGCTCGTAGTTGATCACCGCCGCGAGGTCCTTGATGTCGAGCCCGCGCGCGGCGACATCGCTGGCGACCAGCACGCTGCAGCTGCGATTGGCGAAGCGCACCAGCACCTCGTCGCGGTCGCGCTGGTCGATGTCGCCGTGCAGCGCGAGTGCCGCGATGCCGGCCTTGCCGAGCGACTCGGCGACGTCGTCCGCGTCGCGCCGCGTATTGCAGAACACCACGCTGGATTCGGGTTGGTATTCGGCCAGCAGCGCCGCGAGCGCGGCCGGCTTGCGTGCGAGCTCGACCTCGAAGAAGCGCTGATCGATCTCGGGCTTTTCTTCCACGCCCTCGATCGTGACCTCGAACGGCTCGCGCAGCAGCTCGTGGCCGAGCTTGCGGATGTCCTCGGGGTAGGTGGCCGAGAACAGCAGGCCCTGATGACGTGGCGGCAGGTGCCGCACGATCGCGCGGATCGGCTCCTCGAAGCCCATGTCGAGCATGCGGTCGGCCTCGTCGAGCACCAGCGTGCGCACCTTGGCCAGCGACAGCGCTTGCTTGGCCAGCAGTTCCTGCACGCGGCCGGGCGTGCCGACGATCACGTGCGAATCCTTGCGCAGCGACGCCAGCTGCGGCCCGAGCGCGACACCGCCGGTCAGCAGCAGCACCTTGAGGTTAGGGATCGCCGCGGCGAGACGGCGGATCTCGCGCGCGACCTGGTCGGCCAGCTCGCGCGTCGGACACAGCACCAGCGCCTGCGGCTTCACGTACGCGGGATCGAGCCGATGCAGCAGGCCGAGCCCGAACGCGACGGTCTTGCCGCTGCCGGTCGGCGCCTGCGCGATGAGGTCGCGCCCGGTGATGATCGCGGGCAGGCTGGCCGCCTGCACCGGCGTCATCTCGGCATAGCCGAGCGTCTCGAGCGACTGGTACAGGGCGGGGGGAAGGGGAATCGAGGAGAACTTGGGCATACGCAATGATCGCAGGTTTGTGCAACGGATGAGGAAGAACGCCGGCAACGCGTCCCGTTCGCACCGCGACATCGGCCGGTGTCCGGCGTGGCCGGCGGACGCGCGTTGCGTGTCCGCGGACGGGTGATTACGCAGCGCGGGATCTTTCCTTCTCCCTCCGGGAGAAGGTGGCCCGCAGGGCCGGATGAGGGTTCGGGCGAAGTGGCGCGTTGCAGGCCCGCCAAGGACTGCGCGTCGTGCTTCGCCCGAACCCTCTCCCCAACCCCTCTCCCGGCGGGAGAGGGGCTCCTGGAGCACGCGAGGGCATGGCACGCCGCTTGCTCAGTCGAAGGCGCCACTTTCCCCCGGAGCCCACCATGCAAAGCAAATCCCTGTGCGCGGCGCTGCTCGCCGCCGTCGTCCTGTCCGGCGCTTCGCTGCTGCACGCGGCGGCGCCGTCCGCCCGCGACGGCGTGATCGACGAAGTGCTGACGCGCATCAAGTCCGACTACGTGTTCCCGGACAGGTTTGATGCGATCGAGCAGTCCGTGCGCCGCCATCAAGCCAGCGGCGACTACGCTGCCGCAGCCGACGACAAGCAGTTCGCGGCCCTGCTGACCGGGCATCTGCAGGAGGTCACGCATGACAAGCACATGAGCCTGAAGTACCAGGCCAATGCGCGCGCGCTGCGGCCGGCGGCGTTCGTCAGCTCCGACGCGCAGCGCGAGCGCGAGCGGCGCGACAACTACGGCTTCCGCAAGGTCGAGGTGTTGCCGGGCAACGTCGGCTACCTCGACATCACGTCGTTCCACGACGACGGACAGCTCGCCGGCGACACGATCGCCGCCGCGATGGGCTTCGTCGCCAACACCGACGCGCTGATCATCGACCTGCGCAACATGCGCGGCGGCGGCGAGGCGATGCAGGTGGTCGCCAGCTACCTGCTCGACGGCACGGTCGACCTGATGCAGCTGCGCTACCGTGCGCGCGGACTCATGCACGCCTCCTCGCAGGCCTACGTCCCCGGCAAGCGCTACCTCGACAAGCCGGTCTACCTGCTCACGTCCGAGCGCACGTTCTCGGCCGGCGAGGCGTTCGCCTACGCGCTGCAAGGCCTCAAGCGCGCCACGCTGGTCGGCGCGACCACCCGCGGCGGCGCCAACCCGAACGAGCTGGTGCCGATTGCGAACGACTACGTGCTGTCGGTGCCGATCGGCGAATCGATCAGCCCGGTCACCGGCGGCAGCTGGGAAGGCGTCGGCGTGAAGCCCGATATCGCCACCGACGAGAAGGAAGCGCTCGGCATCGCCCACCGCCAGGCGCTCACGACGCTGCGCGAGCAGACCAAGGATACGGCGCTGCGCGAAAGCCTCGACAAGGCGCTGGAGGGGCTGGGCAAGTCATGACCCGTGCGCGCCGTCGATGACTTCGTCATCGCGGCGGGGGCTTGGTCGTCCTTGGCGCTGGCACACGGAGCGCGACCGGCGGCGGTCGCGCTCGGCGACGGGCGCAGGTGGGCGTCCAGGGTGCCGCCGCGTTACTCCACGCGCGACGCGTCCTTGCCCCATCCGCATCGGGCTGGTGGCGCGTTCACACGTCCGGCTCCCAGGCGCCCGATGACAAGGCCGGGCGCTGCGTCGGTTGCCGCTCCGCATCGGGTGCCGCCGATGCGGCCTGCCGCGTCGATCGCCAGGCCGTCGGCGTGCAGCCCTTCGCCGCCTTGAAGGCGCGATTGAACGGGCCGAGCGAGGCGAATCCCGCCTCGGCGCTGATGTCGAGCACCGATCGCGAGGTATCGGTCTCCAGCAGGCGGCACGCGTGGGTGATGCGGTAGCGATTGACCAGCTGGTTGAAGTTGCGCTCGCCCAGCACCTGGGTGATGACGCGGCTGACCTTGTGTTCGGCACTGCCCACGCGCCGGGCCAGGTCGGCGACCTTCAATTCGGGCTGCAGATGGATGGCGTGCTCCTCGAACTGCCGCAGGATGGCCCTGGCCAGCCGCCGGTCTTCGGGTTTGGCTTCCGCGGCCGGGTCCGCGGGCACCAGCGGCGCGTGCCGGCGCAGCAAAAGCGCCACGTGCGTGAACACCAGGATGGCCAGCGCGCAACTGGTGACGACGATGCGGTACGGCACCTGCCAGGCCGGATCGGCGTCCATCCACGCTGCGGCGATCGAGGCCGCCAGCACGCATCCGCCGTACACGCCCATGAAGCCGAGGCGCAGGCGCTTCTCGCTGCGCGACAGCGCCGGCGACCAGTCCCGCAGCGCTTCGATGAAGGCCAGCACCAGCACGGTCGAGCTGGCCAGGGTGAGCAGTGACCCCACCACGGCCAGCCAGCCCGACGCCAAGCCGCCGATCCTTGCCAACCGGTAGCCCACGATCAGCACGGCGATGCCGAGGGCGACGGCGACGTGCGCTCGCCCGATGCCGCCCGGGCCGCGGAACAGCGCGCGCGCGAGCAGCCAATAGGCATTGCAGGTGGCGCAACCGCCCACGGCCAGGCCCAGGGCCAGCCACGCGGGCGGCGCCTCCAATCCTTGGCGCAGCATGGCCATGGCCAGTGAGCCGCAGAACACGGCGAACACAATGTCGGCGGCGCTCTTGTGCCGTCGCGCCAGCATCAGCAGGAGCGAGGCCAGGGCCAAGGCCACCACGATCCCGGTCAATCCGTTGGCGATCCACATCATCGAAGGCGCCCCGCTCGAAAGCCGGCCGCCATGGTCGCCAGTCGAGGCTTCGGCCGCAACCGCCGACTGTTATGCGTGAACCCGCGCCGACCGGCGAATCCCCACGCACCTATTCGGCCGGCCGTTTTCCGATTCGGCGAGACGCAGCGAATGGCTTTTCCCGACAGTGGCGGCCCCGTAACCGGAGCCTGCCATGTCCGTCGTCCTGCGCCGTCCTTCCGCCCCGCACGCCCTCGCGGTCGCTGCCCGCCTGTGGTTCATCGCCGCCACCGTCGGCCAGTGGGCGTTTGTCTGGTTCATCGTGGCCTTCTTCACGCCGCCGCTCGTCACCGGCCACCTGCAGGCTCTGAACAACAAACCGCACATCACCGGCTACGTGCCGGGCGACGCCTTGGGTAATACACAACTGCTGCTGCATGTCTACGCGGGCGCGCTGGTGACCTTCGTCGGCGTACTGCAACTGCTGCCGGTGCTGCGCCGGCGCTGGCCGCGGCTGCATCGCTGGAGTGGTCGCATCTTCGTGACGATAGCCGCACTGGCTACCCTGAACGGGTTCTACCTCACCTGGATCCGCGGCTCCCGGCTCAACCTGCCCAGCGCGCTGTCCATTTCGATCAATGGCGCCCTGATCCTGCTGTTCGTCGCGCTGGCTTGGCGCAGCGCCCTGCGCCGGGATTTCGGCGGCCACCGCCGCCACGCCCTGCGCGCCTACCTGCTGGTCAATGGCGTGTGGTTCCTGCGCATCGGCATCATGCTCGCCGCGGTGGCACTGGCGCCCCTGGGCTACTCGATGGCCTACGACGGCGCGGTCTTCCTGGGACTCAGTTTCCTGAGCTGGATCGCGCCGCTGGCTTTCCTGCAGCTCTACCTCGTGGCCGAGCGCTCCCCGCACCCGCGCTTCCAGTACGGCGTGTCCGGCCTGTTCGCCGCGCTCACGCTACTCACTGCTGGCGGTGGCGTGGCGGCCTTCTTGTTTATGTGGCGACCGCACCTATAGGCGCGGCCGGCAGCGCGGCCGCGAGCGTTGGTTGCGTCCCTGACAAGCGGGCGCTGCAAGAACTGAACCTGACCCCGTTCTCGCTTTCACGCATGACAAGCACATGAGCCTGAAGTACCAGGCCAATGCGCGCGCGCTGCGGCCGGCGGCGTTCGTCAGCTCCGACGCGCAGCGCGAGCGCGAGCGGCGCGACAACTACGGCTTCCGCAAGGTCGAGGTGTTGCCGGGCAACGTCGGCTACCTCGACATCACGTCGTTCCACGACGACGGACAGCTCGCCGGCGACACGATCGCCGCCGCGATGGGCTTCGTCGCCAACACCGACGCGCTGATCATCGACCTGCGCAACATGCGCGGCGGCGGCGAGGCGATGCAGGTGGTCGCCAGCTACCTGCTCGACGGCACGGTCGACCTGATGCAGCTGCGCTACCGTGCGCGCGGACTCATGCACGCCTCCTCGCAGGCCTACGTCCCCGGCAAGCGCTACCTCGACAAGCCGGTCTACCTGCTCACGTCCGAGCGCACGTTCTCGGCCGGCGAGGCGTTCGCCTACGCGCTGCAAGGCCTCAAGCGCGCCACGCTGGTCGGCGCGACCACCCGCGGCGGCGCCAACCCGAACGAGCTGGTGCCGATTGCGAACGACTACGTGCTGTCGGTGCCGATCGGCGAATCGATCAGCCCGGTCACCGGCGGCAGCTGGGAAGGCGTCGGCGTGAAGCCCGATATCGCCACCGACGAGAAGGAAGCACTCGGCATCGCCCACCGCCAGGCGCTCACGGCGCTGCGCGAGCAGACCAAGGATGCGGCGGTGCGCGAGAGCCTCGACAAAGCGTTGGACGGACTGGGCAAGTCATGATCGGTGCGGCACCCAACGCGGGGGGACGCAAGAGTCGCAGCCAGAGCCTTGGTTGGCGGATCACAGTCTCAACTTCTGGGATGGGAATCGGACATAGTGTCCGCGTTCCCTCCCGCCGCCGCGACTCGTCCGGTCAAGACGGTTGTGCCGGTGATCGCGGCTGTTGCAAAGTGCATGGCGACCAAGCTCACCGTAGGGGAATCCAGCGTGCCAGACGCGATCACGGTTTCGTCCAAGGCGTTTCCAGAAAAAGGCAATTGGACGAGTGAACAGCTCAAGCTCGCGTTTCACTTCTACTGCCTGACGCCGTTCGGCAAGTTGCACAGCAGGAATCCGCGGATCATCGAACTGGCGCAGCTGATTCGACGAACGCCCGATGCGTTGGCGATGAAGCTGGTCAACTTCGCCAGCCTCGATCCGTCGATCACCGGCACCGGACGCAGAGGTCTAAGCGGTGCATCCGCGCGCGATCGTGAAGTGTGGGACGAGTTCCATGCTGATTGGGGGCGGCTCGCGATCGAATGCGAGCAACTTCGCGAGTATTTGCTTCACCAAGAGGGCCGGCGGCCAGAAGAACGGCCGACGAGCGACGATGACTTTGTGCTCGACGACTATTCGGGCGAAACCCGCCTTGCCATGGTGCAGCAGCGCATCAAACAGGAATTCTTCCGCCGCGCAGTATTGGCCAGCTACCGTGGGCGTTGCTGTGTCTCCGCGGTTAGCGATTCGCGCTTCCTCGTCGCCAGTCACATCGTCCCGTGGCGGCAAGACAAATCAAATCGTCTCAATCCAAGCAATGGGCTATGCCTGTCCGCCATCCATGACAAGGCGTTCGACCAGCATCTGTTCTCGTTGACAGATGACCATCGGATCGTGTTGTCGGCGCAATTAAAAGCAAGCAAGGATACGTTCTTGCGGGACGTGTTTTGGCCGATCGAGGATCACCACATCGAATTGCCAGATCGATTCAGACCGGATCTTGCGTTCATTCGCCGTCATCGGGAAGCGATGCTGAGGGTACAAGCATGAAGGCCATAACCATCGGCTGCGTGAGCGCGGACTGGACGCCGGCGGCGAGGGGGCGCTACTACGCGCAACGAGGTGATGGCGAGGAGTATGCGTTTGGATCAACGCCGGCCGAGGCGTTGGCGCGGCTCGAAGCACGCGAAGCGGCTGTCATCACCAAGTTCGACCAAGATCTTGCAGAGGAAGTCGCCTTCCTCGCGCTCGGCGCTGCGGGTTTCCTGAACGGCCATCGTGGCGTGAACTTGGACGCGCACGACGGCTACATGGGATTCATCGGTAAAGTCATCCAGCACGCGCCCATGCTTGCCGAATACTGGCGGCGCATCGAAGAGGATGGATTCGATGGTGTCTGGCTCTACGACGTCACCGAGCGGTTCGGGCGCGAATGGGCGGAAGAAATCTTCGCGGGATCGAGTGAGAGTCCAGCGGAGCGGCTCGAGTGCATCATCGAAGACGAAAAAGAGAAATGGCGATGAGCCGGTGTATGCACGCAGCAAACACCATCCCCTCCCAACCCTCCCCTTGAAGGGGAGGGCTAAAGCCCACCTTCGCCGCCTGCGACGCCATGCAGGGACGCGCCGACGCCACGCTCGCAACGCGCGAACATCGCCGCTAGGCTGCGGCATCTCCTATCGCTCCAGTATCGCATGCGATTCCTGCCGCTGTTCATCCGCATTCCGCTCGCCGCGCTGCTGATCGGCGCGAGCACGCTGCTGCACATCGTGCCGCTGTTCGTGGTCACGCTGGTCAAGGCAACACTGCCGTTCGCGGCGGTGCACCGGGCCTGCAATCCGCTGCTGGCCGGCATCGCCGAAAGCTGGATCGGCTTCAACAGCCGCATGATCGGGTGGTTCACGCGCACGCGCTTCATCGTCGACGTGGAGGCGCGGCTGCAGCGCGACGGGCATTACCTCGTGCTGGCGAACCACCAGGGCTGGGTCGACATCCCGGTGCTGCAGAAGGTGTTCAACCGGCGCATCCCGCTGCTGCGCTTCTTCCTCAAGAGCCAGCTGTTCTGGATCCCGCTGATGGGGCTGGCGTGGTGGGCGCTGGATTTTCCGTTCATGAAGCGCCATTCGCGCGAGGCGATCGCGCGGCGGCCGGAGCTGGCCGGGCGCGACATCGCGGCGACGCGGCGTGCGTGCGAGCGCTTCCGCGAGATCCCGGTGGCGGTGATGAACTTCGTCGAGGGCACGCGTTTCACCGCGGCCAAGCACGCGGCGCAGCAGTCGCCGTATCGCCACCTGCTGCGGCCGAGGGCCGGTGGCGTCGCGTTCGTGCTCGACGCGATGGGGGCCGGCCTGCAGGCGATCCTCGACGTGACGATCGTCTATCCACACGGCCGCCCGAGCCTGCTCGACCTGTTCGCCGATCGCGTGCCCGAGGTGCGCGTGCAGGTGCGCGAGCGGCCGATCCCGCGCGAGTTCGTTGGTGGTGATTACCAGGGCGACGCGGCGTTCCGCGAGCGTTTCCAGGCGTGGATGAATGCGCTGTGGGCCGAGAAGGACGCGGCGGTTGCGCGGCTGATGGCTGGTTAGCTAGCAAAACCTCGTCGTTCCGGCGCAGGCCGGAACCCAGTGTCTTCAATGGGTAGCAAAGGCGCTGGGTCCCGGCCTGCGCCGGGACGACGACTCGATTGGACCTTCCTGGAGGCGCGGGGCGGGTGGATTCAGGTGGCCACCCGGTAGAATGGGCGGTCGTCCTGGCGCCGTCGGTCGGTGCCGGTTCTCGCTGCATCACCCGGAAGCCCATGAAAACACCGCCAGGCCTGCAGGCGCTCATCGAAGATGGCGTCATCGATGAAGTCATCCGCTCACTGAAAAGCGGCAAGGAAGCGTCGGTCTACGTCGTCCGCGCCGGCGACGACATTCGTTGCGCCAAGGTCTACAAGGACATGCGCCAGCGCAGTTTCCAGGCGCGCGCGCAGTACCAGGAAGGACGCAAGGTGCGCGGCAGCCGTGACGCGCGCGCGATGAGCAAGAGCACGAACTACGGCCGCAAGGAACAGGAGGCCGCCTGGAAGAACGCCGAAGTCGATGCGCTGTATCGGCTTGCCGACGCCGGCGTGCAGGTGCCGAGGCCCTACGGCTATTTCAACGGCGTGCTGGTGATGGAGCTGGTCACGGACGAGGAGGGCCGTTCCGCACCGCGTCTGGGCGAGGTCGAGCTTTCGCCCGAGCTGGCGCGCGAGTATCACGCGTTCATGATCCGCCAGATCGTGCGCATGCTGTGCGCCGGCCTGATCCACGGCGACCTGTCCGAGTACAACGTGCTGGTCGCGCCGCATGGCCCGGTCATCATCGACCTGCCGCAGGCGGTCGATGCGGCCGGCAACAACAACGCGCTGGCCATGCTGGAGCGCGATGTCGGCAACATCAACGCCTGCCTCGGCCGCTTCGCGCCGGAATTGCTCGCGACCGGGCACGCGCGCGAGATGTGGGCGCTGTTCGAGAACGGCGAACTGCAGCCGGACAGCGCCCTGACCGGGTTGTTCGCGCAGGACGAGACGCCGGCGGACGTCGAGGCGGTGATGGATGCGATCAACGACGCGCGCGCCGAGGCCTTGATCCGCCAGCAGGGGCGCGAGGCGGCGGAGGCGGAATAACGGCGCGCCGACACCCGCTTCCTGCGATGCCGGTGGCGCATTGACCCGGCGTCGAACCAGACGATCCGAAGGCATCGGGACTGAAGTCCCTTCCGCAGGTACTTGTCGCGGTGCCCGGAGTCCTGTGGGAGCGGCTTCAGCCGCTTCAGCCGCGATGCTTTCGAGCAGGCGTCACACGGCGTTGCCGCAGGCGTGCCCCGATGCCCATGCCCACTGGAAGTTGTAGCCGCCGAGCCAGCCGGTCACGTCGACGACCTCGCCGATGAAGTACAGGCCCGGCACGCGCTTCGACTGCATGGTCGAGGACGACAGCTCGTCGGTGTCGATGCCGCCGAGCGTGACTTCGGCGGTGCGGTAGCCCTCGGTGCCGCTGGCGACCAGCGGCCAGTCGGCGAGCAGCGCGGCGATCTCGCGCAGTTCGGCGTCGCGGTACTGGCGCATCGGCTTGTTTGCGAGCCAGTGCTCGCACAGGCGCTGCGCGAAGCGCTTCGGCAGGCGCTCGGAGAGCACGGTCTTGAGTTCACTGGCCGGGCGCTCGGCGCGCTGCGCCTGCAACCAGGCGAACGCATCGTCGTTCGGCAACAGGTCCAGGCGCAGTTCGTCGCCGGGCTGCCAGTACGAGGAGATCTGCAGGATCGACGGGCCGCTGACGCCGCGGTGCGTGAGCAGCATGAAGTTGCGGAAGCTCGCGCCGTTGCAGCGCGCCTCGACCGGCAGGGCGACGCCGGCAAGGTCGGCCAGGCGTTCCTGGTGCTTGCCGGACAGGGTCAGTGGCACGAGGCCCGCGCGCGTCGGCAGCACGTTGTGGCCGAACTGGCGCGCCAGCTCGTAGCCGAAGCCGCTGGCACCCATGCTCGGGATCGACAGGCCGCCGCTGGCCACGACCAGCGCCGGCGCGTCGAAGCGGCCGCGCGTCGTGTCGAGGCGGAACAGCGCCTCGCCGTTCACGACACGCTCGATGCTGCAGCTCGTCTCGATGCGCACGCCGGCATCGGCGCATTCGTCGAGCAGCATGCGCACGATCTGCTTGGACGAGTCGTCGCAGAACAGCTGGCCGAGTTCCTTCTCGTGGTACGCGATGCCGTGACGTTCGACCAGCCCGATGAAGTCGGCCGGCGTGTAGCGCGCGAGCGCGGACTTGCAGAAGTGCGGGTTCGCCGACAGGTAGTTCGCCGGCGACGCGCCGGTGTTGGTGAAATTGCAGCGGCCGCCGCCGGACATCAGGATCTTCTTGCCGACGCGGTTGGCGTGCTCGACCAGCAGCACGCGCCGGCCGCGCTTGCCGGCGGTCAGCGCGCACATCAAGCCGGCGGCGCCGCCGCCGATGATCAGGACGTCGAACGACTCGGCCATGGCTTCAGCGGTTCGACGCTGTCGGCGCCAGGCGCACGGTGGGGTCGATGGTGATCGCGCCGTCGTCGTCGCCGAATATCTGCACCTGACCGTCCTGGATCATGCATTGCAGCCGCATGCCGCGTTCGGTCAGGGCGGCGAGCGCGTCGCTGGCCGAAGAGGGGATGTCGATCACGGTAAGGTTCTTCGCGCGCGACAGCGTCGCGCCGGCCTTGTCCCACCACAGGTCGGCGGCGCGGCCGCCGTAGTTGACCACCACGACCTGGCGCGCGCGGCCGCAGGCCTTGCGCACGCGCGCCTCGTCGGGTTGGCCGAGTTCGATCCACTGCTCGATCGCGCCGGTGCGATCCTTGCGCCACAGATCCGGCTCGTCGTCGCTGCTCATGCCCTTGCCGAATTCGAGGCGGTCATCGGCATGCAGCGCGAACGCGAGCACACGCACCATCAGGCGCACGGCAGTCTCGGACGGATGTCGGGCCAGCGTCAGCGCATGGGTCGCGTAGTAATGGCGATCCATGTCGGAGATCTGCAGCTCGACCTTGTAGATGGTGGCGTTGAGCGCCATGCGGTGGCCTTGGGCGGGCAAAACGGGGATTGTAGCGGTGGGTTTCTCTCGCGGTGTCGAGAGGAGTTGAACACCATCCCCACCCAACCCTCCCCTTGAAGGGGAGGGCTAAAGCAGCTTGCCGCGAGAGCCATCCCCGGAAGAGGTGCGGTTACACATCGTCGAGCACCGCGATCGGAATCGTCCTGTGTGCCGGGCCATACCAGGCCGCGCGCTCGTCGCGGCAGCCGCCGCCGCCCATCGCGAAGTCGGCGCAGATCTGCGGGCGGGTCGCGTAGATCGTGCAGCGATGGGTGTGCCGGTCGAGCGCGACGCACCAGCCGTCGTCGGCCTTCGCCACGATCTCCAGGCCGTGCTCGTCGTGGTCGCGCGCCCACAGCGGCACCGAATCGCCGGGCAGGAGCAGCACCGGCAGGCGGCAGCAGACCGCCTCGCAGTCGGCGCAGCGGATCGCGGGATCGATGGAGTCGGCGTCAGGATCAAGGTTCATCGCGTCGATTATCATCGTTCCGGCGGCCTGCGATGTTAGGGCCTCCTTCCCACCGACCTCGACAGCAATCCGTGTCCGTATCGATTCCCTTGCGCAACGGCGTCGCGGCCAGCGCGCTGCAGTTGCCGCCGGGCACGTGGACGAGCGTGCTCGAGTGCCTGTGCGCGAAGTTTCCGGCGGTCGGCCGCGAGCAGTGGCTGAGCCGCATCGCGCGCCAGTGGGTGCTCGATGCGGCCGGCGTTCCGATCGACGCGCACACGCCGTACCGGGTCGGGCTGGAGATCTTCTACTACCGCGAAGTGCCGTCCGAGCCGGTGATTCCGTTCGCGGAAACGGTGGTGCACGCCGACGCGCACCTGGTCGTCGTCGACAAGCCGCATTTCCTGCCGGTCACGCCGGCCGGCCGCCACGTCGAGGAGACCTTGCTGGCGCGCCTGATCCGGCGCCTGGACAACCCGCAGCTGGTGCCGCTGCATCGCATCGATCGTGCGACCGCCGGACTGGTGTTGTTCTCGGCCAATCCGGCCAGCCGCTCGCGCTACCAGGCGCTGTTCCGCACGCGTGCGATCGTCAAACGCTACGAGGCGTTGGCGCCGGCGTTGCCTAAGTGCACGTTTCCGCTCGTGCGCGTGAGCCGGATCGAGGCCGGCGAGCCGTTCTTCCGCATGCGCGAAGTCGAGGGCGCGCCGAATGCCGAAACACGCATCGAGGTGATCGCGCGCGAAGGCGCGATCTGGCGCTATGCGCTGTATCCGGTCAGCGGGCGCAAGCACCAGTTGCGCGTGCACATGGCCGCGCTCGGTGCGCCGCTCGTCAACGACGAGGTCTATCCGCAGCTCGCGGGCGCGCGCGCCGACGATGACTATGGCCGTCCGCTGAAGCTGCTGGCGCAGGCGGTGGAATTTGCCGATCCGCTCAGCGGAGTGGTGCGGCGTTTCGAGAGCGGGTTGAGCCTGTAGCACGCATCGGTCGCGGCGATCGCATCTGCGCGCACCCAAGGTCTCGCCAGCTCATTGTGGGAGCGCCGGCAGGCGCGATGCTCGTGCCAGCGAGAGGCGACAGCATCGCGGCTTCCGCCGCTCCCACACGGCCGCGAGGCAGCGCCTCGCCTTTCTCTCAAACGCGCTGCCCGCCGACGCACACCTCGCGCGCCAGCCCGCCGCCGATCCAGTAGCACAGCTCGGCCGGATGGCGCGCGTTCCAGACCACGAAGTCGGCGCGCCGGCCGGCTTCGAGCGTGCCGCGGTCGGCGAGGCCGAGCGCGCGCGCGGCGTTCACGGTCGCGCCGCGCAGCGCTTCTTCGGGTGTCAGGCGGAACAGCGTGCAGGCCATGCCCATCGCGAGCCGCAGCGACAGCAGCGGCGAGGTGCCCGGATTGAGGTCGGTCGCGATCGCGATCGGCACGCGCTGCGCGCGCAGCGCGTCGATCGGCGGCAGCCTGGTTTCGCGCAGCGCGTAGAACGCGCCGGGCAGCAGCACCGCGACGGTGCCGGCCGCGGCCATCGCCTGCACGCCGGCCTCGCTGGTCCATTCCAGGTGATCGGCCGAGAGCGCGCCGAACTCGGCCGCCAACGCGGCGCCGCCGAGGTCGGACAACTGATCGGCGTGCAGCTTCACGCGCAGGCCGAGACCGCGCGCGGTTTCGAACACGCGCCGCGTCTGCGCCGGCGTGAACGCGATCTTCTCGCAGAACGCATCGACCGCCTCGGCGAGGCCCTCGCGCGCCAGCGCCGGCAGCATCGTGTCGCACAGGTGGGCGACGTAGTCGTCGGCGCGGCCGGCGAACTCCGGCGGCAGCGCGTGCGCGCCGAGGAAGGTCGTGCGCACGCCGATGCCGAGTTCGGCGCCGAGCCGGCGCGCGACGCGCAGCATCTTCCGTTCGCTGGCGAGGTCGAGGCCGTAGCCGGACTTGATCTCGAGCGTGGTCACGCCGTCGCCGCGCAGCGCACGGGCGCGCGGCAGCGCCTGCGCGAGCAGTTCGTCCTCGCTCGCCGCGCGCGTCGCGCGCACGCTCGAGGCGATGCCGCCGCCAGCGCGCGCGATCTCCTCGTAGCTGGCGCCGTTCAGGCGCTGCTCGAACTCGCCGGCGCGGTCGCCGCCGAACACCAGGTGCGTGTGGCAGTCGATCAGGCCCGGCGTGACCAGCGCGCCGCCGGCCGATTCGACCTGCGCGGCGAGCGTGTTCGGCGGGCCGGGCAGGGCCGCCTGCGCGCCGGCGAACGTGATACGGCCATCCTGCCAGCCCAGCGCGCCATGTTCGATCGCGCCGTAGCCACCGTCGGCGGCCATCGTGACGAGGGTGCAGTCGAGCAGCAGGCCGTCCCAACGCGTCGAAGTCATGCGGTCTCCATCTGGCAAGGTGCGGCGCGGGCGGATAGTCTGCCCGCGTTTCGATTCGGGGAATTCCAGCGTGATCGGCGTCGAACCTCAGTTTGGTCCTTCTCCCTCCGGGAGAAGGTGGCCCGAAGGGCCGGATGAGGGTTCGGCAGGATTCATGCGCTGAACCTCGACCGAACCCTCACCCCAACCCCTCTCCCGGAGGGAGAGGGGCTCAATCACCGAGCTTCGCGCCGATCAGGAATTCCGATGCCTGCGTATTTTGCCGACTATGCCTGGTTGCCGCACGGCTTCGCCGCCGACGTGCGTGTCGACGTCGACCACGCTGCGTTGCACGCGACCACCACGCAGGCGGCGCGCGGCGAGGCCGAGCGGCTCGGCCGCTACGTCGTGCCGGGCATGCCGAACCTGCACTCGCATGCGTTCCAGCGTGCGATGGCGGGACTCGCGGAAAGGCGTGGTGGAAATTCCGAAGACAGCTTCTGGACCTGGCGCGAGGTCATGTACGCGTTCGCCGGCCGCGTCGGCCCGGATGACCTGCGCGCGATCGCGGCGCAGCTGTATGTCGAAATGCTCAAGGCCGGCTACACGCAGGTGTGCGAGTTCCACTACCTGCACCATCAGCCGGACGGCACGCCATATGCCGATCCGGCGGCGATGTCGCTGGCGCTGGTCGAGGCCGCGCGCGAGGCCGGCATCGGCCTGACCCTGCTGCCGACGCTGTACATGACCGGCGGCTTCGACGGCCGTCCGTTGTCCGAACGGCAGCGCCGCTTCGGCCACGACGTCGACGGCTTCCTGCGCCTGGTCGAGCGGTTGCGCGTGTTGGAGTCGCCGACGCTGCGCGTCGGCATCGCGCTGCACTCGCTGCGCGCGGTGCCGGAGGAGGCGCTGCGCGTGGTGCTTGAGGCGGTGCAGCAGATGGACGGCCGCATGCCGGTCCACATCCACATCGCCGAGCAGATCGGCGAAGTGCAGGACTGCCTCGCGCTGCGCAACGCGCAGCCGGTCGAGTGGCTGCTCGACCATGCCGAGGTCGACCGGCGCTGGTGCCTGGTGCACGCGACGCACCTGACCGAGGCCGAGACGCGCCGGCTCGCCGCGACCGGCGCGGTCGCCGGCCTGTGCCCGACGACCGAGGCGAACCTCGGCGACGGCTTGTTCCCGCTGCGGGCGTACCTCGACGCCGGCGGCGCGCTCGGCGTCGGTTCGGACAGTCACATCTCGGTGTCGCCGGTGGAGGAGCTGCGCTGGCTCGAATACGGCCAGCGCCTGATCACGCGCCATCGCAACGTCAGCGCGAGCGCGGCGGTGCCGAGCAGTGGCGAGACCTTGCTGGCGCACGCGCTGGCCGGCGGCGCGCAGGCCTCCGGCGTCACGCTCGGTGCGCTCGAGGACGGCGCCCGCGCCGACCTGCTCGTGCTCGACGATGCCTCGCCGCTGCTGGCCGGGCGCGACGCCGCGCATGTGGTCGATACCTGGCTGTTCGCCGGCAACGCGAACCTCGTGCGTGACGTGATGGTCGCCGGCGAATGGGTCGTGCGCGAAGGTCGTCACCACGACGAGACGCGCATCGCCGCGCGCTATCGCGACGTGGTCGAGCGGCTCGCGCGCGGCGGCTGAGGCAGCCGCGGAGAGCGGCTCAGCTGCGCGCGACGGACATCGCCGCCGTCGGCGCCAGTCCCGCGCCGGTTTGCTTCTTCGGCGGCGTGACTGGCCCGGCTTTCGGGCCGGCTTTCGGCAGCGCGATGTCCGCCTTCGGCGCGCGGCCCGAGCCGATCACGGCGACCGCGCGCATTTCGACCACGGCGCCGGGCGAGAGCAGGGCGGTCGTGCCGACCGCGTTCCAGGCCGGATAGTGGTCGGCGAAGAACGCGTGGTGGATTGGCGCGAAGCGTTCGAACTCCCGCTGGAAGCTCGTCGCATCGGTCGGCTGCACGTGGTAGGTGGTCAGCTCGACGACGTCGGCGAGCGTCGCGCCGGCCAGTTCGAGCTGCTGCTTCAGCGCGCCGAACATGCGCCGCACCTTGTCCTCGTAGCTGCCCGGGCCGACCGCCGGGATGCCGGAGACGTACACGGTATCGCCGACCTTCAACGCCGGCGTGTAGTGCCAGTCGTGGTAGGCCGCCTCCATGCCGGGCGGCGCGAAGTGCTCGCGCGTCGGCGCGGGTGCGGCGGCGTTTGCACCGGCCGCAGACGCGGCCAGCAGGATGGCGGCAGCAAGGGATCTCATCACGGGCTCTCGAGCGGAATTCGCGCCGATCGTGGGCGCGTGCGCGAGGTGCGAAATGGCCCGGAAGTCATCTCGTCGTGGCGCATGCGCCAGAGCGTGCGTGTGCCACGGCGAGGCGCATGCGGCGTGGCGCAGGCGCAGGGAGGGATTCGCCCGCTCGCGGGAGAGCATCGCGGCTGCCGGCGCTCCCACTGACCAGAGCGCCACTGTGGGAGCGCCGGCAGGCGCGATGCTCTTGCTTGCAAAGGCATCGCGGCTTCCGCCGCTCCCACGGGCCGCCATGCGCCGCTCCTGCACGGCGGTCTCGTCGATCGACCCGCAACGTCGTGGCGGTTACTTCTTGAGCATGCCCGCGACCGTCGCATAGTCGCCGTCGTTGGCGGCCGGCTGGATGCGCAACAGGTGCGCGAGCAGCGGGTAGATGTCGACGTTGGGGAACTCGGACACGACCAGGCCGCGGCGGAACGCCGGGCCGTGCGCGACGAACAGTGCGCGCATGGCCGGATCGTCGTTGTCGTAGCCGTGCTCGCCGGCCGAGTACCAGCCCTTGTAGCCGCGCGTGGTGATCGTGCCGCCGTCCTCGGCGAGGCAGAGCAGCGGCGGGATGCGCGGGTTGCTGCCGTAGTGCAGGCGCGCGGGCAGTTCCGATTTGCGCCAGCACTGCATGTGCGGATGCGGCACGAGCAGCGCGCGCTCGACCTGCGCGGTCTTGCCCGCGCGCGGCGCGATGCCGGCGAGGATGCCGAGATTGACGAAGTCGGCGTCGTTGGCCGGCACGAGGTCGTCGAGGTAGGTGCGCTTGTCCGGCGTGGCCGCGGCCTGGCCGTGGTCGGACACGATGACGAGGTTGGTCTGCGCGTACAGGCCGCGCGCCTTCAGGCCGTCGACCAGCCGTGCCAGCGCGGCGTCGACCGCGCGCAGCGCATCGTCGACTTCCGGCGAGTCCGGGCCGGTCTCGTGGCCGGCGTGGTCGACCTGGTCGAAGTAGAGCGTGACGAACGCCGCGCGCCTGGGCTCGTCGAGCCAGGCGAGGACCTGGTCGACGCGCTGGTCCGGCGTCAGCTTGCCGTTGAACGGCAGCCAGCGGCTCGGCCGCACGCCGCCGATCGCGACGTCCGAGCCGGGCCAGAACATCGTCGCCGTGCGCACGCCCTGCTTCTCGGCGCCGACCCAGATCGGCTCGCCGCCCCACCAGGCCGGATCGGCCGTGGTCGTCGCGTCCTTGTAGACGAAGCGCATGCCACTCGCGGGGTCGACCATGCGGTTGTTGATGATGCCGTGATGGTCCGGGTACAGCCCGGTCACGATCGTGTAGTGGTTCGGGAAGGTCAGCGTCGGGAAGGCTGGCTTGAGCGCCTCGGCGCGCACGCCGGCGGCGGCCAGCGCGGCCAGCGTCGGCGTTTCGTGGCGGTCGAGGTAGTCGGCGCGGAAGCCGTCGATCGAGACGAGGATCAGCGGGCCACGCGCCGTTTCGCGCGGCGTGGTCGCGGCGCAGCCGGCGAGGACGGCAAGGACGAGGAGGAGCAGCAGGGCGCGCAGGCGCATGGGCGAAGTTCCGGGCACATCAAAGCCCGTATGGTCGCCGAACTGGATGACAGTGCCTATTGCCCACGCGGCCCGCGCCCGCGGCGGGCCGTTGGCGGAGGCGGATTGCTAAGCGCTGCGCAGGCGTGCCGGACCGAGGCCGCCGTCGATGCGCGCGATGGTCGGCTCGATCGCATAGCGGCCGCCGCGCGCGGGCTCGAAGTTGCGGTAGGCCTCGAGCAGGCCGCCGTAGAGGTGCAGCGTGACCGCCGGGCGCCGCGCCGACAGGTTCGTGCAGCGGTGCGCGTGGCCGGCGGTGCCGCGGAACATGCACGACTCGCCTTCCTCGAGCAGCGTGGTGCCGACGAAATGTGGTTGCAGCACGCCGTCGGTGTCGGCCACCAGTTCATAGTCCTCGACGCCGAGCGCGCCCTGCAGCACCAGCTCGATGCCCCACAGGCCGGCATGGTCGTGCACCGGCGTCGAGTAGCCGGCCGGCCAGACCATGATCAGGCCGGAGTAGTGGCCGTCGCGTTCGCGCTCGAACAGCCAGCGCGTGAACTCGCGCGGGCGCGCATCGCACAGCGCGCGCAACGCGCGACGGTCCTTGGGCGAATACCACAGCGCGTCGCTCAGGCCTGCGTGGATGCGCTCGGGTCCCTGCGCGCCTTCGGCGAGCATGCTTGCCATGTAGGCACGGCAACTGCGCGTCACGTCGAGATCGGGTGGCAACATGGAGTGTCCTCCAGTCGGGCACGAGCGCGCACTGCATCACAGTCGTTGTTAAGCCTGCGTCAAGGTTGGCGTGCGCTTGCGCGATGTCGCCTGCCCGGTGTTCGAAGCCGTATGAGATTGTTTCTGCAACCCGATGAATTCCCGTAATCGTGTCTCCCATGTCGGCGCTTCGCGGTATAACCAACGCCTGTCCCAGTTCCGGAGTAGACCCATGCTGTTGTTCGAACCGCTGACGATCGGCGACGTCACCCTGCGCAACCGCATCGCGATCTCGCCGATGTGCGAATACTCGGCGACCGACGGCATGCCGGACGACTGGCATCTCGTTCACCTCGGCAGCCGCGCGGTCGGCGGCGCCGGGCTGGTGTTCACCGAGGCGACCGCGGTGTCGCCGGAAGGGCGCATCTCGCCGGCCGACACCGGCATCTGGAACGACACGCAGCGCGATGCGTGGGCGCGCATCGTCGCGTTCATCGGCTCGCAGGGCGCGGCGGCCGGCATCCAGCTCGCGCACGCCGGGCGCAAGGCCGGCACCGATGCGCCGTGGCGCGGCGGCAAGCCGCTCGGCCTCGCGCACGGTGGCTGGGTTCCGTTCGCGCCGAGCGCGCTCGCGTTCGACGATGCGCACCTCGTGCCGCAGGCGCTCGACGCGGCCGGCCTGGCCAAGGTCGTCGCCGACTTCCGCGCCGCGACGGCGCGCGCCCGCGACGCCGGCTTCCACGTGGTCGAGATCCACGCCGCGCACGGCTACCTGCTGCACGAGTTCCTGTCGCCGCTGTGCAACCGGCGCGAGGACGCCTACGGCGGCAGCCTGACGAACCGCGCGCGCCTGCTGCGCGAGGTGGTCGCCGCAGTGCGTGCGGAGTGGCCGGCGCCGCGGCCGCTGGTCGTGCGCGTGTCGGCGACCGACTGGGCCGAGGGCGGCTGGGACATCGACGAGTGCGTCGAGCTGGCGCGCTGGCTCAAGCGCGACGGCGTCGACCTGATCGACTGCTCCTCCGGCGGCGCCGTGCCGCACGCGAAAGTGCCGGCCGCACCGGGCTACCAGGTGCCGTTCGCCGCGCGCATCCGCCGCGAGGCCGGCATCGCCACCGGCGCGGTCGGCCTGATCACCGAGCCGCGCCAGGCCGCCGACATCCTCGCGCGCGGCGACGCGGACCTCGTGCTGCTGGCACGCGAGTCGCTGCGCGATCCGTACTTCCCGCGCCGCGCGGCGGCCGAGCTGGGCGTGGCGATCGAAGCGCCGCCGCAGTACCGGCGCGCGTGGTGAGAGTGCGAGGAGCGAGAAACGAGAAACGAGAAGTGAGAAACGAGAAGTGAGAAACGAGAGGGGGCGCGTGCTGCGGCCGGCCCGGATCTGCCGGGCAAAAACGCATCGCGGCTGCCGCCGCTCCCACCAAGAGCGGCGCTGCGTTGCTTCTGTGGGAGCGCCGGAAGGCGCGATGCATGTAGGGTGGGCCGCAGCCGCGCAGCGGCGAGTCCCACCGCCATGCGCAACGCCGGTGGGCCTCGCGCCATCGCTTCTGTAGGGTGGGCCGCTGCCGCGCAGCGGCGAGTCCCACCGCGCGCCCGCAACGTCAGTGTGCCTCGCGCGGCATCCCGCCCTCAGCCCTCAAAGGCTAAACGCGCGCTAAAAGGCACTTTTTCCATTCAGGTTGCAGTTGCCTCGGCGCGCCTAGCGTGTGCGGCACGCGCAAGCCGTAGCGGACGAGACGTCCCGGCGCGCGCGGACCCAGCCCCAGGAGATGCTCCATGCGTATGTCCATCCTCAGCGCCCTCGTCGCCGGCGCCTTCGTCGTGAACGCGTTCGCGGCCGATCCCGCCGCGCCGACCCAGGCCACCGAGGTGGCAAAGCCGGCTGCAAAGCAGGCCATGACCCAGGCCGCCACCGCGACCGAGGCAGCGAAGGCCGAGGCGGCCAAGCCCGCCGCGACCACGCCTGCGGCCACCACGCCGGCGATGAAGGCCGAGGCCGCGCCGAAGGCCGCTGCGGCGACGGCCAGCAGCGAAAAGGCAGCGACCGGCGAGACCGCCAAGCATCACAAGAAGCATCACAAGCACAGCGAAGCCAAGCCCGAGGCCGCCAAGCACGGCGAGTAAGGCCACACCAGGCAGTCATCGAACCCCGGGCGCGCGGCGCCCGGGGTTTTTTGTTTGGGGCGCTCCCGATTCCCGCGGACTCGGCCGCAATCAGTGCGCCGGCCGGCGCGCCTCCGGCGGCGTCGGCAGCAGCCAGGCCAGCAGGCCGATCGCCGGCAGCCAGGCGCAGATGCCGTACACGGCCTCGATGCCGATGTGGTCGGCGAGGCGGCCGAGCACGGCCGCGCCGATGCCGCCCATGCCAAACGCGAAGCCGAAGAACAGGCCGGCGATGACGCCGGTGCGGCCGGGCACCAGTTCCTGCGCGTAGACGATGATTGCGGAGAAGGCCGAGGCGAGCACGAGGCCGATCACGACGGTCAGCAGCGTGGTCCAGAACAGGTCCGCGTGCGGCAGCAGCAGCGTGAACGGCAGCACGCCGAGGATCGAGCCCCAGATCACGTAGCGGCGGCCGATGCGGTCGCCGAGCGGGCCGCCGAGCAGCGTGCCGGCGGCGACCGCGCCGAGGAACACGAACAGGCGCAGCTGCGCGGCCTGCGCGTCCAGCCCGAACTTCTGCATCAGGTAGAACGTGTAGTAGCTCGACAGGCTGGCGAGGTAGAAATACTTCGAGAAGATCAGCGCGCCGAGGATTGCCATCGTGACGTAGATCGTGCGGCGCGGCAGCGGTGAGCGGCGCGCGCCCGCGTGCGCGGCGCGATGCGCCGGCACCTGCGCGCGATACCAGCCGCCGATGCGCGTCAGCAGCGCGATCGCGACCAGCGCCGCGATCGCGAACCACGCCACGCTGCCCTGGCCGCGCGGCATCACGATGAACGCGGCGAGCAATGGCCCGGTCGCCGAGCCGATGTTGCCGCCGACCTGGAACAGCGACTGCGCCAGGCCGTGTCGGCCGCCCGAGGCCATGCGCGCGACGCGCGAGGATTCGGGATGGAACACCGACGAACCCGAACCGACCAGCGCGGCGGCGAGCAGCAGCATCGGGAACGTCGACGCCTGCGACAGCAGCAGCAGCCCGCTCAGCGTGCAGCCCATGCCGATGGCCAGCGAATACGGCAGCGGGCGGCGGTCGGTATAGATACCGACGAACGGCTGCAGCAGCGAGGCGGTGAGCTGGAACGTCAGCGTGATCAGGCCGATCTGCCCGAAATCGAGCGCGAAGTTGGCCTTCAGCAGCGGATAGATCGCCGGCAGCAGCGACTGGATCAGGTCGTTGAGCAGGTGGCAGGTGCTCAGCATCAGCAGGATCGGGAACGCGGTGCGTGCGGCGGCCTGCGCCGGCGTGTCGATCGGTTCGGGCGGCGTGACCGGCGCATCGGCGGCGGCGTGGGAAGCGGTGGGGGCCTGCATCGAAGGATTGGACACTCGTGTGTGCATGCGGACATTATGCGGCGTGCGTTTGTTGCGCTGCAGTGCCAATGGTCGGGGTCCAATCCGCGCCACCGGCCCCTTACGGAGATTCCGCATGACCGAGCAGGAACACCGTTCCATCCTCAGCATCTGCATCATGGCCGCGTTCGCCGACGGCAGCGACGAGCGCGAGCGCGAGGAAATCCGCCGCATCGCGCAGGGCCTTGGCGACGAGGCGGGCGTCGACCTCGCCGCGCTGTACCAGGACGTTTTGCTGCAGCGCGTCAGCCTGGCCGACGCCGTGCGCGACCTCGCCAGCCCGCAGGCGAAGGCGCTGGCCTACGAGATGGCGGTATGCGTGTGCACGGCCGACGGCGTGCAGTCGGCGGAGGAATGCCTGTTCCTGTCCAACCTGCAGGCGGCGCTCGGGCTCGACGCCTCCGTCGGCCAGGCGCACCGCGAACGCGCCGAGGCACTCGCCGCGACGCCGCTGGCCGAGCCGTTCGATCCGGCCGTCTCGCCCGGCCCGGTGGTCGCCGCCGCCTCGACGCTGAGCGAGGCGGAGATGGATAAGACCATCCTCGACGCCGCGATCCTCAACGGCGCGCTGGAACTGCTGCCCGAGTCGCTGTCGACGATGGCGATCATCCCGCTGCAGATGCGCCTGGTCTATCGCATCGGCAAGTCCTACGGCTACGAGCTCGACGCCGGCCACGTCAAGGATTTTCTCGCCACCGCCGGCGTCGGCCTGGCCTCGCAATATCTCGAACAGGCCGGGCGCAAGCTGCTCGGCGGCCTGCTCGGCGCGATCGGCGGCGGCCTGCTCGGCGGCCTCGGCCGCCAGGCGGTCAGCTCCGGTATGAGCTTTGCGAGCACCTGGGCACTCGGCCACGTCGCGCAGCGCTACTACGCCGGCGGCCGCGTGCTGTCGGCGCAGATGCTGCGCGACACGTTCCAGCAGATGCTGGCCGACGCGAAGGGCCTGCAGGGCCGCTACCTGCCGCAGATGCAGGAGCAGGCGCGCACGCTCGATACCGCGAAGATCGTCGAGATGGTGCGCGGCGGCTGAGGCGCGCACGCGGGGCACGGAGGCTCCACGCCGTGACGCCGCGGGCCCGCGCTACGCGGCCGCGCCGAGCTGCGCCTGCACCTCGTTGATCGAGGCGCGGATGCGCGCGCTGAACACCGAGTCATTGTGGTGGACCAGCACCAGGCGCTCGGTCGCGCGGGTCATCGCAACGTAGAGCAGGCGCGCGGCGGCGGCTTCGTCCTCGTCCGGCGCCGGCAGCTGGCCGAGGCCGGGAATCAGCACGAGCGGGAACTCCAGTCCCTTGCTCGAGTGCATCGTGACCAGCTTGACGCCATCGCCGCGGAACAGGGAATCCTTGCCGCCGCGATCGTCGGCGACGCAGCAGGGCAGGCCGGCGCGTTCGAGCGCGCGGTGCAGCGCATCGCCCTGCCAGCGGTGGCGATGGATCACCGCGATCTCGCGCAGCGGGCGGCCGCGCGCGTGCTCCTCGACGATGCGGCGCACGATCGCCGTGGCCTCCGCGGCGGCGTGCGCGACGCGAATCAGCTCCGGCAGCGCGCCGCGCCGGCCGGCGCTTTCCGGCGCGAGCAGCGGCACGCCGTCGTCGTCGTCGGAGCGTTCCGCCAGCAGTTCGGCGGCGAAGCGGCGCGCGACCGAGAGGATCTCCAGCGTGTTGCGGTAGTTGAGTTTCAGGATCGTGGTGCGGCCCTGCGCCTGCACGCCCAGGCTCTTCCAGCTCACCTTGCGGCGCGTCGCCTTGCCGTAGATGTTCTGTGCGTCGTCGTAGAGCACGAGCAGCGAATTCGTCGACGGATCGACCATCTGCACGATCAGCCGGTACCAGTCCGGCTCGAAGTCATGGCCTTCGTCGATCAGCACCGCACCGTACTGGAAGCGCGGGATGCGGCCGCGCTCGACCGCGTCGATCACTGCCGGTGCGAGTGCGTCGATGAAGCCGGCGCCGTCCGGCGGCAGCGGCACGTGGTAGGCGACCAGCATCATGCGGCACCAGCGGTGGAAGTTGTAGACCTGCACCTGCTCGGCGAGCCCGCGTTCGCCGAGCAGTTGTTCCAGCCGCGCGGCCAGCGTGCGGTTGAAGCACAGCACGAGGATCGGCTTGGACAGCGCGCGCGCCAGGTGCATCGCGCGGAAGCCGAGGATCATCGTCTTGCCGGAGCCGGCCACGCCGTGGATGATGCGGTGCTCGTCGCCGAGCGAGCGCGCGAGCTGCTCCTGCTGCGCGTCCATGACCTTGATCAGGTCGGGGACTTCGAGCGGCTGCGCAGGTGCATCGGTCGCGCCGAACAGGCCGAACTGGCCGTCGCCGGCCTCGACGCGGATTTCCGGAAACAAGTGCCAGCGCACGCGGTCGATCTGCGGCAGCGTCAGCGCGGTCGGGAACACGTGCGGGAACATCGCCCACAGCCGTTCCTGGAACGCCTCCGCGTCGACCGAATCGA
Source organism: Rhodanobacteraceae bacterium (assembly GCA_009996615.1). GTDB lineage: Bacteria > Pseudomonadota > Gammaproteobacteria > Xanthomonadales > Rhodanobacteraceae > Dokdonella_A. The sequence goes on along the minus strand of JAACZU010000015.1, from coordinate 28,480 downwards.
GCATCTCGTCCTGGCAGATCGCCAGATGCGGCGGGATGATGTCGCCGAGGCCGCCGGCCTCGAAGCGCTTGCGCGTGAGGTTGGTGAACACCACGCCGTGCGCCCACGGCATCAGCAGCTTGCCGGCATGCGGGCTGGTGTCAGGATGGCGCAGCGCTGGGTCGCGCTCCAGCACCTGCTTGACCTCCTGCGCGTACAGGCGTGCCTTGGCCAGCGGATTGGGTTCGCGCACGAGCCCGCGCGCGGTCAGCAGCGCGAACTGCATCCGGTCCGCCTCGCGGATCGTGTCCTCCTTCCAGTCCTTGACCTCGAGCACGAGCAGGCCGCGGCGCGGATGCAGGACCACGAAATCCGGGCGCTGCTGCTTCGGCCCAAGCGGCACGTCGTACCAAAGCAGGTAGTCGTCCTCGAGCTTGTCCTCAAGCCGCTCGGCAAAGCGCCGCTCGCCCGGCGTCATGCGCGGCAGGCAGCTGTTGCGCGTCGGAATGAGTCGTGCCACGCCCGGATCCCTCCCGCGTCCCCGAGGTGGGACCATAGCCGATGCGCCGGTCGTGTCAAAGGGTGCGGCGAGGCGCCGGTCGCGCAAGCGCACCCAGCCTACGCGACCGTCATGCCGCGTGCGTGGGCGCTGGCCGGATGCTGGAACTTGCGGCCAATCAGACTTCCAGCGACGCCAGATCGCCCTTGGTCTCCAGCCACTCCTTGCGGTCGGCCGCGCGCTTCTTCGACAGCAGCATGTCCATGACCTTGCTGGTGCCGTCGTCGGCCTCGACGGTGAGCTGGACCAGGCGGCGCGTGTCGGGGTGGATGGTCGATTCGCGCAATTGGCTCGGGTTCATCTCGCCCAGGCCCTTGAAGCGCGTGACGCTGACCGCGCCGCGGATCTTCTCGCGCTCGATCTTCTCGAGCATCGCGTCGCGCTCGGATTCGTCGAGGCAGTAGAACACCTGCTTGCCGACGTCGACGCGGAACAGCGGCGGCATCGCGACGAACACGTGGCCGTCGCGCACGAGCTTGGGGAAGTGCTTGAGGAACAGCGCCGACAGCAAGGTCGCGATGTGCAGGCCGTCGGAGTCGGCATCGGCGAGGATCACGACCTTGCCGTAGCGCAGGCCCGAGAGGTCGTCCTTGCCCGGATCGCAGCCGATCGCGACCGCGAGGTCGTGCACTTCCTGCGAGGACAAAACCTGGCCGGACTCGACTTCCCAGGTGTTCAGGATCTTGCCGCGCAGCGGCAGGATCGCCTGGAAGTCCTTGTCGCGCGCCTGCCGCGCGGAGCCGCCGGCGGAGTCGCCTTCGACCAGGAACAGTTCGGTGCGCGACAGGTCGCTGGAGGCGCAGTCGGCGAGCTTGCCGGGCAGCGCCGGGCCCTGCGTGACCTTCTTGCGCACGATCTGCTTCTCGGCCTTCAGCCGCAGCGCCGCGCGCTCGATCGCGAGCTGCGCGATGCGCTCGCCGATCTCGACGTGCTGGTTCAGGTACAGCGAGAAGCCGTCGTGCACCGCGTTTTCGACGAAGCCGGCGGCGTCGCGCGAGGACAGGCGCTCCTTGGTCTGGCCGGAGAACTGCGGGTCCTGCATCTTCAAGGACAAGACGAAGCTGAGCCGGTCCCACACGTCCTCCGGCGCGAGCTTGACGCCGCGCGGCAGCAGGTTGCGGAACTCGCAGAACTCGCGCAGCGCGTTGGTCAGGCCCGAGCGCAGGCCGTTCACGTGCGTGCCGCCCTGCGCGGTCGGGATCAGGTTGACGTAGCTTTCCTGCGTCAGCTCGCCTTCCGGCAGCCAGGCGAGCGCGAACTCGACCGCGCCGTTGTCGCGCGCGTGCTGGCCGACGTAGAGCTCGCCCGGCAGCCGCTCGGCGTCGCCGAGCATCGAGCGCAGGTAGTCGCGCAGGCCGTTCTCGTAGTGCCACTCGAGCTTCTCGCCGCTGGCCTCGTCGAACAGGCGCACGGTCAGGCCGGCGCACAGCACGGCCTTGGCGCGCAGCACGTGCTTGAGCCGCGGCAGCGAGATCTTCGGAGAATCGAAGTACTTCGGATCGGGCCAGAAGTGCACGGTGGTGCCGGTCTGCCGCTTCGGCACGGTGCCGGTGACGGCCAGCGCGCTGGCGCGGTGGCCGTCGGCGAAGTCCATGCGGTGGATCTGGCCGTCGCGGCGGATCGTGACTTCGACCTTGCTCGACAGCGCGTTGACCACCGACACGCCCACGCCGTGCAGGCCGCCGGAGAACTGGTAGTTGCGGTTGGAGAACTTGCCGCCCGCGTGCAGGCGCGTGAGGATCAGCTCGACGCCGGGGATGCCTTCCTCCGGATGGATGTCGACCGGCATGCCACGGCCATCGTCGCTGACCTCGACCGAGCCGTCCGCGTGCAGCACGACCTCGATCGTCTTCGCGTGCCCGGCCAGCGCCTCGTCGACCGAGTTGTCGATGACTTCCTGCGCCAAGTGGTTCGGCCGCGACGTGTCCGTGTACATGCCCGGCCGGCGCTTGACCGGGTCCAGGCCGGAAAGGACTTCGATGTCGGCGGCGTTGTAGCGGGAACTCATGCGCGAAGCGTCCGGGAAGGGCGAGGGCGGTGCAGGATGGCGGCAGTGGACGCCGCGATCAAGCGCCGTCGCGCTGCCGCAACAAAGCGTGATACTGTTAACATCGAAATCTTTTCGCTGCATACAGGCCCCTGCTTCGGCGGGCTGAACGGCGCACTCCTCGAACATCAGACAAGGAATCCCATGGCGGACCACTACGACGATCTGCAGGCGAGCTACGGCCGCTGCCTGCGCGCCGGCGGCTTCATCGAGCGCTTCTACGAGATCTTCCTCGCCAGTCATGCCGACATCGCGCCGATGTTCGAGAAGACCGACTTCCGCCAGCAGCAGATCGCGCTGCGCCGCGGCATCTCGATCGCGATCTCGCATGCCGCCGGCATGGCGATGGTCCAGCGCAGCGTGAAGGAGATGGGCCAGGTGCACTCGCGCAAGGGCCGCACGCCGGTGCGCCCGTCGCTGTATGGCTACTGGATCGACAGCCTGGTCGCCGCCGTGCGCGAGTTCGACCCGGAGGCCAATCCGGCGCTGCTCGAGCGCTGGCGCAAGGGGATGGGCATGGTCGTCGCGAGTTTCACCGAGCAGTACTGACCCTGCCGATCGGGCGGTGCCGGCGCATGCGAGAATGCGCGGCGCCATGATCGAATCTGCCTCGAACCCGTCCATGGCCAGCCGGGCGCTGCTCTGGCTGGTGGCGCTGGGCGTGTTCATGCAGATGCTCGACTCGACCATCGTCAACACGGCGCTGCCGGCGATGGCCGAGAGCCTGGGCGAAAGCCCGCTGCGCATGCAGTCGGTGGTCATCGCCTACGCGCTGACGATGGCGATGCTGATCCCGGCCTCGGGCTGGCTGGCCGATCGCTTCGGCACGCGGCGCGTGTTCTTCGTCGCGGTCGTGCTGTTCACGCTCGGCTCGCTGCTGTGCGCGCAGGCGCAAAGCCTCGGCCAGATCGCCGCGGCCCGCGTCGTGCAGGGCGTGGGCGGGGCCATGTTGCTGCCGGTCGGCCGCCTCGCCGTGCTGCGCTCGGTGCCGCGCGGCCAGTTCCTGTCGGCGATGAGCTTCGTCACGATCCCGGGCCTGATCGGCCCGCTGATCGGCCCGACGCTCGGCGGCTGGCTGGTGCAGGCGGCGTCCTGGCACTGGATCTTCCTGATCAACCTGCCGGTCGGCGTCATCGCCGCGCTGGCCACGCTGCGCGTGATGCCCGACGCGCGCGGCGCGGTCGGCCGCTTCGACCTCGGCGGCTACCTGATGCTGTCGTTCAGCATGGTCGCGATCTCGCTCGCGCTGGACGGCCTGTCGGGCCTGGGCCTGCGCCATGCCGGCGTGCTGATGCTGCTGTTCCTCGGCATGGCCAGCTTCGTCGCCTATTGGCTGCACGCCACGCGCACGCCGGCGCCGTTGTTCCCGCTGCGGCTGTTCGGCGTGCACACCTACCGCGTGGGCCTGCTCGGCAACCTGTTCTCGCGCATCGGCAGCGGCAGCATGCCGTTCCTGATCCCGTTGCTGCTGCAGGTCACGCTCGGCTATAGCCCGATGCAGGCGGGCTTGATGATGGTGCCGGTCGCGCTCGCCGGCATGCTGGCCAAGCGTTTCGTGGTGCCGCTGGTGCGCGAGCTCGGCTACCGCCGCGTGCTGCTCGGCAACACGCTGCTGGTCGGGCTGGCGATGGCGAGTTTCGCGCTGGTCGCGCCGGCGCAGCCGCTGTGGCTGCGCATCGCGCAGCTCGCGTTCTTCGGTCTGGTCAACTCGCTGCAGTTCACCGCGATGAACACGGTCACGCTGCGCGACCTCGAGGGCGAGTTGGCCAGCGGCGGCAACAGCCTGCTGTCGATGGTGATGATGCTGTCGATGAGCCTGGGCGTGGCGACCGCGAGCGGCCTGCTCGCCGCGTTCGCCGGAGCCGAACGCGGTGGTGCGGCGCTTCCGGCGTTCCATGCGACGTTCGTGTGCGTCGGCTTCGTCACCGCCATGTCGGCGTGGATCTTCTGGCAGTTGCAGCCGGAGCGGGCGGCGCCCGCGTGCTCTGCATCGGCCAAGCGCACGGGAGATCCGGCGGCGGTCAGCCATCGAACCCATCCGTGAGCAGGCGGTCGGCACCGTACTCGTAAGCGCCGATGTCCACCGGTTCGGGCCAGCGGCGCTCGTATCCGCGCTGGTCGGTGTTGACGGGGCTGTACCCGGCGCCGGTCCCCACATCACGTGCCGGGCTGTCCGCCGCGATCGCATGAGTAGGAGTAGGGCCACCGTTGTCGGCGAGCGGGGCCAGCTTAGGGTCGACTCCCAGCAGGTTCCCGAGACCATAGCCGTTCAGCGCATTGGTCGTCTGTGTGTCGACCAGGCTGACGATGGCGTCGATGGTTCCGCTGGCGCGCCCGAGATCGACATCCCCATCCAGGGCCTTGTTGCCGGCAAGAAGCGCTGCCTCCAGTCTGAGGAGGCCGGTGGCATCGTCGAAATGCACGCCCGCGCCTGCCCCATCGGCAAGGCGCCTGTTCAGCCGATTGTCCGCAATCGTGCTGAAGGCGATCTTCACTTTGCCACTCGCGGCGATGCCGGCGCCGCTGGCCGGCTCATCGTACGCGGAGTTCCCGCTGAACGTGCTGTTCTCGATCAGCGCAGGATAGCTTGGGGTGTTGAGCGCAAGGCCGCCGCCGCTTTGGCTGGCTTCGTTGAAGGCGACCAGGGTGCGCCTCAACACGAACGGAGCGGCGGTATCGACATGCAGGCCCGCGCCGCTGCCGGCGAGATTCGAGCTGATCGAGCTGTCCTGGATCGAAACCGAGGCGTCCTTCACGGCGATGCCTCCGCCGTAAGTACCGGCGCTGTTGTTCCGGAACACGCAACGGTCGATGTGCAGCGAACCGCCTCGTTGGTACAGCCCGCCACCGATCTCGGCGGCGATGGAGTTGCGGGTGTGGTTGTCGGTGAGCACGCAGTCGCCGAGCGTCAGATTTGCACCTACGCTAGAGATGCCCGCCCCAAGGGTGGAATACCCACCGCTCACGGTCAGGCCCAGCAGAAGCACGTCCAATGCGCGGCCATCCATGGCACGGATGGAGAGGACTCGGTTGAGTCGGCCGCCATCCAGCGTCAAATAGCGGGCTCCGGGGCCGAGCAGGATGACGGAATCCTGTATTTCAAGGGGTCCATTATTGAACTGGATCGTTCCCGCGAGGGTCGATTGGAACTCGATCACGGCCATTCCCGGCGCCGCGTTGGCCGCATCGATCGCCTCGCGCAGCGAGCCGGCACCGCCGTCAGCGAGGCTCGTGACGAGGTGGCGGGGAATGCTTGCGGCGTCGATCGACCGGGACGAAAGGAACGCGGAGGCATCGCGCGCGCGCTCGACCGCGTCGTGCATCGGCACGAGCTGCATGGCCGCTGCCGAAACGGGGGGCTGCATGGGGGCGTCGGACGCAACGACCGGCGGCATGGCGGCGGCCAGGGCAAGGGTCAAACCGGCAAGGACATGGCGCATGGTCGGACTCTCTGGGTAGGGTGAGGGACGACCGGTCGGCATCGCCGCCCGGACCGGGGGTTCCAGCGATACCGCGGGGAGACGGTATTGCCGGCAGTCCGGGCGGCGATGCCGACCGGTCGTCGCATGCGGGCAAGCATCAGCGGCGTGCTTCGGTTCCGCTGGCGAAGATGCGGTTCGATTCGTACGCGCCGAGGTCGTACGGTCCGAACACGTCGGCCTTCGCGCTGTCGAGGCCGCGCGGCGTGCCGTCCATGTCGGGCGACTGGCTCGATACCGGTGCGCCGTCGCACCAGTCGACGGCCGCGCTGCCGGCGGGCAGGTGGTAATCGCCACGCGCGGGGTCCTGGAAGGCGAGGGGCAGTACGGCGCTGCGCGTCGCGGCGAACTCGGCGAAGCCGGTGTCCTTCAGGACGCAGTCGTAGCGCACGGTCGGCACGGCGCCGAAGAAGTCGAAGATCTTCGGCTTGCCGGCGACCAGGCTCGAATAGCCCTTGATGTCGGTGACGATCGCGTACTGGAATCCGTCGCCCCAGATCAGCGCATTGCCGCCGCCGTTGTCGGCGAAGGTGCTGTGCTCGAAGCGCAGGGCGCCGCCGGCGGTGTAGATCGTGGCGCAGCTCGGGGCGCTGTCGAGGCAGCTGTTGCGGACCACGAGGCTGGACAGGATGCGCACCTGCGACGCGTCGCCATACATCCAAAACGCCGAGCCGCCGGCCGCCGTGTTGCCGCGTACGATCACCTCGCTGAGATGCGCGCTGCCGCCGTCGCGTGCCGACAGCGCGCCGCCGCGCTCGGCGGTGTTGCCGGACAGGCGCACGCATTCGAGTTCGTTCGGGCAGTGGCGGAACGGGCCGTCGCGGAAGCGTGCCAGTTGCGCGTAACCGCCATTGCTCGCGTAGATGCCGCCGCCTTCGGCGGCGCTGTTGTCGCGCACGACGGTATCGTCGGCAAGCATCGAGGTGCCGCTGCCGCTGACGAGCACGCCACCCCCGGTGTCGTCGGCATGGTTGGCTGCGATCAGCAGGCCGTCGACCGGTGTCCATGGGTCGTCCAGGCTGGTGCCGACGCTCAGTTGCGCACCGTTGTAAAGCGCGATGCCGCCGCCGTTGATGGCGTCGTTGTCGTGGATCGCGATGCCGTGCGGGCGCACGCGCAGCGTCGCCCTGTCGGCGTGGATGCCGCCGCCGGCGGTCGCGTGGTTGTGGTGGATGTCGACGTTGCGCTCCAGTTCGACGATCGCGTTGCCGGCCAGTTGCAGGCCGCCGCCGTAGCGGTTGCGGTTGTCGTGGATCGCGACGTCGGCGAGCGCGACGAGCGCCTGCCCGCTGACGTTCAGGCCACCCCAGCGGCCGAAATCGCCGCTGGCGCCGCCGCCACTGATATCGAGGCGCTCCAGCCGGACGCTGATGCCGCTGCCGGCGATGCCGAGCGTGGCCCAGGCGCCGTTGCCGACGAGCGGCGTGGTGCCCGCGGGGGCGAGGTCGCCACAGCCGGCATGGCCGCCGATGAGGGTTACCGAGGTATCGATGAATACCGTCTGGCCCGTGTACGCCTGGTCGTTGGCGAGGCGGATCGTGTCGACTTCCGGCGTCACGGCGGCCATCGCCAGTGCGGCGGCAATCGTGTGCGTCGTGCAGGCGGCGCCGGCGCCGACGCTGATCTCGGCCGCGTGCCCGCGCGCGGCGGCGAAGGCAAGGCCGGACAACAGGACGAAGTAGCGCATTCAAAGACTCCTTGATGACCGTCCGTGGCGGTCGTCATCCGTGCAACGACCTGCATCGAGCCGCCTGGCGGCGGCTCGACGTCCGGCAGGGGACGAGGGGGCGTGCGAGATTGCATATTCGCGGTCGCGGGCGCGGGACAGGCCCGTGCCGGCTCGCGCCAAGCAAGCGCTTGCGCGCCTGATTGATTGCCAGGCCTTCCCTGGCCGGGCTGAGGTTTTCTCCACGAACTCTCAGTGCTGCTCGAAATCACCGAAGAAGATCGTGTCGCCGCGGTGCTCGTAGGCGCCGATGTCGGCGACGCCGTTGCGGTTGTTCGGATCGCTCCAGGTGCGCACGAAGCCGGCGCCGCGCTGGTCGGTGGCGAGGTTGCCGGGGTTGGCGCCCTTGTCCACGGCCGGGCTGTTGCGCGGAATCGGATGCACCGGCGTGAGGCCGCCGTGCGCGAGCGTGAGCGGCTGCAGCAGCGCGTCGGCCTCGATGTTGGCGCTCGCGTTCGTGATCACGCCGATCGCCGGCGTCACCTTGAACAGGCTGTGGTCGACGTTGAGCGTGCTTTCCGGTGTTCCGATCAGGCGAGTGAGATCGGACGGCATGCCCGCGTTGCCATGGGTGTTGCCGTTGAACAGCGTGCTCTGCACGGTGACGCGCGTGCTGGTGCCATTCGAGACCCACAGCGCGCCGCCGGCGTTGGGGGCGCCCGGGCTGGTGTCGGGCGAGGTCACGTTGTTGGCGAACGTGCTGTTGCGCACGGTCAGGTTGCCCGAATACACGGCCAGCGCGCTGCCGCGGCCGAACTGGTGCTGCGAACGGTTGCCGGAGAAGGTCGAGTTTTCGATCACGTTCTCGGCCGAACCGGCATCCGTCACGCCGGCGAAGTAGATGCCACCGCCTTCGGTCTGGCTGGTCACGGCGTTGCCGACGAACGCGCTGCGCGAGATCGTCAGGTTCGTCATCGTGCCGGCGTTCATGCCGCCGCCGCTCAGCGAGGCGCTGTTGCCCTGCACCAGGCTGTCGGTGATGACGGCACTGACGGCGGGCGACAGCAGGTTGATGCCGCCGCCGATCAGGTCGGCCGTGTTGTCGACGATGCGGCTGCGCTCGATGCGCACCAGGCCGCGGCTGAAGAACAACCCGCCGCCGGACGGCTGGAAGCCGCCTTGCGAGATGTTGTTGCTCAGCGTGGTGTTGCCGAGCGTGAGGTTCGCGCCGGCCACGCTGATCGCGCCACCCTTGCGGGCGGCCGTGTTCTGCGTGAACACCATGTCGTTCAGCGTGATCTGCGCGTGGACCGACGTGGCTTCATAGAACAGGCCGCCGCCGCTGTCGTCGTTGCCGTTGTTGGCGAGGCCGCGCCTGACGGTCAGGCCGCTGATCGCCCACGTGCGGTCCAGACCCTGCGGATTGTCGAAGCGGAACACGCGGCTGCGGCCGTTGGCGTCGATCGTGACCTTGCCGGCGCCGGGGCCGACGATGCTGAGGCTCTCGGTGATGACGAGGGCACCGCCGCTGAGATCGATCGTGCCCTGCAGCCCGTTCTGGAACTGGATCGTGTCGGTACCCGTCGTGGCGTTCGCCTGCGTGATCGCCGCGCGCAGGCTGCCGGCACCGCTGTCGTTGAGGGTGGTGACGGTGAGCGTGGCGGCGCCGGCCAGTGGCGCGCCAGATGCGAGGGCGGCGGCGCAGAACAGGATGAAAGCGGGCTTCATGTCGTACTCCTGGATATGGAATCTTCCTGGCCGCGCATACGCGGTCATCTTCAAATACGGCATTCGATGGGTATTCCCATCACCGTGGATCGGTGAGGCGAACCGCGGTGCGTGCGCGGCGTGCGGTGAAGGAGTGCTCCGCGGGCATCAGCGCCAAGGGAACGAGGGCATGCACGCAGGCAGGCGCCGACGACCGGTGGGAGCGGCCAAAGGCCGGTATTCGTAGGCGCCGATGTCCGCGGCTGCACCGACCACGCGTGCATGGCAGCCGCCACGCTGGTCGTACTGGAACAGCGACAGGTTCAGGCCGGCGTCGATCGCCGGGCTGTTGGACGAGAGCGCATGGGTCGGCAGCGCGCCACCGTTGTCGAGCAACGGACCGATGCGCGGATCGACGTTCAGCAGGTTGCCGCCGCGGTCGTCGTCGATCGCGTTGTCGCCGACGCGCTCGATCAGGCTGTGCGAGACGTGCGTGCCGCCGGGCACCGCCAGCAGGTCGTAGCCATTGTCGTGCAGGTCGCGGTTGGCGCTGACCAGCGTGCTGGTCAGCCACAGCTCGCTGTGCTGGCCGGCGCCGCACAGACCCATGCAGACGCCGGGAATCTCGTTCCCGGGGCTGTAGTTGTCGGTGACCGTGCTGTTGTTCATCACCAGGGCGCCATCGAACCAGACTGCGGCGTGCCGGATCGAGCGGTTGCCGGAGATCGTGCTGTTGAGGATGCCGGTCGGCGGGCCGCCGTTGGCGTGCAGGAACAGGCCGCCACCCTGTGTCACCGCCGCATTCGCGTCGATCAGGCTGCTGCGCACGACCAGCACGCCTTCCGCGGGCAGGTCGGCATAGATGCCGCCGCCGAGCGCGTCGGCGTGGTTGGACGACACGCGCGAAGCCTCGATCATGACGGTCGCGCCCTTTGCGTAGATGCCGCCGCCGAGACCGTCCTCGGCACCGCCGAGCGTCTGCGCGTAGTTGTCGCGGATCGTCGTGCGGCGGACGTGCAGGTCGCCGCCGTAGCTGGCGATCGCGGCGCCGCGTACGCCGTAGTTCGTGCGCAGGACGCAGTCCTCGACGGTGAGCGAGGCGCCCTCGTTGACGATCGCGCTGTCGCCGGCGTCGGTCAGGTGCAGGCCGCCCAGCATCACCTCGTCGGCACTGGCGGCGACGTGGAACATGCGGGTCTGGGAATCGCCGCGCAGGCGCAACTGGTCGCTGCCCGGGCCGTGGATCTGCAGTGCGTCACGGATTTCCAGCGGCGTGCCGCTGATGCCGATCGTGCCGGCCAGCCCGCGCGCGAAGCGGATGTGGTCCAGCCCCGGGCGTGCATTCGCCGCCTCGATCGCGGCGCGCAGCGAGCCGGGTCCGGATGGGCCGAGCTGGGTCACCCACAGCGTCGACGGCACGGGCGTGGCGGCCCGGACGGGCAGGGTGGCGGCAAGGCCGAGGACGAGCGTGGGAAGCAGGACAGGCAGGCGCATGGGGTGGGGATATCGGCTGTCGGGGCACTATAGGGCGGGGGCGGCTCGTGCCGGCGCCGTCCGGCGCGGCAAGACCTCGTTCCGGCGCGTCCGCGGGGACGCTGCCGCCTGCAAGGAACGCAAGACGGCGCCGATTCCCCTCATGCGGCCTTGCGCCGCCATGCCCGACTCGCCCGCCGCGCGCGCAGCCGATAGAATATGGATTTCCAGCGGAAAGCTCCGTCCATGACCCCCCTGATCTTCGTGACCGGCGGCGTGGTGTCCTCGCTTGGCAAGGGCATCGCCGCCGCGTCGCTGGCTGCCATCCTCGAAGCGCGCGGGCTGCGCGTGACGATGATGAAGCTCGACCCCTACATCAACGTCGACCCGGGCACGATGAGCCCGTTCCAGCACGGCGAGGTCTACGTCACCGACGACGGTGCCGAGACCGATCTGGACCTGGGCCACTACGAGCGCTTCGTGCGCACGCGCCTGACCGGCAAGAACTCGATCACCACCGGCAAGATCTACGAGAGCGTGATCGCCAAGGAGCGCCGCGGCGACTACCTCGGCGCGACCGTGCAGGTGATCCCGCACATCACCGACGAGATCAAGCACCGCATCTACGAGGCGACCCAGGGCTACGACGTCGCGCTGGTCGAGATCGGCGGCACGGTCGGCGACATCGAGTCGCTGCCGTTCCTCGAGGCGATCCGCCAGATCCGCATCGAGCACGGCGCCGAAGCGGCGCTCTTCATGCACCTGACGCTGGTGCCGTTCATCAAGGCGGCCGGCGAGATCAAGACCAAGCCGACCCAGCATTCGGTCAAGGAATTGCGCTCGATCGGCATCCAGCCGGACATCCTGGTCTGCCGCTGCGAGCAGCCGCTGCCGCAGGGCGACCGGCGCAAGATCGCGCTGTTCACGAACGTGCCCGAGAAGGCCGTGATCAGCGCGATGGACGTCGACATCATCTACCAGCTGCCACTGTGGCTGCACTCGCAGGGGCTGGACGAGATCGTGATCGACAAGCTGCGCCTGAACGCCAAACCGGCCGACCTGTCCGCGTGGGAGCGCACGGTCGAGGCGGTCGCGCATCCGCAGGGCGAGGTCAACATCGCGATCGTCGGCAAGTACGTCGAGCACAAGGACGCCTACAAGTCGCTCGGCGAGGCGCTGCGCCACGGCGGCATCAAGCAGAAGACGCGCGTGAACCTGCACTGGGTCGAGTCCGAGGAGATCGAGCGCAAGGGCGCCGACCTGCTCAAGGACGCCGACGGCATCCTCGTGCCGGGCGGTTTCGGCAAGCGCGGCTTCGAGGGCAAGGTCGCGGCCGCGCGCTATGCGCGCGAGAACAGGATCCCGTACTTCGGCATCTGCTACGGCATGCATGCGGCGGTGGTCGACTTCGCGCGCCACATCGCCGGCCTGCCCGGCGCGAACTCGAGCGAAAACGACCGCAACTGCGCCGATCCGGTCATCGCGCTGATCACCGAATGGAAGACCGGCGCGGGCGAGATCGAAAAGCGCGACGAGAATTCCGACCTCGGCGGCACGATGCGCCTGGGTGCGCAGGAATGCCGCCTCAAGGCCGGCACGCTCGCGCGCGAGCTGTACGGCCAGGACGTGGTGCGCGAGCGCCATCGCCACCGCTACGAGTTCAACAATCGCTATCGGCAGGCGTTCGAGGACCTGGGCCTGGTCATCTCCGGCAAGTCGATGGACGACCTGCTGGTCGAGATGATCGAGCTGCCGAACCACCCGTGGTTCATCGCCTGCCAGGCGCACCCGGAGTTCACCTCGACCCCGCGCGACGGCCACCCGCTGTTCATCGGCTTCATCCGCGCCGCGCGCGAGCAGAAGGCGATGCGCGAGGCGCCGAAGCTGGCGCAGGAAGCGACCGCGTGAGCATCGGATTCGTCCCGTCGTCGTCCCGGCGGACGCCGGGACCCAGCGTCTTTCATCGCCCGCTCAAGGCACCGGGTCCCGGCGTTCGCCGGGACGACGAAGGAAGAATGACCGCATCATGAAACTCTGCAATTTCGAAGCCGGCCTCGACCAGCCGCTGTTCCTGATCGCCGGCCCGTGCGTGATCGAGAGCGAACAGCTTGCGCTCGACACCGCCGGGCAGCTGAAGGAGATCACCGCGCGCCTTGGCGTGCCGTTCATCTACAAGTCGAGCTTCGACAAGGCCAACCGCACTTCGCTCAGCGGCCATCGCGGCCCCGGCCTCGAGGAAGGCCTGCGCATCCTCGCCGAGGTCAAACGCCAGATCGGCGTGCCGGTGCTGACCGACGTGCACGAATACACGCCGATGGAGGAGGTCGCCGAGGTCGTCGACGTGCTGCAGACGCCGGCATTCCTGTGCCGGCAGACCGACTTCATCCTCAAGGCCTGCAGCGTCGGCCGCCCGGTCAACATCAAGAAGGGCCAGTTCCTGTCGCCGTGGGAGATGAAGCACGTCACCGACAAGGCGAAGTCGACCGGCAACACGCAGATCATGGTCGCCGAGCGCGGCGTCAGCTTCGGCTACAACAACCTCGTCTCCGACATGCGCAGCCTCGCGGTGATGCGCGACACCGGCTGCCCGGTCGTATTCGACGCGACGCACTCGGTGCAGCTGCCCGGCGGTGCGAACGGCAAGTCCGGCGGCCAGCGCGAATTCGTGCCGGTGCTGGCGCGTGCCGCGGTCGCGGTCGGCATCGCCGGCCTCTTCATGGAAACGCACCCGGACCCGGACAAGGCGCTCAGCGACGGGCCGAACGCGTGGCCGCTGGGGAAGATGGAGGCGCTGCTGCGCGTGCTGCTGCAGCTGGACCGGCTGGTCAAGGCGCAAGGGTTCGCGGACTAGACGTTTTTTTGCCTGCGCCCCGCACCCGGAGCGCTTCGATGATCAGGACAGGAGGAATACGGATGAGTCGAGGTTTCGTCGTCGTGCTTGCAGCGGCCGCTGCCTGCGCTTTCGCCGGCCAGGCGTCGGCGGGAGAGGGACTGAGCGGGTTCTCGGTGGATGCCGATCCGCCGAAGGCGGCCGCGGATGCCGCCACGGTTGCGAAGACGCCGCAGGGCATCGAATGCCCGCTCGGCATCGCGCAGGTCAAGGCGCTGGAAGGCAGCCGCTTCGAGTACGGCGGCACGCCCTACAAGGTCGGCGATCTCGCCAAGGCCCTGCGCAAGGCGAACAAGCCGAAGAAGTTCGACTGCGTCGTGATCGAGGGCGGCAAGCCGGCGAGCGTCGATGCGATGGCCCGCGTCATCAAGGCGCTCGGCGCCGCGCCGGTCAAGCACGTCGAATGGGGCGGCGCGCTGCCCGAAGATACCCACAAGCCGAAGAAGTAATCACCTCATGGCGAACATCACGAAGATCCACGCCCGCGAAATCCTCGACAGCCGCGGCAATCCCACCCTCGAAGCCGAGGTCACGCTGGCCGACGGCTCGTTCGGCCGCGCCGCGGTGCCGTCGGGCGCCTCGACCGGCTCGCGCGAGGCGGTCGAGCTGCGCGACGGCGACAAGGCGCGCTATCTCGGCAAGGGCGTGAAGAACGCGGTCGCGAACGTCAACACGACGATCGCGAATGCGCTGCAGGGCTTCGATGCGGCCGACCAGCGCGGCCTCGACGACAAGCTCATCGCGCTCGACGGCACGCCGAACAAGGGCAAGCTCGGCGCGAACGCGCTGCTCGGCGTGTCGCTGGCGAACGCGCATGCGGTCGCGGCGTCCAGGCGCATGCCGCTGTGGCAGCACCTCGCCGGCGACCGCGCCGCGCGCCTGCCGGTGCCGATGATGAACATCATCAACGGCGGCGCGCACGCGGACAACAACGTCGACATGCAGGAGTTCATGATCCTGCCGGTCGGCCTGCCGAGCTTCGCCGAAGGCCTGCGCGCCGGTACCGAGATCTTCCACGCGCTGAAGTCGGTGCTGAAGGGCCGCGGCCTGAACACCGCGGTCGGCGACGAAGGCGGCTTCGCGCCGAACCTCAAGTCGAACGAGGAGGCGGTCGAGGTGATCCTCGCCGCGGTCGACAAGGCCGGTTACAAGATCGGCTCGGAGATCTGGCTCGGCCTCGACGTCGCCAGCTCCGAGTTCTACAAGGACGGCGCCTACCATCTGGAAGGCGAGGGCAAGGTGCTCAGCGCCGAGCAGCTGATCGAGTTCTATGCCGCCTGGTGCGCGAAGTACCCGATCATCACGATCGAGGACGGCATGGCCGAGGGCGACTGGAATGGCTGGAAGCTCCTGACCGACAAGCTCGGCCAGAACGTGCAGCTGGTTGGCGACGACCTGTTCGTGACCAACACGGCGATCTTCAGGGAAGGCATCGACAAGCACATCGCGAACGCGATCCTGATCAAGGTCAACCAGATCGGCACGCTGACCGAGACGCTCGACGCGATCGCGATGGCCGACGCGGCGAAGTACGCGGCGATCATCTCGCACCGCTCCGGCGAGACCGAGGACACGACGATCGCCGACCTGTCGGTCGCGACCACTGCGACGCAGATCAAGACCGGCTCGCTGTGCCGCTCCGACCGCGTGGCCAAGTACAACCAGCTGCTGCGCATCGAGGAAGCGCTCGGTTCCGCCGCGCGCTACGCCGGCAAGGACGCGTTCCCGAACCTGCCCGGCTTCGGCCGCTGAGGTCGCTCGCGCATGCTGCGCTATGTCCTGTTGGTCCTGCTGATCCTGCTGATTGCACTGCAGGTGCGGCTGTGGACGGGGCATGGCGGCATGCGCGACGTGTGGCGGCTGCGCGAGCGCGTGTCCGAGCAGAAGGCCGAGAACGCGAAGCTGAAGGCGCGCAACGACACGCTGGCCGCCGAGGTCGACGACCTCAAGCACGGCGACGAGGCGGTCGAGGAACGCGCGCGCGCCGAGCTTGGCCTGCTCAAGCCCGGCGAGACGTTCTACCAGGTCGTCGAACCGGCGCCGGGCGAGGCGAAGACGGACGGCAAGGACGCCGGCGATGGCCAGCACTGAACCGCTCTGGTGCGTCGTGCCGGCGGCCGGGCGCGGCCTGCGCTTCGGTGCCGAATTGCCGAAGCAGTACGTCGCGCTGGCCGGCCGGCCGTTGCTGACGTGGACGCTCGAACGCCTCGCCGCATCGCCGCAGGTGGCCGGCCTGATGGTCGCGCTGGCCGCGGATGACCCGTACTGGCCGGGCCTGACGCAGCTCGGCGGCAAGCCGGTGCAGACCACCGTCGGCGCCGCCGAACGCAGCGGCTCGGTACTGGCCGGCCTGCGCGCGCTGCCGGCCGAGGTCGGCGCCGATGCATTCTTGCTGGTGCACGACGCGGCGCGGCCGTGCGTGCCGCTGGCCGACATCGAACGACTGGTCGCGCGCGGCGTGCCGGCCGGCGGCGCGTTGCTCGCCGCGCCGCTGCGCGACACGCTCAAACTCGCCGATGCGCACACGCGCGTCGTCGCGACCGAACCGCGCGAGGCGCGCTGGCGCGCGCTGACCCCGCAACTGTTCCGCCGCGGCGAACTGACCGCCGCGCTCGATCAGGCCGAACGCGACGGCATTGCCATCACCGACGAGGCGATGGCGATGGAACGCGCCGGCCACCACCCGCTGCTGGTCGAGGGCGCGGAGAGCAACCTCAAGGTCACCACGCCGGCGGATCTCGCGCTGGCCGAATATCTGTTGGGCCGGGAATCGGGAATGGGGAATCGGGAATCGTAAAAGCCGCTCGTCCTCCGTTTGTCGGATCGCCACAACCGTGTAGGCTCTTTCCCATTCCCGATTCTCCATTCCCCATTCCCCTCAATGCGCATCGGCCAAGGCATCGACGTCCACGCATTCGGCCCCGGCGACCACGTCGTGCTGGCCGGCGTCCACATTCCGCACGAGCAGGGCCTGCTTGCGCATTCCGACGGCGACGTGGTGATCCATGCGCTGTGCGATGCGCTGCTCGGCGCGCTCGCGCTCGGCGACATCGGCCACCATTTCCCGCCCAGCGATCCGCGCTGGAAGGACGTCAACAGCCGCCATCTGCTGCTGCATTGCACGGCGCTGATGATCGAACGCGGCTACGAACTGGCCAACGCCGACCTCACCGTCGTGTGCGAACGGCCAAAACTCGCGCCGCACGTCGAGACGATGCGCCACAACCTCGCCGCCGACCTCGGCTGCACGGTCGGTGACGTCAGCGTGAAGGCGACCACCAGCGAGAAGCTCGGCTTCACCGGCCGCGGCGAAGGCATCGCCGCGTTCGCGGTCGTATTGCTGCAGCGGCGGCGCGAGTCGACGCTGGTCGCGCCAGCGGTCGAGCCCGTGCTGCAGGCCGTCGCGCGCCGCCCGGAACCTGAAGGCAGGGAGTAGGGGTTAGGGGTGAGGGCGCCAAAATCGGCGACCGAGCCAAGTCCCCGATCTCGCAAAGAAGCTGCCGTACCACCTTGCCCGTCATGAAGCCGCGCACGGTTGTCGCGCCCTCGCCCCTAATCCCCAGCCCCTAACCCTAGCCTCTGCTCTCATGGACACCTTGCCCTACGCCCATGGCGGCCCGCCGCTGCGCGCGCGGCTGCGCGCCGAACCGGCCGATTTCCAGGTCGATGAAATCCTCGGCTTCGAACCGGCCGGCGAGGGTGAGCACGCCTTCCTGCTGATCGAGAAGACCGGCACGAACACCGACTGGCTGGCGCGCCAGCTCGCCGCGTTCGCCGGCGTCGAGCCGCTCGCGGTCGGCTACGCCGGCCTCAAGGACCGCCACGCCGTCACGCGCCAGAGCTTCAGCGTGCAGCTGCCGGGCCGCGCCGATCCGGACTGGGACGCGCTCGCGATCGCCGGCGTGCGCGTGCTCGCGGCCACGCGCCACAACCGCAAGCTCAAGCGTGGCGCGCATCGCGGCAACCGCTTCCGCATCCGCCTGCGCGACGTGCAGGGTCCGCACGCGGTGGCCGAGGCGCGGCTGGCGGCGATCCGCGCACACGGCGTGCCGAACTACTTCGGCGAGCAGCGCTTCGGCCGCGACGGCCGCAACATCGCGCTGGCCGAGGCGCTGTTCGCCGGTCGGCGCATGCCGCGCGAGCAGCGCGGCATCGCACTGTCGGCGGCGCGCTCGGAGCTGTTCAACGCGTTGTTGGCGCGCCGCGTCGCCGACGCCAGCTGGGACCACGCGCTCGACGGCGAGATCTGGATGCTCGCCGGCTCGCACGCGATCTTCGGCCCGGAGCCATGGACCGACGAACTCGCCGCCCGCCTCGCCGCGCACGACATCCACCCGACCGGCCCGCTGTGGGGCAGCGGCGCGCTGCGCAGCGGCGGCGCCGTGCAGGCGCTTGAACTGGCCGTCGCCGAGGCGCACGCGGCGCTCGCGCGCGGCCTCGAGCGCGCCGGACTGAACCAGGAGCGCCGCGCGTTGCGCCTGTGCGCCGAGGATCTGGCGCACCACTGGGAGCCGGACGGCGACCTCGTGCTCGAATTCGGCCTCGGCGCCGGCGCGTTCGCGACCACGGTGCTGCGCGAGCTGTGCGACTGGAGCGCGCCGTAGCGCGGCGGTCGTTGCGCCGCGCGTCGGCAGCGGCTGCGCCTTCCCTACAATCGCTCGAGCAGCACGACCACCGCGCCGGTGCCGCCCTGCGCCGGGCGCGCGGAGGCGAACGCGAGCACGTCGGCGCGGCGGCGCAGAAGCGTGTCGGTCAATTGCTTGAGCACCGGGCCTTGCGCCTTCGAGCGCAGGCCCTTGCCGTGCACGATGCGCACGCACAGTTCGCCGTGGCGGCGGCAGTCGTCGAGGAACAGGCGGATCGCGTCGCGCGCGACCGCGGCGGTCATCTCGTGCAGGTCGATCTCCGCGCGCACGCTGAACTGGCCGCGGCGCAGGCGCTGCAGCAGGCGCGCGTGCTGGCCAGGTTTCAGGTAATGGATCTCGTCGCCGCCCTCGATCGTGCCGGGTTCGATCGGATGGGTCAGCAGCTCGTCGCGCACGCGCGCCTCGTCGAGGTGGCCCTGCACCGGCTCCGGCGGCAGGCGCGGGCGCGGCGGCGGCGCGGCGCGCGGCTGCTTGAGCGGGCGCACCTCGCCGATCGCCTCGCGGAACAGGCGGGCGTCGTCGTCGCTGTCGGGACGCGTGGACATGGTTCGAGGCTAGCAGAATCGGCCGTGTCCGCCGACGTCGCCCGCCGCGCATCGCGCCTGCGGCCTGCATCACGAATCCGTTATCATGCCCCGTTCCCGTGAACAGAATCGGCGCGAGCGCCTGTGCGTAGACATCGCGCCGGCGAATGAGCCGTGCAGGAAGCCGCATGCGAGTTCTGGTCAGCAATGATGACGGCGTCGATGCCCCCGGCATCCGCATCCTGGCGCAGCGCCTGGCCGAGTTCGGCGAGGTCACCGTCGTCGCGCCGGACCGCGACCGCTCCGGCGCCAGCAATTCGCTGACGCTGGATGCGCCGATCCGCGCGCTGCGCCTGGACGACGGCCGCTGGCGCGTCGCCGGAACGCCGACCGATTGCGTGCACCTGGCGCTGTCGGGCCTGCTCGACCACGAACCCGACATCGTCGTGTCCGGCATCAACAACGCCGCCAACCTCGGCGACGACGTGATCTATTCGGGCACCGTGTCGGCGGCGATGGAGGGGCGTTTCCTCGGCCTGCCGGCGATCGCGGTGTCGCTGGTCACCACCGACCACAAGGGCGTGCACTACGACAGCGCGGCCGAGGCCGTGCTGCAGCTGATGCGGCGCCTGCTGGTCGATCCGCTGCCGGCCGACACGATCCTCAACGTCAATGTGCCGGACCGGCCGTGGCACGAGATCCGCGGCTGGGCGGTCACGCGCCTGGGGCGCCGCCACCGCGCCGAGCCGTGCGTGGCGCAGACCGATCCGCGCGGCCGGCCGGTCTACTGGATCGGCCCGCCCGGCGCCGCCGCCGACGACGGCCCCGGCAGCGATTTCCACGCGATCCGCGACGGCTACGTCTCGGTCACGCCGATCCACGTCGACCTGACCCGCTACCAGGCGCTGGAGAAGGTCAGCGGCTGGATCTCCAGTCTGCAGGCCGCGCGCGAGTCCGCCGCATGAGTGCGTTCTCGCACCGCGATCCGGCCGCGCGCGGACTCGGCATGACCTCTCAGCGCGCGCGCGACCGCCTGGTCGAGCGCCTCGCCGCCGAGGGCATCCGCGACCGCCGCGTGCTCGACGTGATGCGCGCGCTGCCGCGGCACCTGTTCATCGACGAGGCGCTGGCTTCGCGCGCCTACGAGGACACCGCGCTGCCGATCGGGCAGGGCCAGACGATCTCGCAGCCGTACGTGGTCGCGCGCATGACCGAGGCGCTGATCGAGCCGAAGCTGCCGCGCCGCGTGCTCGAGGTCGGCACCGGCTCGGGCTACCAGTGCGCGGTGCTCGCGCAGCTGGTCGAGCAGGTCTACACGGTCGAGCGCATCGAGGAGCTGCTGCGCAATGCGCGGCGGCGCTTCCGCAAGCTCGGCCTCGACAACATCCGTTCGCGCCACGACGACGGGCGCCTGGGCTGGCCGGACGAGGCGCCGTTCGACGCGATCATCGTCACCGCGGCCGGCGCCGGACTCGAGACGGCGCTGCTCGACCAGCTCGCGCCGGACGGCTGCCTGGTCGCGCCGGTCGGCCCGCCGGGCCGGCAGACCCTGCTGCGCGTGCGCGCCGGCGAGCAGGGCTGGGTTTCCGAATCGCTTGGCGCGGTCAGTTTCGTACCCTTGCTGGGAGGCACCGGATGAGCACATCGCACGGCCACGCACGCACGGAGTCCGCGCGATGAAGCTGTTCCGCCCCCTCTACGTCCGCGCCCTGCGCTGGGCCGCGCACCCGCACGCCGAGTGGTACCTGGCCGGGCTGAGCTTCGTCGAGGCGATCATCTTCCCGGTCGCGCCGGAGATCATGCTGGCGCCGATGGCGCTGGCGCGGCCCGAGCGCTGGGCGCGCTACGCGACGATCAGCCTGGTCTGCTCGCTGCTCGGCGCGCTGGTCGGCTACGAGCTCGGCGCGCATGCGTTCCATGCGCTGACGCCGCTGCTGGCCGACATCGGCTGGCTGCCGCGCATCCACGACCTCGTCACGCAGCTCGAGCAGGACGTCGCGCAGCATCCGTGGAACGCGTTCTGGGCGCTGGTCATCGCCGGCTTCATGCCGGTGCCGTTGAAGATCTTCACCTGGGCGTCGGGCATCGTCGGCGTGCCGATGCTGGCCTTCATAGCCGCCATGTTCATCGGCCGCGGCAAGCGCGTGTACCTGCTCGCCGGGCTGATCCGGCTCGGCGGCGAGCGCGCCGAGAAGGCGCTGCACCGCTGGATCGAGTGGATCGGCTGGGCCGTGATCGCGCTGGTCGTCCTGGCCATCATTTACTTCAAGATTATCCATTAAGCTATTGGCATGGAACGATATTCACTGATCCGCGCCAGCCTGGTCGGGGCGACGATGCTGCTCGCGTCGTGTGCCTCGACCGGGCCTGCGCCGGTCGAGGAGCGCGATCTCGGCGCACCGGCGCGTGCGCCGGCGCCGACGGCGCGGTCCGTGCCGGCGGGCGGTAGCCACCGCGTGCAGCGCGGCGACACGCTCTACAGCATCGCGTTCCGCAATGGCCTGGACTACCGCGACCTGGCGAGCTGGAACGGCATCGGCCCGCCGTACACGATCTACGTCGGCCAGGAACTGCGCCTGGGGCCGGCGCGCGCCAGCGCGGCGGCGAGCGCGCCGGCGCGCGCGGGGGCGGCGGCTGGCACGGCGAAGCCGCTGGCCGCGGCCGGTGCGCCGAAAGCGCCGGTGTTCGAGCCGGTCGAGGCGACGCCGCCCGCTCCGCCGCCGGACGCTTCCGCGAGCCCGTCGACGGTGGCGGCCGCCACCCCCGCGGCGAGCGCGCCCGCACCCGCGCCGACGGTCGCCCCGAAGCCGCCGACACCGCCGCCGGCCGCGTCGCCGGCAGCGGTCGCCGCCGGCGACGTCGCCTGGCGCTGGCCGGCCGATGGCGTCGTCGTCACCGGCTACGTCGCCGGCGACCAGACGCGGCAGGGCATCGACATCGCCGGCAAGGCCGGCGACCCGGTGCGCGCCGCCGCCGACGGCAGCGTCGTCTACAGCGGCAATGGCCTGATCGGCTACGGCGAGCTGATCATCGTCAAGCACAACGCGAGCCTGCTGTCGGCCTACGGCCACAACCGCAAGCGCCTGGTCAAGGAAGGCGACCGCGTCAGCGCCGGCCAGGTCATCGCCGAGATGGGCGCGAGCAGCGCCAGCCGCGACTCGTTGCACTTCGAGATCCGCCGCAACGGCAAGCCGGCCAACCCGCTCGACTACCTGCCGCGCCGCTGATCGCCGTGCGGCCCTCCTGCATCGCCCGCCGCGGCGCTAAGCTGTCGCCGTGAACGCCTCCCACCCCGGCGACGCGGGCGCCGCGCCCGACGACATCCTCGACCTGGTCGACGCGATCGAGCCGCACGACGAGGAAGCGCGCAGCTCGGCCAGCGCCTACCTCAGCGAGATCGGCATGGCCGCGCTGCTCGGCGCGCAGGAGGAGTGGGCGCTGGCCGAGCGCGTGCACGCCGGCGACGGCGAGGCGCGCCGGCGCATGATCGAGGCCAACCTGCGCCTGGTGGTCAGCGTCGCGCGCGGCTACGTCGGCCGCGGCGTGCCGCTGATGGACCTGATCGCCGAGGGCAACCTCGGCCTGATCCGCGCGGTCGAGAAGTTCGATCCGGCGCGCCGGCTGCGCTTTTCGACCTATGCGGTGTGGTGGATCCGCGAGGCGGTGCAGCACGCGGTCATGCAGCAGGGCCGCACCGTGCGCCTGCCGGTGCATGTGCTGCGCGAGCTGGCGCACGTGCTGCGCGCCGAACGCGAACTGGCCGCGCGCCTCGGCGCGCCGCCGGGGCTCGACGAGATCGCCGCCGCCGTGCACAAGAGCGTGGCCGAAGTGGCCGAGCTTTTCCGCGTCAGCGAGCGCATCGACTCGCTCGACGCCGCCGCCGCATCGGGCGAGCGCGCGCTGATCGGCCACATCCAGGAAGGCGATGACGGCAGCCCGTCCGCGCAGGCGATCAGCAGCGAGCGCCTCGGCGCCTGGCTGGCCGCGCTGAACGAGCGCCAGCGCCTGGTGATGCAATGCCATTTCGGCCTCGACGGCCGTCCGCAGCAGTCGCTCGCCGACATCGGCCGCGACCTCGGCATCTCGCGCGAACGCGTGCGCCAGATCCACGAGGACGCCCTGCGCCGCCTGCGCGCGCTGGCGCAGGAAGCGCGCGACGACGGCGACGCTTGAGACGACCTGGCTGGCGGCCGGCGCGGCCGCGGCATGCTGGACCGAACCCAAGTCGCCGGGGCGTCATGCCCGCGAACGCGGGCATCCATCCGCTTCGAGAACCCCACACAACGATGGATGACCAGCGTTCGGCTGCAGGGAGCCGTTTTTCCTAACGCCGGAAACGAAAAAAGCCCTTGCTTGAGCAAGGGCTTTTTCGTCTGGAAGGAAGTGGTGGAGCGGAGGAGGATCGAACTCCCGACCTTCGCATTGCGAACGCGACGCTCTCCCAGCTGAGCTACCGCCCCACACGTTTCGCGATGGCGTCACCGCGAAAGGGCGCGAATCATAACGCGCGTTTCGCCGATCGCCAAGCCCTCCGCGCGAAATTGTTCGCGCGCGGTCGCGCGGGCCGCCGATCGCGCGGCTCAGTTCGGCAGCAGCCGCACCAGGCTGTCGTGCAGCACCGCGCGGCGCCAGCCGTCCAGTGCGGCCGGCCAGCGCGCGGTGGCGAGCAGGCTCTCGAGGTGGCGGCGTGCGCAGAGCAGGCCTTCGGGCAGGCCGAGTTCGGCGGCACGCGCGGTGACGACCTCCTTCATCGCGGCGATGATCTTCTTCTCGCGCGCGTCGGGCGCGCGCGGGATCGGCGGGAACTCGAACTCGTCCGCCGCCAGCGGCTCGTTCAGCACGGCGAGCAGGTCGTCGCGTTGCGCGCTGCGCAGTGCACGCTGGCCGCGCGTGCGCTCGGCCAGTTCGGCGGCGGTCTGCGGCGGGCGCGCGCACAGGTCGAGCGCGTGCGCGTCGTCGAGCAGCCACGAGCGCGGGCGGTCGATCGCGCGCGCGGTCGCGTCGCGCCAGCGCAGCACGCGGCGCAGCAGTGCCTGGCGCTCGCGCGGCCAGTCGGCGGCGCCGCGCAGGCCCAGCTGCGGCTCCGGATCGGGCTCGCGCCGGCGCGCGCGTTCGAGCAGGCTGGCGCAGTCCTCGGCCAGCCACGCGCCGTAGCCGCGCTGTTCGACGCGCGCCGCGAGTTCGGCCTGCAGCGGCAGCAGGTGCGCGACATCGAGCGCGGCGTATTCGAGCTGCTGCTCGCTGAGCGGGCGGCGCAACCAGTCCGAGCGCGTTTCCGCCTTCTCCAGCTCGATGCCGAGCAGCTCGCGCACGAGCTTCTGGTAGCCCAGGCCCGCGCCGAGGCCGGCGAACGCGGCGGCGATCTGCGTGTCGAACAGGCGCGCCAGCGTGCACGACCAGGTCGCCAGCGCTTCGAGGTCCTCGCTGGCGCTGTGCATGACGCAGGTGCGCGCCGGGTCGGCGAGCAGCGCGGCGAGCGGCTGCGGGTCGACCTCGGCGGTCGGGTCGATCAAGGCGATGCGCGCATCGAGTTCGACCTGCACCAGTGCGAGGCGCGGATGGAACGTGTCGGTGCGCATGAATTCGGTATCGAGCCCGATCGCCGCGGGGGCGGCATCGAGCAGGCGGTGCAGCGCATCGTTGCGCGCGATCCAGTCGGCCAAGGGAATTTCCTTACGATCGGCAAGAGGACGGGTGCGGCGGCTTCAACAAGCCGCGGCGAGCACCCATAATCGCACGATGCCCGGTACCGAACTCACGCGCAAGCAGCACACCCTGGGCGGCATCGCCGGCCTCGCGCTGCTCGCGTTCGCGCTGGTATACCGCTTTTTCCCGGGCGTGCTGCACATCGAGCCGATGCCGGAGCCGCAGGTCGCCACGAGCGTGCCCGGCTATCCGGCCGCGCCCTGGTCGGCGTTGAAGCCGCCGACCACACCAGCGCCGTCGGCCGCGCCGCAGGCCGAGTCGGGCACCTCGTTCGCCGATGCGGTGCGCATGGGACCACCGGTGCCGACGACCAAGGAAGTGGCCGCGCTGTTGCGCAAGGCGGCGGCGGCGGAGAAGGAGGGCGCGCTGTTCGAGCCCAAGGGCGCGAACGCGGTCGCACTGTACCGCGAGGTGCTGGTCGCCGCGCCGAACAACCAGGATGCCGAGGCCGGGCTGGAGCGCATAGGTGGCGCGTTGCGCGACTGGACCATCGCCGCGATCGAGCGCGGCGACGAGGGCGCCGCGCAGCGCTTCCTTGCGCTCTATGCCGAGCTGCCGCATTCGGAGCAGGAACTGGCGAAGGTGCGCGCGCGCGTGCGCACGCTGCGCGAGGTGCTGCCGCTGCTGGCGCGCGCGGCCGATCAGGTCAAGGCCGGCCAGCTGACCGAGCCTGCAAACGCCAATGCGCTGGCGACCTATCGCGCGGTGATGAAGCTCGATCCGGGCAATCGCCTGGCCGACGCCGGACTGGCGACGATCGAGCGCAGTTACCTCGATCGCGCGCTGGCCGAGGCCGCGCGCGACGAGTTCGCCGCCGCTGACGGCACGCTTGGCGAGGCGTCGGCGATCCGCCCTGGCTCACAGGAACTGCTGGAAACGCGCCTGCGCGTGGACGGCATCCGCAGCCAGCGGGCCGCGACGGTGCTCGCGCAGGCACGCTCGGCGCTCGATTCGGGCGATGCGGACCTGGCCGAGAAACTGGCCAAGTCGGCGCAGGCGATCAGCCCCGACCTTGCCGGCCTGGATGCGTTCAACGAGCGCCTGCGCAACGCGCGCCTGTATGCCAGCTTCGCGCCGGGCCAGGTCATCCGCGACCGCTTCCTCGACATCGCCGGCAGCGCGCCGCCGATGGTGGTGATCCCGACCGGCGAGTTCGTGATGGGTTCGCCGGCGGACGAGGCCGGCCACCAGGACAACGAGGAGCCGCAGCGCCGCGTGCGCATCGACGTGGGCTTCGCGCTCGGCCAGAGCGATGTCACGGTCGGCCAGTTCCGCGAATTCGTCGGCGCGACCGACTACGTCAGCGATGCCGAGAAACTCGGTGGCAGCGCGGTCTATGAGGAAAGCACCGGCCGCATCGCCGAGCGGCGCGGCATGACCTGGCGCAACGACTACGCCGGCGGCCGCGCGAACGACAACCTGCCGGTCATCAACGTCTCGTGGAACGATGCCAATGCCTACGCGGCGTGGCTGGCTGCGCGCACCGGCAAGCAGTACCGCCTGCCGACCGAGGCCGAGTTCGAGTACGCCGTGCGAGCCGGCTCGACCACGCGCTATCCTTGGGGCGACGGCAACCCGGGCAAGGTCGTCGGCAACTTCACCGGCGACGGCGACCGCTCGCCGACCAAGCGCAGCTGGAGCGTCGCGTTCCCGCACTACAGCGACGGCTACTGGGGGCCGGCGCCGGTCAAGAACTTCCCGGCGAACCCGTTCGGCCTGTACGACATGGACGGCAACGTCTCGCAGTGGGTGCAGGACTGCTGGCACGACAACTACGTGCGCGCCCCGCGCGACAGCTCGGCCTGGGTCAACCCCGGCTGCGAGCGTCGCGTGATCCGCGGCGGCTCGTGGGGCAGCGATCCGGACCAGGTCCGCTCGGCCTATCGCACTGCTGCGCCGGCGGATACGCGCAGCGCGCGCGTCGGGTTCCGGGTGGCGCGGACGTTGTAGGGCGCGATGGCAGTAGAGCGGGGCGGTTGGCCGACCGGCTGCCAGGCGCGCTCTGCGCGTCAGGAGCGCTCATCTGCTTGTAGGGGGTGGGATTGCTCGGCTCATCCCTGAGCCTCGCCCCTCCGCGCTGCGCGCTCCGGGGCCAGCCTGCGGCTGTCCAAATTTGTTCCGGACAAATTTGTGTTCGGCTCATCCTGAGCCTCACCCCCTCCGCGCTGCGCGCTGCGGGGCCAGCCTGCGGCTGTCCGGATTCGTTCCGGACGAATCCGTCACTGCGGAGGCAGGATGCCGGAGCGAACAGCGGCGAAGCCGCTGGCCCGGAGGGCGAAGGGCGGGACGCCCTGAGTCAACCCGGGTGGGTTCGTTCACCCAACCCCCGGCCCCCAGAAACGAAAAACGCCCCACGAGGGGGCGTTTTTCGTTTCTGGCGGAGAGGGTGTCCGCATTTTCCACGTATCAAGAAATCCCATTGCGTCCCGCGCGATGCCCCGCATGCCGCGCCACGCCTAGCTTTCCGTCCGTTTTCCAGTCCCGCGCCGTCCCTTGACGTTTCACCCAAGCGCGCGCATGCTGTATGGAACAAGGTATGGAAAAAAGTTTGGCGGACACATGGCACGGGAACTATTCAAGTTGTCGGCACCGATGGTCCGAAAGACCACGAAGGCCGGCCGGTACGGCGATGGCGGCGGGCTGTATCTGTTCGTCCAGCCGAACGGCAATCGTTCCTGGATTTTCCGCTGGCGCGATCGCACGACGGGCAAGCTCCGCGACAAGGGGCTTGGCCCGGCGTGGGACGTTTCGCTAGAGGAAGCACGCGCGTCGGCGAAGGCGTGCCGCGAGCAGGTGCGGGCAGGTGGCGACCCCATCGCGGACGCGCGGGCAGCGAACGAGGCGCGACGGCTTAAGGCAGCGACGCGGCAGACATTCGCGCAGTGCGCTGAACGCTACATCGCCGCGCACCGCGCCGGCTGGCGCAATGAGAAGCACGCGGGGCAGTGGAGCGCGACCCTTGCCACCTACGCGGCGCCGATCAATCCACTGCCCGTGGATGCGATCGATACCGTGCACGTGCTCGCCTGCCTCGAACCACATTGGGCGAACAAGACCGAGACCATGACGCGCGTTCGCCAGCGGATCGAGGCCGTGCTCGACTGGGCAACGGCGCGCAAGCTCCGCACTGGCGAGAACCCCGCGCGCTGGAAAGGGCACTTGGACAAGCTGCTGCCGAAGCGGAGCAAGGTGCGGGCCGTCCAGCATCGTGAGGCGCTGGCCTACGCCGAAATGGGCGCCTTCATGGCCGAACTGCGGCAGCGCAACGGCCTGGCCGCGCGCTGCCTGGAACTGCAAATCCTGACCGCGACGCGGCCGGGAGAGACGGCTGGCGCGCAATGGGCCGAGATCGACACGGAACGCGCTGTGTGGACGATTCCCGGCGAGCGCATGAAGGCTGGCAAGGAACATCGCGTCCCGCTCTCCGCGCGCGCCGTGGAGCTTCTGAAAGGCTTTGCGCGTGATGGCGACCATGTGTTCCCCGGCGTGAAGGGGCAGCCCCTCACGACGGCGGCTGGAATGAAGCTGTTGAAGGAGATGCGGCCGGGCATCACGGCGCACGGATTCCGGTCGAGCTTCCGCGATTGGGCCGGCGAGACTACTGCGCACCCGCGCGAAGTGATCGAGCACGCGCTGGCGCACCAGTTGAAAGACAAGGCCGAGGCTGCGTATCAGCGCGGCGACCTGTTCGAGCGGCGGCGCCGGCTGATGGATGACTGGGCACGATATTGCGATGCGCCTGCAGGCCACAATCGCGCCACAGTCGCGCCAGTTGCGCCAACCTTGGAGACTGGCGCAACTGGC
>JAACZU010000014.1 GCA_009996615.1 Rhodanobacteraceae bacterium | reverse complement strand
GAGATGTTGCCGAGGCCACCGGCGGCGGGCAAGATGCGTGGGGGTTTTTCTACATCCTCGTTAGGTCTCACCATGGCAGAACCTCGCAACATTCAGATCTTTCAGGAGCTCGCTGCTCGCTTGCTGGATCGGCTTTACGGGTCATTTCCAAACCCAATTCTTCTTGACGCGATGGACATTGGGCAGGTTGTTGCCGTGCATCTGGAAAGCGACGAAGCGGAACAGTGGCGGATTCTCAATGAGGATTCGGCCAATACAATGGAGTTCCTCGCAAGAGAGGGTTTTGTTGTTTTCCGCCCTGATCGCAGGACACTTGACCAACACATGGGCATTTTCCCGGAAGCCGCACTGACACTGAAAGGGTTCACGCTTCTCGGAGCAACACCGGATGCAGTCAATGAGGCCATTGAGCGGCGACCGATCGCGCAACAGCTATCCGAGGCCTTGGATGCCGGTGCAAAAGACACTGTTAGCGACCTCGTAAAAAAGCTCTTCTACGGCGCCATGGCCGCTGGTGCTCAGGCGTTAGTCGGGTGAGACCTAACAATTCGTCCAAGCCGACGCCGCTTCGCGGCGCGGCTTAACTCAGGTGTTGGGCCTAAAGCAGAGGGTCTTCTATACATGTGCAAACGCGTTGGGCATCGCTACGCTCCGCCCAACCTGCGCCGCCAAGCCGTCTCTGGGATGACGCGCGGCATTGGGTCTGCACAATGTCCACGACACGACGTTTTCCATAAACCACATGTTCATCACCGATCCCGCCGCCTTCCTCGCCGCGTTCTCGCCCGAGCGCTTTCCGGAGCGCGCCGCGCCGACCGCGCGCGCGGCGTTCCTGGTCAGTCCGGCCGCCGACGTGCTGGCGGCCGAGTCGGCGCGAGACAACCGCTACATGGATCCGGCCGGCCGCGTCGATGCGGCGCGCATGCGCGAGCAGCACGCGGAACTCGCGCGGCGGCTCGGCGACGACGTGCCGGTGCTGACGTTCCCGGGCGATCCGGCCTGCCCGGACGGTCTGTTTCCGAACAACGTGTTCGCGACCACGCGCGGGCGGTTGATCGTCGGGCGCATGCGCCATGCGGTGCGCCGGCGCGAGGGGGCATCATTGAACCAGCAGCCGGCGATTCCTTGTTGCCGCTTTGCGGAACGTTGCGGGAGTTGGAGTCGGACTCTCCGGCCATCGTTTCGTTCGGGCGGAAAGTTCCCTATCAGGAGTTGTTCAAGGTATGGAAAAGATGGAATTGGAGGCCTTCCTGTTGAGCCGCATCCGCGAAGCCGTGGAAGTGGCGGCCGCGGAATGCATTCGGGAGATCAACCAGAAGGGCGCCGGGTTCGTGCAAAGCGAATCGGGCCAGCTTCAATGGGTCAGTGAGGCCTCTGGCGAGGTCGTGGAGGTCACTTGCCCCATCGGCGTGGGGGTGTCGTCCATATCGGAACTGCCGCCGGCGCCGGATCCGGCAACTGACCTTTTCATCTCGCGTGCGCAGAGCGGGACCGACCGCGTGGCGGAAGTCCTCAACTTGGTCGAGGGCAACATCGCCAATGGCGGCTTCTCCCAGCTCTTCGTCAATCAGGACGTCTCGGAAGTTCGGGAGGCGGTCGGATATCTCAAGACCATAGGCGCGCAATCAGCCGCCCGCATCGTAAGCGAGGCCGCCGACGTGTTCGATGGAGCAGCCGAAGTCGTTGCTGCCTATCAGCGCCTGCAAGAGGCGCTTGGCCGACTGGACATTCGGTACAACCGTCTCCGGGTCAATATTCCCGAACTCTACATGCGCCACGTCGTCAACACTTGACGCGCCGCCTGCTCACGGCGAGCGTGTCGCAGGACAAGAGTCCGCTCGATCCACGAAAGGCGGAGATCTCCTGTCTCTTCTCTCGGCAGACATCATCAGCACTCTCCGCGCCCGAAGCCCCATGTTCGTCACCGACCCCGCCACCTTCCTCGCCGCGTTCTCGCCCGAGCGCTTTCCGGAGCGCGCCGCGCCGACCGCGCGCGCGGCGTTCCTGGTCAGTCCGGCCGCCGACGTGCTGGCGGCCGAGTCGGCGCGAGACAACCGCTACATGGATCCGGCCGGCCGCGTCGATGCGGCGCGCATGCGCGAGCAGCACGCGGAACTCGCGCGGCGGCTCGGCGACGACGTGCCGGTGCTGACGTTCCCGGGCGATCCGGCCTGCCCGGACGGGCTGTTTCCGAACAACGTGTTCGCGACTGCGCGCGGGCGGTTGATCGTCGGCCGCATGCGCCACGCGGTGCGCCGGCGCGAGGCCGAGCGCGCCGACATCCGCGGCTTCTTCCGCGACGTGCTCGGCTACGCGACGCTGGACCTGTCGCAGCGCGATGACCTGGTGGCCGAGCTGACCGGCTCGCTCCTGATCGACCGCGCGCGCGGCATCGGCTACTGCGGCCTGTCCGAGCGCTGCGACCTCGCCGGCGCGCGTGGGATGCACGAGGCGTTCGGCCTGCGGCTGACGTTCTGCTTCGAGCTGGCGCCGGGCGAGTACCACACCAACGTCGTGCTCGCGCTGCTGGCCGGGCGCGTCGCGCTGATCGCTCCAGACGGCTTCCGCGATGCGGCGGTGCCGGAGGCGATCGCGCGCGTCTATGCCGGCAGCGTGATGCTCGATGCTGCGCAGAAGCGCGCGTTCGCCGGCAACGCGATCGCGCTGGCGCCGCGGCGCGCGTGGATGAGTGCGGCCGGCGCCGCCTCGCTCGCGCCGGCACAGCTCGCCGCGCTCGAGCGCGGCGGTTTCGCGCTGGCCGACGTCGCGCTCGACGAGGTCGAGAAGGCGGGCGGCAGCTTGCGTTGCTGCGTGGCCGAGATCTTCTGAGCGGGCTTCGACCCGAGTAAGCCGGCAAGCTTCGGCTGCCGGTGCTGCGCTGGCTTGGGGATGTGCGGAAGCATCGTGCCTGCCGGCGCTCCCACAAAGGCGAAGGCGGCCAGCGAAGTTCAGCGGCAATTCAATGCCTGCTGCCGAGACTGCGGCCATCCTCGGTCGCACCCTGCGCCGACGGCGGCTAAGATGCGGATGATGCGAGCAGCCCCTCGACGACCCCTCACCCTCCGACGCGCCGCGCCACTGGCGCTGGCCATCGCGGCCTGCCTGCCGGGTTTCGCGCAGGCGCGCGAGATCAGTGTGCAGGAGGCGGTCGTGCAGGCGCAGCGCGAGGCGGACGGCAAGGTGCTGTCGGTGCAGACCTTGAACCTCGGCAAGCGCAAGATCTATCGCATCAAGGTGCTGACCCGCGACGGCACGGTGCGCGTCGTGCAGATCCAGGCCGAGCAGTAGCGCGCCCCGCGCGCCGGCCCCCGCTTTTCAGGAGACTCGTTATGCGCGTATTGCTGGTGGAAGACGAAGCGCCGCTGCGGGAGACGCTCGCCGCGCGCCTGAAGCGCGACGGCTTCGCGGTCGACGCGGCCGGCGACGGCGAGGAAGGCCTCTACCTCGGCCGCGAGGTGCCGTTCGACGTCGCGATCATCGACCTCGGCCTGCCCAAGCTGTCGGGCATGGACCTGGTCAAGCAGCTGCGCGAATCGGGCCAGCGCTATCCGATCCTGATCCTGACCGCGCGCTCGTCGTGGCAGGACAAGGTGCAGGGCCTGAAGAACGGCGCCGACGATTACCTGGTGAAACCGTTCCACGTCGAGGAACTGCTGGCGCGCCTCAACGCGCTGGTGCGCCGCGCCAGCGGCTGGTCGCGGCCGACGCTCGAGTGCGGCCCGGTCGTGCTCGACACGACCGCGCAGACGGTCGCGGTCAACGGCAGCGCGGTCGACCTGACCAGCTACGAATACAAGGTGCTTGAATACCTGATGCTGCACGCCGGCGAACTGGTGTCCAAGGCCGACCTGACCGAGCACATCTACCAGCAGGACTTCGACCGCGACTCGAACGTGCTGGAGGTCTTCATCGGCCGCCTGCGCCGCAAGCTCGACCCGGACAACGCGATCAAGCCGATCGAGACCGTGCGTGGCCGTGGCTACCGCTTCGCGCTCGAGCGCAGCGAGGCGCCGGCCGAGGGTACGCCGCAAGCCGCTGACCAGGCCTGAGCCGCGCCTCGATGGCACGGCCGCTGTCGCTGCAGGCGCGCTCGCTGTCCGCGGCGTTCGTCGTGCTGGCCGCGTTCCTCGGCCTCGCCTTCTTCGCACTCGATCGCGCGTTCTACGAGGCGTCCGAGAATGCGCTGCGCGAGCGCCTGCAGGGCTATATGTATGCCTACCTCGCCGGCTCCGACACGACCCGCGCCGGCCAGCTGATCCCGCCCGAGGTCGGGCCGGACCCGCGCTTCGACCAGCCGGCCGCCAGCGGCCTGTACGCGGCGATCGTCGGCGAGAAGATCCTCGGCGCCAAGGACGGCGTCTGGCGCTCGCCGTCCGCGCTCGGCCGCGAGCTGCCGTTCAACGAGGAACTGCCGCGCGGGCCGGCGCATTTCGGCGGCCCGATCGCCACC
The DNA here is from genome assembly GCA_009996615.1 of Rhodanobacteraceae bacterium. Classification (GTDB taxonomy): domain Bacteria; phylum Pseudomonadota; class Gammaproteobacteria; order Xanthomonadales; family Rhodanobacteraceae; genus Dokdonella_A. Next base: position 95,704 of record JAACZU010000014.1, on the reverse strand, counting down.
CCGCAGGGCGCGCTGTACGTGCTCGCGCAGGGCGTGGACTGGAACAGCGGCACCAAGACCCCGCTGCACCTGACTTTCTACGTCGCCGAGGACAGCCGCGCGCTGCGCGACCAGGTCGACGTCTACCGGCGCACGCTGCTCGGCTGGCTCGGCGCGCTCGGTGCGGTGCTGCTGCTGCTGCTGCTCGGCGTGCTGCGCTGGAGCCTCGCGCCGCTGCGCCGCGTCGCCGCCGACCTCGCGCGCGTCGAACGCGGCGTGCAGGACCGCCTCGACCGCACCTATCCGCTCGAGCTGTCCGGCCTCACCGCCGGCCTCAACAACTTCATCGACGCCGAGCGCGAGCGCCTCAAGCGCTACCGCAACACGCTGTCGGACCTCGCGCACAGCCTGAAGACGCCGCTGGCCGTCATGCGCAGCCAGCTCGAGACCGGCACCGGCGGCGACCAGCTGCGCTGGACCGTGCTCGAGCAGGTCGGCCGCATGGACGAGATCGTCGCCTACCAGCTCTCGCGCGCGGCCACCTCCGGCCACCACACCTTCGCCACGCCGCTGCCGATCGAGCCGTACGCCGAGGAGATCGTGCGCAGCCTGGAGAAGGTCTATGCGGCCAAGGCGATCCTGTGCGAGTTCGACCTCGACGCCGCCGCGCGCTTCCACGGCGACCAAGGCGACCTGATGGAACTGCTCGGCAACCTGCTCGAGAACGCGTTCAAGTGGGCGCGGCACCGCGTGCTGCTGACCGCGCGCCCGCTCGACGGCGGGCGCCGCCGCGCCGGCCTCGACCTGGTGGTCGAGGACGACGGTCCCGGCATCCCCGACGACCAGGTCGAGCACCTGCTGCAGCGCGGCGTGCGCGGCGACGAGCGCGTGCAGGGCCACGGCATCGGCCTGGCCATCGTGCAGGACATCCTCAAGGCCTACCGCGGCGAGCTCGTCGTCGACCGCTCGCCCACGCTCGGCGGCGCGCGCTTCGCGGCGCGGCTCGAGCCGAGGTGAGCGAGGGGATAGAGATTAGGAGATAGGGATTAGGGGATAGGGGATAGGGGCGAGGGCGCACGTTGGCGCGCTTGTCGCGGCCTGATGTGCTGCGGGCGTGGGCAGGACGGTTCGCTGCACGCCCCGGTCGCGGCGGCAATGTAGGGTGGGCCGCAGCCGCGCAGCGGCGAGTCCCACCATGTCTAGGCATCGACGGCGAAATTTCCGCTGGCGTGCACCGGCGGAGCTGGTGGCGACCGAGGGGCTGCGCGCCTGCGTGGATGGTGGGACTCGCGCCTTCGGCGCTGCGTCCCACCCTACGCTCGTCCATCGCTTTTGCGTGCGACCCAGGCACCCGCACAGCAAGTAGGGTGGGCCGTAGCCGCGCAGCGGCGAGTCCCACCATGTCTAGGCATCGACGGCGAAATTTCCGCTGGCGTGCACCGGCGGAGCTGGTGGCGACCGAGGGGCTGCGCGCCTGCGTGGATGGTGGGACTCGCGCCTTCGGCGCTGCGTCCCACCCTACGCTCGTCCATCGCTTTTGTGCGCGACGCAGGCACCAGCACAGCAAGTAGGGTGGGGCAGCCGCGCAGCGGCGAGTCCCACCATATTTCGGCATCGGCGGAACTTCCGCTGGCGGGCAACGGCGGAACTGGCAGCGACCGACGGGCTATGCGCGCTTGTGTGTGGTGGGACTCGCGCCTGCGGCGCTGCGTCCCACCCTACGCCACTGACAACTCGTTGCCATGGCGTGCTGGTGCGCGTGGCGGATCAAGGCGAAGCCGGACCCTTGATCCAGCCTACGGCTGCGACGGCCTGCACGCCAGCCATTGGCGTCGGTTCTCGCGCCCTCGCCCCTAACCCCTCGCCCCCAGCTCCTCCACCACCCTCACCAGCCGCGCAAGCACCTGCTCGCGCGAGTAGTTCGCCAGAACATACGCGCGCGCGCGCTCGGCTTGCGCCGCGCGGGCGGTCGGGTCGAGGGCGCGCACCGCGTCGATCGCGGCGTGCAGGCCGGCTTCGTCGTGGAACACGTAGCCGCTGCTGCTCGCGCTGACGTGTTCGGCGAGCACTTCGCAGGCGCCGTTGACGATCAGCGGCGTGCCCTGCGCCATCGCCTCGAGTGCGACGATGCTCAGGCTCTCGTACGGCGAGGGGTGCACGAACGCTAGCGCGCCGGCCATCAGCGCGAACTTGCGCGGCTCGTCGACGAAGCCGAGGTAGCGCTGGCGCGGCGACGGGCGCAGGCCGAGCTGGTCGGCGCCGGTCAGCACGAGGTCGAGTTCGCACGGCCGCGCGCGCTGGTAGGCGGCGAACGCGTCGATCAGCATCGCGCAGCCCTTGTGCGTGTCGATGCGGCCGCTGTAGAGCAGGTACGGCGCCGGTTCGCGCGCCGGCTCGACGCGCTCGGTCGCGACCGTCATCGCGACGACCTCGCCGGCGTCGACGCCCCACAGGCGCTGGCCGAGGCGGCGTTCGGCCGGCGTGTTCCACAGGATGCGCGGCACGTGGCGCGCCATCTGCGCGAACGCGCCGAAGTACGCCGGCGGCTCGTCGTGCAGGGTCGGCACCAGGCCCCAGCGGCGGTGGCGCAGCGCGCGCGAGCCGTCGTAGGTGGTCGGGTACAGGTAGGTCAGGAACAGCACCGCGGCGTAGTCGTCGCCGTGCTGCGCGAGGTGCGCGTAGAGATCCGGGGAGACCGGGCCCTGTGCGCGGATGAATTCCTCCTGCAGCGCCTCGGGCCAGGTCACGCGCGCAGCCGGCTCCGCGCCGGCATTCGCGGCGAACGTGGCGAGCAGGCGCCGATGCAGGTCGTGGAAATACAGGCCGCGTTCGCGCGCGACGCGGAAGCGCCGGATCGTGACGCCGTCGCGCCGCTCGACGCCCTCGGGCAGGTCGTTGGCCCAGCTGACGTAGTCGCTCGCGGTCGTGCTCAGCACGTCGACCGCGTAGCGGTCGGCGAGCAGCGTCGCGTACTGCCAGCCGTGCGCCTCGGCGCCGCCGACCAGCTTCTCGTGGCAGCGCGGCACGACGATCGCGACGCGCTTCACAGCGCCGGCTCCAGCAGGTCGAAGAAGCGCTCGCGCATGACGGCCGGCGCGAACGTGCGCTCGTAGCGCCGGCGCGCGGCGTCGCGCAGGTCGTTGCGCAGCGGCGCGTCGGCGTGCAGGCGCGCCAGGCTCGCTGCGTACAGCCACGGATCGGTCGTGTCCCAGACCAGGCCGCCGTCGCCGACGGTCTCCGGGATCGCGCTGGAGCCATGCGCGACGATCGGCGTGCCGAGCGCCATCGCCTCGACCAGCGGCACGCAGAAGCCCTCGTGCCGGCTCAGCGTGACGAACGCGTGGCTGGCCAGGAACGCCGCCTTCAGCTGCGCCTCGTCGACCGAGTCGAGCCACCACACGCGCTCGCCGAGGCGGTGTTGCGCGATGCGCGCGCGGATCGCCTCGGTGTAGCTGGCCAGGCCCGGATCGGTCTTGCCGACGATCAGCAGGCGCGCCGGATCGCCGTAGCCGTCGACATAAGCGGCGAACGCGTCGACCAGTTCGACGTGGCCCTTGTTCGGCGCGATGCGACCGACCATCAGCAGGTTGCGCGCGCCGTCGCCGAGTTCGTCGAGCAGGCGCAGGTCGGCCTCGGCGTCGAGCAGGTGCTCGACGCGGTGGAACGGCGCCAGTACCGCGCCGCGTTCGGCCGGCACGCCGGCGGCGACGAGTTCGGCGGTGTTGTAGGCGGACGCGCCGAGGTACAGCTCGCAGCCGAGCCGCGCGACGTCCGGGATCTCGGCGCGACCGCGCGCGCAGGCGGCCTCGTACACGCGCGAGGTGCCGGCGAAGAACTCCGGCGGCGTGATGTTGTGGTAGCGCACGACGCGGTAGCCGCGCACGCGCCGGAGCACGTCGAGCGCGATCGGCCAGCCGACCGAGAAGTGGTAGATGACGAGGTCGCGCGGGCCGCCGGCGAAGTCGGGCAGTTCCGCCGCCGGCCAGGTGCGCTCGTCGACGCCGGAGGCGTGCTCGCAGTACAGGCGCGTCTCGATGCCGCGCGCGCGCAGCAGGCGCGCCATCGCCAGCGCGTCGTTGCCGACCGCGTCGCGGCCGGCCAGCGACGGCAGCAGGATCGCCGCCTTCACCGGCGTGCCACGCGGGCGAGCGCGGCGGCGAGGTCGCGTTCGAGCACGGCCGGCGCGAACACCGCGTCGTAGCGTGCACGGCCGCGCGCGCGCAGCGTCTCGCGCAGCTCGGCGTCGTGCGCGAGGCGCCGCAGCGAGGCGGCGATCAGGTGCGCGTCGGCGTCCTCGTCCCACAGCAGGCCGGCGTCGCCGAGCGTCCACGGCAGCGCGCTCGAGGCGCGCGCGACCACCGGCGTGCCGAGCGCCATCGCCTCGATCAGGGGCACGCAGAAGCCTTCGTGGCGGCTCAGCATGACCAGCGCGTCGGCGCGCGCGAACGCGGCGCGCAGCTCGGCGCCGTTGGCGTCCTGCATCAGCGTGACCGCGTCGCCGACGCCGCGCGCGGCGATGCGCGCCGCAAGCGCGGCGCCGTACGGAGCGAGGTTCGGATCGAGCTTGCCGAGCGAGAGCAGGTGCGCGTCGGCGCCGTCGGCGCGCAGCGCGGCCAGCGTGTCGATCAGGTCTGCGTGCGCCTTGTTCGGCGCCAGCCGGCCGACCATCAGCAGCAGCGGCGAACCGTGCGGCAGCCGGCGCGGATCGGGTTCGAGCGAATGCAGCTGCTCGACCTCGTGGAACGGCGGCAGCAGCGCGCAGCGCTCCGGCGCGACGCCGCGCGTGGTGAAGTCCTCGAGGTTGTACGGCGAGCAGCCCAGGTACAGCTCGCAGTCGAGCGCGGCGTAGGCGTCGAGCTGGCCGCGGCCTTCTGCGCAGCTGGCGACGTAGCCGGCCGACCAGCCCTCGAAGAATTCCGGCGGCGTGATGTTGTGGTAGCGCAGGATGCGCCGCGCGCGCGTGCGCCGGAACAGCGCCAGCGGGAAATCCCAGCCGACGCAGTAGTGGTACAGCACGACGTCGTCGGGCGAGCGCAGCCACGCCTCGACCGTGTCGGGTGCGCGCACCGGTTCGTCGACGCCGCGCGCGTGCGGCGCGAACAGCGCGACCTCGTGGCCGAGCCGGCGCAGCGCCGCGGTCATGCCGAGCGTGTCGTTGCTGACCGCGTCGTGCGGGGCCAGGCCGGGAACGAGGACCGCGATCCGCATGCGTCAGTCCGCGCCGCGGCGCGCGAGCACGGCACCGGCGTGCGGCGCGGCCGTCTCGCTCGGTGCCGCGAACCCGGCTGCGGCGAGCAGCGCGCGCCAGTGCGGCGGCTCGGTGCCGGCGGCCGCGCACGGCGTGGCTTCGGCGCGCAGCAGCAGCACGCCGTCGGGCTTCAACGCGCGGCGCGCCGCGTGCAACAGGTTCGCCGTGCCGAGCGCATCGTCGGCGAGCGTGGCGGCCAGCGTCAGCGCGTCGAGGCTGGCCTCGGCGCAGCGCTCGAGCGCCGCCAGCGGTTCGCCGAGCGCGACCGGCCGCGCCTGCGCGCGCGCGCGTTCGACCAGCACCCGGTTCACCTCGACGCCGTGCGCGTCGAGCCCGTGCGCGCGCAGCGCCGCCAGCCAGCGGCCGTCGCCGCTGCCGAGGTCGAGCACGCGCGCGGCCGGCGGCAGCGCGGCGGCCAGCGCGGCGCTCCAGGCGGCGTGGCGCGCGGCGCGCGCGTCGGTGTCTGGTTCGGCCAGCGCGGCGAGCAGTTCGTCGGCGCGCGCGCTCTCGGCCGCCTCGGCGGTTTCGAGTTCGTCGAGGCTGCGCTGCAGCGAGGCGACCCAGTGGTTCGCGGTGTGCACGTAGTGGCGCAGGTCGGCGAGTTCGTGCGTGGTTGCATCGCTGCGCTGCTGCAGAGCGCCGGCGTGGTGTTCGAGCGCCTTCGCGCGCTGCTCGAGCGTGTCCAGCCGCTGCGCCAGGCGGGTGAGCTCATTGCGCATCTCGCCGTGTACCGCATTGAATGCGTCCTGGCGCGCCTGCAGTTCGTCGAGGCGGCGCGCGTGCTCGCGGCGCTCGTCGGCGACTGCGTTGAAGCGTGCGGCATGCAGCGTGTCGCTGGCGCGCTGGTGGCGCAGCAGCAGCGGCAGGCCGGCCAGGGCCAGGCCCCACTGCAGCAGGTAGCCGGCCACCGGCACGCGCGCGAGCTTGGCCAGCGCATAGCGCGGCAGCAGGCCGCGCACGCGCGCGCCGACGCGGCGGCCTTCCGGCGACCAGCGCAGGTTGCCGAGCACCTCGGCCTTCGGCGCGCCGGCGGCGAGCAGGCGGATCTGCAGCGCCGAGCCGGTATCGTCCGGCGCGCGCTTGAGCAGCGCGCGGAACGCGTGGTCGATGAAGGCGATGTAGTCATGCCCGCACAGTTCGCCGAGCGAATAGTCGAGCCGCTCGCGGTCGATGCCATCATCGACCGTGACCGCCGCGCGCGGCGGCGGATCGAGACGCGGCAGCGGTGCGCGCTCGCGCGCGGCGTCCGCTTCGGCGCGGATTTCCGCCTTGATGCGCGCAAGGTAGTCGTCGTTCGGGTTGGAACTCACGAGGATCCGGATCTGGTCGAGGGTGGCACGGTGCATGCGGACGGCGTGCTGCTTCGCACGCCAGCGGCCACCGCGGTCGCTCCCCCGTCGACGGCGAGCGCGATGATGCCATACGCCCGCGCGCTTTAGCCCTCCCCTTCAAGGGGAGGGTTGGGTGGGGATGGTGTTGCTGTCGCGCCATCCGTCGTCGCGAAAACCGACCCGCGTCCCTGCGTTTTCCACTCGCATCCCTGCGAGCGGGTTACTTTCTCTTGCTTGCCCAAGAGAAAGCAACCAAAGAGAAGGGCACCCCAACAGCGGCGCCCTCCGGGCATCCTGCCCTGCGGGTGCGTGGTCGCCGACCGGGGTTCGCCGACGGCACGTCCATGTGCCGACGGCGAACGCGCGCGCGTCGTGCGCGCGCCCCTGCGGGCTGATCCGTCCGGCACCCACCGCCGCTGAAAGGGGACCGGGAAAAGCGGCGCGCTCCTGCGCGCAGAAGCCAGGCAAAGCGCGACGTTCTTCGACCCTCGGTGCTCAGCCCTTCAGTTCGGTTGCCAGCCCCCGCACCGCCCGACTATCGTTGCCGCCCGCTGTCCGCCCATCCACGGAGTCCCGCATGCGCCTTCTTGCCCTGTCCGCCCTGATCGCGACCGCCCTGTGCGCGTGCAGCCCGTCCACGCCGGAGGCACCGGTCTCGAGCGCGACGACGCCGGCCCCGACGGCCGCGCCGGCCCCGGCCGCCGAGGCCAAGCCGGCCGAAGCCGCGCCGGCAGTGGCGAAGGAGATCCCGGAAGGCGCCTGCGGCGACCAGTCGGCGCTGCCGGCCGACCAGCGCGTCGCCAACACCGCGCGCTGGACCACCGCCAGCGAGCAGGACAACTTCGGCTTCGACGTGTTCCGCAGCGACAGCGAGCACGGCGAGTTCGCCAAGTTGAACAAGGAGCCGATCCTCGGCGCCGGCACCTCGGACGAGACGCACAAGTACGAGTACCGCGACGACACGATCGATCCGTGCCACGAATACTGGTATTACGTCGAGGGCATCTCGACGAACGGCCACCGCGAGAAGTTCACGCCGACCTTCCGCGCGCCGCCGAAGCGCCGCGCGGTCGGCAGCGCCGCGCCGGCCACCACGCCGGCGGCCGAACCGGGCGTGCCGGCGCAGGAATGACCGTGCGCGTCGCGTTCCGATGAGCGCGCACGCGTCGTCGGCGACGCGGCGACGCGGCGCGCTCGCGGCGCTGTTCCTCGCGCTGTTCGCGGCGACGCAGGCGCTGCTGTGGTACGCCTACTACGGCCGCGGCGCGAAGGCGCTGATCGGCGACGAGCAGCACTACCAGGCGAGCGCGCAGGCGATCCTCGCCGGCGGCGACTGGATGCCGAGCGCGATCTGGCCGCCGCTGCAGCCGCTGCTGCTGGCGGCGACGTATGCGCTGGCCGGGCCGCACCTGCTGGCCGTGCAGCTCGTGCAGACGCTGCTGCTGATCGCCTGCGCGGCGCTGCTGCGCGACCTTTGGCGCCGCCTCGGCGGCAGCGTCGCGGCGGCGAACACGGCCGCCGCGCTGTTTCTGCTCAATCCCGCCATCGCGGCGTACGCGCAGTGGCTGTGGCCGGAGATTCCGCACCTGGCCCTGCTGCTGGCCGCGCTGTGTCTGCTCGCGCGCGCCGCGTCGGCGTGGCGCGCGTTCGCGGCCGGTGCCTGCGTGGGCCTGGCGATCCTCGCCAAGAGCCTGCTGTCGGCGTTCTGGCCGCTGTTCCTCCTCGTGTTCGTGCGCCGCGAACGGCCGTACCTGGCCTGGCGCCCGGCCGCGCTGTGCGTGCTCGGCCTGGCGCTCGTCACCGCGCCGGCGCTCGTGCACGGCTGGCGCAGCTACGGCCGGCCGATGATCGCCGACAGTTCGGTCTACAACCTGTGGGTCGGCCTGACCGACCGCTGGCGCAGCGACTACGTCGAGGACATGGGCGGCGCGACGCTGCCGGCGTACCTCGCCAGCGGCGCGACGCCGGCCGAGCGCAACGCGGTGTACCTGGCCAAGGTGCGCGCGCTGGTCGCCGAGCGCGGCCTCGTCGCGACGCTGGGCGAGCAGCTCGGCCGCCAGTATTTCCGCCTGTTCTCGGCGAAGACGCTGCTGGTGTCGCAACTGCCCGGCGCGGCCTGCGCCGGCCACCTGTCGGTGTACCGCACGCCGCCGTGGCTGACGCGCACGCTGACCTTCGCCAATGCCTTCTTCCACGCGCTGCTGCTGGCCGCGGCCGCGTTCGGCCTCGCCTGCTGGCGCCGGCGGCCGGACCGGCTCGCCGTCGTCGTCGCCTTGTTCCTCGCCTACCAGCTCGCGCTGTTCGCGCTGATCCACGTGAAGGCGCGCTTCCTCGTGCCGATGCTGCCGTTCCTGTGCGGCTTCGCCGGCAGCTTCCTCGCCGCGCTGCGTGCGCGGTTGTTCAACGCTCAGCCCTCCGTCATCGCCGCGGCCACGCCGCCGGCGCTGGAGCTGACCCCGCCGCGCTTCGCGCTCGGCGCGCTGCTCGCCGCGCTGCTGCTGTTCCTCGCCTTCGCCGGGCCCGCGCTCGACCACCTGTGCGCGGCCTGAGCCGCCGAATCCGGTATCCTCGCGCGGCTTTCCCGATTGCGGCCCTCATGCGACAGCACCTGATCGAACTCGTCCTGTTCAGCACCTACGCCGAGCTGCGCGCCGAGCGCGCGCGCAGCTACCTCGGCCTGATCTGGTGGGTGCTCGAGCCGGCGCTGATGATGGGCACGTTCTGGCTCGTGTTCGACGTGATCATGAAGAGCGGCGGCCCCGGCTACCTGCCGTCGCTGCTGATCGGCCTGACCCTGTGGCAGTGGATGAAGTCGTGCATGACGCATGGCGGCTACGCGATCTGGAGCAACCTCGGCCTCGTGCGCCAGGTGCACCTGCCGCCGCTGGTGTTCCCGATCGTGGCGATGCTGTCGGACACGGTGAAGTTCTTCTACATCTTCGCGCTGCTGGTCGTGATCCTGTGGATCGCCGGCTATCCGCCGAACATGGCCTACCTCGCGCTGCCGCCGCTGTTCGTCGCGGTGCTGCTGTTCGCCGCCGGCGTCGGCTTCGTGATCGCGGCGGTGGTGCCGCTGCTGCCGGACCTGCGCTTCGTGATCGAGCAGGTGCTGACGGTGGTGATGTTCCTGTCCGGCGTCGTGTTCTCGCTCGGCAACGTGCCCTCGCCGCTGCGCGAGATCATGGCGCTGAACCCGGTCGCGGTGATCATGGACGCCTCGCGCGGCATCCTGATGCGCGGCGAGTGGCCGAACTGGGTCGGCCTGGGCAAGGTCACGCTGATCTCGATCGCCGCCTGCCTGATCGGCGCGGCGGTGGTCGCGCGCCTCGCGCCGCGCTATCCGAAGCTGGCGACCTGAGCATGGATACGCCGGACATCCTGGTCGAACTGCGCCACGTCGGCGTCGCGTTCAGCGCGCAGCGGCGCCTCGCCGGCAGCCGCTTCTGGGCGCTCGAGGACGTCAGCCTGACCCTGCGCCGCGGCGAGCGCCTTGGCGTGATCGGCCGCAACGGCGCCGGCAAGAGCACGCTGCTGCGCGTGATCGCCGGCATCCTCGCGCCGGACCGCGGCAGCGTGCGGCGCGCGCCGGTGTCGTGCCAGCTGCTGTCGCTCGCGCTCGGCTTCACGCCGCACCTGTCCGGGCGCGACAACGCGGTGCTGTCGGGCCTGATGCTCGGCCTGCGCCGGCGCGACATCGTCGCGCGGCTGCCGGCGATCCGCGAATTCTCCGAGCTCGGCGACTTCTTCGAGCAGCCGATCGCGACCTACTCGGCCGGCATGACGATGCGGCTGGCGTTCTCGGTCGCGATCCAGGTCGAGCCGGACGTGCTCTTGATCGACGAGGTACTCGCCGTCGGCGACGCCGAGTTCCAGCAGAAGTCCGGCGCCGCGCTGCGCGCGCGCATGGCCGAGGGCCACACGGTCGTGCTGGTCAGCCACGACGAGGCGCAGGTCGCGCGGCTGTGCGACCGCGTGCTGTGGGTCGAGCACGGCAAGAGCGTGTGCGAAGGACCGCGCGACGAGGTGTTCGCCGCCTACCACCGCGACCTGCACCTGGCCGGCGCCGCGCCCGTCCCGAGCGTGGACGGCGTCGTCGCATGAGCGCGCCCGATCCAGCGCGCCTCGCCGCGCTCGCGCGCCGGCTTGGCCTGTCGCCGCGCGGCCTCGCGCTCGCCGCGGCGCGCCTCGCGCGCGAACCGGCGCCGGTCGATGCCGCGCGCCGCCGTGCGCTGATCGACGCCGCGCGTGGCGCCGCCAACAGCGATGCCGCGCTGCTGCTGGCGACGCCGATCGCCGACTTCGCGCAGGACGAGGTCGACCGCGCGCTGGCCGGCCTGTGGCCGGCGCGCCTGCATCCGGACGCCTGAGCATGCGCGGCGCGGCGTTGATCGTGCTGGCGTGGAACCAGTGGCCGCTGACGCGCCGCTGCCTCGACTCGCTGCTGGCGAGCGAACGTGACGCGGCCGACGAGATCATCGTCGTCGACAACGGCAGCACCGACGACACGCCGCGCGCGCTGGCCGCCTACGCCGGCCGCGTGCGCGTCGTCACGCTGTCGCAGAACCTCGGCTTCGTGCGCGGCATGAACGCCGGCATCGCCGCGGCGCGATCCGACGACGACGTCGTGCTGCTCAACAACGACCTCCTGTTCACGCAGCGCGACTGGCTCGGCCGCCTGCGCGACGCCGCCTACGCCGCGCCCGAGCACGGCATCGTGGGCTGCCGCCTGCTCGGGCCGGAGGCCGAGGGCCGCGTCTACCACGTCGGCGGCTACATCGAGCCGGACGACCTGCACGGCGAGCAGACCGAGGCCGGCCACGTCGAGCGCGAGGTCGGCCAGTACCCGCGCCTGCGCCGCGTGCAGGCGGTCGCGTTCGCCGTCGCCTACCTGCGCCGCGACTGCCTCGAGCGCATCGGCGGCCTCGACGAGGCGTTCCACAGCTATTTCGAGGACACCGACTACTGCCTGCGCGCGGCCGAGGTTGGCATCGCCAGCGTGGTCGCCGGCGCGGTCACGCTGCGCCACGACCAGCACGGCTCGACCCAGGACGACGGCGGCTTCCGCGCGCGCCTGTTCGCGCAAAGCCGCGCGACGTTCGCCGCGCGCTGGCAGGCCCCGCTGCGCGCGGCCTATCGCGGCGACGTGCTCTGGCACGGCGTCACGCGCACGCCGCCGGCGTATGCGGCGCTCGCGCGCCTGCTCGGTCGCCGCCTCGACGCGCGCGGCCTGCGCCTGCGCTACGCGCCCGTCGCGCCGGAACTGGCCGATGCGCAGGACCGCCGGCTCGAACTCGCCGCGCGCCGCCGCGGCGCGAATCCGGCCGAGGTCGCGCTGGTCGCCGCGCCGGACGCGTTCGCGCAGGCCGACGGCGCTTTCCGCGTCGGCCTCGGCTTCGGCGAGTGGACGCGCGTACCGGCTGCGTGGGCGCGCGATGCGGACACGCTCGACCTGCTGCTGGTGCCCGACGCGTTCCAGCGTGATGCGTTCCGCGCCGCCGGCGTGCGCGTGCCGATCGAGATCCTGCCGCTCGGCGTCGACCGCGACTACTGCCATGCGGCGGTGCCGAGCGTGCGCGCGCCATCCGGCACGTTCGTGTTTCTCGCCGTCGTCGAGGACCCCGTGCGCGATGCGCCGGAAACCTTGCTGGCCGCGTTCGCGCGTGCGTTCGCGCCGGACGCGCCGGTCGAACTGCTGCTGCACGTCCGCCCCGGCCCGCGCAGCGCGGCGACCGCGGCCGCACTGGCGCCGCTCGCTGCCGCCGATCCGCGCGTGCGCGTGCTCGCCGGCTGGGGCTTTGCCTGGCACCAGCGCGCGCAGCTGCTGTCGGCCGCCGACGCCTACGTGTCGGCGCGCCGCGGCGGCGGCTGGGATCCGTTCGCCGCCGATACGCTGGCCTGCGGCAAGGCGCTGGTCGCGACCGCGTTCGGCAGCCAGGCCGAGCTGGTGACCGCGCACGGCTTCGCGGTCGCGCCGGCCGGCTTGGTCGAGGATCCGGCCCGGCCCGGCCAGCTGTGGGCCGAGCCGGACGCCGACGCGCTCGCCGCGCAGCTCGCCGCCGCGTTCACGCAGCGCGAGCGCCTCGCCGGCGAGGCACCGGCACGCGCCGCCGCGTTCGGCGCCGCGCACGACATCGACGCCAGCGCCGACCGCCTGGTCGAACTGCTCGCACGCGGCGGCACGCTGGCGCCGCCGCGCGCCGCGCCGCCGCCGCATCGGCCGGTACGCCTCGCACGCCCGGCCAGCGGCCAGCTCGTCGTGCTCGGCATGCACCGCTCCGGCACCTCGAGCGTGGCCGGCCTGCTCGCGCGGCTGGGCGTCTCGGCCGGGCCGGAGGACGACCTGCTGGTCGGGCCGGACAACCCGAAGGGCCATTACGAATCGGGCCGTCTGCACGGCGCGTGTCTGCGCCGGCTCGCCGCCGCCGGCGGCGACTGGAAGAATCCACCGACCGCCGCGCCGGCGGCCGCGGTCGATGCGTTCCGGCGCGAGGTCGCCGCGCTGCTCGACGGCTTCGAGGCGCAGCGGCCGTGGCTGATCAAGGAGCCGCGCCTGTGCCTGCTCGCGCGCGAGCTGCTACCGCTGCTGACGCGGCCGGTGTTCGTGCACGTCGTGCGCGACCCGCACGCGGTCGCGGCCTCGCTGGCCACGCGCGACGGCATGGCGCCGGCCGATGCGCTGGCGCTGTGGACGCACTACAACCGCGCCGCGTTCGAGGCGAGCCGCGGCTGGCCGCGTGTGCTCGTCGATTACGCCGACTTGCTGGCCGACCCGCTCGGCACCGCGCAGCGCCTGCACGCCGAGCTCGGCGCGCTCGGCGTCAGCGGCCTCGCCGCGCCGGACGCCGCCGTCGTGCGCGACTGGATCGAGCCGTCGCCGCCGCGCCCGTCCGCGCCGCACCCGCTCGACGCCGCGCAGCAGGCGCTGTGGACCGCGATCGTCGAGCGGCGCATCCTCGACGACGCCGCGCCGTTCGCGGCCGGAGGTTGAGCGATGTTCGGGTTCCTGCGCGCGTTCTCGCGCAAGCCGGCGCTGCGGCCGCCGCTGCATTCGGCCGAGTGGGACGGCCGCGCGCTCACGCTGACGTTCGCGGCCGACGTCGGCCAGGTCGCGCTCGATCTCGACGGCGTGTTCTTCAGCGCCGCGCACCCGGACGACGAACGCCGCGTGCGCTTCGTGTTCGCGTTCACGCCGTCCGGCCACCTCGCGCTCGACGTGCTGCCGCGGCGCGGCCGCGACGGTACGCCGCTGCTCGCGCGGCCGTGGCGGCTGACGCTCGGCCGGCCCGGCCTCGCCGCCGCGCCGGCGGCCGCGCCGCTGCCGCTGGCGCCGCCCGGCGCGGTCGAGCACTGCGTGCCGTTCGGCCTCGACGTCGGCGCGATCGAGGTCGCGATCGTGGTGCCGGTCTACAACGCGCCGGCGCTGGTCGAGCGCTGCCTCGACGCCGTGCTCGCGCACACCAGCGGCCGCGCGCGCCTGATCGTGATCGACGACGCCAGCCCGGATCCCGCGGTCGCGCCGCTACTCGCGCGCTACGCCGGCCGCGAAGGCATCGAAGTGCTGCGCAACGAGGCCAACCACGGCTTCACCGCGACCGCGAACCGTGGCATCGCCGCCGCCGGGCGCGCCGACGTCGTGCTGCTCAACGCCGACACCGAGGTCGGTCCGCACTGGCTGACCGGCCTGCGCCGCGCCGCCTACTCGGCCGACGATGTCGCCACCGCGACCGCGGTGTCCGACAACGCCGGCGCGTTCTCGGTGCCCGAGCTCGAACAGGCCAACGCGCTGCCGGCCGGCTGGCCGGCCGACGCGGCCGCGCGCGCGCTGTGGCAGCAGGCCGGCCTGGCCTATCCGCAGTTGCCGACCGGCAACGGCTTCTGCCTGTACATCCGTCGCGCCGTGCTCGACGCGGTCGGCGCGCTCGACGAGGCGGCGTTCCCGCAGGGCTACGGCGAGGAGAACGATTTCTGCCAGCGCGCCGCGCGCCACGGCCTGCGCCACGTCATCGCCGGCAACGTGCTGGTGCGCCACGCGCGCAGCCAGAGCTTCGGCGAGGAGCGCCGGCGCGTGCTCGGCGAGGCCGGCATGGCCGTGCTGCGCGCGCGCTGGCCGGACTACGAGCGCGACGTCGGCGCGAGCCTGTTCTCGTTCGAGCGGCGCGTGCTCGACTGGCGCGTGCGGCGCGCGTTCGCCGCGTCCGCGCCGCCGCGTCCGCGCCTGCTGTGGGTCGGCGCCAATGCGCCGGACTGGCCCGACGCCGAGCTCTGGGTCCTGCGCGCGGTCGGCGCGCGCAACGAACTGGTGTTCGACGGCCGCGTCGTCGCCGTGAACCTGTGGCACGCCGACACGCCCGAGACGTCGTATCGTGCGCTGTGGGACTGGCTGCAGGTCTACGCGATCGAGCGGCTGGTCGTGCCGGCACGCACGGAATCGGCCGCCGAGATCCTGTGCCGGCTGCTCGCCATCCCGGTGGCCGAGGTCGCGGTGCCGTTCGCGCCGACGGCGCGCGCGGCGCTGGCCGCGGTCGAACCGGCCCTGCGCACGTTCGCGGAGTGACGCCATGAACCTGCCCTATGCACGCGCCCTGGTCACCGGCATCAGCGGCCAGGACGGCGCGCTGCTCGCCGCGCACCTGCTCGCCGCCGGCGTCGCCGTGACCGGCACGCACCGGCCCGGCACGCCGGACCTGTGGCGCCTGCGCGGCCTCGGCGTCGCCGCGCATCCACGCCTGCGCCTGGTCGCGCTCGATCCAGCCGATGCCACGGCCTGCGCCGAGCTGGTCGGCGCGCTTGCGCCGGACGCGCTGTTCCACCTCGCCGGGCAGTCGCGCGTGGCCGAGGCGTTCCGCGATCCGGCTGCGAGCCTGGCCGCCAACGGCACCAGCACGGTGCACCTGCTCGAGGCGGTGCGCACGCGCGCGCCCAACGCGCACGTCGTGCTCGCCGCCAGCGCCGAGATCTTCGGCGCGCCGACGCAGGCGCCGCAGGACGAGGCGACGCCGCTCGCTGCGCGCACGCCGTACGGCCTGTCCAAGCTCGTCGCGCACGCCGCGGTCGGCAGCTGGCGCGCCAGCTACGGCCTGCGCGCGTCCAGCGCGATCCTGTTCAACCACGAATCGGAGTGGCGCGACCCGGCCTTCGTCACGCGCAAGATCAGCCGTGCGGTCGCGCGCATCGCGCTCGGCCGCGAGCGCACGCTCGCGCTCGGCAACCTCGATGCGCAGCGCGACTTCGGCTACGCGCCCGACCACGTCGCCGCGATGGCGGCGATGGCCGCGCGCGCGCAGGGCGACGACTTCGTGCTCGCCACCGGCGTCGCCGCCAGCATCCGCGACTTCGCCGCCGCCGCGTTCGCCGCCGCGGGCCTCACGCTGGACTGGTTCGGCGACGGCGTCGACGAGGTCGGCGTCGAGCATGGCAGCGACACCGTGCGCGTGCGCATCGACCCGGCGCTGCTGCGCCCGTTCGACGCACCACTCCTGGTTGGCGACGCGAGCAAGGCGCGCCGCGAACTCGGCTTCGCGCCGAGCCTGGATCTTGCCGCGCTGGCCCGGCGCATGGTCGAGGCCGACCTCGCGCGCGAGCGCGCCGCATGAGCGCCGCGCCCTGTAGGAGCGCACCCTGTGCGCGACCGGCGCGATGGCACGTCGCGACCCATCGGTCGCCCACAGGGTGGGCTCCTACCAACCAGCGCTCGCGCTTCGCTCTTGAGCCCTCCCCTTCAAGGGGAGGGTTGGGTGGGGATGGTGTTGTTCTCGCGTCATCGTCTCGGCATTCCTCGCCGCGAAAGGCATCGCGGCTGAAGCCGCTCCTACAAAAGCAGACCCGCCGCGCATGAAAGTCATCTTCAACGTCGACGCGATCACCGCGCCGCTGACCGGCATCGGCCGCTATGCGCTGGAACTCGCGCGCGGGCTGGCGCGCCATCGCGAGGTCGAGGCGCTGCGCCTGTATTCGGCCTACCGCTGGGTCGACGATCCCGACCATGCGCTGCACGCGAACCGCACGATCGCCGCGGTGCGCCGGCGCGTGCCGTTCAAGAGCGCGGCGCTGGAGGCCTACACACAGCTGCGCTCGGCGCTGTTCCGCGTGCACACGCGCCGCCTGCAGGACTGGCTGCTGCACACGCCCAACTACGTGCTGATGCCGTTCGGCGGGCCGGCGCTGACCACCGTGCACGACCTGTCGTGGCTGAACTACCCCGACGCGCATCCGGTCGAGCGCGTGCGCTTCCTCGACCGCCACCTGCCGCGCTCGCTCGAGCAGGCCGCGCTGGTGCTGACCGACTCGGCCTTCATCGCCGACGAGATAGCGGCGAAGCTCGCGGTCCCGCGCGCGAAGCTGCGCGTGATCCCGCTCGGCGTCGACGCGGCGTACCGGCCGCGGCCGCGCGAGGAGCTGCTGCCGACACTGGCCAAGCACGGCCTCGCCGACAGCGCCTACCTGCTTGTCGTCGCGACGCAGGAGCCGCGCAAGAACCTCGTGCGCCTCGCGCGCGCCTACGCGCGCCTGCCCGATGCGCAGCGTGCGGCGCATCCCTTGGTCGTGGTCGGCGCGCGCGGCTGGCTCAGCGCCGACCTCGAGCGCACGCTGCGCCCGCTCGAGGCACGCGGCGAAGTGCGCCGGCTCGGCTACGTCGCCGAGGACGAACTGCCGCTGCTGTACGCCGGCGCCCATGCGTTCGCGTTCCCGTCGCTGTACGAAGGTTTCGGCCTGCCATTGCTCGAGGCGATGGCGAGCGGCGTACCGGTGCTGAGCTCGAACGGCTCGTCGCTGGCCGAGGTCGCGCGCGACGCACAAGGCGAGGTCGCGCTGCTGGTCGAACCGCTCGACGAGGACGCGCTGCACGCAGGCCTCGCGCGCCTGCTCGAGGACACCACGTGGCGCGCGCAGGCCGTACCGCGCGGGCTCGCACGCGCACGACCGCTGACCTGGACGCAGTGCGTCGACGCGACGGTGGCGGCGTACCGCGAAGTGCTGGTGGCGCCGCGCTGAGCGGATGACGGATCACGCGCGGCGGCGGTGGGACTCGCGCCTTCGGCGCTGCGTCCCACCCTACGAGGCTTCGAACCTGCTTTCGTCGTCCCCGCGCAAGCGGGGACCCAGTGCCTTTCCAGCTTGACGTGATGCGTGAGCCGAGGAACGATGCTGCGCTATTCCTCGGATGCGGGATCTGCTCGGAGTTAGGCTGCTTTGGAGTCTCTATTGTGGACTGGCTAATAGCAATCCCGGTCGTCGTATTCCTGCTGCTGCTCGCCGTCCTTGCGGGTCGCATCCTGAAGTACAAGAGCGCGACGGGTGCGCTTTTCAAGGCTCGGATCAGCCACACGCTCGGCAGCGTCGAGATCATCAACGCCTCGTCGCCGAAGCTCCGCATCAGGGTCCATACCCTTGCAAGGAGCGGGACCAACTGGGTCGGCGTTGAGCTCGAACGGTTCAACGGCGAGTCGTGGCAGAACAGTCCGCTCACCCTCAGTCAGACCGAGGCTGGCAGGCTCTCGGAGCTGCTGGCACAGGCGGCGCAAGCTGCATGAAAGCAGACGAGAAATCCCGGCGTATGGCTCTCCGGCGCAACGCGGGAAACCGCCTCCCGCCGGCTCCCAAGCCTGTGCGTAGCAGCGCAGGTTCGTACCTGATTGCGCATGCATGCTTTGTCTGCCGCAAGAGCTTCAAAATCGCGCCTCGTCCGGAGCGCAAGGCCGTTTGTCCAGACTGTGGAGGCCCAGCGCACGAGATGGGACGTTCGTTCAAGGCCCCGGCTTCCCGCGACCTGGAACAATGGGCCAAAGTCCAGGCCCTCTACGAGGCCGGGTTCCGCTTCTTCAGCTACCGCAGCTTTGATTGCCCGCCGCTTCCCGTCAGGTTGTCCCAAGTGGAAGCATTCATTCGGGATAATCCGAACCATCCAATGCGAGTGGCGGGGCCACACGATTCGATCAAGCCGACGCGGCTTCGCGGATCGGATTAATTCAGGTCCTATCGGAGGAAGACGTCATTCCCGCGAGGCGCTTTTCAACAGCCGAAGGGCTGGTCAAGCGGGAATCCATGTTCTTGCGGCCGATCAAAGCAACATGGATGCCGCGCGTTCGCGGGCATGACGCCGATGGGCGGCCCGGGTTCGGACCATTGGGCGCGGGCGCGGGCGCGGGTGCGGGTGCGAGTGCGAGTGCGAGTGCGAGTGCAGGCGCGCGCCGCGAGACCGGCATCGACGATGCAGACGCCGGCCGACCTGCGGTCGTCCAGCCTGTGGGCCGGGCACGATGCTTCGAGCACTCGGCCCTCAGCCCTTTCAAGCTAAGCTGCCCTCGAACCCTTGGGGAGCCTGACGATGATGGATCGACGACGCGGCGCCGGCGCGTGGCGTGGATGGATATGCGCGGCACTGTTCGCAGCGGTACCGGCGGCGGCGCAGTCGCTCGTGCCGCCACCGGCGCCGCCGGAGGGCGCGGTCTCGCCTGCGGCCGAGCGCGTCTACGCGGCGGCGCGGCCGAGCCTGCTGCAGGTGCGCACGCTGGTCGAGGCGGCCGGGCGGCAGTCGTCGATCGGTTCGGGTTTCCTGGTCGGCGCCGACGGGCTGGCTATCACGAACTACCACGTGGTCGCGCAGTACGCGCTGGAGCCGGCCACCTACCGGCTCGAGTACGCGCGGCCGGACGGCACGCAGGGCGCGCTGCGCCTGCTCGCGATCGACGTCGCGCACGACCTCGCGGTGGTCCGCCTCGATGGTGCGGAGCTGCCGTACCTGCGCTTCGACGCGGCCGCCGTGGCCGGCGAGTTGCCGCGCGGCGAGCGCGCCTGGGCGATGGGCAATCCGCTCGACCTCGGCTTCACGATCGTCGAAGGCACCTGGAACGGCCGCGTCGAGCGCAGCTACGACGAGCGCGTGCATTTCACCGGCGCGATCAATCCGGGCATGAGCGGCGGCCCGGCGGTGGGCGCCGGCGGCACGGTGGTCGGCATCAACGTCGCCAAGCGCCTCGACGGCGAACTGGTCAGCTTCCTGGTGCCGGCGCGCCACGCCGCCGCGCTGCTCGAACGCGCGCGCAGCGAGGCGCCGCTCGACCTCGCCGAGGTGCGCACCGAGATCGGCCGCCAGCTGCTCGCCTGGCAGGACGGCTTCTACAGCGCGCTCGACGCCGGCGGCCTGCGCACGAGCGCGTTCGGCCCGTACCGCGCGCCGGAGAGCGCGTCGCCCTGGTTCACCTGCTGGGCGCGCACGAACACCGAGCAGCGGCCGAAGCCGCGCGCGTCGCTGGACGGTTCCAGCTGCAGCTCGCAGAGCACGTTGTTCGTCGCCGACGACATCGGCAGCGGCAGCCTCGAGTACAGCCACGCGTATGCGCGCAGCCGCGACCTCAATGCGTTCCAGTTCGCCACATTCGTGTCGAAATACCAGGGCAGTGCGCTGCCGGGCGGCTGGTCGCGCAAGCGCCTGACCGCGCCCGAGTGCCGCGAGGCGTTCGTCGCGCCGGCCGACGCGGCCAGTGCGCCGCCGCTGCGCGCGGTCTGGTGCGCGCGCGCCTACCGCGACTTCGCCGGACTGTACGACGTCGCGCTGACCACGGTCACGCAGGACCGCGCCGGCGAGGCGCTGGTCTCGCGCCTGTCGATGCAGGGCGTCAGCTATGCCAACGCGCTCGCCTTCGGCCGGCGCTTCGTCGGAGCGATCGCATGGACGCCGTGACGCTGCCCGCGGCCGCGTGGATCGAGGTGCTGACGCCGTCGCGCGAGGTCGCGCTGCGCCAGCGCGTCGCCGGCCCGACGCTGACGGTCGGCCGCGCCTGGGACAACGATCTCGTGCTCGACGATCCACACGTCGCTGCGCATCACCTGCGCCTGACGCGCGATGCCGACGGCGCCTGGCGTGCCGAGGACCTCGGCAGCGTGAATGGACTGTTCGTCGACGACGTGCGCGTGTCGGCGCCGGTCGAACTCGCGGCGGCGAGCGTGCTGCGCATCGGCCAGACGCAGCTGCGCCTGCGCACGTCGGCCGAGCCGGTGCCGGCCGAACGCCCCCTCGCGCGCGGCCGGCCGGCATGGCCGCTGGCGCTCGCCGGCTTGGCCGCGACGAGCGCGCTGACCCTGCTCGAACTGTGGCTGGCCGAAACCGGCGAGCCGAAGCTGCTGCGCTACCTCGCGCCGGCGCTGGCCAACGCGGGGCTGCTGCTGGTGTGGGCGCTCGGCTGGAGCGTGCTGACGCGCGTGTTCGACGGCCGCCTGCGCTTCGGCCTGCACCTCCTGGTCGTGTGTGCCGGCGTGGTGCTGTACCAGGCGTGGGAGCAGCTCGCCGCGCTCGGCGCGTACGCGCTGGCGTGGACCGCGCTGGCGCGAACGCCGACCGTCGTCGCGTGGCTGCTGTTCGCCGCGGTCTGCTACGCGCACCTGCGCGTGCTCGGGCCGGCGCGGCTGCGCCTGAAGGCGCTGGCGACAGCCGCGCTGGCCGTGCTCGGCATCACGCTGCACAGCCTGAGCGAGTCGGAGGCGCGCACGAACAGCGGCCAGGTCGCCACGCTGCAGCGCCTTGCGCCGCCGGTGCTGCGGCTGGCGCCGGCGCGCAGCGCCGAGGCGTTCTTCGGCGACGCCGCCACGCTGGCCGCGCCGCTCGACGCCGCGCGCAGCGAGGCGCTGGAGGGTGGGGAGGAGGCTGGCGAGTAGGCGTCGCCGCTTGTAGGAGCGGCGCAGCCGCGACGAGGCACGGTGGCGTTGCTCTGGTGGGAGCGCCGGAAGGCGCGATGCTTTTTTGCGCGAATCAAAGCCAAGCATCGCGGCTGCCGCCGCTCCCACAGAAGCGAGGTATCACATGCGGCTCAAGACTCGTGCGTCGTGCTTCGCCCGAACCCGCTCCCCAACCCCTCTCCCAGAGGGAGAGGGGCTTGAAGCAGCTGGGGTTCGACGCTGATCAGCCAGTAGGCTGGGCGCGCGCAGCGCGACCGGCAGGGATCCGGCAGAGCGCCGGCCGACCTGCGGTCGTCCAGCCTACGGCGAGGGCGCGGAGGCGGCCGCCTTGCGTGCCGCCGCCGTCTGCGCCGGATTCGGGTCGTCGAAATCGGCGATGAAAATCGTGTCCGCATGCCACACCGGCGGCTGGTACGGCGGGCGGCGGAATTCGCGCCACCAGTCGGCCAGCGCGACGTGCCACGGGACCGATGGCGTCGCGGCCGGCGGCACCAGCGAGGCGCCGCCGACGGCGTCGCGGCCGGTGCTCGGCGCGGCGGCGTAGACGCGCACCTCGGTCGCCCGTTCGCGCGCCTCGACCGGCAGCGGCAGGCGGAAGCGCGGCGTGTCGCTATGGAACTCGGTGCGCGCCAGGCGGGTGCCCTTGGCGTCGAGCCAGTCGACGTTGACGTGGCCGGAAAAGCGCGGCTGCTGCAGGTCGACCAGCACGCCCGGGTTCCAGCGGCCGGGGTCGGCCACGACCTTGGCCGCGTCGCGCGGGCGCTCGAGCACGACCGCCGGGTCGCCGAGCAGGTTGTACATCTCCACCAGCGTGCGGTCCTGCGACTGCTGCTTCGCGCGCACGATCGCCTCGCCGATCGTCGCGCCGGGTTCGAGCAGCGCGCTGATGATGCTCTTGCTGAACGCGGGCGAGGGCGAGTTGCGCCACGACGCGGCGAACACCGCGACCGCGCCCTTGCCCGGCTCGCGCAGGAACTTCTCGCCGATCGAGTCCTCGGTCGGGTTGTCGAACGGCGCCGAGTAGCAGGTCATCGACAGCACCATCGGCAGGCGTTCGCTGTTGCCGAGTTTCGACACGTCGTCGAGCGTGAACAGGTCGTGGTTCTTGCTCAGGTCCGGCGGGCCGGTGCGCCAGATGTAGCGGCCGCCGTGACCGATGAAGTGCACCAGCAGGCGGCCGTCGTCGATGCCGCTGCGGATCGCGTTCTGGTGCGCGGCGTTGTCCGATTCCTTCGGGCTGGCGTAGACCTTGTCGGCGACGAAACCGTCCTTGCCAAGCGCGGTGGCGATCTCGTCGGAGGCCTTCTTGAACGAATCGATTTCGTCGGTGATGAACATCACGTCGCGCCGCCACGCGCCGAGCTGCGGCTTGGACAGGTAGTCGATCGTCTTGTCGACGATCGCGCTGACCTCGGCCGGCTCGACCACCGGGAAGCGGCCGACCGCCACAACCGGATGCCAGTCGTCGCCGTCGACCGCGCCGAACCAGTTGTCGCTGGCCGACT
Source organism: Rhodanobacteraceae bacterium (assembly GCA_009996615.1). GTDB lineage: Bacteria > Pseudomonadota > Gammaproteobacteria > Xanthomonadales > Rhodanobacteraceae > Dokdonella_A. The sequence continues at coordinate 72,968 of JAACZU010000014.1, read as the reverse complement.
GGCCCTCGGGCGAGGGGTACTGCCAGGTTGGGATCAGGTTGCGGTCGGCCAGCTTCTTCGGCTTGTTCGCATAGCCCGAGCTCGCCACCGTGCCGAAGTGGTTCGGATACAGCAGCTCCGTGTGCGTCCACTTGGCGTAGTTGGCGTCGTCGTAGGTGTCGTGGCGGATGTCGAAGCTGGCGTCGCCGACCAGCAGCAGGAAGCGCGCGCGCTTCGGCCAGCGGTGGTAGGCCGCGTCGGCGAGGTTGCGGATCGCCTGCGGGTGGGTGAGGCCGTGGTTGAACTGGTCGTAGACGTCGTTGACGTCGAGGATCGCCACCTTGAGTCCGCGCTGCTCGTGGAACGCGGCGAGCGGACGGATCGCCTCGATCAGTTTCGGGTGCGCCACGATCAGGTAGTCGTAGCCGTCCGCGGGCTGGCGCCATTCCTCGCCGCGCACCGCGCGCAGCGCCAGCGGCCGCGCGAGGCGGCCGTCGAGCGCCGGGAACAGCTCGACGCCGGCCGGCGCCGGCGCGAACGCGTAACGGCCGCCGCCGAGCGCGCGGCCGGGCCGGCGCAGGCCGTCGAGGCCGTACAGCACCGGCGTGCCGGCGCCGCGCCAGCTCAGTTGCAGCGGCTGCGCCGCGTCGGCGCGCACGCGCAGCGGCCGCTGGCCGGCATCGAGGTCGCCAGCCAGCGGCCAGGTCAGCTCGATCCAGTTGAACATGACGACGTCGACGACGTGCGCGCTCGCATCCCACGGCGTCGCGCGCTTGGGCACCGACAGGCGCAGCACGTTGCCGCCGGCCTTCAGCAGCGCGGCCGGCACGCTCAGCTCGCGGCGCACCTCGTCGCGGCCGTCCCAGTGCAGCGGCGCCAGCGCATGGCCGTTCAGCGCGACCGCGACGACGTGGTCGTCCGGCTTGTCGCCCTTGTGCTGCGGCGGCGGGACCGCCTCGGACAGGCCGCGGAAGTTCAAGGTCACTTTGACCTCGACGCCGCGCGCGTCGAGGTCGGGCAGGTCGAAGCGCGTCTCGAACGGCTGCGCGTCGACGTGGGTCAGCTTGGCCCATTGCCACACGTCCGACTCCTCGCCCGGCTGCTGCTGGGTCTGGTCGAGCCGGATCATCAGGTTTTCCTGCTCCAGGTGCGCGAAGCGCGCGAGCGCGGCGCGCCCGCTGCCGCTCGCCTCGACGTCGCGCAGGCGCGCATGCGCGCCGGGCGCCGCGCCGAGCAGGTAGACGTTGTTGACGCTGAACGGATCGAACCAGCTCTGCGGGCCATGCAGCGCCTGGCCGACCCATTCGATGCGATCGCCGGCGCCGAAGCGCGGTCCGCTGGCGACCACGCGGATCGGCACCTCGGTGCCGCCTTGCGTCAGCACCAACTCGTCGGCGGCGCAATCGGCCAGGCCCGGCTGCGCGGCGACGATCGCGGCGTGGTCGAGCGCGTACACGCCGGCGTGTTCGAGTTCGATGTGCAGCTGGCCGCTGCAGGCGAGCGCGGGCAGCGGCGAGGCAAACAGGGCGAGCGCGAGCGCGCGGGCAGGGGACATCGTGGGCATCGGCAAGAAGGCGCCGCGCCGCGGATGCGGCCGGCGCGCCAGCAGGAGTGGATGCCGAAGGCTAACGGCGCGATCCGGGCGCCGCAACCGCGGCCGCGCCGTAGAAGCGCGCCAGCAGCGCGGCGACCTTCGGCGCCGCCTCGGCGAGCAGGGCCGGGTCGGAGAAATGCAGCTCGCTGGTGACGGCGAAGAACTCGTCGACGCTCTCGGCCGCGTACGGGTCGATCAGCGTGTCGCGGCCGCGCTCGACCGCGCGTACCAGCGTGTCGTAGGCCGGCTGCATCGCGCCGATCCAGTCGCGCCGCGTGACGTGCGCGGGCAGCCGCGGCACGCCGTTCATCGCGCCGTCGAGCATGTCGAGCTTGTGCGCGATCTCGTGCGCGACCACGTTGAAGCCGTCGAACGGCTGCGCGAGGTCGGTCGCGACGTCGGCCCACGACAGGATCAGCGGGCCATGCTCCCACGCCTCGCCGATCAGCTCGTCGTCGCCCTCGGTGACGACGCCGGTGTGCTCGTCGTGGTGCTCGCGGCGCACGCGGAACTCGCCCGGATAGACGATCACCTCGCGCCAGCCGGCGAGCCAGTCGAAGCCCAGGTGCAGCACCGGCAGGCAGGCCAGCGCGGCGATCGCCAGGCACTGCGGCGCGCTCAGTTCGTGGCCGGCCGCGGCACTGAAGGTCTTCTTCGCAAGGAAGCGCTCGGCCAGCGCGCGCAGCGTGCGGCGCTCGTCGGCGGACAGCGGTTCGAACAGCGCCGAGCCGGCCAGCAGCGCGTTCCACTCGGCATCATCGATGCGTGGCGCGCCAGCGAATGTGCCGCGCAGGCGCGCCAGCCAGCTACGGCTCACGCGTGCGGCTCACGCTTTGGCATGCATGTGATCGGGTGAGGCGCTGGATCCCGTGTCGTCGTACGTCCTGTGCTGCACGGGATGAGCGCATCGGATCAAAGGCTGGATCCCGTGTCGTCGTACGTCCCTGTACCGCACGGGATGAGCGCATCGGGTCAAAGGCTGGATCCCGTGTCGACGTACATCCCTGTACTGCACGGGATGACTCCATCCTGGAGTCACTTGATTGCGCCGGGGACCAGGGACTGCCAGCGGTAGCTCGGGCGCCGCGGTGCGGCTACCGGCGGGGCCGGGTCGGCCGGCGTGCCCGCCTTGGCCGGCAGCGCATCGGCGGAGGCACCATCGTCGTCGTCCGCCTGGCCGCTGCCGGGGCGCACGCCGTCGCCGCCGCGCAGCGCGCGGGCGCCGACCGTGCCGCCGCCGCCATCCGACGGTTCGACCAGCGTGCTGTGGCTGCTCGGCTCGCTCGTGTTCAGCGCCAGCAGGCCGACGCCGCGCAGCGGCGCCTCCTGCGCGAACGCAGCGGTGCAGGACCATGCGGCCACCAGGACCGCGAGTGCGGAAACGGGCTTTTTCATCGGATGGATCCCTGCTCGGGCGCCAGGGCAGACGGCAATGCTCGCACGAACCATCGTTGGACTCCAGCGGACGCAAAGCCCACCTGCATTCTTCGTGCCATCAATCGCTTATCGCGCGGCCAATGGCTGCGGTGGCCGCAGCGGGCGTCCGCCGGACAGTCGCACGGACAGGACCGGACACGTTCCGGCGCACGCCACACCTGCCCGATGGAGGATGCGCGAGGCTGCGCAAACGTTGCACGCGGCCGTCACCGCCGCGGCTACACTGCGGCCATGTCCGCCGATGCCGCCACTGCCCAGCCTCCGCCGTCCGCGCCGCGCGCGGACGGGCCTGCGCCGGCCGCGCTGTTGGCCGCGCTGGCGGCGGCGCCGGCGATCTCCGGCAGCGAGCTGGCGGCGCGCCTGGGCGTGACGCGCGCGGCGGTGTGGAAGCAGGTCGAGCGCCTGCGCGCGCTCGGCCTGGGCATCTCGGCCCAGGCCGGGCGTGGCTACCGGCTCGATGCGCCGCTCGACCTGCTCGACGCCGACGCGATCGCGGCCGGCCTGTCCGTCGCCGCGCACGCGCGGCTCGGCGCGCTGGCCGTGCACTGGCAACTCGATTCGACCAACAGCGCGCTGCTGCGCGCGGCCGCCACCGATCCGCGCGACGGCCTGGCCTGCCTGGCCGAACTGCAGAGCGCCGGCCGCGGCCGCCGAGGGCGTGCGTGGCGCCTGCCGCTCGGCGGCGGCATCGCGCTGTCGCTGCTCAAGCGCTTCGACGGCGGCATGGCCGCGCTGGCCGGGTTGAGTCTGGTCGTCGGCATCGCCGCGGTGCAGGCGCTGGCCGACTGCGGCATCGGCGAGATCGGCCTGAAATGGCCGAACGACCTCGTCGCGCGCGGGCGCAAGCTCGGCGGCATCCTGGTCGAGCTCGGCGGCGATGCGCTCGGGCCGTGCCACGCGGTGATCGGCCTCGGCCTCAACGTGCGCCTCGACGCGCGCGCCGGCGCCTCGATCGACCAGCCGTGGATCGACCTCGCCACGCTCGCCGACGGCGCGCCGCCGTCGCGCAACCGGCTCGCCGCGGCCTTGCTCGAACGCCTGCTCGACGCGCTCGAGCGCTTCGCCCGCGACGGCTTCGGCGCGTTCGCCGACGCCTGGGCGCAGCACGACGTGCTGGCCGGCCGGCGCGTGCAGGTGCTGCGCGCCGACGGCGCGCGCGAGGGCGTCGCCGCCGGCGTCGATGCGCGCGGCGCGTTGCGCGTCGTGTTCGCCGACGGCGAACGGGCAGTGGACAGCGGCGAGGTCAGCGTGCGAGGGACGCCATGAACCTGTTGATCGATTTCGGCAACACGCGCCTGAAGTGGGCGCTGCTCGACGGCACGCGCCTGCAGCCGCGCGGCGTGTTCGCGCATGTCGGCAAGGTGCTGGCAACCGAACTGCGGCGCGAGTGGATCGACCTGGCGCATCCGCGCCACGTGTGGGTCGCCAGCGTCGCCAGCGACGCGCGCGAGCACGAGCTGGCGCTGTTCGTGCGCGAGCGCTTCGGCGTGCGCACCGAGTTCGTGCGCAGCCCGGCCGCCGCGCTCGGCGTGCGCAACGCCTACGCCGAGCCGGCGCGGCTCGGCGTCGACCGCTTTCTCGCGCTGGTCGCGCTGCACGCCGCGCAGTCGCGCGCGCAGGTGCTGGCCAGCGTCGGCACCGCGCTGACGCTCGACGCGCTGGCCGCCGACGGCGCGCACTTGGGCGGCGTGATCGTGCCGTCCCCGGCGCTGATGCGCCAGGCGGTGCTCGGCGGTACCGCGCGCGTCGGCGCCGGCGACGGCCACTGGCGCGACCTGCCGTGCAACACCGCCGATGCGGTCTACACCGGCTCGCTGTACGCCGCGGCCGGCGCGATCGACCGCTTCCACATGGCCGCTGCGCGCCACCTCGGCAGCACGCCGGCGCTGGTGCTGACCGGCGGCGGCGGCGGCGACCTCGCGCCGCTGTTGCCGCAGGCCGAACCGGCGCACGACCTGGTCCTGCACGGGCTTGCGCGCTGGGCCATGAACGCGGCCGGGGCGGACGGCTAGAATCGGGGTTCCCCCCGTCGCCGCCGACCCCGATGTTCGTCCGCGCCCTGTTCACGCTGCTGCTTGCGCTCAACCTCGGTGGGGCGGCCTGGCTGTTGTTCGCCCAGCGCCCGGCGCAGGCTCCCGCGGCGGTGGCCGACCCAGGCGTGCCGGCGCTGGTGCTGCTGTCCGAACGCGAGGGCGAAGGCGTCGCCGCCACCGCCGAGCTGGCCAGCGCGCCGGAGAGCGGCGCGGAGCTGGCCAGCGACGAATGCCGCACGATCGGCCCGTTCGCGACCCAGTCCGACACGCGCGCCGCGCTGAACGCGCTGGCGCCGCTGACGCGGCGCATCCGCATGCGCGAGACGCGCGCGACGCAGACGCGCGGTTACTGGGTGCACCTGCCGGCGATGAACAACCGCGAACAGGCGCTCGGCGCCGCGCGCACGCTGCAGCAGAAGGGCGTGCGCGACTACTACGTGGTCACCGCCGGCGAGCAGCAGAACACCGTCTCGCTCGGCCTGTTCCGCGACCAGGGCAACGCCGAGCGCCGCCGCGCCGAGATCGCCGCGCTCGGCTTCACGCCGCAGGTCGCCACGCGCACCGAGGAGCTGCCGCAGTACTGGCTCGACGTCGCGCTCGCCGGCGCCGCGCCGCTGGACTGGCGCGAGCGCGTGAGCGCGCGCGACCTGCGCGAGGAGACGATCGCGTGCTTCTGAGAGGGCTTGGGGGCAAGCGCGGCGCTGGCCGCGCGCCCGGCGCGCGCCGAGACAGGCCCGGCCTTCCGGGCTAGAATGCGCGCCCGTGCCGGCATAGCTCAGTTGGTAGAGCAACCGCCTTGTAAGCGGTAGGTCCCCAGTTCGAATCCGGGTGCCGGCATGCCCGCCTTTTCGCGCGCGTCAGCGCGTAGACCTTCTCTGTAGAGCGCGCTTTCAGCACTCCCCCTCAAGGGGAGGGTTGGGTGGGCATGGTGTTGTTCTCACGCCATCGCCACAGAGACCGATTCGCCCCCGCGCGCCGATCTTGATCTCGCGATGGGGCAAGCAGGATCGGAGTCAGGTTCACGTATCGAATGTCAGGAAGTGAACCTGCCCCCGATCTTGGGCGGATCACTTCAGCGGGGAGTCCAATGAAAGGTTACGTGCGGATTGCAGTCGGCAAGGCGGAGGAAGACGCGGTTGTCGCAGCGCTCCAGGAGGCGCTTCTGCTCGCCGGGAAACTGGATGATCTGCTCGACGACCTGCCAGCCAGGGCGCTGCAACGGCGTGCGCAGTTGGGTATGGATCCCGTCGAGCTCGGCAAGCGCGATCGGGCACTGCTGGCGAGCCTCGCACAGGATGAGTCGGACCGAGCCGGGAAGTCGAGGCATCGCTCAACGGCATGTCCTCCCCGCAGGAGGTCGTCTGGGCCATCGAGTTTGCGCTGTCCCGGGATGTCGACGCGTCCAGGCCGTTGCTCAAGCACTACCCGGAGGGAATGCGCGAGCTGGGCGAGGAGGTGCTAGCGGCGAAGGAACGTCTGCTGGCTGCTTTGAAGGCGTTCCTGCAAGCGCATCCCGCCAGGACCTGACGGTTCGTTGCCGCCGCGCGCCGCCGTGTGGCGGCGCGCGGCGGGTCAGCCAGACGCCAGCTGCGTCACTGCTTCGGCAATCCCGTCCGGGCCGGCGACGGTGCGCACGCGCGGGTGGCCGCGCTCGACGTTGTGTTCGAGTTCGTGTTCCCAGGTGACGTGGTAGGGCATGTGGATGCCCCAGCCGCCGAGCGCGATGACCGGCTCGATGTCCGAGCGCAGCGAATTGCCGACCATCGCGAACGCGCGCGCGTCGACGCCGACCTCGGCCAGCACGCGCGCGTAGCTGCGCGTGTCCTTCTCCGACACGATCTCGATGCGCTGGAACAGGTCGCCGAGGCCGCTCTGCTCGACCTTGCGCTCCTGGTGGAACAGGTCGCCCTTGGTGATCAGCACGACGCGGTGGCGTTCGGCGACCGCCTGCACCGCGGCGCGGATGCCGGGCAGCAGTTCGACCGGGTGCTCGAGGATGCGCTTGCCGAGTTCGACGATGCGGTGCAGGTCGGCGGCGGGAATGCGGCCGCCGGTCAGCTCGATCGCGGCCTCGATCATCGACAGCGTCATGCCCTTCGCGCCGTAGCCGAACAGCGCGAGGTTGCGCCGCTCGACCGCCTGCAGGCGGCTGCGCACGCCGGCGTCGGCGACGTCGATCCAGGCGCCGACGATGCGCTCGAACTCGGCGCCGGCATGCTGGTAATAGCCCTCGCTGTGCCAGAGCGTGTCGTCGCCGTCGAAGCCGACCAGTTCGATCATGGCAGGAGCGCGGGTGCCGGAAGGGGGCGCGACGATACGCCGGCGCGCGCCGGCGCGCCAATCGCTCAGCCGCCGATGCCATGCGGCTGGATCCAGCCGAGGCCGATGCCGAGGATGACCAGCAGGATCAGCCCGACCGACAGCGCGATGCGGCGCGTCAGCGCGTTCAGCGTGCGGTCGGTGCCGCCCTTGTCGACCATCATGTAGTACAGGCCGGCGCCGAGGTTGTAGAGGATGGCGGCGAGTGCCGCGACGATCAGGATCTTGCCGGCCATGGAAGTCGATGCAGCGGAAGTAACGGGAACCAGTGCGTCATCATGCGCCCGAACGCGCCGCGCGTCGATGGCCTCACAGGCACTCGAGTGCGGCGACCGTGCGCATCAGGCGCGGGCCGAGGTAGGCGTGCGAGCCGCACGGCAGCAGGCCGGCGTCGAGGAAGCGTGCGCGGTACCACGCCGGCGTGCGCGCGATGAAGCCGTCGTGGTCGCCGTCGACCAGGTCGCGCGAGGTGAACAGTTCGAGGAACGCGATGCCTTCGAGCAGTTCGCCGAAGCCGGACAGGCCGCGGCGCAGCTCGCGCGCCTCGACGTAGTGCAGCACGTCGCTGCACACGATCAGGTCGAAGCGCGTGTCGAAGCGCAGCTCGGCGAGCTGGCCGAAGCGCGCCAGGCCGATGTTGCGCGTGCGGCCGTAGCGGCCGACCACGTACTCGCTCGCATCGAGGCCGCGGTAGTCCAGCTTCGGGCGCAGCTTCAGCAGCGGCGCGCGCCACGGCGCCTCGCCGCAGCCGACGTCGAGCACGTTGTGCAGCGGCCGCCCGAGGTAGTACTCGGCCAGGTGCACGATCATCGCGACCTTGCGCGCGAGCGCGCCGCGCGAACCGACGCGGTGCTCGGACTGGCGGTACCACTTGTCGAAATAGGCGCGGTCGTAGAGCTTGCTCATGTAGCGTTCCGGTGCGGCGGCGCAGGGTGAGTCGCCGCGACGGAGCGCCCGCGCGACCGCCTTGCGCAGGCGCGGCGTGAAAAGACTATTGTAAGCGCTGGGGTGCGGATTGGTTTTCGCGCCAACGCATCCGACCCTCCCCTTGAGGGGGAGGGCGTGAAGAGCCGCCGAGGCCGGACTGGCCGCGCGTACCGTGGCCGGCAGGCAAGGTGGCGCGGGCGGCGAACGGCATCGAGCAAACACGGGCCCGAGGAAACTGCCATGAAGCCATTGCCTGCGCGCTCCGGCGCCGCGCCGTCGCCGGCCTTGCCGGCCGATCAGGCGCAGGCGGTGCAGCGCGCGATCGCCGAGCATGCCGCGCGGCCCGGCGCACTGCTGCCGCTGCTGCATGCGGTGCAGGATGCGCTTGGCCATGTGCCGCCGGCGGCGCTGCCGGTGATCGCGCAGGCGCTCAACCTCACGCGCGCCGAGGTGCACGGCGTGGTCAGCTTCTACCACCATTTCCGCAGCACGCCGCCGGGCCGGCACGTGTTGCGCCTGTGCCGCGCCGAGGCCTGCCAGGCACGCGGCGCGCGCGCGCTCGAGGCGCATGCCAGGCGCACGCTCGGCATCGATTTCCACCAGACCACCGCCGACGGCGCGCTCACGCTGGAGCCGGTCTATTGCCTGGGCAACTGCGGCTGCGGGCCTTCGCTGCTGCTCGATGCCGATGAGCTGCATGCGAACGTGACCGCGGACGCGTTCGACGCGCTGGTCGGCCGCTTGCGCGAGGAGGCGGGCGCATGAGTGCCGCTCCGCTTCGCGTGTGCGTCTCGTGCGACGCCAGCGCGCTCGCGCTCGGTGCCGAGCGCACCGCGCAGGCGCTGGCGGCCGAGGCGCAGCGGCGCGGCATCGCGATCGAACTCGTGCGCACCGGCTCGCGCGGGATGCTGTGGCTTGAGCCATTGGTGGAGGTTGAAGCCGGGATTGGGGATTCGAGATTGGGGATTCGGACGGCGTACGGACCCGTGCGCGCCGCCGACGTGCCGAGCCTGTTCGACGCCGGCGTCTTCACCTCTCCCGTTGCGGGAGAGGGGGCCGCGCACGCGCTGCGCCTCGGCGCGGTCGAGGAACTGGACTGGTTCAAGCGCCAGCAGCGCCTGTGCTTCGCGCGCGTTGGCGTGACCGATCCGCTCAGCGTCGCCGACTACGTCGCGCACGGCGGCTTCCGCGGCCTGCGCAAGGCACTCGACATGGCGCCGGCCGCGATCGTGCAGACGGTCATCGACTCCGGCCTGCGCGGCCGCGGCGGCGCCGCGTTCCCGACCGGCATCAAGTGGAAGACGGTCCTCGAGGCGGCCCGCTCTTCCCAATCCCCAATCTCCAATCCCGAATCCCGGCCGTCCAAATACATCGTCTGCAACGCCGACGAGGGCGACTCCGGCACGTTCTCCGACCGCATGCTGATGGAGGGCGATCCGCTATGCCTGGTCGAGGGCATGGCGATCGCCGGCCTCGCGGTCGGTGCGACGCAGGGTTACATCTACCTGCGCAGCGAATACCCGCATGCGCGGCGCGCGCTCGACGCGGCGATCGCGGCCGCTTACGCGGCCGGCTGGCTCGGCGCCGACATCGGCGGCAGCGGCAAGCGCTTCGAGCTGGAAGTGCGCCTCGGCGCCGGCGCCTACATCTGCGGCGAGGAAACCGCGCTGCTCGACAGCCTCGAAGGCAAGCGCGGCCAGGTCCGTTTCAAGCCGCCGCTGCCGGCGCTGAAGGGCCTGTTCGGCCGCCCGACCGTGGTCAACAACGTGATCTCGCTCGCCTCGGTGCCGCTCATCCTCGAGCGCGGTGCCGCGTTCTACCGCGACTACGGCACCGGCCGTTCGCGCGGCACGCTGCCGATCCAGCTCGCCGGCAACTTGAAGCGCACCGGCCTCGTCGAGCTCGCATTCGGCGTGACGCTGCGGGAACTGCTGTACGACTATGGCGGCGGCTCGCTGTCCGGCCGGCCGCTGCGCGCGGTGCAGGTTGGTGGCCCGCTCGGCGCGTACCTGCCGGCCTCGCAGTTCGACACCGTGCTCGACTACGAGGCGTTCGCCGCGATCGGCGCGATGCTCGGCCACGGCGGCGTCGTCGCGTTCGACGACACGGTCGACATGGCCGAGCAGGCGCGCTACGCGATGGAGTTCTGCGCGGCCGAATCGTGCGGCAAGTGCACGCCGTGCCGGATCGGCTCGACGCGCGGCGTCGAGGTGCTCGAGCGCATCCGTGCCGGCATCGAGCGCGAGAAGAATTTCGCGCTGCTCGAGGACCTGTGCGAGACGATGCGCTTCGGCTCGCTGTGCGCGCTCGGCGGCCTCACGCCGGACCCGGTGCGCAGCGCGCTGGCGCATTTTCCGGAAGACTTCGGGGGGCGGGCATGACAGTGAACGCACCTTGGATTGCCGTCATCCCGGCGAAGGCCGGGATCCAGTTCCTGTCGTTGGTGTTGAAAAGCTGGATTCCGGCCTACGCCGGAATGACGGCCATCATCGTCGCGCGCGGTGCGCCGGAGGCTGACATGCGCTCGATATTAAGTAGGGTGGGCCGCAGCCGCGCAGCGGCGAGTCCCACCGTCTGCGCGCAACGACGGTGGGACTCGCGCAGGCTTGAGGCCTCGCACTCGCCCGGACCCTCTCCCCAACCCCTCTCCCGAGGGGGGAGGGGCTTGAGCCGCTTCGTCGGAGGTTGATATGCGTTCACTCGCCGAAGCCGATCTGGGCACGCCGAAGTCGCCATCCAGCGAAACCGTCACGCTGACGATCGACGGCCGCGCGGTGACGGTGCCGGCCGGTACCTCGGTGTTGCGCGCGGCGGCCGAGGCCGGCATCACGATCCCGAAGCTGTGCGCGACCGAGCTGCTCGATGCGTTCGGCTCGTGCCGGCTGTGCCTGGTGCAGGTCGAGGGCATGAAGGGCTACCCGGCCTCGTGCACGACCCCGGTCGCGCCCGGCATGCAGGTGACCACGCAGGGCGATACGCTCGGCCGGCTGCGCCGCGGCGTGATGGAGCTGTACCTGTCCGACTACCCGCTCGACGCGGCCAACCCCGGCGTCGCCGCGCAGACCGAGATGGCGCAGATGGCGGCGCTGGTCGGCGTGGAGGAAGTCCGCTATGGCTTCGACGGCGCGAATCATGTCTACCCGGCATTGAAGCGCGACGCGAGCCCGACACCATCCCCACCCACCCCTCGCGCATCCTGCGCTCGCGAGTCCGGTCCGCACATCCCTGTGCGGCCGTTCGCCGGCGATCGCGGCCCGACGGCCGCGATCGAAAGCCCGGCTCACCCCCTTGAAGGGGAGGGCTTGAATCCGCTGTTCCGGCCGCTGGATGCGTCGAACCCGTATTTCACGTTCGACCCGGCCGCCTGCATCGTCTGCTCGCGCTGCGTGCGCGCCTGCGACGAGCAGCAGGGCACGCTGGCGCTGACGATCGAGGGCCGCGGCTTCGCCTCGCGCATGGTCGCGAGCCAGGACGAGTCGTTCCTCGATTCCGAATGCGTCTCCTGTGGCGCCTGCGTGCAGGCCTGCCCGACCACCGCGCTGAGCGAGAAGTCGCTGCTCGCGCTCGGCCCGGCCGCGCGCAGCGTCGTCACGACCTGCGCCTACTGCGGCGTCGGCTGCTCGTTCCGCGCCGAGATGCAGGGCGACACGCTGGTCAGGATGGTGCCGGACAAGGACGGCCGCGCGAACCACGGCCACTCGTGCGTGAAGGGCCGCTTCGCGACCGGCTATGCGACGCATCCGGACCGCATCCTCAAGCCGATGGTGCGCGCGACGATCTCCGAGCCGTGGCGCGAGGTGTCGTGGGATGAGGCGATCGCGCACGCCGCGTCCGAGTTCAGGCGCATCCAGGCGAAGTACGGCCGCGACGCGGTCGGCGGCATCACCTCCTCGCGCTGCACGAACGAGGAAACCTACCTCGTGCAGAAGCTCGTGCGCGCCGCGTTCGGCAACAACAACGTCGACACCTGCGCGCGCGTGTGCCATTCGCCGACCGGCTACGGCCTGAAGAACACGCTCGGCGAGTCGGCCGGCACGCAGAGCTTCGATTCGGTCATGCAGGCCGACGTGATCTTCGTGATCGGCGCGAACCCGACCGACGCGCACCCGGTGTTCGCCTCGCAGATGAAGCGGCGCCTGCGCCAAGGCGCGCGGCTGATCGTCGCCGATCCGCGCCGCATCGACCTCGTGCGCACGCCGCACGTCGCCGCGGACGTGCACCTGAAGCTGCGCCCCGGCACCAACGTCGCGCTGCTGAACGCGCTCGCGCACGTGATCGTGACCGAAGGACTGGTCGACGAGGCATTCGTCGCGGCGCGCTGCGAGCGCGCGCCGTTCGAGCGCTGGCGCGCGTTCGTGGCCGAGGAGCGCAACTCGCCCGAGGCGATGGAGGCGGTCACCGGCGTGCCGGCCGGCGACGTGCGCGCGGCCGCGCGGTTGTACGCGACCGGTGGCAATGCGGCGATCTACTACGGCCTCGGCGTGACCGAGCACGCGCAGGGCTCGACCGCGGTGATCGCGATCGCGAACCTCGCGATGGCGACCGGCAACCTCGGCCGCGAGGGCGTCGGCGTCAATCCGCTGCGCGGGCAGAACAACGTGCAGGGCTCGTGCGACATGGGCTCGTTCCCGCACGAGTTCAGCGGCTACCGACACGTCGCCGACGCCGCCGTGCGCGCGAGCTTCGAGCAGGCCTGGGGCGTGCCGCTGCAGGCCGAGCCGGGCCTGCGCATCCCGAACATGTTCGAAGCGGCGCTCGACGGCAGCTTCAAGGCGCTCTACATCGAAGGCGAGGACATCGCGCAGTCGGACCCGAACACGCAGCACGTGACCGCCGCGCTGAGCGCGATGGAATGCGTGGTCGTGCAGGACCTGTTCCTCAACGAGACGGCCAAGTTCGCGCACGTTTTCCTGCCGGGCTCCACCTTCCTCGAAAAGGACGGCACGTTCACCAATGCCGAGCGGCGCGTCTCGCGCGTGCGCGCGGTGATGGCGCCGCGCAGCGGCTACGCCGACTGGCAGGTGACGCAGCTCCTCGCCAACGCGCTCGGCTACCCGATGCACTACGCGCATGCGTCGCAGATCATGGACGAGATCGCGCGCCTGACGCCGACCTTCGCCGGCATCAGCTACGCGCACCTGGACGAACTCGGCAGCATCCAGTGGCCGTGCAACGCGCAGGCGCCGGACGGCACGCCGACCATGCACGTGGGCACGTTCGTGCGCGGGCAGGGCCGCTTCCTCGTCACCGAGTACGTGCCCACGCGCGAGAAGGTCAACGCGAAGTACCCGCTGATCCTGACCACCGGGCGCATCCTCAGCCAGTACAACGTCGGTGCACAGACGCGCCGCACCGGCAACGTCGCCTGGCACGCCGAGGACCGCCTCGAGATCCATCCGCAGGACGCCGAGGACCGCGGCATTGCCGACGGCGACTGGGTCGGCATTGCCAGTCGCGCCGGCGAAACCGTGCTGCGCGCGCAGCTCAGCGAGCGCATGCAGCCGGGCGTGGTCTACACGACGTTCCACTTCCCCGGCTCCGGCGCGAACGTGATCACGACCGACAACTCCGACTGGGCCACCAACTGCCCCGAGTACAAGGTCACCGCGGTCGAGGTCACGCGCGTGCAGCAGCCGTCGGCGTGGCAGCAGCGCTTCCACGCGCTCGATGCGCAGCAGCAGGCGCTGCTGCCGGAGGCGGCGCATGCGCCCGCCGATCACTGAGACGGGCGCGCGCGGCTACGCGCTGCGCGAGGTGCGCCGCTGGCGCCACGGCGCGGTCGAGGTGGCGACCGACCGCGTCGCCGAGGAAGTGCCGGTCGCGCTGCTCTACAACGACGCGCCGCACGTCGTGATGATGGCCACGCCGTGCGACCTGGACGACTTTGCGCTCGGCTTCTCGCTCAGCGAGGCGGTGATCGGGCAGGCGCGCGAGCTCGAGGGCGTCAGCCGCCACGACCTGCTCGAAGGCATCGAGCTGCGCCTGCGCGTGCCGGCCGCGCGCGCGGCCGCGCTCGATGCGCGCCGGCGCAACCTGACCGGCCGCAGCGGCTGCGGCCTGTGCGGCGCGCAGGTGCTCGAGGACGCGCTGCGCCAGCCGCCGCCGGTCGGCGACGGCCCGCGCATCACGCCTGCGGCGCTGCAGCGCGCGCTTGCCGAGCTGCACGAACGCCAGCCGCTGAACCTCGCCACCGGCGCCACGCACGCGGCCGCGTGGGCGCGCGTCGACGGCGAACTCGTGCTGGTGCGCGAGGACGTCGGCCGCCACAACGCGCTCGACAAGCTGATCGGCGCGCTCGCGCGCGCCGGCGCGGACCTGCACGGCGGCTTCCTCGTCGTCACCAGCCGCGCCAGCTACGAGATGGTGCAGAAGGCCGCCACGCTCGGCGTCGGCCTGCTCGCCGCGATCTCGGCGCCGACCGCGCTGGCGATCCAGCTGGCCGAGACGACCGGCCTGACCCTGGTCGGCTTCGCGCGGCGCGAAGGTCATGTCGTCTACAGCGGGCCGCAGCGCATCGTCGCGACCGCAGCGGAGCCTGTCCCGTGAGCATCGAACACCTGGTCCAGATGGCCAACGACATCGCCGCGTTCTTCGCCGCCGAGCCCGATCGCGCATCCGCGGTCGACGCGATCGCCACGCACCTGCGCCGCTACTGGGCGCCGCGCATGCGCCGGCAGATCTTCGCCCATCTCGACGCCGGCGGCGCTGGCCTCAGCGAACTCGCGCGCGAGGCGATCGCGCAGCTGGCGGCGAGCGAGTCCGCGCCGCCGGGGTGAGCGCATGGCTGTCCCGGTGGGAGCGCTGGCACCGGACGAGCATCGCGGCTTCCGCCGCTCCCACAGGGGCCGCGCATCGCGGTCGAGGTCGAGCTTGCGGCAACCCGGTGGGAGCGCCGGCAGGCGCGATGCTTCTCGTGGGGCGCGTCCGTGGAAAAGGGCCGCAAGTGCACCGCTTGCGCCGCGCCGCGCGCTCATTCCCCGTGCGGCCGCTCGCCGGCGATCGCTGCGGCAGCGATCGGAATCCCGGCTCGCCCCTTGAAGGGGAGGGCTAAGAGCGCGCTCAGCGCGCGACCATCTGGCCGCGCCCCGCGCGCAGCACCATGAAGCTCATCAGCAGCGCCGCCACCAGCACGCCGATCGAGGCGATGCCGAGCATCGGCGCCAGCGTCGGCTCGGGCAGCACCTCGCCGTAGAGCAGCAGCAAGCCGGCGAACATGACGAGCGCGGCGGCCTGGTGCAGCACGAACTGCGCCGTCGCCAGCGCCCTGCCGGGCTGCGGCAGCCACAGCTTGTGGATGATGGCGTAGACGAACGACACCACGAAGCCGACCAGCAGGATGTGCGCGTGCGCGACGAGCTGGCCGTGGTTCTTCGAGGCGGCCATGTAGATGCCCACGCACATGCCGAACGCGACATAGCCCAGGGCCCAGATCAGGTACTTGCGGTCGAAACCCATGTTCCCCTCCGCCGGAATGGTTGCAGCCATCGATGCCGGGGACGCGCCGCCGGCACGCCGGCGCAGCGTAACCGCGGCGCACGCTGCTGTCAGCCGGCGGGGCAATCAGCCCGTTCGCCCGTCGCGGCCATACGGAATCGTAGGGTCCGAGCCATGTGCAGCCCGCGTCGTGGCGCGCTTTGCCGCGATTTGCGGCGGCGCACGATGGAAGGTTCGGCGAACTTGTGGCTAAGATCGCTACCAATTCGTTATGAACCCGGCAAGAAATCGTTGCCCATCTCAAGGAGCGTCCGTATGCAGCGTCACTTCCATCGCCACCCGGTCGCACTGTCGCTCGCTGCCTTGCCGTTCGCGCTGGCGCTTGCGCTGGGCGGCCAGGACGCGCAGGCCAGCGGCTTCCAGCTCAAGGAAAACAGCGCGCAGGGCCTCGGCCGTGCCTTCGCCGGCGGCGCCGCGGCACCGGACGACTGCTCGGTCGTCGTCAACAACCCGGCCGCCATGAGCGACCTCGGCGACAAGAGCTGCTTCCAGGCCGACCTCAACGTCATCAACTTCTCGACCAAGTTCCACGGCAGCGGCACCGATCTGCTCGGCCGCCCGCTGACCGGCAGCGACGGCGGCAATGGCGGCCTGACCAAGCCGGTGCCGGCGATGTACTACGCGCGGCCGATCAATGACCGCTGGGCGATCGGCGCCAGCCTGAACGTGCCGTTCGGCTTCCAGACCGAGTTCGACACCGGCTGGGCCGGCCGCTACGACGCGCTGCTGTCCAAGCTCGAGTCGATCGACCTGAACTTCTCGACCTCGTTCAAGCTCAACGACCAGTTCTCGCTCGGCGGCAGCGTGATCGCGCAGCGCACCAGCGCCGAGCTGACCCAGGCGATCGACTTCGGCACGATCCTCGCGGTGCCGACCAACGGCGCGCTGTTGCCGCAGGAGGCTGACGGCTTCGGCGGCCTGAAGGGCGACGACTGGGGCTACGGCTTCATCGTCGGCGCGCTGTGGAAGCCGACCGAGGCCGACCGCATCGGCGTGAACTTCCACTCCAAGATCGACCACACGATCAGCGGCGACGGCACCTTCCTCGTGCCGTCGAACATCCAGCCGCTGCTCGGCGGCCGCTTCGTCAACAGCAAGGGCGAGGCCGACTTCACCACGCCGTGGTTCGTCAGCGGCAGTTGGTGGCACACGGTCAACGACCGCCTGAGCCTCGGCCTCGACGTCAGCTACACGCACTGGTCGAGCTTCAAGGACCTGACCGTGCATTACGCCAATCCGCTGCAGCCCGACTCGGTCTCGCTGTTCGACTGGCACGACACCTGGTTCTTCTCGGTCGGCGGCGACTACCGCCTGAACGACCAGTGGACGCTGCGCGCCGGCGTCGCCTACGACCGGTCGCCCACGCACATCGACACGCGCACGCCGCGCGTGCCGGACGGCCACCGCACCTGGGTGGCCTTCGGCGCCGGTTACAAGATGAGCGAGCAGCTCAAGTTCGATGCCGGCTTCGTGCACCTGTTCGTGAAGGACGGCGACATCGACCACACCTCGGCCACGTTCAGCCGCCTGACCGGCCGCTTCAAGAACTCGGGCAACGTGCTCGGCATCTCGGGCCAGTACCTGTTCTGACCGTTTCACGTTTTGGGGAGCGCGCGGCGGGCACCTTAGGGTGCCCGTCGTTTTTCGATCGTCGCAGGAGCGGCGCAGCCGCGACGAGGCGTTACGGTGTCGCGGCAGCCCTGTCGCGCCTGCGGCGCTCCTGCAGGAGCAGCACAGCCGCGACAGGCGCCACGGCCGAGGCCTTCAATACCAGTAGTCCAGGATCCAGCGCGCCGGCCGCATGAAGTGATGGCCCTTGTAGCGCCATTCGCGCGCGGCCTGCGGCGGGTTCGGTTCGCCATGGAACACGACCACGCGCGCGCCGGCGGGAATCCGCGCCGGTACGAGCAGCTTGGCCGGTCCGCGAGGCAGGCAGTGCTTCTTGAAGCTGACGCACCACGGCGCAGGCCACCAGACGGCGCCTTCGGCCTTGTCGATCCGCTGCGTCAGGAAGATCTGCTCGTTGCGGTGCGCGGCGACCACCGTGGCCGGATCGCGCGCATAGCGCTCGAACACCTGTGGGTGGCGTCCGGCCTCGAAGCGGAACACCGACGAGTTGCCGACGCGGCGGTCGGGATGCGTCCAGTTGTGGATGATGCAAAAACGCCCGGGTTCGAAATCGAACAGCGGATCGAGCGCATCGACGACGATCAGGTCCAGGTCGAGGAACAGCGTCGGGCCGCTCAGGTCGCCCAGTCCGGGCCCGAACAGCGACAGCTTGCGCCACGCCTCCTGTTCGCGCCCGGCGATGACCGGGCAGGCCGGCAGCGGCAGCGTCTCGAGGTCGGCCGGCAGGCCCCCGGCGGAATCGGTCAGGCAGACGAAGCGGTGCGGCCGCGCAAGATGGCGCGCGACCATGTTGCGCAGGATGACGACGTACTCGTCGCCATACTTGTCGCCCCACTTCATGCATATGACGTTGACCGGCGCGTTCGCGCGCTTGGCGCCGTCAGCCATGGGCAAATGCGCGAAGATTCGACGTATTCACCGCAGCGCGGCCCGCCGCTTCGGCGGACTCCGCGTCCGGTTCGGGGCTGGCGCCAACCCCGCTGCATGTTGTCCCTGCCAAGCGGAGGGTTTCGGACGGGGACGACCGTCGTTCGTCAGGCATGCTTGGGCTCCTTGCCGCAGTACCGCGTGATCCAGCGCCGTCGAGTCCGGATGGGAGACGGACGTCCTGCTTCCCCGTTCGAGGACGGAGGGGGCGCCATGCTGGAAAGCAGTCAGCATAGCCGGACCGAACGGTCCGCGCCTACCCGATGACCAGACGAGGCAGGCGCCGGGCGCCTGCCTCGCGGGGTGCCGCTATTCGCCCAGCGTCAGCAGCGAGGCATTGCCGCCGGCGGCGGTCGTGTTGACGGTCAGCGTGCGCTCGGTGGCGAAGCGCAGCAGGTAGTGCGGGCCGCCGGCCTTCGGGCCGGTGCCGGACAGGTTCTCGCCGCCGAACGGCTGCACGCCGACCACCGCGCCGATCTGGTTGCGGTTGACGTAGCAGTTGCCGACCTTGGCGCGCCGCGCGATGTGCTCGATCGTCGCGTCGATGCGGCTGTGGATGCCGAGCGTGAGGCCGTAGCCGGTCGCGTTGATCGCGTCGATGACGGCGTCGAGCTCGCTCGCCTTCCAGCGCACCACGTGCAGGGCCGGGCCGAACACCTCGCGCGTCAGCAGCGCGAGCGAGGGGATCTCCCATGCGCGCGGCGCGACGAACGTGCCGTGCTCGCAGCCATCGGCCAGGCGCGCCGTGTTGATCGGGCGAGCCTCGCGGTCCATGCGCTCGCCGTGCTCGACGAGGATCTTCTTCGAGGCGTCGTCGATGACCGGGCCGACGTCGGTGGACAGGTGGCCGGGGGCGCCGACCACCAGCTCGTCCATCGCGCCGGCGAGCATCGCGATGACCTTCTCGGCGATGTCCTCCTGCACGAACAAGACGCGCGCGGCCGAGCAGCGCTGGCCGGCGGAGTCGAACGCGGACGCGACGACGTCCTTGACCAGCTGCTCGGGCAGCGCCGAGGAGTCGGCGATCAGCGCGTTCTGGCCGCCGGTCTCGGCGATCAGCGCGGCGATCGGCGCGTTGCGCGCGGCCAGCGTGCGGTTGATCGTCCACGCCGTCTCGGTCGAGCCGGTGAAGCAGACGCCGGCGACCTCGGGGCGGGTCAGCAGCGTGCTGCCGATCAGCGAACCCTTGGCCGGCACGTACTGCAGCACCGCCTCCGGCACGCCAGCCTCGTGCAGCAGCTTGACCGCGGCGTGGCCGATCAGCGTGGTCTGGTCGGCCGGCTTGGCGATTACCGGGTTGCCGGCGGCGAGGCCGGCGGCAACCTGGCCCATGAAGATCGCCAGCGGGAAGTTCCACGGGCTGATGCAGACGAACACGCCGCGACCGCGCAGGAACAGCTGGTTCGACTCGCCGGTCGGGCCGGGCAGGGTCTCCGGCGCGCCGAACAGCTTGCGCGCCATCGCCGCGTAATAGCGGCACATGTCGGCCGCCTCGCGCACCTCGGAGATCGCGGCCGGGATCGTCTTGCCGGCCTCGCGCACGCACAGCGCGATGAACTCGCCGCGGCGCGCCTCGAGCAGGTCGGCGGCGTGCTCGAGGATCGCCGCGCGGCTGGCTGCCGGCAGCGCGTCCCACGCTTCCTGCGCGGCGACCGCGTTGGCGAGCGCGCGCTCGATCGTGGCGGCGTCGGCGTGGCGCGACTGGCCGATCACGCGGCGGCGGTCGGCCGGATCGGTCACGTCGCGCAGGTCGCCGGCGCTGTTGGCGCCCGGCACCAGCGGCGCGGCGGTCCACGGCGCGCGCGGCGCGTTGACCGCGTCGGCGAGGGCCTTGAGTTCATGGTCGTTGGCGAGGTTGGCGCCCATCGAATTCTTCCTGGATACCGAATCTGGATTCTGCGCAGACACAGAACCGTAACCGTAGAGGCCGACCGGCAGCGGGATGCGCGGGTGCGGCCGGGAGGTGGATGCGCGAACCGTTTCGCACGGGTCGGCGACGAGGTCGCGGATCGACACGTTCTCGTCGACGACGCGGTTCACGAACGAGGTGTTGGCGCCGTTCTCGAGCAGGCGCCGCACGAGGTAGGGCAAGAGGTCCTCGTGGCTGCCGACCGGCGCGTAGACGCGGCACGGCACGGCGAGGTTCTTGTCGCCGATCACCTCGGCGTACAGGTCCGCGCCCATGCCGTGCAGGCGCTGGAACTCGAACGGCCGGCCCTGCGCGTGATGGTAGATCGCGGCGATCGTGTGCGCGTTGTGCGTGGCGAACTGCGGGTAGATCGCCGCGCTGCCGGCATCGAGCAGGCGCCTGGCGCAGGCGAGGTAGGACACGTCGGTGTTCGGCTTGCGCGTGTAGACCGGGTAGCCGGACAGGCCCTGTTCCTGCGCGCGCTTGATCTCCGAATCCCAGTACGCGCCCTTGACCAGGCGCACGCACCAGCGCCGCCCGGCCTTGCGCGCGGTCTCGGCGAGCCAGTCGATCACGAACGGCGCGCGCTTCTGGTAGGCCTGCACGGCCAGGCCGAAGCCGTTCCAGCCGTCCAGCGACGGCGCGGAGAACACCGCGCCGATCACGTCGAGCGAGAGTTCGAGGCGGTCGGCCTCCTCGGCGTCGACGGTCATGCCGATGCCATGCCGCTTGGCCAGCTGCGCCAGCTCGAGCAGCTTGGCGGTCAGCTCGGCGTGCACACGCGCGCGCTTGGCGACCTCGTAGCGCGGATGCAGCGCGGACAGCTTGACCGAGATCGACGGCGCGTCGAGCACGCTGGCGAACGGCCCGCGCGCGCCGAGCGCGGCGATCGCGTCCTTGTAGGCCTGGTGGTAGCGCTCGGCGTCCGGCTGCGTCAGCGCGGCCTCGCCGAGCATGTCGTAGGAATAGCGGTAGACCGCGTTGGCCTTCTCGGCCGAGCGGTCGAGCGCCTCGCCGATCGTGCGGCCCATGACGAACTGGTGGCCCATGATGCGCATCGCCTGGCGCACGGCGAGGCGGATCACCGGCTCGCCGGCGCGCCCGACCAGGCGCTTCAACGCGCCGGTAAAGTCGCGCCGCGTCTCCTCGGCCAGGTTGACTAGGTGGCCGGTCAGCATCAGGCCCCAGGTCGAGGCATTGACGAACACCGAGTCGCTGCTGCCCAGGTGCTTCTTCCAGTCCGCCTCGCCGAGCTTGTCGCGGATCAGCTTGTCGGCGGTGGCGCTGTCGGGGATGCGCAGCAGCGCCTCGGCCACACACATCAGCAGCACGCCCTCCTCGCTGGACAGGTCGTACTGGCGCATGAACGACTCGACCGCGCTCTGCTCGCCGGCCTTGCTGCGCACGCGCGCGACCAGTTCGGAGGCGCGCGCCAGCACCAGCTCGCGCTCGGCCGGCGGCAGGGTGGCTTGTGCCAGCAGTTCGTCGACGGCTTCGGTTTCGTCGCGCAGCCAGGCGGCCGTGATGCGCGTCCGCGCCGGCTCGGGGGAGGACGGCAGGTCGGGGATCAGGATGTCGCTCAAGGTGGTTCTCGGCGCTGTGAGGAGGGCGCGCGCGCCGGCGGCGGCGCGCAGGCGCCTAGTGTAGTGACGCCGCCAGCGCCGGCAAAGGCGCGGCCGCGGCGTAAGGTCTTTGCCGCGCTGCGCAAGTGCGGCATGTTGCCGCGCCCGCGCGCGGTCCACTATGATCGGGGCGAACCCGCACTTGGACATCGCGACGCTCCGGCACGCGCCGGAGGTTCGGCGCCGTCACGTCGACGCGGGATGCATACAGCCAATCGACAAGGTGGTGGCATGATTTCATCGGGGGTCCGGCGCGCGCGGCGCGCCTGTGCGGTAGTCGCGTCGCTGGCCAGTGCGGCGGCATCGGCCAATCCGGTACCGTGGCAGCTCAACATGTCGCCCGGCGTGACGTCGATCTCCGAGCGCGTGCACGGCGTGCACATGCTCGCGTTCTGGGTCTGCGTCGGCATCGGCGTCGTCGTGTTCAGCGCGATGATCTACGCGATGTTCCGCTTCCGGAAGTCGAAGGGTGCGGTGGCCCAGAGCTGGAGCCACAACACCATGATGGAGGCGATCTGGACGATCATCCCGGTCATCATCCTGATCGTGATGGCATGGCCGGCGACTCGGCTCTTGGTCGACATGGCCAACGTCGAGAACGCCGACATGACGATCAAGGTCACCGGCTACCAGTGGAAGTGGCGCTACGAGTACGTCGACTACTACAAGAAGCCGTCGACGGTGAACTTCATCTCCAGCCTCGATGCCGATTCGGCGCGCACGCGCCAGCTCGGCTCGGGCATCGACCCGCGCACGGTCATGGACGGCGACTACCCGGCCTACCTGCTCAACGTCGACAAGCCGCTGGTGCTGCCGGTCGGCGTCAAGGTGCGCTTCGTCATCACCGCCGACGACGTGATCCATTCGTGGTGGGTGCCCACGCTCGGCTGGAAGCAGGACGCGATCCCCGGGATCATCAACAGCAACTGGACGCAGATCGACAAGCCCGGCACCTACCGCGGCCAGTGCGCCGAGCTGTGCGGCAAGGACCATGGCTTCATGCCGATCGTCGTGAAGGCCGTGCCGAAGGCCGAGTTCGAGCAGTGGCTGGCGACGCAGGAAGCCGAGGCGGCTGCCAGGGCCGCCGCCACCGCGCAGGTCGCTCCCGCGCCGGCGGCGCAGGGCTGACCGACACGCACCGGATCGGGTTCTTGCGTTCCCGCGCGAACGCGACGCCAAGAGACAAAGCGGCCCTGCAGCGGCCGCACTCATAAACTTGAGGTTCCAAGGCCATGGCCGCAGTCAATCCCGCCCTCGACCACGACGTGCACGACCACGGCGACCACAAGCCGGAAGGCTTCCTGGATCGCTGGCTGTTCACGACGAACCACAAGGACATCGGTACGCTGTACCTGGTGTTCTCGCTGATCATGTTCCTGATCGGCGGCAGCTTCGCGATGGTGATCCGCGCCGAGCTGTTCCAGCCAGGCCTGCAGCTCGTGCAGCCGGAGTTCTTCAACCAGATGACCACGATGCACGCGCTGGTCATGATCTTCGGCGCGGTCATGCCGGCGTTCGTCGGCCTGGGCAACTGGATGATCCCGTTGATGATCGGCGCGCCGGACATGGCGCTGCCGCGCATGAACAACTGGTCGTTCTGGATCCTGCCGTTCGCGTTCCTGATGCTGCTGTCGACGATGTTCATGCCCGGCGGCGGCCCGCAGGGCGGCTGGACGATGTATCCGCCCCTCGCGCTCGAGGGCGGCCTCAACGTCGCCTTCATGATCTTCTCGATCCACATGATGGGCATCAGCTCGATCATGGGCGCGATCAACATCATCGCCACGATCCTCAACATGCGCGCGCCCGGCATGGACCTGCTGCGCATGCCGGTGTTCGTGTGGAGCTGGCTGATCACCGCGTTCCTACTGATTGCGGTGATGCCGGTACTGGCCGGCGCGGTCACGATGCTGCTGACCGACAAGTACTTCGGCACCAGCTTCTTCAACGCCGCCGGCGGCGGCGACCCGGTGATGTACCAGCACATCTTCTGGTTCTTCGGGCATCCCGAGGTCTACATCATGATCCTGCCGGCGTTCGGCATCGTCTCGGAGATCATCCCGACCTTCTCGCGCAAGCCGCTGTTCGGCTACCAGGCGATGATCTACGCGATCGCCTCGATCGCGTTCCTGTCGTTCATCGTGTGGGCGCACCACATGTTCTCGGTCGGCATGCCGCTCGGCGGCGAACTGTTCTTCATGTACGCCACGATGCTGATCGCGATCCCGACCGGCGTGAAGGTGTTCAACTGGGTCTCCACGATGTGGGAGGGCTCGATCACGTTCGAGGTGCCGATGCTGTTCGCGGTCGCGTTCGTGATCCTGTTCACGATCGGCGGCTTCTCCGGCGTCATGTGCGCGATCGTGCCGGCCGACTTCCAGTACCAGGACACCTACTTCGTGGTCGCGCATTTCCACTACGTGCTGGTCACCGGCGCGGTGTTCGCGATCATGGCTTCGGTCTACTACTGGCTGCCGAAGTGGTCCGGCCACATGCACTCGGAGAAGTGGGGCAAGATCCATTTCTGGTCGAGCGTGATCTCGGTCAACGTGCTGTTCTTCCCGCAGCACTTCCTGGGCCTGGCCGGCATGCCGCGGCGCATCCCCGACTACAACGTCGCCTTCGCCGACTTCAACATGATCAGCTCGATCGGCGGCTTCTGGTTCGGCGCCAGCCAGCTGATCTTCGTCGGCGTGGTCATCCATGCCGTCTACTACTCCAGGCAGAAGGCCACGATGCAGGTGTGGGAAGGCGCGCGCGGCCTGGAGTGGACGGTGCCGTCGCCGGCTCCGCACCACACCTTCACGGTGCCGCCGCTGATCGATGCGAGCAAGCTCGCGCACGGCGACGTGACGCATTGATGGGTGCGATCGTCCGTGATCGCTGCGGGTTGAGTGGTCGTGCCGTTTCGGGGGCAGCGCTTTGTCGGCGGCTCCAGAAGCGGCCATCCACGGGTTTGTTTGTGCGGTCATCCGTGACCGCGGGAATCAAAAAACGGCCATCCATGGCCGCACTTTTTGACAACAGCAGCTTCGATTCACGCGTAATCGTTGGAATGACATAACGGCATGGCGCAGCGGCACGACAATCCGGACTTCGAGGAACGCCGCGCGCGTGCGCGGCGGACCGCGGCGGTCGTCGGGCTGGTCGCGGTGGCGCTGTTCCTGGCGTCGATCATCGGGGCGTGGCTGAGGTCATGAGCGACGAAGCGACCCGGCGCAACCGCGCGCTGCTCAGGACCGCCGCGATCGTCTGCATCTGCGCGTTCCTGTTCGGCTTCGCGATGGTGCCGGTGTACCGCGTGGTCTGCGAGCATGTGCTCGGCGTCAAGCTCGGCGCCGGCGCGGCCAGCACGGCCGGCCTGGTCGAGGACACCAGCCGCACGGTCACGGTGCAGTTCGTCGCCAGCGTCAACAGCAAGCTGCCGTGGACGTTCGTGCCGGAGGTGACCAGCGTCGACGTGCACCCGGGCAAGCTGACCGAGGTCTGGTTCGACGCGCACAACCTGAGCGGGGCGGCGATCGTCGGCAACGCCGTGCCGAGCGTCGCGCCGAGCAACGCCTCGCTGTACTTCAACAAGACCGAATGCTTCTGCTTCACCGAGCAGGTGCTGCAGGCGGACGAATCGCGGCGCATGCCGGTGCGGTTCTTCGTCGATCCGCGCCTGCCGAAGGAAATCCGCGAGCTGACGCTGTCGTACACGTTCTTCGCGAACGAGGCGGCGACGCAGCGCCTGTCCGAAACCGCCCTGTCGCCGCGAGCGGCGGGCCGATCCCTTGCAACGACCGACTGACGAGAGTGGCCGCCATGGCGCAAACACAAGGTGCTTACTACGTTCCCCACGGCAGCCACTGGCCGATCGTCGGCTCGCTCGGCCTGATCAGCACGCTCAGTGGCGCCGCGCTGTGGATGGATGAATATCCCGGGGCCGGCCGGCCGCTGATGGCGCTCGGCGTCGCGCTGCTGCTGGTCATGATGTTCGGCTGGTTTGGCGCGGTCATCCGCGAGTCGGTGCGCGGCCTGTACAACAAGCAGGTCGACGTCTCGTTCCGCATGGGGATGATGTGGTTCATCTTCTCCGAGGTGATGTTCTTCGCCGCGTTCTTCGGCGCCCTGTTCTACGCGCGCGCACTGTCGGTGCCGTGGCTCGGTGGCGAAGGCCACGGCGCGATGACCAACCACTTCCTGTGGCCGGAATTCAGCGCCGCGTGGCCGACCAACGGCCCGGGCAGCGTCGGCGGTACGTTCTCGACGATGTCGGCCTGGGGCATTCCGCTGCTGAACACGATGCTGCTGCTGACCTCGGGCGTCACGATCACGATCGCGCACCATGCGCTGCGCGCCGGCCACCGCACGCGCCTGCTGGTGTTCCTCGCCGCGACCGTGCTGCTCGGCGCGGTCTTCCTCGGCTTCCAGGCCTACGAGTACCACCACGCCTACGAGCAGCTGAACCTGACGCTCGGCAGCGGCATCTATGGCTCGACGTTCTTCATGCTGACCGGCTTCCACGGCATGCACGTGACGCTCGGCGCGAT
Source organism: Rhodanobacteraceae bacterium (assembly GCA_009996615.1). GTDB lineage: Bacteria > Pseudomonadota > Gammaproteobacteria > Xanthomonadales > Rhodanobacteraceae > Dokdonella_A. The sequence continues at coordinate 46,563 of JAACZU010000014.1, read as the reverse complement.
CATGATCGCGGTGATCTGGTTCCGCTGCGCCAAGGGCCACTTCACGCGCGACGACCACTTCGGCTTCGAGGCGGTCGCCTGGTACTGGCACTTCGTCGACGTGGTCTGGCTGGGCCTCTTCCTGTTCGTGTACGTGCTGTAACGGCCGGGATTCGGGATTGGGCATTCGGGATTCGCAAAGGCAGCGCGCCGCGCAGACGCGCCGCAGCGCCTCGTCGCGGCTGCGCCGCTCCTGCGGCGGTGCTGCTTCGTAGGAGCGGCTTCGGCCGCGATCCTGCAACCCTCGGCCTCCAGTCGATCGCCGTGATGAACAACCCGATCAGGACCGTTGCCGCCGATGGCTAGGCGCTGGCAGCGGCCGGCGTTGCCGGCGATCGTGTTGATGGTGGCGGGCGTGGCGCTGTTCCTGGCGCTCGGCAGCTGGCAGCTCGAGCGCGCGCACGAGAAGCAGGCGCTGTTCGCACGCTTCGCCGACGCCGCGCAGCAGGCGCCGGTCATGCTCGCGCAGGCGCGTCGCCAGGCCGATCCGGCGCGCCATCCGCGCGTGCGCGTGGACGGCCGCTACGATCCGCGGCACGCCTACGTGCTCGACAACCAGGTCCGCGCGGGTCGCGCCGGCGTGATGGTGTTCGACGTGTTCGAGCCGGCCGCCGGTGGCCCGGCGCTGCTGGTCAACCGCGGCTTCCTTGCGCGCGACGCGCACGGCGCGCTGCCGCCGATCCCGCCGCCGCCGGACGGCGCGCAGGTGCTCGACGCGCTGTATGCGCCGCCGCCCGGCGCCGGCCTGCGCATGGGCGGCAACGCGTTGCCGCGCCAGTCGGGCTGGCCCAAGACCAGCATCTACATCGATCCGGCCGAGATCGCCGCCGACCTCGGCCGCCCGCTCGATGCGCACGTGCTGCTGCTGCTGCCCGAGGCGGGCAGTGCGTTCGTGCGCGAGTGGCGGCCGGAAGTGTTTCCCCCCGAGCGGCATTTCGGGTATGCATTCACCTGGTTCACGTTCGCCGCGGTCGTCGTGGCGGTGTTCGTGCTCCTGCATTGGCGCAAGTGAGGAACCGTTCCATGACATCCGCTTCACGCAAGCGCCTCGGCCTCGTGCTGCTGGCGCTGGTGTTCGCCGCGCCGCTGCTCGCCGCGATCGTGCTCAACGCGATCGGCTGGCGGCCGGCTGGCACGCGCAACTATGGCGAGCTGGTGACGCCGCCGCAGGACCTGACGGGTGCGCCGTTCGTGCTGGCCAACGGCGCGCCACTGGCGTGGAAGGATGCCGACTGGTCGTGGACGATCTTCGCGCTGGCCGGTCCGGATTGCGCGCAGCAGTGCCTGGCGCGCATCGACGAGCTGCGCCGCGCGCGGCTGAGCCTGAACCAGAACGCGCACCGCGTGCGCGTGGTCGTGCTCGACGCCACGCTGCCGCCGGACACGCTGGCGGCGCTGGCGCCGGTGCAGGCCGCGCAGGACCGCGGCGGGCAGCTGGGCGGCCTGCGCCCCGTCGCACCCGACACGGTCGCGGCGGCGTTTGCCGACCCGCACGGCTTCCTCGTGCTGCGCTACGCGGCCGGCTACGACGGCAGCAAGCTGCGCAAGGACCTGGCCCGGCTGGTGAAGGGATGAGCATGCGCAACCTGTTTACGCCGGCGCGCCTGGCTGCATTCGCGACCGCGTTCGCGTTCTGCGTGATCGTGTTCGGCGCGTTCGTGCGCCTGTCCAACGCCGGGCTGTCCTGCCCGGACTGGCCGACCTGCTACGGCAAGGCAACCTGGCCCGGCCACGAGCACGAGATCGCGCGCGCGAACGAGGCGTTCCCGGAGCGGCCATTCGAGACGCACAAGGCCTGGCGCGAGCAGGTGCACCGCATGATCGCCGGCACGCTCGGCCTGCTCGTGTTCGCGCTCGCGCTGAGCGCGGCCTGGCGGCGCCGGCCGCTCGTGGCGATGCTGCTGGCCGCGGCCGCGTGCGCCGCCGCCGGCATCGTGCTCTACATGAAGCAGAGCTACGCCGTCTCGGCGCTGCTGTCGGCGATCGCGATCGCGCTGCCGCTGGCCGCGGCAGCATGGCTGCAGCGCAGCGCGCCGTGGCGCGTCGCCGTCGTCGCGTTCGCCGTGGTGATCTTCCAGGCGATGCTCGGCATGTGGACGGTCACCTGGCTGCTCAAGCCGATCGTCGTGATGGGCCACCTGCTCGGCGGCCTGCTGACGTTCGCGCTGCTCGGCTACGTCGCGCTGCGCCTGGGCTGGCACTGCGCACCGGAGCCGGCGCAGCAGCGCCTGCGCCCGCTAGTCGTCGCCGGCCTGGGGCTGCTCGCGCTGCAGATCGCGCTGGGTGGCTGGACCAGCGCGAACTACGCCGCGCTGGCCTGCGGCATGGACTTCCCCACGTGCGCCGGTTCGTGGTGGCCGATGACCGACTTCCGCGAAGGCTTCGTGCTCTGGCGCGGCATCGGCGTCAACTACGAAGGCGGCGTGCTCGATGCGTCCGCGCGCGCGGCGATCCAGCTCGCGCACCGCATCGGCGCGCTGGTCGTGTTCGGCGGGCTGCTCGCGCTCGCCGCCGTCGCCTGGCGGCGCGGCCTGCGCGCGCTCGCCGCACTGCTCGGCACGTTGCTGTGCGCCCAAGTCGCGCTTGGCATCGCCAACGTCAAGCTGCTGCTGCCGCTGCCGGTCGCGACCGCGCACAACGGCGTTGCCGCGCTGCTGCTGCTGGCGCTGATCGCGCTGTTGGTGCGCGTGCAGCCACCGCTGCAGCGCGCATGATCATGCAGGCGTGCTTGCCTCGCTTTGCACCTGCTGTTGCATCTGCCTCTGCGCGCAGGAGCGCGCCGCTTTACCCGGGTCCCCGTTCAGCGGCGGTGGGCGCCGGACGACAAGGCCCGCAGGGGCGCGCGCACGATGCGCGCGCGTTCGCCGTCGGCACATGGACGTGCCGTCGGCGAACCCCGGCCGGCGACCACGCACCCGCAGGGCAGGATGCCCGGAGGGCGCCGCTGTTGGGGTCGAAGCCGCTCTCAGGCGGCTGGGGCGAGACATGGATGTCGAGCGGCAGGCGCCCCAAGGATGGATGCTTGTGCCGACACGACTGTGCGTTGGGCAAGCAAGAGAAAGTAACCCGCTCGCAGGGATGCGAGTGGAAAACGCAGGGACGCGGGTCCGTGTTCGAGTAGACAGTGACGCGCAAGCGACGCCGAAGCAACACCGGAACAGCACCATCCCCACCCAACCCTCCCCTCGAGGGGGAGGGCTTGAAAGCGAAGACCCCATGCGAAGCCTCGCCGCCGAATACCTCGAACTGACCAAGCCGCGCGTCGTCGCGCTGATCGTGTTCACTGCGGTCATCGGCATGTTCCTCGCCGTGCCGGGGCTGCCGCCGCTGCGTGAGTCCGTCGCCGGCCTGGTCGGCATCTGGCTCGCCGCGGCCTCGGCGGCGGCGCTGAACCACCTGATCGACCAGCGCATCGACCGCGTGATGGCGCGCACCTCGCACCGGCCGCTGGCGACCGGCACGCTGACGCCGCACCAGGTGCTCGCGTTCGCGCTGGCGCTCGGCGTGCTGTCGATGGCGATCCTCGTTGCGCTGGTCAACGTGCTGACCGCGCTGCTGACGTTCTGCTCGCTGATCGGCTACGCGGTCGTCTACACCGCCTTCCTCAAGCGCGCCACGCCGCAGAACATCGTGATCGGCGGCGCCGCCGGCGCCGCGCCGCCGCTGCTCGGCTGGGCCGCGGTGACCGCCATGCAGGGCCCGCGCGACTGGGCGCATGCGCTGTTGCTGGTGCTGATCATCTTCGTGTGGACGCCGCCGCACTTCTGGGCGCTGGCGATCTTCCGCCGCGAGGACTACTCGCGCGCGCAGGTGCCGATGCTGCCGGTCACGCACGGCGTCACCTACACGCGCTGGCACGTGCTGCTCTACACCGTGCTGCTGCTGGTCGTCACCGTGCTGCCGTACCTGACCGGCATGAGCGGGCTGTTCTACCTCGGCGGCGCGTTCGTGCTCGGCGGCGCGTTCCTGTACTACGCGATCCGCCTGCTCGACCCGCCGGACGACTTCTTCCCGATGCGCGTGTTCAACTACTCCATCATCTACCTGATGGCGCTGTTCGCGTTCCTGCTGGTCGACCATTACCTGCCGGCGCCGCCCGCGCCGGGTCCGGCGATCACGCTGCAGCGGGTCGGCTAGCTCCGCGCGGGCCCGCGTGCCGCGGCATGGTGGGACTCGCCGTCGGACGCGTGCGGTCCACCGCACGCCGCCGCGCGGCTGCGTCCCACCCGACGAGTTTGCCCAAGGCAGGGTGGGACGCAGCGCCGCAGGCGCGAGTCACGCCGAAACGTATTGTCCCCAATCGATCCGCGCTCAACCGCCGAGCAGGTGCTTCTGCCAGAACAGCATCGTCGCGGCGCGGAAGTAGTCGACGTTCGGCTTCTTGCGGAAGCCGTGGCCCTCGTCGCTGAACTGCAGGAACCACACCTCGCCGCCGTTGCCGCGCACGCTCGCCACGATCTGCGCCGCCTCGCTGGCCGGCACGCGCGGATCGTTCGCGCCCTGCGCGACGAACAGCGGCTTGGTGATCTTGCCCGCGTTGGTGGTCGGCGCGATCTTCTCGAGGAACGCGCGCATCTTCGGATCGCGCTCGTCGCCGTATTCGACCCGGCGCAGGTCGCGGCGGTAGCTCTCGGTATGGGTCAGGAAGGTCACGAAGTTCGAGATGCCGACGATGTCGACGCCGGCACGCAGGCGCTCGTTATAGTGCGTCATCGTCGCCAGCACCATGTAGCCGCCGTAAGAGCCGCCGTAGACCGCCACGCGCTGCGCGTCGAGCTCCGGCCGCGTGCCGATCCAGTCGAGCAGCGCGCCGATGTCCTTGACCGCATCCTCGCGCCTGAAGCCGTTGTCGAGCTGCAGGTAATGCTTGCCGTAACCGGCCGAGCCGCGCACGTTCGGCACCAGCACGGCGATGCCGAGCTGGCCGACCAGGTACTGGATGTCCGCGTTGAACACTGGCCTGGCCTGCGCTTCCGGGCCGCCGTGGATCTGGATCACGACCGGCGCCTTCGCGCCGGCGGCGCCGTGCGGGCGGTAATAGAACGCCGGGATCGTGCGCGGCTTGCCGCCGGCCTTGTCGAAGGTCGCAAAGCGCACGAGCTCCGGCGCGATGAAGGTCGACGCATCGAGCCCGCCGATCTCGCTCTGGGTCCAGCGCGCCACCGCCTGCGTGGCGAGGTCGATCGTGTAGACGTCGCTCGGCGACACCGCCGAGTTCAGCGCGAACGCGATGCGCGCGCCGTCCGGGCTGAATTCGACGCCGCCGATGACGCCCTTGGGCAGCGCCGGCAGCGGCAGCTCCGCGCGCGTGGCGGTGTCGAGCAGGTGCAGCACGCCGAAGCCGTCCTCGTTGGTGACGAAGGCCAGCCGGCGGCCATCGCGCGACAGCGCGTAGTCCTCGACGTCCCACGGAATGGCGCCGCTCAGCGACACGACCTTGTTCGCCTTGAGGTCGTGGAAGCGCAGCGTCTTGAACTCGCTGCCCTCGTCGGAGGTGTAGTACACGCCGCTACTGTCCGGCGCGAAGCGGAACGCGCCGAACGCGGCCTTGCCGCCATCGACCGGGAACAGCGTCAGCTTGCCGCTGGCGAGGTCGACGACGCCCGGATGCGCCTCGTTGGCCGAGACGAGCTTCTGCACCAGCAGCTTGCTGCCGTCGGCCGAAAACCCGGTCGCGACCCACGCGCCGCCGGCGGTCACGACCGCCTTCTTCGCGCCGCAGGCGCGGTCGAGCACCCACACGTCGGTGTCGGTGCCGTTGCGCGCGGTGCTGCTCCAGGCGAGCTGCGCGCCGTCGGGCGACCACAGCGGGTTGTCGTTGCGCGAGGTGCCGTCGGTCAGCAGCGTCGTCGCGCGCGTGGCGAGGTCGAACCAGTACAGCTGCCAGAACTCCGAGCCGCCGACGTCCTTGCCGAACACAAAACCGTCCTGCTTCGGGTTCGGTGCGAGGCTTGCGATCGGCTCGTCGTAGAACGTCAATTGCTCGCGCGCGCCGCCGGGCGCCTTCACGCGATGCACCTGCGCGGTGCTGCCGAAACGCGTCGTGACCAGCAGGCCGGCGCCGTCCGCGGTCCAGCCGCCGAGCGCGGCGCCGCGCGTGTTCGCATAGCGGCGCAGCTGCTCGGCGAGCTCGGCCGGAATCGGCGGGATGTTCTCGCTCGTACGCGTGCCGACCACGCTGCGCTCGACCGACGGCGCGGCGGTGGCAAGCGGGAGGGCGAGGCCGAGGGTGAGGGCGAGCCAGATCGGGCGCATGGGAACCTCCGCTTCGTGCAGGAGTGCCCAGCCTAGCGCGGCGCCCGCGGCGCTGTCCCTGTGCATGCTCACGACGCTGGCGCAGGAACGGCGCCGTCGGTGTACGCTGCGCCGATCGCGCATGACGCGCCGCTTCCGCGGCTCGCCTGCCGCTTTCGAATCCCCAATCCCGAATCCCGGCCTTTCCATGACCACCGTCCACGACTTCAGCGCCACCACGATCGACGGCATCGAGCAGCCGCTGTGCGCCTGGCGCGGCAAGACCCTGCTGATCGTCAACGTCGCCAGCAAATGCGGGTTCACGCCGCAGTACGCCGGCCTCGAGAAACTGTACGAAACCTGGCGCGAGCGCGGCCTGGTCGTGCTCGGCTTTCCGTGCGACCAGTTCGGCCACCAGGAGCCCGGCGACGAGGCCGCGATCAAGCAGTTCTGCTCGCTCAACTACGGCGTCACTTTCCCGCTGTTCGCCAAGATCGAGGTCAACGGTGCCAACGCGCACCCGCTGTACCAGTACCTCAAGCGGGCGGCCAAGGGCGTACTCGGCAGCGAGTCGATCAAGTGGAACTTCACCAAGTTCCTGGTCGACAAGGACGGCGCGGTGGTGCGTCGCTACGCGCCGACCGACACGCCCGAGCGGATCGGCAACGACCTCGCGGCGATGCTCTGAACGGACGCGGCGCGTGCGTAGGCTGGACGGCCGCAGGCCGGCCGGCGTACGTTGCCGGTCGCGCTGCGCGCGCCCAGCCTACGGGCGTTCGAGGGAATCACCCAGCCCGAGCCGCTCGCGCACGGCCGGCTCCAGCGACTTCAGGCCGGCGCGGCGGCCCAGTTCAAGCGCGGCCGCTGCGTCAAGTCCTTCGTGTTGTGCGGCTTCGAGCGCAAGCAGCGCACCGGCGCGGTTGCCGGACGCGCAGTGCAGCAGCACCGGCCCGCGCGCCGCGGCGAGCGCGTCATGCAGCGCGCTCGCGTTGGCCGGTGTGAGGTCGGCGGCGCCGGCGATCGGCAGGCTCACGTACTGCAGGCCGAGTTCGCGCGCGGTCGCGGCCTCGTCGTAACCGCGCGCCTCGCCGGCCGCGCGCAGGTCGATCACGACGCGGCCACCGCCGTGCGCGAACGCGCGCAGCTGCGCCGCGTCCGGCTGGCCGCCGGTGTGCAGGCCGGCGCGTGGCGCGGCGAAGCCGTCGAGCTTGAGCGGCTGGAAGCAGCCGGCGAGCAGCACGGCGAGGGCGAGCAGGGTGGTGGACCAGGCGAGGCGCATCGGAACGTCCTCCGGACAGTGAGAAGCCCAGTATTGCGGGCGCCGCGCCACGCCGCAAACCGTAGGCGACGCCCGCGCGCAATGCTATATCTGCGCGCCGGACCTCCCGCCCGGACCGCCCATGCCCGCTTCCGCCCCGTCGCTCGGCCGCCGTGACCTGCGCACGCTCGCGCTCGCCGCGCTCGGCGGCGCGCTCGAGTTCTACGACTTCATCATCTTCGTGTTCTTCACCGCGACGATCGGGCAGCTGTTCTTCCCGCCCGATACGCCGGACTGGCTGCGCCAGCTGCAGACGTTCGGCCTGTTCGCCGCGGGGTATCTGGCACGCCCGCTCGGTGGCGTGCTGATGGCGCACTTCGGCGATCGCAGCGGGCGCAAGCGCATGTTCCTGCTCAGCGTGCTGCTGATGGCGATCCCGACGCTGCTGATCGGCCTGCTACCGATCTATGCCGACATCGGCTACGCCGCGCCGCTGGCGCTGCTGTTGATGCGCGTGCTGCAGGGTGCCGCGGTCGGCGGCGAGGTGCCTGGCGCGTGGACCTTCGTCGCCGAGCACGTGCCCGAGCGCCACGTCGGTTTCGCCTGCGGCGTGCTGACCGCCGGACTGACCGCCGGCATCCTGCTCGGCTCGCTGGTCGCGACCGCGGTCAACCGCGAGCTAGGCGCCGAGGCCGTGCTCGCCTGGGGCTGGCGCATCCCGTTCCTGCTCGGCGGCGTGTTCGGCCTGCTCGCGGTGTTCCTGCGCCGCCTGCTCGCCGAGACGCCGGTGTTCGAGGAGCTGCGCCGCCGCCGCGAACTGGTCGAGGGCCTGCCGCTGAAGGTCGTGCTGGCCGGCCACGGCCACGCGGTCGTCGTGTCGATGTTGCTGACCTGGCTGCTGACCGCGGCGATCGTGGTCGTGATCCTGATGACGCCGTCACTGATCCAGACCCTGTTCGCGATCCCGGCGCCGAGCGCGCTCGCCGCGAACAGCCTGGCCACGCTCGCGCTGACGATCGGCTGCGTCGTGTTCGGCTGGCTGGCCGACCGCTTCGGCACTGCGCGCGTGCTGCGGCTGGGCTGCGCCAGCCTGCTGTGCACGACCTACCTGCTCTACCTCGGCTTGCAGCGCGGGCCCGAGCACCTGCATGCGCTGTATGCGCTGGCCGGCTTCTGCGTCGGCGTCGTCGGCGTGATCCCGACGCTGCTCGTGCGTGCGTTCCCGCCGGCGGTGCGCTTCTCCGGCGTGTCGTTCGCCTACAACGTCGCCTACGCGCTCTTCGGCGGCCTCACGCCGCTGTTCGTGACGATCTCGATGCAGCGCCAGCCGCTCGCACCGGCGCACTACGTCGCCGCGCTGTGCCTCGTCGGCATCGCGCTCGGCGTGTATGTGTCGGCGCGGTCGCTGCCAGGCGCCGCCTGGGCTGACCGCGCGACCGAGTGACGATCGCGCGGCGGCGTCGCGCCTACGCTCTAGCTGCAGCCGCCGCAACAGGTGCTGCCGGGGCCGCTGTGCGCCGGTGCCTCGGCCGCGGCGAAGCCGGCCAGGGCGCCGGTCGAACCTGAGTCGCCGGGCTGCAAATCCGTCTGCGCGGTCCATATTTCCGCCGCTTCTTGGCCCATAGAACCACTATGGGCCGGCGAAGCGTCGAAAATCTGTCCTCGCGCAGCCGAATTTTCGCCTCGACACTCAGGTCCGACCGGCGCCTGGATCGCCGCCAGCGCCTGTTGTGCGCTGAGCTGGCCCTCGACGCGCACGCGCCGGTCATCCAGTTTCACGTCGACGGCGGCAGTCGGATCCTGCGCGCGCAGGGCTTGGGTGATTGCGCAGGCGCAGGTCTCGCTGCGCACGGCGGGGACATCGAACAGCATGGCGGAACTCCTTCAGTGGTGACGCGATCGCGCATGCCGCGATTCGGCATGGGCGTGCCGCGCATGCTCTCAGGCTGCGCGCGCGCCGGCCTTGACCGGGGTCAGCGCAACGGTGCGCGCAACGACATGGCGCCCACGGAATGAACCTGCACGGCGCGTGTACCATGCGAGGCCGCTGACCAGCAGCGAGGGGAAAGGGAGATGAAGGGGATGGACGTGAAAGGGAAAAAAGTGCGGGCGGCACTGATCCTGGCCGCTGCGCTGCAGGCCGGGGCTGCGACCGCTTGGGAGGACTATCCGGGCTTTCAGGGGGCGGGCCACGCCGGTATCGCGATCGGCGACTTCGACGGCAGCGGCAAACTCGTCGCGGCCGTCACCGGAAACACGGACGTATACTATTCCTCGTTCAGCTCGCAACTGCTCGCCGTCCTTGGTACCGATGTGACGGGCCAGCTCGGCGTCCGCACGATTTCGATGTTGCCGACGCGTCTGGTCGGGCCTTTGGTCCCGGCGCCGCGCGAGGGCCAGGCAGACCGCCTTGCCGCCGTGGTCGGCGAGGGGGCTGCGAGCCAGATCCTGATCCTGGGCGGCGTGCCTCTGCGTGTGGTGCGCACGATCGAGGCGCCGTTTGTGCGCAAAGTGACCGCGATTGTCGATGTCGACGCGGACGGCCGTCTGGACGTCGTCGCGATGGCCGGCACCAGCAGCTGGAGCGACAGCTATCCGGCGATCCTGGACTATGAAACCGGCGCGGTTCAGTGGCTGGGTTCCCAGACCGTGACCGATATCGGCGTGGCGCAGCTCGACGGCGACGCGGCCCTCGAGCTGATCCTGGCCGGCACGCCGGGGCGCATCGTCGACGGTGCGACGCATGCGGTCGAATGGACCTATCCGAGCGGCTTCGTTGGCCGGATCCTGGTCGGCCGTTTCAATGCCGACCCCAATGTCCCGGGCTTCGCCGTCGCCGTCGCCTATGCGAGCAGCGTGCAGGTGTTCCGTGGCCAGCCCTACTCGCCGGTGTCGGAGTTCGCCACGAACGGAAACGGGTTCGCCGGCGTCGTGCGGCTCAGTCCGGGCGGCGCCGACCAGATCGCGACCAGTGGGTACGGTGTCGCCATCTACGATCCGCGCAACGGCCAGCGCCTCCTCAGCGTCGGCTACCCGGACAATGACGTTGCGGCGCTGGCCGTCGGCGACATCGATGGCGATGCGCGCGCCGAGGTCGTCTATGGCTCCCGCAATGGGCTCCGCGCAATCGACCTCACCACGCAGGCAGATGACTACTCACAAAACCGCGAGACCGGCCCCCATACCGCTATTGCTCCAGGCGATCTCGCCGGCAACGGCTCCGAACAACTGGCCTATCTGACGCCCAGTTCGAGTTCGGGCTCGGGCTCGGGCAGTTCCGTTTTGCGCGTGCTGGATGCCGCCAGTGGCAAGCGGCTACGGACACGATCGGACGTGTTCAGTTCATGGACATACGAACCGCCGCATATCGCGGTGGCCCAGCTCGATGGCGATGCCCAGCAGGAAATCATCCTCGCCGGCAGCGGCTCCTGGGCCGGTGAGGTTGCGGTACTCGATGGCCTCAGCCTGCAGGACCAGTGGCGCGTCGGCGGCTACAACTCGGTGTTCGGCAATGGCACGATCAGCTCGCTGGCGGCCATCGACGTGAATGGCGATGGCATACCGGATGTCGTGGTGGCGACATCCGGCGGCAAGGTGGTCGTTCTCGATGGCCGCAACGGGGCGGTGCTGTGGCAGTCGGTCACGCTGAACGGCAACACGCCACCGAGTCTCGCGGCGCTGCGGCTGGCGGCCGGAGGGCCGGGTGTCGCGGTCGCCCGCGGTGCCGGCCTGTATGTGTTCGATCTTGCCAGCCATCTGCTCGTTGCGACTACCAAGACCGCCGCCGGCGTCGTTGGCCTCTGGCAGTGGGGCGAGGGAGCCGCGTGCCGACTCGCGGCACTCGACCAGGCCGCCGTCGTGACCCTCCATCGTTGCGATACGCTGGCTCTCGAAGGGCAGCGGCTGCTGCCGACGGGCAGCGCCTTCTTTCGCCCGCTCGATGCATCGGCGACGCGCTTGATCGCGGCCAGTGGGCCGTATCTCTACGAGGTCGCGGCGGATGGCACGGCGATACCGATCTCCACCGCATTGGGCAACCAGCTCGGAATTGGCAACAAGGGCCTCGTGCGTGCCGGGCCGGATCCGCAACACGTCGACGTGATCATCGGCTCGGACTACATGATCGCGCGCAAGGTGCTCGGGTTCGACGCGCTGTTTGCCAACGGCTTCGATTGAACGGCCGCGGCCGGAACGGGCCGGCTGATGAGTGATCGTCACACGTGAACCCGTACCAGGACGCTTGCCAGTCACGAAGGAGATCGAGATGAAGGGGATAGGGAGTCGGGTGCTGGCCGGGCTGAGCCTGATGGCCATGCTGTACGCCACCGCCGCAACGGCATGGGAGGACTACCCGGGCTTCCAGGGGCCGGGCCATGCCGGCATCGCGATCGGCGACTTCGATGGCAATGGCAAGCTCGAGGCGGCGGTAACCGGCAACGCGGTCTATGAGTATTCCGGTTCGTCGGAACTGATTGGAACGCTCGCCGCGGACGGCTCCGGCAAGCTCGACATGCGCAGCATGACCATGCTGCCGACGACGTTGGCCGGCGGCTTGGTTCTTGCGCCGCGCGAAGGATCGGCCGACCGACTTGCCGCAGTGGCAAGCGAGGGGACGCAGATCCTGATATTCGGAGGCGTGCCGCTGCGTGTGCTGCGCGTGATCGAGGCGCCGTTCGTGCGCCAAGTCTACGCCATCACCGACGTGGACGGCGACGGCAATCCGGATATCGTCGCGACGGCGAATGCCACCGCTTGGGGGAGTGAGCAATTCCCGGTTGTGCTGGATTACGCCAGTGGCGCGATCAAATGGATGGGCGCAGAGCCGGTCTCCAGTATCGGCGTACTCCAGATCGAGGGCGCGGCCACGAAGAAGCTGATCCTGGGCGGCACCCCCGGACGCGTCATCGATGGCGCCAGCCATGCGGTCGAATGGACCTACGCGGCCGGGTTCGGGAATCGGATCGTTGTCGGCCGGTTTGCCGCCAACCCATCGGTGGCGACCTTTGCCTCGACATCGCGATGGACGGAGCGCGTTCAAGTGTTTCGTGCGCAGCCGTATTCGCGGCTGGCCGAGTTTCCGGTCATCGAGGTGGGGGCCGTCGCCACGATGCAGCTCACGCCTGGAGGGGGAGACCAGATTGCGGTCGGCGGATTGCAGGCGCCAGGCGTCGTCGTGTACGACCCGCGCACCGGACAGCCCGCCCTCACCGTGTCCCGACCGGAATCGGGGGTCGACGCGATCGCCGTGGGTGATCTGGATGGCGATGGCCGAATGGAACTCGTCTACGGGTCAGGGCTGTTCAGCAGCGGAAAGGACGTGTTGCGCGCGGTCGACCTTGGCACGCGCGGCGATGACTACACGCGGGATGACGAAATTGGTCCGCATACGGCGGTGGCACGTGGCGACATTGCCGGGGGCGGCAGCGATCAGGTCGTCTACCTGACCAGAGCCTCGGACTCGGGCTACGGCGGGTCGAATGTGCATGTTCTTGACGCAACCAGCGGCAAGCGGCTGCGCAGTCGAAGAGACGCACTTTATTTTTCCTGGACATCCGGGCCGCCGAGCGTGGCGATCGCCCAGATGGACGGTGATGCGCAACAGGAGATTGTCATCGCCACCAACAGCTCGGATGGAGGTGTGGTCGCTGTCCTTGACGGGGTCACGCTGCAGGATCAATGGAGGGTCAGTGTCTGCTGCAATCCCTCCGGTTTGGCTGTGCTGGACGTCAACGCGGACGGTGTCCCGGATGTGGTGACGACGAACGCCGGACGTGTGGTTGTCCTCGATGGCCGCAACGGCACACTGCTTTGGCAGTCAGTCACTCTTTATGGCAATACGCCGCCGAGCGTGGCCGCGTTCCGAACCGCGGATGGAACGCCGCGGGTGGTCGTCGCGCGTGGAGCGGCACTGTATGTTTTCGACATGGGCAGCCAGCTCCTGGTGTCCAGCGCGAAGACAACGGCCGGGCTTGTCGGCCTCAGACAGTGGGGCGATGGCACTGATTGTCGCCTTGGTGCCCTGGACGAAGCAGCGGTCGTGACGATCCATCGCTGCGACGACCTTTTGCCGGTCGGCCAGTACCTGATGCCGGAGGGAACGGTGTTCTTCAGGCCGGCCAATGCGCAAGCCAACCGCTTTGTCGCTGCCAGCGGCGCTTACCTGTACGAGGTCGGTGCAGATGGCAATGCGCTTCCTCTGGCCGGCGCCATGGGCTACCGGCTTGGCGCCGGCAACCAAGGCGTGTTGCGCGCCGATCCGGATGGACAGCACTTCGATCTGGTCATCGGCTCGGACTACATGGTCACGCGCGTGCGCGTCGGCCTCGATGCGATGTTCGCGAACGGCTTCGACTGATACGGGAACCTGGCCAGTGAGCAAGACATTCGACGCAATCCTGATCGGCGGTGGCCACAACGGCCTCGTCTGCGCCGCCTATCTGGCCCAGGCCGGCTACAAGGTCTGCGTGCTCGAACGGCGCGGCGTGGTGGGCGGCGCGGCGGTGACCGAGGAGTTCCATCCGGCCTTCCGCAACTCGGTCGCGTCCTACACGGTCTCGCTGCTGCAGCCGAAGGTGATCGCCGAGCTGGAGCTCGCCAAACACGGCCTGACCGTCGTGCAGCGCAAGCTCAACAACTTCCTGCCGCTGCCGGACGGAAAATACCTGGTCACCGGCGCCGGCCGCACGCAGGCGGAGGTCGCGAAGTTCTCGCGCCGCGATGCCGAGCGCCTGCCCGAGTACGAGCGCCGGCTCGATGCGATCGCCGACGTGCTGCGCGCGCTGGCGCTGCAGCCGCCGCCGAACGTGACCGACGGCGGCTGGCTCAAGGCGCTGCCGGAGCTGCTGCGCGCCGGCCGCCTCGGCCGCCAGCTGCACGGACTCGATGCGACGTTGCGCCAGGACCTGCTCGACCTGTTCACGGTGTCGGCCGCCGAGTACCTCGACCGCTTCTTCGAGAGCGAGCCGATCAAGGCGCTGTTCGGCTTCGACGGCGTGGTCGGCAACTACGCCAGTCCCTACACACCGGGCAGCGCCTACGTGCTGCTGCATCACGTGTTCGGCGAGGTCAATGGCGTGAAGGGTGCGTGGGGCCACGCGCTCGGCGGCATGGGCGCGATCACGCAGGCGATGGCGAAGGCGGCCACCGCGGCCGGCGCGCAGATCCGCACCGGCTGTGGCGTACGCGAGGTTCTGGTTGAGCAGGGCCGCGCGGTCGGCGTCGTGACGGAAAACGGCGACACGCTGCGCGCGCGTGCGGTCGTCGCGAACGTGAACCCGAAGCTCTTGTACGAGCGCCTGCTCGATCCGGCCGCGGTGCCGGCGCCGACGCGCGAGCGCATGGCGCACTGGCGCTGCGGCTCGGGCACGTTCCGCATGAACGTCGCGCTCTCCGAGCTGCCGCGCTTCACCGCACTGCCGACGCCCGGCGACCATCTGACCGCCGGCATCATCCTCGCGCCGAGCCTGGCCTACATGGACCGCGCGTACCTCGATGCGCGCGCGCACGGCTGGTCGCGCGAGCCGATCGTCGAGATGCTGATCCCGTCGACGCTGGACGATTCGCTCGCGCCGCCGGGCCAGCACGTCGCCAGCCTGTTCTGCCAGCACGTCGCGCCGCAGCTGCCGGACGGAAAGTCCTGGGACGACCACCGCGACGAGGTTGCCGACCTGATGATCGACACCGTCGATCGCTGGGCGCCGGGCTTCAAGGCGTCGGTGCTCGGCTGCCAGATCAAGTCGCCGCTCGACCTCGAGCGCGACTTCGGCCTGCTCGGCGGCGACATCTTCCATGGTGCGCTGTCGCTCAACCAGTTGTTCAGCGCACGGCCGATGCTCGGCCAGGCCGGCTACCGCGGCGCGCTGCCGGGCCTGTACCTGTGCGGCGCCGGCACGCATCCGGGCGGCGGCGTGACCGGCGCGCCGGGGCACAACGCGGCGCAGGTGCTGATCGGCGACCTGCGCCGGCGGCGCTGAGCCGCGCCGGTCGACGTCCGCGCGAGCGCCGGTTGCGGCGCCGCGGGCTGCGCGCCGCATGCGTCAATTCCCCCGATGGTCGGCGACATGCTGTCCGATCTATGATCCGGACATGTCGAACCCTTATATGCCGGCGCTCGCGCCGCCGCAGCGCCTGTGCGTTGCCGTGGTCGAGGACGACGTCGAATTGCGTGAGGCGATCCTGGTGCCGGCGCTCGCGGCGGCCGGTCACCAGGTCATTGGCGTGGGAAGCGCGGTCGAGCTTTACCGCACGCTGGTCGCCGACAGGCTCGACATCGTGGTACTCGACGTTGGACTGCCCGGCGAGAGCGGCTTCGAGGTCGCCCGCCACCTGCGCGCGTACTCGAGCATCGGCATCATCCTTTTGACGGGGCGGTCATCGGCCGCCGACCGCGTGCGCGGGCTGGACCTCGGGGCGGACGTGTATTTGCCCAAGCCCTTCGACACCGAGGTGCTGTGCGCGACCGTTCGCAGTCTCGCGCGCCGGCTCGCCTCCACCCAGGCCCTGGCGGGGCCGTCCCACAGGGGATGGTCGCTCGGGGCGGACGGCTGGCAGCTGGTGACGCCAAACGGCAAGGCGCTCGAACTGAACATGGCCGAGCGGCAGCTTCTGCGGGTGCTGTTCGCGGCGCTGCACACGCCGGTGCCGCGCGAGCGGTTGATCGCGCACCTGACGGATGATGCCTACGCCTTCGATCCGCACCGGCTCGACATGCTGGTCCACCGGCTGCGCCGCAAGGTGGCCGAGGCGGGCGCGCCGGAGCTGCCGCTGCGCGCGGTTCGTGGCGTCGGTTACGTGCTGGTCGCTGACGCGCGCGAGGGCGGGGACGCCTGACTCGTCCTTCCGGTAGTCGCGCCGCGTCGCCGGCTTGGGCATCATCGGTTGCGCGGGGGGAGCGCCGATGAATCGAGTGGGGTGGATGCAATACGCGATTGGACGGGTATGGCGAAGCCTGGGTGACTGGCTGCGCGACGTGCCGGTGCCCGATGCCGTCGACCGCCGCAATGCGCCCACCCTGCAGGTCGTGCTGTTGATGCTGGCGGCGTTGCCGCCGCTGACCTGGCTGTACCGCGCCACCCTCAGCGACCTGCCGTGGCGGCCGGGCGAATTCGGCAGCATGCTGATGAGCCTGGGCCTGAGCGCGCTGGCGGCAGCGTGCGTGGCGTTGATCCGGCGCGGCCGCTTCCAGCTGGCGTTGCGCCTGCTGCTGACGCTGATCGTGGTCACGCTGGGTGCCTCGTACCTGTCCCAGGGCCTGACGGCGAACCGTTACGAGGCACCGTTGCAATCGGTGTGGTTGATCATGGCCGGCCTGATGGCCGGTCGCCGCGCGTTGTGGCTGCTGTACGCGTGCTTGCTGCTCGCCGTGCTGGCCGGCGTCGCCGTCGATGTGGAGCATGCCAGGGGCGGTTGGCGGGACATCGGCGTCGATGGCCTGGTCAGCGCGGTGATCTTCCTGTTCATCGCCGTGGTGGTCGACCGCAGCTCGACCGCGCTGCGCGAGAGCCTTGCGATGGCGACGACGCGCGGCAACGAGCTGGAGCGCGCCAAGGCGCGCCTGGAGGCGGAGATCGCCGAGCGCGAACGCATCCAGGGACAGCTGATCCATTCGCAGAAGGTCGAGGCAGTGGGCCGGCTCGCGGCCGGCGTCGCGCACGACTTCAACCACCTGCTGACGCTGATCCTCGGCTATGCGGCGCAGGGGCGGCAGAGCGAGGATGGCACGCAGTTGCGCAAGGCGCTGGAGGGCATCGACTCCGCCGCGCGCCGCGCCGCCGCGGTCAGCCGCAAGCTGCTGACCTTCAGCCACCGCGGCGAGGCGGCCATCGAGATCTTCGACGTGAATGCGGCGCTGGCGGAGATGCAGCCGATGCTGCGCCAGCTGCTCGGTCCGCGCGTGCAGATCGGCTTCGAGCCGGCGGATGCGGTGCAACCGGTGAGCATGGACCGCGGCCAGTTCGAGCTGGTGGTGCTGAACCTCGCCGCGAACGCCGGCGAGGCGCTGGCGGCCGGAGGGCGCTTCATGATGTCCGTGCATCCGCTGGCGACGGCTCCGGCGCAGGTGGAGCTGCGTTTCGCCGACGACGGCGAGGGTATGGACGAGGCGGTCCGTCAGCGCATCTTCGAGCCGTTTTTCACGACGCGCCCGGCGGGCCGCGGCACCGGCCTCGGCCTGGCGGTCGCGGCGGACGTCATCGCCGCCCGCGGTGGCAGCATCGAGGCGGACAGCGCGCCGGGGCGCGGAACCACGTTCCGCATCCGGCTCGTGCTGGCCGCGGCGGAGCTGGGCGGATCCCATGCGCCCGAGGGCGTCGCCGCCAGCACGCTCGAAAAGCGCTGAAACCAGGTGCGGCATGGTGTCGCACCCGCTCATCGGGGACAGGCCGCGACGTCGGCTGCCGCCAACACTCAACCTGTGACGACCGCGCGCGGAACCCTCAGGGCGCGCTTGCCCGAGGCAGGTGCTGGGCGGCCTGGTCCTGGCTGGTGAGATTCGGTGAGGGGGAGCTAGAAAGCGTGCATGACCGGGATTGGCGGGATTTGTACCCTCGCACCGGCCCTGAAAGTATTGCCGCCAATCCCAGGCTGCGTTGTGACGCAGTTTGCGGATTTCGCTTTTCGCGAGCGTGAATGGCCCACCTCGCGAACCCGCCGAATCGTTGGGGAACTCGCATGTTGCCGACCACGCCCGCGGGGTGCGCGCCGACGCGCCCGATTGCCGCGCACGCGCTGCGCCGTTGGTTCACGTTACTGCTGTTGCTGATGTGCGGAGCCGCCTTCGCCGAAGGCAGCCGCAGCCTGCATCCTGCGGGCGCCACGGATGCGACCACGGGGCGCGCCGTGATGAACGTGCGTACCGGCGGCAGCCTGGACCAGTACTTCCCCGGCGGCGTCGTCTACGGGCGGCAGTTCCTCTACGTGTATGCGAAGAAGGACGAATACATCCTGCTCGGATCGAGCAACCGCACAGGCGCCGGAAACGGCGTCATCAACGTCTACGCGCCGCAGAACTTCGGCAGCAAGGGCAGCGAGCCGATTCCTTCCGGCGGAGCTGCTTTTACCTGTACCTCCGGTACGACGGGGCGTATCCAGACACGCAGCAACGAACTGGCTGGTCCGAACAGCGCCGACGGCACGGCCACCGTCACCAACGGCTACACACCCTGCGTCTACAAGGCGCCGAGCGACGGCATCTATGGGGTGATGTTCACCGGCACGGGCAGCACCACCACCATCAACGACACCATTGATGGAACGCTGGAGACCCTGTCGGAAGGCGTGGCGGCGTGGGACGTGACGGTCCGCAACAGCAATCCGAAGTCGCTCGTCGACATCAACGGGCGCGTGTTCACCTACGCCTGGACCGTCAATACCGGCGGCAACAACGTCAACACGACGCTCACCAACCGCAAGTACCGCATCAGCGCGGCGATCTACTACGTGTCGCTCGACGGCTATCGCTACAAGCAGGAATTCCGCGGCGTCGATCCCTACCGTGCCGCGTTCTATGCGAACCAGTCGGGCTTCCTCGACACCAACGGCGCGCCGCTCTACCACGACTTCCGCGGCGGCAGCCAGACAGTCACCGGCGGCGCGTCGGCCAGCGCCGGCATCGTACCCCAGCCGCCGCAATATCCGATCTTCTTCAGCGACGTGTCGCCGGGCGGTCCGAATGCGGCCGAAGTCAACACCGTATTGACGGCGCTGTCGATTCCGTCGGCGCCGCTCGCGCCCGTCCTGAGCAACCCGGCCTTCCTCGGCAATATCGGGGGCAATACGTCGACCGTGTCGGCGGGCGGTACCTTCACCTTCGATACCGTCAACACGCTGACCTACGAGATCGTCATCAAGCGCGGCGCGGTCGCCGCGGGCGTCGATCCCAACTATCCGTCCGGCTGCGTCGACAACTTCGACCCGGCCAACGTCTGCAATCGCGTGTTGACCGGCACCGCCAGCACAGGCAGCCACGTGGTGCTGTGGGACGGCAAGGACAACAGCGGTTTCGCGTTCCCGGCCAACGCCGCGGGCACCAACTATCCGTTCCAGATCGTGGGCCGCAACGGCGAGATCCATTTCCCGATGGCCGACATCGAGGCCAACGTCAATGGCGGCCCGACGCTGACCAAGCTCAACGGCGCAGGCGCCGGGGACACCACCGTCTATTTCGACGATCGCGGCTACAAGACTGCCAACGGCACGCTCATCGGCCAGCTCAACGGCAGGCTCTGCGGTGCCTCGTCCACGGCGGCGCAGCCGGCACCGACCACGTACTCGCTGGTTGGCGTGGATTCCAGCCAGGTCACGAACGGCCCCGCCACCGGCATCAACGCGTTGTACTACCGCTACTGGAACAGCAACAGTCCGAATACCCAGACCAGCGGCGCAACCGCCGCCAATCCCGGCACGGACTGCGTCAACGCCAACCAGTTCTTCGGCGACGCCAAGGGACTGGATGTGTGGGCGCTGCAGAAGTCGCAGACCTACAGCCTTCCCATCGAGATCATCCCGCCGGCCAGTTCGGTCGACGTGGGCACGATGGTTTCGGTCACGCCGTCCGTGGTTTCGGGTGATTCCGCCTACGGCAGCTTCGTGTTCACCAACGCGGGCAGCAGCACGGCCACCGCCGTCACGTATGCGGCGACGCTCGGCAGCGTGGCGACTCCGGCGACGTGCCCGGCGTCGGTCAATTTCACGATGGTCCCGGCCGGCGTGACCGCGACCTACCGAAACGCGTCCGATCCGACGCCCGCCCTGCGCTGCACGATCACCTTCGCCGGCATGCCGACCACGCTGACGTCGGGGCAGACGCTGACGTTCAATTTCAATTACGTCGTCGCGCCGACCAATCCCGGCCCGATTCCGGTCACCACGACCATTTCCGCCGGCAACGAGACGTGTACGGCTCCCACGGGCTGCGCGCCCAATACGGCGAGCGCGCAAACCGTCGTCGCCAAACCGGTCATCAGTGTGGTCAAGAGCGCCGACCCGACCGCCGGATCGCAGGTCAGCATCAACGACGTCATCACCTACACGGTGAGCGTCACGGTCGACAATGCGCCGCTCGAGTCCCAGTTCACACTGACCGACGTGCTCGGTACCGGCCTCACCTTCGGCGCGGTCAGCAGCAAAAGTCCGGCCTTCACCTGCAGCGGCAGTCTCACCTGCACGCTGCCTGCCAACACGGCCACGGGCACTTATACGGTCACCTATACCGCCACGGTCAACACCAACGCGGTGGGCAGCGTCGCCAACAACGTCACGCCCAGCGGCGGTGGCGGCACGTCGAACTGCAGTCCGTGCAGCGTCACGCACACGCTGCCGACGCCGGTCATCAGCGTGGCCAAGGCCTCGAATCCGGTCAGCGGCACGGCGGTGATCGCGGGCCAGACGATCACCTACACGCTGACCACCACGATCACCAATGCACCGCTGAGTGCGCCGCTGGTGCTGACCGATACACTCAGCGCGAACCAGACCTTCGGCGCGGTCACCAGCGCCGGCAGCTACAGCTGCACCGGTTCGGTCTGCACGCTGGCGGCCGGCACGGTGCCGGGCACGTACCCGGTCACCTACACCGCGACGGTCGACGCGAGCGCGACCGGCACGGTGTACAACAACGTCGTGGCCAGCGGCGGCGGCGCAACGCCGACCTGTTCGAGCTGCAGCACCACGCATCCGATGGCCAGCCCGGTCATCAGCGTCGCCAAGGCCTCGAACCCGGCGAGCGGCACTGCCGTGGTCGCGGGCCAGACGATCAACTACACGCTGACCGCGACGGTCAGCCAGGCCGCACTGACCTCCCCGCTGGTGCTGGCCGACACGCTCAGCGCGAACCAGACCTTCGGTTCGGTCACCAGCGCCGGCAGCTTCACCTGCAACGGCGCGGTCAACTGCTCGCTGCCTGCCGGCACGCCGCCGGGTACCTACGCGGTCAGCTACACCGCGACTGTCGGTGCGAACGCGATCGGCACGGTGTCCAACAACGTTGCCGCGAGTGGTGGCGGGTCGACGCCGACCTGCTCGAGCTGCAGCACGACGCATCCGGTGAACAGCCCTGCGATCAGCGTCGCCAAGACCTCCAATCCGACCAGCGGCTCGACGGTCACGCCCGGTCAGACGATCACCTACACGCTGACCGCGACCGTGAGCGAAGCGGCGCTGACGTCGAACCTGGTGCTGACCGACACGCTCGGCAGCGGCCTGACCTTCGGCGCGGTGACCAGCAGCGGCGCGTTCACCTGCACCGGCACGCTGAGCTGCACGCTGCCGGCCGGTATCGCGCCGGGCACGTATGCGGTGAGCTATACCGCCACGGTCAAGGCGAATGCGAACGGCAGCGTCGGCAACAGCGTCGCCGCCAGCGGCGGCAGCCCGACCGACCCAGCCTGCACGAGCTGCAGCACGACCCACCCGGTCGCCGATCCGCGGATCAGCGTGGCCAAAGCCTCCGACCCGACGAATGGCAGCGCGGTGAGCGCGGGCCAGACGATCACCTACACGCTGACCGCGACGGTGGACGACGCGGCACTGACCTCGCCGCTGGTGCTGACCGACACGCTGAGCGCGAATCAGACCTTCGGTTCGGTGACCAGCGCCGGCGCGTTCACCTGCACCGGTGCACTGCAGTGCACGCTGCCGGCAGGCACGCCGCCGGGGACCTATGCGGTCAGCTACACCGCGACGGTCAAGGCGAGCGCGAGCGGTTCGGTCGCGAACAACGTAACCGCGACCGGTGGCAGTCCGACCGATCCGACCTGCACGAGCTGCAGCACGACACATCCGCTGAAGGATCCGGCGATCAGCGTCGTGAAGGCGTCGAACCCGGTCAGCGGAACGGCCGTGGCGGCTGGCGAGACGATCACGTTCACGTTGACGGCGACGGTGAGCGAAGCGGCGCTGACGTCGAACCTGGTGCTGACCGACACGCTCGGTGCGGGCCTGACGTTCGGCAGCGTCACCAGCGCCGGCAACTTCACCTGCACGGGTTCGCTGCAGTGCACGCTGCCGGCGGGCACCGTGCCAGGCACGTACGCGGTCAGCTACACCGCGACGGTCAAGGCGAGCGCGAGCGGTTCGGTCGCGAACAACGTAACCGCNCGCGAATCAGACCTTCGGTTCGGTGACCAGCGCCGGCGCGTTCACCTGCACCGGTGCACTGCAGTGCACGCTGCCGGCAGGCACGCCGCCGGGGACCTATGCGGTCAGCTACACCGCGACGGTCAAGGCGAGCGCGAGCGGTTCGGTCGCGAACAACGTAACCGCGACCGGTGGCAGTCCGACCGATCCGACCTGCACGAGCTGCAGCACGACACATCCGCTGAAGGATCCGGCGATCAGCGTTGTGAAGTCGTCGGATCCGGCCAGCGGCACCGCCGTGGCCGCGGGTGACACGATCACCTATACGCTGACCGCGACGGTCAGCCAGGCCGCATTGACCTCGCCTTTGGTGCTGACCGACGCGCTGAGCGCGAACCAGACGTTTGGCAGTGTGACCAGCCCGGGCGCATTCACCTGCAGCGGCTCGCTGCAGTGCACGTTGCCCATCGGCACCTTGCCGGGCACGTATGCGGTCAGCTACACCGCGACGGTCAAGGCGAACGCCAGCGGCAGCGTCGGCAACAGCGTCGTCGCGACGGGTGGCAGCCCGACCGACCCGGCCTGCACGGCGTGCAGCACGACGCATCCGCTGAAGGATCCGGCGATCAGCGTTGTGAAGTCGTCGGATCCGGCCAGCGGCACCGCCGTGGCCGCGGGTGACACGATCACCTATACGCTGACCGCGACGGTCAGCCAGGCCGCATTGACCTCGCCTTTGGTGCTGACCGACGCGCTGAGCGCGAACCAGACGTTTGGCAGTGTGACCAGCCCGGGCGCATTCACCTGCAGCGGCTCGCTGCAGTGCACGTTGCCCATCGGCACCTTGCCGGGCACGTATGCGGTCAGCTACACCGCGACGGTCAAGGCGAACGCCAGCGGCAGCGTCGGCAACAGCGTCGTCGCGACGGGTGGCAGCCCGACCGACCCGGCCTGCACGGCGTGCAGCACGACGCATCCGCTGAAGGATCCGGCGATCAGCGTTGTGAAGTCGTCGGATCCGGCCAGCGGCACCGCCGTGGCCGCGGGTGACACGATCACCTATACGCTGACCGCGACGGTCAGCCAGGCCGCATTGACCTCGCCTTTGGTGCTGACCGACGCGCTGAGCGCGAACCAGACGTTTGGCAGTGTGACCAGCCCGGGCGCATTCACCTGCAGCGGCTCGCTGCAGTGCACGTTGCCCATCGGCACCTTGCCGGGCACGTATGCGGTCAGCTACACCGCGACGGTCAAGGCGAACGCCAGCGGTAGCGTCGGCAACAGCGTCGCCGCGAGCGGCGGCAGTCCGATCGATCCGAGCTGCACGGCATGCAGCACGACACATCCGCTGAAGGATCCGCTGATCAGTGTCGCGAAGGCGTCGGATCCGGCCAGCGGCACCGCCGTGGCCGCGGGACAGACGATCACCTACACGCTGACGGCGACGGTCAGCCAGGCCGCGCTGACTTCGCCGTTGGTGCTGACCGACACGCTGAGCGCGAACCAGACGTTTGGCAGCGTGACGAGCGCCGGCAGCTTCTCGTGCATCGGCACGGGGCCAGTCGTTTGCGGCTTGCCGGCCGGCACGGTGCCGGGCACGTACGCGGTCAGCTACACCGCGACGGTCAATGCCAACGCGAGCGGCAGCGTCGGCAACAGCGTCGCCGCGAGCGGCGGCAGCCCGACCGATCCGACCTGCGGCACCTGCTCGACCACGCATCCGCTGAAGGATCCGCTGATCAGCGTCGCCAAGGCGTCGAACCCGGCCAGCGGCACCGCCGTGGCCGCGGGCGATACGATCACCTACACGCTGACCGCGACGGTGAGCCAGGCCGCGCTGACCTCGAACCTGGTGCTGACCGACACGCTCGGCGCGGGCCTGACGTTCGGCAGCGTGACCTCGGCCGGTGCGTACACGGCCGACAGCAGTGCCGCGCCGGTGCTGAAGTTCACGCTGCCGAGCGGCACGACGCCAGGCACCTATGCGGTCAGCTACACCGCGACGGTGAAGGCGAGCGCCAGTGCGGGCACGGTGAAGAACGCCGTGACCGCTGCCGGTGGCAGTCCGACCGATCCGACCTGCACGACCTGCAGCACGACGCATCCGCTGAAGGATCCGGCGATCAGCGTCGTGAAGGCGTCGAATCCGGCCAGCGGCACCGCCGTGGCCGCGGGCGATACGATCACCTACACGCTGACCGCGACGGTGAGCCAGGCCGCGCTGACCTCGAACCTGGTGCTGACCGACACGCTCGGCGCGGGCCTGACGTTCGGCAGCGTGACCTCGGCCGGTGCGTACACGGCCGACAGCAGTGCCGCGCCGGTGCTGAAGTTCACGCTGCCGAGCGGCACGACGCCAGGCACCTATGCGGTCAGCTACACCGCGACGGTGAAGGCGAGCGCCAGTGCGGGCACGGTGAAGAACGCCGTGACCGCTGCCGGTGGCAGTCCGACCGATCCGACCTGCACGACCTGCAGCACGACGCATCCGCTGAAGGATCCGGCGATCAGCGTCGTGAAGGCGTCGAATCCGGCCAGCGGCACCGCCGTGGCCGCGGGCGATACGATCACCTACACGCTGACCGCGACGGTGAGCCAGGCCGCGCTGACCTCGAACCTGGTGCTGACCGACACGCTCGGCGCGGGCCTGACGTTCGGCAGCGTGACCTCGGCCGGTGCGTACACGGCCGACAGCAGTGCCGCGCCGGTGCTGAAGTTCACGCTGCCGAGCGGCACGACGCCAGGCACCTATGCGGTCAGCTACACCGCGACGGTGAAGGCGAGCGCCAGTGCGGGCACGGTGAAGAACGCCGTGACCGCTGCCGGTGGCAGTCCGACCGATCCGACCTGCACGAGCTGCAGCACGACGCATCCGCTGAAGAATCCGGCGATCAGCGTCGCGAAGGCGTCGAATCCGGCCAGCGGCACGGCCGTGGCCGCCGGTGAAACGATCACGTTCACGCTGACCGCGACCGTTACCGACGCTGCGCTGACGTCGAACCTGGTGCTGACCGACACGCTCGGTGCCGGCCTGACGTTCGGTACGGTGACGAGCGCCGGTTCGTACGCGCCCGATACCAGCGCCGCGCCGGTGCTGAAGTTCACGCTGCCGGCCGGCACGACGCCGGGCACGTACGCGGTGAGCTACACCGCGACGGTCAAGGCCGATGCGGCGGGCACGGTGAAAAACGCCGTGACCGCTGCCGGCGGCAGCCCGACCGATCCGACCTGCACGAGCTGCAGCACGACCCATCCGCTGAAGAATCCGGCGATCAGCGTCGCGAAGACGTCGAATCCGGCGTCCGGCACGGCCGTGGCGCGGGGCGACACGATCACCTACACGCTGACGGCGACGATCGCCGACGCGGCGCTGACGTCGCCGTTCGTGCTGACCGACACGCTCGGTGCCGGCCTGACGTTCGGCAGCGTGACCAGTGCCGGTGACTTCACCTGCTTCGGCACCGGCCCGATCGTCTGCGGCTTGCCGGCCGGCACGGTGCCGGGCACCTATGCGGTGACCTATACCGCGACGGTCGACGCGAATGCGACCGGCAGCGTCGGCAACAACGTGGCCGCGAGCGGTGGCAGCGACACGCCGCCGACCTGCGGCAGCTGCTCGACGACGCATCCGCTGGTCGCGAACGTGACCCTGGTGAAGACGCTGTCCGGCGAAAGCGGCACGCGCCCCGGCGTCGCCGAACCGGGCGAGACGCTGACCTACACGATCGCACTGAGCAACAGCGGCGGCGTCGCGGCGACCAGCGTCGGCGTGACCGACCCGCTCGACGCCAACACGACCTTCGTCAGTGCGACGAACGGCGGCAGCCATGCGGCCGGTGTCGTCAGCTGGAGTGGCCTGACCGTGCCGGCCGGCGGCACCCTGAACCTCAGCGTGACGGTCAAGGTCGTCGCTGCGATCCCGCCGGGCGTCACGCGCATCGCGAACGTCGCCTACCTGACCGGTTCGACGCCACCGGCGTGCCCGCCGAGCGGCCCGCAGTGCGTGGTCACGCCGACCGCGGCGAACGTGTCGGTGACCAAGGCACTGTCGGGCGAAAGCATCGCGGCCGACGGCGTCGCCGAGCCGGGCGAGCAGCTGACCTACACCCTCACGGTGCGCAACGAGGGCGGCACGGCCACCACGGGCACGATCGTCAACGAGGCCGTCCCGCCGCACACGACATTCGTGTCGGGCGCGCCAGCCTGGACCTGCGCCGCCGGCGCGCCGGCGGGTACCGCCTGCGCGGCGCTGGTCGACGTGCCGGCGCATGACGGCACGCAGCCGGGCGTGGCCACGCTGACCTTCACGGTCAGGGTCGACGATCCGCTGCCGTCCGGCGTGACGTCGATCGCCAACGCGGTCGCGCTCAATGACGGCCCGCTGCCCGATTGCGTCGCGCTGCCGACGGCCCCGGCCTGCGCGGTGGTGCCGACGGTGAACGTGCGCATGACCAAGACCGTGGATGCGGTCGTCACGACCGGTCCGGCGGCGTTCCGCGTCAGCTACCGGATCGAAGTCGTCAACCTCGGCGGCGCGCCGGCCACGTACACGCTGACCGACACGCTCGGCTTCGCCCCCGGCGTCGTCTTCACCGGCAACGCGCAGGTGGCGACGACGGGCGGCACGCTGAACCCGGCGCTGGCCGGTGGCCAGTTCGTCCCGGCCAATGGCACGATCGTGCAGCTGTCGGCAAGCAACGTCGGCGTGGCCCCGGGCGCAACGCACGGCTACATCGTGACGGTGCCGGTCGGCGTGCAGGCGGGCGCGCTGCAGGATGGCGCGTGCACCGGTGCGCCGGGCCATGGCCTGTACAATGCGGCGGCCCTGGGCGGCACGTTCAGCCTCGAGAGCGCGGCCTGCGCGCCGGTCGATGGCGACATCGCGCTGATCCGCCTGGTCAAGACCGTCACGCTCGGCCAGGACTTCAATGGCAACCGCTACGGCGACGTCGGCGACGTGCTCGACTACCACTTCACGATCAGCAACCCGGGCACGGTTCCGCTCACCGCGGTGCAGCTGTTCGATCCGCGCGTGCAGAGCCTGCAGTGCAATCCGCTGACCACCAACGGCGTCGCGTTCCGCGTGATGCCCGGCGACGAGCTGTTCCACAGCGCGTTCGATGCGCCATCGGGTGGCGTGCTGGCGCCGGGTGACTCGATCGAGTGTTCGGCCACCTATGCGTTGACCGCGGACGACGTGGCGCGGCGCCGCGTGGTGAACTCGGCGACGGCGACCGGCACGGGTCCGGCGGGGCAGACGGTGTCCTCGGTCGGCACGGCCATCTTCACTTCGTTCCGTTGAGGAGACGAGCATGATCAAGAACAACCCACGGAAGTGCGCGCTCCTCCTCGCCGCCGGACTCGCCGCCACGCTGGCCGCCGCGCCGGCGCTGGCCGGCACGCTGCACGTGGCCGCCAGTGCCGGCGGCACGCCGCAGCCGCGCGCCGCGGCCGGCGAGTTCGGCTTCGCGGTCAGCAACGAGGGCGCCGGCCAGCTCGACGGCGTGCGCATCGTGTCCGACCGCGCGCACGCGGTCAGCTGCGCCGCCAGCACCGCTCAGGGCTACGCCTTCGCCGGCGCCGGCTCGCTGCGCGCCGGCGACAGCGTGCAGTGCATCGGCCGTCCGTCGGCGCAGGCGCGCGGGCGCACCGCCAGCCTCACGGTCGTCGCGCGCGAGGCGAACGGAACCGTGCGCAGCCGCCAGGTCAGCTTCGCGCAGCCGTCTGCGCTGACCCCGGCGCAGGGCGTCGTCGTGCTCTCGGCCGGCGCCGTGCACAACGACGCCAACGGCGACGGCGTGCTCGATGCCGGCGAGACGATCAGCTACCACTACAGCGTGCTCAACCTCGGCACGCTGGCGCTGTCGGGCCTGGGCGTGACCGACATCGGCGGTTCCGCGACCTGCCCGAACACGGCGCTGGCCGTGGGCGCGTCGATGGTCTGCACGCAGACCTACACGATCAGCGCCGCGGACGACGCGGCCGGCATGGTCATGAACGAGGTCGACGTCGGCGGCAGCGATGCCAACGGCGGCGCGGTCCTCGCCGGCGACCTGGTGCTGAGCATGGATCGCGGCGGCAACGCCGGCATCCGCGTGTTCAAGAGCCCGCTGCTGCTCGACGATGCCGACGCGAGCGGCTACGCCAGCGCCGGCGACCGCCTGCGCTACACGTTCGTGCTCAAGAACAGCAACGCGCAGATGCTGGCGGCAGTGAACCTGGTCGAGCCGGACCCGAGCCGGATCGACACGCCGATCACCTGCGCGCCGATGACGCTGGCCGGGCAACCGTTCGCCGGCCTCGGCAGCGGCGTGCTGCAGTCCAACGACGTCGTGCTGTGCCAGGCCGAGCACACCGTCACCGCCGCTGAGGCGGGCGCCGGCAGCGCGGACAACCTCGCCGAGGCCAGCGGCCAACCGGCTGTCGGCGGCGTGGTCAGCGGCAGCGGCGCGTCGGCGGTGGTGATCCCGACCGCGGCGAACGTCGTCGTCGCCAAGGCGCTGACCGGCGAGAGCGGCAGCCGGCCCGGCATCGCCGAGCCAGGCGAGACGCTGACCTACACGCTGACGCTGAGCAACAGCGGCGGCGCCGCCGCGTTCAACGTCGGCCTGGTCGATCCGCTCGATCCGAACACGCTGTTCGTCAGCGCCAGCGATGGCGGCGTGCATGCCGGCGGCGCCATCACCTGGTCCGGCCTGACCGTGCCGGCCGGCGGCAGCGTGAGCCTGAGCGTGGTCGTGACGGTGGCCGATCCGCTGCCGGCCGGCGCGATGCGCATCGCCAACCTCGCCTACGTGCCCGGCACCACGCCCCCCGACTGCGCCGCGACGCCGCTGCCGGCCGGCTGCGCGATCACGCCGACCGTCGGCGCGATCGCGATCGCCAAGGCGCTGACCGGCGAAAGCGGCAGCCAGCCCGGCATCGCCGAACCCGGCGAGACGCTGACCTACGCGATCACGCTGACCAACACCGGCGGCAGCGCGGTCACCGGCTACGGCGTCAGCGATCCGCTCGATCCGCACGTCGCCTTCGTCAGCGCCGACCACGGTGGCGCATACGCGGCCGGCGTCGTGAGCTGGTCGAACCTGACGATTCCGGCCGGCGGCAGCCTCGTGCTGACCGTCGTCGTGACGGTGGACGACCCGCTGCCGTTCGGCCTGACGCGCATCGCCAATGTCGCGCACGCGAGCGGCACGCCGGCGCCCGATTGCAGCCTCGTGCCGCTGCCGGCCGCCTGCGTGGTCACGCCGGTGGCGGCGCCGCCGCAGCTGCAGGTCAGCAAGAGCGTCGGCGCCTCGACCGTGGCGCCGGGCGGCAGCGCGACCTACACGATCACGGTCGTCAACGTCGGCACGGTGACCGCGAACAACGTCGTCATCGACGATCCGCTGCCGGCCGGCATCGCGAGCTTCGCGTGGTCGTGCGCCGCCCTCGACGGAGCGACGTGCGCCGCCGCGAGCGGCAACGGCGCGCTGCACGAGACGATTCCGGCGCTGCCGGTCGGCGGCCGGCTCGTCTACACGGTCGTCGCGCAGATCGCCGCTGGTGCGTCTGGCAGCATCCTCAACACGGTCGCGGTGACGCCGTCGTCGGCCACCGTCTGCATGCCGGCCAACCTGCCGGGGCCGTGCAGCGCAAGCGCGCCGATCGCGGTCACGCCGCCGCAGGACCCGCGCCCGGTGCCGGCCGACGACCGCTTCGCGCTGCTGCTGCTGGGCCTGGCGTTGGCCGCCGCGACCTGGCGCATGCTGCGCTGACGCGGCAGTGGCCGCCCTTCGCGACGAAGGGCGGCCTCGTATCGTATGGAGTGGAGGGCGCGACGCGCGCCCCGATGCGGCGCGTGGTCGACGCTCAGGGCAGCGTGTCCGCGGCGCGCTGCTGCAAATGCGCGTGGCGTGCCGCGACCTCGGCCAGCGCGGACCAGTCCAGCTCGCCGTCGCCATGTGCGAGCGCATCGAGGAAGCCGTCGCGCAGGATGCCGGCGAGCGGCATGGGCACCTGCTCCGATTCGGCCGCGGCGAGCGTCAGGCGCGTGTCCTTGTAGCCCAGGCGCAGCGCGAAGCCGGCCGGCGCGTACTGCCGCTCGGCGATCAGGCGGCCGTAGTTGCGGTAGGCCGGCGCGGCGAACAGCGTGCCGGTCAGCACCGCCAGCAGCTCGCCTGCGTCGATACCGTGCGCGCGGCCGAGCACGGTCGCCTCGGCCATCGCCTCGATCGCGGCGGCGAGCATGAAGTTGCCGGCGATCTTGACCACGTTGGCGCGCTCCGGCGCCGTGCCGAGCGGCCATAGGCTCTGGCCGATCGCCTCCAGCAGCGGCCGCACGCGCGCGACCGCGAGCGCATCGCCGGCGACCAGCACGTGCAACTGGCCGGCGGCCGCCGCGTCGGGGCGGCCGAACACCGGCGCGGCGACGTAGTCGACGCCACGCCGCGCGTGCAGCACGGCGAGCTCGCGCGCCAGCGCCACCGAGATCGTCGCGTGGTTCACGTGCACGCTGCCGCGTGGCAGCGCGTCGAGCACGCCGCCGTCCAGCAGCACCGCGCGCAGCGCGTCGTCGTCGGCCAGCATCGTGTGCAGCACGTCGACCCGCGCCGCCTCGGCGGCACGGGCGGCTGCATGCGCGCCGCGCGCGACCAGCGCCTCCATCGCCGCCGGCGAACGGTTCCACACGACCAGCGCATGGTCCGCCGCGAGCAGGCGGCCGGCGATGCCGGTGCCCATCGCGCCCAGTCCGATGAAACCGATTCTCATGGCACGCTCCCGCAAGCCGGAAAGGGCCTGCATGATGGTGCGCAGGTGCCGAATCAAGGCATGCACGCGGGCGGCGGCCAACAAAAAACCCCGGGCGTCGCCGCCCGGGGTTCTTCTGCCTTCAGCGGGTGCGATGGCTTACGCCAGCTGCACCTGGTCGGCCTGCTGGCCCTTCTGGCCCTGCACGGCGACGAAGCTCACGCGCTGGCCTTCCTGCAGGCTCTTGAAACCCGAGCCCTGGATGGAGCGGAAATGCACGAAAAGGTCGGGGCCGCTTTCCGGCGTGATGAAGCCGAAACCCTTCGCATCGTTGAACCACTTGACGGTACCGTTCTGGCGATTTGCCATGACTTTGACTCCTGCAAACTCAAAAAACAAAAGATTCGCGGCCGCGGGGACATCCCGGGCCGAGACTGAGGTTGGCAAGGAGAAAGCGAGGTGAAGCGATGACGCGAATCGGAAGATCGACCGCATCAGGTCACGATTCACAGTGACCCTGACAAACACAGTGCGCGCAGCCTAGCATGCTGCGCCGCAAAATGCGAATCGCGTCGTTCGTGGCCGTTCAGGTGCGGCCGGCGACCTGCGCGAGCAGTTCGCGCAGTTCCTGCTTCTGCGCCTCCGACAGCGCCGCCTCGGCCTGCTGCCGCCGCAGGTCCTCCAGCCGCTGCCGGCGCGTTTGCCGTTCGAGCTGCGCGATCGCGTCGACGAACTCGGCGCGCGCCGCGTCCTCGCCGCCGGGGAATTCGGCGACCGCGAGCTTCTGCAGCGCCTTCGCCTCGTCGCGCGCGGCGAACTGCTCGAGCAGCGCACCGGTGGCGAGGCCGGGGCGCGCACGGCACAGCTCGATCAGCTCGACCAGCAGCGGCACGCCGGGCTGGCGCAGCGCGGCGAACATCCATGGCGGCTGCAGCGCGGCAGCGAGCGCCGGCTGCTGCACCAGCAGCGTGATCGCCGCGCGCACCAGCGAGCGCTGTGCCGGCTGCGCGCGCGGCCGCGGCCGCTGCGGCGCGGCCGCGGCGGCGACCTGCACCTGCACGCCGGTCAGGCGATCGAGCTCGGCCAGCATCAGGTCGCGGAATGCGCCGTCCGGAATCTGCGCCAGCAGTGGCCGCGCGCGCTCGGCCAGGCGCGCCTTGCCGTCGAGGCTGGCGAGGTTGACGTCCTTGCCGAGCTCGCCGAACAGGAACTCGCTCAGCGGCGTGGCCGCCTGCAGGCGCTGCTCGAAGCCGGCCAGGCCTTCGCTGCGGATCAGCGAGTCGGGATCCTCGCCGTCGGGCAGGAACAGGAACAGCGCCTGGCGGCCGTCGCGCATGCGCGGCAGCACCGACTCGAGCGCGCGCCACGCGGCCTGGCGGCCGGCGCGGTCGCCGTCGAAGCAGAAATAGACGTCGGCGCACTGGCGGAACAGGATCTCGGCGTGGTCGCGCGTGGTCGCAGTGCCGAGCGTGGCGACCGCCTGCGTCACGCCGGCCTGGTGCAGGCTGATCACGTCCATGTAGCCCTCGACCACGATCAGGCGCGCGAGCTTCGGGTTCGCCTCGCGCACCTGCCACAGGCCGAACAGCTCGCGGCCCTTGTGGAACAGCGGCGTCTCGGGCGAGTTGAGGTACTTCGCGCCGGAGCCGCCCTTGCGCGCGTCCTGCGTGGGCTCATTCGTGCGCGCGTCCTGCGCGCGAGAATCAAAAACCGGCGGTCCATCGCCGGACTCTTCAACAACAGCACGATTCTCGGGGGCGTCGGTGCCGCTCGATGTCGCCGACTTGGTTTTCGGCGTGGTCAAAATCCTTCCGCCGAACGCGATCGTGCGGCCGCGGCGGTCGAGGATCGGGAACATCACGCGGTCGCGGAAGCGGTCGTACTTGCCGCCGCGCTCGCCGTGGGTCAGCAGGCCGGCCTTTTCGAGCAGCGCGATGCGTGCCGCGCTGGTGCCGAGCGCGTTCTTCAGCGCGTCCCAGGCATCGGGCGCATAGCCGAGGTTGAAGCGCGCGATGATCGCCGCGTCGAGGCCGCGGCGCGCGAAGTAGTCGCGCGCGCTGGCGCTGGCGTCGAGCTGGCGGCGGTAGAACTTCGCCGCCGCCTCGAGCAGGTCGTACAGGTCGCCGGCGTCCTCGCGCGGCGCGGCGCGGCCGCCCTCGTACGGCACGGTCAGGCCGGCGCGCTTGGCCAGCTCCTCGACCGCGTCGGGAAACTCGAGGCGGTCGTAGTTCATCAGGAAGCCGATTGCGCTGCCGTGCGCGCCGCAGCCGAAGCAGTGGTAGAACTGCTTGGCCGGGCTGACCGTGAACGAGGGCGAGCGCTCGTCGTGGAACGGGCAGCGCGCCGACCAGTCGCGCCCGGCCTTGCGCATCTGCACGCGCTCGGCGATCACGTCGACGATGTCGATGCGCGCGAGCAGGTCGTCGATGAATTTTTCGGGGATGCGGCCGGCCATGCGCACTAGGATGCCACGCGGCAGCCCGGATTCCGGGCTGCCGCGGATTCGGCTCAGTCCCTAAAAGTAGTGGTCGCGATCAGAGCCATCGTAGCGGCCACCGCGCAGGCAGCAATGCCTGAAATCTGCGCGCCGAACCGCAGGGACACGGATCGTTGCGGCCCAGCTTCTCGAGCAGTTCCTTGTCGCCGTGGACGACGCGGTGCCCGCGCTTGACCCGGGTTTCGGAAGGGAAGCCCTTGCGCCGCTTACGCGTGACCTCGAAAGCAAAAGCTGGCGAACGCGTGATCGTTGTTTTCCATGGCACACCTCCTGGTTGCGCCGCACGAAGGCGCGGGATCCGTTTGCGGCGAGCGGACTCAGCCGCCGAGCTTCTGCTTGACCAGCGCCGACACCTGGCCCATGTCGGCGCGCCCGGCGACCTGCGGCTTGACCAGGCCGACGACCTTGCCCATGTCCTTGGCGCTGCTGGCGCCGGCGTCGGCGATCGCCTTGGCGACGATCGCGTCGATCTCGGCGGCCGACAGCTGCGCCGGCATGTAGCCCTGGATCACGCCGACCTCGAATTCCTCCTGGCTGGCCAGGTCCTCGCGGCCGGCGGCGCGGAACTGCGTGATCGAGTCGCGCCGCTGCTTGAGCATCTTTTCCAGCGTCGCCAGCACCTGCGCGTCATCGAGCGCGATGCGCTCGTCGACTTCGCGCTGCTTGATCGCGGCGTTGACCAGCCGGATCACCGCGAGGCGCTCCTTGTCGCCGCCCTTCATCGCGGCCTTCATGTCGTCGGTGAGGCGTTCTTTGAGGGACATGGGAGCTCCTTGGCTACGTGGTCGGGAAGCGGGGAGGGAACGGGGCTGTCGCACCCGCCCGGGCGGAACACAAAAAGCCGGCATTGCTCGCGCAATGCCGGCCGATGAACAGCCCTTTCATCGAGCTGCCGGGCCGGGGCCCGGCGCACAATCAGTACAGGCGCTGGCGCTTGGTCACGTCGCGCGAAACGCGGCGGAGGTGACGCTTGACGGCAGCGGCGCGCTTGCGCTTGCGCTCCTGGGTCGGCTTTTCGTAGAACTCGCGCTTGCGGACTTCGGCCAGGACGCCGGCCTTCTCGCAGGTGCGCTTGAAGCGGCGCAGGGCAAACTCGAACGGCTCGTTCTCGCGGACTTTGACGCTGGGCATGAATATCTCCAAAGAATACCGGCCGGGGCTGTCGGCCGAGCCGTGTATTCTATCCACATGACTGAGTCCTTTGCAAAGGCGGGCATTTCCGCCCCGGTGCTGGGCGTCGAGACCTCGTGCGACGAGACCGGCGTGGCGATCTTCGATCCGCGCTGCGCCGATCCGGCGCAGGGCCTGCTCGCGCACACGCTCTACAGCCAGATCCGCATGCACGCCGACTACGGCGGCGTGGTGCCGGAACTGGCCTCGCGCGACCATGTGCGTAAGCTCCTGCCGCTCGTGCGCGAGACGCTCGCGCGGGCCGGCCTGCAGGCGCGCGACCTCGGCGGCGTCGCCTACACCGCCGGGCCCGGCCTGGTCGGTGCGCTGCTGGTCGGCGCGACCGCCGCGCGCGCGCTGGCGTGGGCGCTGGAGCTGCCGGCGATCGGCGTGCACCACATGGAAGGGCACCTGCTGGCGCCGCTGCTCGAAGCCGATCCGCCGCAGCCGCCGTTCGTCGCGCTGCTGGTCTCGGGCGGCCACTCGATGCTGATCGAGGTCGCCGCGATCGGCCGCTACCGCCTGCTCGGCGACACGCTCGACGACGCCGCCGGCGAGGCGTTCGACAAGACCGCCAAGCTGATGGACCTGCCGTATCCGGGCGGCCCGGCGCTGGCCAAATTGGCCGAGCAGGGCCGTCCCGGCGTGTTCCGCTTCGCCCGCCCGATGACCGACCGCCCCGGCCTCGACTTCAGCTTTTCCGGCCTGAAGACGCAGGTGCTGCTGGCCTGGCGCGCCAGCGACCAGTCCGAACAGACCAAGGCCGACATCGCGCGCGCATTCGAGGAGGCGATCGTCGAGACGCTGGCGATCAAGTGCCGCCGTGCGCTCGCCGCGACCGGCGCGCGCGCGCTGGTCGTCGCCGGCGGCGTCGGCGCGAACCGGCGCCTGCGCGCCGAGCTGGCCGAAGCCGGCACGCGCGAAGGCTTCCGCGTGCACTTCCCGCGGCTGGAATTCTGCACCGACAACGGCGCGATGATCGCGCTGGCCGGCGCGCTGCGCCTCAAGGCCGGCCAGCACGAGACACCGGCGATCGCGGTGCGGCCGCGCTGGGACCTGCAGGAACTGGCGCCGGTGGCGTGACGGGAGACGGGAGACGGGACAAGCGTGGCGTCATGCCCGCGCAAGCGGGCATCCATTGAAGCGCCACGGTCGTGTGGCGAGCGTGTACGCTTTCACGTCTCACTTCTCACGTTTCACGTCTCCCGGATTCCCTCCATGGACCTCGTTTTCATCGAAGACCTGCGCATCGAAACGATCATCGGCATCTACGACTGGGAGCGCACGACGCGCCAGGTCGTCGCGCTCGACATCGAGATGGCGTTTGACAACACCAAGCCCGCGGCGAGCGACCGCATCGAGGACACGCTCGACTACAAGGCGGTGTCCAAGCGCCTGATCGCGTTCGTCGGCGAATCGCGCTTCGAGCTGGTCGAGACGCTGGCCGAGCGCTGCGCTGCGATCATCCGCGACGAGTTCGGCGTGACGTGGCTGCGCCTGAAGCTGTCCAAGCCCGGCGCGGTGACCGGCTCGCGCGCGGTCGGCGTGATCATCGAGCGCGGCACCCGGAGCTGACCCGCATGCCCGCCGCAGCGAAGCAGCGCGCCTGGCTGAGCCTGGGCTCGAACCTCGAGCCCGAACGCCACCTGCGCGCGGCGCTGGCCGAACTGCGCGAACGCTTCGGCGACCTCGTCGTCTCGCCGGTCTACCGCTTTCCTGCGGTCGGCTTCGACGGCCCGGATTTCCTGAACCTCGCGGTCGGCCTCGACAGCGACCTCGATCCGTTCGCGCTGAACGACTGGCTGCACGCGCTGGAAGACCGCCACGGCCGCCGCCGCGACGTGCCGCGCTTCTCCAGCCGCACGCTCGACGTCGACATCGTGCTGTTCGACGATCTCGTGCTGAGCGGCCCCGGCAACCTGCAGATTCCGCGCAAGGAACTGGCCGAGGCGTTCGTGCTCAAGCCCTTGGCCGACATCGCGCCGGACGTCCGCCACCCGCTCGGCGGCGAGCGTCTGGCCGACCTGTGGCGCGCGCAGGCGGCCGCCGATACGTCCGAGCGCGTCGACCTCGACGGCTGAGTGGGGCGCGTGGTCTGCTCGCCCCTCCCGCGAGGGGAGAGGGACTGAGGCTGCATGCGCGATGCCCGATGTGTCACGCGGCGCATCGACCTCGACGCCCGAACCCGCGCGGTGCTACAAGGGACGCCACTCACAAGGGGAGGGACGTCATGGGTCGTTTTGCACGCAGTTGGGCGCTGGTCAAGGCGAGCGCGGCGGTGTTGCGCTCGGACCGGGAGTTGCTGGTGTTTCCGTTGCTGTCGGCGCTGTGCACGCTGCTGGTGGTGGCGACGTTCTGCGTGCCGCTCGCGTTCGGCGGCGTCCTCACGCAGCTCGATGACGGCGTCGCGCCGGTGTGGCTGTGGCCGCTCGGTTTCGTGTTCTACCTCAGCCAGTACTTCGTGATCTTCTTCTTCAACGCGGCGCTGGTCGGCGCGGCGCGGATCCGCCTCGACGGCGGTGATCCGACTGTCGCCGACGGCTTCCGCCTCGCCATGGCGCGCTGGCCGCAGATCCTCGGCTACGCGGCGATCGCGGCGACGGTCGGCCTCGTGTTGCGCGCGATCCAGGAGCGCGTCGGCCTGCTCGGGCGCTGGATCGTCGGCCTGCTCGGCATGGCGTGGACGGTCGCGTCGTTCCTCGCGGTGCCGGTGCTGGTCAACGAGGACGTCGGCCCGGTCGACGCGGTCAAGCGCAGCGCCGAACTGCTCAAGCGCACCTGGGGCGAGAACCTGATCGGCAACGGCGGCATGAGCCTCGTGTTCGGCCTGGTCTTCGTCGCCTGGCTGCTGTGCATGGGCGGGCTGGTGGTGCTGGCCGCGTCGGCGCACGCGGCCGTGCTGGCGGTCGCGTTCGGCGTGCTCGCGGTCATCGGCCTGCTGCTGCTCGGCCTCGTGCAGGCCGCGCTGCAGGGCGTCTACGCGGCCGCGCTGCACCGTTATGCGCAGACCGGCGATGCCGGCGTCGGCTTCGAGGGCGCGCTGGTCGCCGGCGCGTTCCGCGTCAAGGCCTGAGCCCGAGGCGGCGGGCGCTCACATCGACAGCGAGCGCCCGCCGTCGACGCGGATGATCTGCCCGGTCACGAACGGCGCGTCGCGCAGCAGCCACAGCACCGCGCCGGCGACGTCCTGCGGCGTGCCGCTGCGCTTGAGCGGCGTGCGCGCTAGCAGTTCCTGCTGGTCCGCGTAGGGCTTGCCGGCCTCCGGCCACAGCACTGCGCCGGGCGCGACGCCGTTGACGCGCACGTCCGGCGCCAGCTCCTGCGCCAGCGCCTTGGTCGCCATCGCCAGCGCCGCCTTGGCCATGCAGTAGACGCTGTGCCGCGGCAGCGGCCGCTCGGCGTAGATGTCGACGATGTTGACGATCGCGCCGTGGCGGCCGGCCAGGTGCGGTCCGGCCGCCTGGGCCAGGAACAGCGGCGCGCGCGCGTTGGCGGCGAACAGCTCGTCCCACTGCGCCGGCGTGATCATGCCCAGCGGCGTCGGATGGAACGCCGAGGCGTTGTTCACCAGGCCATCGAGGCGGCGGAAGTGCAGCAGCGTGGTCATGACCAGCTCCGGCACGCGCGCCAGGTCGGACAGGTCCGCCTGCAGCGCGAGCGTGCTGCGCGGGCGCGCGTGTTCGAGCTCGGCGACCAGCGCATCGAGTTCGGCGCGCGAGTGGCGGCAGTGCAGGGCCAGGTCGTAGCCGGCCGCATGCAGCGTGCGCGCGATCGTCGCGCCGACGCGGCGCGCGGCGCCGGTGACCAGGACGACCGGACGGCCGTCGGCGGCGGTCTGCATCGTGGATTCCCCTTGCCGATCGAGGCCGGCAGCTTAGCGTGCAACCGCACGCGCGCCTATCGCCGCGCTGGCATCCGCCGGCAGCGCGCCGCAGAATGCGCCGTTGACCGGAGGAGACGGCATGGCAGGCAGGTTTGCACGCAGCGGGAGCGCGGCGCGGTGGCCGCGCGAGGGGAGCGGCACGTGAGCGCCGGCCTGCCCGAACCCGGCGCCGACGAGCGCGCGCACTCCGACGAGCTGACGGCGCTGATCCGCAACGAGATCACCGCGCAGGGCGCGATCCCGTTCGCGCGCTACATGGAGCTGGTGCTGTACGCGCCGGGCCTGGGCTACTACAGCGCCGGCCGCACCAAGTTCGGCGCCGCCGGCGACTTCGTGACCGCGCCGGAACTGGGGGCGTTGTTCGCGCGCACGATCGCGCGCGCGCTGGCGCCGACGCTGCGCGAACTGGGGGCCGAAGCCGACTTCGTCGAGCTCGGCGGTGGCAGCGGCGCGTTCGCGCTGGCTTGCCTGCGCGAGCTGGCCGCGCAGGACGCGCTGCCGCGGCGCTACCGCATCCTCGAGCCGAGCGCTGACCTGCGCGAGCGCCAGCGCGAACGCCTCGCGGCCGAGCTGCCGGCCGACCTGGCCGCGCGCGCCGAGTGGATCGCGCGCCCGCCGGAAACGCCGTGGCGCGGCGTGCTGTTCGCCAACGAGGTCGTCGACGCGCTGCCGACCACGCGCTTCCACATCCGCGACGGCGAGGTGTTCGAGGAATACATCGCGCTCGACGGCGAGGCGCTGGTGCGCACCGACCGGCCGGCCGACGCGCTGGTCAGCAGCGCGGTGCGCCATGTCGAGCGCGCGCTCGATGCGCCGTTCGCCGACGGCTACCGCTCGGAGATCCTGCCGCAGCTGCCGTACTGGATCCAGGCCGTCACCGCGACGCTCGAAGCCGGGGTCGCGTTGTTCGTCGACTACGGCTATCCGCGCCGCGAGTACTACCTGCCCGAGCGCCGCGACGGCACGCTGGTGTGCCACTACCGCCATCGCGCGCACGCCGATCCGCTGCACTGGCCGGGCCTGGCCGACCTCACCGCGTTCGTCGACTTCACCGCGCTGGCCGAGGCCGGCGTCGGCGCCGGCTTCGACTTCGTCGGCTACGCGCCGCAGGGCCAGTTCCTGCTCGCCAGCGGGCTGACCGGCCTGCTGGAGGAAGCGCAGGACATGGACGAGGCGGCGCGCCTGCGCCTGGTCGCCGAGGCCAAGCGCCTGACCCTGCCCGGCGACATGGGCGAGCGTTTCCAGGCGATCGCGTTCGCGCGCGGCGTCGACGACGCGCTGCCGGGCCTGGCCGCGTTCGACCTGTCGCGCCGCCTGTAGGCCGATGCTGCTGACGCGGCTGATCGACGTCGTGGTGTCCCCGCTCGGCGGCGGCCTGCTGCTGGCGCTGCTGCTGTGGTCGACGCGCCGGCGCGCGCCGCGCTGGCTCTGGCGCGTCGGGCTCGCGTTCGAACTGGCCTGCCTGCTGCTGGCGACGCCGTTCGGCGCGCAGCGCATGATCGTGCTGGAGGAGCGCCGCGTCGCGGCGTCCGCCTGCGGCACCCCGCAACCGCAGGTGATCGTGCTGCTCGCCGGAGGCCTGCGCCGCGTGCCGCGCGATGCGGACGACGTCGGCGCGCTGAACGACGCCAGCGTGCAACGCACGCTCGATGCCTCGGCGCTGATGCTGGCCGATCCTGCCACGCACCTGGTCATCAGCGGCGGCACTTGGCCGGGCGACGCGGTCGCCGAAAGCACGTTGATGGCCGCGCTGATGCGTCGGCTCGGTGTGCCGGCCGCATCGATCCGGACCGAAACCGACTCGCGCACGACCTGGTACAACGCCGCGCACGTGCGCGCGCTGGAGCCGTCGCTGCCCGCGCGCATCCGCCTGGTGACCTCGGCCGTGCACATGCCGCGCGCGCTGGTGGCGTTCCGCGCGTTCGGCTTCGAACCCTGCGCCGTGCCGGTGGATTTCCGTGCCACGCGCTTGCGGCACCTCACCGACCTGCTGCCGAGCGGCCACGCCGTCGCAGCGACCGCGGCGGTGCTGCACGAACTGGTCGGCGAGGTCGCCTATCGCGTGCGCGCCCGCTTCGAACCGCCGCCTCTGCCGCCGCCGTCCGCCGGCCCCGCCTGACGGCCGATCCGTCCCCGGGCCAGCCGGCGCTCCGCCGGCGGCCGGTGATTGTGTGCACCCCGGGTTGGACCTAGTATCCGCCGGCGCGGGATCGCAGGGGGCCCCCAAGACGGATCGGAACGTGTCGCCAACCGGCGGCGCGGGGCCTCCTCGTACCTGTGTACTTTCCATACAGGGGGGAGAATCGAGATGGCGTGCAGGCGAGCGTGGTACGGGGCGCTGGCGTTCCTCGTCACGGTGTGGGCCGGCTCAGGGCCGGCCGCGGCGCAGCAGAAGAGCGGCGAGTGGACGGCGGGGCCGCCGGTGATCGAGGAGGCGCCGCAGTACCGCAAGGGCTGGGAGCCGCGCGAGGGCGGCGAAACCGAAGACGGCGCCAACGAGCCCGGCAGCTACAGCGATACGGTCAGGGCGACGCCCAAGTCGGCCAGGGCCGTGCCGGTCCTGGGCGCGCTGCAGCGTTCCGGCGCGGTCGGCACCGCCGACCTGCGCCGCGTGCTGCCGGGGCTGCCGTACAGGCGCGACCGCGAGCGCCGCGAGAACGAAGGCCCGACCCCGCATCCGACCCTGCTGCCCGGCACCGAAGGCACGCCATCGGCCGTCGAGCAGGCGCCCGGTGGCGGCGTCCTGCGCGCGGCGCCGCAACCGGCGGCGCCCGCGCCGGTGCCGCTGGTCAGCTTCGACGGCCTCGACTCCACCTGGGGCCTGGGCTATCCGCCGGACAACAACGGCGACGTCGGCCCGGCGCACTACATCGAGTCGATCAACTCCTCGATCGGCATCTTCGACAAGTGGACCGGTACGCGCCTGGTCGCGCTGACGCTCGACAGCTTCATGAGCCAGGGCAGCTTCGGCAACCTGTGCGACAACTCCAACTACGGTGATCCGGTCGTCCTGTACGACTCCTTCGAGGACCGCTGGATCATCAGCGATTTCGCGTTCACGACCGACGCGTCGGGCAACGTCACCTCGAACGTCTACCAGTGCTTCGCCGTCTCGCGCAGCGGCGACCCGGTCGGCGGCGGCTGGTACTTCTACTCCGACGTCACCAGCGACGCGCTGCCGGACTATCCGAAGTTCGGCGTCTGGACCGACGGCATCTACCGCTCGGCCAACAACTTCGGTCCCGGCACCAACGGCGGCAGCTTCGTCGGCGCGCGCGCGTGGGCCTACAACAAGGCGCAGATGTACGCCGGCGCGGCGAGCGTGCAGATCGTGCAGTTCGACGTGCCGGACGCGAGCGACTTTTCGCTGCTGCCGTCGAACGCGCGCCTGCAGACCGGCACGCCGCCGGCCGGGCGGCCGAACTACTTCGTCTCGCTGTCGCAGTACCTGAACTCGCAGAACGTCTACGCGTTCAAGGTCGACTGGAACCGCCCGTCGCTGTCCACCTTCGCGCTGGTCGGACAGCCGCTCGCATCGAACAGCTGGGCGAACGCCTCGCCGCCGAACAACCCGACGCCCAAGAACGCGCTCGATGCGCTCGGCATCCGCGCGATGATGCAGAACCAGTACACCCACATCGGCGGCGTCGAGTCGCTGTGGAACGCGCACACCGTGCGCCGCACGACCACCGGCTCGAACGTGCCGCGCTGGTACCAGATCAACGTCACCGGCGGCGCGGTCGCGGCCAACGACGTGCAGTCGACCAACTGGGATCCGGACGCGGCCAATACCAACTATCGCTGGATGCCGAGCCTGGCCGTCGACCGCATGGGCAACATGGCGCTGGGTTATTCGCTGTCCAACAGCACGACCAACCCGAAGATCATGTATGCCGGGCGCCTGGCGGGCGACCCGCTCAACACCTTCGGCCAGACCGAGCAGACCCTGTTCGCCGGCACCGGCGCGCAGACCGGCAACTGCGGCAGCAGCAGCTGCACGCGCTGGGGCGACTACACCGCGATGTCGCTCGACCCGGACGGCTGCACGTTCTGGTACGTCAACGAGTACTACGCTTCGAACGACCTGAAGTACCGCACGCGCATCGGCGCGTTCCGCTATCCCGGCTGCACCCTGGCCGGCAGCGGCGGCACGCTCTCGGGCAGGGTCACGGCGAGTGCGGGCGGCCTGCCGATCGGCGGTGCCACGGTCCAGCTCGGCAGCCGCGTCGCCACCACCGACGCGAACGGCATCTACAGCTTCACGGTGCCGGCCGGCACCTATCCGGTCGAGACCGCGAGCGCGGCCGGCTACGATGCCGCCTCCGCGAGCTCGCTGGTCGTCAGCGACGGCG
Source organism: Rhodanobacteraceae bacterium (assembly GCA_009996615.1). Lineage (GTDB taxonomy): Bacteria > Pseudomonadota > Gammaproteobacteria > Xanthomonadales > Rhodanobacteraceae > Dokdonella_A. Next base: position 3,328 of record JAACZU010000014.1, on the reverse strand, counting down.
GCACCACCACGCAGGACTTCTCGCTCGCGGCCGCGCCGGCCAGTGCCTGCTACACGGATACCTCGAAGGCCGATTTCCAGACCGCGGCGTTGACCGCGATCGACCTCGACAGCAGCCCGGGTGATGCGCTGCTCGCGTCGGTCACGCAGGCGACCAGCGCCAAGCAGGAGACCGACTCCGGCAGCGGTTACACGTTCACCAACACCGGCTGGACCGCACAGACCTTCACGGCCACCACCAGCGGCCAGCTGACCAGCGCCGACATCGGCATGTTCTGCAACGCCTGCAGCGGCACCAACCCGGACATCACGGTGTCGGTGCGCGCGGTTTCCGGCAACCTGCCGACCGGCGCGGACCTTGCCACCGGCACGATCGCCGGCTTCAACGACGGTGGCGCGGGCGGCCTGCATGGCGTCACGTTCGGCGCGCCCGTCAGCGTGACGGCCGGGACGCAGTACGCGCTGGTGATCCGCGCCAACGCGACGCGTACCGGCAGCTACGTCTACAGCGTCAGCAACACCACCGGCACGAATCCGTATGCGGGCGGGCGCAACGCGACCTCGTCGAACAGTGGCGGCACGTGGACCGGGCAGACCCGCAGCCTCGTGTTCCATGCCTACGTGACCGTGCCGCGGACCTATGCGAGTGCCGGCAACCTGGTGTCCAGCGCCAAGGACGCCAACCCGGCGCCCGGCTACACCCCGACCTGGGCCAGCCTGAACTGGACCGGCTCGACGCCGGCCGGCACCGCGCTGCGCTTCCAGGCCGCCGGCAGCAATCTCGCCACCGGTCCGTTCAACTTCGTCGGCCCCGACGGCACCGCCGCCAGCTACTTCACCAGCGGCGCCTCGCTGAGTCAGTTCAACGGCAGCCGCTACCTGCGCTACCGCGCCTATCTGTCGACGTCGAACACGTCGGCGACGCCGGTCCTGGGCGACGTCAGCCTGTGCTCGGCGAACCAGCCACCGGCGCCGGTCGCGACCAAGCTCGCCTTCACCGTGCAGCCGCCGGCGAGCTCGGCAGCCGGTGCGCCGTTCAGCGCGAAGGTCGAGGTGCGGGATGCGGGCGGCAACGTCGTGGCGGGCGACAGCTCGGCCGTCACGCTGGCGCTCGCGGGCGGCACGCCCGGCGCAACGCTCGGCGGCACGACCACGGTGAACGCGGTCAATGGCGTGGCGACGTTCGCGAACCTGTCCGTCGATACGGCCGGCACCGGCTACGTGCTCAACGCCAGCGACGGCAGCCTCGCCGGCGCCACCAGCAGCGCGTTCGACATCCTGCCCAACCAGTACACCGTCGGCGGCACGCTCGGCGGCCTGGCCGGCTCGGTGTCGCTTAGACTCGATGGCACCAATCCGGCGACGACGCAGACGCAGGCGTTCAGCGGCAATGGTCCGTTTACGTTCACGACGCCCCTGCAGTCCGGCTCGGGCTGGACGGTCAGCGTCGCCGCGCAGCCGGTGGGCCAGACCTGCACGGTGACGGGCGGCAGCGGCACGAACCTGTCGGCCAACGTGAGCTCGGTGCAGGTGAACTGCGTGGCGAACACCTACACGGTGACCGCGGCGGTCAGCGGTGGCAACGGCACGATCACGCCGGCGTCGCAGTCGGTGAACCACGGCGGCACGGCGAGCTTCACGGTGACGCCGAGCACCGGCTACCACGTGGCGAGCGTCACGGGCGACACCTGCACGGTGACGCAGGGCGCCGGCAGCACCTGGACGAGCGGCGCGATCACGCAGGCCTGCGCGGTGACGGCGACGTTCGCGATCAACACCTACAGCGTCGGCGGCACGCTCGGCGGCCTGGCCGGCTCGGTGAAGCTGAAGCTCGACAGCAACGGTTCGCCGAACTCGCAGCAGCAGTCGTTCACGGCCAACGGTGCCTTCGCGTTCGCCTCGACCGTGAGCCACGGCGCCGACTGGACGATCAGCGTCGTAACGCAGCCGGCCGGCCAGACCTGCACGGTGACGAACGGCAGCGGCACGAACCTGTCGGCCGACGTGACCTCGGTACAGGTGAGCTGCACGACGAACACCTACACGATCGGCGGCAGCGTCAGCGGCCTCACGTCCAATGGTCTCGTGCTCGCCGTCACCGCCGGCAGCCAGACGGTCGGCGTGCCCGCGGGCGCGACCACCTACGCGTTCCCGACCGCAGTGCCGACGGGCTCGTCCTACACGGTCAGCGTGCAGGCGCAACCGACGGGCCAGACGTGTTCGGTTGCCAATCCCTCGGGAACGGTCGCCAACGCGGACGTCACCAACGCGAATATTTCCTGCTCCACGACGGCCTACACGGTGACCGCGGCGGTCAGCGGCGGCAACGGCACGATCACGCCGGCGTCGCAATCAGTGAACCACGGTGGCACGGCGAGCTTCACGGTGACGCCGAGCACCGGCTACCACGTGGCGAGCGTCACGGGCGATACCTGCACGGTGACGCAGGGCGCCGGCAGCACCTGGACGAGCGGCGCGATCACGCAGGCCTGCGCGGTGACGGCGACGTTCGCGATCAACACGTACACGGTGACCGCGGCGGTCAGCGGCGGCAACGGCACGATCACGCCGCCGTCGCAGTCGGTGAACCACGGTGGCACGGCGAGCTTCACGGTGACGCCGAGCGCCGGCTACCACGTGGCGAGCGTCACGGGCGACACCTGCACGGTGACGCAGGGTGCCGGCGGCACCTGGACGAGCGCTGCGATCACGCAAGCCTGCGCGGTGACGGCGACGTTCGCGATCAACACCTACAGCATCGGCGGCAGCCTCAATGGATTGTCCGGCTCGGTGGCGCTGAAGCTCGATGGCACCAACCCGACCACGACGCAGACGCAGACGTTCACGGGCAATGGTCCGTTCACGTTCACCACGCCGCTGTCGCACGGCTCGGGCTGGACGGTGACGGTCGCGACGCAGCCGGTGGGCCAGACCTGCACGGTGACCGGTGGCAGTGGTTCGAACCTGTCGGCGAGCGTGAGCTCGGTGCAGGTAGCCTGTACGGCCAACACCTACACGGTGACCGCGGCGGTCAGCGGTGGCAACGGCACGATCACGCCGGCGTCGCAGTCGGTGAACCACGGCGGCACGGCGAGCTTCACGGTGACGCCGAGCACCGGCTACCACGTGGCGAGCGTCACGGGCGACACCTGCACGGTGACGCAGGGCGCCGGCAGCACCTGGACGAGCGGCGCGATCACGCAGGCCTGCGCGGTGACGGCGACGTTCGCGATCAACACGTACACGGTGACCGCGGCGGTCAGCGGCGGCAACGGCACGATCACGCCGCCGTCGCAGTCGGTGAACCACGGTGGCACGGCGAGCTTCAC
>JAACZU010000013.1 GCA_009996615.1 Rhodanobacteraceae bacterium | reverse complement strand
TTGAACTCCAAGTAGCGACTCAAGTATCGCTTCTTGGCCTCCGATCAGGAGGGGCAGGTTCAAGATCCCCTTCCTACATCATGCCCGTTTCACGGGCTTGTGAGCAGCCCATGAGCGCGGATCTCTGGTGCCCGTCTGCGTCGATCGGGGCCGGCGTGCTGCCACCGTGGGCAGGCCCTCCCCCAGCTGCCGGACGTGACGATCCACAGGCCGTGGATCCTGCCGGGGATATGGCGTCGGGGAGTCCCTTGAGCTTCACCGAGAGGTCGAAAGGTGTGGCCTTGACGCCCGGCAAGATTGTCGCCGGTCGGAGTATTTCCCTAGCTATTTCTATTTGATGGGGAACTTCGCAATCTTCCCAAACAGCATTTCGTCGAAAAAATGCCCACTTTTTCTTACTTTCCCTTCGATAGGGAGAAGTGGCCACCGACCCGTATCGTAGGGGAAACTCAAAATCTTCGAAGGCCACCCCCCCCTTACGATGGGGAAATTCTTCGTTGTCCCCTGCAATGCAAGGGGATTGGCTTTTGGACCTTCGGAGCAGCGTTCAAGGACGCTGTCAGCCGCGCCGCGTCAGTAGCAGTGGAATAATGCGCAACACCAACATCCCGGACCAACCCGTCACGCCGCCTCGCGGTGCTCGTAGTACAGCCGCTCGCGGTCGTCCAGGATCGCCTGCAGCGCCACGAGGTTCGACGGATCGGGGTTCAGCCACGCGTCCACCTGCTCGGGCTTCAGCGGGATGACGCAGCGATCGTGGCCCGCGGCGGCGATCTCCGGGGGCGGCTCGTCAGTGATGGCGGCAAAGGACAGGAGGTCCGGCTCGCCGTGGCCCTGCCAGTGCGACCACAAGCAGGCCACGAGCATGTCCTGCCCGGAGTTGGGTCGGAACTCCAGCACGACGTTCTCTTCCTTCTCGCCCGGCACGAGGTCGCGGCGCTCGAGCGCGTGCCGGCTGACGTTCTCGTAGAACGCGCTGACGATCGCCACCCCGTGGGTGTAGCCGAACTGGCTCTTCCAGAATCCGCCGAGATTGTCGCGTCGCGCGTTGTAGGTTCCCGGATAGCGAACGTCATACGAGGCGGGCACGCCGGCGGGTCGGCACTGGTAACGCATGGGCTTGACCACCCGCCGCCCGTTCTCGACCACCATGACCGGCGCGTACCAGTCGGGGAAGATGCGTGCGTCGCGATCTTCCAACTCAGTCCGACGCAGGTCGGAGAGCTTGCCTAGCGCCCACGCCACCTTGCTGGTGGCGATCCGCTGGCTCTCGGCGGCGGCCTTGGTCGCTTTCTTGGCCAGGATGCGCTCGGCATCGGCCAGTCGCTTGCGTTGCCTGAAGAGCTCCTGCTCGAGCCTGGTCGCTTCCTGCGCATTGAACGTGTCGATCAGGTTCTTGATCGCCCGTTCCTGCTCGGATTTCGGATCGGCAAAAGCCGCATCCATGGCCTTGGGAATCCGGACCTTGGATCCCTCGCCGCGCTGCCAGTACAGGCGATAGTAGTCCCGCAGGCTGATGTCGGCTCCCCACAGGCGGACGTACTTCTTGTAGTCGTGGCGGACTTGAGCCGAGTAGCACATGGTCGGACTCCTTGGAACGAGAGGTCTCGCGATCGTAGCGCGCGTTTCCTCGAGAGAAGAACTGCTGCGAGGTATCCCCCTTCGCGCCGCGCGCCACTCAGCTTCCTGCCCTGACTCCCTCCCAATCCAGCCCAAACCACGCCTGATACTTGCGCAGCCGGATCGCATCGTTGGTGCTCGATCGCTGCGTTCGGAAGACGGCGAACAACTCTCGGCAGGCGTGCGACAGCGAGTGCGCGCGCCGGCAGACGGCCAGCACATCCTCCAGCTGCCGCGATCGAAGCGGTCCAGCGTCGCAGCGCGCTCGCCGAACAGCGCATCGAGCACGCCAGCGCCCCGACCTGTCGACCAATGGCAGCGCAGGCGGGCGAATTCCTCCTCGACCAGCTCCTTCTGGAGCGTCCACCGGCGGTCAGCGTAGCCATGCGCAGCACGGAAGCGCCGAGGTCGCGGACGTTTCCGCTCCGAGTGGCGTCACTGGCGATGGCGAACTTGAGGTACGCATCGCGCGCCTCCTTGTTGAAGATGGCGCGTTGGTGTGTCAGCCGAGTTCGAAGTCGATATCCGGCTCGAAGTCCTCGACGCGGTCCGCCACGCCAGGCAGGCGCGTAGCCTGCCTGTCATGTCATCCCGCAGTACAGAAATAACGGCCACGCCAGCTATTCGCGAGCGGCCCGTCGGAAAACATAAAAGCAGTTCTCATGCTCGGCCGACAGCCTTGCGGAACGGAAGTAGGAGGCCAGCCGTTGATTGTTAACACACTCGTAGTAGGTCGCGTCCCAAGGATTCAGCGATTCTGCGACGGAACGAAATGCCCTGAACCATCCTCTACCGCGATGGCGCTCATGGATGTTGATTGATGCGATGTCGAGCGTCGTCACGTTGGAGCCATCCAGAGTTCGGCGCGATTTCCGCACATAAACCGTGAAGCCGCCACGCATCAGGGTCAGGCTTCGGTTGACCAGATTCTGATCCACCGCCTGAATCCATGTCGCCAATTGCGCCTCGACGGAGGGAAGCTTCAGGATCAGGCTTTCGTTCTTGCGCTTGGTGTTGGAGAGTTCGGTCGGCATGAGTCAGTCCGCTGGATGATTACGTCCTATCGTACGCCATGCTTCCCATCTCCGATTCCCATCTCCGATTCTCACGACACGAAGCCTGGGAATCGGTTCTTCGTGTACGCCTTGAACGGTGACCGGCGTGACGGCTTGTCCGCGCTCAACGGCAGCAACTGTGCATCCCCTTCCTTGAGATGCTAGGTTCATCAGGGTCAGGCTCAGTGGGGCTCGGCGCACACCTCAGTTCCCGCCGCGCTCGGCGTCGAGGTACTGACGAACCACGAAGAGATAAGCGACCTGGCCGCCGAGAATACGGTCGAGTGCGCAGGCACCACCGAACAGCGCCGCTTGGTTCGGGCGCCGAATCCACGCGTCAGCCTGTGCGTCGTTCGGGAACAGGACGTGCAGCGACTTGTAGATGCCGAGCAGATAGCTGATGCGCTCGAGCACGTCGCGGCCCAAGGCGCCCGACTGATCGCGCTTCCAGCGGAAGAACGTGGTGCGGCTCGGATTGCCCAGCAGTCGGCGTTCCTGGTCGGAGTCCAATCCCCAAGCCTTGGCGATTCGGAAGAAGGCACGGAGCGCGGGGCCGGAAAGATCCCGCTTGGCCGCTGCGGGAACGTGCGCTTGGACAGTCATGGCGAAAGTCCCATGTGGAATACACCACGACCAATAGCGCCAGACGGGACTTGATGGCCGAACATCTCAGGCTACGAAAACTAGGGCATACGCGCCGGGTGCCGTTCCGGCACTTGGGCGAAGCGGCTGTGTGGCCGGCGCCAGCTTCGTTCGCGCGGCCGCCACCGCTGCTACGATCCTACTGGAGAATGCGGCATACCGGCATTCTTCCAACGGGGGCGCGGCAGTCTTCGCGATAGTTGCGGCGCAGCCCGGCCGCAGGCCCACGTCCACGTCGACCGCAACCAGCCCTGAAGGATCCCGCGCATGACGACCGCCAAGAAGACCAAGCCCATCACCGAAGCACTGTCCAAGACCGCCCTCGTCGAGCACCTGGCCGATCAGGCCGGCACCGACAAGCGCACCGTGAAGGGCGTGCTGGAAGCGCTCGAGCAGACCATCGCCGGCTCGATGCATAAGAAGGGCGTCGGCCATTTCACGCTGCCCGGCCTGCTCAAGATCACCGCGACCGCGGTGCCGGCCAAGCCCAAGCGCAAGGGCGTCGACCCGTTCACCAAGGAAGAGCGCTGGTTCGCCGCCAAGCCCGCGTCCGTAAAGGTCAAGGTGCGCCCGCTGAAGAAGCTCAAGGACGCCGCGGGCTGATTCCACGAGGCGGCGTCGCCTCCCGGCAGCACCGCCCCGCGGGCCTTGTGATGCCGCCTCCCCGCAGCCTACCTGAGGCCGAGCGCATGACCGAACAGACCGAACCCGCCGCCGCCTCGACGGATATCCAAAGCCCTGCGCAGACCGATAGCCCCGAGCTACAGGCGGCGCTGCAGCTGCGCGACAAGCTCCTGACGACCGAGCGCTGGGTGACCTCGGAAACACTGGCGCGTCGCGCGGGTGTGGACGTTGATCCCGACACCTATGCGGCGGAGCGGCTGCGCAAAGGTACGCTTCTCGGCGTCCGTTACCAGGATGGCTACCTGCATCCAAGCCGCCAGTTCCTGCCGCGCAGCGCGGATACGCTCCCGCGCTTCAATGAGTTGCTGTCGGTGCTGCTGCCGTACATGGACGATCAGTGGCTCGTTTTGTTCTGGTTCTTCCAGGCGACGGGCCGCTTGGGTGGACGGTCCCCGGCCGAAGCCTTCCCCGACGATCCTGACAAAGTCATCGCGGCTGCGCGGGCGGATTTTGAGGGTGATCCCGACATCTGATGGCGTCACCAACATGTCCACTCACCTGAGGCACGGAAGTCCGGTGGCGGCACGATCACCAGAGTGGGAGCGCTGTCGCGGTGATGGCCTCGACGTCGATCAGGCCCCAGTACCGACCGTCCCATGACCCTCGTTCCGTCCCGAGCGCAAGCAGCTTGCCGGGCGGGACCGTGTACTCCTTCGGCAACGCAGGCGCCGCCAGGCCTCGCGCGCGCAACAGACGAAACTCCATCGGTCCCCAACGGACATCGTTGATCCAGATGCCGCCGGCGTCGATACGGACCCGGTCGCCCTCCATCGCTGCGGCAATCTTGATGAGCCTTTGGCCTTCGCGCTCCAGTGAAGCGGGCGGCGCGGGGAGCACGATGAGGTCGCCATGCACGACCTGCGCGGGCTTCGCCAGATGGAGCGCATAGACCGAGTATGGGAGGCATCGGATCACTTGCGAATCGATGCCGATCGATACGAACTTGCTGGCCACATGCGCGATGGCGAAGCCTGCAAGCAGCGCGACACATGTGAGTAGAAGTACTGGTTTCCACTGTTCATGCGGGAGAGCCGCGGCTGCGCTCCCGCTCCCAAGGCAATTCGTCGGGGGACACAAGGGCGCGCGGTGCCGCCGGTTCACCAGCAGGCGCGGCAGCGAGTGGCAAAGTCGGGCTACGTGTTTCCAAATCATCGAGTCTGCCTCGGCATGTCTGCGGCCGCCGAATGACGGCCGCATGCCTGACATACACCGACTCGGAGCGACGCAAAGTTCGCGGAGAAATTCGAAGCGCGTCGAGGTCAAGGCGCACGCCGTGGCCTATTCGCGGTGGAGCTGACTGAGCCACAGCACCACCGCGGACGACTCATAGCCGATGGTATTCGGCCCGAGCCGGACTTTTTTTCCGAACACGCCCGCAGCCGCCAGACGATAAAACGCCGATCTCGACAGCCCCGTACGGGCGAGGATCGTCTTTACCCGAATGATTTCCATGTACGCCTCCAAAGATTGATCAAGCGTTCGCCCCGGGGCTCCCGTCCATCGCATGGAGTCCCAGCGGTCACTAGCGAGGCTACGGGAGTCCCCGTACATCGATCAGGTCAAAAGGAGGCCATCTATGGGGCCCATTTCCGCGCACGCAGAGATGCTCAGACGCAGCCTCAAGCGTCCGCCATGCGGCTACTGAACGCACCAAGAAAGGCGCGATGCGTTGCGCGGACGTAGCGAGGCTTACAACACCAACCCCGCCAACGCGTCGCGCACCACAGTCTGGCGCAAGTGCCCGTAGTGGTCCTGAATCATCGCCACCGACGTTCCCGCCAGTACGGCGGTGGTAAAGAGGTCGAGGCCGGATGTCACAAGATCGGTGATCGCCGAGTGCCGCAGGGTATAGGCGACGACCTCGTCAGGCAGATTGGCTGACGCAGCAGCGGCCTTCATGGCCTTCACCCATTCATCTTTTCGCCAAGCCTTTCCGTCTTCGCGCGCGAACAGTGCAGCACCGGCCAGCTTGCCACGCGCGGATCGTTCAACCATTGCTGCGGTGGCCGGTGGCAACAGAATGGACCGCCAAGCACCGGCTTTGTCCTTGCCTATCCGCAACGTCGAATGCCGAGCGTCGAAATCGGCGACGCGCAATGCGGCGAGCGCGCCTGGGCGCAACGGCAGCACCGCCAGTGCAGCAAGGAACGCGAGCAGGTGCTCGTCGCTGATCGCCTGCAGCAAAGCGCGGCGCTGCGCGCGATCGAGGTACAGGGTGCGACGGCCATGCGCCTTGCTCGACTTCAGCACCTCGCGCCACGCCAATGCAGACGTGACGAAGCCCTCGGCAAGCGCCTGATTCAGCGCCGCGCGCACGGGCGCAATGTCACGATCAACCGTTGTGGCCGCCCGCGGCCGGGTGCGCGTCCCCTTGCCCTTTCCGCGCCCTGCCCCGCGCCCGGCACGCTCGAAAGCGGCCGGTGTGTCGGCCAGCCGCCTGCGCCATTCCTCGACATGGTGCCGACGCAGCTTCGGCAGCGCGATCGACGCCATGGGGTCGGCGTCGAGGTACTGGGCGAATCGTCGCCGCGCTTCCTTCGCCTTGCTCGCGCTCTCGCGCTCCAGCGCTGTGGCGTATCGCTCGCAGGCCTGGCGAACCGTAATGACTTCAATTGCGCCGCCCGCATCGAGGTGCGCGAACCATTCGCGGGCCGCCTTGCTCGCCGCACCGAAGCGCTCGTTCGGTTGCAAGTGGCCGAAATCGCCAAGCGACCGCTTGACCTGCTTTCTGGTCGCCGGATCGTAGGCTCGTGCCAGCCACGTGGTCGCCGTGCGGGTCTAGCGAAATCCCAAGTGCTGCCCTTCGGCCAGTTTGTGCCAGTGCGGCGCCGGACGAGCCTTCAACTTTTCCTGTTGCGCAACCGTCGAGAACGCCATGCGTGACCCCGTGGTCTAACGGTGGTCTAAAGTGTATGGCATTTCGGGGGACTTAATGGGTACCTAGAACAAGTATTTATGCGGTCCTGGAACGCCCTGATACCCCTTACTTCCACGTTCGGGAGGTAGAAGTCGCATGTTCGAATCATGTCACCCCGACCACTAGATTGAACGGAAAGGCCACCTGCGAAGGTGGCCTTTTTCGTTCATGGTCTGACGATGGTCCAAACCGGCGCACGCGCAGTGCTCCGGGGACCCGGGTGGCCCGTCATGGCAACTCGAGCAGCGACTCGGTCTGGTTGCACTCCAGCACGGCGGCCATGTCGAGGTCGGACAGGCCATGCCTTCGGGCAGTGGCAAACATTCGGGTTGCCACGTCGATCAGATGCGCGTCCACGCCGGCTGACCGGGCCTGGTCACGCACGAGGCAGGCGATCTGGCCCACATCGCGGATGGCCGCCTGCGGGCTGAAATCGCCGCTGACGAGCTTGTGCAGCTTCGCGCGCGAGACGGTGCTTGCCATGGGGCCGGCATCCAGCACGTCGCGGAACCGTTCCAGGTCAACGCCGCTGGCAGCAGCCGCCTTGGTCGCCTCGGCGAGCGCCGCGACGAGCACGATCAGGTAGTGGTTCACCGCGAGCTTCAGGCGAAGAGCCGCGGGAACGGGGCCGCAGCCGACCACCTGGCGGCAGAGCGGAAGCAGCAACGGCTCGATGTCAGCAACGGTTTGGGGCTCGCCGGCGACCATGCCAATCAACGCCCCCTCTTCCGCCGGACCGCGCGACCCGGAGACGGGCGCCTCGACGTAACGCCCGCCATGGCGGCGAACATCGGCCTCGAGTTCCGCCGAGTACTCGGGTGACGTGGTCCCGAGCATGACCAGCGTGCGGCCCGGCATGCGCCTGGCGAAGGCCGGCAGGCCGCGCTGCAGCGTGGCGTCGACTGCCTCCTGGTTCAGCAGCATCACCAGCACGGTGGTGCAGTTCGCGAAGAGATCGTCGACGCTGGCGGCCTCAACGGCGCCTTTGGCGATGAGTGGCTCGCAGCGGCCGGGCGTGCGATTCCAGACACGAAGCGGAAAGCCGGCCGAGAGGAGTCGACCCGCCATGGGCAACCCCATCGTGCCGATGCCGAGGAATCCAATGCTCATGAGACGGTCTCCAGGAGGACGAGGCAGCATCCCGTTGATGCTGGACGGCTATGCGGCTGCAGAGGCCACATTGCCGCGCCTGTAGTGCGCATGGACGTCGGCGATCCTTTCGACGCCATGTGCGTCCATCGTCGCCCCCTCATCGGAGAGGACATTGCAGCGTGTCGAACGCGGCTTGGCGAGTGTCATGATCGACGTGTTTCGAGCGAAAACGGACATGGCATGTCTTCGCCATGGATGCGCCAAGCCAGACGAAGCGTGGTGAAGGATCCTGCCTGTCCGTTCCATCCCGAAACGCATCTTTCCTGACGCTGGTGGAGATGCAGCAACACGGGTTCAATGAAGAGGCGCGGACGATTCGCCCAAGGGCCGGCAAACGCCACGCTCGCGTACAAGCACCCAGGTTCCCCGCGATCGTGGCCGGCCTCCCTGCCCGTCTTTCTCCAATGCATTTCCCGGCGAAGCCAGAACTCATGAATGCACAAGCCACCTGGTACTTCGACTTCGTCTCGCCGTTCGCCTATCTGCAATGGCGAAAACTGCAACGCCTTGCCGTCAGCGGGATGGCCTATCGGCCGATCCTGTTCGCCGGCTTGTTGAACCGACTCGGCCACAAGGGACCTGCCGAGATACCCGCAAAGCGCATCTTCACCTACCGCCACGTCACGTGGCGGGCGGAGCGTGACGGCGTGCCCCTGGCATTTCCCCGAGCGCATCCTTTCAATCCGTTGCCGGCGCTGCGGCTGTGCATCGCCGCGGGCACGACGACGGAGGCAATCGATGTCGTCTTCCGGTATTTGTGGGAGGAAGGCAGGTCGACCGAAACCGCAGGCGAGGTGGACGAACTCGCACGCAGGCTGGGGTTCCAGGATGCGGCAGCGCCGCTGGCGGACGACTGCGTGAAGGCGGTCTTGCGCGAGAACTTCGATCGCGCGCTGGAAGACGGCGTGTTCGGCGTTCCCACGATCGTCTGCGACCACCAGATCTTCTGGGGTGATGACGCCACGGGCATGTTCCTCGATTACATCCGCGATCCCGACAGGTTCAATTCGGGGGAAATGGTGCGTGTCACGCAGCTTCCGGTCGGTGCCACCCGACCACAGGCCACGCATGGCGCCCATGACCGGGAGCGGCCCGATTCCATGGCGCTCAATCCGCCTGCTTGCGCGTGGTGCGCGCCCGCCGCCGCCGCGGATCTTCGGTAACCGAGGCGGTCGCGCGGACCCGGCCCGGAGTCGTGCCGACGGCCTTCTGCATCAGGCGCCGCAGCGCGGTCGAGTCGCGGTAGCCGACGGCGAGCGCCACCTGCTCGATGGTCATGCGGCTGGTACGCAGCAGGGCGCGGGCCCGGTGGACCCGGATGCTCTGGATCATCGCGTTCGTGCCCATGCCCGTGGCATGGCGGACGTGCCGGCTCAACGTGCGCTCCGAGATGCGGAGCTCCCTGGCGAGCTCCGCCACGGAAGGGATCAAAGGCAGGGCGGCCTCGACCCGTTTGGTCAGCCTGGACACGAGAGCATCGCCACTCGCGAGCATCGAGGGCACGACGAATTGCGCCGACTCGGAGCGCTCGTGCAACAGGAGCACGCGCGAGACGCCCTCTGCCAGGGCCGCGCCGAAATGCCGGCGGAGCAGGTAGAGCATGACATCCGACTGGGCAAAGGCTGCGCCGGCCGTGATCACCGGTCCATCCACGCAGAGAATCCGGCTTCCCTCCACATGGGTACGCGGGGCCAGGCGCGACAGCTCCGGCGCGAGCCACCAGGTCGTGGTCGCGCGCCGTCCCTCGAGCAAACCGGCCGCCTGCAGAAGGAACGCCGCGGAGCACGATGCGGCGACCGTGGCCCCCGCCTTCGCACGCCGGCGGATGTAGCCGATCACTTGCACGGCGTCTTCCCGCACGACGCGGTCGCGAATGGCTTGCGCGTTCTCCACCCACAGACCGGGTACCACGATCACCGCGCCTTGCGATGTTCGACGTGCGGGAAGCCGCTGCGTCTCGATCGACAGTCCGCCCTGGAGGCGGACCGGTCCGCCCGAGGGCGAGTGGAAGGACCAGGTGGGCGAGGCATGTCCCAACCGCGCGGCGAACAGGCGCGCGGCTTCAAGGATGTCGCGGGTCATCGCGACGCCGCTGGGATTGGTGCCTTCCAGCACCAGAATCTCGAAGTCCTTCATGGGTTCACCGAGTGGCAGATGCGCGGGGCCAGGATCATCTCCGCGCATCACCTTACGCCAAACACGGGTCGAAAGCGCCTGTCCGTTTTCGCCCGAAAGGTGTCGTTTGCGGCGCTCGCCAAACGCATGCCGGCACGGTGAAATGCACGGGTGCCGATGCCGTTTCGGACGCCGTTCGGGACGGACCACAAGTCGGCGAACTCCACACCCACCACCAGGCAGATGGCCTTGAATGACACGCCGACCAGCGTAGCCGCTCCCGTCACGCGCTCGCCGCGTGACGACGCTCTCGCCGACTTCCGGCCGCGCGACATTGCGCTCGAGAACATCACGAAGCGTGTCTACATGGCAGGACACGGCCCTGCCGTCATCGTCATGCCCGAGATGCCGGGGATTTCCCCGGAAGTAGTCCGTTTCGCGCGCTGGGTTCGTGACGCGGGGTTCACCGTCTATCTCCCATCGCTTTTTGGACGGGACGGCGTCGTGGCGGACGTGGCCGAGGCGGTGGACGTGTTCCGAAAGACGTGCGTCAGCGCCGAGTTTCGCGCCCTGTCGGGCGGAGGTTCGCGCCCGATCACGCGCTGGCTGCGCGCACTCGCTCGCCAGGCGTTGGCCGAATGCGGCGGCCTTGGCGTCGGCGCCGTCGGCATGTGCTTTACCGGCAACTTCGCCCTGTCGATGGTGCTCGAGCCGGCGGTCATCGCGCCCGTCATGGCGCAACCCTCGCTACCGCTGGGGAAGCCCGATGCCGTCGACATGGAACCCGCGGAACTCGCCAACGTGCGCGACTGCCTGGAGCGCAACGACGTCACCGTGCTCGCCTATCGGTTCGAAGGCGACGTGCATTGCCCCGCCGCCCGGTTCGCGGCCTATCGCGACGCCTTGGGCGACCGCTTCGTTGGCCACGTGCTCCCCGACAGTGCGGCAAACCCGAACCCGCCGCCGTTCTTCCGTGACGTGGTGCGGGTACCGCACAGCGTGCTGACCGCGCACCTGATCGACGCCGAGGGAGAGCCGACGCGGAGGGCATGCGACGACGTCATCGCCTTCCTGCAGATGCGACTGAATGGGGTGGCGCGCTTTTCGCCCGAGTCCATCATATGAGCGAGCAGAAGTTCCCGGTGGCCGTCGAGGCGGCCAGCGCGCCGCTTCGAACGACGCCATCGACCTATCCCGAACCATTCGCCCGCCGCATGGCGGGGCGCGAGAAGCGGCCGCTCGGCACGCTGTTCGGCCTGTCGAACTTCGGGGTCAACCTGACGCGGCTCACGCCCGGCGCCGTGTCCGCGCTGCGCCACGCGCATGCCCTGCAAGACGAATTCGTCTACGTGCTGGAAGGTCGACCGACCCTGGTGACCGACCGCGGTCGCACCGTCCTCGAACCGGGGATGTGCGCCGGCTTCAAGGCCGGTTCGGGCGATGCGCACCACTTGGTCAACGAGGGCGACGACGATGCGGTCTATCTCGAGATCGGCGATCGCACACCGGGCGACTCCGCGACGTATCCCGACGACGACCTCGTCGCGATCGGCACGCCCGCCGGGTGGCGCTTCACCTACAAGGACGGAACGCCTTACCGATGATCGCGGGCCTGGGAAGCGAAGGTCATGCACGCAGCCCCGGGAAGCTCCGCGCCCCTGTCCCGAGGCACGCGCGCTGTGCACGACTCCCGGCCTGTTGCGCCCCACGCCCATCCGATTCGAGGAACGATTGCATGCATCCACGGCTGCTCCTGCTGCTGTCCCTCCTCCTTGCTGCAACACCGGCCGGAGCCGCGGCCCCTTCCGTGATCCCGGTCGACCGCGTGGCTGACGCCTACGTGCAGCCGCACCAGCGGGTGGAGGTCGAACCGGGCCGCAAGATGAACATCCACTGCGCGGGCACGGGCAGCCCGACCGTCATCTTCGAGTCCGGCCTGAGTGACTGGTCCAACACCTGGGCGCTGATCCAGCCTGCCGTGGCGACCCGCACCCGGGCGTGCAGCTACGACCGGCCCGGCATGGGCTACAGCGATCCGTCCAGACATCATCCAACGCCCGAGAATGCGGTGCTGGACCTTCACACGCTGCTCGATCGCGCCGGCATCGAGGGGCCGCTCGTGGTGGTCGGCCATTCGCTCGGCGGCTTCTACATGAAGCTCTACGCGGCGACCTACCCCGGCCAGGTGGCGGGCATCGTGCTCGTGGATCCGTCCGAAGAGCGCCTTTGGAAACGCGTCGGGCCGGCGCTGGCATCCCGTTTCGGCGCCAAGCTCGTCCGCGAGGCAGCAGACGACGACGACGCCAGCATCAAGCAGGGCATTGCGCACTTCCAGGAATGTGCGGACAAGGCTCGCAAGGCTTCGCTGGACGATGCGACCTACCTGCAGTGCTCCGATCCGGTTCGCACCCAGCTCGGCGCGACCATCAACGCCGAGCGCCGCAAGCTGCAGGTGCTGGCGCCGTACCAGACGGCGCAGGCCGATGAATTCGCGTACAGCATGTTCGCGCCGGACAGGGCCGCGGACGCGCGCTACGCACGCCTCTTCGGCGGTCGCCATCCGTTCGGGAACAAGCCTCTGGTGGTGTTGACGCACAGCATCTGGGACATGACGCCTCCCTTCGGTGAGACCGGCTGGCTCTCCTGGGTGACGGCGCACCGGCAGACCGCCGCGATGTCCGCTCGCGGAACCGCGCGCGTGGTGCCGATGACGCGGCACAACATCCAGGTCGACCAGCCCCAGGCGGTGATCGATGCCGTCGTCGGCGTACTCGACTCCCTCGCGGCTCCGTGATCGGCATGGAGCAGATCCTCTCGGGCCTCGCCAAGCCGCCGCCCTGCACGCCCGTGGCCTGGGAACGAACCGGTTGTGCATTCAATCCGCAGCGGGCAGTCGAGCCGTGTTGAGCGGGCACACGCTGATGCTGTTCTGCGCTGCGTCGCTCGGCCTTTTCCTGTCGCCGGGACCGAACATGGCACTCGTCGTCTCCCAGGCGCTCGTGCATGGTCCCCGCGGGGGCGTCGCCGTGGCATCGGGGATCGTGATCGCCGACCTGCTGCTGACCGTCCTGGTGGCGTCCGGCGTGGCGGCGCTGGTCGCGACATGGCCACCTTCGTTCGACGTGCTGCGTTACGCCGGCGCCGGCTACCTGGTGTGGCTGGCATTGAAATCGCTCCGGCGGCGACAGGTCGGCGATCAGGTGACCGGCGCGACCCGGAGCACCGCGTCGATCATCAAGCTGTCGGTGGTGACCAGCCTGCTGAATCCGAAGGCCCTGTTGTTCTTCCTGGTATTCCTGCCACAGTTCGTCGAGCCCGCGCGAGGACACGTCGGGCTGCAGTTGCTGGGCCTGGGTGTCGTGCTCGCCGCGACCGCCTTCGTGTTCCACGCCGCCCTGGGCGTCATGAGCGCGCAGACCCGCGCGTGGGCAAGCGGACGCTGGGCCGGCGTGGTGTGGCTTGACCGGCTCCAGGCTGCCGTGTTCTTCGGAATCGCCCTTCGGCTGGTGCTGCTGATCCGACCGGCGTGACCTGCGCGGGCAGCGAGGCTCGCCCATTGCTTGATTATCGAGGAGAAGAACGTTGTCCAAATACCAGGGAAGCTGTCTGTGCGGTGCCGTCGCGTATGAGGCGAACGGCGAACCGGTCTTCCAGTTCAACTGCCACTGCCGCGACTGCCAGAAAAGCACCGGCTGCGCATACGCGCCGATCATGTTCTTCCCCCGGGATGCGCTCCGGTTGACCGGCCCGTTGACCTACCACTCGATCCGGGGCGGCAGCGGCCAAAACGTGACCCGGGGGTTCTGCGGCCGATGCGGGGCGCAAGTCGTTGGCGACGTCGAGATCGCAGCACCGCTGCTCTCGATCCGTGCCGGGACCCTCGACGATCCGACGCTGTTCCGGCCTAGGGCAGACATCTTCGTGACGCATGCAGCGGCGTGGGACGCAATGGATCCCGGGATACCCAAGTTCGAACGAATGCCGCCGCGGCGCGGCTGAACGATACGAGGTCTACATGTCCTTCCTGCCACGCCTGCTGTTGCTGGCGGTGCTTCTCTGCGGCCGGTCGGTGGCCGCCGAAGCGGTGCCTCCACACGAAGCCCTGCACCTGGCATCCGTCGCAATGGGTGAGAAGCGCCTAATCAACGTGTATCTGCCGCCCGGGTATGACGTCGATCAGACCGTCCGCTACCCCATCCTGTACGTACTCGACGGCGGCGTCCGCGAGGACTTCCCGCACGTCGCGGCGATGGCGGACAGGCTCATCCGTGCCGGCGTAGTCCGCCCCTTTCTCGTCGCGGGGATCGAAAACACCGTTCGCCGCCGGGACATGACCGGGCCGACCCGGTCCGCCCACGACCTGGAGGTCACGTCGCAACCGGGCGGCGCACCGAGGTTTCGTCGCTTCATTCGCGCAGAGCTGATGCCGGCCCTGCGCGCACGCTACCGCGCCAGCGGGGAGTCGGCGGTGATCGGCGAATCCCTGGCAGGCCTGTTCGTCGTCGAAACGCTGATGCTTGGGCCTCGGCTGTTCGACACCCATATCGCGATCGACCCGAGCTTGTGGTGGAACGAAAAAGGCCTGATCCGCGAGGCACCCGAGCGCCTGGCCGAATGGGGCGATCGGCGCGCCAGGCTCCTGCTCACCGCCGGGGGCACGGCGAGCAACTCACCCGAGGTCGATGCCTTCGCGGCACTGCTCCGCCGGGCCGCGCCGCCCGGGCTGCAGTGGGAGTATCTCCCGCGGCCCGACCTGCGACACGACAACATCTACCGCGCCATGGAGGAAGCGCTGCTGCGCTCCGCCTTCGCCGCGACCGATGCCGACCGCGCGCAGTGACAAGGTAGTCGCCGGGGACCGGCGCGAAATTTGCGCGGCGCCATCGACGGACGAGCTCCCGCATCAGGGTGCGCGCACACGCCGTCGCAGGATCTGAGACACCGCCGGCCTATACCTCGGCGCCCGCCTTCCGGAGCGCGCGATGTCCGTGCCGACCGAGCCCACGCTCACCGCCCCTGCCCCTGCGATCGAACGCCTGGTCGAGCGCTGGGCGCGCAAGTACGGCGAGCGCATCACCGGCTACTTCCGCCGGCCGGCGCAGCCGGCGCGCCTGACCGACTTTCCGCCGGAACTGTCACCCGAACTGCGCGAGGCGCTGGAGCGGCGCGGCATCGGTCGGCTCTACAGCCACCAGCGCGAAGCGTGGGACCACGTCCAGGCCGGCGAGCATGTCGTGGTCGTGACGCCGACCGCGTCGGGCAAGACGCTGTGCTACAACCTGCCGGTGCTCGAGGCGGTGCGCGCGGCCAAGGCCAAGGCGCTGTACCTGTTCCCGACCAAGGCGCTGGCGCAGGACCAAGTCGCGGAGCTGCTCGAACTCAACGCGGCCGGCGCGCTCGGCGTGCGCGCCTACACGTTCGACGGCGACACGCCGGCCGACGCGCGCCAGGCGATCCGCGTCAAGGGCGACATCGTCGTCAGCAATCCGGACATGCTGCACCAGGCGATCCTGCCGCATCACACCAAGTGGGCGCAGTTCTTCGAATCGCTGCGCTACGTCGTGATCGACGAGGTGCACACCTACCGCGGCGTGTTCGGCTCGCACGTCGCCAACGTGATCCGCCGCCTGCGCCGCGTGTGCGCGTTCTACGGCGTCTCGCCGACCTTCATCCTGTGCTCGGCGACGATCGGCAACCCGCAGGAGCACGCGGAAGCGCTGCTCGGCGAAACGGTGCACGCGATCACGCAGAGCGGCGCACCGTGCGGCGAGCGCCACGTGCTGTTGTGGAACCCGCCGGTGGTGAACCCGGACCTCGGCATCCGCGCCTCGGCGCGCTCGCAGTCGATGCGCCTGGCGCGCCACGCGATCCGCGCGCGGATGAAGACGATCGTGTTCGCGCAATCGCGCCTGATGGTCGAGGTGCTCACGAAGTACCTGAAGGACGTGTTCGACCACGATCCGCGCAAGCCCGAGCGCATCCGCGCCTACCGCGGCGGCTATCTGCCGACCGAGCGGCGCCAGACCGAACGCGCGCTGCGCAGCGGCACGATCGACGGCGTGGTCAGCACCTCGGCACTCGAGCTCGGCGTCGACATCGGTGCGCTCGACGTGGCGATCCTGAACGGCTTCCCCGGCTCGATCGCGGCGACCTGGCAGCGCCTCGGCCGCGCCGGCCGCCGCCAGCAGCCTTCGCTCGGCGTGATGGTCGCGACCAGCGCGCCGCTCGACCAGTATGTCGTGCGCCATCCGGAGTTCTTCGACGCGGCGCCGCCCGAGCAGGCGCGCATCGCGCCGGACCAGCTGCTGATCCTGCTCGACCACATTCGCTGCGCCGCGTTCGAGCTGCCGTTCGCCTCCGGCGACCGCTTCGGCGAGACCGTCGTCGACGATTTCCTCGCCGTGTTGGCCGAGTCGGGCGTGCTGCACCAGGAAGGCACGCGCTGGGACTGGATCGCCGATTCATACCCGGCTGGCGCGGTCAGCCTGCGCTCGGTCGCCGACGGCAACTTCGTCGTGGTCGACCGCACGGACGGCCGCCAGACGATCATCGCCGAGGTCGACTATTCGAGCGCCGCGCTGACGCTGTACGAAGGCGCGATCTACATGGTGCAGTCGCGCCCGTACCAGGTCGAGCGGCTCGACTGGGACGGCCGCAAGGCGTTCGTGACCGCGACGCAGGCCGACTACTACACCGACGCGATCGACTACACCAAGCTCAAGGTGCTCGACCGCTTCGACGGCGCCAACGCCGGCCAGGGCACCTGCCACCACGGCGAGGTGCACGTCGTGCGGCGCGTGTCCGGCTACAAGAAGATCCGCTTCTACAGCCACGAGAACATCGGCTACGGCCCGGTCAACCTGCCCGACCAGGAACTGCATACGACCGCGCTGTGGTGGCAGCTCGGCCAGGCCGTGCTCGATGGCGCGTTCGCCAGCCGCCAGGACGCGCTCGACGGCTTCCTCGGCGCCGCCTACGCGCTGCACACGGTCGCGCAGGTGCGCGTGATGGCCGACGGCCGCGACGTGCAGAAGGCAGTCGGCTCGGGCGACGCGGCCTGGTTCGCCACGCGCGATGCGCAGGGCCGCGGCCAGTGGCGCGACGGCGAGGGCCGCCCGGCCGATCCGGACGCGGCCGCCGCGTTCCATCCGACGCTGTTCCTGTACGACAACTTCCCCGGCGGCATCGGCCTGTCCGAGCCGTTGTTCCGCAGCGCGCCGGCGCTGGTACGCGCGGCGCTCGACCTCGTCGAGGCCTGCGAGTGCAGCGGCGGCTGCCCGGCCTGCATCGGACCGGTGCTGGCCGGCGACGACGGTGGCGGATCGACGCAGCGCGAACTCGCCGCAACCGTGCTGGCGCTGCTCGGCGCATGAACGCGCTGGCCGAACGCCTCGCGCGCCTGCGCGCCGACGCGGGCGTAGCCGCGCCGCGCGTCGAACCGCCGCCGGCACGCACAGCGGGAGCGGCGCCCGCACGCGGACACGCCGCATTCGACGCGCTGCGCGAACTCGTCCGCGCGCGCGAGCTGCGCCGCACACCACCGCGCGCGCCGCTGGCCGCGCCGGCCGGTGAGGAGATCGCGCCCGGCGTGCGCTATGTCGAGCGCTCGTTCGCCTACCCGGCCGCGCCGCGGCTCGCGCTGCCGGCGCTGGCCGAGCCGATCGAACGCGAGCGCCTGCTCTGCTTCGACACCGAGACCACGGGTCTGGCCGGCGGCGTCGGCACGCGCGCATTCATGATTGGCGCGGCCGCGTGGCAGGACGGTCGCCTCAGCGTGCGCCAGCTCTATCTCACCACGCTCGCCGGCGAGGCGGCGATGCTGGAAATGTTCGCAAGCTGGCTGCGCGCGGACACGATCCTGGTCAGCTACAACGGCAAGAGCTACGACGCGCCCCTGCTCAAGGGACGCCTGCGCCTGAATCGCGTCGAGCACCGCCTGGCCGAACTGCCGCACCTGGACTGGCTGCATCCGGTGCGCCGGCGCTACCGCGGCGTGTTCGCCAACTGCAAGCTCGCCACGATCGAGCGCGAGGTGCTGCGCGTCGTGCGCGAGGACGACCTGCCCGGATCCGAGGCGCCGGCCGCGTGGCTTTCGTTCCTGCGCGGCGAATCCAGCCGCAACCTCGCGCGCGTTCTCGAGCACAACCGCCAGGACGTCGTCACGCTGATGCGCCTGGGCGACCACCTGGCCGGGCATGACGCCGCACACGCGCCCGCCGGATGATGCGCTGCACGATGCACGGCAAACTGATCGAACCTGTGCATCCGCGGGCAGGATCGCTGCTACGATCCGCGCAGGGCGATGTGGCACGGTCTGCCGGCCCGCGGCGGGAGCGTCCTGCAGCGGTTGCGGGCAACCGGGTGGGAAGCCCTACCATTCCCTTTACCCAACCAGCGAGGAATACGCATGGCAACTGCCAAGAAGACCAAGCCCATCACCGAAGCGCTGTCGAAGACCGCGCTCGTGGCGCACCTGGCCGATGAGGCCGGCACCGACAAGCGCACGGCGAAGGGCGTGCTCGAGGCGCTGGAGCAGGCCATCGCCGGCTCGATGCACAAGAAGGGCGTGGGCCATTTCACGCTGCCGGGCCTGCTCAAGATTACCGCGACCGCGGTGCCGGCCAAGCCCAAGCGCAAGGGCATCGATCCGTTCACCAAGGAAGAGCGCTGGTTCGCCGCCAAGCCGGCGAGCGTGAAGGTGAAGGTGCGCCCGCTGAAGAAGCTCAAGGACGCCGCGGGCTGATCCGCGCGTCGCGACGCCAGCCAGAAACAGGAAACCCGGCCTTGCGCCGGGTTTCCTGTTCCTGCGGTCCGCATGGCGGTCAGCGTTTCGCGCCGCCGCGCCCCTTGGGCTGCGGCCCGGCCGACGGCTGCGGATCGAGGCCGTCGAGCAGCGCGCGCAGGTCCACCGAGATCGTCTCGCCGCCGCCGCCAAGGTCGAGCGCGCCGATCGAGCGCTTGCTCAGCGCCGCACGATCGAGGTAAAGCTCGCGGTCGGGCTCGGGCGGACGCCGGGGACTGCACAGTTTGCGGTTCAGGCGCAGCACGCTCGTTCCCGAGCGCCGCCACGGCTGGTCGGGCGACAGGCGCTGCACCATCACGCTTTCGAGCTTGACGACCACGGTGTCGCCATCGACCTCCGTGCAGCGTCCAATTCCGATATCGTAAGTCATGGGTTGCTGTGTCCTCCTCAGACGGCCGCGCATGCGGTGCGGGCGGCACCAGCGCGCGGTAGCCCGCGAGTATGACAGCCCCCTTGTAAGATTCTGTTATTTCGCCGTTTTTGCGTCGATGCCGGCGGCCAGCGCGGCGGCCACGGCGTGCGGCGCCTGCATCCAGCCGAAGTGGTCGGCCGCCGTGCCGAGCACGTCCGGCCCCAGCACGCGCACGTCCGCCGCAGCCTGCGGCATCTTGCCGAGCAGCCACGCCAGCGCGGCGGCCGGCCCGAGCCAGTCGTCGCGCAGCCGCAGCGCGAGCACCGGCAGGCGCAGGCGCGCGCAGGCCGCCTCCAGGTCGACTGCCAGCCCGGCCGCCGCGTAGCGCCCGCTGCGGCCGCTGCGCGCCCAGTCCGCCATCACGCTGCGCGCCTCGCGGCCGCCGAAGCCCAACCGGCGCCCGGGGAGGTGGCCGCACAGCCGCGCGATCGCCGGCACCAGCACGAGCGCGGCGCCGATCAGCCAGCGGCGCGAAAACACGCGCCAGTAAGGCGCGCCGCTGCCGACCAGCAGCAGGCCGGCCGGCGGCGCCGCCTGCAGCGCGGCGAACAGCATTGCCAGCTGGCCGCCGAGGCTGTGTCCGCCGAACCAGATGCGTGCCTGTGGACACGCCGCGCGCACGGCCGCGAGGCTGGCCGGCAGGTCCTGCAGCAGCAGTTCGCGATAGCCCCAGTCGCAGCGGAAGCCGGCGCGGCGATCGCTCGAACCAAGGCCACGCCATTCGTGCAGCGCGACGGCAATGCCGCGCCCGGCCAGCGCCGTCGCCAGTGGCAGGTACTTGCGTGCGCTGACGCCGAGCGCCGGCAGCCACAGCACGACGTCATGCACCGGGCCGTCCGGATACACGCACTGCAGGTCGGCGCCGGCGCCGTCGGCGGCGGTCACGCGCAGGCTTTCGATCATCGCCGCGCCCGCGTCGCCGGATCGCGCCTCGCTCATCCGCTCACGCCGTGGCCGGATGCGGCGCGAGCGCCGGATGGGCGCCCGGCAGCAGGTCGCCGAGGTCGTGCCAAGGCTCGTCGTCGAAGACGACCAGGCGCGGCCAGGCGCGGTCGAGTTTCGCGTACAGCCCGACCAGCGGCGACGGCAGCGGCGGCAATTGCAGCAGCCACGCATCGCCGGCCCATTCGATCGCGACCTCGGCCGCTCCCTCGCCGCTGGCCAGCACGGTGCGGCCGTGCGGCCAGCGCGGCAGCGCGAGGCGCAGGCGCTGCGTGCGCGCGCGCGTCGCCAGCACCAGCAACAGCTCGCGGCGGCGGCGCAGCGGTGCGCCGGCGCGCTGCGCGATGCGCACGACCGTCGCCACGTCGAGCCGCACCGGCGCCGGCGCGGCGGCGGCCTCGAACCGTTCGGTGCGACCGGCCAGCTCGAGCAGGCGACGCCGGCTCAACGCGATCTGGCTGGCGTGCTCGAACAGCGCGCGCCGCTTGTGCGCGCGCCGCACGGCGTCGGGCGCGACCATGCACGCGCGCGCCGCGACGGCCGCGCCGTGCACGACGTAGCCGAGGCGCACGGCGGCGCTGCCACAGCGCGCCAGCGCGAGGTCGAGCATCACGCGCAGCGCACTGTGGTCCGGATGCAGGTCGCCGAGCGCCGGCATCAGCACGTGGCTCGGCGCGAACGCGGCGATCTCGCGCGCGAGCGCCGCGACCGCCGCGTCGTCGCGCATCAGGCAAGCGGTCAGGCCCTGGTCGGGCCAGCCAAGGAAGGCGACCGTCGATGCATCGGTGACGCCGAGCACGGCCAGTGCGGCCAGCGCCTCGCGCCGCCGGCGTGCGCCCCAGCGCGCGCGCGCGGCCGCATCGATGTGCCAGCGCCGCTCGAGCCAGCGCTGCGGCCACGGATTGTTGTCGCCGTCGGTCGCGAACACGACGCGCACCGCGGCGCCGGCCGCGAGCGCTAGTTGGACCGCCTCGCCGGCGGCGAGCGTCTCGTCGTCCGGATGCGGCGAAAAGATCAGCACGCGATCGCTGCTGGACAATTGCATTGCGCTCATCGCGGGTCGGTTCCGGCAAACAGGAGTTCGGTGTGCAGGCCGCGCGCAAGGGCCGGCGTCCAGACTAGCGCAACTGCGCCGTCGGCGGCGGCCGTGAAACTGTGCGAACCGGCATCGAGCGCGCGCGCGGTGGCGGCGGCGCCGTCGTCGAGCGTGCCGGCCGCCGACCCACGCGCCGTCACCGCGCTGTAGGTCGCCGGCACGGCGATCTCGAAGCGCACGCGCTCGCCGGCGCGCAGCGTGCCCAGGCGCTGTCCGAGCAGCCACAGCTTCTGCCCGATCGGCAGGTAGTTCGCGGCGACGAAGGCCGCGTCGCGCGGCGGCAGGCGGTCGCCGATGACCAGCGGCGTCGCCGTCGCGGCCAGCCGCTCGGCGATGTCGTCGGGGATCAGGCCGATCGCCATGCGCCGCTGCGTGACGCCCTCCAGCACCCAGTACAGCGGGCGCGACCGGAAGATCGCCTCGCCCTTCGCATCCATCACCGGCTCGCCCGGGCGCGTCAGCGCCAGCACGGTCGCCAGGCGCTGCGCCGGCACGCGCAAGGCATCCCCCATCCACGCCAGTTGCGCCTGGTGCACCGTGACGAGGCCGGCGAGGAATGCCACGACCGCGTAGCGGAGCGCGCGCGGCGGCGCCGGCACCCGGGTCAGCCAGGCGGCCAGCGCCAGCGCCAGCAGCGGCAACACCGGCAGCACGTCCTGGCGCGTGAACAGCGGCCAGTACGAGTACAGCGCGAACAGGTAGGCGCACAGCGACAGCAGCAGCCAGCGGCGCCGCCACGCGACATCCGGCTCGCCGGCGTGGCGGGCGCGCCAGGCCAGCAGGGTCGCGCCCGCGTAGCCCAGCGGAAACACCAGCCGGTGCCAGCCGCTGGCCGTGCCCCAGTGGCCCAGCCCCGGCACGACGTTGTGCGTGAACAGGCAGTAGAGCGCGTCACGCGCGGCGCCTTCGGCGAACAGGTACGCGGCGAACGCGCCCGGCACCAGCAGCGCGCCGGCAAGCGCCGCCAGCAGCGCCGCCGGTCGCACCGGCATGCGGCGCGCACCGGCCAGCCGGCGGATCGCCCACAGCGTCGTCGCCGCCAGCACCGCGGTGAGCAACAGCAGCAGCGTCTTGAGCGATACCGCGAACGCGGCGCCGAGCAGCAGGCCAGCGACGAACGCCTGGCGCACGCCGAACGGCCGCGTCAGCACGGCCGCCACCGCACCGAGCCAGAGCAGCATCCACAGGTCGTCGGGCCGGAACTGCGCCGTCACGCCGAAGAACGGCGGCGCCAGCGCGAGCAGCGCGACCGCGGCCAGCCCTGTCCGCGACGACCATATCAGGCGGCCGATCCACCAGGTCAGCGCCAGCGCGGCGAAATACAGCGGGATCATCGCCAGGCGCATCAGCGCAACGATGTCGGCGCGCTCGCCAAGCCACGCGAGCAGCGGCGCGCACAACCAGCCGAACAACGGCGCGTGGTTGTCGAACACGTCGCGGTACGGCAGCAGCCCCTGCGTCCACGCCCACACGACGTGCAGGTGCTGCGGCTCGTCCGAGTTCATCGCGAGCGTCAACGCGGTCTTCACGCGCAGGGCGAGCAGCAGGATCGCCGCCGCGGTCAGCGCGAGCGCCACCAGCCAGCGGCGCGGATACGCCATCTGCAGTCCCGCTTCCATCCGCCTCCCGCGCTCCGTGTCCCTGGGCCGCCACGATGCCGCAGGCGCCTTGCCGGCGGCTTACCGGCACGTGAACCGTCGTTCAGACCCGGTTCTTCCAGGCGCCGCAAAGATCGCGCCTTCGCTGCCCCGCCCTGCCATGATGACGCCGCTGCACGACTATCGCGAACGCGCGGACGATGCGTTCTACCGCGCGCTGATCCTGTTCGGTTTCGCGCTGCTGCTGTACGCCAGCTGGCGCTTCCACGTGTTCCATGGCGTGGTCGGCGCGGCGCGCCACCACGAATGGGGCCGCTTCCTGGTCGGCCCGGCGCTGCTGTGGAGCGGCCTGGGACTGGCGCTGCTGCTGTTCCGCACGCTGCTGTGGTTTCGCTACCGCACGCCGCCGCTGGCCGCGTTCGACGACGCGCCGGCGATGACCGTGATCATCCCGGCCTACAACGAGGGCGCGATGGTCGCGCGCTCGATCGAGTCGGTCGCGCACGCGCACTACCCGCACGACCGGCTGGAGATCGTCGTCGTCGACGACGGCAGCCGCGACGACACCTGGGAGCACATCCAGCGTGCAGCCGCGCGCTTTCCCGACCTCGTCACGCCGCTGCGCTTCGAGCGCAACCGCGGCAAGCGCGCGGCACTCGCGGCCGGCTTCGAGCGCGGGCGCGGCGAGGTCATGGTCACGATCGATTCGGACAGCGTGATCGAGCCGCAGACGCTGCTGGCGATGGCCGGGCCGTTCCGCGACCCGCGCGTTGGCGCAGTCGCCGGCAAGGTCGGCGTGTTCAACCGCGAAAGCGGGCTGATCCCGCGCATGCTGAAGGTGCGCTTCGCGCTGTCGTTCGACTTCCTGCGCGCGGTGCAGAGCACCTACGGCACGGTCTACTGCTGCCCCGGCGCGCTCGCCGCCTACCGCACGCATGCCGTGCGCCGCGTGCTCGACGCGTGGCTCGGGCAGCGCTTCCTCGGCCGCGCCTGCACCTACGGCGAAGACCGCGCGCTGACCAACGACATCCTCGGCCAGGGCTACGACTGCATCTACCAGCGCGCGGCGGTCGTGCACACGCTGGTGCCGACGACCTACGCGCGCCTGTGCAAGATGTTCCTGCGCTGGGACCGCAGCTACGTGCGCGAGGAGCTGCGCTACGTCGGCCGCATCGTGTGGAAGCGGCCGCCGTTCGCGCGCGCGATCACGCTCGCCGACGTCGCGATCACGAACCTGCGCTACCCGATCGGCTGGGCCACGCTGGCGCTGCTGGTGGCGATGCTGCCGGTGCACCCGGAGGTGCTGCTGCGCTTCTGCTGCGCGCTGCTGCTGGTGTCGGCATTCAACATGCTCTACTACCTGCGCAGCGAACGCAGCTGGGACTTCGTCTACGGCATCGGCTACGCGTTCTTCTCGGCGTTCGCGCTGTTCTGGATCTTCCCGTATGCGCTGTGCACGGCGCGCGCGCAGGGATGGCTGACGCGATGACGCACCCGTAGGGTGGGCCGCAGCGCCGAAGGCGCGAGTCCCACCATTGGCGCGTGGCCTACAAGGCGGCCAGCCGCGCGCGCAGCTCGTCGAGGCAAAGGTCGGCCGTCGCACCGGGTGACACGCGCGCGGCCAGGCTCGTTTCCGGCGTGCGCCCCTGCCCGGCCGTCGCCGCGGCTTCGGCCGCCTGGCGGTATGCCTCGCGGAACGGCACGCCGGCGGCGGCCTGCTCGATCGCGACGTCGGTCGCGTACATCGACGGCTCGATCGCCGCGCGCATTGCCGGTGCGTTCCACTGCATCCGCGCGAGCAGGTCCGGCAGCAACGCGAGCGCGTCGAGACCACGATGGAAGCCGTGGAAGATCGCGCCCTTGGAGAACTGCAGGTCGCGCTGGTAGCCGGACGGCAGCGACAGCAGCTGCTCGATCTCGGTGCGCGCCGCGGCGACGCTGGCATAGCTCGCGCGCATCAGCTCGACCACGTCGGGATTGCGCTTGTTCGGCATGATCGAACTGCCGGTCGTGTACTCGGCCGGCAGCTGCACGAAGCCGTATTCGGCGGTCGTGAACAGCGACAGGTCCCAGGCCAGCCGGCGCAGGTCGAGCAGCGCACTGCCGAGCGCGTCGAGCGCGCCGATCTCGAACTTGCCACGCGAGAGCTGCGCGTAGACCGGGTTGACCTGCATGCGCGCGAAGCCGAGCGCCTGCGTCGTGTGCGCGCGGTCGAGCGGCAGGTTCACGCCATAGCCGGCCGCGGTACCGAGCGGGTTCGCGTCGAGCCAGGCCAGCGTGTCGCGCGCGCGACGGGCGTCGTCGATGAACGCTTCGGCGAAGCCGGCGAACCACAGCGCGGTCGACGACACCACCGCGCGCTGCAGGTGCGTGTAGCCCGGCAGCGGCAGCGCCTCGCCGGCAGCGCGCTCGAGGCAGACCTGCGCCGCGGCGCGGCAGGCCTCGAACAGCTCGGCCAGCTTGGCCTTCAGCCACAGGCGCGTGGCGACCAGGATCTGGTCGTTGCGGCTGCGCCCGGTGTGCACCTTGCGGCCGGCATCGCCCAGGCGCTCGGTCAGGCGCGCCTCGATCGCCGAATGGCCGTCCTCGTAGCGCTCGTCGAGCACGAAGCGGCCGGCGCGGAAGTCGTCGGCGAGCACCTCGAGCTCGCGCACGATCGTGGCGCGCTCGTCGTCGCTGATGATGCCGATGTTGGCGAGCCCGCCGACGTGCGCCTGGCTCGCCTCGATGTCGTGCAGGAAGAACTCGCGGTCGAGGATCACGTCGTCACCGGCGAGGAAACGCATGATGCGCTCGTCGGTGCGGGTGCCTTCTTTTTGCCATAGGAGCCGGGATTCGGGATTCGGGATTGGGGATTCGGAAGAGCCGTTCATCGGTGCTCCGTTTCGCGCTTGGGGCGAAAAAGCAGGGTTCGGGTTGGGGATTGGGGAATGCGGATTTGCGAAAGCCTACATTCTCGTCGTCCCGGCGAAGGCCGGGACCCAGCGTCTTCAGCGATCTGGAGAGGCACTGGGCCCCGGCCTTCGCCGGGGCGACGAGCTACTGCTGCCAGCTCACCGAAGCTGGCGGGCTACTGGATCGCGCTCAGTTCGTCGAAGCCGAACGCGAGGTTGAGGTTCTGCATCGCCTGCGTCGCGGCGCCCTTGAGCAGGTTGTCGAGCGTCGCGACGACGACGACGCGCTTGCCGCCCGGCGCGACCGCGAAGCCGCCGATTTCCGCATGATGCTTTCCGGCAATCGCGCTGACCCAAGGTGCCTCGTCGACGATGCGCACGAGGGGCTCGTTGGCGTAGAACTCGCGGTAGCGCGCGAGGATGTCGTCGCGCTTGGCCGCCTGCGTGAGCCACAGGTTCACCGTCATCGTGATGCCGCGGAAATGCGGCGCGACGTGCGGCATGAACTCGACCGGCAGGCCGAGCTGGCGCGTGACCTCGCGCTCGTGCAGGTGGTCGACCAGCGCGTACGGCATCAGGTTGTCGCGCAGCTTGTCCGGATCGTTCCTGTCCGACGGCGTGGTGCCGGCGCCGGAGTAGCCGGACACGCCGAAGCAGGCCGGCGGCGCGGCGAGGCGGTCCTTCAGCGGCGCGATCGCGAGCTGCATCGCGGTCGCGTAGCAGCCCGGATTGCTGATGCGCTTCTGCCCCGCGTAGCGCGTGCGCGTCAGCTCCGGCAGGCCGTAGTACCAAGCCTCGTCGAAGCGGTAGTCGGCGGACAGGTCGACGATGACCGGATCGGCCTTGAGCGCGTCGATCGCGGCGACGAACTCGGCCGCCTTGCCATTCGGCAGCGCCAGCACGACCGCATCGGCCCGCTTCGCCGCGACCGCCTCGGGCGCGAGGTTCTCGTAGCGCAGTACGCCGTCGTAGTCGGGCACGTGGTCGTGCACGCGCTGGCCGTCCAGCTCGCGCGAGGACACGAACGCGAGTTCGAGCCGCGGATGCCGCGCGACGAGGCGAATCAGCTCCGCGCCGGTGTGGCCGCGCGCGCCAACGATGCCGAGAGTCTTCGTTTCCTTCATCGTTTCAGTCCGTCAACGTCGGCAGGCGCGTGCGGCAATGCACGACGCAGCGCTCGATGTCCTTGAAGTCGTCGATGCCGTACCAGTACACCTTCCAGGTCGGCTCCTTGATGCTGCCGTCGCATTCGGCGTCGTAGAACGCATTGATCACGTTGCGCCGGCGCGAGCGCCAGAACAGCTGCGGATTGTCCGCGCGCATGACCTGCCACGCGGCGCGGCCGAGGCCCTCGCCCTGCGCGTCCTCGGCGACCGCGAACTTGTCGAGGTAGGCGAAGCCATCCTCTTGGGTCAGGATCAGCGCGGCGCGGTAGTTCTCGCTGACGTAGGCCTTGAACAGCCGGGTCTGCTCGAAATAGGCGGGCACCAACTTGCGGCCGAAGCCGGCTTCGATCAGCGCGCGCAGGCGCTCGAGGTCGAGCGCGTCCCACGACGCATGCACGTCGACGCGCTCGCCGCGCCGTACCAGCGTGCCCGAGCCCTTGTGCGTGAACAGTTCCTTGGCCAGTTCGTCCGGCCTGGTGATCGACACCGACGACGACAGCGGCAAGTGGTCGAGCAATTCCTTGATCTGCTCGATCTTCACGCGCATGCCGCCGTTGATCCACGGCTGCGCGATCAGGTGCGCGTACTCGGTGCTGAGGTTGATCGAGTCGATGATGCGGCCGTTCTCGTCGAGCAGGCCGCCGGTGCCGGTCAGGAAGATGATCTTGTAGGGCTTGAGCACGCGCACGAGCTCGTTCGCGGCGAAGTCGGCGTTGATATTGACGATCTGCCCGCCCGCGGTTTCGCCGAGCGAGGCGATCACCGGAATGGAGCCGGCGCGCAGCGACGCCTCGATCGGCGCGAGGTTCACGCGCGCGACGCGGCCGACCAGGCCGAGCGCGTCCTGGTCGATGAACTCGGCCTCGAACACGCCCGACAGCACCGAGGTCGCGCGCGCGTCGACTTCCTGCAGCGCCTCGACCAGGTTCAGGTTCTGCGTCTGGAACACGCGCCGCACGATCGCCAGCGTTTCCGCCGAGGTCACGCGCAGGCCGTTGACGGTCTGTTTGGCGATGCCGGCCGCGGCCAGTTCCTCGTCGAGCTGGGGGCCGGCGCCGTGCACGACGATCGGCGTTAGTCCGACCTGCTGCAGGAATGCCAGCGACGAGGTCAGCGCGTCGAGGTCGTCGCGCAGCACCGCGCCGCCGACCTTGACCACGGCGAAGCGCTTCGCATCGAGCTGCGAGAAACGCTTGAGGTACTGGTCGATCTCGCGCGCGCTGGCCATGCTCGAGAGCAGGCGCAGGATGGTCTGGCGCATTTGCAGATGCGTTTCGGCGTTCATGGAGTCTGTCGGGTGAGGATGCGGTGGACGGTTTCGGCGTAGCGCTGCAACTGTTCGAGCGCGACCCACTCGTCGGCGCTGTGCGCCTGCGCGATGTCGCCGGGGCCGTAGACGAGTGCGGTGTAGCCGGCCTGCGAGAACAGCGAGGCCTCGGTCCAGAAATCGACCGCGCTGCCGATCGGCAGCTCCAGCGCGTCGGCGACGTCGCGCGCGGCGAGCCGGCGCGCCTCGGCGGTGGCGATGTCGCCGGCCGGCAGCGACGGGCCGCGGAAGGTTTCGGTGAACTCGGCCGGCGCGACCTCGGCGAGGCCGCGGAACGTCGCCAGCAGTTCGTCGGTGTCCATCGACGGCAGCGGGCGGAAGCCGAAGCGCAGCTCCGCCGCCGGCGCGATCACGTTGGCCTTGATGCCGCCTTCGACGCGGCCGATGTTGAAACGCAGGCCGGTCAGGCCGCCGAAGCGCGCATGCGCGAGCGACTCGACCTGGTCGAGCGCACACGCACCCCAGCGCAGCGCCTGGTGCAGCGCGCTGTCCGAGAGCTGCTGCTCGCCCGAGGCGTGGCCGGCACGGCCGGCGAAGCGCATCAGCACCGAACTGATGCCGCGGTGCGCGAGCACGGCTTCGCCCTTGGTCGGCTCGGCCACCAGCACGGCATCGAATGCGGGCGCCTCGCGCAGGAACGCCGCGATGCAACGCGGGTCGTTCGCTTCCTCGTCGGTCGTGAACAGGAATGCGGCATCGCCGTCGCTGGCCTGCGCGGCAGCGAGCAGCGCCGCCGCGGCGCCCTTGATGTCGCAGGCGCCGAGGCCGATTGCCCGATCCTCGGTCACGCGCAGCTCGAACGGACTCGCGCTCCAGTGCGGCGAATCGGGCACGGTGTCCAAGTGCACGTTGAACAGCAGCTTCGGCTGGCCGCGCACTGCATACAGGCTGACGGCGCCGGCGCCGTGGTCGGTGACGGTGACCTCGAAGCCCAGCAGGTTCGCGCGCAGGTAGTCGAAGATGCCGCCGGTGCCGATCGCGCGCGGCGGATTGCGCGTGTCGAAGGCGACGAGGTGCCTCAGATGAGCCAGTGTTTCCTTGAGCATCATTGTTCTCTTGTCGGAGAAACGAGTGAAGAGGAGTGAGAAACGAGTGACGGGGCATCACCGCTTTCTCTCGTTTCTCACTTCTCCCACTCATTCCTTCGCATTCACCTGCGCCCACAACGTCGAGCTCATGCCGAACAGCTTGATGAAGCCTTCGGCCTCGGCGACGCCCCAGTCGGCGGCCTGCGCATAGGTCGCGCCCTTGGCGTTGAGGATGTGCTTCGACTCGATTGCGACCGCGCTGACGCTGCCGCCGCTGGTCTCGAGCACGACGTCGCCGTTGACCGTGACCTGGCTCGAGGCAAGGAACGCCTCGAGGTCGGTCTTGAGCGGATCGTGGAAGAAGCCTTCGTAGACCAGCTCGACCCACTTGCGCGCGACGTCGGGCTTGAAGCGGTTCTGCTGCTTGGTCAGCACCGCCTCTTCCAGCGCGCGATGCGCGGTCAGCAGCGCGACCAGGCCGGGCGCCTCGAAGATGATGCGACCCTTGAGGCCGATCGTCGTGTCGCCGGTGTAGATACCGCGGCCGACGCCGTACTGCGCGAACAGGCCGTTGAGCCTGGCCAGCAGTTCGTGGCCGGCGATCTTCGCGCCGTCGAGCGCGACCGCCTCGCCGTGGGCGAAGGTCAGCTTCACGCGCAGCGGCGCGGTCGGCCATTCCGCGCGCGACTTGCACCAGCCACGCGCGCCCTCGCCCGGCGCCTGCCAGCGGTCGATCTCGCCGCCGGACATCGTGAGTCCAAGCAGGTTCTCGTTGATCGTGTAGGCCTTCTGCTTGGCGCGCACGCCGAAGCCGCGCTCTTCGAGGTACTTCTGTTCGTACGCGCGCACCTCGGTGTGCTCCTTCTGGATCTCGCGGATCGGCGCGACGATCTCGTAGTCGCCCTGCGCCTTGACCGCGAGGTCGAAGCGCACCTGGTCGTTGCCCATGCCGGTGCAGCCGTGCGCGATCGCGCGCGTGCCGAGCTCGGCGCAGCGCCTGAGCGCGGCGTCGACGATCAGGTAGCGGTCCGACACCAGCAGCGGATACTGGCCTTGATAACCCTCGCCGGCCCAGACGAACGGCTTGACGAAGCCGTCCCAGATCGCCGGACCGCCGTCGACGGTCACGTGCGAGGCGACGCCGAGTTCGTGCGCGCGCTGCTCGATGTACGCGCGCTCCTCCGCGTCGACGCCACCGGTGTCGGCGAACACCGTGTGCACGGCCCAGCCGCGCTCCTTCAGGTAGGGCACGCAGAAGCTGGTGTCCAATCCTCCGGAGAACGCCAAGACTATGTCTTGGCGCTCTCCGGAGGCGGGAATTGGGAATTGGGAATGGGGAATGGTGGAAGCGTTCGACATGACGGCGTCCGAGAGATGGGTGAAATGAAGTAGAGACTGATGCGTACGAAAGCCTGCTTTGACGATTCCCTATTCCCTATTCCCGATTCCCTGCTTGCGCAGCAAGCTGCGCCATCACCGCTTTCTGCACATGCAACCGGTTCTCGGCCTCGTCGATCGCGATGCACGCGGGCGAGTCCATGACCGCGTCGGTCGCCTTGACGTTGCGGCGCAGCGGCAGGCAGTGGCTGAACACGCCGTGGTCAGTCAGCGCCATCTTGGCTTCGTCGACGATGAAGTGCTTGTGCGCATCGCGGATCGGCTTTTCGTCGGCCCAGCGGCCGAAGTACGGCAGCGCGCCCCAGCTCTTGGCGTAGACGACGTGCGCGCCGCGGTAGGCGCTCGCCGGGTCGTGGCTGATCGTCAGCGAGCCGCCGTTGTCGGCGACGTTCTGCTTCGCGAACTCCATGTAGCGCGGATCGAGCAGGTAGTCCTCGGTCGGGCACAGCAAGGTCACGTCCATGCCGTAGCGCGTGGCGATCTGCAGCGCGGAGTTCGCGACCGCGGTGTTCAGGGGCTTGGGGTGGTACGTCCAGGTCAATACGTACTTCCTGCCGCGCAGCGCCTCGCCCGGGGTGGCGCCGCCGAAGTGCTGCCACAGCGCCTGGATGTGAGCCAGCTCCTGCATCGGGTGCGTGATCGTCTCCATGTTGATCACCGGCACCGTCGAATGCTTCGCGAACGCGTGGATCACGCGGTCCTCGCGGTCGACCGACCAGTCCTGGAACTTCGGGAACGCGCGCACGCCGATCAGGTCGACGTAGCGCGACAGCACGCGCGCGACCTCGGCGACGTGTTCCTCCGCCTCGCCGTCCATGACCGTGCCGACCTCGAACTCGATCGGCCACGCGTCCTTGCCCGGCTGCAGCACGATCGCGTGGCCGCCGAGCTGGAACGCGCCGAGCTCGAAGCTGGTGCGCGTGCGCATCGAGGGGTTGAAGAACAGCAGCGCGATCGACTTGCCGGCGAGCTGGCTGCCGGCCCTGGAACGCTTGAACGCGGCCGCCTGCGCGAGCAGCGCGTCGAGCTCGGCGCGGGACCAGTCCTGGGTGCTGAGGAAATGTCGAGTTGTCATCGCAGTCTGCCGCTCTTATTGAGGAGTCTGGCCATGGATGGCCAGTTTTTCTTTGCGTGGATGGATCCGCGCACAGGTAAATCCATGGATGGCCGGTTTTGCTCTTGCGCGGAGGGAGCCGCGCAGAGGTAAACCCGGGAAGAGAAAGCGTCCAAAGAAATCCAAAAACAAAAAACCCGGCACGCGGGCCGGGTTTTTCGTCGAAACTCGTTAAAGACGTGCGACAGCCTACCCGGCCGGAATGCGGATTTCCGGTCGACGCGCGCGCGAGGTCATGCCAGCGGCCATGCGGGCGCTGGTGACGATCTGCGGCTGGACGGCGATTCGGTTCATCGGGTTCTCACGTCGAAGGCGCGCAACTTACCGCCAAACCTGCGGCGTTGCAACAATCGAATCGGGCCTACTCGGCCGGCGTGATGCTGACGCGCACGCGCAGGCGGTCACCCGGATCGTAGTCCAGGCGCGACATGTAGACGTCTCCGCGGTAGCGGTACTGCACGTCGTAGGCGACGACGCGGCGCTCCTCGCGCACGTCGTGCACCAGGTGGCAGCGGCGTTCGGTGCCGCTGTAATAGGTCTCGCCGCCCTGCGCGACGTTGTTGCCGACCGCGCCGCCGACGACCGCGCCGGCCACAGTCGCCGCCTTGCGGCCGTCGCCCTTGCCGACCGTGCTGCCGAGCACGCCGCCGACGATCGCGCCGATCACGGTGCCGGCTGCCTTGTTGCCGTTGTCGACGCGGTGCTCGACCGGAATGTCCTCGCAGACTTCGCGCGGACTGCTGGTCTGCACGCGGTCGTAGATCGGGTCGACGCGCAGCACGTCGGCCCACGCCACCTTGACGTTGCCATGGTCATCGTAGTCACGGTCCTGCGCGCTGGCCTGGGTTCCCGCCAGGAGCAGCGCCGTCGCCGCCAAAACCATCACTTTCATCTACTGTCTCCACTGCAAGGCCTCGCGCCGGGGCAGTTTGCCGGCTTGTTCTCGTCGCGCGGGGCTTGTTGATTTCACACCAATTAAACCAGTCGATCGCTGAACCCGTCCTAAGAGCCGCGCGCGGACGGCGCAGGCGTACGGGAACAGGGGCGCAGGCGCGGCGCGGGCTGCTGTTATCATCGTCGGTCCACAGAGGCCCGCCCGATGCCGCTCAAACTCCACAACAGCCTCACCCGTCGTACCGAAGACTTCGTCCCGGCCGATCCAGACCGGGTGACGATGTACGTGTGCGGGCCGACCGTCTACAACTACGTGCACATCGGCAATGCGCGCCCGCCGGTCGTGTTCGGCCTGCTCGCCCGGCTGCTCAAGCGCCTGTATCCGAACGTGGTCTACGCGCGCAACATCACCGATGTCGACGACAAGATCAACGCCGCGGCGCAGCAAGCCGGCGTGCCGATCGACGCGATCACCACGCGCTACACGGCCGCCTATCGCGAGGACATGGCCAAGCTCGGCGCCGACGAACCGGACGTGGCACCGCAGGCGACCGCGCACATCGGCGAGATCGTCGCGATGTGCGAGCGCCTGATCGCAAGTGGCCACGCCTACGCGGCCGAGGGCCACGTGCTGTTCGACGTGGGGGCCTTCCCCGCCTATGGCGCGCTGTCCGGCCGCTCGACCGAGGACATGATCGCCGGCGCGCGCGTCGAGGTCGCCCCGTACAAGAAGAATCCGGCCGATTTCGTGCTGTGGAAGCCGTCGACGCCCGAGCTGCCCGGCTGGGACAGCCCGTGGGGCCGCGGCCGGCCGGGCTGGCACATCGAATGCTCGGCGATGGCCGAAAAGCACCTGGGCGAGACGATCGACATCCACGCCGGCGGCAACGACCTGATGTTCCCGCACCACGAGAACGAGATCGCGCAGAGCACCTGCGCGCACGGCGGCAAGACCTTCGCGCGCTACTGGCTGCACAACGGCATGCTGACCTTCGAAGGTCGCAAGATGTCCAAGTCGCTCGGCAACGTGATGGTGTTGCACGAGCTGCTGCAGAAGTACCCGGCCGAGGTGCTGCGCTTCCTGCTGCTGAAGGCGCACTACCGGCAGCCGCTGGACTGGTCCGATGCGGCGCTGCAGCAGGCGCGCGCGACGCTGGACGGCTGGTACGGCGTGCTGCGCGACCTGGCCGAGGTCGACGTCGCGCAGCGCACGGTGCCCGCGGCGCTGGAAGCGGCGCTGCTGGACGACCTGAACACGCCCGAGGCGTTCGCGGTCGTGGCCGGCCTTGCCGCCGCCGCGCGTGCCGCAGCGACGCCGGAGGCGCGCCGCGAGGCCAAGGCCGCCCTGCTCGGCGCCGGCGAGCTGCTCGGCCTGCTGCAGGCCGAGCCGGAAGCCTGGTTCAAGCAGGTCGCCGGCGGCGCCGAGGTCGATGCGGCGTGGGTCGAACGCCTGCTGGACGAGCGCAAGGCCGCGCGCGCGGCGAAGGACTTCGCGCGCGCCGATGCGATCCGCCAGGAGCTGGCGGCCCAGGGCGTGGTGATCGAGGACGGTGCCCAGGGCACCCGCTGGAAAGTGGTGAACGCCGATGAATGCCCCGCTTGAAACCACCGCCAGCGCCGAGGAAGCGCAGGCCGCGATCGTCGAGGAGTTCGGTTTCTTCGGCGACTGGACCGAGCGCTACCAGTACCTGATCGACCTCGGCCGCAAGCTGCCTCCGTTCCCGGAGGCCGCGAAGATCGATCAATGGAAGGTCAGCGGCTGCCAGTCGCAGGTCTGGCTGGTCCCGCACGGCGACGCGCACCGCCTCGAGTTCGAGGCGATCAGCGACTCGTCGATCGTGTCCGGCCTGATCGCGCTGCTGCTGCGCGTGTATTCGGGCCGCTCGGCCGAGGAGATCCTCGCCACCGAACCGCACTTCATCGAGGCGATCGGCCTCGCCAAGCACCTGTCGCCGACGCGCTCGAACGGCTTCGCGGCGATGCTGGAGAAGATCCGCCAGTACGCGCGCGCGGCATTGTAGAAGGGCCGGGATTGGGGATTCGGGATTGGCTAAAGCTCCCGACTCCGTCGCCACCTTCCACTCCGTCGTCCCGGCGAAGGCCGGGATCCAGCTCCTGGCCTTGCTGTGGATCGAAGACACTGGGTCCCGGCCTTCGCCGGGACGACGAGGGTGTGAGGCTCTTCCGAATCCCCAATCCCGAATCCCCAATCCCGGTCTTTACATCGTATGCGTCGGCCGTTCCTGGGTCAGGATGCCGGCGAGGATCGATTCGATCTTGGTGCGCGCGGCTTCGCCGTCGGCGGAGTCGTTGAACTGCACGCCGATGCCGGCCATGCGGTTGCCCTGCGCGCCGGGCGGGGTGATCCAGATGACCTTGCCGGCGACCGGCAGGCGATCCTTCTCGTCCATCAGCGACAACAGGATGAACACCTCGTCGCCGAGGCTGTAGCGCTTGGCGGTCGGCACGAACAGGCCGCCGCCGCGCACGAACGGCATGTAGGCGTTGAACAGCGCGCCCTTGTCCTTGATCGCGAGCGACAGGATGCCCTGTCGCGGTGCTCCGCCCATTGCCGGCGTGGCCATGCTCGAACTCTCCGCTCTCGTGTCGGTGGTCAATGCGGTGCGCCGCGCACCGGCCAAGTGCGCAGCAGGTCCAGCAGGACCAGGTCCGCACGCAGCGTCGTCGCCAGCAGGCCGCGCGCGGCATTGGCGCGCCCGAACCACGCCGCAAGCTTCGGGATTTCATCGCGCGTGGTCAAGCCAAACCGTCCCGTTTCACCACGCGCGAGGCGCTGCGCCTCGTCGCGCGCGAGCGCGGCGGCGAACCACAGGCGCGTCTCGGGCTGGTCGGCGACCCAGCGGTCGGCGATTTCGGTTGCGGTGCGGCGCCCCTGCGCCAATGCGGCGAGGTCGTCGGCGCAGCCGCTGCGTACGGCGAGCGTGTCGTCGGCGCACCACGCCAGCGCGCGACCGGGATTGCCCAGGCTCGCCTCGAACGCGGCCGCGGCGCGCTCGGCCGCGATGCCCTGCCCGCGCAGCCAGGCCAGCGCCTCGTCCGGCGCCGGCGGGCGGATGTCGATGCGCTGGCAGCGGCTGCGGATCGTCGCCGGCAGGCGCGCCGGTTCGTCCGCCACCAGCACGATCACGGTGTTCGCGGCCGGCTCCTCCAACGTCTTCAACAGCGCATTGGCCGCGGCCGCGTTGAGGCGATCGGCCGGCTCCACGATCGCGAGCTGCAGGCCGCCGAACTGGCTCGACAGCGCCAGCCGCTGCGACAGGTCGCGGATCTGCTCGATGACGATCTCGGTGCGCAGTTTGTCGGTCTTGGGGTTGACCTCGAAGGTGATGTGCACGCGGTCGGGATGCGTGCCGGCGGCGAGCAAGGTGCAGGCCCGGCAGCGGCCGCAGGCGTGGCCGTCCGGACCGCGGTCCTGGCACAACGCGGCGGCGACCAGCGCATCGGCCAACGCGCGTTTGCCGTAACCGGCCGGCGCGGCCAGCAGCAGGCCGTGGTGCAGGCGGCCGCCGGCGAGCGCGCCGGCCAGCGTGCGCCAGGCATCGGCGAGCCACGGCGCCAGCGGGCTCACGCGCGTGCCTCCTGCGCGTCGACGAAGGCGTCGATCGCGGCGCAGGCTGCCGTGCGCACCGCCTCGACCGGCTGGCTCGAATCGATCACGCGGAAGCGCGCCGGCTCGGCCGCCGCGCGTGCGCGGTAGGCCGCGCGCACGCGCTCGAAGAAATCGCCGTTCTCGCGCTCGATGCGGTCGGGTGCGCCGCGACCGGCGGCGCGCGCGAGGCCCTGCGCGACCGGCAGGTCGAGCAGCAGGGTCAGGTCGGGCTGGATCGGCGCGGCCCACGCCTCGAGCTCGGCAATGCGCGCGACCGGCTGGCCGCGGCCGCCGCCCTGGTAGGCATAGCTCGCATCGGTGTAGCGGTCCGACAATACCCAGCGGCCGGCCGCCAGCGCCGGCGCGATCAGCTCGCGCACGAGCTGTGCGCGGGCGGCGAACATCAGCAGCAGTTCGCTCTCGGCGCACAGCTCCGGGCGCGCCGGATCGAGCACGAGCGCGCGCACCGCCTCGCCGAACGCGGTGCCGCCCGGCTCGCGCGTGACCACCACGTCGATGCCGCGTTCGAGCAGGCGCGCCTGCACGGCCGCGAGCACCGTGCTCTTGCCGGCGCCCTCGCCTCCCTCCAGCGTGACCAGGCGGCCGCTCATGGCGTCTTGCGCAACTGATACTGCCGCACGGCGCGGTTGTGCGCGTCGAGCGTCGGCGAGAATTCGTGGCTGCCGTCGCCGCGCGCGACGAAGTACAACGCATCGCCCGGCGCCGGACGCAGCGCCGCTTCCAGCGCCGGCAGGCCCGGCAGGGCGATCGGCGTCGGCGGCAGGCCGTCGCGCGTGTAGGTGTTGTAGGGCGTGTCGGTCTCCAGGTCGCGCCGGCGGATGTTGCCGTCGTAGCCCTCGCCCATGCCGTAGATCACGGTCGGATCGGTCTGCAGGCGCATGCCGAACTTGAGCCGGCGCATGAACACGCCGGCAATCAGCGGGCGCTCCTCGGCACGGCCGGTCTCCTTCTCGACGATCGAGGCGAGGATCAGCGCCTGGTACGGCGTGTCGAGCTTCACGTCGGCGGCGCGCGCGGCCCACAGCCGGTCGAGCGCCTTGCGCATCGCCGCGTGCGCGCGCGCGACTACGTCGATATCGCGCTCGCCCTTCACCCAGGCGTAGGTCTCGGGCAGGAACCAGCCCTCGGCGCGGCCGTCGTCGATGCCGACGCGGCGCGCGATCTCCTCGTCGGACAGGCCCGGCAGCGTCTGCGCAAGGCCGCTCTCGTTCGCCAGCGCCAGGCGCAGCTGGCGGAACGTCCAGCCGTCGACGATCGTGAAGCGGTGCTGCACCACCTCGCCGGCGGCCATCCGGCGCAGCATTTCGCGCGGCGTCAGGCCGGGCGGCAGCGCGTACTCGCCCGCATGCAGGCGCCCGGCGACGCCGAGCTCGCGACCGAGCACGCGCCAGTACAGCGGCGCGGCGCGACTGACGCGCTCGCGGCGCAGCTGGCGCACGATGTCGCGATAACTCGCGCCACGCGCGATGTCGATCGTCGCGTCGGCGCGCGCACCGGGCAGCGGCGAATCGGTGAAGTGACGGTAGTCGCGCCAGACGGCGATGCCGAGGCCGACGACGCCGAGCAGCACGAGCACGATCAGGACGCGCAGCACGGCGCCGCCGCCGGCGCGGCGCGGAAGGGTTCGGAATCTCGACATAGCGTGCCAGCGTAACCGCAGCCAGGGGTTAGGGGCTAGGGGCTGGGCGTTGGGGCTCGACAACCGCGCGCCGTTTCAGGACTTGCTGTGCACGGCACTTATAGCACCGCTGCCAGCTTGGTCCGGTCGCCAGTCTTCGCGCCCCAGCCCCCAACCCTAATCCCCAGCCCCCAACGCTCTCAGCATGCCGCGCGCCTTCGCGCGCGTTTCGTCGAGCTCGCGCTCGGCGATCGAGTCGACCACGATGCCGGCGCCGGCGCGCAGGCTGACGGTGTCGCCGTGCAGGGTCAGCGTGCGGATCAGGATGTTGAGGTCGAGGTCACCGTCGCGGTTGAGGTAGCCGAGCGAGCCGGTGTAGGCGCCGCGGCCGACCTGCTCGAGCGCGGCGATGATCTGCATGCAGCGCACCTTCGGGCAGCCGGTAATCGTGCCGCCCGGGAATACCGCGCGGATCGCCTCGCCCGGCGTGACGCCGCCCTGCAGGCGGCCGCGCACGTTGGAGACGATGTGGTGCACGTGCGCGTAGCTTTCGACCACCATGACCTCGTCGACGACGACGCTGCCCGGCACGCAGATGCGGCCGAGGTCGTTGCGTTCGAGATCGATCAGCATGACGTGCTCGGCGCGCTCCTTTGGATGGCCGACCAGCTCGCGCAGGTTCGCCGCGTCGGCCTCGCCGCTCGCGCGCGGGCGCGTGCCGGCGATCGGCCGCGTCTGCGCGATGTCGCCGCGGATCTCGATCAGGCGCTCGGGCGAGGAACTGGCGATGGCCCACTCCTCGGCCTGCAGCAGCGCCGCGAACGGCGCCGGGTTCGCGCGCCGCAATGCGGCGTACAACGCGGCCGGCGGCGGCGCCGGCGCGCAGCGCGCGCGCCATTCGCGCGACAGGTTGACCTGGAACACGTCGCCGGCGCGCAGGTGCTCGTGCACGCGCGCGACGCCATCGAGGAATGCCTGCGGTGCGTCCTCGTCGAGCGCGGCCGCCAGCGGCGCGGCCTCGACCGCGGCGGCGGGCGCATCGAGATCGGCCTGCAGCCGATCGAGCAGCTCCGCGCGGCCGGGCTCGGCGACCAGCCAGGTCGAGCCGCGCTCGTGGTCGACGATGATCGCGGCCGGACAGCGCAGCGCGAGCGCGGTCGGCAATGGCGTGCGCGGCGCCGGCAGGCGCAGGCTCGGCTCGACCTCGGCGGCGAGTTCGTAGCCCAGGTACAGCAGCCAGCCGCCGCGGAACGGCAGTTCGAGCGCGTCGCCGCGCGGCAGGCGCGCGGCCTGCCAGTGCGCGTCGAGCGCCTCGAGGAAACGCGCGCCGGCCGGCCGGCCGTGCGCATCGCGCACGCCGTCGGCGTCCAGCCGCAGCACATCCTCCGGAAACG
The DNA here is from genome assembly GCA_009996615.1 of Rhodanobacteraceae bacterium. Taxonomy (GTDB): domain Bacteria; phylum Pseudomonadota; class Gammaproteobacteria; order Xanthomonadales; family Rhodanobacteraceae; genus Dokdonella_A. Next base: position 68,569 of record JAACZU010000013.1, on the reverse strand, counting down.
CGAACAGGATGTCGTGGCGCGCGCGCGCGTTGCCGCGCGCGACGCTCTCGAGCAGGCCCGGATAACGCTGCGGCTGCGCGGCGGCGAGCGGCAGCAGGTCGCGGATGCCGGCGATTTCGCGGCTGACGTGGTGGATCATCGACGCGCTCGGATCAAGCAGGAAACGCCTGGACGCGGATCAACGCGGATGGACACGGATTGGATCTCGCGGGCCTTTTCCTTCTCCCTTCGGGAGAAGGTGGCCCGAAGGGCCGGATGAGGGTTCGGGCGACGTAGAGGGTTGGGGCATACGCAAGAGTTGCGCGTCGTGCTTCGCCCGAACCCTCTCCCCAACCCCTCTCCCGGAGGGAGAGGGGCTTCAAGCGGCTGACGTGGATCAACACACCGAAATGCTTTATCCGCGTCTTTCCGCGTCGATCCGTGTCCAGCTTCGCTTTTCCTTGAGACGGCACGCCAGGTGCCGACGCGGCCGGTTTACAGGCGACGGAACACCAGCGTGCCGTTGGTGCCGCCGAAGCCGAACGAGTTCGACAGCACGACGTCGAGCTTCGCTTGGCGCGCGGTGTGCGGCACGAAGTCGAGGTCGCAGCCCTCGCCGGGGTTGTCGAGGTTGATCGTCGGCGGCACCACGCCGTCGCGCAGTGCCAGCACCGAGAAGATCGCCTCGACGCCGCCGGCCGCGCCGAGCAGGTGGCCGGTCATCGACTTGGTCGAGCTCACCATCAGCTTGTCGGCATGGTCGCCGAACACGCCGCGGATGCCCTGCACTTCGGCCACGTCGCCGGCCGGCGTCGAGGTGCCGTGCGCATTGATGTACTGCACGTCGGTCAGGTTCAGGCCGGCGTCCTTGAGTGCGGCGCGCATGCAGCGGCCGCCGCCCTCACCGCTCTCGCTCGGCGCAGTCATGTGGTAGGCGTCGCCGCTCATGCCGAAGCCGACCAGCTCGCAGTAGATGCGCGCGCCACGCTTGATCGCGTGCTCGTAATCTTCCAGCACCAGCACGCCGGCTCCGTCGGACAGCACGAAGCCGTCGCGGTCCTTGTCCCACGGACGGCTCGCCTTTTCCGGCTCGTCGTTGCGCGTGGACAGCGCGCGCGCCGAGCAGAAGCCGCCGACCGCGGTGCCGACGGTCGAGTACTCGGCGCCGCCGGCGATCATCACGTCGGCGTCGCCATACTGGATCATGCGCATCGCCAGGCCGATGTTGTGCGTGCCGGTCGTGCAGGCGGTGACGCAGGCGATGTTCGGGCCCTTCAGGCCGAGCATGATCGACAGGTTGCCCGAGGCCATGTTGATGATCGAGCTGGGCACGAAGAACGGCGAGATCTTGCGCTGGCCGTGCTCGTGGTATGTGATCGCGGTCTTCTCGATCGTGGCGATGCCGCCGATGCCGGCACCGACGGCGACGCCGATGCGTTCCTCGTCGTGCTCGTGCGGATGCAGGCCGGCGTCGGCCAGCGCCTGCACCGAGGCGGCGACGCCGTAGTGGATGAACGGGTCCATCTTCTTGACGTCTTTCGCCGCGACGTACTGCGCGGGATCGAAGTCGCGGACCTGGCCGGCGATGCGGGTCGGGAACGTCGACGCATCGAAATGCGTGATCGGGCCGATGCCGCTCTTGCCGGCGGTGATATTCGCCCACGCGGTGGCGACATCGTTGCCAACGGGGCTGACGATGCCGAGACCGGTGACGACGACGCGACGCTTGGACATACGGATTACCTGTGCAATTCAGATCGCTCGAGGATGGGGCGACCCCGCCGCCCGCACATGGCGATCACATACGCGGGCGTGTGTTGCGCGGGGCCAAAACGAAAGCTGCGCCCGAAGGCGCAGCATCGCTTGACGCTTGTCCGGCCGGAATCAGGCCTTGACGTGGGCCTTCACGTAGTCGATGGCCTGCTGCACCGTCGTGATCTTCTCGGCTTCCTCGTCCGGGATTTCGCACTCGAACTCTTCCTCGAGCGCCATTACCAGCTCGACGGTATCCAGCGAATCGGCGCCCAGGTCGTCGACGAACGACGCGGTTGGCGTGACCTCGTCTTCCTTCACGCCCAGCTGCTCGACAACGATCTTCTTGACGCGCTCTTCGATAGTGCTCATGTGTTTGATTACCTCCAATCGGAATTCTTGCTTGCTCGCGGGACCGCACGGGTACCGCGCCCCCTGCAAACCCGCCCATTGTAGATGAAGCCGGGGGCGAGCGGCGAGGGGGTGGGCAACCGCCCCCTGCGCCGGCCGCTGCCGCCTCAGGGCATGTACATGCCGCCGTTGACGTGCAGGGTCTCGCCGGTGATGTAGGCTGCCGCCGGCGAGGCGAGGAACGCGACCGCCTTGGCGATGTCGTCGGCCGCGCCGAGGCGGCCGAGCGCGATCTGGCCGAGCAGCGCCTCGCGCTGCGCCTCGGGCAGCGCGCGCGTCATGTCGGTGTCGATGAAGCCGGGCGCGACCACGTTGACGGTGATGCCACGCGTGCCGATCTCGCGCGCGAGCGACTTGGAGAACGCGATGATGCCGGCCTTCGCCGCGGCATAGTTCGCCTGGCCCGGGTTGCCGGTCAGGCCGATCACCGAGGCGATCGAGATGATGCGGCCCTTGCGCGCCTTCATCATGCCGCGCAGCACCGCCTTCGAGCAGCGGTAGACCGAGCTGAGGTTGGTGTCGAGGATCGCCTGCCAGTCCTCGTCCTTCATGCGCATCAGGAGCTGGTCGCGCGTGATGCCGGCGTTGTTGACGAGGACCGAGACGGCGCCGAATTCCTTGCCGATCGCCTCGATCAGGGCCTCGACCGCGGCGCCGTCGGTGACGTCGAGCACGCGGCCGACGCCGCCGTGCGCGGCGAGGCGCTCGCCGATCGCCTGCGCGCCGGACTCGGTCGTCGCGGTGCCGATGACCTTCGCGCCGAGCGCGGCGAGTTCGTCCGCGATCGCCGCGCCGATGCCGCGGCTGGCGCCGGTGACCAGCGCGACTTCGCCTTCCAGGATCTTGCCCATCGTGTCCGCCTTCAGTGAATCGAGGCCGCGAACCTTACAAGAAATGCGCCGCCGCGCGTAGAGCGCGCAGAACGCAGAAAACAGTCAAGAGAAGTGGGAAACCAGCAGAAAGCGGACTCGTTTCTCACTCCTCCGCACTCTTTTCTCGTCTCGCTAGCGCCAGTCGGCCAGCGCGGCGTCGAAGTCGCCCGGCGTGCCGAGCGCGCGGCCGTCGAGCGTCTTGTCGATGCGCTTGACCAGGCCGGCGAGCACCTTGCCCGGACCGCATTCGGCGATGCGCGTCGCGCCGGCGGCGGCGAGCGCCTGCACGCATTCGGTCCAGCGCACCGGCAGGTAGAGCTGGCGCACCAGCGCATCGCGGATCCCGGCGAGGTCCGCGTGCACGCGCGCATCGACATTCTGCACGACCGGGATCTGCGGCTGGCTCCAGGCGTAACCCTCGATCGCCTCGGCCAGCCGGTTGGCCGCCCCGCGCATCAGCGGCGTGTGCGAGGGCACGCTGACGGCGAGCTTGACCGCCTTGCGCACGCCGCGCTCGGACAGCTTAGCCAGCGCCGCATCGACCGCCTGCGCATGGCCGCCGATCACGATCTGGCCGGGCGAGTTGTAGTTCGCCGGCGTCACCACGTGGTCGCCGGAGACCTCGCGGCAGACCTCCTCGACCAGCGCATCGTCTGCGCCGAGCACGGCCGCCATCGCGCCGACGCCTTCCGGCGCCGCGTCCTGCATCAACTGGCCGCGCAGGCGCACGAGGCGCGCCGCATCGTGCAGCGAGAGCACGCCGGCCGCGACCAGCGCGGTGTATTCGCCGAGGCTGTGCCCGGCCAGCCGCGCCGGCACCGGGCCGCCAGCCGCCAGCCACGCGCGCCAGACCGCCACGCCGGCCGCGAGCAGTGCCGGCTGGGTGAATTCGGTGCGGTTGAGCTGCGCTTCCGGGCCGTCCTGCGCCAGCGTCCACAGGTCGACGCCGGCGCCCTCGGACGCCTCGGCGAAGGTTTCGCGCACGCCGGCATGCGCGGCGGCCAGTTCGGCCAGCATGCCGAGCGACTGCGAGCCTTGGCCGGGAAACACGAAGCCGAGATTGGAGATTGGGGATTGGGGATTGGGGAAAAGCTCGCTCATCGTGATCCGCTTCGATGACATAACGGGTAAGAGGATGCCTCGAAATCCCCGGCCCGTCGCGGCAGACGGGGGACTCCGGTGCCTTCAGGCGCCTGAAGAGCCAGACGCTGGATCCCGGCTTTCGCCGGGATGACGAGCAAGAGCAATCATCTGGGTATCGAGCGAGGATTCACGCCGCAAAACGCCGAATCCCCAATCCCCAATCCCCAATCCCGGCGCTTCAGTACTTCAGCAGCGCCGACGACCAGGTGAAGCCGCCGCCGAACGCCTCCAGCAGCAGGGTCTGGCCGCGCTGCACCTTGCCCGAGCGGACCGCCTCGTCGAGGGCGAGCGGCACCGAGCCGGAGGAGGTGTTGCCGTGGCGGTCGACGGTCACGATCACGCGGTCCATCGACAGCTTCAAACGCTTGGCGGTCGCCTCGATGATGCGCAGGTTGGCCTGGTGCGGGATCAGCCAGTCGATGTCCGACTCGTGCATGCCGGCCGCTTCGAGCGTCTCCTCGACGATGCGGTCGAGCGTCTTGACCGCGACCTTGAACACCTCGTTGCCGGTCATCAGCACGCGCACGCCGGCGTTCGGCTGGTCGAGCTGGAAGCCGGCGGACACGCCGACCGGGTTGTACAGCAGGTGCTTGTAGGCACCGTCGGCGTGCTGCTTGGTCGTGATGATGCCGGGCTCGCTCGATGCCTCAAGCACGACCGCGCCGGCGCCGTCGCCGAACAGCACGCAAGTCGAGCGGTCGCTCCAGTCGAGCATGCGCGTCAGCGTCTCGGCGCCGACGACGAGCGCGCGCTTGACCTGGCCGCTGCGGATGAACTGGTCGGCGATGCCGAGCGCGTACATGAAGCCCGAGCAGGCCGCATTGACGTCGAACGCGGCGCAGCCGTTCGCGCCGAGGCGGTGCTGAAGCAGGCAGGCGGTCGACGGGAAGATGATGTCCGGCGTGGTCGTGCCGAGCACGATCAGGTCGAGATCGGAGCCCTTGATGCCGGCCGCATCGAGCGCGTGCGTGGCGGCGTAGAACGCGAGGTCGCCAGTGGTCTCGCCGGCGGCGGCCATGCGCCGTTCGCGGATGCCGGTGCGCGAGGCGATCCATTCGTCGGTGGTGTCGACGAGCTTCTCGAGGTCGGCGTTGGTGACGATCTTCTCCGGCAGGTAGCTGCCGGTGCCGGCGATGCGTGAATAGATCGGGGTCATTCCCCTTCCCATGGTTGCGGAAGCGGGCGACGCGCGCCCGTTCGCCTGCCCGCATGCCGCGGCGCGACCGGACCACGCCCTTCCAGGCTCGCCTCAGGTGAGCATGCCGCGGACATCCGGCCCGCGGCCTTCAGCGGCGCGATGCGACGAGCGCATCGCGCCAGCGACAGGGCCTCAGCCCTCGCCGCGGACCTGCTTGGTCTCGATGACCTTCTTGCCGCGGTAGTAGCCGTCCTTGGTCACGTGATGACGCACGTGCACCTCGCCCGAGGTCGGATCGGTCGACAGCTGCTTGGCGGTCAGCGCGTCGTGCGAACGACGCATGCCACGGGTGGACGGGGTTTTACGGCTCTTGGCGACTGCCATGACACTCTCCAGTTCAATGTTTTTTCAGCGTCCCGAGCACCGCGAACGGGCTGGTCGGCTCGACTTCGGACACGTCGTCCGACGGATCCTTCCACTCCAGCGGCGCGCCGGGCTTCAGCGGCACCACCGGCAACGCGAGAATCAGCTCGTCCTCGATCACGTCGGCGAGGCCGAGCTCGCCCTCCGGCACGAGCAGAGGCTCGTAACCGGGCGGCAGCGCGGCCTCCCCGCTCTCGTCCGCGATCAACCCCATGCGCTGGTCGATCGACACCGGATGCACGAACGTCTCGAGCGTGCGCTGGCAGACCAGTGGCAATCCCGCCTCGACCTTCAGGTCGAGCCAGGAAATGCCCAGGCTGTCCTTGCCGAACTCGAGCACATAGCGCGCCTCGCCGGCGTCCGACGCGAGGCTGCCGCGCAAGCGGTGCATCGTGGCGAGCGGCAGCGAACCTTGGAACGTGCGTCGCGCCTGCACCTGGCGCGCAACATCCACGCGATCTGGCAGGGCTGAGGACATGGGCGCGCGATGGTAGGTGCCGGCCCCGCCGCTGTCAACCGCAAGCGCGCGATTTGCCGCATGGGGATGCGCGCAGGCTACACTCGCCCGACGCCTTGACCGCCAAGAATACCGTGACCCTCCTGCTCGTCTGTGCCGCCGTCGCGGCGGCGATCGTGCTGCTCGCCTGGGCGCGCGAAACCGCGCTGCGGCGCCGGCCGCGCCTGCTCGCGGAAATCCTCGACCTGGCCGACGCGCTGGAGCGCGACCTGCTCGAATGCCGCGCGCGCCTGCGCGAGTTGCCGGCACTCACCGCGCACCTGCCGCCGTCCGAATCGCTGTCGGCGCGCGCCACGCTGGCGGCCGAGCCGCAGGTGCAGGACGCCCTGCGCGACCTGCTCGCGCATCGGCTGTGGCTGCAGGACAACGCGCGCCGCGCCACGCTGGCGGAGCTCGGCCACGCGCGCGACGCGCTGGCCGCGACGCGCGCGTCGCTGGAGCTGCAATTGGCGCGGCTGGCCGACGTGCGCGCCGACTTCGAGCACGCCCGCGTCACGCACGGCGCGCCGCCTCCGGCACGCTGACGATGGCCGACGTCGACCTCGTGCTCGCCTCGACCTCGCGCTACCGGCGCGAGCTGCTCGCGCGCCTGGGCCGGCCGTTCCGCACGATCGCCGCGGACGTGGACGAAACCGCGCGTCCCGGTGAAACGGCGCCGGCACTCGCCGCGCGGCTGGCTCAGGCCAAGGCGCTGGCGGTCGCCACACGTTGCCCGGACGCACTCATTGTCGGCAGCGACCAGGTCGCCGAGTGCGACGGCCGCCTGCTCGGCAAACCCGGCACGGCCGAAGCGGCCTGTGCGCAGCTCGCCGCCTGCTCGGGCCGCCACGTCACGTTCCACACGGCGCTGTGCCTGCTCGACACGCGCGGCGCGGCGGTGCGTACCTGGGCCGCGATCGATGCCACGCGCGTGGTGTTCCGCGACCTCACACACGGCGAGATCGCGCGTTACGTCGCGATCGAGCAGCCGCTCGACTGCGCCGGCAGCTTTAAGGCCGAAAGCCTCGGCATCACCCTGTTCGAGCGCATAGAGAATGACGATCCGAGCGCACTGATCGGACTACCGTTGATTGCGCTGGCGCGCTTGTTGCGCGCGGCGGGAATCACGCTCCCCTGAGCTTGCCAAGCATGGGCGCTCATCCTGCCGCAGGAGACAAGCACGGCATGCCCGACGCGACGCTGCTTTTCCGCCTCGGCTTCTGCGCGCAGGAGCGCGCTGCTTTTCCGGGGCCCCGTTCAGCGGCGGTGGGCGCCGGACGGATCAGCCCGCAGGGGCGCGCGCACGATGCGCGCGCGTTCGCCGCAGGCACAGGATGTGCCGTCGGCGAACCCCGGCCGGCGACCACGCACCCTCAGGGCAGGATGCCCGGAGGGCGCCGCTGTTGGGGTGTCCACCCGCTCGCAGGGATGCGAGCGGAAAACGCATGGATGCGGGTCGGTTTTCGCGGAGACGATGACGCGAAAACCGAACACCATCCCCACCCAACCCTCCCCTTGAAGGGGAGGGCTCAGACGGGCTCGCGCGCCAGTACCAGCACCAGTCGCCGCCGCGTGTCGGCATCGAGGTTGTCGGGCGCGAGCAATGCGCGGAAGCGCGGCCCGCGCTCGAGGCGCAAATCCAGCGTGATCAATGCGCCGAGGCGCGCATGTGCTTTCAGTTCGGCGGCGTGCTCGTCGCCGGCCGCGTCGACGAGAAGCCAGCCGGCGTCGCGGCGCGCGATGCGGCGGAACGGCGGATGCCGGAAGCGATGCAGCGCCACGGCGCCGAGCACGACGGCGAGCAGCGACAGCACCGCGCACAGTGACCACGGCAGGCCGGTCAGCCACGGCGCCAGCGCGGCGGTGGCGGCGACCACGGCGGCGAGGGCGCCTACCCGGCGCGAGGGCCGGTAGTCAAACTCGATGGTGGGCGCGGATTTCATCGACGAGCGCGGCGAAGCGCGGATCGCTCGGCCGCGCGTGCCCGGTCAGCCAGTCCCACAGGTCCGGATCGGGCGTGTCCAGCAGCGCCTCGAAGTCCTGCCGGGTGGTGGCGTCGGCCTGCGCATAGCGCGCATCCAGCCACCAGCCGAGCACGGCATCGAGCTCGCGCGTGCCGCGGCGGGCGCGCCAGCGCAGGCGGCTTTCCGTACTCATCGCCGGACGCCCTTCCCTGCGCCGATCAGGTCGTGCGCTCGACGATCAGCTTCTTGATCTCGGCGATCGCCTTGGCCGGATTCAGGCCCTTCGGGCAGGTCCGCGCGCAGTTCATGATCGTGTGGCAGCGGTACAGCTTGAACGGGTCTTCCAGCTCGTCCAGGCGCGCGCCGGTGTCCTCGTCGCGCGAGTCGACGATCCAGCGGTAGGCCTGCAGCAACACGGCCGGGCCGAGGTAGCGGTCGCTGTTCCACCAGTAGCTCGGGCACGAGGTCGTGCAGCAGGCGCACAGGATGCACTCGTACAGGCCGTCGAGCTTGGCGCGGTCTTCCTTCGACTGCAGGCGCTCCTTGTCCGGCGGCGGGGGCGTCTGCGTGCGGATCCACGGCTTGATCGAGGCGTACTGCGCATAGAACTGCGTCAGGTCCGGCACCAGGTCCTTGACCACCGGCATGTGCGGCAGCGGGTAGATCTTGACGTCGCCGGACGGACAGTCGGCGATCGCCTTGGTGCAGGCCAACGTGTTGGTACCGTCGATGTTCATCGCGCACGAGCCGCAGATGCCCTCGCGGCACGAGCGGCGGAACGTCACCGTCGGGTCGATCTCGTTCTTGATCTTGATCAGCGCGTCGAGAACCATCGGCCCGCAGGTCGACAGGTCGACGTCGTAGGTGTCCACACGCGGGTTCGCGCCGTCGTCCGGGCTCCAGCGATAGATGCGGAACGTGCGCACGTTGCTCGCACCGGCCGGCGCCGGGAAGTGCTTGCCAGCCTTGATCTTGGAGTTCTTGGGAAGCGTGAATTCGGCCATGTTGATTCCGGGATTCGGGATTCGAGATTCGGGATTCGGAAAAAGCGGGCCGGAAACGAATCCCGTCCCTCATCCCGAATCCCGGCTCTTCAGTAGACGCGCTTCTTCGGCGGCACCGGCTCGACGTCGCTGGTCAGCGTGTTCATGTGCACCGGGCGGAAGTCGAATGCACACTTGCCCTTCGCATCGACCGTGACCAGCGTGTGCTTCATCCAGTTCTCGTCGTCGCGCTCCGGGAAGTCCTCGCGCGCATGCGCGCCGCGGCTCTCGTGGCGCTGCTCGGCCGAGTTGATCGTCGCGACCGCGTTGTAGAGCAGGTTCTGCAGTTCCAGCGTCTCGATCAGGTCCGAGTTCCAGACCAGCGAGCGGTCCGACACGCGCACGTCCTCGAACGAGGCGAACACCTTGTCCATCTTCGCGCAGCCTTCCTGCAGCGTGCTGGCGGTGCGGAACACCGCCGCATCGGCCTGCATCGTCTTCTGCATCGTCAGGCGGATCTCGGCAGTCGGCGTCGAGCCGTTCGCATTGCGCAGGCGGTCGAGGTTCGCCAGCGCCTGGTCGCAGGCCGAGGCCGGCAGTTCCTTGTGCGGCTGGCCCGGCTTGATCGTCGCCGCGCAGCGCTGTGCGACCGCGCGGCCGAACACGACCAGGTCCAGCAGCGAGTTGGAGCCGAGGCGGTTGGCGCCATGCACCGACACGCAGGCCGCCTCGCCGATCGCGTACAGGCCCGGCACGACCGCGTCCGGGTTGTCGCCGACCTTGCGCACGACTTCGCCGTGGTAGTTGGTCGGCACGCCGCCCATGTTGTAGTGCACGGTCGGGATGACCGGAATCGGCTCCTTGGTCACGTCGACGCCGGCGAAGATGCGCGCGGACTCGGAAATGCCCGGCAGCTTCTCGTGCAGCACCTCGGCGCCGAGGTGCATCAGGTTCAGGTTGATGTGGTCCTGGTGCTCGCCGACGCCGCGGCCTTCGCGGATCTCGATCGTCATCGAGCGCGACACGACGTCGCGCGAGGCGAGGTCCTTCGCGTTCGGCGCGTAGCGCTCCATGAAGCGCTCGCCCTTCGAGTTGGTGAGGTAGCCGCCCTCGCCGCGCGAGCCTTCGGTGATCAGGCAGCCCGAGCCGTAGATGCCGGTCGGGTGGAACTGCACGAACTCCATGTCCTGCAGCGGCAGGCCGGCGCGCAGCGCAAGGCCGCCGCCGTCGCCGGTGCAGGTATGCGCCGAGGTCGCGCTGAAGTAGGCGCGGCCGTACCCGCCGGTCGCCAGCACGACGCCGTGCGCGCGGAACAGGTGCAGCGTGCCTTCGGCCATGTCGAGCGCGAGCACGCCGCGGCAGGCGCCTTCGTCGTCGAAGATCAGGTCGAGCGCGAAGTACTCGATGAAGAAGCGCGCGTCGTGCTTGAGCGACTGCTGGTAGAGCGTGTGCAGGATCGCGTGGCCGGTGCGGTCGGCCGCGGCGCAGGTGCGTTGCGCGGTGCCCTTGCCGTAGTGCGTGGTCATGCCGCCGAACGGGCGCTGGTAGATCTTGCCCTCGTCGGTGCGCGAGAACGGCACGCCGTAGTGCTCGAGCTCGATGATCGCGGCCGGCGCCTCCTTGCACATGTACTCGATCGCGTCCTGGTCGCCGAGCCAGTCGGAGCCCTTGATCGTGTCGTAGAAGTGGAAGCGCCAGTCATCCTCGCCCATGTTGCCGAGCGCGGCCGAGATGCCACCCTGCGCGGCCACGGTATGCGAGCGCGTCGGGAAGACCTTGGTGATGCAGGCCGTCTGCAGGCCGGTTGCGGCAAGGCCGAAGGTGGCGCGCAGGCCGGCGCCGCCGGCGCCGACGACGACGATGTCGACCTTGTGTTCCTGGATCTTGTAGCCAGCCATGTGTCAGCCTTGCAGTGCGATGCGGATCACCGCGAGCACGCTGGCTGCGGCACCGAGGAAACAGAGGAACTTGACCGCGATCTGCAGCACGATCTGGAGGCCGTGCGTATGCACGTAATCCTCGATCACGACCTGCAGGCCGAGCTGCGCGTGCCAGAAGACCGCCACGACGAACGCAAGCATCAGCACCGCGTTGAGCGGCTGCGCGACGAGCGCGCGCGCGCCAGCGTAGTCGAGGTGCAGCACGCTCAGCACGGTCCAGAGGAACCACCCGGCCAGCAGCAGCAGCGCGACCGCGGTCACGCGCTGGGTGATGAAGTGCTGCACGCCATGCTTGGCCGAGCCCAGGCCTAACGCCTTCTTCAGCGGAGTGCGCAGCTGGCTCATGCGCCACCCCGCTGCGCGATCACGCAGGCCCAGACCAGGCCGGTCAGCACGAGGCTGCCGATCGAGACCAGCCAACCGTTGCGCACGAACTGTTCGATGCGGAAACCCATGCCGACGTCCTGCAGCAAGTGGCGCAGGCCGTTGAGCAGGTGGTAGCAGAGCGCCCAGCTCCAGCCGAGCAGCAGGAGCGTGCCGAGCCACGAGCCGCAGAACGCGCGTACCGCGGCGAACGCGTCCGGCCCGGCCGCCAGCGCCAGCAGCGCGGCGCAGAGCAGGATCGTGCCGAACGCCAGGGCGATGCCGGTCGCACGGTGCAGGATCGAGGTGACCATCTGGATCTGCCATCGGTAGATCGAGATGTGCGGTGACAAGGGACGCGCAGTGGCTGGCATGGCTCGCTCGCTCGTTCAAACGTGTTGTTGGAACCCCACCGCGCGATATCGCGCGGAACGCATCAGAAGTCGATGCAGCGCCCGTCCTTTTCCCAATCGCCGTAGCGGGTCGGGTCGAGGCCGGTCGTGCGCCCGCCGATCTCGACCGCCGGAGAAGCCGGCGGCGCCGCCGGCGCGCTCGGCGTCGGCGGAGTGGTCGGTTCGGGCGCGGGAGAGCGGGGTTCGGACATGGTGCAGTGCGACGCGAAGGTTAAACCCTGGCGCCTTGGGTGACAACATCGGCGCGTTTTCGCGCCTGTCCGGCATGCCCCGCTGGATGGCCAAACGGCGCCGGCTGGCAGGCGGCCAGCCGGCGTGATGCACATGGATCGCCCGCGCATCGATGGCGCACGCCAGATGGCCCGGCGCAAGCCAGTCCCTGCGTGCACCTGACTCGCCCGGGCGAGGGCGTGCAGGAAAGCACTCTCCCGACATCCTGCTAGAGTCTTGGCGCCTTTTGCCCATGTATGGAAGTCGCGGCATGACCACTCCGCTCTGCCCCGCCGAGCTGATCTTCCTGAGCGGCGCCGACGCCGTCGCGTTCGCGCATGCGCAGTTCACCAGCGACATCGCCGCGCTGCCCACCGGCGCCTGGCAATGGAGCACATGGCTCGATCCGCAGGGGCGCGCGCGCGCGTTCTTCGCCGTATTGCGCGTCGAACCAGAACGCCTGCTTCTTTGGCTGCCGCTCGGCGGGGCGACGGCGATGCGCGACGCGCTCGCCCGCTTCGTGCTGCGCGCCAAGGTGCAGGTCGAAGCGGCCTCCGACTGGACGCTGCATGCGCTCGAACCAGGCGACATGGCGTTACCTGCCGCCGACGCGGTAGTCACGCACATGGGCGGCTATGCGTTCCTGCAACCGGGCGAGCCGGCGCGCATCGCCTGGCTCGCCCACGTCGAGGGCGCAGCCGCGAATCCTGACGAACTCGTACGCTGGCGCCGCGCCGACATCGCGGCGCGCCTGCCACTGCTCGCACCGGAACTGGCGGGCGAGTTCGTCGCGCAGGCACTCGATCTCGAGCGCCTCGACGCGATCCGTTTCGACAAGGGTTGCTACCCGGGCCAGGAGATCGTCGCGCGCCTGCACTTCCGCGGCGGCAACAAGCGGCATCCGCATCGCGTGCGGGTCGACGGCGCGCCACCGGCCTGCGCGACACCGATCGTGGACGGCGACGGCAGCGGCGTCGGCCGCATCCTTTACGCCACCACCGGCGCGAATGCCGGCACCAGCGAGGCGCTCGCCGTGCTCATCGACGAATCCGGCGAGCGCACACTGCGCACGGAAGAAGGAACATTTATACATTGTTTCAATTCATAACAATTTATAAACATAGTTGGAAGGGATAGCTACAAAACCCTTCCTTACACGAAGCTGAACAAAAGACGCACACGTCACGCGACAATCGTTCGACGTTCGAGTAGTCTCCCGTTCCGCCCTGCTCAGTCAGGGCGTTTTTTTTGGCGAACATTCGATCGATCGCGCCGCACCGATCGCGCGATCCGTACATCGGGACTGACCTCCCGGTGCGATGTACGCAAAACGTCGGAACGACTGCCGGGGTGGCAGGCGAAACCGACGCGGCGTTGACCAGCGCGACCCGATCGCGTGCGCGCCACGGTTTGTGACAACTCGAGCGGCTGGATGCATGCGTCGCGCGGAAGCGCGCGGCGAGCGCGGGTGCGTATTGCCCGCGTGCGTGCGCTGCCGCCACGACGTGAGAGGTGCCTGATGAAACTTTCGTTCCTGCTGTGGCTTGCTTCGATGCTGCCGCAACCGGCTTCGGACCATATCTGCCTGGCGACGACGATCTATCTCGAAGCCCGCAGCGAATCGCAGGTCGGCCAGATGGCCGTGGCGGAGGTGGCGCTGCGGCGCCGCGAGGCGGGACGATGGGGCTCGACCGTATGCGACGTCGTGCGCGCCCCCGGCCAGTTCGCGCTCACGACCACCAACCTCAACTACGTGCTGGCCAACCCGAAGGCGTGGCAGAAGGCCTGGCAGGTCGCCGACCGCGCGATCGAGACGTGGACACTGCCGAACGACAAGCGCAAGTTCGTGGTGCCGCACGCCGACCATTTCATCGTGGCCGACTCGACCTCCCCGAGCTGGATAAAGGGGCCGCCGCTGGCGACGATCGGCGCGCACAGCTTCTACCGCATCAACTGACCTTCCCTGGTGCCGCCGCGGCTGCAGTGCTCGCGCGCACTGCTGGCAGCGACGGAGACCAGACAAGAAAAACGGCGGGGAACTCGCGTTGCCCGCCGTTTCCGTTTCGTCGCAGCCCCGACGGCAATTCAGCGCAGGCGATAGAGCCGATCGTCGCGGATCATCACGCGATCGCCCGGACGCAGGTCGTCGTTGCTCCATTGCGTGACGGTGGCCCAGCGGCCGTCATCCAGCTGCACGTTGAACTGCCACGCCTCGCGGCCACCGCCACCGTTCTGGTTGCGTTCGATCGCGTTGCCGGCGAAGCCGCCGGCGACCGCGCCGGCAACCGTCGTCGCAGTGCGGCCGCGGCCATGGCCGAGCGTACTGCCGAGCACGCCGCCGATGACCGCACCGAGCACCGCGCCGCCACCGCTGGTCGCGTTGTCACGCACGTAGACGCGGCCGACGTCGCGGATCACGCCGCAGGTCGAGCAGTGCTGGTCGCGCCCCTGGTAGTAGGGATCGTTGTAGCCGTAGTGGGTACGCGGCGGCGTGGCGACGCAGCCGGCCATCGCGATGCAGGCGGCACCGGCGAGCGTCATGGAGGTGAATCGGCTCTTCATCGTCGGACTACCCTGTTTGGTGGGGACTCGATGGTCGCCCTGCCATGCTAAAGAAGCGATGAACGGGATTCTCGCGCGCACCATTGCCGCGCGAACGCGCGAGGATGCTGCCGCACGCGCTGCTGTGATCTAATCGCGGCGCCCTGGGAGCGACACCATGCAGCCGGAAACCGTGACGATCGACGACCTGCGCGTGCTCGACACCGACGATGCCGCGCACCGCCTGGCACCGCTGCCGGACACCTCGGTCGCGGACCTGCTGCACGCGCTGGGGCCCGGGCGCGCGGTCGCGATCCTCGACCGCTTCGGCGCCGACCGGCGCCGCCGCATCGCCTTCGCCGCCGGTCAGGGCGAGGACGGCCAGTGGCTGGCCGGGCAAGCCTGGCCCGACGGCAGCGTCGGCCGCCTGATGGAGGCGCCTCCGGCCGTCTTTACGGCTGAAACGACCGTGGCGGCGGTGATCGAGTGGTTGCGGCCGCGCATCGCGCATACGCTCGTCACCTACATCTTCGTCGTCGGCGCCGAGCGCCGCCTCGATGGCCTGGTCGCATTCCGCGAACTTGCCTTCGCACGCCCGGAGCAGTCGCTGGCCGAGATCATGGTCACGCGGCCGTTTGCGCTGCGCCCGGACATGAAGGTCATCGACGCGATGCGCGAGGTCGTGCGCCGCCACTACCCGGTCTACCCGGTCTGCGACGCGGAGGGCCGCCTGCTCGGCGTCGTGCGCGGCGCGGTGTTGTTCGAGGAACAGGCGTTCGAGATCAGCGCGCAGGCCGGCTCGATGGTCGGCGTGGAGAAGGAGGAACGCCTCGCCACACCGTGGCCGCGCAGCCTGCGCTTCCGCAACCCGTGGCTGCAGGTGAACCTGCTCACGACCTTCATCACCGCGAGCGTGGTCGGCTCGTTCCAGGACACGATCAACCAGATCGTGCTGCTGGCGGTATTCCTGCCGGTGCTGTCGGACCAATGCAACAACACCGGCAGCCAGGCGCTCGCGGTCACCCTGCGCGGCCTGACATTCGGCGAACTCCTGCCGGGGCGCGGCCGGGCACTGCTGGCCAAGGAGGCCTGGCTCGGCTTCCTCAACGGCGCACTGACCGGCGTGGTCGCCGCGCTGGCGATGTTCGGCCTGGCCTGGTACCAGGGCAACCCGCAGGCGCCACGCCTGGCCGCGATCACGTTCGCCGCGCTGGCCGGCAGCTGCGTGCTGGCCGGCATTGTTGGCGCTGGCGTGCCGCAGATCCTCAAGCGCTGCGGCGCCGACCCGGCCACCGCATCGAGCATCTTCCTGACCAAAGCCACCGACGTCGCCAGCCTGGGGCTGTTCCTCGGCCTCGCCACCTGGCTGCTCGCGCATTGAGTCCGAGTGCCGGGGCACGCTCAGTGGGCTTGCCGTTCAGTCCTCGTCCCACGGCGACGCCGCCTTCGGCGCTGGGCGCCGCGCCGGCGCGGCACCGGCGGCGACCGCCTGCCATACCGCCAGCGCGTCGCGCGTGATCGCGACGTCGTGCACGCGCACGATCGCGGCGCCGTTCTGCGCCGCGATCAGCGCCGCGGCGGCCGAGCCGGCGGCGCGCGCGGAAGGTTCCTGGCGGCCGGTCAGCGTGCCGATCATCGACTTGCGCGACAGCCCGACCAGCACCGGCGCCAGCTCCGCGAAGCGGCCCAGCGCGCGCAGCAGCGCGAGGTTGTGCTCGAGCGTCTTGCCGAAGCCGAAGCCCGGGTCGACCAGGATGTTCTTCTTGTCGATGCCGGCCAGCTGGCAGGCGAACAGCCGCTCGGCGAGGAAGCGGTGCACCTCGCCGACCACGTCGTCGTACTCCGGCGCTTCCTGCATCGTGCGCGGTTCGCCCTGCATGTGCATCAGGCAGACCGGCACGCCGAGTTCGGCCGCGGCCTCCAGCGCGCCGTCGCGACGCAGCGCGTAGACATCGTTGATCAGCCCGGCGCCGGCCGCGACCGCGGCGCGCATGACTTCGGGCTTCGAGGTGTCGATCGAGATCGGCACGCGGGTCTGCCGCGCCAGCGCGGCGATCACCGGCACCACGCGCGCGATCTCGTCCTCGGCCGACACCTCGGCCGCGCCGGGCCGCGTCGACTCGCCGCCGACGTCGAGCAGGTCGGCGCCCTGATCGACCAGCGCCAGGCCGTGCGCGACCGCGCGTGCCGGATCGAAGAAGTCGCCGCCATCGGAGAACGAATCGGGCGTGATGTTGACGATGCCGGCGATGCGCACGCGGTCAAGCGCGAGGTCGCGGCCGTTGCAATGCAGGATGGGCGTGAACATCGCGCCAGTGTAGCCGAGCGCCGGCGCTTCCCGTGCGCGCCGCGGCGCGCAAAAGCGAAGGCCGCCTTGCGGCGGCCTTCGGAACTTGCCTGTGGCGTCAGGATCAGTCGATGTGGCCGGACACGCGCGGTTGCACCGCCGGCCCGCCGATCGGCGCCTCGCCGCGCGGCGCGCCGCCGTTGCCGGCGCCGGGCTTGCGGTCGGGCTGCCAGTCGCGCGGCGGCGGCGGCTCGCGGCCCTCCATGATCGCGTCGATCTGCTGCGCGTCGATCGTCTCGTACTGCAGCAGCGCGTTGGCCATCGCGTGCAGCTTGTCCATGTTGTCGGTCAGGATCCGCGTCGCCTGCGCATACGCCTTGTCGAGGATCGTGCGCACGACCTCGTCGATCTTGCGCGCGGTCTCGTCCGACACGTTCTTGTGCTGCGTGACCGAGCGGCCGAGGAACACTTCCTCGTCCTGCTCGGCGTAGGCGATCGGGCCGAGCTCGTCCGACAGGCCCCACTTCGTGACCATGTTGCGCGCCATCTCGGTCGCGCGCTTGATGTCGTTCGAGGCGCCGGTCGTCACCTTGTCCGCGCCGAAGATCAGCTCCTCGGCGACGCGGCCGCCGTACAGCGAGCACAGGTTGCCGCGGATGTAGGTGCGGTTGTAGCTGTAGCGGTCCTGCTCGGGCAGGAACATCGTCACGCCCAAGGCTCTTCCACGGGGAATAATCGTGACCTTGTGCACCGGATCGTGGTCGGGCATCAGGCGACCGACGATCGCGTGGCCGGCCTCGTGGTAGGCGGTCAGCTTCTTCTCGTCGTCGCTCATGATCATCGAGCGGCGCTCGGCGCCCATCATGATCTTGTCCTTGGCGCGCTCGAAGTGGTCCATGCGCACCTCGCGCGAGTTCTCGCGCGCGGCGAACAGCGCCGCCTCGTTGACGAGGTTGGCGAGGTCGGCACCGGAAAAGCCCGGCGTGCCACGCGCGATCGTCAGCGGCTCGACGTCGCTGCCGACCGGCACCTTGCGCATGTGCACCTTCAGGATCTGCTCGCGGCCCTTGAGGTCCGGCAGCGGTACGACCACCTGGCGGTCGAAGCGGCCCGGGCGCAGCAGCGCCGGGTCGAGCACGTCGGGGCGGTTCGTCGCGGCGATCACGATCACGCCCTCGCTGCCCTCGAAGCCGTCCATCTCGACCAGCAGCTGGTTCAGCGTCTGCTCGCGCTCGTCATGACCGCCGCCGAGGCCGGCGCCGCGATGGCGGCCGACCGCGTCGATCTCGTCGATGAAGATGATGCACGGCGCGTGCTTCTTGGCCTGCTCGAACATGTCGCGCACGCGCGCGGCACCGACGCCGACGAACATCTCGACGAAGTCGGAACCGGAGATCGAGAAGAACGGCACCTTCGCCTCGCCGGCGATCGCCTTGGCCAGCAGCGTCTTGCCGGTGCCGGGCGAGCCGACCATCAGCACGCCGCGCGGGATCTTGCCGCCGAGCTTCTGGAACTTGCCCGGGTCGCGCAGGAACTCGACCAGCTCGGACACTTCTTCCTTGGCCTCGTCGCAGCCGGCGACGTCGGCGAAGGTGACCTTGATCTGGTCCTCGCCCTGCAGCTTCGCGCGCGAGCGGCCGAACGACATCGCGCCGCGGCCGCCGGCGCCGGCCTGCATCTGGCGCATGAAGTAGATCAAAAGGCCGATGAAGATCAGGATCGGCACCCAGTCGAGCAGGATGCGCCACAGCGGCATGACGTTGTCCTGCGGCGTCTGGCGCACCTCGACGTTGGCCTTGCCGAGCAGGTTGATCAGTTCCTGGTTGGCGCCGATCGGCACCGTGGTCGTGATCGAATTGCCGTCCTTGAGCTTGGCGACCGCCTTCGACGGGACTTCCGCGCTGAGCGTCACCGAGCCGATGGCGCCGTTGCCGATCTGCTGCGTGAAATCCGAGTACGGCACGTCCGACGGCACCGTCGTGCGCGGATTGAAGCTCTGGAACACGGTCAGCAGGACGACCGCGATGATCACCCAGAGCAGCAGATTCTTGGCCATGTCATTCATGGAGTGCTCGCCTTGTGGCCTCTCTCAAATCACGCACGCTTGCCCGTGGCCAGCGCATATACCTCGGAGCTGCGCGCCCGCGAGGCCTTGGGTTTACGGATGCTGACGCGCTCATAGGACGCGCGCAAGCGCCGCACGAAATCGTCGAAGCCCTCGCCCTGGAACACCTTGGTCAGGAACGAACCGCCCGGCCGCAGGTGCGCCGTTGCGAATTCCTCGGCCAGCTCCACGAGGTACATCGAGCGCGGCTGGTCGACCGCGCTCATGCCGCTGAGATTGGGGGCCATGTCCGAAAGCACAAGATCGACCGGCGCGCCGTCGAGCGCCTGCTTCAGCTGCGCCAGCACGCTTTCCTCGCGGAAATCGCCGTGGATGAAATCGACCCCGCCGATGCCCTGCATCGGCAGGATGTCCAGCGCGATCACGCGGCCCTTGTCGCCGAGGCGCTCACGCACGACTTGCGACCAGCCGCCCGGCGCGGCGCCGAGGTCGACCACGGTCATGCCGGGCTTGAGCAGGCGGTCGCGGTCGATCAGCTCCTCGAGCTTGAACACCGCGCGCGAACGCCAGCCTTCGGCCTGCGCGCGTTTGACATAGGGATCGCTGAAGTGTTCCCGCAGCCAGCGGGAACTGGATTTGCTGCGCGCCATCTCGTCTGCCTCAACGCGATGCCGCGCCGTTTCGATGGGGTTGACGGCGCATGATAACCTGTACGGCCGCGCCATGCTGCGCCACCGCAATCCATTCGGTTTCCGTTCATGCCCCTTTCGTCCTCGCAAAAACGCTACCTGCGCGGCTTCGCGCATGCGCTGAACCCGGTGATCCTGGTCGGCCAGAAGGGCGTCACGCCGGCCCTGCTCAAGGAGCTGGACGGCGCGCTCGAGCACCACGAGCTGATCAAGGTCAAGCTCGCCGACGACGACCGCGAGTCGCGCGCGGCCTCGATCGAGCAGATCCGCGAACATTCCGGCGCCGAGCTGGTGCAGACGATCGGCAAGATCGCCTGCTTCTACAAGCGCAACCCGGACCGCGCCGCGTACACGCTGCCCAAGTGAGGCCGCACCGATGCAACTGAGCCAGGACCTGCCGGAGGGCTTCCTGTTCTTCCGCGCCTGCGCGGCGGACGCGGTGACCGTGGTCGACCGCGTGCTGACGCGCAGCTTCCTGCTCGCGCCGGACCGCCTGGTCGAGGACTGGCCGGTCGTCCACGCCGGCCAGTTCGACCTCGCCGCAGCCGAGGCGATCGCCGCGCTCGAACCGGAGGTCGTGCTGCTCGGCACCGGCGAACGCCAGGTGTTTCCGCCGCGCGAGGCGCAGGTCGCGCTGCTGCGCCGGCGCATCGGCGTCGAGGTCATGACCAACGCCGCCGCCTGCCGCACCTACAACCTGCTCGCCGGCGAAGGCCGCCGCGTGGTCGCGGCGATCATGCTGCCGCCCGCCGGCTGAGACTCGACGCTCACGTAGGCGGGACGCGCAACGCGCGGCCGGCACGCTGTCGCCGGTCGACCTGTGTCGCCCAGCCTGCGAATCCCCAATCCCGAATCCCGGCCCCTCCGCGTTTGACCGCGGTCAAGGCATTGCCGCGCCGCACCGCGCACGATGGCGCCATGAACATCGCCCTCGCCCCCGCCGTAGCCCAGTTCGACCGCGCGCTGGTCGCCCAGTACGACGTCAACGGCCCGCGCTACACCTCCTACCCGACCGCGCCGCACTTCCGCGCCGACTTTGGCGAAACGGAGCTGCGCCAGGCGATCCGCGCGTCGAACGAGGACCCGATCCCGCGCGACATCTCCGCCTACATCCACATCCCGTTCTGCCTGTCGCCGTGCTTCTACTGCGGCTGCGCCCGCATCATCACGCGCGACCAGGACAAGGCCGGGCCGTACCTGGCGCGGCTGTACCGCGAGATCGAGGCCGTGTCGGCGCTGTTCGACCGCGACCGCTGCCTCGCCCAGCTGCACTTCGGCGGCGGCACGCCGAACTTCCTCGACGCCGACCAGCTGGTCGAGCTGATCGACACGCTCGGCCGCCACTTCTCGTTCAGCCGGCGCCCCGACCGCGAATTCGGCGTCGAGCTCGACCCGCGTTTCTGCGACGCCGACTACGTGCGGCGCATCGCCGCAGCCGGCATCAACCGCATCTCGATCGGCGTGCAGGACTTCGACCCGGACGTGCAGCGCGCGATCAACCGCATCCAGAGCGTCGAGCAGACGCGCGACGTGATGGACGGCGCGCGCGCCGCCGGCATCCGCTCGATCAACCTCGACCTGATCTACGGCCTGCCACGGCAGACGCAGGACTCGTTCGCACGCACGCTCGACCAGGTCATCGCGCTGCGCCCCGAGCGCATCGCCACCTACGGCTACGCGCACCTGCCCGAGCGCTTCAAGGCGCAGCGCCAGATCGACAAGTTCGACCTGCCCGACGCCAGCACGCGGCTCGGCCTGCTGCAGCAGACGGTCGAGGCGCTCACCGCCGCCGGCTACCGCTACATCGGCGTCGACCATTTCGCGCTGCCCGAGGACGACCTCGCACGCGCCGCCGACGCCGGCACGCTGCAGCGCAATTTCCAGGGCTATTCCACGCACGCCGCCTGCGACCTGGTCGGCTTCGGCATGAGCGCGATCAGCCACGTCGGCGCGACGTTCAGCCAGAACGCCAAGGACCTGACCGGCTACTACGCCGCGCTCGACAACGGCCACCTGCCGACCGTGCGCGGCCTGCGCCTGAGCGACGACGACCTGCTGCGCGCCGACCTGATCCAGCGCCTGATGTGCGCCGGCTCGCTCGACATCCGCGCCTTCGAGGAACGCCATCTAGTAGACTTCCCGCGCTACTTCCAGCGTTCACTCGATCGCCTGCGGCCGCTCGAAGCCGATGGACTGGTCACGTGCTCGCCGAAGCGCATCACGGTCACCGCGCGCGGCCAGTTCCTGTTGCGCAACATCGCGATGTGCTTCGACGCCTACGTCGACACCCCGGACATCCGCTACTCGCGTGCCGTCTGAGATCGCTTTGCGGAGACGGGTCGCGCATGGGTCATGACGTGGTACACGGGCGCATCGCGCCGCCGAATCCGATCGCCGACGACGGCGACGATTACCGCTTCTGCTCCACCTGCGCGTTCGGCGCGGTCTGCGTCGGCAGCGGCGTCGACAAGATCGCGCTGCGCGACCTGCACTGCCTGGTCGAGCACGTCGGCAACTATCGTCCCGGCACGACGATCTTCCGCACCGGCGAGCGCTTCAGCGCGATCTACGCGGTGCGTTCGGGCACCGTCAAGACGCGCCTGGTCGACATCGACGGCCGCGAGCTTGTGCTCGGCTTCTACCTGCCGGGCGAGCTGGTCGGCCTCAATGCGATCCATCCCGAGTCCTACCCGTGCGACGCGGTCGCGCTCGACACGGTCGAGGTCTGCCGCTTCTCGTTCCCGGCGCTGGCCACGCTCGCCACGCGCATGCCCGGCATCCAGCAGGAACTGTTCCGGCGCCTGAGCAAGGACATCGGCAACGCCGCCCTGCTCGCCGGCGACTACTCCGCCGACGAACGCCTCGCCGCGTTCCTGATCGGCCTTGGCCGCCGCTACGCCGAACGCGGCTTCCCCGCCGACACGCTGCACCTGGCGATGTCGCGCGGCGACATCGCCAACTACCTGCGCCTCGCCGCCGAAACCGTCAGCCGCGTCCTGCGCCGCTTCCAGGACCAGGGCCTGATCAACGTCGACGGCCGCGACGTGGCGATCGCCAAGCCGGCGGCGCTGTTCGATCTCGCGCGGCCGATCCTGCAGCGATGAAGCGCGCTGCTGCGACGTGGACGCGTGATCTCGATATCGGCATTGACCTGATCGACCGGCAGCACCGCAAGATCGGGCACAAGACCGATGTCACGCACGTCACGTAAGGCCTGGTGAGCACCACCGATCGTTCGCATACACCCCCACGAACTGCACACATGCCGATCAAGACCACCATCATCGTGATCGTCTGGGCGCTGGCGCTGCTGCCTGTCTCGGCGCTCGTCACCGTGGTGGCTTGGCCGGTGTGGTCGTGGCTCGAAAAGGCCACCGGCATCGAGTCCATAGGCCACTCCGGGCCGGCCACGTGGTGCTACTACGCGACCTACGCTTTGGTCGTGGCTGCCTGCCTGGGGTGGCAGTGGAGCCGGCGCGGGCGCGGAAACCGTGGGCAACGCGCTTGATGGCGTGACTTGCCGAAAGTGCGCCCTGGCCCGTTTGTCCCTGACAGCGCTGCCTGCGTATCCGCGATGCACGACCGCGCAGCAGAACGCGCCACGCAAACACTCTCGGCTCACGCGGTTTCCGCGGGGGCCGCATCCAGCGCCGCGCGCAACGGCTCCAACCAGCGCGAATACGACTTCCAGCGCCCGATGCTGCCGGTGCCGATCGCCTGGCGCACCTGTACGGCACTCAGCGTATTGACGGCGCGTGTCGACCAGGCCGCCGGATCGACCACCCGCTCACTCCAGTCGAGATCGCAGAACGCGAACACGCGTTGCGATACGGCGATCGGATCGCGCACCAGCGCCTCGTAGTCGATATCCAATACGAAGCCGGGATAGATCGCGTGCCAATGGCGCATGAGGGCGAGGTAGAGCGCGTGGAAGTGCGCGACGTCTTCGAGCGCATAACTGTGTTCGACGCCATTCGCAAACAGTTCGCGCAGATTCGCGAAGCACAGGTCCATCGGGTCGCGCCGCAGATGGATGATCCTCGCCGCCGGAAAGGCATGGCGAATGAAGCCGATCGCCTGGAAGCAGGTCGGCATCTTTTCGGTGACGTGCGTGGACGCGCCTATCCGCCAGCGGCCTTCCGCGAGGAAGGCGTCGCGCACCTGCAGTGGATCCATCGATGCCGCCGCGGCGACAAGTGCCTCGTCGAGCATGCGGCTCCCGGCTTGGTCGGCCGCCAGACGCAACGCGCCGGCGAGGCGCAGCGATTCGCCGTAGGCGCAGACGCGCGGATGCGCCGCGAGCATGCTCTCGAGCAACGTGGTGCCTGAGCGGTGCATGCCAACGATGAAGATCGGCGTCGGTGCACCGGAGAGTACCGGTGCCTGCGGCGCATCGAGCGGGAAACGTCGCGTGATCGCACCAAACAGCCGCTCGCTCTCGGCGCGATCGTAGGGTGCGCGTGCGCGCACAAGGCGGCAGCCCTCGTCGAGGGCCTGCCACGCGGCCGCATGATCGCCGAGATCGTCAAGCTCCTTGAACAGCGCGAACTGCAGGTATTCCCCATCCAGTGCATCGCCGTGCGCCGCTGCAATGCGCGCGCGCAGCCGTTCGACGTGGTTCGTCCGCTCGGTCTGGCGCTGCAGGCGCGACAGCATCCAGTGCGCGATCGCGGGATCCTGCGCGCTCGAGATCGCATGTTCGAGATCGGCGCGCGCGCCGTCGAAGTCGCCGGCATAGCTTCGCGTGAGCGCACGATTGGCGCGCACGGCGGCGTCGTCGGGTGCGTCCTGCACAGCGGCCTCGATCCAGTCGCGCGCGATCGCGTGCGCGCCGATCGACTCCAGCGCCGCCACGATGTTCGCGCGCTCGGACGCGGTCAGCGCCGCGCGATGTGGATATCCGCGCGCCCATTCAACCAGCGCGTCGTGGGCGACCAGCACGCGCAGGCATTGGACGACGTCGATGGCCAGTCCGGGCGGGCAATCGCGCGTGCGGATGGCCGCCAATGCACGCGTGCGCGCCGCGCGCAAGCGGCCACGCCCGAGATCGATGCGCGCATGCAGCAACTCCGGCTCGAGCAGTTCCGGCGCACGCTCCCGCCACGCGGAAAGCGTGGCGAGGGCGGCTTCGTAACGGCCATGCGCGACATGCGATTCGAGCCGTCGTCGATAACGGTCTGGTTGCATGCGCGGCGGCCTGGCGTGCTACGGATTGCCCGAGGGCGCGAACTGGACCGGCGGCACCGAGCGCGTCGGCCGTCCGCGGACAATCGCCGGGGCGGGACCGTGCATCGGGCGGAACGACGGCTTGGCCGGTGCGGCACCGTCGAATCCATCGGCGAAGATCGGCGCCTCACCCTGCAGCAACGACAACTCGTAGGTCTTCTTGAAAGCGGCGACGCCGAAGTCCTCGTTGTGCGCCCAGCCACCGAACGGACTGGTCGGCCAGTTCACCCAGGTCGTTCCGTCGACGAACCGCTGGTCATGCAGCAGCAGCGTCAAAGTCGGTCCGCCGACGGGCTCGACCGCCGTCAGCACATAGGTGCCCGCGGCAAGCTCGTGTTGGCCGTGCACGAAGGCGACGTCGTAACTGCCGCCGCTGTCGTACTCGCATGGAATCGGCGTGGTGGTGTCGATGATGGCGCCGGGCACGTTGTTGACCGTGTCGAATGCACGCAGGTTGAGCACATAGTCAAACCCGGGGCACGCATTCGGCACCGGCGGCGTGCCGCTTTCGGGGGGGACCGGCGCCATCGCGAAGTGCGCACCGGCGTAGAACCCCGCAACCGGAAGCGTAAAGGACACGCCCATTTCGCCGCCATTGCCGGCACCGATGCCGAGCGCGCCGCTCGCGGCTCCTTCCCAGCGCGCGAATTCGTTGCCGCCGATCGTGGTGCCAGGTACCTCGACCGTGTTGTTCGCGACGTCGGGTTCCGTCTGGTCGACGCTGACGGTGTATCGCGTGCTCCATGTGCCAGCTCCCGAATAGGCGGCAGGCGCACCGAACGTCAATGGCGTGGTGTCGCCAGCGGGCAGCGTGGGCACCGTCGTCGAAACGACGCCAGGACCGCCGATGTTGCCGTCGAGCATCGGGGTCGCGATGGCGACGACATTCGTCAGCACTCCGACCCCGGAGTTGGTCGCGCCCAGCGCCAGCGTCGGCATGACATCCATGCCCAGGGGCGCGCGCGCGTACTCGCTGGTGAAGGGCGGAACCTGCGCGACCGCGGCGACATCGGCGGCGACGTCTCTCACGCGCACATCGTCGACCAGCAGCAGGAACTTGTCGTTGCTGTTGTTGCGGAAGCCGACGTAGACGGTCTGGCCGCCATAGCTGGAAATGTCGACGGAGCGCTGCGTCCAGACCGCCTCTTCGGCAGGATTGCTGTACACCGTGGTGCTCGTCAGCTGATTGGCCAAGGTCGGCGCGGCGCCGGTCTTCACGCGGACCTCGTAGCCATCGCGATACGCCGGGTCGTACGCCACGGCATTCCACGACAGCACCGCGCTCGCCGGAACCGTGATGGGCGGCGACCACATCCAGTCATCAGCCTGACCCGGCGGGTTGTACCAGGAGGTGCTGAATACAGCGCAGTTTGCCGTGTTGAACTTGAAATCCTCGCGCGCCTCCCAGGCATCATTGACATAGGCGACGGCGCCGGCCGGAGTTCGCCCGTCCACGTTGAACAAGGTCCAACCGGGCGGGAAGGGATAGGTGCCCGGACCGCCAGGATAGTCAGTAATGCTCACAGGGCAACCTTGCGGCGGAATCGTGAACGGTTCGTAGAACGTGTCCGCCGCAACGGCCATCGGCGAAGCGATAGCGAACGCTATCGCGGAAGCAAGAAGGTTCAGGCGTGCGTCTACTCTCATCGATTCAATCCCCCTTGGTGATGCCTCGCCGGCAGCGAGGCTGGAACCGCGACTTGACCGGCTGCGACGCCGATCAGGACGCGATGAAAAGTGTGATTCGTTCAAGACTGCCGACGTCCGCGCTCGCGGCCGCGGCAAGAAGCATCAACACGCCCTGCCCTCAAGCTCGATCTGACAGTCTCGGCAGCGCCTCGCCGAGGTTCGCATCATAGTGTGGCGCCCTCGCGAAATCGCGATAAGCCGATGCGGCGGTACATTTTGATGCCAAAGCGCTGCGCGCATGGCTGATCCCTTGGCATCCAGCGCACGGCCATGCCCGTCTTGAATGTGGGCCGGCGATGCGGCCGCGATGGCATGCGCAGGACTCCGACGCAGTTTCCGGGGCAGCACGATTGCGATCGAGTACGGCGAGTTCGCCCACTACAGCGCCGGGACGGCAGCGCTACCTCCGAGTGGCACGAGCCACAAGCAACGAACCGCAGCGACGCGAAGTCGCCATCTCGAGCTGCGGCATCCGCCTGGATTGGCTACTGGCTGTGTGCTTGCCAGCCGCCAACCATCACATCAACACCAGCTCCTCCGCCGAAGTCGGGTGGATCGCGACGGTGGCGTCGAGGTCGGCCTTGCGCGCGCCCATCTTCAGCGCGACGGCGAAGCCTTGCAGGATCTCGTCGGCGGCGGGGCCGAGCAGGTGGATGCCGACCAGGCGTTCGTCGCGGCCGACGCAGACCAGTTTCATCAGCGTCTGTTCGTCGCGCTGCGCGAGCGCGGCCAGCATCGGCCGGAAGCCGGTGCGGTAGACCTTGACCGCGTCACCGTATTGCGAACGTGCCTCCTCTTCGCTCAGGCCGACGGTGCCGATCGGCGGGTGCGAGAACACGACGGTCGGGATGTTCGCGTAGTCGAGCCGTGATTCGGGCTGGCCGCCGAACAGGCGGTCGGCGAGGCGGCGCGAGGCGGCGATCGCGACCGGCGTCAGCGCCGGGCGGGCGGTCACGTCGCCGACCGCGTAGACGGTCGGCAGGTTCGTGTTCTGCCACTCGTCGATCGCGATGTAGCCGCGCGCGTCGCGCATCAGGCCGATCGTGTCCGCACCGAGGCGGCCGCTGTTCGGCTCGCGGCCGATGGCCCAGATCAACTCGTCGAAGCCGCTCGCGCGCAGGCCGTTGTCGAATTCGAGCGCGTAGCCGTCGGCCGCGCGGGTCGCCGCCACCGGCACGTGGCCGAGCGCGATGCCGATGCCCTGCGCGCGCATCGCCTGGGCGAGCGCCGTACCAAGGTCGGCGTCGAAGCTGCGCAGCAGGCGTTCCTTGCGCGCGAACAGCGTGACGTCGGCGCCGAGCGCGCGCAGCACGCCGGCCAGTTCGACCGCGATGTAGCCGCTGCCGACCACGGCGACACGTTTCGGACACGCGCGCAGCGCGAAGAAACCGTCCGAGTCGATGCCGAGTTCGCCACCCGGGATCGCCAGCCGCTGCGGGCGCGCGCCGGTCGCGACCAGCACGTGCGCCGCTTGCACCGTGCGCTCGCCGGCGGCGAGGCAGTCGGGCGCGAGGAAGCGCGCGTGCTCGACGATCAGCACGATGCCGAGCTCGTCGAAGCGGCGCCGGTAGCTGGCGTGGATGTTGGCGATGTAGCGGCTGCGATGTTCGATGAACGCCGGCCAGTCGAGCGCGCCGGGCGCGACGTCGAAGCCGACCTCGCGCGCAAGCCGCTGTGCCTCGGCCAGTTCGGCCGCCAGCCACATCGCCTTCTTCGGCACGCAGCCGAGGTTGACGCAGGTGCCGCCGAGCAGGCCGGGTTCGCACACCGCGACGCGCGCGCCATGCCGCGCCGCGCGGATCGCCATCGCGATGCCGCCGGAGCCGGCGCCGATCACGGCCAGGTCGTAACGGTCGTCGGTCATCGCCCTGCTCCTCGCTCTGTACCCTGGCCCGGCCAATGCCATGTGGCCACGGATCAACGCGGATGGCCAAGCCGTGTGATCCGCGCCGATCCTTGCGGTTGTTGCTACGGCTTCGGTGCAACCGACGAGGCGGCCGCGATCGGCAGCGACAGCGCACTCGGGCGCTGCCTGTCGTGGTACAGCGTGACCGTGACGGTGCGCGCGTCCTTGCCGGACTCCTCCGCAACGACGCCGCCCGCGTTGTAGTTCTTCTCGGCGTACATCGAGTTCACCGGCGCGATCATCAGGCGCAGGCGGCTGCCCTTGGCCAGGCGCCGCGCGATGAAGCCGAAGCGATCGAAATCGTAGCGTTCGATCGCGCCGGGCGTGACCGGCCGCGCCGTGCGCGGATCATGGCGGTAGCGCGCACGCAGCGCGTCGCCGGCAAGGAAGACGCTGCTGCCGTCGGCGCGGATCTCGTACAGGTTGACCGCGATGTCGGTGTCGGGCTGGTCCAGCGACAGCCACGCGGACAGGCGGAAGAAGCCGGCCAGGTCGGTGTCCTGCGCGAGCGGCGCGGAGTGGTAGAACAGTGCCTTGCCGGCGGCGTTCAGCGCGGCGCGCTGGTCGGTCAGGCCGCCGCCCGCCGACTCGTCGTGC
The DNA here is from genome assembly GCA_009996615.1 of Rhodanobacteraceae bacterium. Classification (GTDB taxonomy): domain Bacteria; phylum Pseudomonadota; class Gammaproteobacteria; order Xanthomonadales; family Rhodanobacteraceae; genus Dokdonella_A. The sequence goes on along the minus strand of JAACZU010000013.1, from coordinate 39,482 downwards.
TCCCACGCCGCCGGGCTGGTGTCGAGCGGGTCGTGCACGTAGCGGTCGGCACGGCCGCGGCCGGGCGCGCCCGGCTTCAGCTCGCCGGACGCGAACACGTCGTTCGCGCGCGAAGCGACCGAATCGAGGTACCACGCCTCGCGCCGCGCGGTCGCGGCCTCGAGCGTAGGCGCGTAGCGCCAGGCTTCCTCGCCGGTCACGTAGTAGGCGACGCGGTCCTTCAGGAACTCCGGTTTGGCGCCGTCCTTCAGGGTCCAGTCGTACCATGCCTTGTGCAGCGCGTTCATGTCGAGCAGCGCGGCCTGGCCGAGCTTGAGGCCGCCGACCTCCGCTTTCGGCGTGCGCGTGCCGGCATGGTCCCACGGGCCGATGACGAGGTAGTGACGCGCGGTCGCCGCCGCCGAGCCGTGGCGCATGTGATCGCCGTAGTAGGCCAGCGCGCCGGCCTGGTCGCCGTCGTAGTGGCCGGTGACGGACAGGATCGGCAGGTCCAGCCGCGCGAGCTGCTGCGGCGTCGGGCTGAAGCTGTCCCAGTACGCGTCCTGCGACGGGTGCGCGATCCACGTCTGGAAGATCGGCGAGGGATGGCCGACGTAGCGGTCGAGTTCGGCGAACGGCGCGCGGGCCTCGTACCAGCGCCGGTACTGCGCGCTCCAGAAGCCCATGTCGCCGAAGATGTCCTCCTGCGAGGCGCGGCCGCCGACCAGCGTCAGCCACTGCATCGCGTAGGCGTAGAACATGTTGTGCTGCATCGGGTAGTCGACGCCGGGCTTGGGCGAGGCGACCGGCACGATCGTGGCCAGGTGCGGCGGAAATTCCTTCGCGCTGGCCCACTGGTCGTAGCCGGCATACGAGCCGCCCCACATCGCGACCTTGCCGTTGCAGTACGGCTGCGCGGCCAGCCACTCGACCACGTCATGGCCGTCCTGAGCCTCCTGCAGCAGCGGCGTGAACTGCCCTTCCGAGTTGCCGCGGCCGCGCACATCGACGGTCAGGAACACGTAGCCGTGCGTGGCGAAGTACATGCCGCGCGCGTGGTAGCTCTGCGCGATGTACGGCGTCAGCGTGAACACGCAAGGCAGCGGCTGCTGCTGGTCGCGCGGCCGGTACAGCGTCGCAGCGAGCTTGACGCCGTCGCGCAGCGGGATCTTCACGCCCCACTGGAAATCGACGTCGGCGGGACGCTCGGCCGCCTGCGCGCCGGCGAGACCGAGGGCGCCGAACGCGAACAGCACGGCGGCGAGGCGGGAGCGAAGCGACATGGACTCTCCGTTTTCCAAAGCGGATGATGCAGGACTGCGTGGGTTCAACCGAAGCGCGCGGGCGCGAACGGCGAGAGGTCGAGCGATGGCGGCCGGCCGGCGACGAGCTCGCCGACCAGCTGGCCGGTGCCGGCCGACATCGTCACGCCGAGCATGCCGTGGCCGGTCGCGATGACCAGGTTGTCGAGGCCGGGCGCGCGGCCGAGCACCGGCAGGTCGTCCGGCGTCATCGGCCGCCAGCCGTACCATTCCTCGACCACGGCCGGCCCTTCCGGCTCGTGCAGGAACGCCGCCGCTCCGCGCCTGAGCGCGTCCAGCCGCGTGCGGTTGAGCGTCGCGTCGTAACCGGCAAACTCCATCGTACTGCCGAGCCGGTAGCCGGAGCCCCAGGCGGTCACGCACACGCTCGGCTCCTTCAGCGTCAGCGGGATGCGCGGGCAGCGCGCCGGCCGCGTGTAGGTGATCGAGTACCCCTTGCCGGGCTGGATCGGGATGCGCAGGCCGAGCGTGCGCGCGAGCAGCGGCGACCACGAGCCGAGCGCCAGCACGAGGTCGCGGCCGGCGAATTCGCCCTGCGTCGTGGCGACCTTCGCGATGCGCGTGCCTTCGCGCACGCAGGCCTCGACCCGCGCGCCCTCGACAATGAGGCCGCCCTTCTCGCGCACGATGCGCGCGAGCTCGGCCACGTAGCGGTCCGGCCGCAGCTGCGCGTCGCCCGGATGGAACAGCGCGCCGGCGACGCCGGGTTTCAGTGCCGGCTCGCGCGCGAGCGTGGTGGCGCCATCGAGCACCTCGACCCGCAGGCCGACCGCGGCGAGGCGCTCGTTCAATGCGCAGGCGTGCTCGAAGTTCGCCGCGTCGCGGTACACGTTGAGCGTGCCGAGCGCCTCGAACTCGCAGTCGAGCCGCTCGGTGCGCACGAGCTCCTCGATCAGCGCACGCGAGCGCAGCAGTAGCGGCGCCTTGGCGCGCAGCGCGTGCTCGAACGCGCGCCAGTTGCAACGACCGGCGAAGCCGAGCAGCCAGCGCAGCAGATCCGGATCGAGGCGCGGCTTGATGCGCAGCGGCGCATCGGCCTTGAACAGCCAGCGCAACGCGGTGCCGATCGTGCCCGGCATCGCCAGCGGCGCGGCGTGGCTCGGCGTCAGCGTGCCGCAGTTGCCGTGCGAGCTGCCGCAGCCGGCCGTGCCCTGCTCGAGCACGGTCACGCTGCGCCCGCTCTCGAGCAGGTAGTACGCGCAGGCGAGGCCGATCACGCCGCCGCCCAGCACCAGCACATCCGATGTCCGCATGGTCATGGGCCGCGATTGTACGGGTTTGCCGTGCTCGCCCGGTGGCTCTGGCATCGAATGTGCAGAGACGGGACAGGACACCAACGAGACCCGCCATGAAGGTATCCACCCACGAACTGCTGCTCGCGCTGCGCGCCCCGAACTCCGGCTGGCTGGCCGCGCTGGTGTGCGCGCTCGACGAGGCGCTGCAGGACCCGGATTTCGGCGAGCCGCAACGCCGGCTGGTGCGCGCGCTGCTCGACGCCGGCCACGTGCCAGGCGCGGTCGCCGTGGCCGCCAACGAACGCCTCGAGCGCTTCGAGGAGACGGTCAAGGACCTGCATTCGCTGTTCGTCGCGCCGGCAGCCGAGCCGGCCGCCGAGGCCGCGCCGCGTCCCAAACTGACACTTTGCGGCAATGTGGCGTAGGCCGGCGCCGCTGCCGGCCCGTTGACAGACCGCGGCGCGATCGGGAACGGTAGGCGCATGACGATCCGCCGCCTGCTCGCCCTGCTTTCCCTCGCCTGCCTGCTCGCCGCCTGCGGTTCCGCGCCACGCCGCGCGCCGTCGCCCTCGCCCGCTCCCGGCACGCCGCGCGCCGACGCCGCCAATGCGGTGCTGTTCCGCGCGATCGCGCTGGTCGGCACGCCGTACCGCTACGGCGGCAACACGCCCGAAGGCGGCTTCGACTGCAGCGGCCTGGTCGGCTATGTCTTCCGCGACGCCGCCGGCGTCGCGCTGCCGCGCAGCTCCGGCGAGCTGGCCGACCTCGGCCGCCACAAGCTGGCTGGCGACGCGCTGCAGGCCGGCGACCTGGTGTTCTTCGAAGACGGCCGCCGCATCAGCCACGTCGGCATCTACGTCGGCGAGCGCCGCTTCGTGCACGCGCCCAACAGCGGCGGCACCGTGCGCCTGGACAGCCTCGACGGCGGCTGGTGGCGCGAACGCTTCGCCTACGGCAAGAGGGTGCTTTGACAGCGGGGATTGGGGAGACGGGATTGGGGATTGGGAAAAGCGGGCGCTTTGCCTGATCCAACTCCTGCGCACTTTGGTCGGTCTCCAAGGATGGATTCCCGCTTTCGCGGGAATGACGTCATCCCTGGATTCGGAGCGCCACGGCGGGGAAGATCCGGCGCAAATCATGCCCGGAGCGCAGCACCTTGGGTCCCGGCTTTCGCCGGGACGACGACTCGATCAGAGCTTGCGCAAGCGTGCGGCGCGGTGAAGCCCCGCTCTACCGATTCCCGAATCCCGAATCCCGATTCCCGGCCTTTCAGTGCTCATGCCCGCCCGCGCCGTGCGCGTGGCGGTGCTCGATCTCTTCCGGCGTCGCGTCGCGGATGGCCGTGATCTCGACGTCGAACGCGAGCGTCTTGCCGGCGAGCGGATGGTTGAGGTCGACGTCGATCACGCTGGAGCCGATCTTGTGCACGACGACCATGCGCGGGCCGGATTCGCGCGTGTTCAGCACCGTGCTCATGCCCGGGCGCAGCAGCTCGGGATGTTCGAAGTACTTCTTCGGCACGCGCTGGGTGAAGTTCGCGCGGCGCTCGCCGTAGGCCTCGGCCGGCGCCACGCTGACCTCGATGCGGTCGCCGACGGCATGGCCGAGCAGCGCCTTCTCCAGGCCCGGGATGATGTTGCCGTGGCCGATCAGCACGGTCAGCGGCTCGCCGCGCTCGCGCGAGGAATCGACCGGCGTCTCGCCGCCGTCGCTGACGGTGTAGTGGAACGAGACGACCTTGTTTGCTTCGATGTTCACTGCCGGACTCCGAAAACGTAAAAAATCGTGACAGGATAGCAGCCGGCTGTGGCGGCGTCATCGCGCCCTGCTGCAGCGGCTGGCCGCCCTGCCCGCCACGCATGCCGCAGCCCGGGGCGGTCCGATGCAGCGACCTCTCCTGCGACAGGAGCGTGAGCGACATGGACACCGACGGACATCGCGCCATCCACGGCCGCATTACCGCGCACCTGCAGCGCGGGCACCGCGACTACGCGCGCGGCAAGCTGCGTTTCGATCCGGCCTACGCGGAAGTCGCCCGGCTGCTCGGCGACAGCGACACCGACCTGCTCGACATCGGCTGCGGCATCGGCCTGCTCGGCTTCTACCTGCGCGAATGCGGCTTCCGCGGCGCCTATCGCGGCGTCGACGTCGACGCGGCGAAGATCGCGGCCGCGCGCGCGGCCGCATGCCACTACGCGGATCTGTGCTTCGAGGCCGTGGATGCAAGCGTGCTGCCGACGTTCCGCGGCCATGTCGCGCTGCTCGACGTGCTGCACTACCTGCACCATGCCGACCAGGCTCGCCTGCTGCACGCCGCCGCAGCGCGCGTTGCACCCGGCGCCCTGCTGATCGTGCGCAACGTGCTGCGCGACCGCAGTTGGCGCTTTCGCGCGACCGTGGTCGAGGAGAAGATCCTGTATGCGACGCGCTGGATGTGCAGCCCGGCGCGACACTTCCCGTGCCGCGAGGAAGTCGAGGCGCCACTCCGCGCGGCCGGCCTGGACGTGGAAACGCGTCCGCTGTGGGGCGTGACGCCATTCAACAGCTTCGTGATCGTGGCGCGGCGGTCGCGCTGAGCGCGCGCCGCCGCCCGAGTTCAGGCGCGTCCGCGAAACTCGCCGCGCGGTGCCTCGGCCGCCGGCACCTTGCGCCACTCGCGCACCGTGCCAGCCGAATACTGGCTCCAGCGCGAGACGAAATGGCAGCAGTGATAGGTGCCGGTCATCGCCAGATCGCGGCAATCGAGCACGAATTCGACCTCGTTGCCTTCCGCCGGCAGCGCTTCCGATGTCGGCGTCCACCCGCTCGTCGCCATGACCTACCCCTCCGTTCGGCTGCCGATCCACTTTGCGCGCACGTCGGCCGGCTTGTGTTAAATCCGCGATGGACGATCGTTAAGACCCCGTGTGGCATGGCTGCGGGATGGACGCCGGACGCCTTACACTGCGCCGCCGCCCGTTTCCGCAACCGCCGACCCGCATGCCCGAACTGAGCCACCTGCAACGCCTCGAAGCCGAAAGCATCGACATCCTGCGCGAAGCCGTCGCCGAGGCCGAGCGGCCGGTCATGCTGTACTCGATCGGCAAGGACAGCTCGGTCCTGCTGCACCTGGCGCGCAAGGCGTTCTTCCCGGCGCGGCCGCCGTTCCCGCTGCTGCACATCGACACGACCTGGAAGTTCCAGGCGATGTACGCGTTCCGCGCGCGCATGGCGGCCGAGGCCGGCATGGAGTTGCTGGTGCACATCAACCCGGACGCGCAGGCGCGCGGCATCAATCCGTTCACGCACGGCTCGGCGCTGCACACCGACCTGTGGAAGACGCAGGGCCTGCGCCAGGCGCTGGACCGGCACGGCTTCGACGTCGCCTTCGGCGGCGCACGGCGCGACGAGGAAGCCTCGCGCGCGAAGGAGCGCGTGTTCTCGTTCCGCTCGGCGCAGCACCGCTGGGACCCGAAGAACCAGCGCCCGGAACTGTGGCGGCTGTACAACGCGCGCAAGCAGCCGGGCGAGAGCATCCGCGTGTTCCCGCTGTCGAACTGGACCGAGCTGGATATCTGGCAATACATCCTGCGCGAGGACATCCCGATCGTGCCGCTGTACCTCGCGGACGAACGGCCGGTGGTCGAGCGCGACGGCCAGTTGCTGATGGTCGACGACGCGCGCTTTCCGCTGCGCGAGGGCGAGGTGCCGCAGCTGCGAAGCGTGCGCTTCCGCACGCTCGGCTGCTATCCGCTGACCGGCGCGATCGAGTCGAACGCGCGCACGCTGCCGGCCGTCATCGACGAGATGCTGCGCGCGCGCACCAGCGAGCGCCAGGGCCGGCTGATCGACTACGACGGCAGCGCCTCGATGGAGAAGAAGAAGATCGAGGGATATTTCTGATGGCCGCCGACACCCCGCACACCGACGCCCGCCTCGCCGCCGGGCACGACAAGAGCCTGCTGCGCTTCATCACCTGCGGCAGCGTCGACGATGGCAAGAGCACGCTGATCGGCCGCCTGCTGTACGAGACGCAGGCGCTGTACGACGATCAGCTCGGCGCGCTGGCGGCCGACTCGAAGCGCTACGGCACGCAGGGCGACGAGCCGGACTTCGCGCTGCTCGTCGACGGCCTGTCGGCCGAGCGCGAACAGGGCATTACGATCGACGTCGCCTATCGCTTCTTCGCGACCGACAGGCGCAAGTTCATCGTCGCCGACACGCCCGGCCACGAGCAGTACACGCGCAACATGGTCACCGGCGCGTCGACCGCCGACCTCGCCGTGATCCTCGTCGACGCGCGCAAGGGCGTGCTGACGCAGACGCGCCGGCACGGCATCCTCGCCGCGCTGCTCGGCATCCGCGATATCGTGCTGGCGGTCAACAAGCTCGACCTGGCCGGCTGGTCGCAGGACACGTTCGCCGCGATCGACCGCGACTACCGCGCGTTCGCGCACTCGCTCGGCATCGAGCGGGTCACCAGCATCCCGCTGTCGGCGCTGCGCGGCGACAACATCGCCGCACCAAGCACGTACACGCCCTGGTACGAGGGCCCGAGCCTGATCGAGCACCTCGAACGCGTCGAGGCCGGCCGTGCCGACGCGGAGGCCACGCCGCTGCGCCTGCCGGTGCAATGGGTCAACCGGCCAAACGCCGATTTCCGCGGCTTCGCCGGACGCCTGCTCGGCGGGCGCGTGCGGCCGGGCGACCGCGTGCGCGTGCTGCCGTCCGGGCGCGAGTCGAGCATCGAGCGCATCGTGACCTTCGACGGCGACCTGCCCGAGGCGCGGGCGGGCCAGTCGGTCACGCTGACGCTCGCCGACGAGATCGACGTCAGCCGCGGCGACGTGATCTGCGCGGCCGACGACCCTGCCGGCTTGGCCGACCAGTTCGAGGCGACGCTGGTCTGGATGGCCGACGCACCGATGCTGCCGGGCCGGCCATACCTCGTGAAGATGGGCGCGAGCACGCTCGGCGCCTCGTTCGGCCATCCCAAGTACCGCCTCGACGTGAACAGCCTCGAGCACCTGGCCGCGAAGACGCTCGAGCTGAACGAGATCGGCGTCGCCAACCTCACGCTCGACCGCGCGGTCGCGTTCGATCCGTACGCGGTCAACCGCGACATGGGCAGCTTCATCGTCATCGACCGCTACACGAACCAGACCGTCGGCGCGGGCCTGCTGCACTTCGCGCTGCGCCGCTCGCAGAACATCCACTGGCAGGCGGTCGAGGTCGACAAGGCGGCGCGCATGCGCCAGCACGGCCACAAGCCATGCGTGCTGTGGCTGACCGGCCTGTCCGGCAGCGGCAAGTCGACCATCGCCAACATCGTCGAGCGCCAGCTGCACGCGCGCGGCGCGCACACCTACCTGCTCGATGGCGACAACGTGCGCCACGGCCTCAGCCGCGACCTCGGCTTCACCGACGCCGACCGCGTCGAGAACATCCGCCGCATCGGCGAAGTGGCCCGGCTCATGGTCGACGCCGGCCTGATCGTGATCACCGCGTTCATCTCGCCGTTCCGCTCCGAGCGGCGGCTCGCGCGCGGCATGGTCGAGGACGGCGAGTTCATCGAGATCTTCGTCGACACGCCGCTCGCGGTGGCCGAACAGCGCGACCCGAAGGGCCTGTACCGCAAGGCACGCCGCGGCGAGCTGGCCAACTTCACCGGCGTCGACTCGCCGTACGAAGCACCGGAGATGCCGGAGCTGCGCATCGACACGCTGGCCGACACGCCGGAAGACGCGGCCACGCGCATCGTCGAACTGCTGGTCGCGCGCGGCGTGCTGCGCAGCGGATGAACCCGCCGCGCTGCGCGCCGAGGCGCGCACGTTTCGGGCCGTTTCCTTGCCGGGGGCAGGCATCCGGCCCAAAATAGCGCTCCCGCAAAGCAGTTCCCGACATGATCGACTCCCGGCGCTATCCCCACCTCGCGAACATCGAGAGCCCCGCAGACCTCCGCAAGATTCCCGAGGCGGACCTGCGCGCGGTGGCGGACGAGCTGCGCACCTACCTGATCGAATCGGTCGCGACCTCGGGCGGCCACTTCGGCGCCAACCTCGGCGTGATCGAGCTGACCGTCGCGCTGCATTACCTGTACGACACGCCGATCGACCGCCTCGTGTGGGACGTCGGCCACCAGTGCTATCCGCACAAGATCCTGACCGGCCGCCGCGACCGCATCACCACGATCAAGAAGAAGGACGGCGTGGCGCCGTTCCCTAAGCGCGACGAGAGCGAGTACGACACGTTCGGCGTCGGCCATTCGTCGACCTCGATCGGCGCCGCGCTCGGCATGGCGATCGCCGCGCAGCGCAAGGACGACCACCGCAAGGTCGTCGCCGTGATCGGCGACGGCGCGATGACCGCCGGCATGGCGTTCGAGGCGCTCAACCACGGCGGCGACGTCGAGCCGGACATGCTGGTCATCCTCAACGACAACCAGATGTCGATCAGCGAGAACGTCGGCGCGTTGACCAAGATGCTGGCGCGCCTGATGGCCAGCCGCACGCTGAACCGCCTGCGCGAGGGCGCCAAGCGCGCGATGCCGCGCGGCGGCCTGCTGTGGCGCTTCACCAAGCGCTGGGAGGAGCATGCCAAGGGCATGTTCGTGCCGTCGACGCTGTTCGAGGAACTCGGCTTCCACTACACCGGGCCGATCGACGGCCACGACCTGCCGCAACTGCTGTCGGCCCTGCGCACGGTCAAGGAGCTCAAGGGCCCGCAGCTGATGCACGTGATCACGACCAAGGGCAAGGGCTACCCGCCGGCCGAGCGCGAGCAGATCGAATACCACGCGGTCGGTCCGTTCGATCCGGCCGCCGGCGTGGTCAAGAAGCCCGGCAAAGGCAAGCCGACCTACACCGACGTGTTCGGCGACTGGCTGTGCGACATGGCCGCGGCCGATCCGCGCCTGTACGGCATCACGCCGGCGATGCGCGAGGGCTCGGGCCTGGTGCGCTTCTCGCAGGAATACCCGCAGCGCTACTTCGACGTCGCGATCGCCGAGCAGCACGCGGTCACGCTCGCCGCCGGCATGGCCTGCGAGGGCGCCAAGCCGGTCGTGGCGATCTACTCGACCTTCCTGCAGCGCGCCTACGACCAGCTGATCCACGACGTCGCGCTGCAGAAGCTCGACGTCACGTTCGCGATCGACCGCGCCGGCCTGGTCGGTCCGGACGGCGCGACGCACGCCGGCAGCTTCGACCTCAGCTACCTGCGCTGCATCCCGAACATGGTCGTGATGGCGCCGGCCGACGAGGACGAGTGCCGCAAGATGCTGACCACCGGCTTCCTGCACGAAGGCCCGGCCGCGGTGCGCTATCCGCGCGGCAGTGGCACCGGCGTGGTGCCGGTGCAGGAGCTGACCACGCTGCCGATCGGCAAGGCCGAGTTGCGCCGTCGCGGCCACGGCATCGCGCTGCTCGCGTTCGGCGCGATGGTGCTGCCGTGCGCGAAGGTCGCCGACGCGCTCGACGCGACGCTGGTCAACATGCGCTTCGTCAAGCCGCTCGACGAGGCGCTGGTGCTGGAACTGGCGCGCTCGCACGGCGCGCTCGTCACGATCGAGGACAACGCGCTCATGGGCGGCGCCGGCAGCGCGGTGGCCGAACTGCTCAACGCGCACGGCCTGCAGGTGCCGCTGCTGCAGCTGGGCCTGTCCGACCGCTTCCTCGAGCACGCCGCGCGCGAGGAACTGCTCGCCAGCGACGGCCTCGACGCCGCCGGCATCGAAGCGAGCGTGCGCGCCCGCTTCGGCCACCTGGTCCCGACACCGGCGCTGCGCAGCGCGATCTGACGCGGCAAGCACAGGCATCGCGCCTGCCGGTGCTCCCACAACGGCGATGCAGCGCGACGCAGTAGCGGCTTCAGCCGCGATGCCCTCCATCGACCACGGTATCGGGACTTCAGTAGGGTCCGCGCAAAAAAAGAACCCCTGCACATGGCGCGCATGGCAGGGGCCAAGTCTCGTTGTCAGGGGGAGCCGTCCTGGCGACCATCCATGGCCCATCGTTCCTTCGGCGCCACTTCATGCGGCGCGAGTGCCGGCCTTTATTGGAAGACCGGTGCGTGGCGCTCACGCGCGACGTGATCGGCGCGTACCCGGTCTGCCCGGTGCGCCGACCACGAAATGATGTCGTTTCCGGATGTGGAAGTCCGTGCGCGAAGCGTCGATCACCACCGGGACGCGCGCACGCCGTACGTGTGAACCGGCGCACATTCGCCGCCCAACACGCCGCGCCCGCCGCTGTTGTCCCACCCTGCACCGTTCTCGAAGACGACGACAACTCGCAGGATCGCCCCATCACGCAGGGTGGGACGCAGCCGCGTACCGCGGAGAGGTAGTGCGCAACCTCCCGACGGCGAGTCCCACCAAGGCGTCTGGCGGGACGCGCGCCTTCGGCGCTGTCGCCCCCTGCCCAGGAGGCCGGCGGCCAGATGCGAGCGAGGAACCGCCGGCCCGCTGGACCGGACGCCCGCCTCAGCGTCGCACCAGCTCGACGCGACGGTTCTTCGCGCGCCCTTCCGAGCTGTCGTTGCCGGCCAGCGGCTTGTCGGCACCGAAGCCAGCCGCTGACAGGCGCTCGGCGGCGATGCCCTTGGCGGCGAGCGCGGCGACGACGCCCTGCGCGCGCTGCTGCGACAGCGTGCGGTTCGCCTCGGCGCCGCCGATGTCGTCGGTGTGGCCCTCGATCGACAGGCGCAGCGCCGGGTCGGCCTGCAGCATCGCGGCGACCTGCTCGATGACCGGCTGCGCATCCGGCTTCAGCGTCGCCTTGGCGAAATCGAAGTTGACGTACAGCGCGACGCGGCCATCCTTGTCGAGCGCGGCGCGCAGCGCATCGGCCTGCGGCGGCGTGATCGAGGCCTGGAACGGTTTCTCCTCGATCACGGTGAGTTCGATCAGGGTCTCCTGGCTGTAGAGTTTCAGCCACACGACCTGACCGTTGTCGACGAAGCGCGCGCTGGTCCAGTTCGGATCGGTGTACAGCACCTCGCCGCCGAGTTTCTTCACCGCGGCCTGGTAGTTCGCATGAATGTCGGCATCGGCGGTGGCCGGCGTGCGCTCGTCGGCCCGGTAGGCGACCGAGAAACGCGCGCCCTGCACGGTGACCTCGCGCTCGTCGTCGCCGTCGCGCACGCGCAGCGTCGCCTCGTCGAAGTTGCGCCGCTCCGGCTTGTCGGCGACGTAGCCCGGCATGTGGCCGAACAGGCGATAGTCCGACGCGCCTGGCGCGGTCAACACCTGCGCCGCCGACTGCTCGCGCACGACGGTCACCTCGATCAGGTTCTCCTGACTCCAGGTGTGGAACCAGGTCTTCACGCCGTCCTTGTCGAACCGGGCCGAGCTGCTGTTCTGGTCGGTGTTGAGCACGGTCGCGCCCAGCGCACGCATTTGCGCGCGATAATTCTCCTGGATCTCGAGGTCGCTCATCGGCGCGTCGTCGTCCTTCGGCACGTAGATGGCCTGGCAGTAGCGCCCGGCGACCTCCTTCCAGGCGACGCCGATATCCGGATCAGCGACCGGGAAGCGATGCATGTCGTGGTTGCGCAGGCGCAGCCCGTCTTCGCGCAGCTGGTAGGCCGGCAGCTCGCCGAGCGGCGGGCAAGTGGTCTGCGCGGCGTGCGCCGCGGCAGTGGCGAGGAACAGCACCAGCGCGCCGATACTGCGGCGCATAGGCGGATACGACATCGTCATTCTCCCGATTGCGTGAGCCTCCGCGCACCGCGGACGCCACAGGTCATGGAGGGCCTGCAGCCGCGCCGCGTCAGGCGCGGGCACGACGTCGGGTGCAGAACTTCCAAAGTCCCGAAGTATAGGCGAGGCGATCCGGCGCTCCCGTGCCGGCATCGACGCCGCATCCGTGCGGCCGGACACGCCCGCCGCGCGACCTGCGTCACGCGTGGGCGCGCTACGGCCAGCGGCCGAGGCTGACGCGGTCGCGCCCACCCAGGTCGCGCGCCGTCTCGACCTCGACGAAGCCGCGCGCGGACAGCAGCGCGCGCACCGCGGCGCCCTGCTCCCAGCCATGTTCGAGCAACAGCCAGCCGCCGACATCGAGATGGTCCGGCGCGCTCGCGACGATCGCGCGGATCGCGTCGAGGCCGTCTGCGCCGGAAGCGAGCGCCGCCAGCGGTTCGTGCGGCAGATCGCCTTGCTGCAGGTGCGGGTCGGCCGCCTCGATGTACGGCGGGTTCGATGCGATCAGCGCGAAGCGCGCGGCGCCGAGTGCGGCGCACCAGTCCCCCTGCGCAAACGCGACGTTGGTCAGGCCCAGCTTCGCCGCGTTGCCGCGCGCAACGGCCAGCGCGTCGGCGCTGGCGTCGGTCGCAAGCACGCGCGCCTGCGGCCGCTCGTGCGCGAGCGCCAGCGCGATCGCGCCGGAGCCGGTGCCGAGGTCGGCGACTGCAACGGTCCGCTCGCGCGGCAAACGTGCCAGCGCGAGCTCGACCAGCAACTCGGTCTCCGGCCGCGGGATCAGCACCGCCGGCGTAACCGCCAGGTCGAACGACCAGAAACCACGATGGCCCGTGAGATAGGCGACCGGCTCGCCGCGCACGCGCGCCGCGACCAGGCGCTCGAACGCCCCACACTGCGCCGTGTCCGGCGCGAACTCCGGCCACGCGAACAGCCACGTCCGCGGCTTGCCGAGCGCGTGCGCGAGCAGCAGCTCCGCCTCGCCACGGCCATCCTCGCCGCCGAGCCGCGCTGCAGCGGCGGTCAGAAGATTGCGCACGCTGTGCATGCCCGGACCGGATGCAGCGGAGGACGGCACGTCAGGACGCCAGCAGCCGCCACGCCTGCTCCACGCAGGCGAGCACGAAGCCGGTGAGGAAGAACAGGTAGCTGTAGCGCAGGTAGCGGTACTTGTGCCGTGCCAGGTAGAGGCCGAGCGAATACACGTCATTGGCCCAGACGGCATACGGCGAGCCGTCCGGCTGCAGCGCGCGGCTCATCTCGGCGAGGTAACGTTCGCGCGACAGTTCTGCGAAGTGGCCGAAGAACAGCAGGTTGAAGCCGGGAGGCAGGACGCCGTCCTTGAGCTTCAGCGGACGGTACTTGGGCAGCACGGCGAGGATCGCCAGCAGCAGCGCAACCAGCGTGAACGCGGCCAAGGTGAGCGCCGACACGCGCAGCTCGGGCTGGTCCATGCGCCCGAGCGAGAGCGTCAGCACGATCGACGACACCGTGATGATGATGTTGGCCTTGGTGTCGGCCATGCCCGACAGCGCCACGTGGTGCTGCTGCGCGGTGCGCAGCAGGTTGTCACCGGTGTTGCGTTCGGGAATCCGGGCGAACGCCGCCGCCGGGGAATGCTCGTCCATCGCCGCCCTCGAAGATGCCATTCGCGGCATCTTAGCAAGCAGCGCCAACTGTCAGCCGCCCGTCGCGCTCCGCACCGGCGCGGGCGCGACGTTGCCGTTGAGCAGGTCGCCCCAGGTCACCTCCAGGCCGTTGCGCCGGCCCTTCTCGACGAGCTTCAGCCCGTCGGGTCCGATCGTCAGCGTGTAGGTCGTTTCGCCGATCTGCACTTCGCGGCGCAAGGGTTTGTCGAGCTTGGTCATGGCGGTATCCGCACGGCTGGTAGGACTTGCGCGCAGGACGCGCGCCCGCGCAGGCTAGTTTTGCCTTCCTTGCAGAGGCCTGAACGGCGGCCCGATCGATCGCCCGCGACGCCGGTTGCGGATTCATTCAGGGTTCGGACGCATGCACCTATCGTGACGGCGTTGGCCCGCCCCATTGAAGGTCGTCTGCCGTGCGCACGCTGCGGTTCCGCCTGACCGGCCCATCCACCGGTTTCGACGCGATGATGTCGATGCTCGAGGGCGTCGACCACGTCGATCGCATCGAGGAGGTCGGCGACCTCGGCGGCGGCATGCGCGACGATTCGAGCTCGGCCGAACTCGCCGACGACGACATGGGCGACGTGCACGACGTCGAGCTGCATGCGGTGTCGGATCATTGGGCCACGCAAGCGCGGGAGCTCATCGAGGCCTGCGCGATGGAACTCGGCATGGCCGTCGAGTTCGTCGACGAGTTCTGAGCTTGCCGCATCGCGCCGCGCGCGCGTATCGTCGTGGCGACCCCACGGCCCCGCTCCGCCCATGGATTTCATCCAGACCGCGCCGCAGCTCGGCAACCAGTTCCGCGACGACCGCGTGCTGCGCGCGTTCCTCGACCATGCGCTGCCATCGAGCGTGCGCGCGGCGATCGAGAGCGACCTCGACGCGCTCGGCGCACACGCGGCGCAGGCCTGGCACGAGGCGCGTGAGCGCACGCCGAGCGAACCGCTGCTGACGCAGTGGGACGCCTGGGGCACGCGCATCGACCGCATCGAAACGACGCCGGTCTGGCAACACGGCGCGGCGCTCGCCGCGCGCTTCGGCCTGGTCGCGGCCGGACACGAACCCGCGCACGGCGAGCACGCGCGCACCGACCAGTTCGCGCGCGTCTACCTGCACCACGTCGCCAGCGAGTTCCATACCTGCCCGCTGGCGATGAGCGACGGCGCCGCGACCGCGCTGAAGGCGTCCGGCAACCGCGCGCTGATCGAGCGCGCGCTGCCGCATCTGCTCTCGCGCGACGCCGCCAGCCTGTGGCTATCCGGGCAATGGATGACCGAAACCGCCGGTGGTTCCGACGTCGGCCGCACCGGCACGCGCGCGCGCCGCGACGGCGACGGCCAGTGGCGCCTGTACGGGCGCAAGTGGTTCACCTCGGCCGTGGTCGGCGAGATGGCGCTGGCGCTGGCGCGTCCCGACGGCGCGCACGACGGCACCGACGCGCTGGCGCTGTTCTATCTGGAAACGCGCGACGCGGCCGGGCGCTGGAACGGCATCCGCGTCGACCGTCTGAAGGACAAGCTCGGCACGCGCGAGCTGCCGACCGCGGAGATCCACCTCGACGGCGCGCGCGCCGAGCTGGTCGGCGAGGCCGCGCACGGCGTGCGCCTGATCGCGCCGGTGCTGAACATCACGCGCACCTGGAACGCGGTCTGCGCGCTGGCGACGATGCGCCGCTGCCTCGCGCTCGCGTTCGACTACGCACGTCGGCGCCAGGCGTTCGGCCGCGCGCTGCTCGAACAGCCGCTGCACCGCGCCACGCTGGCCGCGCTGCAGGCCGAGTTCGAGGCGGCGTTCCAGCTCGTGTTCTTCGTCACCGGCCTGCTCGGCCGCGTCGAGGCCGGCGCCGCCGCGGCGGACGAGAAGGCGCTGCTGCGCGTGCTGACGCCGCTGGCCAAGCTGTGGACCGGCAAGCTCGCCGTGCGCATCGCCTCGGAAACCTGCGAGGCGTTCGGTGGCGCCGGCTACATCGAGGACACCGGCATCCCGCAGTTGCTGCGCGATGCGCAGGTCTACCCGATCTGGGAAGGCACCACCAACGTGCTCGCGCTCGACGTGCTGCGCGCACTCGGCACCAACGGCATCGACGCGCTGGCGCGCGCGGCCGCGGCGCTGCTGGCCGAGGCCGGTGGCGACCGTTACGGCATCGGCGCGGCGCTGGCCGCGGCGCGCGACTGGTTCGCCGCCCACGCCGTCCAGCGCGACGCGCTCGAGGCCGGCGCGCGCGGCCTCGCGCTGACGCTCGCGCGCGGCTTCGCCGCCACCCTGCTCGCGCGGCATGCCGCGTGGGCCGCACGCACGCGCGGCGATGCGCGCCCGAGCGCCGCGCTGGCGCTGTTCGCCGCGCACGGCCTGTCGCGGCTGGCGCCGCCGACGATGGACGCTGCGGCGGTGCTGGCCGACAATTGCGCCCCCTGACGCGGCCTGCGACCGCGTCCGTCCAGCAGGAAGGCCCGAACCCATGCAACACCTGACCATCGTCACCACCGGCGGCACGATCGACAAGATCTACTTCGACGACAAATCCGAGTTCCAGATCGGCGAGCCGCAGATCGGCGAGATCCTGCGCGCGCTCGGCGTCGCGTTCACGTTCGAGGTGGTGCCGGTGCTGCGCAAGGACAGCCTGCACATGGACGACCACGACCGCGCGCAGATCCGCGCGGCGATCGAGCAGCAGCCGCACCGGCACGTGCTGGTCACGCACGGCACCGACACGATGGTCGAGACCGCGCAGGCTCTGGCCGGCCTCGCCGGCAAGGTCATCGTGCTGACCGGCGCGCTGAACCCGGCGCTGTTCAAGGGCTCCGATGCGGTGTTCAACATCGGCTGCGCGGTCGGCGCCGTGCAGACCCTGCCCGACGGCGTCTACATCGCGATGAACGGGCGCATCTGGGACCCGGCGCAGGTGCGCAAGAACCGCGACGCGAACCGCTTCGAGGCCGTCGGCATGCCGTAACCGGCACACGCGGTGTAGGGCAGCGCCGAAGGCGCGAGTCCCACCGATGGCGCCGCGCTGGAGGCGCCCACAAAACGATCATTCACTCGCGCCTGTCGTGTTGCTTCGGCTTCGGCTTCGGCGCGCAGGAGCGCGCCGCTTTTCCCGGCCCCCTTTCAGCGGCGGTGGGCGCCGGACGACAAGGCCCGCAGGGGCGCGCGCACGATGCGCGCGCGTTCGCCGTCGGCACATGGACGTGCCGTCGGCGAACCCCGGCCGGCGACCACGCACCCGCAGGGCAGGATGCCCGGAGGGCGCCGCTGTTGGGGTGTCCTTCTCTTTGGTTACTTTCTCTTGGACAAGCAAGAGAAAGTAACCCGCTCGCAGGGATGCGAGCGGAAAACGCAGGGAAGCGGTCCGGTTTTCGTCAAAACGGTGACGTGAGAACAACACCATCGCCACCCAACCCTCCCCTTGAAGGGGAGGGCTCGAGAGCAGAACGACCAGTCAGCGGCGACCGAACGAACGCACCTGGCGCGGCCGGCGCAGCCACAGCAGAAGCGTGACCAGCAGCAGCAGCGGCGCGGCCCAGTACATCGTCTTGATCCAGCGGTGCTGGACGTTCCAGGTCGTGTTGAAGATCAGGTCCATAGCGACGGTCGGGTCTTCGCCGATGCGCGCGAAGCCCTCGCCGAACGCATCGGTCAGGCGGCGCTCGCCGAAGGCCTGCAACGGCGCCAGCGCGCCGTCGAGGCCGCGGCCAAGCTCGATGTAGGTGGTCGCCAGCGGCGCCTCGCGGTGCGCCGAATCTACGATCGCGGCGCCGACCCCGGGCAATTGCGGCAGCGCGCCCCACACGACGATGTCGTACAGCAGGCTCAGCACGAACAGGCCCAGCGCGATCAGGTGCAGGTGACGTTTCATCGCGGCCCCTCCCTCCAGTCGCGCCATCCTAGAACGAAACGGCGGCGTCTTTCGAACGCCGCCGTCACATTCGCGTCGCCACGGGTGCGGTGCTCAATACATCATGCCGGTCTCGAGCCGGGCCGCCTCCGACATCATGGTCTGGTTCCACGGCGGGTCGAACACGAGCTCGACGTCGGCCTCGGCCACGGTCGGGATCATCTCCAGCTTGGTGCGCACGTCGTCGACCAGGATCTCGCCCATGCCGCAGCCGGGCGCGGTCAGCGTCATGCGCACGCTGACCTTGCGGCGGCCGTCGTCGAGGTGCTCGAGCTCGCAGTCATAGACCAGGCCGAGCTCGACGATGTTGATCGGGATCTCCGGATCGAAGCAGGTGCGCAGCTGCTGCCACACCAGCTTCTCGACGTCGGCATCGGCCGCGTCCTCGGGCAGCTCCAGCGGCGGCGGCGGTTCCTTGCCGAGCGCGTCGGCGTCCGCGCCGCGGATGCGGAACAGGTTGCCGTCGACGTAGACGGTGAAGCTGCCGCCAAGCGCCTGCGTGATGTAGCCGACCTGGCCGGCCGGCAAGGTCACCGCATCGCCCTGCGGCACCATCACGGCGTCGCAGTCGCGCTCGAAGCGGATCGGTTCGGAAGTCTGGCTGTAGCCCATGGGTTCGGTATGCGCAGCCGCGGCCGCGAAGGGAATCGGACGATTATAAGCGGTCACGGCACGGCACCGCCCGCTTCGGGCGATATCGGGGCGGCGCAGCGGGGGTTCAACGAAAGATGCGGGCGAGCAATGCATTGCCGTCGTCCCGGCGGAAGCCGGGACGACGAGGCAGGTTTTCCTGACGCCGGCCCCGAGTCCTTGGCCCCTCGTCAAGCATCCATCCCTGGAGCGTCCTCCGGTCGGCGTCCTGCCTCCCCCTCAGCGGCCCGGGGCCGCTTCGACCTCAGCTCTCGGCGCTAAGCCCCGTCTCCTTGAGGCAGCGCCCAAGCAGCCGCATCGCCGCCTCGATGTCGGCCGGCGGCAGGCCGGCGTAGCCGAGCACCAGGCCCGGTCGCGGCGGCGGCTTCAGGCAGTACGGCGCGACCGTGTACAGGCCCAGCCCGCGCGTGCGCGCGTGCGCGACGAGGCGCTCGCAATCGCCGTGGTTCGCGTGCGTCATCCACGCGGTCAGGTGCATGCCGGCGTTCGAGTCGACCACCTCGAGCACGCCGTCGGCATGGCGCTTGAGGCCGTTCAGCATCGCCGTGCGGCGCGCGCGCAGTGCAATCGCGGCGCGGCGCAGGTGGCGCTCGAAACCGCCGTCGGCCATGAAGCGCGCCAGCGCGGCCTGCTCGAGTGCGACGCAGCCGCGGTCCTCCAGCCATTTCGCCGCAACGAACGCATCGCGCAGCGCCGCCGGCAGCACCATGTAGCCCAGCCGCAGCGCCGGGAACAGCGCCTTGGAGAAACTGCCGATGTAGATCACGCGGCCGTCGCGATCGAGCGATTTCAGCGCGGCCAGCGGGCGTCCGCCGTAGCGGAATTCGCCGTCGTAGTCGTCCTCGATCAGCCAAGCGCCGCGCGCGGCGGCCCAGTCCAGCAGCTCGATGCGGCGCGACAGCGGCAGCAGCGCGCCGGTCGGGAACTGGTGCGAGGGCGTGACCACCGCCAGGCGCGCGCTCGCCGGCAGCGCGGCCGGCACCAGGCCGTCGGCATCGACGCGACAGCCGCGCGCATGCGCGCCGTGCGCGGCGAATGCCTGGCGCGCACCGCGGTAATGCGGGTCCTCCAGCACGACCGTGTCGCCGGCCTCGAGCAGCACGCGCGCGGCCAGTGCGAACGCCTGCTGCGTGCCGGACACGATCAGCACGTCCTCCGGCGCGGCCGGCACGCCGCGCCGGCGCGCCAGGTAGTCGCAGATCTGCGCGCGCAGCGCCGGCAGGCCCTGCGCGTCCGGATAGTCGAACTCAACGTGTTCGGCGGCGCGGTTCAGCTCGCGCCGCCACGCGCTGGCCAGCAGCGGATTGGCCAGCGGCAGGCCGTATTGCAGGTTGTAGCGCAGGCCCATGTGCTGCCGGCCGGGAATGCTGCGGCCATCGGTATTGACCAGTGCGCGCCGGCCGAATGCCGACAGCGGCGCGACCAGGGCGCCCGCCGTGCGGCGCGGCGGCGCGGCGCTGCCGACGTTGGCGACGAAACTGCCGGAGCCGACGCGGCCGAGCAGGAAGCCTTCGGCCTGCAACTGCTCGTACGCGGCGAGCACGGTGTTGCGCGACAGGTCCAGCTCGCGAGCGAGCGAGCGGCTGGCCGGCAGGCGCGCGCCGGCGGCGAAGCGGCCGTCGAGGATCGCGCCCTTCAGCGCGCGGATCAGCTGCGCGTAGCGCGCGCCCTGGCCGTCGAGGTCGAGATACACGAATGGCTCCATCAATGCGCGTGGATTCGGAACTGGATGGTACCAATATCCGGGTCTTATCGTGACCGCACCGTTCCCGCCGAGTACGTCGATGCCACAGCAGCCGCCCCGCCACCACGTCCAGCGCAGCAAGGTGCGCGCCCGCTACGACCGCGACAGCGTGCACGCGATCCTCGACGCCGGCCTGCTCGCGCACGTCGGCTTCTGCGTCGACGGCCAGCCGTTCGTGATCCCGATGCTGTACGCGCGCGACGGCGACACGCTGCTGCTGCACGGCTCGATCGCGAGCCGGCTGGTGACCACGCTCGCCGCCGGCATCGACGCCTGCATCGGCGTCACGCACGTGGACGGCCTGGTGCTGGCGCGCTCGCACTTCCATCACTCGGTGAACTACCGCTCGGTGGTCGCGTTCGGCCGCGCCACGCTGGTGGACGAACCGGCGGCCAAGGTCGCCGCGCTGGCGCATTTGGTCGACGCGCTGATCCCCGGCCGCGCCGCCGAGTCGCGCCCGGCCGACCGCAACGAACTGGCCGCCACGCACGTGCTGCGCTTCGCGATCGAGGACGCCAGCGCCAAGGTACGCGATGGCGGCGTCAAGGAGGACGCGGCCGACCTCGACCTGCCGCACTGGGCCGGCGTCGTACCGCAACAGGTGCGCCATGGCACGCCGGCGCCGGCCGATGCGGCCGCCGCGGCGCTGCCGCTGCCCGCCTCGGTGCGGGCGCTGCTCGCGACCGACGAGGCCGTCCCATGATCGCCTACCGCAGCGACCTGCGCCCCGCGCTCGAGCAGGCGCGCGAGCTGTACCGCGCCTCGAGCCTGGGCGAGCGCCGCCCCATCGACGACGACGCGCGCTTCGCCGCGATGCTCGCCAACGCGAACCTCGTCGTGACCGCGTGGGACGGCGAGCTGCTGGTCGGCATCGCGCGCGCGCTGAGCGATTTCAGCTACGCGACCTACCTGTCCGACCTCGCCGTGCGCGCCTCGCACCAGCGCCGCGGCATCGGCCGCGAACTGATCCGCCGCACGCGCGCTGCCGCGCCGCAGGCCAGCCTGATCCTGCTCGCCGCGCCGGCGGCCGAGCGCTACTACCCGCACATCGGCTTCCAGCACCACCCACAGGCGTGGCTGCTGCGCGAGGGCGACGCCCTCGCCTGAGGGCATCGCGGCTGCGCGACGTAGGCACGGAAGAAGCTCACGTTTTCCCCGCCGCTGCGCGCCACCGGGCTATGATCGCGTGTTCGGCGCCGACGAACCGGCGCGCCTGTCGCGAGGGGACGTGCGCACGATGCCAGACGAGACGACCAGCCAGCCGCCGCGCGCGCACGCGTTCGGCATCGCGACCGCACTGATGTGCGCACTGGCCGGCGGCGCGGTGTGGTGCCTGCTGTCGCTGTACAGCCGCAGCGAGCTGGCCGGCTTCGCGTTCGTCGTCGCCGTACTGGTCGCCTGGGTCCTGCGTGCGCACGGCCATGCGAACCGCATATCCGGCGCGCTGCTCGCCGCCGCCTGCGTCGTGCTCGCCTCGCTGTACGCGTTCTACCTGCAGGCGATCGCGCAGGTCGCCGCGCTGCTCGGCCTGCCGATGCGCGTGGTGCTGCGCCAGATGGGCGCGGACATGGCGCTCGCGATCACGCGCACGAACCTGGCGGGCTGGAACCTGTTCGTCATCGCCGCCGCGGCCGCGCTGGCCGCCGGATTGATGTTGCGCAGGACACGCACGCGCCAGGGCAAAGCGCAGCCGCCAAGGCGGGAAGCAAGGTAGCCCGGGCAAGCGGAGCGCACCCGGGGCCGTTCGGATGAGCCAGGCACGGGATCCGAGGCGCCTCGGTGGGACTCGCCGCCGAAGCGGTACGCGACAACCCGTCGCACCATGCGGCTGCGTCCCAACCTACGAATGCATCCCTGCCCGAGCCGGATGCCCGGCAGGGTGGAAGGCAGCCGCGCAGCGGCGAGCTCCCCATTTCGCACGACCGGACCGGCGCCGCCGACACCGCGTCTGCCCGGCTACCCCCATCGTGTCGGCCGGTTCTAAGATGAAACCGTGCACGCCCATCCGTCCGTCGACGAATACCAGCTCCGGCGCCTGCAGCGCCGCGCGTTCGCCTATTTCGAGCACGAGGCCAACCCACTCAACGGCCTGGTCGTCGACAAGACCGCGCCGGACTGGCCGGCCAGCATCGCCGCGACCGGCCTCGCACTGACGACCTATCCGGTCGCGGTCGAAAACGGCTGGATGAGCGAAGCGGACGCGATCGCGCGCACGCTGGCGACGCTGCGCTTCTTCCAGCGCAGCGTGCAGGGTCCCGCGCCCGACGCGACCGGCCACCATGGCCTGTACTACCACTTCCTCGACATGCGCAGCGGCGCGCGCGCGTGGCAGTGCGAATTGTCGAGCATCGACAGCGCGCTGCTGCTCGCCGGCATGCTCGCGGCCGCCACGTATTTCGGCGCCGACACGCCGCAGCAACGCGAGATCCGCGAACTGGCCGACACGCTCCATCGACGCGTCGACTGGACCTGGCTGCACACCGAAACCGGCACGCTCTGCCACGGCTGGAAGCCGGAGAGCGGCTTCATCCCGTACCGCTGGGAAGGCTACGACGAGGCACTGCTGCTGTACGTGCTGGCGCTCGGCTCGCCGACACATGCGCTGCCGGCGGACACCTATGCCGCGTGGGCGTCGACCTACGAATGGAAGCACTGCTACGGCCTGGACTACCTCTACGCTGGGCCGCTGTTCACGCACCAGCTTTCGCACGGCTGGATCGATTTCCGCGGCATCCAGGACGCGTTCATGCGCGGCAAGGGCATCGACTATTTCGAGAACAGCCGCCGCGCCACACTGGTGCAGCAGCGGTACGCACGCGACAACCCGCTGCGCTACACCGGCTATGGCGAACGGACCTGGGGCGTCACCGCCAGCGACGGACCGGGACCGGCCACGCGCCGCATCGACGGCATCGAGCGCCAGTTCTACGACTACGTCGGCCGCGGCGTGCCGTTCGGGCCCGACGACGGCACGCTGGCGCCGTGGGTGGTGGTCGCGTCGCTGCCGTTCGCCCCCGAGATCGTGCTGCCGACGATCCATCATTTCGTGCACACGCTGCAGCTGCACGACCACCACCGCTACGGCTTCAAGTGCACGTTCAACCAGACCTGGGGCGACGCCGGCGGCGCCCTCTGCGGATGGGTGTCGCCGTGGTACTACGGCCTCAACCTCGGCCCGATTGTGCTGATGATCGAGAACCACCTGAGCGGCCTGCCGTGGAAGCTGATGCGCGCCTGCGCGCCGATCGCGACCGGCCTGCGCCGCGCCGGCTTCGCTGGCGGCTGGCTCGATGCGCAGCGGCCGATCACCAACACCATCCCCACCCAACCCTCTCCTTGAACGGTGATGGCTCAAAAGGAGCGAACGCGATGGACATCGGCATGATCGGCCTCGGCCGCATGGGCGCGAACATGGCGCAGCGACTGCTGCGCGGCGGCCATCGCGTGACTGGTTTCGACCCGAATGCGGACGCGCGCAACGCGCTCGCCGCGCACGGCGCCGGCACGGCAGATTCGCTGGCGGCGCTGGTCGCCGCGCTGCCGGCGCCGCGCGTGCTGTGGCTGATGGTGCCAGCCGGCGCCGTCACCGACGGCACGGTCGACGCGCTGCAGCCGCTGCTAGCCGCCGGTGACACGCTCATCGACGGCGGCAACTCGAACTACAAGGACACGCTGCGTCGCGCGGCCGCCTGCGCCACGCGCGGCATCGGCTACGTCGACTGCGGCACCAGCGGCGGCGTGTGGGGCCTGGAACAGGGCTACAGCCTGATGATCGGCGGCGACGCCGCGCTCATCGAACGCCTGCGCCCGCTGTTCGAGACGCTGGCGCCGGGCAAGGAGCGCGGCTGGGGCCACGTCGGCCCGGTCGGCGCCGGGCACTTCACCAAGATGGTCCACAACGGCATCGAGTACGGCCTGATGCAGGCCTACGCCGAGGGCTTCTCGATCCTTGCGCACAAGCAGGAATTCGCGCTCGACCTGCCGCAGGTCGCGCAGATCTGGCGTGACGGGAGCGTCGTGCGTTCGTGGCTGCTCGACCTGACCGCCGCCGCGCTCGGCAAGAACCCGCGCCTCGACGGCATCGCGCCGTGGGTGGACGACTCCGGCGAAGGCCGCTGGACCGTGGCCGAGGCGATCGACCTGGACGTGCCGGCGCCGGTCATCACCGCCTCACTGATCGAGCGGCTGCGCTCGCGCGACAAGGACTCGTTCGCCGACAAGCTGCTCGCGGCGATGCGCAACGAGTTCGGCGGGCACGCGATGCGCAAGGCGTAAAACGCAGGCCGCTCCTACGGCAAGACGTTCAGGCGTCTTCGGCGATATGGCGCAGCGCGCGCTCGAACACCTCGACCGGCTGGCCGCCGGAAATCAGGTGCAGCTCGTTGACGATCACCGCCGGCACCGAGTGGATGCCGCGGTCGGTGTAGTAGCGCTCGCGCTCGCGCACGTCGGCGGCGTATTCGTCCGAGGCGAGAACCTGCGCGGCGCGCGCGCCATCGAGGCCGACCGACTCGGCCAGTCGTGCCAGGACTCCGTGCGCCGAGACATCCTCGCCGTCGGTGAAGTAGGCGCGCAGCAGCGCGTGCTTGAGCGCGCGCGCCCTGTCCGCGTCCTGCAGCGCGGCCCAGTGCAGCAGGCGATGCGCATCGAACGTGTTGTACACGCGCCCGCGCTGGCCGAACACGAAGCCGAGGTCGGCGCCGCGCGCGCGGATCACCTCGCGGTTCTGCTCGAGCTGCTGCGGGGTCAGGCTGTACTTCTGCACGAGGTGCTCGTCGGCATCCTGGCCCTCTGGCGGCATCTGCGGGTTCAGCTCGAACGGCTGGAAATGCAGGTCGACCGCGACCTTGTCGCCGAGCCGTCCGAGCGCCTGTTCCAGCGCATTCAGGCCGATCGCGCACCACGGGCAGGACACGTCGGACACGAAATCGATACGGACCGGCACCGGCTGGCTGGCAGACATCGCAACACCTCGTCGAACATGGTGCCGGCCCGTTGCCGGCACCCGATCCGACGAGATGGCGCCAGTCGCGGGGCAATCAAGCCGCCGTGGCGTCCGCTGCTTTCCGTAGGGCGGGACGCAGCGCCGAAGGCGCGAGTCCCACCGTTGTTGCGGGCGGGCGGTGGGACTCGCCGCTGCGCGGCTGCGGCCCACCCTACATGTGCGACAAATTCAGCGCCCTCGACCCTCAACCAAAGGCATCGCGGCGGAAGCCGCTCCTGCGGAGCGCGGTGATGTGCGCCGCTATTCGATCCGCTGCAGCGCGCTGCCCTTGTGCGCGGCGATGTGGTCGGTCTTGTCGCTCCTGATCTCGTATTGCGGCTCGTCGACGCTGGCGTGGTGCGTGTGGCCCTTGTAGTCGAAATCGCGCGTGTGCACCTTGACGATGCGGCCGGTTACGATGCCGACCTCGGAGTTCCAGCTCACATGGTCGCCGACGCGGAAGCGCGCGCTCATCGCGGCCGCTCCAGCAGCGCCTTGGCGCGTGCGCAGACGTTGTCGACGGTGAAGCCGTATTCGCGCAGGTTGACCTCGCCCGGCGCCGAGGCGCCGAAGCGCTCGATGCCGAGCACGTCGCCGCCGTCGCCGACGTAGCGATGCCAGCCGAACGGCGACGCCGCCTCCACCGCGAGCCGCGCGCGCACCGCCGGCGGCAACACCGCGTCGCGCGCGGCTTGCGGCTGCGCGTCGAACAGGTCCCAGCTCGGCATCGAAACGCAGCGCACCGCGATGCCGTCGGCGCGCAGGCGTGCGGCGGCGGCGAGGATCAAGCCGACCTCGGCGCCGCTGGCGAGCAGGATCAGCGCCGGCCGCCCGGAAGGATCGTCGTCGAGCACGTAGGCGCCGCGGCGCAGGCCGTCGGCGGACGCGTAGCGCGTGCGGTCGAGCGTCGGCACCGCCTGCCGGCTCAGCACCAGCAGCACCGGGCGCTCGCGCATCTCCAGCGCGACGCGCCAGGCGACCGCGGTCTCGTTCGCGTCGGCCGGGCGGATCACGGTCAGGTTCGGGATCGCGCGCAGGCTCGCCAGTTGCTCGATCGGCTGGTGCGTCGGACCGTCCTCGCCGACCGCGATGCTGTCGTGCGTGAACACGTGGATCACGTGCAGGCGCGACAGCGCGGCGAGCCGGATCGGCGGGCGCATGTAGTCGGAGAAGATCAGGAACGTCGCGCCGTACGGAATCGTGCCGCCGTGCGCGGCGAGGCCGTTCACGACCGCGCCCATGGCATGCTCGCGCACGCCGAAGTGCAGGTTGCGCCCGGCCCAGCTCCAGCCGCCGCCGGCCGAGCCCTGTTCGTCCTCGCCCGGTGCAGGTGGCGGATTGAAGTCGCCCTGCCCCTTCAATGCGGTCTTGGTCGACGGATCGAGATCGGCCGAGCCGCCGGTCAGCGCCGGCAGGCGCGGCGCGATCGCGTTCATGACCTTGCCGGAGGCCTCGCGCGTGGCGAGTCCCTTCGCATCGGCGGCGAAGGTCGGGATGTCGGTGTCCCAGCCGGGCGGCAGCTCGCCGCGCAGGCTGCGTTCGAGCTCGGCGGCCGGCTGCGCGAACGCGGCCTTGTAGGCGGCGAAGCGCTCGCGCCACGCCGCCTCGGCATGCACGCCGCGCTCGCGCGCGGTGCGGAAGTGCGCCAGGGCCATGTCCGGCACGTGGAACGGCGGCTCGGGCGGCCAGCCGAGGTTCTGCTTGGTCAGGCGCACCTCGTCGACGCCGAGCGGCGAGCCGTGCGCCTCGCAGCTGTCCTGCTTGTGCGGCGAACCGTACCCGATGTGCGTGCGCACCAGGATCAGCGACGGCCGCCGCGGCTCCGCGCGCGCCTGCGTCAGCGCGGTCTCGATCGCGGCGAGATCGTTGCCGTCGGCGACGGTCAGGGTCTGCCAGCCATACGCACGGAACCGCGCCGCGCGGTCCTCGGTGAACGTGATGTCGGTGCCGGCGGCGAGCGAGACGTAGTTGTCGTCGTAAAGGCAGATCAGCTTGCCGAGCTTGAGGTGCCCCGCGAGCGAGGCCGCTTCGCTGGCGACGCCTTCCATCAGGTCGCCGTCGCTGGCGATGACCCAGGTATGGTGGTCGACCACGGTATGGCCGGGGCGGTTGTAGCGCGCCGCCAGCTGCGCCTCGGCGATCGCCATGCCGACCGCATTGGCGAAGCCCTGGCCGAGTGGCCCGGTGGTGACCTCCACGCCTGGCGTGTGGCCGCGCTCCGGATGGCCCGGCGTGCGGCTGCCCCACTGACGGAACTGCTCGAGGTCGGCCAGCGTCAGGTCGTAGCCGGTCAGGAACAACATGCTGTACAGCAGCATCGAGCCATGCCCGGCCGACAGCACGAAGCGGTCGCGGTCGGCCCAGTGCGGGTTGGCCGGGTTGTGCTTCAAGAAGCGCGTCCACAGCACGTAGGCCATCGGCGCGGCGCCGAGCGGCATGCCGGGATGGCCGCTGTTGGCCTTCTGCACCGCATCGACCGCGAGGAAGCGGATCGTGTCGATGCATTGCTGGTCGAGTGGATTGGACATGGTCGTCTCCTCCGGACCTGTTGCGATTCATCCCCGCGCGGAGTCGCGCTTCTCAAGCCCTCCCCTTCAAGGGGAGGGTTGGGTGGGGATGGTGTTCGGTTCTCGCGTTATCGCTTCACGAAAACCGCCCGCATCCCTGCGTTTTCCGCTCGCATCCCTGCGATGCGGGTCACTTTCTCTGCTTGTCCAAGAGAAAGCGCTCGCAGGCTGGACCGCCACAGGCCGGCCGGCATCACGAGCCGGCCGCGCCATGCGCGTCCAGCCTACGCCAAAGATCGATCGACGTTCATGCGCCTACCGTCCGATCCACCACGCCCTGCGCCTCGGTCAGGATGCGCTGCAGGTGCTCGGCGCCGCGGAAGCTCTCGGCGTAGATCTTGTAGATGTCTTCGGTGCCGGACGGGCGCGCGGCGAACCAGCCGTCGGCGGCGATGACCTTGATGCCGCCGATCGGCGCGTCGTTGCCGGGTGCGTGGTCGAGTACCTGCTCGACCGCGTCGCCGGCGAGTTCGCGGATCGACAGGTCGCGCGCGGACAGCCTGGCGAGTTTCTGGCGCTGCGCGGCGTTGGCCGGTGCATCGACGCGGTCGGTCGCGCAGGCGCCGAGGTCGTGTTCGAGGCCGCGGTACAGCTCGCCCGGATCGCGGCCGCTGAGCGCCGTGATCTCGGCCGCCAGCAGGCACGGCGCGAGGCCGTCCTTGTCGGTCGTCCACACGCCGCCGTCGCGGCGCAGGAACGAGGCGCCGGCGCTCTCCTCGCCGCCGAAGCCGAGGCTGCCGTCGAACAGGCCGTCGACGAACCATTTGAAACCGACCGGCACCTCGTGCACGCGGCGACCGAGCCGGCGCGCGACGCGGTCGATCATCGCGCTGCTGACCACGGTCTTGCCGACCGCGGCGTCCTTGCGCCATCGCGGCCGCTCGCGGAACAGGTAGTCGATCATCACCGCGAGGTAGTGGTTCGACGGCATCAGCCCGACGCTCTTCGCGACGATGCCGTGGCGGTCGTGGTCGGTGTCACAGGCGAACGCGACGTCGTACTTGTCCTTCAGGCCGATCAGCCGGCGCATCGCGTACGGCGAGGACGGGTCCATGCGGATGCGCCCATCCCAGTCCAGCGTCATGAACGCGAAGGTCGGATCGACCTCGGTGCTCAGCACGTCGAGCGCGATGCGGTAGTGCTCGGCGATGCGCGGCCAGTAGTTCACGCCGGCGCCGCCGAGCGGATCGACGGCGAGGCGCAGGCCGGCCGCGCGGATCAGGTCGAAGTCGATCATCGCGCCGAGGTCGCCGACATAGGCGGCGAGGAAATCGTGCTCGCGCGTGGTCGTAGCGGCGCGCGCCTGCTCCAGCGACACGCGCCGCACCTCGCGCAGGCCGCCTTCGAGCAGCGCGTTCGCGCGCTGCTGGATGACGCCGGTGACCTGCGTGTCGGCCGGGCCGCCGTTGGGCGGGTTGTACTTGAAGCCGCCGTCCTCGGGCGGGTTGTGCGATGGCGTGATCACGATGCCGTCGGCGAGGCCCTGCGTGCGGCCGCGGTTCCAGCACAGGATCGCGTGCGACAGCGCGGGCGTGGGCGTGTACTCGCCGCCGGCGGCGATCCGCGTCTCGACGCCGTTCGCGGCCAGCACCTCGAGTGCGCTCTCGAACGCCGGCACCGACAGCGCGTGCGTGTCGATGCCGAGGAACAGCGGACCGTCGATGCCCTCGCGCTGGCGGTACTCGCAGATCGCCTGGCTGATCGCGAGCACGTGGCCTTCGTTGAAGCTCGACGCCAGCGACGAGCCGCGATGGCCGGAGGTGCCGAACGCGACGCGCTGCGCCGGCACCGCCGGGTCGGGCTTGTTCGTGTAGTAGGCGTCGACCAGCCGCGCCACGTCGACCAGGCGGTCGGGCGGCGCCGGCTGGCCGGCCAGGGGATCGATGCGAGTGCTCATGCGCGGGCCTCCCGCAGGCGCCGGTAGCGCCGGATCAGGGCGTTGGTCGAGCTGTCGTGCGCGAGCTCCGGTTCGTCCGCGCTGGCCAGTTCGACCGCGGTGCGCTTGGCCAGCGCCTTGCCGAGCTCGACGCCCCACTGGTCGAACGAATCGATGTTCCAGATCACGCCCTGCACGAACACGCTGTGCTCATACAGCGCGACCAGCGCGCCGAGCGTGTATGGCGTCAGGCGTTCGGCCAGCAGCGTGTTGCTCGGCCGGTTGCCATCGAACGTGCGGTGCGGCACCAGCGCCTCCGGCGTGCCCTCGGCACGCACCTCGTCGGCGGTCTTGCCGAACGCGAGCGCGGCGCCCTGCGCGAACAGGTTCGCCATCAACAGGTCGTGCTGCTCGCCGAGCGGGCTGAGTGCCTGGCAGAAGCCGATGAAGTCGCACGGCACGAGGCGCGTGCCCTGGTGGATCAGCTGGTAGAACGAATGCTGGCCGTTGGTTCCCGGCTCGCCCCAGTAGATCGGGCCGGTGTCGCAGCCGACCGGCGCGCCGTCGAGCGTGACGTGCTTGCCGTTGCTCTCCATCGTCAGCTGCTGCAGGTAGGCCGGGAAGCGCTTGAGGTACTGCTCGTACGGAAGCACGGCGACAGTCGCCGCGCCGAGGAAGTTCGCGTTCCAGATCGCCAGCAGGCCGTGCAGCACCGGCAGGTTGCGCTCGAACGGCGCGCTGCGGAAATGCACGTCCATCGCATGGAAGCCGTCCAGCATCGCGCGGAAGTTGTCCGGTCCGATCGCGATCATCGTCGACAGGCCGATCGCCGAATCCATCGAGTAGCGGCCGCCGACCCAGTCCCAGAAGCCGAACATGTTGGCGGTGTCGATGCCGAACCTGGCGACCTCGCGCGCGTTTGTCGACACCGCGACGAAGTGTTTCGCGATCGCGGCCTCGTCGCCGAGCGCGCGCAGCGTCCAGGCGCGCGCGGCCTGCGCGTTGGTCAGCGTCTCCAGCGTGGTGAACGTCTTCGAGCAGACGATGAACAGCGTCTCGGCCGGATCGAGGTCCTGCGTCGCCTCGACGAAGTCGGTGCCATCGACGTTGGAGACGAAGCGGAAGGTCAGCGCGCGGTCGCTGTACCAGCGCAGCGCTTCATGGGCCATGACCGGGCCGAGGTCGGAGCCGCCGATGCCGATGCTGATCACGTTGCGGATGCGCCGGCCGGTGTGGCCGGTCCAGGCGCCACTTCGCACCTGCTCGGAGAACCCGGCCATGCGCGCGAGCACCGCCTGCACTTCTGGCACGACGTTCTCGCCGTCGACCTCGATGCAAGCGTCGGCCGGTGCGCGCAGCG
The DNA here is from genome assembly GCA_009996615.1 of Rhodanobacteraceae bacterium. Lineage (GTDB taxonomy): Bacteria > Pseudomonadota > Gammaproteobacteria > Xanthomonadales > Rhodanobacteraceae > Dokdonella_A. Next base: position 8,541 of record JAACZU010000013.1, on the reverse strand, counting down.
CGGTGTGCAGCGCGGCGCGGTTCTCGGTCGCGTTGACGTGCTCGCCGCGGAACATCGCCTCGATGCGCCCGTGCAGGTCGCGCGCCTGCGCCAGTTCGCGCAGCAGGCGCAGCGTCTCGTCGCTGACGCGCTGCTTGGAATAGTCCAGGTACAGCCCCGCCGCTTCGGCGACCAGGCGCTCGCCGCGCGCCGGATCGGCCGCGAACAGCTCGCGCAGGTGCACCTCGCCGACCTGCGCGCGATGCTGTTCGAGCGCGCGCCACGCGGCGTTGTCGGCCAATACGTCGGCGGTTGTCAACGGAATCGTGCTGCGCATCGCCGGCTCATCCCCTGTTGTGCTCGACATGAGCGTAGCGCGCGCTCTTGGCGGCGATCCGCTGCAGCAACTGCTGCCATGACTTGACGAACGCCTCGGCGCCTTCGCGCTGCAACTGCTCCGCCAGCGCCGCGACGTCGATGCCCTCGCGCGCGAACTGCGCCAGCACCGCCTCGGCATCGCCGCCGTCGGTGGCCATCGTGCCGCGCAGCCTGCCGTGTTCGGCGAACGCGCGCAGCGTCTTCTCCGGCATCGTGTCGACCGTGTCCGGCGCAGCCAAGGCCTCGACGTACAGCGCCTCGGGCGCAGCCGGATCCTTGCTGCCGGTACTCGCCCACAGCAGGCGCTGCGGTCGCGCGCCGGCGGCGGCGAGCGTGCGCCAGCGCGGCGAGGCCAGCAGCTCGCGGTAGGCCTGGTAGGCGCGCCCGCTGATCGCGATGCCGAGCCGGTTGCGCAGCTCCGCCGGCACGCGCGCGGCGACCGCCTTGTCCCAGCGACTGACGAACAGCGAGGCGACCGAGGCGACGTGCGGGTCGCGCTTGGCCGCGATGCGGCGCTCGATGCCACGCATGTAGGCCTCGGCGGCGGCGAGGTAGTGCTCGCGCGAGAACAGCAAGGTGACGTTGACCGGCACGCCGGCGAAGATCGATTCCTCGATCGCTGGCAGCCCGGCCGGCGTGCCGGGAATCTTCACGAACAGGTTCGGCCGCCGCGCGGCACGGTGGATCTCCGCCGCCGCCGCGACCGTGCCGGCGGTGTCGTCGGCCAGCAGCGGCGACACCTCCATCGAGACCCAGCCGTCGACGCCGCCGCTGGTCTCGTACACCGGCTGGAACAGGTCGGCCGCGCGGCGCAGGTCCTCCAGGGCGAGCTCGATGAACAACGCCTCGCCGGCCTTGCCGGCCAGCGTCTTCTCGCGGATGCCGAGGTCGTACGCGCTGCTGTTGGCGATCGCCTCGTCGAAGATGGTCGGGTTCGAGGTCAGCCCGGTGACCGACAGCACGTCGACGTACCGCTGCAGGGTGCCGTCGTCGAGCATGTCGCGCGTGATCGTGTCGAGCCAGAGGCGCTGGCCAAGGTTGTGCAGTTGTCGTGTCGCATTCATTGCCTGTTCCTGGTTCGGCGCCCAAGCGCCGATGGCGCCTGCGTCCTGTGAAGCACCCGATCTTGCGCGGCGGTGACGGCTCTTGTCGAGCCATCCTCGGCGGCCTTGATACGAAACCCGCCGGCGCCGCGAGAGCCGTTTTTCAGCCCTCCCCTTCAAGGGGAGGGTTGGGTGGGGATGGTGTTGCTATCGCGTCACCGTGTTTGCGAAAACCGATCCGCATCCCTGCGTTTTCCGCTCGCATCCCTGCGAGCGGGTTACTTCTCTTGACTCCGGGCATCCTGCCCTCCGCCCCTTCGGGGCCGGCTCCGCCGTTCGCGCCGCTCCTGCGGCGCAGTGCTTGTCCAAAGAGAAGTAACCAAGAGAAAGGACACCCCAACAGCGGCGCCCTACGGGCATCCTGCCCTGCGGGTGCGTGTTCGCCGGCCGGGGTTCGCCGACGGCACGTCCGTGTGCCGACGGCGAACGCGCGCGCATCGTGCGCGCGCCCCTGCGGGCCTTCTCGTCCGGCGCCCACCGCCGCTGAACGGGGCCCGGGTAAAGCAGCGCGCTCCTGCGCGCAGAAGCACAAGCAAGGCACAGCAAGAGCGAGCAACTCCGACGAGAATCGAACGGATTGTTTGTCGCCCCACTCTCAACACGGCGCACTCTCCTCCATCACCGGGTCATGCCAATGACCGTCGGCGATCACGTGCCGGGCCGCCGCCGGACCCCAGGTGCCCGGTTCGTACGGATGCACCGGCGTGCCGTCGCGCAACACCGGGTCGACGATGCGCCAGGCCGCCTCGACGCAGTCGTCGCGCGTGAACAGAGTGTCGTCGCCGTGGATCGCGTCGCCGAGCAGGCGCTCGTACGGCAACTTGCCGTTCTGCGCCTGGTGCCGCGCGACCAGTTCGATCGATTCGCCCTGCATCGCGCCGGGCCGCTTGACGCGCGCACCGGTCGAGATCACGACCTCGGGACTGAGGCGGAAGCGCAGGTAGTTCGCCTGCGCCGGACCGATGTGGTCGAACAGCGCGAGCGGCGGCGGCTTGAGGTCGACGCGGACCTCGCTGGTCGTCAGCGGCAGGCACTTGCCGGTGCGGATGTAGAACGGCACGCCGGCCCAGCGCCAGGTATCGATCTGCAGGCGCAGCGCGGCGAACGTCTCCACCTGCGAATGCGCGGCGACGCCGCGTTCGCTGCGATAGCCGGTGAACTGGCCGCGTACGACGCTGGTTGGATCGAGCGGGCGGATCGCGCGGAACAGCGCCAGGCGCGCCGCATTCATCGACTGCGCGTCCGGACCGATCGGCGCGTCCATCGCCAACAGCGCGAGCACCTGCAACAGATGGTTCTGCACCACGTCGCGGATCGCACCGACTTCCTCGTAGAACGCGCCGCGGCCCTCCACGCCGAACTCTTCGGCCAGCGTGATCTGCACGCTGGCGACGTAGTCGCGGTTCCACAGCGGCTCGAGGAAGCTGTTGGCGAAGCGGAAATACAGCAGGTTCAGCACCGCCTCCTTGCCGAGGTAGTGGTCGATGCGAAAGATCGCCGGCTCCGGAAACGCCTCGTGCAGCGTGCGGTTGAGCGCCTGCGCCGAGGCGAGGTCGCGGCCGAACGGCTTCTCCACGATCACGCGCGCGCCCTGCGCGCAGCCGGCGCCGGCGAGGCCGTGCACGACCGGCGCGAACATGCTCGGCGGGATCGCCAGGTAATGGATCGGCCGCTGCGCGTCGCTCAGCGCCTGCTTCAGCCGTTCGTAGGTACCGGCTTCGTTGTAGTCGCCGTCGACGTAGCGCAGCAGCCCGCAAACACGCGCCGCCGACTCCGTGTCGCCGTCGCCATGCTGTGCGAGGCTGTCGCGCACGCGCTCGCGCAGCTTCTCCAGCGACCAGCCCGAACGCGCCACACCGACGATCGGCAGGTCGAACCCGTCGCGGCGGACCATCGCCTGCAGCGCCGGGAAAATCTTCTTGTGGGCGAGGTCGCCGGTGGCGCCGAAGAACACGAACGCGTCGGCGGCAGTGGTCGTCATGAGCGCATCCCGGTTGCCTCGCAGCGCCGCAATGGGACGGCCGTCGCCGCGCGCTGCAGGAAGCGCACGCGCGCCAGCCGAACCCCGATCATGCCGTTCCGATCCTTAACGCCGGCTTCGAGCGCCACCGGCCGGAGCGCGCGGCGCTTTTTCCGATCCCGAATGACTCGCCGCACCCGCGGCTCGCCCTGCGGGCCGGCTCCACCGTTCGCTTCGGCATCCTGCCTTCGCAGTACCAATCCCCAATGCCGGCTTCAATGCCCACCACCGCCCTCGATCGCCTTCAATTCCGCGATCAGGCTGTTGGCGGCCTCCTTGCCGTCGGCATAGAGCATGCGCGTGTTGTCCTGGTAGAACAGCGCGTTCTCGATGCCGGCGAAGCCGGTACCCTTGCCGCGCTTGATCACGATCACCTGGCGCGCGTCGACCACGTCGAGGATCGGCATGCCGTAGATCGGCGAGGACTTGTCGGTCTTCGCGGCCGGGTTCACCACGTCGTTCGCGCCGATCACGATCGCGACGTCGCAGGTCTTGAACTCGGGGTTGATGTCGTCCATGTCGGCGATCAGGTCGTACGGCACGCCGGCTTCGGCCAGCAGCACGTTCATGTGGCCCGGCATGCGCCCGGCGACCGGGTGGATCGCGAACTTCACGTCCTTGCCGGCCTTGATCAGCGCCTGCGACAGTTCCCAGATCTTGTGCTGCGCCTGCGCCACGGCCATGCCGTAGCCGGGCACGATGATGACCTTCTCCGCCAGGTACAGCAGCGAGGCGGCGTCGGCCGCGTCGATCGGCTTCTGCGCGCCGGCGATCTCCTGCGCCGCGCCGCCCGCGCCGAAGTTCGAGAACAGCACGTTCGACAGCGGCCGGTTCATCGCCTTGGCCATCAGCTGGGTCAGGAACGTACCGGCCGCGCCGACCACCATGCCGGCGACGATCAGCGCCTCGATGCCCATCGCGTAGCCTTCGAACGCGACCGCAAGGCCGGTCAGCGCGTTGTACAGCGAGATCACGACCGGCATGTCGGCACCGCCGATCGGCAGCGTCATCAGCACGCCGAACGCGAGCGCGAGCAGGAAGAACACGACCACGAGGCTGGCGTCGAGCTTCCAGAACACCAGCGCAAGGCCCGCCAGCACGGCCGCCGCGAACACCGCGAAATTGACCAGCTTCTGGCCGGCGAACACGAAACGCTTGTCCATGCGCCCGTCGAGCTTGGCCCAGGCGATGACCGAACCGGTCATCGAGATCGCGCCGATCAGCGCGCCGACCACCGCCAGCACGAGCGTCGCGAGCGGCGGCGCGACCTCGCCGGCCTGCGTGAACTTCAGCAGCTCGCCGGCGCCGATCGCCGCAGCCGAGCCGCCGCCCATGCCGTTGAACAGCGCGACCATCTGCGGCATGTCGGTCATCGCGACCTTCCTGCCCCAAAGCCAGGTCGGCACCACGCCGAGCGCGAGGCCGGCGACGATCAGGCCAAGGTTGTGGCCGCGCGTGATCGCGAACGTCGCCAGCGTCGCGATGACCATGCCGAGGCCGGCCTGCACGATGCCGCGCCGCGCCGTGACCGGCGAGGACATGCGCTTGATGCCGAGGATGAACAGCACCGCGGCGAGCAGGTAGGACGCCTTGGCCGCGTATTCGAGCAGGGTGTGCAGATCCATCAGTGGTTCCTGTTCGGCAATGTGAGCGCTGGAACGGCGGTAGGAGCGGCTTGTAGGAGCGGCTTCAGCCGCGATCCGCGGTTTCGTCTGTAGCTGGGAGCGTCGTGGGCAACACCATCCCCACTCAACCCTCCCCTTGAAGGGGAGGGCTGAAAGCGCTCCCGCGGGGGCACGTCATTTCTTGTCGTCCTTGCTCGACTTGAACATCTCCAGCATGCGCTCGGTCACGACGTAGCCGCCGGCCGCGTTGCCGGCGCCGAGCACGACGCCGATGAAGCCGATCGCGATCGCCAGCGGCGACTCCGCGTGCGCCAGCGCGATCATCGCGCCGACCAGCACGATGCCGTGCACGAAGTTCGAGCCCGACATCAGCGGCGTGTGCAGGATCACCGGCACGCGGCCGATGATTTCCTTGCCGGTGAATGCGGCGAGCACAAAGATGTACAAGGCAAGGAATCCATCGATCATCTCGTCACCTCGGTATCGTGCATTCTTTTCGTCGTTCCGGCGAACGCCGGAATCCAGTGTCTTACGTGCAACAAGGAGCTGGATGACCAGCCTTCGGCTGTTGAAAAGCGCCTCCGGCCTTCGCCGGGATGACGAAATCAAGAGCCGTCCACCAGTGCCTTCGTCGGCTCGTGCCGGATCTCCCCCGCATGCGTCAGGCAGGTCCTGGCGATCAGCTCGTCGTTCCAGTCCAGGTTCAGCGCGCCGTCCTTGAGCGACAGCTCGAGGAAGTTGTACAGGTTGCGCGCGTACATCTCGCTCGCGTGCACCGGTGCGCTCGATGGCAGGTTCGTCGTGCCGATGATGCTGACGCCATTGGCGCTGACGACCGTGCGCCCGGCTTCGGTGCCTTCGACATTGCCGCCCGTTTCCGCGGCGATGTCGACGATCACCGCGCCCGGCTTCATGCCGGCGACCATCGCCGCCGAAATGATGCGCGGCGCCTTGCGTCCCGGCACGGCGGCGGTGGTGACGACGACATCGAACGCCTTGAGCTGCTCGGCCAGCGCGCGCTGCTGCTGCTCACGCTCCTCAGCGGTCAGCTCGCGCGCATAGCCGCCGGAACCCGCGGCACTGACGCCTAGGTCGAGGAATTTCGCGCCGAGCGATTCGATCTGCTCCTTCGTTTCCGGGCGCACGTCGAAGCCCTCGACCTGCGCGCCGAGCCGGCGCGCGGTCGCGATCGCCTGCAGGCCGGCCACGCCGGCGCCGACGATCAGCACCTTGCTCGGGCGGATCGTGCCGGCTGCGGTGGTCAGCATCGGGAAGAACTTCGGCGCCGCCTCGGCCGCGATCAGCACGGCCTTGTAGCCGGCCACCGCCGCCTGCGAGGACAGCACGTCCATCGCCTGCGCGCGCGTCGTGCGCGGCAGCAGCTCCATCGCGAACGCGGTGATGCGGCGGTCGCGCAGCGCCTTGGTGCGGCCCGGCTCCAGATGCGGCTGCAGGTGGCCGATCACGATCGCGCCCTCCTTCAGCGCGGCGATCTGCTCTAGCGTCGGCGGCTGCACGGTCAGCAGCACGTCGGCCTGCGCCAGCACGCTCGACGCGTCGGCGCTCTCGGCCTCGACGTAGGCCGCATCGGGGAAATACGCGGCGGCGCCGGCGCCCGGCTCGAACAGCACGCGCGCGCCGCGCGCCTTCAGCTTCTTCGCAATTTCTGGCGTCAGCGCAACGCGCCTTTCGCCAGCAACGGTCTCGCGCACCACGGCTACGGTCGCCGCCATGCCTGTCCCCTTCACACGCGATGGAGTCTGCCGATGCTAGCTCAGTTGCCGCGGAGCTGGCGAGACGCCCACAGCGCGGCGCCGGCCGGCTATGCTGGAACATCGTTTTCCGCCGCCTTTTCCGCCACCCGGCGCAGGCGGCCCCGACCCGGAAGTTCGCGTGACCACCCTCGACTTGCTCAACCAACGCCACTCGGTCCCCTCGCGCCTGCTCGGCGAACCGGGCCCGGACGCCGCCCAGCTCGACGCACTGCTGCGCGCCGCCGTCCGCGTGCCCGACCACGGCCGCCTGATGCCATGGCGGCTGCTGCTGATCCGCGGCGAGGCGCGCGCGCGCCTCGGCACCGAACTGGCCGACCTGCACCTGCGCAAGGACCCGGCCGTCGCGCCGGCCGTGCTCGACAAGGACCGCGCGCGCTTCAGCAGTGCTCCGCTGACCGTCGCCGTGATCGCGCGCATCGACGAGCAGCACCCGAAGATCCCGGCGCAGGAGCAGTTGCTATCGGCCGGCTGCGTCGCCTACAACCTGCTGCTTGGCGCGCAGGCGCTCGGCTTCGGCGCGCAGTGGCTGACCGGCTGGTCGGCCTACGACCGCGACGCCGCCGCACTGCTCGGCCTGGCCGGGAACGAGCGCGTGGTCGCCTACGTGCATATCGGCACCGCGCAGGAGAGTGCACCCGAGCGGGTGCGCCCGGAGCTGGCCGAGGTCGTCGACGAATGGCGCTGAACGCGGCGCGCGACCAGGACATGAATACCGTCCACCTCGTCGACGGCAGCCTGTACGTCTGCCGCGCCTGGTTCGCGCCGGGGCCGGAGGTGAGCGACGCCGATGGCGCGCCGGCGCATGCGGTGCACGGCTTCACGCGCTTCCTGCTCGACCTGTTCGAGCGCGCGCGGCCGACACACGTCGCGATCGCGTTCGACGAGTCGCTGACCACCTCGTTCCGCAACGCGATCTACCCGGACTACAAGGCCAACCGCCCGCCCGCCCCGCCTGACCTGCTGCGCCAGTTCGCCGGCTGCAAGCAAGTCGCGCAGGCGCTTGGCGCGACCGTGCTGACCGACACGCAGTACGAGGCCGACGACCTGATCGGCAGCGCGCTGGCCGCGCTGCGCCCGGCCGGCTTCCGCGGCGTGATCGTGTCGGCCGACAAGGACTTCGGCCAGCTGATCGAGGACGGCGACGAGCAGTGGGATCCGCCGCGCAACCTGCGCTGGGACGGCGCCGGGGTCAAGGAGCGGCTCGGCGTGAAGCCGCAGCAGGTGGCCGATTTCCTCGCGCTGACCGGCGACGCGACCGACAACATCCCCGGCGTGCCCGGCATCGGGGCCAAGACCGCGGCGATCCTGCTGCACCATTTCGGCACCCTCGACGCGCTGCTCGCACGCGCCGACGAGGTCGCGTTCCTGCGCACGCGCGGCGCCGCCGCGGCGTCGATGCGCCTGCGCGAGCACGCCGCGCAGGCGCGCCTGTCGCGCGCGCTGAGCGGCATCGCGCTGGACGCGCCGGTGCCGGCCGAGGCGCACGCCTACCGCCGCCGTGCGCTCGACCTCGACGGCCTCGATGCGCTGTTCGATCGCCTGCGCCTGGGCGCGCTGACGCGCGCGCGGGTGCGTGCGTTGGCGGGAAGCTAGGGATTAGAACCTGTTCAAAGTCTCCGGAGCAGTAAAGCCAGGAAGGCCATGTGGACCAGTTGCAGACT
>JAACZU010000012.1 GCA_009996615.1 Rhodanobacteraceae bacterium | reverse complement strand
TTGAACTCCAAGTAGCGACTCAAGTATCGCTTCTTGGCCTCCGATCAGGAGGGGCAGGTTCAGCCAGACTTTAACCCCTGGCTCTATATCGGCTTTCCGGAAGCGTGGCTTGAGAAGAACGTAATGAGGTGTCCGGCGGGCTCGCGGACAGTGAAGACCTCATGGTCGATGGCTGGACGCGCCTCGATTGGCGACGGCTCCAGCCCTAGAGATGCGAATCGCTCGTGAGTGCCTCGCAGGTCGTCGACCATGAGGTCGAACGCGGCATCGCGTGCCGCAACCTCGTCCTGCCGCATCAGGATCAGATGCGTGCCGCCCCGCATCTCGTACACCGACACCTCGGGGCCATCGAAGATCGGTCGCATGCCGATGATGCGCATGAAGCGCGCCGACGCATCCATGCAATGCGTCTCCAGCACGACGTGCGCGACGCCTACTGCCGGGCGTGAAGCCTCGATCAGGTTCTTCTCATAGCGCCAGACTTCGAGAGGAAAGATTCCGTCCGGGGTCGGCAGTTGGCTGGTCATCCTCCCGGCAAGCCGCCAGCCGTTCTTCTCATAGAACCTTGCGGCCCGGTCGTTGCCAATGGCGCATGCAAGCCAGGCCGTATCGACTCCCAGAGCGCTCAAGCGCGCCTCCGCATCCGCCAACAGCGTTGCAGCGACTCCCTGGCCGCGTGCAGAAGCCGACACGTAGAGCTGATACAGCTCATCGCCCTTGACGATGCAGAAGCCAAGCGGCTCGCCGGGCGAGCCCACCACCCGCACGCGGCTCAGGTCTGCCTGGAGCCGCTCCCTGAAACTGGCCCGCGTCCGGTGCTTCGCGAGTTGGGACGGAAGGATCCGGGCGTGGGCATCCTGCCAGCCCTTGTGCCAGATGGCTGTCAGCTGATCGAGGTCCGCATTTTCAGCAGTTCTTGCACTCATTGCGACTCCTGCCCATGTGCTCGACGCCCGGACGGGGGGATTTCAGGCTCGCCTATCGAGAGAAACTGAGCTGACCCTCTTTCTGCTCCACCTTCGCGTAACGGAGACACGCCTTCGGCGCTGGGCTCCACCTTGCATTCAGTGATAGTCGTCCTCGCGCTGATGGCGCACGGCGAGTACGGTCACCGTGTGCGCGTCCTCGATCTCGAACAGGGCCACGTAGCCGGTCGTCCCAAACGGAATCAGCAGTTCGCGCAGGAACGGATTCGCGGGCGTCGCCTTCCGGCAACTGAAAGAAAAGGTTTCGAGCGGGCCGATGGCGTCGCGGATCGCGGCAAGCGCCTTCGTGGCGAGCGCGAAGTCGTCGGCGTCGCGCTGCAGGATGAAGTCGTAGAGCCTTTCAAGGTCGGCTCGCGCTTCCTGCGTGAAGCGGACCCGGAAGCTCACGCCGGCTTCTTCTTCGCCTTGGCCAGGCGCGACTCGAGGCCCTTCAGCACCGCTGCGGCCGAAACGTAGTCGCCGCTGCCACGTGCCTTGTCGCGCGCAGCGAGCCCGCGCGAGATGAACTCCTCCTGCAGGCGTCGCTTCTCGATCTGCGCGCGCACGGACTGCTCGACGAAGCTCGACAGGCTCTCGCCCTCCTGCAGGACCGCTTCCGCGGCCTTGCGCAGGGCCGGATCGACGCGCAGCGAAGGGAAGGTGGCGGATTTCATGGTCTTGCCCGCATGTGTTGCAATTGCGATGCATCGTCGCGCAAGCCGGGGCGCGATGCAAGGCGCCCGTCTGTCAGTCGCTGAGGCCGGTACGCAGTGCGGTACGTGTTGCATGGCGATCTGGCGATCGGAGTATCACGCTTGCGATACACGCGCCATTTGCTTGGCTGCCGAGGGGCAGGGGGAGCCACCGACGGTTCCGATGGGCCAGGCACATCAGCGTCATTGCCGTCCGAACGAGTAGTCCGAACTTGAGGGGGCCGCCGAGGATGGCTCGCGCTTTGCTAGCATCACGCCGATGTCCAGCCCCGCCCAGCAAATCCTTCATTCCGTCTTCGGCTATGCCGCGTTCCGCGGCGACCAGCAGGCGATCGTCGAGCACGTCGCCGGCGGCGGCGATGCGCTCGTGCTGATGCCGACCGGCGGCGGCAAGTCGTTGTGCTACCAGATTCCGGCGATGCTGCGGTATGGCACGGCGGTGGTGGTGTCGCCGCTGATCGCGTTGATGCAGGACCAGGTCGAGGCGCTGCGCCAGGCCGGCGTCGAGGCGGCGTTCCTGAATTCGAGCCTCGATGCGGCGGCGCAGCGCGCGGTCGAGCGGCGCCTGCTCGACGGCAGCCTGAAGCTGCTCTACGTCTCGCCGGAGCGGCTGTTGAGCGAGCGTTGCCTGGACCTGCTCGACCAGGTCGCGATCGCGTTGTTCGCGATCGACGAGGCGCACTGCGTGTCGCAGTGGGGCCACGACTTCCGCCCCGAGTACCGTCAGTTGACGCTGCTGCACGAGCGCTACCCGGAGGTGCCGCGCGTCGCGCTGACCGCGACCGCCGATGCGCCGACGCGGCGCGAGATCGTCGAGCGGCTCGCGCTCGAATCGGCGCGCCAGTTCGTCGCCAGCTTCGACCGGCCCAACATCCGCTACCGCGTAGTCGAGAAGGACAACGCGCGGCGCCAGCTCGAGCACTTCCTCGCCACGCACGAGGACGAATCGGGCATCGTCTATTGCCTGTCGCGGCGCAAGGTCGACGAGACCGCGCAGTGGCTCGGCGAGCAGGGCATCAACGCGCTGGCCTACCACGCCGGCATGACCGCGGCCGAGCGCGCGCTGAACCAGCAGCGCTTCCTGCGCGAGGATGGCGTGGTGATGGTCGCGACGATCGCGTTCGGCATGGGCATCGACAAGCCGGACGTGCGCTTCGTCGCGCACCTGGACCTGCCGAAAAGCATGGAGGGCTACTACCAGGAAACCGGCCGCGCCGGCCGCGACGGCCTGCCGGCCGAGGCGTGGCTGTGCTGGGGCCTGGGCGACCTGGTCACGCTGCGCCAGTTCATCGACCAGTCCGAGGCCGGCGAGGAGCGCAAGCGGCTCGAGCGCAGCAAGCTCGACGCGCTGGTCGGCTTCGCCGAGACGACCGCGTGCCGGCGCCAGCGCCTGCTCGCGTATTTCGGCGAGACGCTGGCCGAGCCCTGCGGCAACTGCGACAACTGCCTCGATCCGCCGCAGGTGTGGGACGCCAGCGTGGTCGCGCAGAAGGCGCTGTCGTGCGTCTATCGCACCGGCCAGCGCTTCGGCGTCACGCACCTGACCCAGGTGCTGCGTGGCGAGGCGGACGAGCGCATCCAGACGCTCGGCCACGACAAGCTGACGACGTTCGGCATCGGCGCCGACCTCGACAAGCAGCAGTGGCGCGGCATCTTCCGCCAGCTGGTCGCGACCGGCCTGCTCGCGCCCGACGAGGAAGGTTACGGCACCCTGCGCCTGACCGAAGCCAGCCGCGACGTGCTGCGCGGCGCGAAGCCGGTGCTGCTGCGCCGCCAGGCCGACCGCGCCGGCCGCCGCGCCGCACGCCAGAAGGCGCGCGCCGAGCACGCGCGCGGCAGCCTCGACATCGCGCCGCATGAAGCGGCGTTGTGGAACGCGTTGCGCGAATGCCGCGCGCGGCTGGCGAAGGAGCAGGGCGTGCCGGCCTACGTGATCTTCCACGACGCGACCCTGCTCGCGATGCTGCACGAGCGGCCGCAGACGCTGTCCGCGCTCGGCGCGATCAGCGGCGTCGGCGAGCGCAAGCTGGAGCGTTATGGCGAGGCGTTCCTTTCGGTGCTGCGCGCCGATTGATTTCGCGGCGAGGGCGGACACCGCTGGGCGGGAGCGGCGGCAGCCGCGATGCTTCGACCGGCGCGACGAACACCATCCCCACCCAGCCCTCCCCTTGAAGGGGAGGGCTTCAACAGCATCGCGCCTGCCGGCGCTCCCACGGCAAGCAACACGCAGCGGCAGCGAGGATCGAATTGGCGCCCGGCACCATCAGGAGCCGCGCCCACCTGAGCCACCGACTCGGCATACTGTCGGGCGTCATTCCCTGGGAGTCCGCCGCATGCGCCGTCGCCTGCTTGTCCTGCTGCTCGCCGCGCTGGCCCCGGCCGCGCCGGCCGCCGACCTGCTCGTGCGCAACGTCAACGGCTACACGCTCGACGGCACCGGCCAGGTGCGCCGCTTCGAGGCGTTGCTCGTCGAGCACGGCAAGGTCGTCGCGACCGGCACGAACGACGAGCTGGCCGCGCGCGCCGGCACGGCGCGGATCGAGGACGGCCACGGCCGTACGCTGCTGCCGGGGCTGATCGACGCGCACGGCCACGTCATGGGCCTGGGCCAGATGCGCACGCAGGCCGACCTGAGCGCGACGAAGACGCTGGCCGAGGCGCTCGCGGCGGTACGCACGTTCGCGGCGCGCGAGCGCGAGGCGGCGTGGATCCGTGGCCGCGGCTGGAACCAGGTGGTGTGGCAGCTCGGGCGCTTCCCGACCGCGCGCGAACTCGACGCGGTGACCGGCAGCCGGCCCGCCTGGCTCGAGCGCGTCGACGGCCACGCCGGCTGGGCCAACAGCGCGGCGCTGAAGCGGGCCGGCATCGGCAAGGACACGCCCGATCCGCCCGGCGGCCGCATCGAGCGCGACGCGCAGGGCGCGCCGACTGGCCTCTTCGTCGACGCCGCGATGGACCTCGTCGCGCGCAAGCTTCCGGCGCCGACGGCACGCGAGTCGGCGCATGCGCTCGACCTCGCGCTGGCCGAACTCGCGCGCGTCGGCCTGACCGGCGTGCACGACGCCGGCATCGACGCCGAGACCTACAGGCTGTACCGGCGCTACGCCGACGCGCACAAGCTGACGGCACGCCTGTACGCGATGATCGGCGGCGTCGAGGCCGACTTCGACCGCATCGCGCGCGACGGCCCGCTGCTCGGCTACGGCGGCGACTTCCTGACCGTGCGCAGCGTCAAGCTGTACGCCGACGGCGCGCTCGGCAGCCGCGGCGCGGCGCTGCTGGCGCCGTACTCGGACGATCCGGGCAATCGCGGCCTGCTGTTCCACACGCCCGAGGCGCTGACCGCGATGATCGGCAAGGCGCTGGCGAAGGGTTACCAGGTCAACGTGCACGCGATCGGCGACCGCGGCGACCGCACGGTGCTCGACGCGTTCGCCGCCGCCTACCGGGCGCACGGCGGCGAGGCGCTGCGCAACCGCATCGAGCACGCGCAGGTGCTCGCGCTGGAGGACATCCCGCGCTTCGTCCCGCTCAAGCTGATCGCCTCGATGCAGCCGACCCATGCGACCTCCGACATGAACATGGCCGAGGACCGCCTCGGTGCCGCGCGCCTGGAAGGCGCCTACGCGTGGCGGCGCTTCCTCGACCAGGGCACGGTCATCGCCGGCGGCTCGGATTTCCCGGTCGAATCGCCCAATCCGTTCTTCGGCCTGCATGCGGCGGTCACGCGCCAGGACCACGCGAACCAGCCGGCCGGCGGCTGGCGCGCCGCGCAGGCGATGAGCCGCGCCGAGGCGCTGCGTGCGTTCACGCTCGACGCGGCGTACGCGGCGCACCAGGAGAAGACGCTCGGCACGCTCGAGCCCGGCAAATGGGCCGACTTCATCCTGGTCGATCGTGACTACTTCGCGGTGCCGGTGCAGGACATCTGGTCCACGCGCGTGCTCGAGACCTGGGTCGGCGGCCGGCGCGTGCATGCCGGCGCACCCTGAGCGCCCACCGATCGCCACGTCGTGGCGTGCGGCTGCGTATGGTGGCTGCAGATGTAAAGATGGCCAAAGCCTGCTTCTCAATCCTCCTGCAGGCTGATACGTTTCGGCGCGCAGACGGAAACGTCTGCCGGGGTTCGCGCACGGAAGGGGATGGCCGTCGCGCGACCGAAGGACGATACGCAGTGCGTCGCTGATCGGTTCGACCGGATCAGCGGGGACTGCAGGGCGGAAGTTCCATTGATTTGACGATAGGCCCACGCCGGCCCCAGGAGCGCTTGCGTGCAGCCGCCGCGTGCCTGCGCGTCCGCGCCGGCGCGCGTCTTCCAAGTGCCGTGTTCCCGGGGAGAACCATGCGCAAGTTGCCCATTTACCTGTTTTCGTTGGCCGCCGCCGCCGGTGGCGCTGCCGCCTGCCTGCATCTCGCTCCGCCCGAATGGTGGTCCGGTGAAGCCGGGGAGGGCGAAGAGGATCCGCCCAAGAGCGACGACTGGATCGCCCGCTACACCTATCCGACCGGCCACTTCGATCCGACCTGGGCCGCCGAGGCCGCCGTGCAGGACCGCGCCATGGTCAAGGCGGTACCGGCCGGTGCCAAGACCTACGACAAGAGCCTGGTCCCGCATTCGCCGCTGACGCTCGATGCCAGCCGCTTCACGCCGCTCGGCCCGATGCCGGAAAACAACACGCAGCAGAGCTACGGTTCGGTGTCCGGCCGCATCAACGTGATCGCGGTCGACCCGGTCGACCCGACCATCGCCTACGCCGGTTCCGACGGCGGCGGCATCTGGAAGACCACGACCTGCTGCTCGCTCGACGCGCCACCGAACAATCCGACCACTTGGCAAGTCGTCACCAATATCCCGGAAATCGCCGGTCTGTCGATTTCCGACATCACGCTCGATCCGAACGACCACAAGACGATCTACGCGGCGACCGGCGACCTGAACTTCGGCAACTTCTCGTTCGGTGCGAGCGGCGTGCTCAAGAGCACCGACCAGGGCGCCACCTGGCGCCTGCTCGGCACCGACGTGTTCAGTCCCTACTACGCGCCGATCGACGGTGGCTTCCCGCAGTACCAGGCCATCGGCAAGGTCGTCGTCGATCCGAACAACTCGCGCACCGTCGTCGTCGGCACGAAGACCAGCGTGTTCTTCTCGTACGATGCCGGCGAAAACTGGGTCGGCCCGTGCTACGTCAACGAGTTCGCGACCAGCGCGAACCGCCAGCGCCAGGACGTGACCGGCCTGATCCCGGTCAGCAACGGCGACGGCAGCACGCGCCTGTACGTGGCGATCGGCACGCGCGGCAACGCCACCCCGACGCAGCCGGACATCGGCCAGAACGGCGCCAACGGCGTCTACCGGCTGGAGCGCATCCCGGGCGGCGGCTGCCCGGCCACGAGCGCGTGGAGCTTGCTGAACAACGGCTGGCCCGCGGGAACCGGCAGCGGCAATCCGACCGGCACGGCCGGCGGTACCGACATCGGCCGCATCGAACTGGCCGTGTCGCCGAGCCAGCCCGACACGATCTATGCGATGGCGGCCTCCGTTTCGGGTTCCAACGTGCTCGGCGTCTGGCGTAGCGACAACCGCGGCGACACCTGGGTGCAGAAGGCCGCCACCGCGAACGTCGCGCGCTGCGGCAGCGACTCGACCTCGGCTGGCGGCGGCTCGCAGATGTGGTACGACGCCGGCATCTCGGTGCACCCGACCAATCCGGAGATCACGTTCCTTTCCGGCTACGATGTCTATCGTTCGACCGACGGCGGCGCCAACTACGCCGACATCACCTGCGGCTGGACGACCAAGCCGGCGGGAACGCTGGACCACGTCCACGTCGACCAGCATGCGCGCGCGTTCCTCCCGGGCAACGGCGAGAAGATGCTGATCGGCAACGACGGCGGCGTGTACTACACGGAGAACTCGACCGCGCCGTTCCCGAGCTTCCGCCAGCTCAACGACACGCTCAACACGATCGAGTTCTACTTCGGCGACATCACGTCCAACTTCGCCAATTCGGCCACGCCTGCCATCGGCGCCGGCGCGCAGGACAACGGCTGCTCGGCGGTCAAGTTCGATGGCCAGCCGACCGGGCCGGTCAAGTGGACGTCCAACTGCAGCGGCGACGGCACCACCACGAAGATCGAGCCGATCGGCAACGCGATCTGGTTCAACTCCAGCCAGTACGGCTCGCTCGCCCGCAGCCTGACCTACGGCAACACGATGTCCGGTTCCTTCTCCACGGCATCGGGCAATACCGGTGGAACCTGGGGCGGCACCGGCGACCTCTCCAGCACGATCTTCGCGATGTCCTACGACATCTACAAATGGGGTGCGCTGGACGTGCCGGGCAGCGGCTGCAGCACGGCGAATGGCTGCAACCACATGCTCGCCGGCACCAACCGCCTGTGGGAGACCCTCGACCTGGGGAATTCCAACACCACCACCATGCGCGCGTCGTGGAAGGCGCGCACGCCGAACCTGACCAAGAACTCGCTGATCCTCGGCGCCAGCAACCGCTCGTACATCAACCACGTCGCCTATTCGTTCACCGATCCGACGGTGGCGGCGGTCGGCACCAATGACGGCAACGTGCAGATCGTGTTCGGCCTCGGCACGGTGGCGTCCGCCAACTGCCCGATGACGGCGTCGAGCGACCCGAACTGCGCCAACGCGGTCAACGTCACCGACAACAACAACGTGCTGCCGAACCGGCCGATCTTCGGCGTCCGCTTCGATCCGCGCTCGGCCCTCGTCGTCTACGCGGCGGTCGGCGGCTTCGACCAGAACACGCCCGGGCGTCCGGGCCACGTGTTCCAGGTGACCTGTTCGGCGTACGACTGCCCGAGCTTCACCTGGAAGGACAAGTCCGGCAACCTGCCGAACATCCCGGTCGAGCAGGTCATGCCGAACCCGAACAATCCGGACCAGGTGTTCATCGGCACCGACTGGGGCCTGTACTACACCGACGACATCTCGGTCGATTCGCCGACCTGGCACTACTTCGAGGACTTCCCGCGCGTGATGGTGTGGGATCTCGTGGTCGACCGCGGCTTCACGACGCTGGCGGCGTTCACGCGCTCGCGCGGCGCGTGGGTGTGGCCGCTGCCGAACGCGGCGATCGGCAGTGGCGCGGACCTGGCGGTCAGCCAGACCGGCTCGGCCACCGTCGGCGCGGGCGGCCAGGCCACCTACGTGATCACCGTGACCAACAACGGTCCGAACACCGCGAACAACGTCGTGCTGAAGAACCCGATGCCGGCCGGCGTGATCCTCGGCTCGATCAGCGGCGAATGCAGCGCGTTCCCGTGCACGTTCGCCAGCCTCGGCGCCAGCGCGAGCCGCACCGCGACGGTGACCTACACCGTGCCGCCCGGCTATGACACCAACCAGCCGCTGGTCAACACCGCCAGCGTGAGCAGCAGCACCGAGGATCCGAATCCGGGCAACAACAGCGCGACCGTGACGACCCCGGTGACCAGCGCGGCCGACCTCGCGCTCGCGATGACCGGCCCGGCCAACCTCAACGCCGCGGGCTCGGTCAGCTACACGATCACGTTGACCAACAACGGCCCGAGTCCGGCGCAGGCGGTCAGCGTGGCCGACGCGACGCCGGCCGGCTTGACCTTCGTGTCGAACAGCGGCGACTGCACGACGGCATTCCCGTGCACGTTCGCCAGCCTCGCCGCGGGCGCGACCCGCACGATCGTGGCGACGTTCTCCGTGCCCGACGGTTACGCCCAGGCGAACATCGTCAACACCGCCAGCGTCAGCAGCAGCACGTCGGATCCGGTGCCGGGCAACAACAGCGCTTCGGCCACGACCACGTTCACGAACTCGGCCGATCTCGCGCTTGCGATGACCGGCCCGTCCAGCGCGGGTGCCGCCGGCAACGTGACCTACACGATCACGCTGACCAACAACGGTCCGAGCCCGGCCAAGACGATCAGCGTGGCCGATGCGACGCCGGCCGGCCTGACCTTCGTGTCGAACACCGGCGACTGCACCGGCGCGTTCCCGTGCACGTTCGCGAGCCTGGCCTCCGGCGCGAGCAAGACGATCGTCGCGACGTTCGCGGTGCCGGACGGCTACGCCCAGCCCAACGTCGTCAACACGGCCAGCGTCGGCAGCGCCACGCCGGATCCGCTGCCGGCCAACAACGGCGCCTCGGTCACCACCGCGATCTCGCACGCGGCCGACCTCATGCTGACGATGCAGGCGCCGGCCAGCGTGGTCCGCGGCGGCACGGTGACCTACACGATCGCCGTGACCAACAAGGGCCCGGGCGGCGCCAGCGCGGTCAGCGTCGCCGATGCGACGCCTGCGGGCCTCGTGTTCGTGGCCAACGCGGGCGACTGCGTGACGGCGTTCCCGTGCAGCCTCGGCACGCTCGCCAACGGCGCGGTGAAGGTCATCAACGCGACCTTCCGCGTGCCGTACGACTACGCCGGTGCGGGCCCGGTCGCGAACACCGCCACGGTCAGCTCCACCACGACCGATCCGGTGCCGGGCAACAACAGCGCCAGCGTCAACGTCGCGCTGACCGATTCGGCCGACGTGTCGATCACGCAGACTGGCACCGCCGCGGTGCTGGCCGGCGACGGCGTCAGCTACACGGTCACCGTCGCCAACGCCGGCCCGAGCGCGGCCGCTGCGGTCAGCGTGACGAACGCGACGCCGGCCGGCCTGGTCCTCGGCACGATCAGCGGCGCCTGCAGCAGCCTGCCGTGCAACCTCGGCACGCTCGCCCCGGGCGCGAACCGCAGCTACGTCGTCACCTACACGGTGCCGTCGAACTACGCCGGCGCGAACCCGATCACGCACAGCGCCTCGGTCGCCAGCAGCACGCCGGACCCGGACATGGACAACAACGTGTTCGCGGCGCATACGACGGTCGGTGCCGGTGCCGACATCGCGGTCGCGATCGCCGCGCCGGAGACGGTCCTGCGCGGCGGCCGCTTCAGCTACACGGTCAGCGTCACGAACAACGGTCCGAGCACCGCGCAGAACGTGCAGCTGGGCCACGCGCTGCCGGCCGGCCTGGTGTTCGTCGGCAACGCGGGTGATTGCAGCTCGGCGTGGCCGTGCGCGTTCCCGAGCCTGGCGGCCGGCGTCACGCGCACGGTGACGACCACCGTGTGCGTGCCGCGCAGCTTCGGCGGCAGCCTGGTGCGGCTGGATGCGAGCGGCAGCTCGGCCACGACCGATCCGTACACCGGCAACAACAGCGCCGCGGCCTATGTCGTGTTCGACACCGACGCGCTGTTCCGCGACGGGTTCGAGCTGGACTGCCAGTAATACGTAGCGTGGACACCCTCCGGCACGGGCCGGAGGGTGTCTTTTTCCGGCATGCGTCCGGCCGCCGGCAAACGCGGTCCGGGCGCGTCCGTCCGACGCATTGCGTGCGTTGCGAGCGGGCCGGATGGCCGCGGCGGGTGCGCAAACGGCTAAAATGGCATCTGCCGCCGATTCGATGCGGCCGTCGACCGAGCCGTCCGCCCCGCGCATGTCCACCCGCATCGTCCCACCGAGCACGCCCAGCACGCGCGTCAGCCGTACGCGTCCGCCTCGCGGCATCGCCGTTTGTCGCTCGCTCCTGCTGGGTGGCTGCCTTGGCACGCTCGCGGGCTGCGCGGTGGCGCCGTTGCCGCGCCTGGCCGGCGACACGCCGGCCGCCTGGCAGAACGCCGCCGAAGGCCGCGCGCAGGCCGCCGCGCCGGACCTGCACGGCTGGTGGAAGGCGTTCAACGATGCCGAACTCGACCGCCTCGTCGAGCGCGCACTGGCCGGCAACCTGACCATCGCGCAGGCGGCGCTGCGCATCGACGCCGCGCGTGCGCTGGCCGGCGCGACCCATGCGCCGTACCTGCCGCAGTTGAGCGCGCGCGGCTATTCGGAGCCGACGCCGGACAGCAGCGCCAGCTACTACCAGGTGGGCTTCGACGCGAAGTGGGAGCTCGGCCTGTTCGGCCGCTACCAGAACCAGGCGCGCGTGACCGCCGGCGACCTCGGCATCGCCGAAGCCGACACGCAGGCCGCGCGCGTCAGCGTGGTGGCCGAGGTCGTGCGCACCTACATCGAACTGCGCGGCGCGCAGCAACGGCTGGCGCTGCTGCAGCAGCTCGCGGACGGGGCGCAGGACAAGGTCGCGCTGCTGCGCACGCGCCAGCGCCTGCGCCTGGCCTCGGCCAACGACCTCGCCATCGCGCAGGCCGAGCAGGCCGCGGCGGATGCAGCGCTGTCCGAACCGCGCACCGCGATCGCACGCAGCCGGCAGAAACTCGGCGTGCTGCTCGGCCAGGGCGAGCCGGCCCCGGCGCTGGCCGCGGCCGGCGCGCCGCCGCAGCTTGGCGACCTGCGCATCGCCGCCGCGCCGGCCGACCTGCTGCGCACGCGGCCGGAGATCCGCCGCGCCGAGAACGAGGTGCTGAAGGCCGCCGGCGAAGCCGGGCTGGCCCGTGCGGAGCTGTATCCGCACATCGGCCTCGGCGGTTCGCTGACCTATTCGGCGCGCGTGATCGGCCGCACGCGGCTGTCGGACGCGGACGGCATCGTCTCGTTCGGCCCGGCGATCGATATTCCGCTGTTCGACTGGGGCGCGCGCCTGGCCACCGCCGACGCGCGCGCGCACGAATTGTCGGCCAGCGTGCTCGCCTACCGCCAGGCGGTGCTCGAGGGCGTCGCCGAGGCGGAGGCGGCGCTGGCCGCGCTCGAGCACCAGCGCGAGCGTGTGGCCGCGCTGCAACGTGGCCTGCCCGGGCTGGAGCAGGCCGCCGCCGCGGCCGAGACGCTGCGTCGGCTCGGCCTGGCCGACGGTGTCGACCGCGTCGCCGCGACCGCCGCGCTGGCGCAGGCGCGGCTGGAGCTGGCGCAGGCCGAGCAGGAGCGCAATACCGCGTTCATCGTGCTGTACAAGGCGCTCGGCGGCGCGCCGCTGCCGTCGAGCGGCGACGCGCCGCTGGCGGAGAACGGCTGATGGTGCCGCTCGCGCGCAAGACCCTCATCCACGAGTGGCGGCGCTTCCTGCCCTCGGCGCTGGCGGTCGCGTTCTCCGGCCTGCTGCTGCTGGTGCAGGCCGCGCTCGTGTTCGGCATCTTCAACAGCGCCGCGGTCTACATCAACAAGTCCGGCGGCGACCTGTGGATCGGCTATCCCGGCACGCAGAACATCGAGCTCGGCCGGCCGATCCCGCACGATGCCGAGATCAAGGCGCTGATGGACCCGGCGGTCGCGCGCGTGGAGCCGTTCAACTGGATCGACGGCGACTGGCGCGGCCCGGCCGACAAGGGCGGCGTGTCGGTGTTCGTGTCCGGCATCGACACGCGTCCGGACGGCCTGCTGTTCGCCGACGTGCTGACGCCGGAGCTGCGCGCGCGTCTGGACGAACCCGACAGCGTCATCGTCGACCGCGCCGACCTGCCCAAGCTCGGCCTCGCGGTCGGCGGCCAGGCCGTGATCAACGGCCATCGCGTGCGCATCGTCGGCGTCGCCAACGGCCTGCGTGCGCTCGGCGGCGTCAACATCGTCACCTCGCTGCCGACCTCGCGCCGGCTCGACAACGGCGACAGCGCCGGCCAGGTCGCCTATTACGTGGTCAAACTGCACGATCCGGCGCAGGCCGAGGCCGTGTGCGCGCGGCTGCAGCCGTCCGCCACCGCGCCGCGCTTCGAGGTGTGGACGCGCCAGGCGTTCGCGCAGCGCGCGGTCACCTACTGGCTGTTCGAGACCGGCGCCGGCCTCGGCGTCGTGTTCATCGCCTTCGTCGTGTTCGGCGTCGGTGCCGTCATCACCAGCCAGACCCTGATGGGTGCGGTCGCCGGCTCGCTCAGCGA
The DNA here is from genome assembly GCA_009996615.1 of Rhodanobacteraceae bacterium. Lineage (GTDB taxonomy): Bacteria > Pseudomonadota > Gammaproteobacteria > Xanthomonadales > Rhodanobacteraceae > Dokdonella_A. The sequence continues at coordinate 99,480 of JAACZU010000012.1, read as the reverse complement.
GTACGCGACGCTGCACGCGCTCGGCGTCGGCTTCGCCGCGCTGCGCCGCGTCGTGCTGCAGCAGGCGGCCTGGGTCGGCGCATTCGGCCTCGTCGCGGGCGGCCTCGCCACCGTGCTGGTGGTGCTGCTGGCCAGGCGGCGCGACGTGCCGGTGCAGCTCGACCTGACCACGGTCGCGGTGTGTGCCGCGCTGGTCATGGGCATCGCGCTGGTGTCCGGCCTCATGGCGGTGCGCACGCTGCGCCACGTCGATCCCGCCCTGCTGCTGCGCTGACCCACGCATGGCCGCCGCCCTCATCGCCGACTCCCTGTCCAAGTCCTTCGTCACCGGCACGGTGCGCACCGACGTGCTGCGCAACCTGTCGGTCGAGATCGCCGCGGCCGAGCTGACCCTCGTGTCGGGCCCGTCCGGCTGCGGCAAGAGCACGCTGCTGGCGATCCTGAGCGGCCTGCTGCGCCCGGACGCCGGCCGCGTGATCGCGCTCGGGCAGGATCTCGGCCGGCTCAAGCCGGTCGAGCTGGACCGCTTCCGCCTGCTCCACACCGGCTTCGTGTTCCAGGGCTTCAACCTGTTCCCCGCGCTGGACGCGGTCGAGCAGGTCGCGCTGCCGCTCGGCTACCTCGGCCTGTCCGATGCCGCCGCGCGCGAGCGCGCGCGCGACGCGCTGGCCGAGGTCGGCCTGGCCAGTCGCATGCACCTCAAGCCCGCCGCGCTGTCCGGCGGCGAGAAGCAGCGCGTGGCGATCGCGCGCGCGCTGGCCAAGGAACCGCAGCTGCTGTTCGCCGACGAGCCGACCAGCGCGCTCGACGCCGCCAACGGCCAGATCGTGATCGACACGCTGCACCGCATCGCGCGCGCACACCGCGCCACCGTGCTGTGCGTCAGCCACGACCCGCGCCTGATCGCGCACGCCGACCGCGTGCTGGCGATGGAAGACGGCCGCATCCTGTCCGACCGCCGGCCGGCGCTGGTGGCGGTGCAGTAGGAACGCCGGGATTCGGGATTGGGGATTCGGAGAGCGGGGGCCGGCGGGTCGCTCGGGTGGCGGTCTGGCAGGCCGCTCGACCTGCGAATTGGAGTCGGCGCGTGCAGGTTCGATCGCCGCGCGGCATCATACGCGGCAATAAGCTGATGTCTGCACGGCGCGAAGCGCGGGGGCGTGTTCGAGCCGATCCACCCAGAGGATTTCTTCGCATGATGGAGTTGTGCGCGCGCCGCGCCCGCCTGGGCGCCAGCCTGTTGCTGGTGCTGGCGCTTGCCGGCTGCACGGACGAAGGCGCCGGCCCGGGACCGGGGGCGGCACCGAGCCCGTACCTGGCGATGGCGCGCGGCCAGGTCGACGTCGAGGGCGGCCTGATCCGCATCGTCGCGGGCGGTGACGGGCGCGTCGAGCGGGTCGAGGCCGAGGACGGCGATGTGGTCAAGCAAGGCCAGGTGCTGGTGGCGCTCGATCCGCGCCAGGCGCGCGCCGCGGTCGCCGTGGCCGAGGCCGAACTGGCCCAAGCCGAGGCGCAGGCCGGCGTGCTGAAGGCGCGCCTGGAGCCGGCCGAGGCGCAGGCGCGGCGCGCGACCGAGGCCGCCGAGGCGGGAGCCGCGACCGGCCAGTCCGCCGACGAGGCGAATGCCGCGGTGGCCGTGCTGAAGGCCGAGATCGCCACCGCGGCGGCGACCCAGCGCGGCGCGCGCGTGCGTGTCGAGGCCGCGCAGGCCGAACTGGCGGCGCGCGAGATCCGCGCGCCGGCCGCGGGTCGCATCGTGCGGCGCACCGTGCACGTGGGCGACATCGTGTCCGCGCAGGCGGGCAGCGAGTTGTTCCAGCTGCTTCCGGACCGCCCGCGCATCGTGCGCGCCGAACTCAACGAAACCTACGTCGACCTGGTCAAGCCCGGCATGCAGGCCGAGGTCGTGCGCGATTCGGACCAGGGCACCGCGGTGCCGGCGCGCGTGCTGCGGGTAGGCGAGGTGTTCGGCCCGAGCCGGCTGACCGACGATCCGGTCGAGCGCGCCGGCGCGCACGACGTCGAATGCGTGCTGCAACTGGACGGCGGCGAGTTCCGTATAGGTCAGCGTGTACTGGTGCGCTTCAAGCGGTGAAGCCGGGATTGGGGATTCGGGATTCGGGATTGGAAAAAGCGCAGGCGTCGCAGGCCTTTTCCCGATCTCCTATCGCAACAAGCGCGGCCGCCTGCCGAGCAGGGGCCGCGCCGGCTCGTCGGCCAGCGGCCGGGTGGGCCGGTGAGCGAGCCGCAAACCCCGCCCGCACGCGTGATGCGATCCGGTCGCGAACGATCGCGTGAGGAATCCAGCGGAGGTACGGCATGTCTGGCAAGGTCCTGATCTACGGAGCGACCGGCGGAATCGGCGCGGCAAGCGCGCGCGCGTTGGCGGCGGATGGCCATTCGCTGCATCTGACGGGTCGCAATGCCGAGCGCCTGCAGGCTCTTGCTGCCGAGCTCGGAGCCAGCTTCACGGAAGCGGACGTGCTGGATCCGGACGGGATTGCCCGGGTCACGCGGGACGCCGGACCGCAACTGGGCGGCCTCGTGTTTGCCGTCGGCAGCATCAATTTGCGGCCGTTGTCCCGATTGACGCGCGAGGACTTCGCGCGCGATTTCCATCTCAATGCCGTGGCTGCGGCGCTGGCCGTGAAAGAGGCCGTGCCGGCCATGAAGGCTGGGGCGGGACCGGCTTCGGTCGTGTTGTACTCGAGCGTTGCTGTTGCGCAAGGATTCGTTTCGCACGCATCGATCGCGATGGCCAAAGGTGCGGTGGAGGGATTGACCCGATCGCTGGCGGCCGAACTTGCGCCGAAAGTTCGGGTAAACGCGATCGCTCCTTCGCTGACGCAGACGCCGTTGGCGCGAGGGGTAGTGGCGAATGAGCAGATGAAGGCGACCATCGCCTCGCTGCATGCGCTGCAACGGCTGGGCGAGCCCGAGGATTGCGCGAACCTGACGGCGTTCCTGATATCGCCCCGTGCGGGCTGGATCACCGGCCAGGTCTTCGGCGTCGACGGCGGGCGGTCTGCCGTGCACGCGCGAAACTAGCAGACGGCGCGGCGCATGGGCTCCCGCGCCGGCCGCAAGTCGGGCTCAAGCAGGGACTCGGGATTGGGGACTGGGGATTCGGAAAAGCCCGCCACGCGCCGAGCTTTTGCCAATCCCGAATCCCGAATCCCCACTCCCGGCCCTACCGAAAGCCGCCCGAAAGACGTCGGCGGCTAGGCTAGCGGGGCAAGCCCCGCCGGGGCACCAGGAAACGATCCGTGTCCCAGTGGACCATTCTGTGCGACTTCGACGGCACCATCTCGGTCGAGGACATCACCGATTCGCTGCTCGAGCGCTTCGGCCAGCCCGGCTGGCAGGAGATCGAGCAGGCGTGGAAGCGCGGCGAGATCGGTTCGCACGACTGCATGGCGCAGCAGGTCGCGTTGCTCGATGCGAGCCGCGAGGAGCTCGACGCGCACCTGGACAGCATGTCGATCGACCGTGCGTTCGTGCATTTCGCCGCCGCGGCGCGCGAGCACGGCGTGCCGCTGGCGATCGTCAGCGACGGACTCGACTATGCGATCCGTCGCATCCTCGGCCACTACGGCCTGGCTGACCTGCCGATCATCGCCAACCGCCTGCAGGCGTCCGGCGAACGCGGCTGGCAGCTCGATTTCCCGTACGGCAGCCCGGGCTGCCGCAGCGGCAACTGCAAGTGTTCGTGTGCCGCGCGCGTGCGCGGCGAGCATCCGCGCGTGCTGCTGATCGGCGACGGTGCGTCGGATTTCTGCGTCGCCGGCGAAGTCGACCTCGTGTTCGCCAAGCACCGCCTGATCGAGCATTGCCGCTCGGCCGGCATCCCGTACGTGCCGATCACGAGCTTCGCCGATGCGCTCGACCTGCTGCCGACGCTGGTCGCCGGCGAGCTCGCGGCGCACGGCCAGGAAGCGGCGTCCGCGCCGCCGCTGCAGCAGGTAGCCTGACGTCGGAGCTGTCCGGCACCGGCGTCCGCCCGCCCGTCCTTCACGTCGAATTCCCGAACCCTCGCCGCGCGCGAGGGCGATCCGCCCTCTGGAGTCACACCTTTGAACACCGACAGCTCGAACGCCCCCCTGGCCGCGGATGCCCGCCTCGCCGCCGGCCTCGACACGCCGCGCAGCGCCGACCTGTTCGACGCCGCCTGCAAGCTCATCCCGGGCGGCGTCAACAGCACCGCGCGCGCGACCTGGTCGGGCTGGGATCCGTATCCGCTGTTCGTCGACAAGGGCGAGGGTTCGCGCCTCACCGACGTCGACGGCAACGAATACATCGACTACCTGCTCGGCCTCGGTCCGATGCTGCTCGGCCATCGGCCGGCGCGCGTGACGCAGGCCGTGGTCGATTTCATCCAGAACCGCGGCACCGTGTTCGCGCTGCCGACCGCGGACGAGGCGCGCCTGGCGCAGAAGATCATCGAAGCGGTGCCAAGCGTGGAGCAGGTGCGCCTGTGCAACACCGGCACCGAGGCGGTGCTGTACGCTACGCGCCTCGCGCGCGCGTTCACGAAGCGCACGAAGATCATCCGCTTCGAGGGCATGTACCACGGCTTCTCCGACGGCGTGTACTGGAGCAAGCATCCGTCGATCGACAAGGCCGGCCCGGACGATCGGCCGATTCCGGTGCCGCAGGGCCCGGGCATGCCCAAGGGCGTGGAAGAGAACCTCATCATCCTGCCGTGGAACGACGCGCAGGTGCTGGCCGACGTGATCGCGCGCGAGGGCGACACGATCGCCGCCGTGCTGACCGAGCCGGTCATGTGCAACACCGGCTGCATCCTGCCCAAACCCGGCTACCTCGAGGCGATGCGTGAACTCACGTCGAAGCACGGCATCGTGCTGATCTTCGACGAGGTCATCACCGGCTTCCGCCTCGGCCTCGGCGGCGCGCAGGCGCGCCTGGGCATCAAGCCGGACCTGTCGGTGTTCGCCAAGGGCATCGGCGGCGGCTTCCCGGTCGCGGCGATGGGCGGGCGCGCCGACATCATGGCGCTGGTCGCCAACGGCACGGTCTCGATGGCTGGCACCTACAGCGCCAACGGCATCGCGATCTCGGCCGCGAACGCGGCGCTCGACGAACTCGCGACGCCGGGCCTGTACGAAAAGCTCGACGCGGTGTCCGACGTGCTGCGCCTGGGCCTGGCCAAGGTGCTGCAGGACGCGGGCCTGCCGGCCTACGTCGTCGGCCTCGGCCCGCTGATGCAGGTGTGGTTCGCGAAGGAAGAGATCCACAACTACCGCGACGCCGAACGCCACGCCGACCAGGAGATCTTCCGCCGCTGGTGGCAGGGCATGCTCGCGCGCGGCGTGCTGTTCCACCCGGGCGCCTACGAGAACCTGTTCGTCTCGACCGCGCACACGCACGAGGACGTGGCGGCCACGCTTGAGGCCGCCAAGCAGGTGGCGGCGGAGCTCGCGCGCTCGCTGTGAGGGTCACACCCGCCGCACGGCGGGATCATCGCGGCGGATCGCTCCGCCGCGAATCACGATGCCGGTACGCGCCGCCGCCGCGCGGCGTCACGCGCCCGACTTGGCCATCTTGAACAGCGCGAGCAGCTCGGCCTCGCGGGCGCCCGTGAGGCCGGCCTCGAGCTTGCGCTGTCGCTCGGCCGGCAGCGTGCGGAACCAGGCGAGCGTGTCGGCGGCGGTCGTGGCGAGCGGGCGGAAGGTCAGCCCGGCCGCCAGCGCGCGGGCGATGCTGCGCGTCGCGAACGCCGGATCGCTCTGCCGCGGGGTCCACACCGGCATGTCGCTCCATGGCGCCACCTTGTGCGCCTCGAGGAACTCCAGCGGCGCCCACACGAAGCGCGCGGCGGCCGTGCCGCTGGCGCGGATGCCGTGCAGCATCGCGGCCATCGTGAGGCCGTAGTCCGGGCCGGTCGCGTTGAACGTGCCCAGGATGCGTTGCTCGGCCACGCGGATCGTCCACTCGGCCAGGTCGCGCGCGTCGATCACCTGCACCGGATCGTCGCCGTCGCCCGGTGCGAGCACGTCGCCGCCGCGTGCGATGCGCACCGGCCAGTAGCTGAAGCGGTCGCTCTGGTCGCCGGGCCCGACGATCAGGCCGGGGCGGATGATCGTGGTCTTGCCCGGGAACTGCCGGGCGGCTTCCTTCTCCGACTGCGCCTTCAGCGGCCCGTACAGGCGGCCCACGTCCGCCTTCAGCGTTTCCAGCGTTTCCTTGTAGGCGTCCTTGCCGGTGTAGGCCAGCAGCGGCGCGTTCTCGTCGGCTCCCACCGGCGCACCTTCGGCATAGACCGAGATCGTCGAGATGAAGATGTAGTGGCCGATGCGCCCGCGCAGCGCGCGGCCGGCGTCGCGGACCCAGAACGGCAACGTGGTCGGGTTGTCGATGCACACGTCCCACTCGCGGCCGGCGAGCGCCTTGAGGTCGCCGGTATTGCGGTCGCCGCTGAGTTCCTCGACCTCGGCCGGCCAGTCCTGCGGGCGCCGGCCGCGGTTGAACAGCGTGACCTTGTGGCCGCGCGCGAGCGCGTAGCGCACCTGGTGCGGTCCGGTGAAGCCGGTGCCGCCGAGGATCAGGATGCGCAGCGGACGCGCCGGCGCGTCGCTGCCCGCCGCGCGCGCGAGCGGGTGGCGCAGCACGCCACCGGCGGCGCTGGCGAGCAGGCCGAGCTTGAGCCAGTCACGACGGGTCATTGGCATGACGTTTCTCCCAGGGGTTGGTCGGATGGAGCGGTGGAGGGGCGTGGCGGCGCGCCGGGCTCGCCCTGCAGGCGAGCATGGGTGCGGCCGAGCCAGACGGCGAGCGCGAGCCAGGCGGCGGCCAGCAGCACGCCGACGCATGCGATGCCGGGCACGCCGAGGCCGAACGCGACCAGCGCCCCCTGCGCCCAGATGCCGAGCTGGTCGCCGCCGCGGTAGACGAACGTGTCGATCACGTTCTTGGTCTTGTACTTGTCCTCGCGCGCGAGCGGCACGTACAGCGCCTCGCGCGCCGGGCGCATCAGCGCGAAGTCGAGCGTGCGGCGTGCGACCTGGAACGCGACCAGCACGGCGACGACCGGAAACGCGGCCAGCGCGGCGAAGCCCGCGATCGAGGCCAGCGGCAGCAGGGCGAGCATCGCGGTCGTGCCGATCCGCGCGAACAGCCGTCCGGTCACGAACAACTGCAGCAGCAGTGTGGCCGCGTTGACCGCGGCGTCGACGTTGGCGAAATAGGCGATGCGTGCGGCGCGGTCGGTGAACGCGGCCGCCACGATCTGCGCCTGCAGGTAGTACAGGAACGTCGAGCCGATCGTGAACAGCGCGATGAACAGCGCGATGCCGGCCAGGTACGGCGAGCGGACCACGTGGGCGAGGCCGGCGAGCGCGCCGCCGCCGACTGGTGCGCGCTCGATCCGCGCCTGCTCGCCGGCGGTGGCCGCGGCGCGTGCGGTCAGTGCGCGCATGCAGCGCAGCGCGCACTCGAGCAGCACGCCGGAGACCAGCAGCAGCGGCGCGGCGCCGAGCAGCCCGACCAGCCAGCCGGTCAGCAGCCCGCCGGCGAGCCCGCCGAGCGTGCCGCCGGCCGCGATCATGCCGAACAGCCGCCGTGCCTGCTCGGCGCGGAAGGCATCGGTCATCACGCTCCAGAACAGCGAGACGGCGAACAGGTTGAACACGCTGACCCAGACGAAGAACACCGGCGCGGCCCAGGCCGGCGCAGTGGCTGGATCGCGCAACAGGGCGAAGAAGCCGACCAGGCAGGCGCTCAGGAGGCGGTACGACCAAGTCGCCACGCGCGCGCGCGGCAGCCGCGCGACCAGCGTGCCGAACAGCGGGGTCAGCGCCAGCGTCGCGCCGAGCGTGCCGAGGAACAGCCACGGCAGGCGCTCGCCGCCGCCGATCGCGCCGATCTCGTCGCGGATCGGCCGCAGCACATAGTAGCTGGCGAGCACGAAGAAGAAATACGCCGCGGCCAGCAGCACCAGCGTGCGCTCGTCCGTGCGCACCGCAAGCAGCCGCCGCAGCAGTCCTTCCTCGTTGCGCGCCTCGCCGGCGGCTGGCCGTGCTCGATTCATGGGCATCCCCTTCGGTCGCCGGGCAGCGTAGGCCGTCGCGAAGCACGGCACGCAGGCCGGAAGTCAGGGAACTCGGGCGTTGCGCGGCGGCTCGTCGCGTCCGGCGCACGGTTCGTCGAGACCCTGCCGAACGGCGCCACCGAGCCGGACCGAGGGCACGGGGTCGGCGCCAGGAGGGAGGCAGGCGGCGTCGCGGAGATTCGGCGTTGCCTTAACGGAAAGCTGATGCGTGAAATTGGCGCAAACCCAACAATTGCGCCCGGTCAAGAATGTCCACGACGGAGCGTGACATGCGTAGAGTGGTTCTTGTGGTGTCGTTCTGGTTGTTCGGCCCGATCACGGCGTTCGCGGCAGCGGAGGCGCCACCTGCGGATGCGCCGGTGGCGGATGCAGCGGCGATGGAAACGGTCGTCGTCACCGGCGTGCAGCCGGGCCCGGGCTTGTGGAAGGTTTCCAAAGGCGACCATGTGCTGTGGGTGCTCGGCACGCTGTCGCCGCTGCCGAAGCGGATGGAGTGGAAGTCGCAGGAGGTGGAGGCGGTGCTCGCCGGCGCCCAGGAGGTGCTGACCGAGCCGGAGTTCCGCGTGACCGCCGATGTCGGCTTCTTTGGCCAGCTCGCGCTGCTGCCGTCGCTGGTCGGCGTGCGCAACAATCCCGATGGCGCGAAGCTGCGTGACGTGGTGGCGCCCGACGCGTATGCGCGCTGGAGCGCGCTGAAGGAGAGGTACATCGGCCGTCGCGACAAGGTCGAGAAATGGCGGCCGATCTTCGCCGCGGCGGAGCTCTACGATGCCGCGCTCGACAAGATCGGCCTGGAAAAGGGCAAGCGCGTGCAGAAGGCCGTGCTGGCCGCGGCCAAGCGCAGCGGTGCGCGTACCACGCCGATCCGCGTGACGATCGAGATCGCCGACCCGAGGGCGGCCATCAAGGAGTTCAAGCACACCGCGCTCGACGACCAGGAATGCTTTCGCAAGACGCTCGACCGCATCGACATCGAGGTCGGCTCGGCTGCCACGCGGGCGAATGCGTGGGCGACCGCCGATCTCGAGGCGCTGCGGCAACTGCCGCGCGTCGAGCAGATCGAGGCGTGCCTGGCGGCGGTCACCGAGACGGACCTGTTGCGCAAGCGCGGCGTCGGCGATCCGCGCGCGCGTGCCGAAGCGCTGTGGCTCGATGCCGCGACGAGCGCGCTGGAACGCAACGCGGTCAGTTTCGCGATGCTGCCGATCGAGTCGCTGCTGGCGCGGGACAACGTGCTGACGCAGCTGGCCGCACGCGGGTATGCGCTTGAAGCGCCCGACGACGCGGGCGCTGTCGGGGACGCGCCGGCCCCGTGAGGAGGGCGGCGGCCGCGTGAAGCCGGTCGCGTGCGGCCGGCGGTCCGTCGCGCCTCAGAAACGCAGGCGCGCGAACAGCGATGGCCCATGCAGATGCAGCCGCAGCCGGGCCGAATACGGCTCGCGGTGGCGCTCCAGCTCGATCTGCGTCGCGCCGTACTCGGCGCCGATGCCGAAGTTCGGCCACGCGAACCACTCGACGCCTGCGCGCGCGTCGTAGATGTGGCCGGTCAGCCGGCCGCTTGGTTTGTGGACGCCCGACGCATCCAGATAGATGCGCAGGCGATCGGAGAACGCGTGGCGATAGCCCAGGGTGACCAGCGGGGCGACCGCCTCTTCGGTACGGCTCACGCTGCCCGAGGTGCTGATCTCGTCCAGTTGGATCGTGCCGGCGACGCTGAACGTGGCACGCAACCAGGTGGCGCCCAGACCGAAGCCGGCGACGTCGCTGTCGTGGCCGAACCACCAGCGGTACGCCATGCTCGCGGTGCTGCCGTCGAAACGTGCGCGTGCATCCGTGTCGAGCACGAACGGGACGCCATCGACGCGGAACGGCCGCTGCAGCCGGTGGTCGCTGGCGTGGCTGTAGCGGTAATAGTCGAAGCTCAGGCCCTGGCTGTCCCACGCCAGTAGGTCCAGCCGGAAACGCCCGATGGCATTGTGGCCGCGCACCAGGTCGAGCCGGCCGGTGCTGGTGTCGCCGTCGCGGGCGCTCAGCGAGAACTTGGTGTCCGGATAGTAGACGCCGAGCAACAGGCTCGCGCGATCGAGCGCGGGCGAGGGATCCGCGATGGCCGGCACGCTGATGGTCGCGAGAGCGGCGCCCAGCAGCGTCGTGCGTGCACGGCGAGTACCAGTGGACATGTGGAAATTCCCCGATGAAACCGCCGGCGGGCGGATGTCGATGCCATCGTCCGCGCGGTAGTCACGGAGCGGCCGCGATACTGGGGTGTTTCGCCGCGATGGTCAACGGTCCGCCGGCGAACGCAAGGCCCGCCGATGGCGGGCCTTGCAGGTGGCGACCACGGACTCAGCGTGCCCAGTAACCCGGGTGGTGGCGCCATCGCTTGCCGTGCGGCTCCCAGCGATCCGGCACGTAGTGGTAACCATGGCGGGCGCGCATCCAGTGGCCGGCGCGCCAGACGTAGCGGCCATGCTGCCAGTTCCAGTGGCCGGGCACCCAGACGAAACCGTGCCGCGGCGGCGGCATCACTTCCCGCCGCATCGGCGGCGGCGCGACGTTCGCATAGATCGTGACGTCGGTGCGGGCCTGCGCCGGCGTGACGTCCAGCGCGAACGCGCCGGCCAGGGCCAGTGCGGAAGCCAGCAACCAGTTTCGGGTGTAGCGCATCATCGGTCTCCTCATTGCGCGCTCGAACCGAGCGTCGGCGAGGAACCTAGCGACGGGCGACTGAATCGTGGCCGAGCAAAGCGATGTAAAGCGAACGGCGTCGCGGGTTCACCTTGACGCGCGCCTGCGCACGGTGCGCTTCAGGGCGCGCGGCGCAGCGCGAGCACCGCGTTGAGGCCGCCGAATGCGAACGAGTTGCTGAGCGCGGCGCGTACCGACATCTCGCGCGCGGCGTTGGGCACGTAGTCGAGGTCGCACTCGGGGTCCGGGTCGATGAAGTTCATTGTCGGCGGCACCACGCTGTCGCGCAGCGCGCCGATCACGCCGACCAGCTCGATCGCGCCGGCCGCGCCGAGCGCGTGCGCGTGCATCGACTTGGTCGAGGACACCGCCAGCCGGTCCGCATGGGCACCGAACACGCGGCGGATCGCGCGCGTCTCGGTCGGGTCGTTGCCGGGCGTGCCGGTGCCGTGCGCGTTGATGTAGTCGATCTCGTCCGCCGCGAGGCCGCCGTCGGCGAGCGCGCGCGTGATCGCCTTGGCCGCGCCGGCCTCGGACGGGAACACGATGTCGCCGGCGTCGGCCGACATGCCGGCGCCGACGAGCTCGGCGAGGATCGTCGCGCCGCGTCGCCGCGCGCGCTCGAGCGTCTCCAGCACGAAGATGCCGGCGCCCTCGCCGAGCACCATGCCATGGCGCTGCTTGCAGAACGGCCGGCAGGTGTCGTCGGCCATCACGCGCATCGCTTCCCACGCGCGCACCACGCCATAGGTGATGCAGGCCTCGGTACCGCCGGCGATCGCGGCGTCGGCGACGCCGTCGCGCACCATGTGGAAGGCCTGCGCCAGCGCATGGTTGGCCGAAGCACAGGCGCTGGACACCGCGAACGCGGGGCCGGTCAGCTTGTGCTCGATGCTGATCTGGCACGCCGGCGCATTCGCCATCAGGCGCACGATCGTGAGCGGATGCGCGCGCGGATTGTTCTCCCCGTAAATGCGCTTCATCGCGTCGTCGTGGGTCTGCTCGCCACCGACGCCGGTGCCGATGATGACGGCGGTGTTGTCGCCGAGGCCGCCGGCGGCGAAGTCGATCCCGGCCTGCGCGATCGCCTCGCGCGCGGCGACCAGCGCGAACTGCGAGACGCGGTCGAGCAGGATCAGGCGCTTCTCGTCGAAGTGCGCGAGCGGATCGAAGCCCTGCACTTCGGCGGCGATGCCGAAGCGCAGCGTTTCGCGCGGCAGGCAGGTCATCGGCCCGATCGCGCAGCGGCCCTCGCGCATCGCGCTCCAGGTGGCGCTGGCGGTGTGGCCGAGCGGCGTGACCGCTCCCATGCCGGTGATGACGACGCGCTGCATGCGGCTGGTGCCGGGTCCGCTCAGGACTGCGCCTGCTGCTGGGCGACCAGCTTTTCGACCGCGTCGACCAGGCCCTTGACCGACTCGGTGTCGAAGTTCGGATCGCGGTCGGGCATCGTGATCTTGAAGTGGTCCTCGATCTCGAAAATGATCTGCACCGCGTCGAGCGACTGGATCTCCAGGTCCTTCAGCGTCGCGTCCGGCGTGATGCGGCTGCGCTCGATGCCGGACTCCTTCGCGATGATGTCGAACACGGTGTCCTGTACGCTGCTCATTCCACGTCTCCAAGTTTCGTCGCGCGACGGCAGCGACAGGGAATTCGGGGCGCGATGATCGCCGGGCGCGGCGTGATCTTCAAGCCGCGGTGCGCCGTGGCCGGCGCCGGATGCCTTGCGGTCGACGCTGTCACCCCGCGCAGGCATACTGCGCCGCCCGCGCGGGTGCCGTCCCAAGGAAGCCGATGTCCGTCGTCACGCTCTGGCTGCTCAACATACTGCTCGATACTTTCGGGCAGCTTTCCTTCAAGGCGGCCGCGGCGGAGCCGCATCCGCACGAGGGACTGGCGCGCTGGAAGGCGATGGCGCGGCGGCCGTGGATCTGGTGCGGCATTGGTTGCTACATCGGCGAGTTCCTGGTCTGGCTGGCGTTCCTGTCGCTGGTGCCGTTGTCCGAGGGCGTGCTGCTCGGCTCGATCAACATCGTCGCGGTGATGATCGCCGGACGCATCCTTTTCAACGAGAAGTTCTCGCCGCTGCGCACGGTCGGCATCCTGCTGATCGCCGCCGGCGTGGCCGTGGTCGGACTGGGCTGATGAGCATGCGCCGCTTCTACCTGATCGGATTCCTCGTGCTGGTCTGCTTCGACACGTTCGCGCAGATCTGCTTCAAGCTGACCGCGAACCACGCGATGCCGCCGGAGGCGAACCTGGCCTGGGTGATCCGCGTGATGAGCTCGCCGTGGGTCTACGGCGCGATCGCCTGCTACGTCGGCGCGTTCGTGTCGTGGATGACGCTGCTGCGCCATGCGCCGATCGGCCCGGCGTTCGCCGCCTCGCACCTGGAGGTGATCAGCGTGATGGCGCTGTCGGTGGTCCTCTTCGGCGAGCGCATCGACGCGCCGCAACTGATCGGCAGCGCGCTTATCATCGCCGGCATCGTCTGCCTGGCGGTCAGCGAAACCAATGCCGAGCACGCTCCGACGTAGCCGCGAGATCCCGCCCACCGCCGGCCTCCCGCCGCGCTGGCGCGACCTGCTGCCTTGGCCGCCGGCCGGCGGCGACCTCGCGCACCGGCTGGCCGGCTTCCTGCAGGTCGAGGCGGTGCAACTGGAGTGTTCCGGCACCGCCGCGCTGATCGTCGCGTTGACCGCGCTGCACCGGCTCGGCGGCCGCCGCGCAGTCGTCGTGCCGGCCTATACCTGTCCGCTGGTCGCGCTGGCGGTCGCGCATTGCGGCCTCGAATTGCGCCTGTGCGACCTCGCGCCCGGATCGATCGACTTCGATGCGGGCGCGCTGGCGCGGCTGTGCGACCGCGACACGCTGGCGGTCGTGCCGACGCACCTGGGTGGCCGCATCGCCGACGTCGACACGGCGCGCGCGATCGCCGAGAAAGTCGGTGCGTTCGTGGTCGAGGACGCCGCGCAGGCACTCGGTGCGCGCCGCAACGGTCGTGCGGTCGGCCTCGCCGGCGACGCCGGCTTCTTCAGCCTCGCGGTCGGCAAGGGGCTGACCACGTTCGAAGGCGGCGTTCTGGTCGCGCGCGATGTGGCGCTGCGCCGCGAGTTCGCCCGCACCAGCGGTGAAATCGTGCCCCACCGCTTCGGCTGGGAGCTGCGCCGCTCGCTCGAATTGCTCGGCTACCACGCGGCCTACCGGCCGTCGTTGCTGCGCCTGGCCTACGGCGCTCCGCTGCGGCGCGCGCTGCGCCGCGGCGATGCGGTCGGCGCGGTCGGCGACGCGTTCTCGCCGGACATCCCGCTGCATTCGCTCGGCCGCTGGCGCCAGCACGTCGGCGCGCGTGCGTTCACGCGCTTGCCGGCGTTCCTCGCCGCGGCGGCCGAACGCGCGGCGCGGCGCATGGCGCGGCTGAATCAAGTCACCGGCGTGCGCGTGCTCGCCGACCCGGCCGGCGGGCAGGGCACCTGGCCATTCCTGCTGCTGCAACTGCCGGACGAGGCGACGCGCGACGCCGCGTTGGCACGGCTGTGGGGCGCCGGCCTCGGCGTCAGCCGCCTGTTCATCCACGCGCTGCCCGACTACGCCTACCTGCGCGGCCTCGTCGCCGATGCGGACGTGCCGAACGCGCGCGCGTTCGCGGCGGCGACGCTGACGGTGTCGAACAGCCCATGGCTCGACGACGCCGCGTTCGAGGCGATCTGCGACGTACTCGTATCGACCCTGCGGAGCGGCGCCTGACCGCTGCCGCCGCGATGCCCACGGAGGTGGTTTCCATGCAAAAGCGCAGACTCGGCAACAGCGGCCTGGAGGTGTCGGCCCTCGGCCTCGGCTGCATGGGCCTCAGCCACGGCTACGGCCCCGCCACCGACCGGCAACAGGCGATCGCCCTGATCCGCGCCGCGTTCGAGCGCGGCGTCACCTTGTTCGACACGGCCGAGGCCTATGGCCCATACCGCAACGAGGAACTGCTCGGCGAGGCGCTGGCGCCGATCCGCGACGAGGTCGTCATCGCGACCAAGTTCGGCTTCACGTTCGATGCCGACGGCGGCCAGAGCGGCATGGACAGCCGCCCCGAGCACATCCGCGCGGTCGCCGACGCCGCGCTGAAGCGGCTGCGCACCGACGTCATCGACCTGTTCTACCAGCACCGCGTCGACCCCGCCGTGCCGATCGAGGACGTGGCCGGCACGGTCAAGGATCTGATCCGTGAAGGCAAGGTCAGGCACTTCGGCCTGTCCGAGGCCGGCGTGGCGACGATCCGGCGCGCGCATGCGGTGCAGCCGGTCACGGCGCTGCAGAGCGAGTATTCGCTGTGGTGGCGCGAGCCGGAGCGCGAGATCCTGCCGCTGCTGGAGGAGCTCGGCATCGGCTTCGTGCCGTTCAGCCCGCTCGGCAGAGGCTTCCTGACCGGCGCCATCGACGCAAGCACGCAGTTCGACCGTACCGATTTTCGCAACCTCGTCCCGCGCTTCGCGCCGGAGGCGCGCAAGGCGAACCAGGCGCTGGTCGAGGTGCTCGCCACGCTCGCGGCGCGCCACCAGGCCACGCGCGCGCAGCTCGCGCTGGCCTGGCTGCTTGCGCAGAAGCCGTGGATCGTGCCGATCCCCGGCACGACGAAACTGCCGCGGCTGGACGAGAACCTGGGCGCGACCCGCATCGAACTGGGCGCGGACGACCTGCGCGCGATCGATGCCGCGCTCGCCACGGTCGCGGTGCAGGGCGCGCGCTATCCGGAACACCTGCTGCGGCGCGTCGATCGCTGAGCCACGCCGGTCGCGCGCAGGCTGGACGGCGCCTTGCAGCCGGTCGCGCTGCGCGCACCCAGCCTGTGGGCGTCGCGCAGGCTGGACGGCCACCGGGAGCGCCCGGCGTGCCGGCGCCATCGGTCGCCGCATCCACGCGCGCCTTCGCGCCGTATGAGACGGCTTGGCGCCGTCGCCGCGCGGCCGCGGCGCTGCCTTGTCCAACACGCTGGAGGAAACTCCGATGCTTCGCTTCCCGTTGCTGGCCGCTTTCGCGATGACGGCCGTGTTTCCGCCGCCGGCCACGGCGGCCGGCAATCCGGTCAGCGTGCACGTGCTGAACCTGCAGGACGGCTTGCCGTCCCCGGGCATCCAGGTCACGCTCGAGCGGCTCGAGCATGGCCGTTGGACCGCGCTCGAGCGCGGCACGACCAATGCGCAGGGGCGCATCACCGCGCTGTATCCGGACGGCAAGGCGCTCGAGAAGGGGACCTACCGCGTCGTGTTCAAGACCGGCGCGTGGTTCGCCGAGCACAAGACCGCGACGTTCTTCCCCGAGGTGCCGGTGATCTTCGAAGTCGACGGCTCGCTGCCGCACTACCACATCCCGCTGCTGCTGAGCCCGTTCGGCTATTCGGTCTACCGCGGCAACTGAGCCGCGCCGGTCGCGCTGCGCGAGCGCATGCCGGCCGGCGTCTGGCCGGTCGCGCTGGGCGCGCCCAGCCTACGGACCGCAGCGGGTCGACCGCTGTGTGATGGCGCTTGTACGCGGCCTCGGTGCCGGGCGTGCAGTCTGGCCGCTCGCACTCCGCGCGCCCAGCCTGCTTGGCGCGCAGCCTGGGCTGCCGCCATCGAACCAGCGGCGGCTCGGGCATGGTGTTACCGCCGACGCCGCGACGCTGGGTCAGCATGGCCGAGGGCTCCGCGACCGTGCGGTCTGCGCGCTCTACTGCTCCGGCGGCGCTGCGATGTAGTGCGTCGTCTCGCCGGGCGGGAACGGCTCGTCTCCGCGGGCTTCCGTCCCCCAGAAGCGGAAGCTTCCGTCCTCGAGGCGCGTGATCTTGACCCGCGTCCGCTCGCGGGTCGCGCCCGTTCCCTGCTCGCCTTCGAATTCCCACCCGTCCGCGGTCGGTCGCCCCTTCAGGAACTCCACCGCGCCGTTCGGGCGCAGGCCATAGTAGAGGTAGGTCTTGTCGGTGGCCCGGTAGCTGAACATGCTCAGGCTCTCGCGCCACTCGCCGGTCTTGGTGCGCGAGCGAGTGCGGCACACCACATGGCGGCGCCCACCCTCCATCCAGTTGCAGCGCTCCGGGTAGGCCTGCCGTTCGGGCGGCGCTTCGGCGTCGATCCAGTTGCCCAGGAAGAACGCCAGCTGCTCATACGGCGGCTCCGGGGTGGACGGCGACTTCGCCGTCGGGCGCGGCGCGGGTTCCGGTTCGGCCTGTACCGACAGCGGCGCGGTGCACATCAAGGCAGCGGCCAGCAGGACACCTGGCGCACGGTTGCGATGGAAGCGCGTACCACGGGCATGCGTGTGCGACTTCGGCATTGCACTCTCCCCTGCAGGATCGGCCGCGAGCGTGTCCGGCGAGTGTAGCTGCCTTGTTCGTTGACGCCCGACCCGGGGTCACGCGCTGCTGGCGGCGATCGCTGCCAGCAGGCGCACGTTCAGCGCGCGCTGCTGCGCCTGCCAGGCGTCGAGCTCGGCCTGCGGCACCGGCTCCTGGCCGTCCATGCCGCTGAGCAGGCGCTTCCACCAGGTGCGGTAGGCATAGGCGGAGACTTCGCCGTTGATGTCGCTGGCGACGATGCGGCCGCGCAGCGCCTGGATGATCGCCAGCGCATGGCGCTCCTCCAGCCGGCCCTGGTCCCAGTTCGTGCGCGCGGTGGCGACGCTGAACGCGTCCTTGTCGATCGACAGGTAGGTGGCCTGCGGCGCCTGCTGCAGGTGGGCGACGAATGCGGCGGTCAGCGCGTCCGGATCGTCGAAGCGGCGGAACGCGGCCGCCAGCCCGAGCCGCGCGGCCCAGCCCACGTCCACGTCCATGCACCAGTAGCTGAGCTTGCCGGCGCGGAGCGGGCGCAGATGGTTCTCCCACGCATGCTTCGCACCGATGTCGCCGGAGGTGATGCCGAGCACGTGCACGTGCGTCACGTACGGCAGCCGCGCCACCTCGCGCACCCACGAGCCGCAGTGGATGCCCCACGGAAAGCGCATGTTGTCGGGGTGGTTGTCGAACACGACCAGCTGGAACGGGCCGCGCGCGCGCTGCCGCTCGACCAGCGGCCAGGTCAGGTGGTGGTAGTCGCCCGAACCCATCAGCACGGTGCCGTGCGCGGCCGGCAGCACCGCGTCGAGGTGGTGGCGCAGGCGTGCGAACGTGCGCAGCGTGCAGCCGAAGCGGATCGTCTCCTGCCAGTCGGCGAGGTCGACCACGGTCGCGCCGGGCAGCGCTCCGACCGAGCGGTCGAAGTCGAGGACCAGCGGGGCGTCAGGCCGGCTCATCGGGCGGGCGCCGCTGCGCGTCCTTGGCGTCGGCCCAGGCGCGGTCGCTCTCGAAATGGCCGCCGAGGCGGCGCAGCGCCGCGCGCAGCAGGCGGCTGCGCGGGCGCACCGCGTGGCGCGTGAAGGTGAAGCGCGCGCCGAGGTAGGCCTTGATCTCCGGGTCGGTCCAGCCCGCGACATAGCAGCAGAGGTCGCGGCGCAGCGCGTAGTCGAGGTTGTGCATCCAACTGACGAAGTACAGGTTGCGCTCGCGCGCGGCCGGATAGTCGAAGCCGATGTACTTGTCGACCAGCGCATCGCCGACGACGAAGCACAGGTTCCAGCCGATCACGCGGCCGGCGTCGCGGTAGACGAACACGATGCCGTCGAGCGCGCCGTCCTGCAGCACGGCGTCGAAGAACTCGCGCGTGAGGCGGTCGAAGTGGATCTCGCTCTGCGCGAAAACCTGCAGGTACAGCGCGTAGAACTCGTCGCGCACGGCGGCGTCGGCGAAGAACGCATCGCCGGTCGGGATCTCGTCGATCTGGAGCCCGGCGCGCGCGCGCAGCTTGCGGCGGATGTCCTTGCGCCGGCTTGCCGACAGCCGCGCGAGGTAGTCGTCGGTCGATTCGAAATCCAGCGGCACCCACGCCAGCGCCTGGCCTTCCAGCAGCACGAAGCCGGCGCGCTCGCAGGCGTCGGCGACTGCGCGCGCCTGCGCGTTGCTGGCCTGGTCGAGCAGCGGCGACTGCTGCGGGATGTCCTTGACGATCAGGAACGGATGCGCGCGCGCCGGCCCGGCCAGCCATTCGGCGACCAGCGTGTCGGCGTCGGCCGCGGCCGGGAACAGCGCGTACTCGGACACCGTGGTGCCGACGAAGCAGGTGCGCGGGCGCAGCAGGCGCCCCCACAGGTCGTACAGCGGCAGTCCGGTCACGCGCCGGCGCAGCGCGTCATCGGCGGTGGTCAGCAGGTCGAAGTGCGCGACGAAGGCCGGCGTGCCGGACGCGAGCGACAGCGCGGCGAACCCGCTCGGCGGGTGGGCGAGGAAATGGCGAACCAGCGCGGGCGGTTCGAGCAGGTTGCGGTAGGCGTCCGGCATGGTTCAAGGGCGTCCCGCGGGATCGGTGGTGCAGGTCGGGCCGGGGGCAGCCGCCATCAGTCGGCCACGGCGGCCAGCTGCGCGGCGGCCGGCAACTCGGCGACCGGCTGCGCCTGCGCGATGCGCTGGAAGAACGCGATCGAGCGCTCGATCAGCGTGGCGCGTTCCTGGTCGACCGTGACCATGTGGTAGCTGTTGTCGAGCAGCAGCGTCTCGACCGGCGCGCGCACGCCGTGCTGGATGATGCGCACGTTGCGCAGGCTGGCGACGTCGTCGTTGGACGAATGCGCGACGAAGCACGGCGCGCGCACGCGGCCGATGCGGTTGCGCACGTGCAGCGACAGGCGCTGGAACTCGGCCAGCGACGGCCACGGGAAGCCGGCCAGGCCGCCCGCCGCGCTGTCGCCGGACAGCATCGCGCCGACGATGCGGTTGCGGATGCGCTCGTCCTTGATGCCGTACGGCTCGGTTTCGGCCGAGACGCGGTCGCGGCCGATGCCGAGCGAGGTCAGCAGCGGCAGCAGGAATGCCAGCCGCCCGATCGCCGGCGTCGCCCAGCCGTCGTGGAAGAACGTGGTGCCGTACAGGCCGAGGCCGTCGACCTCGTCCGGACGGTCGATCGCGAGCTTGAGCGCGAGCACCGAGCCCATCGACAGGCCGGCGACGAACAGGTGGTCGACCTCCGCGCGCAGGCGCTCGGCCGCCTCGACCACGCTGGCATACCAGTCGCGCCAGCCGGTCGCCAGCAGATCCGCCTCGTCGCCGCAGTGGCCGGCCAGCTGCATGCCGAGCACGCTGAAGCCGGCGCGGTGCAGGCCGTTGCCGACGAAACGCATCTCGGTCGGCGTGCCGGTCAGGCCGTGGATCAGCAGGACGCCGGAGCGGCCGCCGCGCAGGTGGAATTCGGAGGGCTTGATCATGATGTGCGGATAGCCGGTGGAGCAGAGGCCGGTGCCGTCGCGATGACGGCGTGCGTCGGGCCACCGCGCAGCATGATCGAGGCGCCTTTCGGGCGGCTTTCGGGCAGGGTCCCGCAGGCTGGACGACTGCAGGTCGGCCGGCACCGGTGCGAGGGCAGGCTCAGCCGGCCGCGCCGCGCGCGTCCAGCCCATGCCGGGCGCAGACCGGGCAGGCCACGCCTCTCACTTCCCCCGTCTCCCGTCGCCTGCGTCCCGTTTCGCTAGACTGCCGCCATCGCCGCCACTCTGGCGGGCCGGGAGACATCGATGCCGTTCCGCCTGTTCCTCGCCTCGCAGTCGCCGCGGCGCGCCGAGTTGCTGCGCCAGCTCGGCGTCGCGTTCGAGCCGATCACGGTCGACGTGCCGGAGCAGCGCCAGCCGGGCGAGCCGCCGGAGGACTACGTCAGCCGCGTCGCGCGCGAGAAGGCCGGCGCCGGCCTGCTGCAGGTGGCCGCGGTCGACGGCGCGGTGGTGCTCGGCGCCGACACGGAAGTCGTACTCGGCGACGAGGTGTTCGGCAAGCCGGCCGATGCCGAGGCGGCCGCGGCGATGCTGCGGCGCCTCGCCGGCCGCACGCACCGCGTAGTGTCGACGCTGTGGTGCGTCAGCGCCGCGCGCGAAGAACACGCGCAATGCGTCTCGACGGTCGAGTTCGCGCCGCTCGACGAGGCCGCGATCGCCGCCTACGTCGCCACCGGCGAGCCGTTCGGCAAGGCCGGCGCGTATGCGATCCAGGGCCGCGCGGCGGCGTTCATCCGGCGCCTGGACGGCAGCTATTCCGGCGTGATGGGGTTGCCGTTGTGCGAGACGGCGCACTTGCTGCGCCGGTTCGACGCGGCCTGAGCGTTTCACCGGGTCCGGATGCTTGCTCAGGCCTCGCTCGCCCTGTGTTCGGCCGCGATCATCGCCTCGGCGAGATCGCCATAGAGGGTTGCCCAGGCCTGCTCGAGCGCGGGTGTGAAGGCGGCCCCGAGGCTTTCACGCAGGGTCATCAGCAGGGCCGCGCCGACATCGTCGTAGTCGTCCTCGCTCACGCCATATTCCGCGTGGCGCCGGCCGAGCGCGGCGAACTCCCGCTCGAGCCGCGCCGGATCGTCGAGATCACGCACGATCGTCGCCAACATGTCGGCGAGCTTGCGTGCCTGCATGTCGGTGTCGGCGGGAAACAGCCGGCGCGCATCCGGCCGCAGGCGGAACAAGGTGGCATAGAAGCGGCGGCCGAAGTCTTCCCGCGCCTGACGGATCGCGGCGAAGCTGTCGCGTAACTGCCGGATGTCGTCGTCGTGCATGTCATGGATTTCCGATGCGGGGGAAGGGCCGGCGCATGGCGGTTCGCACGCGTCGTGAAGCCGCCATGGCGGTGTGGCTCAATCGAAGCCATTGATGAAGATCGCATCGGGATCACGCTCGAATGCCCCCACGTCCACGGCCGCACCCTGGGTGCGCGGGCTGCCATCGACGTCGTACATGCCGTTGCCCCCGCCGATCGGATTCGCTGCGCCGCTGTCGACCAGCGGCGAGTTCGCGCGCAGGTGCGGATCGCCGGGTGCGACGAAACGCGGATCGCCACTGCCCGGTGACAGGTTGCTGCCCGGGGTTCCCGCCAGCTTGCCGAAGTGCACGCGGTTGAGGCTGATGTTGTCCGTCCTGAGGAGGATGTCGGGGATTGCAGGATTAGGTTCGTTGCCCCACACGACGCTGTTGGCGAGCAGGACGGAGGAGTTGGTGCTTCCCGACAGGTCGATGCCGCTGACATCGGCATCCGTACGCAGCGAACGCACGTTCGTGATGCTGATCTGCGACAGGCGCGTGCTGCCACCTGAGGTGGTGCTGATGGAGATGCCGCCGTTCTGATAGCTCACGTTGTTGCGGACGACGACGTTGCGCATGATGAGTTGCCCGCCATCGTTGTTTATCGACGCGGCGACGTCGGTACCGCCCCGCGCGATGCATTGCTCGATGCGTATGCGTTCGAATATCGCCGTATTGCCGGTGGAGACCGCGCTGGCAAGGCACGCTCCCAGGCTCATGGTGGTATCGAAGTGCGCGTTGCTCAGGGTGAGGTCGTGCACGTACACCGAGGCGTTCGTGACCGGGCTTCCGAGAGCGCCTGTGAAGACACCGAACGCCGTAATGCCGTCCATGCCGACGACCCGCGTCCGCGCTGGAATCGGCTTCTGGACCGTGCACTGGCCGGTGGGGCCGGACCAGCCGCCGGAGACTTCAGTCGACTGGTTGGAATGCAAGGCTCTGAGAGCGTAGTTCTGGAACGGGGCCTGCTGGTATTCGCCTTCGCGGATCCGGATGGTATTGCTCGCGTCGGTCGAGGCGGCCGCCGCCTCGAGCGCGTCATACAGCTCCTGCGCGCTGGCAACGCACCACACGGCGGCGTGGCCATTGCCGGTGGCGAGCGTCAGGGCGCCAACGGCGCAGAGCGAGCGAAGGGTCGGAAACGATCGGGGCAGGGAGGGGTCACGGAACATGGGCAGCCTTCGGTGTTCCGCCGTGGGGGCGGGTAGGCCCACCGTCCGTCACGGCCCGATGCGTTACCTGACTGCAGCGCTACGGCAACGTTGCGGAAGCATTATTTATTTCTGATTCAATGCCTTGCTGCGATCTTTTGCGGCGACTTCGGGCGTTGCTCCGCCAGCCAGGAACAGGCGTGCCGCCGCACCCGCAAGCGGCGGGTAGGGCGGGTCCAGCGACCGCTCCGCCGCCACGGGCATGCCGAGCTTGCCGGCCAGCAGGTTGGCTTCGTCGACGAAATTGGATTCAAGGATCCCGCGCTGCTCGGCCGTGGTCAGATCGGCACGCGCCGCGGCCTCGTCGCCGCGGTTGTACGCGCGCCACGCGGCGAGCAGGGCCTGCGCGGCGGCCGACGGATCGGACGAGGGCGCGATGTCCTCATGCGGGAACAGGCGTGCGCCGACCAGCTGGGTCTGCGTGGTCAGCACGCCCTCGCCACTGCGCGCGACCAGTTCCCGCGCGTGGTCGAACTCGGCGCGTGCCCGCTCCTGGCTTCCGTCCAGCGCATGCAATTGCGCCAGCAGCAGGGACAGGTCGATCTCGTCGATGAGCCAGCCGGCCTCGGCCATGCCCACGCGCGCACGTTCGAAATGCGCGATCGCCGCGGCGCGATCACCGTCGAGCATCGCCGCCAGCCCGGCACTGGCGCGCGCGCGGTTGCCGATGTCGCTGCGGCCGTTGCGATGGGCTTCGGCCGCGGCGCGCTGCCAGGCCGCGCGCGCCGCGCCGCGGTCGCCCCGGCTCCAGGCGATGCGGCCGGCGAGATATTCCCAGGCGGCCGCGTCGGTCGCGCGCGACAGGCCGTCCAGCGCGGCCTGCGCACCGGCGACGTCGCCGAACGACGCGCGATCGGCCAGGGCGGCTTCCAGCTTGCGGTTGCCCAGTTCGTCGACGCGGATCTGGCGGATTTCCGCCAGTGCGGCCTCGCGCTGGCCCTGGTAGCGCATCAGGTGGGCGCGGGCGAGGTGCATGCGCCAGGCATCCGGGCGCAGGTCGAGCACCGCGCCGGCGTAGCGGACGATGTCGTTCACCGTCCCGTCGCGCTCGGCGTTGGCGTACCGCAGCACGGCATTGACGTAGGTGTCATGCAAGCGAGCCGCGCGTTCGCGGGCCTGTGCGAGCCACCGCTCGGCGGCGTCCAGGTCGCCCGCGCCGGCGGCCCACAGGCCGAGCAGCAACGGCGGCCACGGCGTCTGCGCGTCGCTGTCGGCGAGGGCTTCGAGCAGCGCACGCGCCCGCGCGCGGTCGCCGCCGTTGTCATGGCGAAGGGCCTCGCCGAGCAGGCGCGCGCTGTCGGCATGCGTGGCGTGCACGTCGCCTGTGCGTAGGCCATAGCCGCGGTCGACCCAGGCGTCGCCGCCGACCGGCCAGTGGTACAGCGCCAGCGCCAGCAGGGCCACGACCAGTAAGGCCAGCACGACGTCGACGCGGATCCGGCGCCGCGCCGGCAAGGCCGGTGGAGTGGGTGGGTCGGCGGGATCGGCCGCCGGCACGGAAGGCGAGGCAGGCACGATCGACGGCGGCTCGGCCGGGGACTTGACGGCGGATGCGGCGGCGTCGCGCGGTTCCGCTCCGGTCGGTGCGGGCGCCTCGCATGCGATGCGTTGCACGTCCGCATCCAGGCGGATGCCGACGCCGCGGACGGTCACGATGCGCTCGCCCTGGGCGCCGAGCACGGCGCGCGCACGGAAGATCACCTGCGTCAGCGCCTCGTCCGACACGATCTGGCCGCCCGGCCACAGGCGGTTGCTCAGTTCGTCGCGCGACAGCACGCGGCCCGGCGCCTCGCACAGCGCCAGCAGCAGGTCGAACGCGCGGCGCGACGCCGCCCGCTCGCGCGCACCGACCACCACGCGCCGGCCATGCGGCTCGATCGCCACGTCGGCGAAGCAGTACCGGATCGATTCCGCCTGCTGATGAACTCCTGCGCCCATGCAGCCTGTCGAGTTGCGGATGGAGGATGGACCGGACCGGATACCCGGTCGGATGCATTCGGCTCGCATCCTGCGCCGCGCTGTCCGGTTCGAGTTAGCGTAGCCGAGCGAAGCGCCGGCGCGCCAGCGGCGGCAGGGCGGGATGGAGACTGGCCCGAGCGCACCCGAGCCGGGTTCGGAAAGTGGCCCCGCGACCGCCGCCGGGCGGCCGCGCATTAGACAAGACGTCCGCGCTAAAGCTATAAGGCGCCTCAGCTTCCTCCTCCAAGCCGCTCCATGTCCGAAGAAATCCTGATCAACGTGACGCCGCGCGAGACGCGTGTGGCGTTGGTCGAGAACGGCATGCTGCAGGAGGTCCATGTCGAGCGCGCCAGCCGCCGTGGCTACGTCGGCAACATCTACAAGGGCAAGGTGAGCCGGGTCATGCCCGGCATGCAGGCCGCGTTCGTCGAGATCGGACTCGAACGCGCGGCGTTCCTGCACGCCTCCGACATCGCGCGGCTGCAGTCGCCGCTGATCGGCGAGAACGGCGAGGGCGGACCGACCCCGCCGATCACCGAGCTGGTGCGCGACGGGCAGGAGATCGTCGTGCAGGTGGTCAAGGACCCGATCGGCAGCAAGGGCGCGCGCCTGACCACGCACCTGTCGATCCCCTCGCGCTACCTGGTACTGCTGCCGTACAGCAAGGTGCTCGGCGTGTCGGTGCGGATCGAGGACGAGGCCGAGCGCCAGCGCCTGAAGGACATGCTGGCCGAACTGACCGTGCCGAGCACGGAAGCGCCGGCCCCCGGCCCCCAGCCCTCGGCCCCCAGCCCGCGCTTCGGCTACATCATGCGCACCAACGCGGAAGGGCAGTCGCGCGAGGCGCTGGCCGAGGACATCGATTACCTCGGCAAGCTGTGGGCGGCGGTGCAGGAGAACATCGCGCGCGCGCGTGTCGGCGCGCGCGTCTACGAGGACCTCAGCCTGCCGCTGCGCGCATTGCGCGACCTGATGCGGCCGAGCATCGAGAAGGTGCGCATCGATTCGCGCGAGACGCTGGAGCGCGCGCTGCGCTTCGTGCGCCAGTTCATGCCCGAGTTGGCCGAGCGCGTGGAACATTACCCGGGCGAGCGGCCGATCTTCGACCTGTACGGCGTCGAGGACGAGATCCAGAACGCGCTGAAGAAGGACGTCCCGCTGAAATCCGGCGGTTACCTGATCGTCGACCAGACCGAGGCGATGACCACGATCGACGTCAACACCGGCGGCTTCCTCGGCACGCGCAACCTCGAAGAAACGGTGTTCCGCACCAATCTCGAGGCCGCGCAGGCGGCCGCGCGCCAGCTGCGCCTGCGCAACCTCGGCGGCATCATCATCATCGACTTCATCGACATGACCGACGAGGAGCACCAGCGCCAGGTGCTGCGCCAGTTGCAGAAGTCGATGGCGCGCGACCACGCCAAGGCGACCATTTACGACATGTCGCCGCTGGGCCTGGTCGAGATGACGCGCAAGCGCACCACCGAAAGCCTCGAGCGCCAGCTGTGCGAACCCTGCCCGGCCTGCGGCGGCCGCGGCAGCCTGAAGACCGCCGAGACCGTCACCTACGAGATCTTCCGTGAGATCACGCGCGCGGTGCGCCAGTTCGAGGCCCAGCAACTGCTCGTGCTGGCCGCGCCGAAGGTGGTCAACCGCATCCTCGAGGAGGAGTCGGCCGCGGTCGCCGAACTCGAGGAGTTCATCGGCAAGACGATCCGTTTCCAGCCGGAAGAGCACTATTCGCAGGAACAGTACGATGTCGTGCTGTTGTAGGCGGCATCCGCCCCGGGAGGCCGTGTGAAGACCTGGCATGTGCGGTTGCGCCGGCTGCGCTTTGCGCTGCTGGCGACGGCCGCGGCCGTGGTGATCCTGCTGGGCGTGCTGGCCGGGCTGACCCAGCTCGCAATGCCGTGGCTGGAGCACCATCCGCAGCACGTCGAGCGCTGGCTGTCGGAGCGGCTTGGGCGCAGCGTGCAGATCGGCCGCGTCGGCGGCCGCTGGATCGGTGGCGGGCCGCGGCTGGCGCTGGAGGACGTGCGCATCGCGTCGGCTGGCGGCGGGCGCGCACTCGCGGTGCCGCGCGCCGAGCTCGTGTTCGACCTGTCGGCCCTGTTCAGCCGCAGCCGCCGCCTGACCGAATTCCACCTCGCCGGGCTCGACCTGCAGCTCGTCAACGACGCCGGCATCTGGCGCGTCGGCGGCCTGGACGTCGGAGGCGTCGAGCAGGGCGGCGGCGGTTTCTCGATGGGCGCGCTCGGCGCGATCGAGATCCGCGATTTCCGCCTCGCCATCGACGATCCGCAGCGCGACCTGCATCTCGCCTTCGCGGTGCCGGTGCTGCGCCTGCTCAACAACGGCGCGGTCACGCGCGTGCTCGGCCGCATCCGCCTCGATGCGCCGGAGGCGCCGCTGTTCGACCTCGTCGCCGACCTCGACATCGGCCGGCGCGGCGGCCGGATCTACGTCGGCGGGCGTGACGTCGATTTCGCGAAGTTCGCCACGCAGCAGTCGCCCGGCGGCGTGCAACTGCTCGCCGGCCGCGGCGCCGTGCAGGTGTGGGTAGGCGTGCACGAGGCGCGCGCCGACGACGTGCGCGTGAAGGTGGACCTGGCCGATGCGCGTCTCGGCGCGGTCACGCCGATCGCGGCCGACGCGCGGGTGACGGTCGCGCCGCGCGCCGGCTTCGACCGACTCGCCTTCGTCGCGCGCTGGCTGCGCACGGCCGATGGCTGGAGCTTCGACCTCGCCGATTTCACCGCCGACCGCGAGGTCGGCAACCTGCCGGCGCGCGTGAGCATCGAGCGCCACGGCGGCGAGGCGCAGCGGACCTACCGCGCCGCCGCCACCGAACTGCCGCTGGAGCCGCTCGGCGACCTCGCCATGCTGACCGACCGCCTGCCGGCGGACTGGCGCCGCTGGCTCTACCTCGCGCGGCCGCGCGGCACGCTCGCGCGTGCCGACTTCGGCTGGAACGGCGGCGGCGACTACTCCGTCGGCGCGACGCTGCGCGGCCTGGGCCTGGCCAGCGTCGACGTCGTGCCCGGCATCGAGCGCCTCGACCTCGACCTGGCCGGCGACGCGCAGGCGTTGCTGCTGCAGCTGCCGGCGCAGGCGCTGCGCGTCGACTACCCGCGCGTGTTCCGCCGCGCATTCGTGTTTTCGCGCTTCGGCGGCGACGTGGTGGTGCGCCGCGCCGACGACGGCTGGCGTCTGGAGACGGACCGGCTCGCGTTCGAGGGTGACGGCTACGGCGGCGAGGCGCGCGGCGGCGTCGACCTGCGCGACGGCCACCGGCCGAGCCTGGACCTGTACGGCACCGTCACGCATGGCGAGGTCGCCGCGGCCAAGCTGTTCTGGCCGGTCAACGTGATGTCGCCGCTGGCGGTCGCGTGGCTCGATCGCGCGCTGGTCGCCGGCCGCATCGTCGAGGGGCGCATCGCGTTCCGCGGCGACCTCGAAGACTGGCCGTTCCACAACGATGCCGGTCGCATGATCGCGCGCGCCGAGATCGCCGACGCCACGCTCGACTACCACCCCGAATGGCCGCGTGCCGAGAAGCTGCATGCGGTCGCGACCTTCGTCAACACCGGCCTGCAGGTCGACGGCGTCAGCGCCGAGGCCATGGGCAACCGCGTCGGCGAGGCGAGCGCGACGATCGCCGACTTCGGCGAGCCGCTGCTCGATCTGGCCGTCAAGGGCGAGGGGAGCGGGGCGAACCTGCTCGGCTTCCTGCGCGCCACGCCGATCGGCAAGCGCTACCGCGACCAGCTCAAGGATGTCGCGGTCGGCGGCAGGGGCGCGGTGACGTTCACGCTGGACCTGCCGCTCAAGGATGTCGGTGCGCTCACGCTCGACGGCCACGTCGCCTTGACCGACGCGAAGCTCGACCACGCCGGCTACGACCTGCATTTCACCGGCGCCAGCGGGCCGCTGCGCTTCAACCAGCACGGTTTCGCCGCCGACGGCCTCGATGCGGTGTTCCGCGGCGGCCAGAGCAGGCTATCGCTGACGGTCGGCGGCTACGTGGCCGATCCGCAGCACGTGTTCGAGGCCTCGGTGGCCGGCCGCTTCGCGACCGCGACCGTGTTCGCCGATGTGCCGGTGCTGGCGCCGGGGTTTCCGAAGTTCCCGGGCGAGTCGGACTGGAGCGCGAACGTGTCGGTCGACGCCGCATCGCACGCCCGGCTCGTCCTGACGAGCGATCTGGTCGGTACCTCGATCGAGCTGCCGGCGCCGCTGGCCAAGACCGCCGCCGAGGCGCTGCCGTTCCGGCTCGACCTCGACCTGCCCTATGCCGGGACCGTGTTCGAGGCCCGCCTGGGCGACGTGCTCGGCCTGAAGGGGCGTTTGCCCGGCGCCGGCCAGGTGTTCGCGCTGCGCGCCGATTTCGGCCCGCAGCCGCCGGCCGCGCCGCCGCCGGCAGGCATCGCCATCGGCGGCCGCATGGCCACGCTCGATGTTGGCGGCTGGCTCGACCTGGTCGACAGCGGCAGCAGCGCGGCGGCCGGCGGCCTGCTGCAGGGCATCGACGTCGTCGCCGACGATTTCCTGTTCGGCAACCGCCATTTCAGCGACATGCGCCTGGCGATCGGCAGTGGCGCCAGCGCGACGACGGTCCGCCTCGACGGCGCCGCGCTTGCCGGCAGCCTCGACATTCCGCGGCTCGACCCAGGCGGGCGCGGCATCCGCGCACGGTTCGCGCGCATCCACTGGCCGGAGGCACCCGCCGGCGCGCCCGAGACGGACGCGGCTGCGCTGGCCGATGTCGCGCCGGTCGCGCTGCCGCCGCTGCACCTGACGGTCGAGGACTTCCGCCTCGGCAGCGCCAGCTTCGGCTCGGCCCAGTTCGACAGCCACCCGGTCGCCGGCGGCATGCAGATCGACACGCTGAAGTCGCATTCACCGAACGTGACCATGAGCGCAAGCGGCACCTGGACCGGCACCCCGGCCGACAACCGCTCGCGCATGACGATCGAGCTGTCGGCGCAGAACCTCGGCCACATGATGGACGCGCTCGGCTTCCCGGGCCTGATCGACGGCGGCACCACGCGCGCGACGATCGACGCGTCGTGGCCGGGGCCGCCGTCTGCGTTCGCGCTGCCGCGGCTCGACGGCACGCTCGGCATCGACGTCGCCGAAGGGCGCATCCTCGAGGTCGAGCCGGGCGCCGGACGCATTTTTGGGCTGCTTTCGCTGACCGAGATCCCGCGCCGCCTGAGCCTGGACTTCAGCGATTTCTTCCGCTCGGGCCTGAGTTTCAGCTCGATCAAGGGCACGTTCCGGCTCGGCGACGGCAATGCCTGGACCGACGGCCTGACGATCAAGAGCCCGGCCGCCGACATCGTCGTCAGCGGCCGCACCGGCCTGCGCGCGAAGGACTACGACCAGGAGATGGACGTTTCGCCGCACGCCGGCTCCACCCTGCCGGTGGTCGGCGCGATCGCCGCCGGCCCGGTCGGCGCCGCTGCCGGCCTGGTCATGCAGGGCATCCTGAACAAGCCGCTCGGCAAGGCGATCGGCTCGCGCTACCACGTGTCCGGCTCGTGGGACAAGCCGAAGATCACGCTGATCGCGCGCGAGAAGCCGCCGGCCCCGCCTGCGCCGCCTGCACCGAAGCGTTCCGTCCGTCCGGCGGACGCGCCGGATGCCGCGCAAGGCCCGTAGGCGCGGTTTCAGCCGCGATGCTTGGGCTGAGAGGGCCGAGGGCGGCAAGCGCATCGCGGCTGAAGCCGCTCCCGCTTTGAGGGCACCCGTCCGTTTGCACGGACGCCGCTTGTGCGCCAGCATGCGCGGCCCCATTTCGCCGGCATGCCGCCTTATGACGCGGCCGCGTGCGTGGCGCACGCCCATCCCGAATCCCCAATCCCGAATCCCGGATCCATGACCGACCTCATCACCCAAGCCGAGCAGCGCCTGCTGCGCCCCGGCGGCCTCAGCCAAGGCGACCTCGACGGCATCTTCGCGCGCCTGATGGGGCCGTCGATTGATGCCGCCGACCTGTATTTCCAGCATTCGCGCAGCGAGGCGTGGGTGCTCGAGGACGGCATCGTCAAGGAAGGCAACCACTCGATCGAGCAGGGTGTCGGCGTGCGCGCGCTGTCCGGCGAGAAGGCCGGTTTCGCCTACTCCGATGAAATCGTGCTGCCGGCGCTGCTGGAGGCGGCCGGTTCGGCGCGCGCGATCGCGCAGGCCGGCAGCGCCGGCGTCGGCAAGCCGCTGGCGATCGCGACCGGCCGCGCGCTGTATCCGGCGATCGATCCAATCGACACGCTCAGCAACGAGGCCAAGATCGCCGTGCTGCGCGAGGTCGATGCGTACTGCCGCGCGCAGGATCCGCGCGTGAAGCAGGTCATCGTCAGCCTCGCGGCGACGCTCGACACGGTGCTGATCGCGCATTCGGACGGCACGCTCGCCGCCGACGTGCGCCCGCTGGTGCGCATGAACGTGCAGGTGATCGCCGAGGCCGGTGGCCGGCGCGAGTCCGGCAGCAGCGGCGGCGGCGGCCGCTACGGCTTCCCGGAACTGCTCGCCAACGGTCGCGCGCACGCGTTCGCGCGCGAGGCGGTGCGCACCGCGCTGGTCAACCTCGAATCGGTGCCGGCGCCGGCCGGCAACATGCCGGTCGTGCTCGGCCCGGGCTGGCCCGGCGTGCTGCTGCACGAGGCGATCGGGCACGGCTTCGAGGGCGACTTCAACCGCAAGGGCACCTCGGCGTTCGCCGGCCTGCTTGGCGAGAAGGTCGCCGCGCCCGGCGTCACCGTGGTCGACGACGGCACGCTGGCCGGCCGCCGTGGCTCGCTCTCGATCGACGACGAAGGCACGCCGACGCAGTGCACGGTGCTGGTCGAAAACGGCGTGATGAAGGGCTACATGCAGGACAAGCTCAACGCGCGCCTGATGGGCATGGCGCCGACCGGCAACGGCCGTCGCGAATCGTTCGCGCACCTGCCGATGCCGCGCATGACCAACACCTACATGCTGCCCGGCCAGCACGATCCGGCCGAGATCATCGCCTCGGTGCCGCGCGGCCTGTACGCGGTCAACTTCGGCGGCGGCCAGGTCGACATCACCAACGGCAAGTTCACGTTCTCGGCCAGC
The DNA here is from genome assembly GCA_009996615.1 of Rhodanobacteraceae bacterium. Classification (GTDB taxonomy): domain Bacteria; phylum Pseudomonadota; class Gammaproteobacteria; order Xanthomonadales; family Rhodanobacteraceae; genus Dokdonella_A. The sequence goes on along the minus strand of JAACZU010000012.1, from coordinate 67,848 downwards.
GAGGCCTACCTGATCGAGGACGGCAAGATCACGCGCCCGGTCAAGGGCGCGACGCTGATAGGCTCGGGCGCCGACGTGCTCAAGCGCGTGTCGATGATCGGCAACGACCTCAAGCTCGACGAGGGCGTGGGCGTGTGCGGCAAGGACGGCCAGAGCGTGCCGGTCGGCGTCGGCCAGCCGACGCTACGCATCGATTCGATGACGGTCGGCGGTACGGCGGCGTGAGGTCCCCTCTCCCCGGAGGGGAGAGGAAGAACAGCAAGGATGTTCCCCTTTCCTTGGAAGGGAGAGGGAGGTTAGAGCGGTTCGCCGAGCAGCGTGCGCAGTTCGCGGAACAGCTCGCGGTACGCATGCGGAGGTTTGTTGCGCTCGCGTTCGGCCTTCGCGTTGCGCACGAGCTGGCGCAGCTGCTGGCGGTCGGCGCCGGAATGCTCGGCCAGGAGTGCGTTGAGCGCGTCGTCGCCGCCGTCGAGCAGGCGCTCGCGCCAGGCTTCGGCCTCGTGCAGCGCGGCCGCCTCGCGGTGCGCCTGGGCGCGGTCGTGGGCCAGCGCGCGGCGGATCGTCTCGAGCGCGTCCTCGTCGAGCTTGCGCATCTGCTTGGCGAGGAACTGCGTCTGGCGCTTGCGCGCGATGTGCGAGGTCACCGCGCGCGTGCGCCGCACCTCCTCGCGCAGGTCGTCGTCGAGCGGCACGCGCGACAGCTCCGCCTCGCTCAGCGCGGCCAGCGTCTCGGCCAACTTGAGGATGTCGAGCGCGTCGCGGCGCCGTTGACTGCGGCTTGGCTCGAGTGTTTCGTCTTGCAATTCGTCGTCGTGCATCAGCAAATCCGGGAATTCCATCAGTGAACGCCATCGTCATCGACAAAGATACCAGTTCGGCCGATCTCGCCCGCCTGTCGGACATCGCCGAGGACGTGATCCGGCGCTGTCGCGCCAAGGGCGCCAGCGAGGCCGACGTCGCCGCGAGCATCGACACCGGGCTGAACGTGAACGTGCGCCTAGGCGAGGTCGAGACGGTCGAGCGCACGCGCGATCGCGGCGTGTCGGTGACCGTGTATTTCGGTAAGCGCAAGGGCTCGGCCAGCACGGCCGACCTCGATCCGGCCTCGATCGAGCAGACTGTCGAGCACGCCTGCGCGATCGCGCGCTACACCGAGGAGGATCCGGCCAACGGCCTCGCCGATCCGGCGCTGCTCGCAACCGATATCCCCGACCTCGACCTGTGGCATCCGTGGGACATCAGCCCGGAAGAGGCGATCCGCCTCGCGGTCGAGATGGAAGACGCCGGCCGCGCATTCGACCCGCGCATCAGCAATTCCGACGGCGCCGCGGTGCAGGTCGGCGCGTCGATGACCGCCTACGCGAACTCGCTCGGCTTCCTCGGCACCGAGCGCGGCACGCACCACTCGCTGTCGGCCTCGCTGATCGCCGAGGACGCCAACGGCATGCAGCGCGACTACTGGTACGACAGCGTGCGCGCCGCCAGCGACTTCGCCGCGGCCGAGTCGATCGGTCGCAAGGCGGCCGAACGCACGGTCGCGCGGCTCGGCGCACGCCGGCTGGGCACGCGCGACTGCCCGGTGCTGTTCACGCCGGAAGTCGCGCGCGGCCTGATCGGCCATTTCCTGTCCGCGATCAGCGGCGGCGCGCTGTACCGCCGCGCGAGCTTCCTCGTCGACCACGCCGGCAAGCAGGTCTTTCCGCGCTGGATGCAGATCGTCGAGCGCCCGCGCATCCCGCGCGGCCTCGGTTCGACCGCGTTCGACTCCGAAGGCGTCGCCACGCGCGATGCCGACCTCGTCACCGACGGCGTGGTCGCGCGCTATATCCTCGGCAGCTACTCCGCGCGCAAGCTCGGCCTGGCCTCGACCGGCAACGCCGGCGGCGTGCACAACGTGATTGTGCAGCCGGGCCAGGACGACTTCGCCGCGCTGCTCAAGCGCATGCACACCGGCCTGCTGGTGACCGAGCTGATGGGGCAGGGCGTGTCGCTGATCACCGGCGACTACTCGCGCGGCGCGAGCGGCTTCTGGGTCGAGAACGGCGAGATCGCCTACCCGGTCGAGGAGATCACGATCGCGGCGAACCTGCGCGACATGTTCGCCAACCTCGTCGCCGTCGGCCGCGACGTCGACCGCCGCTCGCACATCCTGACCGGTTCGATCCTGCTGGAGCGCATGACCGTCGCCGGCGAGGATTGAGCGCGCGGAATCCTGCTCAAAGGAAGGCAACAGCCTGAACCACGAAGGACACGAAGAACACGAAGCGAAAACCCGATCTGCTCCTCTTCGTGTTCTTCGTGTCCTTCGTGGTTCGATCTTTTGATCGTTCCTCTATCGATCCGCACTTGACAGTCCTTGGTCCGCGCGAAAAAGTGGACGCGCCATCCAACGGAGAGCGGGCATGAGCGACAACGATACCGTCACGCCGCAGGCCTCGCCGCCGCCGGCGCCGCTGTCGAACGACGAGCGCACGTGGGCGCTGATCGGTCACCTGGCTGCGTTCAGCGCGTTCATCACCGGCATCGGCTGCGTCATCGGGCCGCTGGTCGTGTGGCTGGTCAAGCGCGACACGCTGCCGTTCGCATCCGAGCAGGCGAAGGAAGCGCTGAACTTCAACATCACGGTCGCGCTCGCGTTCGTCGCGCTGTTCGTGTTCACGCTGCTGACTTTCGGCATCGGCATCCTGCTCGCCTGGCCGATCGGCGTGGCGCTGTTCGTCGCCTGGTTCGTGCTGACGATCGTCGCCGCGCTCAAGGCGAACGAGGGAGTGGCCTACCGCTACCCGTTCACGCTGCGGCTGGTGAAGTAACCCTCCGGCGGGTCGCGCAGTACGTAGGGTGGGCCGCAGCCGCGTAGCGGCGAGTCCCACCGCCCGCATGCAACGGCGGTGGGACTCGCGCCTTTGGCGCTGCGCTCCCCCTGCGCGCTGCGCTGATTGCCGCCTCGCACCGGTCACGCCGACCGGTAGTAGTCCTGCACCGGGTAGTGCCGCGCGTACAGCCCGAACGCGAGCGCGGCGGCGAACGCGAAGCCGGCGAAGAAGAACATCAGGAACGCGGTCTCGCCCATGCCGCTGGCGGCGATCTGCGCGGTGACGGCGTCGTTGCGCACGGCCGCGTTGGTGACCAGCACCCACAGGTTGCCGTAGGACACCGACAGTAGCCAGAAGCTCATGATCGCGCCCTTCATCGACGGCGGCGCCTGGCTGTAGGCGAACTCAAGGCCGGTCGCCGACACCAGCACCTCGCCGAAGGTCAGCAGCGCGTACGGCGCGACCTGCCAGGCGAGCGAGACGGCGTCGCCGCCGTCGATCTGCAACTGGATCAGCGCGGCGACGATCCAGGCCAGGCCGGAGAACGCCAGGCCCACGCCCATGCGCCGCAGCGCGGTCACCTCGATGCCGAGCCGGCGCAGCGCCGGATACAGCACGAGGTTGTTGAACGGGATCAGCAGCATCACCAGCACCGGGTTCAGTGCCTGCATCTGCGCCGGCGACTTGACCAGCCAGCCCGGCCACCACCAGGCCTCCTCCGGCATGCGCATCGCGGCGCCCTGGATGACCCAGGTCGAGGCCTTCTGGTCGAACAGCGACCAGAACGGCGTGACCAGCGCGAACACGATCAGGATGCGCAGCACCGCGCGTACGCCGTCGACCGCCGCCGGCGGGTGCACGGCGCGCGCGCGCTCGAGCTGCAGCGAGGTGCCGAGGCCGCCGAACGCGATGAGAAGGCCGAGCGCGAGCAGCACCGCGATGACGAAGTCGGTGCGCACCAGCCACGCCAGCGAAAGCAGCGCGAGCACGCCGCCGAGGCCGGCGACGACGAGGCCCGGGCGGCCCTGTCCGGGCGTGCGCGCGAGCAGCGCCGTGCGCGCGACGCGCAGGAACGAGTGCGGGTCGGGCGGCGACGGCGGCACCATCACGTACTTGCGCCGTCCGAGCCAGAGCACCAGCGTCGCGATGAACATCAGCGCGCCGGGAATGCCGAACGCGACCGCCGGGCCGTGGCTGCGCAGGAAGATCGGCATCAGCAGCGAGGCGAAGAACGAACCGAAATTGATCGTCCAGTAGAACGCGTCGTAGACGACTTTCGCCAGGTGCTTGTTGCTCTGGTCGAACTGGTCGCCGACGAACGCCGACACCAGCGGCTTGATGCCGCCGGAACCGAGCGCGATCAGGAACAGGCCGGCGTAGAAGCCGGTGCGGTTGCCGGTGCTCAGCGCCAGGCAGACGAAGCCGAGGCAGTACACCAGCGACAGCCACAGCGTGGTGCGGTACTTGCCGAAGAAGCGGTCCGACAGCCAGCCGCCGAGCAGCGGGAAGAAATACACGCCGATCACGAAGGTGTGGAACACGTCCTTGGCGACGCCGGCGCGCTCGGCCTCCGGCGCGTACAGCAGCAGTGATCCGATCAGGAACGGCGTCAGGATGTTGCGCATCCCGTAGAAGCCGAAGCGCTCGCCGGCCTCGTTGCCGATGATGTACGGAATCTGGCGCGGAATGCGCGCCTCGGTGGTGGCCGCGGCGGCGGTGGCTTCTATCGTCGTCGACACGCAAGGTCTCGTGGCTGGCGAAAAGACCGAGCCTACCTAAAAGCGTGGCGCAATGGTCACATCCGGCGGCCGGAGCAGGAACATCGCGGCTGCCGCCGCTCCCACAGGAGCGACGAAGCGCAGCTTTGGTGGGAGCGGCGGAAGCCGCGATGCTTCTGGCCGGCGCTACGAACACCATCCCCACCAACCCCTCGCGCATCCCTGCGATCGAAAGCCCGGCTCACCCCCTTGAAGGGGAGGCTTTAACAGCATCGCACCGGCCGGCGCTCGCACGAGGCGAGCGCATCCTGCGCTCAGCTGGCGCGGTCGGCGACGAAGCGGGCGAGGTCGCGCAGCGGCTCGCCCGCGCTGCCGAGCGGTGCGATCGAATCAAGCGCGGTCGCGGTCAGGCGCGCCAGTTCGGCGCGCGAGGCGTCGACGCCGAGGATCGCCGGATAGGTCGGCTTGTTCGCGGCGACGTCCTTGCCGGCGGTCTTGCCGAGCGTGGCGGTTTCGGCCTCGATGTCGAGCAGGTCGTCGCGGATCTGGAACGCGAGCCCGATCGAATGGCCGTAGGTTTCCAGCGCGGCCAGCGTCGGCGCATCGCTGCAGCCGGCGGCGAGCGCGCCCAGGCGCACCGAGGCGCGGATCAGCGCACCGGTCTTGTGCACGTGCATGCGTTCGAGTTCGACCGCCGACAGCGCCTGGCCGACCGCGGCGAGGTCGAACGCCTGGCCGCCGGCCATGCCCTGCGAGCCGCAGGCCACCGCCAGCGTGCGCAGCATGTCCAGCCGCGTCGCCGCATCGACGTCGAGCGTCGGATCGTGCGCGAGCACTTCGAACGCGAGCGCCTGCAGCGCATCGCCGGCTAGGATCGCCATCGCCTCGCCGAACACGATGTGGCAGGTCGGCCGGCCGCGGCGCAGCGAGTCGTCGTCCATCGCCGGCAGGTCGTCGTGCACGAGCGAGTAGGCGTGGATGATCTCGACCGCCGCGGCGGCGGCGTCGAGCTGCTCGAGCGGCGCGCCGAACGCGCGGCCGGTGGCGTAGACCAGCAGCGGGCGCAGGCGCTTGCCGCCGCCGAGCACGGCATAGCGCATCGCACGGTGCAGCTCGACCGGCGGCTGCGCGTCGGGCGGCAGCGCGCGCGCGAGCGCGGCATCGGCGCGCGCGGACAGCGCGACAAGTTCGGGTGTCAGCTCAACCACTACGGCGTGTTTGGGTCGAACGGGATGGCCGATTCCGGCGCACCCGGATCGAGCAGCTGGCTGACGCGCAGCCGCGCCTGGTCGAGCGCGCCCTGGCACGTGCGGTACAGCGCGATGCCGCGCTCGAAGGACTGCAGCGAGTCGTCCAGGCTCAGCTCACCCTGTTCCATGCGCACGACGAGCTGCTCGAGTTCGTCGAGCGACTTCTCGAACTGGGCGATCTGCGAGGGTTCGGTCTTCGGCATGGGCGCGAACGCTAGCTCAACCCTGCCACGCGGGCAAGCGCCGCGGCGGGGGCCGGTTCGTCCGCGGCCGCGTGCGTCCCGGTCGCCCATTCCAGCCGCGCGCCGAACGGTTCGAGCAGGCGCGCGCCAGCCCCGCCGAGCCACATATCGGCCACCGCGAGCAGGACGCCGTCGGCGTCGAACAGCAGCGGCAGGCGGCCGCGCTGCCACGGCGGGATGCCGGCTTCCTGGAACAGGTCGCGCAGCTCGCGCGTATGGCCGCCGCGCGCCAGGCGCAGGCTTTCGCCACCGCGCCGGAAACGCACCTGCAAGTGCCGCGGCACGCGCACGGTGCGGCTGGCATCGTCGATCAGGCGCAACTGGCCGAGGCCGCACGGCAGCGTCAGCGGCGTGCCATCGAAGTCGGCGTGCCAGTCGAAGGTCGGGAACTGCAGCGGCGTCAGTGCATACAGCAGTTCGCGGTAGCGTCGCACCTCCACGCCGGGCCAGCGCACGCACGGCTGCCGGTCCTCGCCGGCTTCCGCCAGCTGGCGCACCAGCTCGGCCGCCTGGTAATGGGTCGGCTCGGGCAGGTCGAGCGCGCGCAGCCAGCGCCGCAGCACCGGATCGCGCAGCGCGGTCGGCAGGTCCAGCCAGTCGCGGTAGCGCAGCGTCGCCGGATCCAGACCCTGCAGGCGCGCCAGCGCGCGATCGGCCTCGAGGTCGATCAGCTCGGCGGCGGCGCGCGCCCACGTCGCGCTCTGCGCGATGCTGGCCTCGACCTCCGGCCAGCGCCGCGCGATCCGCGGCAGCACGTTCAGGCGCAGGTAGTTGCGGTCGATGCCTGGATCGGCGTTGCTCGGATCCTGCAGCCACGTCAGCTGGAATTCGTCGGCATATTCACGCAGCGCTGCGCGTGGCAGGCCGAGCAGCGGGCGCCAGGCGAAGCCGATGCCGAGCCGGCGCAGCGGCCGCATCGCGCCGATGCCTTCCGGACCGGCACCGCGCAGCAGCTTCAGCAGCACCGTCTCGACCTGGTCGTCGCGATGATGCGCCAGCGCGACGATCTCGTCCGGCACCAGCAGCGATTCGATCGCGGCGTAGCGCGCCTGGCGCGCGCTGGCTTCGAGGCCGAGGCCGGGTTGGCGCACCACCTCGACCTTGCACACCGACAGCGGCACGCGCAGCGCATCGGCGAAGCGCTGGCAGTGCCGCGCCCATTCCGCGCTGTCGTCCTGCAGGCCGTGGTCGACGTGCACCGCGCGCAGGCCGCGCGCGCGCGCCGCCGGCGCCGACGCCAGCACGTGCAGCAGTACGCTCGAGTCGAGACCGCCGCTGCAGGCGACGAGCAGCGGTCCGGACGGCAACGTGGCGAGCGCCGACTCGATCAGCTCATGGATGCGGCGGACGGGCATGTCGACAGGCGTGGTGGCGTCAGCTCCAGGAACAGACGACCTTGCCGCAGTTGCCCGAATCCATCAGGTCGAAGCCCTTCTGGAAGTCGTCGATGTGGATCTGGTGCGTGAGCACCTTCTGCAGCGGGAAGCCGGTCAGCACCATCTGCGTCATCTTGTACCAGGTCTCGTACATGCGCCGGCCGTAGATGCCGTGCAGGGTCAGGCCCTTGAAGATGACCTTGTCCCAGTCGATGCCGGCGCCGTTGGGCAGGATGCCGAGCAGCGCGATCTTGCCGCCGTGGTACATCACCTCGAGCATGTCGTTGAACGCGCGCGGGTTGCCGCTCATCTCCAGGCCGACGTCGAAGCCCTCCATGTGCAGGTCCTTGACCACGTCCTTGAGCGACTGCTTGGACACGTTGACCACGCGCGTGGCGCCCATGTCGGCGGCGAGCTTGAGGCGGTAGTCGTTGACGTCGGTGACGACGACGTTGCGCGCGCCGACGTGCTTGGCGATGCCGGCGGCGATGATGCCGATCGGACCGGCACCGGTGATCAGCACGTCCTCGCCGATCAGGTCGAACTCGAGCGCGCAGTGCGCGGCGTTGCCGTACGGGTCGAAGAATGCGGCCAGCTCGCTCGGCACCTGGTCGGGGATCGGCCACAGATTCGAGGCCGGCACGGCGACGTACTCGGCGAACGCGCCGTTGCGGTTGACGCCGATGCCGACCGTGTGCGGGCACAGGTGCTGCTTGCCGGCGCGGCAGTTGCGGCAGACGCCGCAGACGATGTGGCCTTCGGCCGACACGCGCTGGCCGAGCGCATAGCCGCGCACGCCGGCGCCCATCTCGACGATGCGGCCGACGAACTCGTGGCCGATCACCAGGCCCGGCTTGATCGTGCGCTGGCTCCACTCGTCCCACTTGTAGATGTGCAGGTCGGTGCCGCAGATCGCGGTCTTCTCGAGCTTGACCAGCACGTCGTTCGGGCCGATCTCCGGAACCGGGACTTCCTCCATCCAGATTCCGCGCGCGGCCTCGCGCTTGACCAGGGCCTTCATCATTTGCGTCATGGGAGTGCCTGCTGTGCGCCGGGGGCGCGAATCGCACGATTATACGGGCCGCGCGCGGATGCTGTGGGGGCCGCTGCCGGAGCGGCGCAGCCACCACGAGGTGCCGCGATCTCGTGCCGCTCCGGTCGCGCCCGCGGCGCTCCTACAACCGCACGCGGCGCAGGCGCAGCGCGTTCGACACCACCGACACCGACGACAGGCTCATCGCCAGCGCGGCGATCATCGGGCTCAACACGAGGCCGAACGCCGGATACAGCACGCCGGCTGCAACGGGCACGCCGATCGCGTTGTAGACGAAGGCGAAGAACAGGTTCTGGCGGATGTTGTGCACGGTCGCCTGCGACAGCGCGCGCGCGCGCAGGAACGCGCCCAGCTCGCCCTTCACCAGCGTGACCTGCGCGCTTTCCATCGCGATGTCGGTGCCATTGCCCATCGCCACGCCGACGTCGGCGGCGGCCAGCGCCGGCGCGTCGTTGATGCCGTCGCCGGCCATCGCCACGCGCCGGCCTTCGCGCTTGAGCGCCTCGACCGCGGCGGCCTTGTCGAGCGGCGACACGTCGGCGCGCACCTCGTCGATGCCGAGCGTCCGCGCGACCGCCTGGGCGGTGGTGGCGTTGTCGCCGGTCAGCATGACGATGCGCAGGCCGGCCGCGTGCAGGCCGGCGATCGCCGCGGGCGTGCCCGGCTTGATGCGGTCGGCGACCGCGATCAGCACGGCCAGCGCGCCGTCGACGGCGAGGAACATCACGGTCGCGCCGTCGCCGCGCAAGGTCTCGGCGCGCGCGTGCGCATCGGCGTCGAGGCGCACGCCGGACTCGTCCATCAGGCGCGCGTTGCCGAGCGCGACTGCGTGGCCGTCGACATGGCCGCGCACGCCGCGGCCGGTGAGCGTGGTGAAGCCCTCGGTCTTGGGGATGGTGACGCCGCGCTCCTGCGCGCCGGCGACGATCGCGCGCGCCAGCGGATGCTCGCTCGGCCGTTCCAGCGCGGCGGCCAGTGCCAGCGCGCGCGCCTCGTCGACGCCGGCGAACGCGTGCACGGCGGTCAGCGCCGGGCGGCCCTCGGTCAGCGTGCCGGTCTTGTCGACCACCAGCGTGTCGACCTCGCGCAATGCCTCGATCGCGGCGGCGTCCTTGAACAGCACGCCGGCCTGCGCGGCGCGGCCGCTGGCGACCATGATCGAGATCGGCGTGGCGAGGCCGAGCGCGCACGGGCAGGCGATGATCAGCACCGACACCGCGGCGATCAGTGCATGCGCCAGCTTCGGATCGGGCCCGAACGCGGCCCAGGCGACGAAGGCGAGCGCGGCGACCGCGACCACCGCCGGCACGAACCATGCGGCGACGCGGTCGGCGACGCGCTGCAGCGGCGCCTTCGAGCGCTGCGCCTGCGCGACCAGCGCGACGATCTGCGCCAGCAGTGTCTCGCCGCCGACTCGGGTCGCACGCATGGTCAGCGCACCGTCCTGGTTGACCGTGCCGCCGACCAGCGCGGCACCTGCCGCCTTGGCCACCGGCATCGGCTCGCCGGTCAGCATCGACTCGTCGACGTGGCTGCTGCCTTCCAGCACCACGCCGTCGGTCGGCACCTTCTCGCCGGGGCGCACGCGCAGCACGTCGCCGACGCCGACCTCGGCCAGCGGCACGTCGTGCTCGCTGCCGTCGGCAGCGATGCGGCGCGCGCTCTTCGGCGCCAGCCCGAGCAGCGCCTTCAATGCCGCGCCGGTGCGCCGGCGCGCGCGCAGTTCGAGGAAGTCGCCGAGCAGCACCAGCGTGACGATCACCGCGGCCGCCTCGAAATAGACGCCGACGTTGCCGTGCGCATCGCGGAACGCGGGCGGGAACACGCCGGGCGCGACGAACGCGATCGCGCTGTACAGCCACGCCACGCCGGTACCGAGCGCGATCAGCGTGTACATGTTCGGCGACCACGGCCTGAGCGATTTCCAGCCGCGCACGAAGAACGGTGCGCCGGCCCACAGCACGACGATCGTCGCCAGCACGGCCTCGGTCCACGCTGCCAGGCGGTCCCACGGCGCCGGCAGGTGCCAGCCGAACAAATGCGGGCCCATCGCGATCGCGAACACCGGCACGGTCAGCGCGAACGCGGTCCAGAAATGCCGCGCGAGCGCGCGCACGTCGCTGTCGTCCTCGTCCGCGCTCGGCAGCATCGGTTCGAGCGCCATGCCGCACTTGGGGCAGTCGCCGGGGCCGACCTGCTTGATCTCCGGGTGCATCGGGCAGGTGTAGAGCGTACCGGCCGGGACCGCCTCGACCGGGCGCTCACCGAGCCAGCGCGGCGGATCGGCGAGGAACTTCTCGCGGCAGCGCGCGGCGCAGAAGTAGTAGGTGTGGCCGGCATGCTCGGCGCGATGCGGCGTCGTGTGCGGATCGACGCGCATGCCGCAGACCGGGTCGCGTTCGCCGGTGTCCGCGCTGGCGTGGGCAGGGTCGTGCGCGTGCGCGTGCGCCGCGTGCGATTCGGGCTGGCCGGCGGGGGGCTTCATCGCGCAGCAGCCGGCCGACGCGGCGGCGGCCGGCTTGGCCGGTGCCGCGGACGCGGTTTGCGGGCCGCAGCAGTTGCCGCCGTGCGAGTGGTCGGTGGGTGAGTTCATGGCATCTCCGGGTCGCCGAGCGCGGCGAGAATCGGACAGGTATCGAGTGGGCCGTGGCCGGGGCAGGTGTCGATCAGGCGCTGCAGGCCGCGCTGCACGCGGCGCAGCTCGCGCAGGCGCCGCTCGACCTCGGCCAGGCGCGCCTCGGCGCGCTGCCTGACGCCCTGCACGCCGCGCTCGCGGTCGGCCGACAGCGCGAGCAGGTCGCGGATCTCGTCGAGGCTGAAGCCGAGCTCCTTGGCGCGGCGGATGAAGCGCAGCCGGCTCGCCGTCGCCGGCGTGTATTCGCGGTAGCCCGACGCGCGCCGCGTCGGCGGCGGCAGCAGGCCTTCGCGCTCGTAGAAGCGCACCGTGTCGATGCCGACGCCGGCCGCGCGCGCGAGCGCGCCGATGGTCATCGCGGAAGCGGGTTTGGTGTCCATGGCGGCTAGCCTAAACCCTTGAGCATGGTCCAGAGTCAAGCGTTCGTGCACGCGGGACTGGACGCGCGCCGCGCAGTCGTCTGCAATAGCGCGATGGACCATGTCGACCGGCGCCCGGACGCGATCTTCCTGATGGGGCCGACCGCGTCGGGCAAGACCGCGCTCGCCTGCGCATTGAGCGAGCGCTTCCCGCTGCAACTGGTCAGCGTCGATTCGGCGCTGGTCTACCGCGGCCTCGACATCGGCGCGGCCAAGCCGGACGCGGCGACGCTGGCGCGCCATCCGCACGGCCTGATCGACATCCGCGAGCCGACTGCGCCGTACTCGGCGGCCGAGTTCCGCGCCGATGCGCTGGCCGCGATGGCCGAGATCACGCGCGCCGGCGCGGTGCCGCTGCTGGTCGGCGGCACCGGGCTGTACTTCCGCGCGCTCGAGCACGGCCTCTCCGCGCTGCCGGACGCCGATCCGGCGTTGCGCGCGGAACTGGCCGACGAGGCCACGCGGCTCGGCTGGCCGGCGCTGCACGCGCGGCTGGCGGAACTCGATCCGGATGCCGCGGCGCGCATCCGCCCGGGCGATGCGCAGCGCATCCAGCGCGCGCTCGAGGTCATCGCGCTGACCGGCCGGCCGCTGTCGGCGCAACAGCAAGGCCCGCGCGAGCGCCTGCCGTGGCGCGTGCTCAAGCTGGCGCTGGTGCCGGGCGAACGCGGCCCGCTGCACGCGCGCATCGCGCAGCGCTTCGATGCGATGCTGGCCGACGGCTTCCTCGACGAGGCGCGCCGGCTGCGCGCGCTGCCGGGCTGGCACGCGGACCTGCCGGCGATGCGCGCGGTGGGGTATCGCCAGGTGTGGCCCCATCTGGAGGGGACGATCGCTGCCGGCGAGTTCCGCGACCGCGCGATCTTCGCCACGCGGCAGCTGGCCAAGCGCCAGATCACGTGGCTGCGCAGCGAGCTGGATGCGCGCTGGTTCGATCCCGATCGGCCCACGGTGGGCGAGGATGCGGCGGCCGCGGTGGCCGCGTTCCTGGACCCGGCGCGCCGTGCGACGGAATGTGCGTCCGGCACGTTCTTTTTGCCGGAACAAATCGTTAAGATGCCCGCGAGCTGAATACCGTTTGAATCGGGCGCGGTGCGCGGCCAGCTGGCGCGTCGCGCGGTTTTTTGCCGGTTCGGGAAACTTTTTACGGAGAACAAGACCATGTCCAAGGGGCAGTCGCTGCAGGATCCGTTTCTGAACGCGCTGCGGCGCGAACGCGTGCCGGTGTCGATCTATCTGGTCAACGGCATCAAGCTGCAGGGCACGATCGAATCGTTCGACCAGTTCGTCGTGCTGTTGCGCAACACGGTCAGCCAGATGGTCTACAAGCACGCGATCTCGACCGTCGTGCCGGCGCGCAACGTGCGCGTGGGCGGGCCGGAAGGCACGCACACCACGGTCGGCGTGACCACCGAGCCGGGCGAGCCGGACGCCTGAGCCGCTTCGCCTGCTCGCGGCGGCCGGCTTGAAACCGGCCGCGCCGGACGCATTCTTCGTCCGACCCAACGCAAGGTGAATTCCGCTGTTCGAACGATCGAAAAAAGGCGAGCGCGCTCTGCTGCTGCAGCCTCAGGTGCCCGGTCGCACCGACCCGCTCGCGCTGGATGAATTCAGCGAACTGGCGCGCTCGGCCGGTGCCAGTGTGGTCGGCCACCTGAGCGCGCGCGTCGAGCGACCCAATCCGCGCTACTTTGTCGGCACCGGCAAGGCCGACGAGCTGCGCGAGCACCGGCTGGCGCTCGATGCCGACCTGATCCTGGTCAACCATGCGCTCAGCCCGGTGCAGGAGCGCAATCTCGAGAAGCTGACCGAGTGCCGCGTGGTCGACCGCACCGGCCTGATCCTCGACATCTTCGCGCAGCGCGCGCGCTCGCACGAGGGCAAGCTGCAGGTCGAGCTGGCGCAGTTGAAGCACATGTCCACGCGCCTGGTGCGCGGCTGGACGCACCTGGAGCGCCAGCGCGGCGGTGCGATCGGCCTGCGTGGCCCGGGCGAGACCCAGCTCGAGCTCGACCGCCGCCTGCTCGGCGAGCGCGTCAAGCAGTTGCAGAAGCGCCTGGACAAGGTCGAGACGCAGCGCGCCACCGCGCGCCGCGCGCGCCAGCGCAACGCGCTGCCGGTGGTCGCGCTGGTCGGCTACACCAACGCCGGCAAGTCGACCCTGTTCAACGCGCTGACCGGCTCGGCCGTGTACGCTGCCGACCAGTTGTTCGCCACGCTCGACCCGACCCTGCGCCGCCTCGACGGCCTCGATTGCGGGCCGATCCTGCTCGCCGACACGGTCGGCTTCATCCGCGACCTGCCGCACGACCTCGTCGCCGCGTTCCGCTCGACCCTGGCCGAGGCGCGCGACGCCGACCTGTTGCTGCACGTGATCGATGCCTCCGACCCCGAGCGCGACGAGCGCATCGCCGACGTCGAGGCGGTGCTGGCCGAGATCGGCGCCGGCGACCTGCCGCAGGTGCTGGTCTACAACAAGATTGATTTGGTGGCCGAAGCCAAAGCCAGCGTTCCTGTTGGCGAGGATCAAGAAGCGGCCATCCCTGGCCGCACTTCTCGACAAAAGCCCTCGTCGCGGGTGGATTACCTCGACGGCGGCACATTGCCGCGCGCGTGGGTGTCGGCGCTGAGCGGCGCCGGCATCGATGGCCTGCTGCGCGCGATCGGCGAGCGGCTCGGCTCGCAACGCGTGTGCACCGAGCTGCACCTGCCCGCCGCGGCAGGGCGCCTGCGCGCGCGCCTGCATGCGCAGGGGCTGGTCGCCGGCGAATCGGCCGACGAGACCGGCTGGCACATCCGCATCGACGCGCCGCGCGCGCTGGTCGAGCCGCTGTTCGGCCTGCCGCATGGCGACGGCGAATGGCTGCGCGAGCGCGTTTGCTGAGCCGCATCCGGGGCCCGCGCGGTTGCCGCAGCGGGTGGCCCTCCCTACAATCCCGCGGCAATCCCGCATGGCTCGTGCGATCGTCCTTGGTCGCAGCTCCGGGCCGCATCGTGTCGAGGTCTGCGGGTGTCGGTATCCCGCAAGTCCACAAAGCGGCCGTCCATGGTCGCGCTTTTCGATGGGCATCCCAAGGCGTGCCGGCTACCGGCAGAGAGGTATTGAGCGATGGCATGGAACGAACCCGGTAGCGGCAAGCAGCGCGACCCGTGGCGCGACAACGGTGGCGGTGGCCCGTCGCCGGACCTCGAGGCGCTGCTCAAGCGGCTGCGCGAGTCGTTCAACCGGCTGTTCGGCGGCGGTGGCGGCGGCTTCGGCGTCGCCGTGGTCGGCATCCTGATCGCCTGGGTCGTGTTCGACTCCGTCGTGCGCGTCGACGCCAGCGACACCGGCGTGGTGCTGCGCTTCGGCCAGTTCTCGCGCCTGATGACGCCCGGCATCAACTTCAAGTTCCCGCGTCCGATCGAGTCGGTGGTCAAGGTCGACGTCGGCCAGGTGCGCCAGACCAACGACCAGGTGCGCATGCTGACCCGCGACGAGAACATCGTGCTGGTCGACTTCAACGTGCAGTACCAGGTCGCCGATCCGCGCCAGTTCGTGTTCGGCGTGCGCGAGCCGGACGCCACGCTCGGCCAGGCCGCCGAGAGCGCCGTGCGCACGGTGATCGGCGGCAGCGGCATGGACACGATCCTGTCCGGCCAGCGCACCGAGCTGATGGCCAAGGCCAAGCAGCTGCTGCAGTCGACGCTGGACCAGTACAAGACCGGCCTGGTGCTGACCGAGCTGAACTTCCAGAACGTGCGCCCGCCGCAGGAGGTCAAGGACGCGTTCGACGACGCCAACCGCGCGCTGCAGGACAAGCAGCGCCTGGAGGAGGAGGCCAAGGCCTACCTCAGCCAGGTCGTGCCGGAAGCGCGCGGCGACGCCGCCAGCGCGCGCGCCGAGGCCGAGGGCTACAAGAGCGGGCGCATCGCGCGCGCCGAGGGTGACGCGCAGCGCTTCAACCTGGTCGAGGCGCAGTACCGCGCCGCGCCGGAAGTCACGCGCAAGCGCCTGTACCTGGAAACCATGCAGGAGGTCGTCGGGCACATGCCGAAGATCATCGATTCCACCAACGGCAAGAACCTGCTGTCGCTGCCGTTGCCGGCCGAGGCCAAGCCGCTCGCGCCGCCGGTCGCCGCGGCCGGCGCCACCGTGGTCGCGCCCGAACACGCCAAGGGAGGCCGCTGATGCGCACCGTTTCGCTCGTCGTGGTGCTGGTCGCGCTGCTGATCGCCGGCAATTCCGTGTTCGTCGTCAATGAAGGCCAGACCGCGATCCTGCTGCAGTTCGGCCGCATCGTGCGCACCGGCTTCGAGCCGGGCCTGCACTTCAAGATCCCGCTGATGCAGCAGGTGCAGCGCTTCGACAAGCGCGTGCTGACGCTGGACTCGGCACCGGAACGCTACCTGACTTCGGAGAAGAAGGACGTCAACATCGACTTCTTCGTGAAGTGGAAGATCGTCGATGCGGGCAAGTTCTACGTCACCGTCGCCGGCGACGAGAACCGCGCGCAGCAGCGCATCGGCCCGATCGTCAAGGAGGGCCTGCGCACCGCGGTCAACACGCGCACGTTGCAGGAACTGGTGGCCGGCGGCCGCGCCGACGTGACCCAGCACCTGCTCACGGAAGCCAACCGCGCCACCCAGGGCCTGGGCATCGAGGTGGTCGACCTGCGCATCAAGCGCATCGACCTGCCCGAGGACGGCACCGTGATCGGCTCGGTCTACGAGCGCATGCGCTCGGAGCGAAAGAAGGTCGCCAGCCAGCTGCGCGCGGAAGGCGCCGAGGCGTCCAAGACGATCCGCGCCGACGCCGACCGCCAGGTGCAGGTCATCGCCGCCGAGGCCTACCGAGACGCCGAGAAGACGCGCGGCGAGGGCGACGCGCAGGCCGCGCAGACCTACGCCGCGGCGTACGGCCGCAACCCCGAGTTCTACGGCTTCTACCGTAGCCTGGAGGCCTACCGCGAAGCGTTCGCGACGCCGAACGGCACGCTCGTGCTCGATCCGAAGTCCGAATTCCTGCGCTACCTGCAGGAGAGCAAGTAGGCGCGTGAAAAGCGAGCTGGCCGCGGCGTTGTGCCTGGTGCTCGTGCTCGAGGGCCTGCTGCTGTTCGCCTCGCCGCAGGCGTGGAAGCGCATGGCCGAGCAGCTGCAGCAGATCGAGCCGCGCGCGCTGCGCATGATCGGCGCCGGCATGATCGCGGTCGGGCTGGTGCTGTTGCAGGTGGTGCGGTGAAGAGCCGGGATTGGTGATTCGGGATTCGGGATTTAAAGAAAAGCACTCGTCGTCCCGGCGCAGGCCGGGACCAAGCGTCTTCGCTCCAGTGGCCCAACAGCGCGAGCTTGCTCAGGGTTTCCCCCAAGAGCGCACCTGCAAATCAAAGCGAGAACATCATGGGTAAGTCAGTTGTCATCCTCGGTGCCCAGTGGGGCGACGAGGGCAAGGGCAAGATCGTCGACCTGCTGACGCAGGACATCGGTGCGGTCGTGCGCTTCCAGGGCGGTCACAACGCCGGCCATACGCTCGTCATCAACGGCAAGAAGACCGTGCTGCACCTGATCCCGTCCGGCATCCTGCGCGACGGTGCGCTGTGCCTGATCGGCAACGGCGTGGTGCTGTCGCCGGCGGCGCTGCGCAAGGAGATCGACGAGCTGGAAGACAGCGGCGTCGAGGTTCGCTCGCGCCTGAAGATCAGCCCGGCCACGCCCTTGATCATGCCGTACCACATCGCGCTCGACCAGGCGCGCGAGAAGGCCGCCGGCGGCAAGGCGATTGGCACCACCGGTCGCGGCATCGGGCCGGCCTACGAGGACAAGGTTGCGCGCCGCGGCATCCGCGTGGCCGACCTGCACTACCCTCAGCAGCTCGCCGAGCTGCTGAGGAGCGCACTCGACTACCATAACTTCGTGCTGACGAAGTACCTCGGCGTCGAGGCGGTCGACTACCAGCAGACGCTCGACGAGGCGCTCGCGTTCGGCGAGTACGTCGAGCCGATGAAGTCCGACGTCGCCGGCATCCTGCACGACCTGCGCAAGCAGGGCCGCAAGGTGCTGTTCGAGGGCGCGCAGGGCGCGCTGCTCGACATCGACCACGGCACCTATCCGTACGTGACCTCGTCCAACACCACGATCGGTGGCGCGCTGGCCGGCGCCGGCGTCGGCGCCGACTCGATCGACTACGTGCTCGGCATCGCCAAGGCCTACGCGACGCGCGTCGGCGGCGGCCCGTTCCCGACCGAGCTCAACGACGAGGTCGGTCAGGGTCTGCGCGACCGCGGCCAGGAATACGGCGCCTCGACCGGCCGTCCGCGCCGCTGCGGCTGGATGGACATCGTCGCGCTCAAGCGCGCGGTCGCGATCAACGGCATCAGCGGCCTGTGCATCACCAAGCTCGACATCCTCGACGGGATGGACAAGCTCAAGATCTGCATCGCCTACGAATACCGCGGCAAGCGCACCGAGTACGCGCCGCTCGACGCGGCCGGCTGGGATGAATGCACGCCGGTCTACCTCGAGTTCCCGGGCTGGCAGGAATCGACCCACGGCATCACCGAGTGGGACAAGCTTCCGCCGGCCGCGCGCGCCTACCTGCGCGCGCTGGAGGAACTGGCCGGCTGTCCGCTCGCGATCGTCTCGACCGGCCCGGACCGCGACGCGAACATCGTGCTGCGCGATCCGTTCGCCTGATCCGAGCGGTTGGTCAAGGCGCCAAACAGCAAGGCCCCGCACTGCGGGGCCTTGCTGTTTATGGAGATGCTTGTGGGGTACGTCAGCGCGGGTAGCGCGCACGTTGCTCGTGGACCTGACCGGCTTCCGGCCGGATGCGCGTGCGCAGCCACGCCGCGAAGTCGGCTTCGCTCAGGCTGCCTTCGGCGAGGCCGAGGTAGATCGGATACAGCTCGAGATCGTCGGCGGCAAGGTGCGCGCCGTTGAGCACGATGAAGGTTTCGCAGAGCACGGCAGCGGTGCGCTTGTTGCCGTCGACGAACGGATGGTTGCGGGCGAGGCCGAACGCGAGGCTGGCCGCCAGATCGGCCAGGTCGGGCGGCGGCTCGCCATAGGCATCCAATTGCAGCGGGCGGGCGAGGGCAGAGTCGAGCAGGCTCTCGTCGCGCACGCCGACGCTGCCGCCGTGCTCGGCCAACTGGCGGTCGTGCACGGCCAGCGCGAGGGCCTTGCCAACCCAGATGATCATGGCCTGGCTCCGCTACTGCGCCAGTTTGTGCAGCAGCGTGCGACGTTCGCGCATGACACGCTCAGCGACTTCCATCTGCGCGGCCAGTTCGGGGTCGAACACGGTCAGCTTGATGCCGTCGGGCGTCTCCAGCGCGTACAGCTCGTCGCCCTTTTCCAGCCGCAGGCGGGCCAGCAGTTCCTTGGGCAGGATGACGCCGGCGGAATTGCCGATGGTGGTGATCTTGAGTTTCATTGGGAATGATCCGGCTTGGTTATAACGTTTGTTATACGACGGGTCCGTATTGATTGCAAGCAAGGCAGCGCATTGCGCTCGCCTGCAGGAGCGGCGTAGCCGCGACGAGGCGTCGCGGTCGCGCCCGCACAAGCGGCTCGGATTCGCCGCTTCGCCGCAGGACACCGACGATGAAACAGGGCGGCTTCAGCCGGATGCCGTCCAGCCCGGCCTTCTACTTCCGCTGTATCAGCCGCCGGTACTGCGCCATGTGCCGGATCGCCTCGCGCGGCTGGTCCAGTTCCTCGCACAGCAGCGCGAGGTTGTAGTGCGCGTCGGCCATCTGCGGGTCCTGGCGCAGCGCGGCTTCGTAGGCCTGCTTCGCTTCGGCCTTGCGGTCCATGTCGTCGAGCAGCACGCCGAGGTTGTAGTGGAGCAGGGCATCCGCGGCGCCGGCCGCGATCGCGCCGCGGTAGGTACGCACCGCCTCATCGAGGCGGCCGAGTTCGTGCAGCAGGCGGCCGAGGTTGACGCGCGCGTCGATGCGCGCGGGATCGGCCGCGATCGCGCGCTGGTAGGCGCGCACGGCGGCGGCGCGGTCGCTGCGTTCGAGCGCCACGCCGTGCGCATGTGCATCGTCCTGCGTCGGCGATGCGGGGCCGGTGTCGATCACGCGCAGCGAGCCGCTGGCCGGATCGCCCTCGAACGCGAGCAGGTACTGTCCGGTCTCGGCGTGCCAGCGGCGGCCGCCTTCGCGCACGACGACCTGGTCGGCGTGTGCGTCGATGGCGAGGCCCGACAAGGGCATCGTCTCGGGCAGGCGGCCGCGCAGGTGCTTCAGCGCGCGCGCGATGCGCCGCTGCGGGATGTTCGCGGCGGCGAGCGCCTGCGCGGTGCGCAGCACGATCAGGTCCTGGAACGAGAACCGCCACGCATTGCGCGCGCCGCGCGCCGGCGTGACGAAGCCGGCCGCGATCAGCGCGCGGATCGTGCTGCGCGGCAGGCCGATCAGCTTTTCGACTTCGCGCACGCCGTACGAGTGCATCGATGGCGCCCGAGGATCCCTGCGTTCAATGGATGCCCGCATTCGCGGGCATGACGTCGAAGGCTGGCCGCATCATCCTACTTCGCGCGCCGTGCCCCCTTGCGCTTGGCCGGTTCGGCCTCCTCGGCCGGCACGGCCTGCTTGGCCGGCTTGCGCGCCGGCTTCTGCCCGGTTTTCGCGGCGGCGACGCCCTTCTTCTCCAGGCTGGCGCGCAGTGCCGCCATCAGGTCGATGACCTGCGCGCCGCCGGTCGGCTCCTCGGCCAGCGTGATCTGGTGGCCTTCCACCTTCGCCTGCACGGCCGCCTCGATGCGCTCGCTGACCTCGTCCTTGAACGCGCGCGGGTCGAACGTGCTCGCGCCCTGCTGCTCGATCAGCTGCTGGGCTAGCTTGAGTTCGGCCTCCTTGACCTCGGTCGGCGGGATGTCGAGTTCGCTGATCGGGCGCACTTCGTTCGCGTAGAGCAGTTGCTGCATGACCAGCCCGTCCTCCACCGGCCGGATCATCACGATGTACTGCTTGCCGCGCGTGGCCCAGCGCCCGATCGCGCAGCGCTTCGAGGCGCGCAGCGCCTTGGCGAACAACGCGAACGGCTTGGCGCCGCCCTTGTCCGGCGCGAGGTAGTACGCCTTGTCGAAATAGACCGGGTCGACCGCCGCGATCGGCACGAACTCGGTGATCTCGGCCGCGTGCGTGCCGACTTCCTCCAGCGCCTTCAGCTCGTCGGGCGAGAACTCGACGTACTGGTCCTTGGCGAACTCGTAGCCCTTGACCATCTCCTCGCGCGGCACCGGCACGCCGTCCAGCGCGCAGACATACTGCTGCTTCAGGCGCGAGCCACAGCCCTTGTGCAGCAGGTTGAACGAGATGCCGTGATGCGGTTCGGTGGCCGAGTAGAGCTTGACCGGAATCGCGACCAGGCCGAAGGAAACGGTCAGCGACGCAATCGAACGCACGGCCATGGCGGCCTCCGACGTCGGTTCAGGCCTGGCCGCCGCTCAGGGCGCGCATCAGGTCCTGCTTGCGTGTGAGGGCGTCGCTCCAGCGATCGCCCGTCCGGGACAGCCGTGGTAGCACATTCGTGAGGCGGAAGTCGAGCGGATGGGCGCTCTCCAACTCCCCCCAGTCGAGCGGCATCGACACCGGCGCGCCGGCCAGGCCGCGCGGCGAATAGGCGACGTTCAAGGTCTTGCCGCGCACGTTCATGTTGTGGTCCATGAAGATCTTGCCGGTGCGCTTCTCGACGCTCCATTCCATCGTGATGTCCTTCGGATAATGGCGCAGCAGGTGGCGGCTGACCTGCTCGCACACGTGCCGCGCCGCGTCGAAGTCGAGCGTGCGCCGGATCGGCACGAACACGTGCAGGCCGGTCTT
Source organism: Rhodanobacteraceae bacterium (assembly GCA_009996615.1). Classification (GTDB taxonomy): domain Bacteria; phylum Pseudomonadota; class Gammaproteobacteria; order Xanthomonadales; family Rhodanobacteraceae; genus Dokdonella_A. The sequence goes on along the minus strand of JAACZU010000012.1, from coordinate 46,529 downwards.
GCCGGAGGTCTTCACGATCGCCTCGAGCGCCATCTCGCGCAGCAGATCGCGCAGGTGGAACGCGACCTCCTTGCCCTTCTCGAAGCCGGCCGTGCTTGGTGCCGGCTCGGCGCCCTTCGCCTCGGTGCCGGCGTAGATGTAAGGGTCGAGGTCGAACACGACGTAGTCGGGGTAGTTCAGCACCGAGGCTTCCAGCGCTTCGAGCGAACTGGCGAAGTCGGTCGATTGAGACACCGCATCCGGTCCCGGCCGCGTGCGCGAATGCCAGACGTGGAACTCGAGCGTGCCCGACTGCGCCAGCCACAGCAGCGTCGGCAGGTTGTTGCAGACGAGGTACTCGTGCTCCTCGTCCTTGTGCTCGGAAAACACCGTGACGGTCTCGGTGAACGCGGGGCGGGCCTGCGTCCAGTGTTTCTGGAAGAAGCGCTGTCCGGTGATGCCGTCCGGCATGCGGATCATCGTCAGCGGCCGGTCGGCGAGGTGCGGCAGCATCAGCGGCGAGACCTGCGCGAGGTAGCGCAGCAGGTCGCGCTTGGTCAGCGCCGGCTGCTTCAGCGCTTCGTCCGCCGGCCAGTACACGCGGTCGAGGTGGGTCAGGCGGATGCGCTCGGCGCCGACGGCGAGCGGGAAGGTGTCCTTGGGATTGTCGAGCTGGGCGAGGATGTCGGCGATGGGAGCTTCCGCGTCGATCGGGTCGAGACGCGCGCGCTGTTCTCCTTCCCCCGAAAGGGCGGAAGCGGGATCGTGCATTCGTCGAACCGTCTTCGGATCGACGTCGTCGCGCAGGCGCAGGAACACCGGCGCGCGCAGCGAACCGTCCTCGGTCCAGCTCTGGTAGCCGACTTCCGCGACCAGCTGCGGCTTCACCCACGTCACCGGCGCGTTGACCGCGGGCTTCTCGGCGAATGGGCAGCGGCGTGTCTGCAGCGGTTCCAGGCGCGCCTTGAGCTGCACCAGCATGCGCTCGTCGAAGCCGGTGCCGACGTGCGAGGCATACACCAGCCGGTCGTGCTCGCGGTAGCCGACCAGCAGCGCGCCGAGCGGCGCGCGTGCGCCCTGGCCCTTCGTGTAGCCGCCGATCACGAACTCCGCGCTGCGCGTCGGCTTGACCTTCAGCCACGCCGCCGAGCGCCGGCCGGCGAGGTAGCGGCTGTCGGCGCGCTTGCCGACCACGCCCTCGAAGCCGCTCGCGAGCGCGGCCTGCTGCATCGCCACGCCGTCCGCGCTCGCGTGCACGAGCTGGATCGACGGCGACGGCAGCAGGCATTGCGCCAGATAGCGGCGGCGATCGCGATACGGCGCTGCGCGCAGGTCGATGCCTTCGAAATACAGCAGGTCGAACGCGAAGAACAACGTCGGCGAGGCGCGGTCGGCCAGCGCGATCTCGCGCCCGGTCTTGAGCTGCATGCGGTTCTGCAGCGCGTTGAACGAGGGCTTGCCGGCTGCGGCGAACGCGACGATCTCGCCGTCGAGGATCATGCCGTGCGTGGCCTGCTGGCGCAGTTCGTCGGCCAGCCGGGGCAGCATGCCGGCCAGCTCCAGGCCGCGGCGCGAGCGCAGTCGCACGTCGTGCGCGTCGACGAAGGCGAGCACGCGGTAGCCGTCGAGCTTGGGCTCCCACAGCCAGTCCGGATCGTCGAACGCCGCGTCGCGCGATTCGGCCAGCATCGGTGTGAGCCGCGTCGGCATTGGCGCGAGCGCGCCACTTGGCACCAGCTGCGTCGTCGGCAGGCGTCGCACCGGCGTGGCCCGGATCTCGTCCAGCGTGAGGCCGGACAGCACCGAACGGTCCTGTCCGGTCACGTCGAGCGTGGTCGCGAAGCGGTCGCGGTGCTTGATCAGCAGCCACTGCTTCGGCGTGCGCGTGCGCACCAGCGCAAACGAACCCTTCAGTTTTTCGCCGCGCAACTGGAAGGCCAGCTTGCCGGCCGCGAGCCCTTCGCGCACGCGCCGCTCGGCCTCGACGCGGTCGTGGAATGCGGTGCCGCCTTCGTCCGGGCTGTAGACGCCACAGTCCCACACGATGACCTCGCCGGCGCCGTACTGGCCGGGCGGGATCACGCCCTCGAACGAGGCGTAGTCGTAGGGATGATCCTCGACCTGCACCGCCAGGCGCTTGTCGGCCGGATCGAGCGACGGCCCCTTCGGCACCGCCCACGACTTCAGCACGCCATCGCACTCGAGGCGGAAGTCGTAGTGCAACTGACGCGCCGCGTGCTGCTGCACGACGAACAGCAGCGGCCCCGCGCTGGCATCGGGCACCGTGGCCGGCGGTTCCGGAGTGGCGTCGAAACGGCGCTTGGCCGAATATTCGCCGAGCTTTGCCATGTCGTACTCACCTCGCCGAGGAAGAGCCATGACAGCGCGATTGTGGGCCGGCGCGAGCGGCTATTCCTACAAGGAGTGGCAGGGCGCCTTCTACCCCGACAGGATCAAGCCGGATGCGATGCTGGCCTGGTACGCGCAGCGCCTGCCCACGGTCGAGATCAACAATACCTTCTACCGCATGCCGAAGGCATCGGTGCTCGAGCACTGGGCCGCCGCGACGCCGGCCGCATTCCGTTTCGCGATCAAGGCGCCGCGGCGCATCACGCACGAGGCGCGCCTGCAGGCCGAGACCGCCGCCGATCCGCTCGCCCGGCTCTACCGCACGCTGGAGGCGCTCGGCGACCAGCGCGGCCCGGTGCTGTTCCAGCTGCCGCCGCTCCTGCGCAAGGATCTGCCACGCCTGGCCGACTTCCTGCGCCTGCTGCCGCCCGATCACCGCGCCGCGTTCGAGTTCCGCCACGCCAGCTGGCTCGACGACGCGGTGTACGCGCTGTTGAAGCAGGCCGGCGCCGCGCTGTGCCTGTCCGAGCGCGAGGACGACGCACCACCGCCGCTGGTCGAGACCGCGCCGTGGGGCTACGTGCGCCTGCGGCTTGAGCAGTATTCGGACGACGATCTTGCGCGCTGGGCCGCGCGGCTCGCGGCGACCGCCTGGAGCGACGTCTACGTCTACTTCATGCACGAACCGACCGCGCCGGCGTATGCGCAGGCGTTGCTGCGGTCGTCAACGACCACTCGAGAAGGAGCTTGAACGTGCCCAATCCCGTCGTTCCGGCGAACGCCGGAACCCAGTGTCTCGAACGGGGCTAGATAGGGTGTCTACGAAACAAGTTCGCTGGCAACCGAGCGCTTTTCAGCCCTCCCCTTCAAGGGGAGGGTTGGGTGGGGATGGTGTTGCCATCGCACGCCCCTCGTTGCGAAAACCGACCCTCCGAGGCGCTGGGTCCCGGCGTTCGCCGGGACGACGAATCGTTTTCGCCCGATCGATGATGCAGCCATGGTGAAACCGCAATCCGTAACCATCCCTCTTGGCAGCGAGCAGCACGTCTCCGGCCTGCTGCTCGCGCCAGCCGCTACGCGCGCGTGCTACGTGCTTGCGCATGGCGCCGGCGCCGGCATGACGCACCCGTTCATGTCCGCGGTCGCGCACGGGTTCGCCGCGCGCGGCATTGCGACGCTGCGCTATCAGTTCCCGTACATGGAACGCGGCTCGAAGCGGCCCGATCCGCCTGCACTCGCGCAGGCGACCGTGCGCGCCGCGGTGGCGGAGGCGGCGCGCCGATTGCCGGATGTGCCGCTGTTCGCCGGCGGCAAGTCGTTCGGTGGGCGCATGACCTCGCAGGCGCAGGCCGCCGCGCCGCTGCCCGGTGTGCACGGGCTCATCTTCCTCGGCTTTCCGCTGCATCCGGCCGGCAAGCCGTCCGATGCGCGCGCCGCGCACCTGTTCGACGTCGCGGTGCCGATGCTGTTCCTGCAGGGCACGCGCGACGAATTGGCCAAACCCGATCTGCTGAATCCGTTGATCGAACGCCTCGGCCCGCGTGCGACCTTGCACGCGGTCGCCGACGCGGACCATTCGTTCCACGTACCGGTGCGCTCCGGTCGCACCGATGCGCAGGTGCTGGATGAACTGCTCGATGCCACCGCAGCCTGGTGCGCGCGCGTGCTCGGTGATTGAGCGTTGACGATGGATGGCGCATGACCGCTTCGCTCGTGCTCGCGCTGCACCTGGCGATCATCGCGTTCAACGTCGCCGGCTGCGTGCTGATCCCGCTCGGCGCCTGGTGCGGATGGCGCTGGGTGCGCGGCTTCCGCTGGCGGCTGGCGCACCTCGTCAGCCTCGCCCTTGTCGCTGCGCAGGCGCTGCTCGGGCGCGTGTGCTTCCTGACGCTCTGGCAGGACGAGCTGTCCGACATCGCGCACGCGCAACCGCTGATCGCCGGCTGGGTCAACCGCCTGATCTACTGGCCGCTGCCGCTGTGGGCGTTCGCGGCCGGCTATGTCGCGGTGTTTGCCTACGTGCTCGCGCTGTGGTTTCTCGTGCGACCGCGGCGAACGCCGCGAGCGTGACGCGCACGCCCGTCATCTCGCTTCGTGCGACGCACGTGCGCCATCATCGGCCCACATCGCATTGGAATGACCATCCAGGGGAGGCAAACGCATGGCTGCACTGACCGACCGTTTCACCAGGGCCGTCGACTACGCGCGCGTGGCGCATGCCGCGCAAGTCCGCAAGGGCTCGAACATTCCGTACATCTACCACCTGCTCGGCGTGGCCAGCCTGGTGATCGAGTTCGGCGGCAGCGAGGACCAGGCCATCGCCGGGCTGCTGCACGACACGCTGGAGGATTGCGGCGCGGCGCATGAAGCGGTGATCCACGCGCAGTTCGGCGATGTCGTCGCCGGCATCGTGAAGGACTGCACCGACGGCACCGCAGAAGCCAAAGCCGGGCACACCGATCCGGACGCCCGGCGCCGGCACTGGCTCGAGCGCAAGCTCGTCTACGTCGCGCACCTGGAGAAGGTGCGCCATGAAACCCTGCTGGTGTCGTGCTGCGACAAGCTGCACAACGCGCGCGCGATCGTCCAGGACCAGGAAGACCCGCGCGTCGGCGCCGCCGTGTTCGAGCGCTTCACCGGCGGCCGCGACGGCACGCTCGGCTACTACCATGCCCTCGCCGAGGTCTTCGCGCGCCGCGGCGCGGCGGCCGCGCCGGTGCTCGATGCCGTGGTCGACCGCATGCATCGCCTCGCCGGCGAGCCGGACCGGGTTCGCCTGCTCGCCTGAACCACTCACGGCGCGTCGCCGTTCCACGCGCCGTGGCGATGATGGCCAAAGCCGCCTACCATCCTGCGCTTTGCGTCGGCGCCCGCTCGACCGCCTTGGCCGGGGGCGTGCCGCGGCGCATCCATCTGGTGTCAGGGGACTCGTGTCACGATGAATCAATCCGCTCTTTCCGCCCTTATCTGGTCGGTCGCCGACCTGCTGCGCGGTGACTTCAAGCAATCCGAATACGGCCGCGTGATCCTGCCGTTCACGGTGCTGCGGCGGCTGGACTGCGTGCTCGCCGCCAGCAAGCCGGCGGTGCTGGCAGAGAGGAAAAAGCGCGAGGCGGCCGGGCTGGACCCCGACCCGTTCCTGCGCCGCGTCTCGGACGTGAAGTTCTACAACACCTGCGCGCTCGACCTGCCCACGCTGATGGGCGACCAGGACCACATCAAGACCAACCTCTACACCTACGTGCAGGGGTTCTCGCCGGAGGTGCGCGACATCTTCGAGCGCTTCGATTTCTTCGCCCAGGTCGAGCGCCTGGCCAAAGCGGACCTGCTGTACCTCGTCACCGAGAAGTTCGCCAACGTCGACCTGCACCCGGATCGCGTGGACAACGTGCAGATGGGCCTGGTGTTCGAGGAGCTGATCCGCAAGTTCGCCGAGCTTTCCAACGAAACCGCCGGCGAGCACTTCACCCCGCGCGAGGTCATCCGCCTGATGGTGAACCTGATCTTCATCGAGGACGACGAGGTGCTCGCACCCGGCAATCCGGTCGTGCGCACGATCTACGATCCCACGGCCGGCACCGGCGGCATGCTCTCGGTCGCGGCCGAATTCCTCGGCGAGCACAACCCGAACGCGCGCCTCACGCTGTTCGGGCAGGAGCTCAACGACGAGTCCTACGCGATCTGCAAGGCCGACATGCTGATCCGCGGGCAGGACGTGGCGAACATCGTGGCCGGCAACACGCTCGGCGACGACGGCCATGCCACGCGCAAGTTCGACTACATGCTGTCCAACCCGCCGTTCGGCGTGGAGTGGAAGAAGGTCGAGAAGGCCGTGCGCAAGGAGCACGAGGAAAAGGGCTTCGACGGCCGCTTCGGCCCCGGCCTGCCGCGCGTGTCCGACGGCTCCATGCTGTTCCTGCTGCACCTGGTGTCGAAGATGCGCCCGGCCGTGGACGGCGGCAGCCGCTTCGGCATCGTGCTGAACGGCTCGCCGCTGTTCACCGGCGGCGCCGGCAGCGGCGAGAGCGAGATCCGCCGCTACCTGCTGGAAAACGACCTGGTCGAGGCGATCGTCGCGCTGCCGACCGACATGTTCTACAACACCGGCATCGCCACCTACGTGTGGGTGGTGTCGAACAAGAAGCCGGACGACCGCCAGGGCTACGTGCAGCTGATCGACGCCAGCAGCTTCTGGCAGAAGATGCGCAAGAGCCTGGGCAGCAAGCGCAAGGAGATGGGCGACGCGCACATCGCCGAGATCACGCGCCTGTTCGGCGACTTCAAGGAAGCCGAGCTCGCCACCGTGTTCGACGCCGCCGGCAAGGAGATCGCGCGCCACGTCGTCGATGCGGCCGAGTTCGCGCCCGAACCGCCCGCCGGCGGCAAGGTCAAGGTGGCGCCGCTGTCGCGCATCTTCGCCAACGAGGAATTCGGCTACACCACCATCACCGTCGAGCGCCCGCTGCGCGACGAGCACGGCAACGTCGTGCTCGGCCAGAAGGGCAAGCAGAAGGGCCAGCCGCAGCCGGACAGCAGCCTGCGCGACACCGAGAACGTGCCGCTCGGCCAGGACATCGACGAGTACTTCCGCCGCGAAGTGCTGCCGCACGCGCCCGACGCGTGGATCGACGAAGCCAAGAGCAAGGTCGGCTACGAGATCCCGTTCAACCGCCACTTCTACGTGTTCGAGCCACCGCGCCCGCTGCACGAGATCGACGAGGAGCTGAAGGCCGTCTCGGCGCGGATCATGGCGATGCTGGGGGAGCTGGCGGAATGAACGACCACGCCACGGCGATGCAGGCTTTCGAGCCCTTCCCTTCAAGGGGAGGGTTGGGTGGGGATGGTGTCGGCGCGGCGCGATCGCACCACTCCCGCAGCTTGCGCAGGGCGTTTCGCTCCGGTTCGCGCATTCCCGGGTGCGGCCTGCGGCCTTACCCGGGCTACGCGGCTGCGTGGCCACGCTCTCGCGTCACGCCCGCATCTCGCACCTTCGTCATTCCCGCGAAAGCGGGAATCCAGTGGCTTTGCTCCGGCGAGGTTCTGCCATGAGCCTGCCGCGGTATCCGTCGCATGAGGACAGCGGAGCTAGATGGCTCGGGAAGGTGCCGGCTCACTGGAGTCTTGAACGACTCAGACGATGCGTTCACCTCAATCCATCAAAATTGGAAGTGGCGTTGTTTCCGCGCGATCTTGAGGTGTCATTTCTCCCAATGGAGGCAGTAGGTGACGATGGCAATTTGACGCTGGACAGACTGCGCCCGATCCAGGAAGTCGAGAACGGATACACCTACTTCCGAGATGGAGACGTAACGTTCGCGAAGATCACTCCTTGCTTCGAGAACGGTAAGGGCGCGTTGATGGCGGGCTTGGCGCACGGCATCGGCTTCGGTACCACAGAATTGACAGTCGCCCGACCCGTTTCTGGAAAGATGTCGTCGGCCTACCTCTACTGGATCTTCCGCTCGCCGAATTTTCGTTCGGAGGGTGAGGCCAGCATGTATGGCGCGGGTGGTCAGAAGCGCGTTCCGGACGACTTTGTGCGCGACTTGCTGTGGGCTGTTCCGCCCGAGTTGGAGCGAGAGCGGATCGCCACCTTCCTCGACCGCGAAACCGCCAAGATCGACGCGCTGATTGCCGAGCAGGAAAAGCTGCTGGCGCTGCTGGCCGAAAAGCGCCAGGCCACCATCTCCCACGCCGTCACCCGCGGCCTCGATCCCAACGTCCCCATGAAGGACTCCGGCATCCCCTGGCTCGGCGAAGTGCCGGCGCATTGGCGGGTGGCACCATTGAAATACCTCGTTTCCCTGAGGAGCGGTGGTACGCCGAGCAAGGAGAATCTTGACTACTGGGATGGGACTGTCCCTTGGGCATCGGCCAAGGATTTGAAATGTGAGTATCTGGAGGACACGAGCGATCATCTGACGCAGCTCGCAATCGACTCAGGTGCGGCTAGTTTGCTGCCTGCTGGAGTGATCCTCGTTGTCGTGCGCGGCATGATTCTGGCGCGCGCTTTCCCCGTTGTGGAGACACGCGTCCCCATGGCGATCAATCAAGACTTGAAAGCGCTTTTGCCGAATCAAGGAATGCATGCTTCGTACTTGGCTTGGCTCTTGCGTGGCACGGCAGCGGAGTCACTCCAGCGATTGGATGAAGCGGGGCACGGCACCAAGGCACTACGCATGGACGCGTGGACTTCATTGGCTTTGCCAGTGCCACCCGAAGACGAACAACGTGAGATTGTGGCCGCCCTCTTGGCTAAGACGAAGGCCATCGACGACTTGGCTGCGGAATCTACGGAAGTGATCGGCTTGCTCAAGGAGCGTCGCGGCGCCCTGATCTCCGCGGCCGTCACCGGCAAGATCGACGTGCGTGGCGAAGTCGCCGAGGTTACGGAATGACACAGGAGCTGACACGCGCAGAGATCGCGGCGGTGCTGGCGAGGCAGGGCTTTGCCAGGGACACGAAGCCGAAGGTGCATGCGGAAGGCTGGACCGGACCTCTCGGCGAACGGATCTATCTCAAGACGGGCAACCGCTTTCCATTGGTGATCCACCCACGGCATGAGGCCCGTCTGCCTGTGCTGCTGTCCGTGCCTGGCGTCGTTGGTAGTCCGAAGCGCCGCGCCCACAACAGCAACTTCACCGATTTTCCGAAGCGGATGCATACCGGGAACACGCCGATCGCTCACGGGCTGGACTTCGGCTTCTTGTCGGCCGCGGCGATGGAGGCGTTCCTGGGCGCTTTGTCCGGCAAGACCAGGACCGTGACGCCGTCCGGCACGGAGGAGGACATCGAGGCAGCCGTCGACCTTCCAGAGCGCGAGACCGAGCGCCAAGCCGTGATTGCCGCACGCCGCGGCCAAGGCATCTTCCGCGCGTTGCTGGACGACTACTGGCGCGCTTGCGCGGTCACTGCCTGCACGACGCGCGAATTGCTGCGTGCCTCGCACATCCGGCCGTGGCGCGAATCGAACAACGCCGACCGCCTCAACCCGGACAACGGCTTGCTGCTGGCGGCCCATCTCGACGCGGCGTTCGACCAGGGGCTGATCAGCTTCGCCGACGACGGGCGCATCCTGCTTCATGCGCGCCTGCCTGGTGCCGATGCAGAAGCCATCGGTATCTCGGCGTCCATGCGGTTGCGACGCGTGGCACCGGGGCACCTGCCGTTCCTGCGTCGCCATCGCGAACTGCACGGTTTCCCTTGAGGCAATGCTGTGCTGCGAAAGGGGCGACTCCGCCGAAAGCGTGAATGCGGGCTGCCGTTCGCTCACGCTGCTCGCTCCGAATCAACACTATCACTTGCACGAATGTTGCCTAAACAGCAACATTCGTAGCCCTATGAGCAACACCGCCCTTATCGACCTGCTGTTTCCCGTCGCCCGCCAGCGGGTGCTGGCGCAGTTGCTGCTGGCGCCGGAGGCGAGCTTCCACCTGCGCGAGCTGGCCCGGCAGACGGGCAGCCACGCCGGCACGTTGGGGCGCGAGCTGGACAAGCTGGTCGAGGCGGGGCTGGTGCTGCGCAGCGAGCAGGGCAACCAGGTGCGCTACCAGGCCAACGTGCAGTGCCCGTTGTTCCCGGAACTGGCGGGCATGTTCCGCAAGACCCACGGCATGGTGCCGCTGCTGCGCGAGGCGCTGGCCCCGCTGGCCGGACAGGTTCGGGTGGCGCTGGTGTTCGGGTCTATGGCGCGCGGCACGCAGACGGCCGGCAGCGATGTCGATCTGCTGGTGGTGGGTGAAGTCGGGTTTGGCGAACTGGTGCAGGCGCTGTATCCGGTGCAGCAGATGCTGGGGCGCGAGATCAATCCGGTGCTGTACGCGCCGGCGGAGTTTCGGCGCCGTGCCGGCGACGGCGAAGCCTTCGTGCGACAGTTCCTGGACCAGCCGAGTATCTTCCTGAAGGGGAACAGGGATGACCTTGCAGAACTTGCTGGCGATCAAGCGCCTGCTGGCCCACGCGCCTGACGGCGCTGCGATCCGCAAGCTGCTGGAAGCGGCGCGACGCAACCTGGCCGACGCGCGCATCGTCCAGATCAGTACCGACAACCGCTTCGATGCGGCCTACAAGTGCCTGATGCAGTGCGCGATGCTGGGTCTGTGGGCCAACGGCTACCGCACGGCGACGAGCCAGCCGGGCCATCACCAAACCGCAATCCAGTGCCTGCCGCTGACCATGGGCGTGCCGGCGCAGACCGTGATCGTGCTCGATGCATTGCGCAAGCAGCGAAACCTGAGCGACTACGAGGGCGACCCGATCTCCGAGGCGGCCCTGGCCTCCTGCCTGGACGAGGCCGGCAAGTTGCTGGCGCATACCGAGCAGTGGTTGCGCGCACATCATTCCGATTTGCTGGGCAATGCATGAGCCTCGGAAAGTGTGGACGATGTCCCACCCCCCTCTCACCCAAAGAAGTCGGATATTTCCGACTTGAGTGGCTTTTTCGAGTGCGAACCGCATAAAGTCGGATAAAGCCAACTTTTCTTTGCGTGCGCGTCGCCACGCACAGCGTGGCGACGATGCCGGCCTGCTCGCGCTCGCGGAGGCGATCCGCGCGGCGCGTGCCGGCTCGGGGCTGACGCAGGCGCAGCTTGCGCTCGTTTCCGGCGTCGGGCGGGACACCATCATCGCGCTGGAGAATGCGCGCCCGGGCGTTTCACTCGGACATGCCTTGCGCGTGATGAAGGGCTTGGGGTTGACTCTCGTTCCCGTACAGATGCAACGGCTGGCTCGTGAACTGAAGCAGGCGCCGCTAGCAACGTGAGCCGGAAATTGGGGAATCGACGGCGTCGCCGGTGAGGCGGCAATGCTGGAACAGGGGAGAAACAATCGGCATGAATCTGCACCGCGAAAGCCACTTCGAGCAGGAAATCTGCGCGCAGCTCGCCGCCGACGGCTGGCTCTACGCCGAAGGCGACGCACAGCATTACGACCGCACGCACGCGCTGTACCTGCCGGACCTGCTGGCCTGGATCGAGGCGACCCAGCCGGAGGGCTGGCAGCAGCTCGGCAAGGCGCACGGTCCGGCGGCGGCCGCACGCGTCGCCGAGCGCGTGCGCAAGAGCCTGGACGAGCGCGGCACGCTGGACGTGCTGCGCCGTGGCGTGGAGATGATCGGGCTGAAGGCGCCGCTAGCGCTGGTGCAGTTCAGGCCGGCGCTGGCGATGAATGCGCAGTTGCAGCAGCGCTATGCGGCCAATCGCCTGCGCGTGGTGCGGCAGGTGAAGCACTCGCCGAACCGCCCGCACGATGCGCTGGACCTGGTGCTGTTCGTCAACGGCATCGCGGTGGCGACCGCGGAGCTGAAATCGGACTTCACGCAGAGCGTGGGCGATGCGGTGGACCAGTACCGCTTCGACCGGCCGCCGCATCCGAAGGGCGGCGTGGCCGAGCCGCTGCTGGCGTTCCCCGGCGGCGCGCTGGTGCATTTCGCGGTGAGCCAGTCCGAAGTGATGATGACCACGCGGCTGCAGGGCGCGGCCACGCGCTTCCTGCCGTTCAACCTCGGCCATGACGGCGGCGCCGGCAATCCGCCGAACCCGCACGGCTTCGCCACCGCGTACCTGTGGCAGCAGGTGTGGGCGCGCGAGAGCTGGCTGGAGATCCTCGGCCGCTACCTGATCGGCAAGCGCGACGACAGGAAGCGGCTGACGCAGGTGATCTTTCCGCGCTACCACCAGCTCGACGCGACGCGCAGGCTGGTGGCCGACGTGCGCGCGAACGGGCCGGGGCAGCGTTACCTCGTGCAGCATTCGGCCGGCTCGGGCAAGACCAACTCGATCGCCTGGACCGCGCACTTCCTCGCCGACCTGCACGATGCGAACCACGCCAAGCTGTTCGACAGCGTGCTGGTGGTGTCCGACCGCAACGTGCTCGACGCGCAGTTGCAGGAGGCGATCTTCGACTTCGAGCGCACCGCTGGCGTGGTCGAGACGATCACCAGCGAGCGCGGCAGCAAGAGCGCGCAGCTCGGGCAGGCGCTGAAGGACGGCAAGAAGATCATCGTCTGCACGATCCAGACGTTCCCGTTCGCGCTGCAGGCGGTGCAGGAACTGGCCGCGACCGAGGGCAAGCGCTTCGCGGTGATCGCCGACGAGGCGCACAGCTCGCAGACCGGCGAGGCCGCGGCCAAGCTCAAGCAGGTACTGACCGCGCAGGAGTGGGCCGAGCTGCAGGACGGCGGCGAGGTGGATACCGAGACGCTGATCGCCGCCAACATGGCCGCGCGCGCCGGCGGCCAGCAGGGCCTGACCTACGTGGCGTTCACCGCCACGCCGAAGGCGAAGACGCTGGAGCTGTTCGGCCGGCCGGGGCCGGACGGGCTGCCGCAGCCGTTCCATGTCTATTCGATGCGCCAGGCGATCGAGGAGGGTTTCATCCTCGACGTGCTGAAGAACTACACGCCGTACAAGCTGGCGTTCCGGCTGGCCCACGGGGGCAGGGAATACGACCAGACGGAGGTGGAACGCAGCGCGGCGATGAAGAGCATCATGCAGTGGGTGCGCCTGCATCCGTACAACATCGCGGCCAAGGTGCAGATCGTGGTGGAGCACTACCGCGAGAACGTGCAGCCGTTGCTCGACGGCCGCGCCAAGGCGATGGTGGTGGTCGGCAGCCGCAAGGAGGCGGTGCGCTGGCAGAAGGCGATCCGCGAGTACATCGCGCGGCAGAACTATCCGCTCGGCGTGCTGGTGGCGTTTTCCGGCGAGGTGGACGATCCGGACAGCTTCGCTGTGCCGGTCAGCGAGGCCAGCGCGGAGCTGAATCCCGGCCTCAAGGGGCGCGACATCCGCGAGGCGTTCGCGCAGCCGGAGTACCACCTGCTGCTGGTCGCCAACAAGTTCCAGACCGGCTTCGACCAGCCGCTGCTGTGCGGCATGTACGTCGACAAGATGCTGGGCGGCATCCAGGCGGTGCAGACGCTGTCGCGCCTCAACCGCGCCCATCCGGGCAAGGACACCACCTACATCCTCGACTTCGTCAACGACGCGGCGGAGATCCTCGCCGCGTTCCGGACCTATTACGCCACCGCCGAGCTGGAGGCGACGACCGATCCGGACCTCGTGTTCGACCTGCGCGCCAAGCTCGACGCGAGCGGCCACTACGACGACTTCGAGGTGGAGCGGGTGGCGCGCATCGAGATGGACCCGAAGGCGACGCAGGCGCAGCTCAGCGCGGCGATCGCGCCGGTCGCCGACCGCCTGCTCAAACGCTATCGCGCGGCGCAGGTCGCGCGCGCGGACGCGCTGGAAGGCGGCGACGAGCCCGCGGCGCAGGCGCACAAGGACACCATGGACGCGCTGGGCCTGTTCAAGAACGACATGGGCGCGTTCGTGCGCCTGTATGCGTTCCTGTCGCAGATGTTCGACTACGGCAACACCGCGATCGAGAAGCGCTGCATGTTCTACAAGCGGCTGCTGCCGCTGCTGGAGTTCGGCCGCGAACGCGAAACGGTGGACCTGTCCAGGGTCGTGCTGACCCATCACACGCTGCGCAGCACCGGACGGCAGGCGATGAACCTGCGCGATGACCAGGGCGACTACAAGCTGCCGCCGATGGACGCGGTGGGTAGCGGTTCGGTGCAGGAAAAACAGCGCGCGTCGTTGCAGGAGATCATCGAGAAGGTCAACGGCCTGTTCGAGGGCCAGCTGACCGACGGCGACCAGTTGCAGTACGTCAACGGCGCGCTCAAGGGCAAGCTGCTCGAGAACGACACGCTGGTGCAGCAGGCCGGCAGCAACAGCAAGGAGCAGTTCGCCAACTCGCCGGACCTGCGCGATGCGCTGGTGCACGCGATCATGGACGCGCTGGAGGCGCACACGACGATGAGCACGCAGGCGCTCGGTTCCGAACGCGTGCAGGCCGGCCTGCGCGACATCCTGCTCGGGCCGGCGCAGTTGTACGAGGCGCTGCGCGAGAAGTCGCTGGGCGCTGTGCACGTTGCCCTTTCGTAGACTGGGGTAAGCGCAGCGCACCCGGGGGCTTCGGGATGCCATGCCGCCGTGCGCTCCCGGGGTGCGGCCTTCGGACTTGCCCGGGCTGCCTGCTGCCGGGGCAGTTCAAACGTGATGCCTTTCGACAGCAGAGACAACTGCATCGCGGCTTCCGCCGCTCCCACCGAAAGCCGTGCTCCGTTGCTCCTGTGGGAGCGCCGGCAGGCGCGATGCTTTCGGGTGCGCTGGCAGAGAGCACCCAGAAACAACGAGGCCCCGCATCGCGGGGCCTCGTCTTCTCACAAGGGCGCCGGGTGGCTCACGCCACGTTCGGCTCGCTGAACGCCTCGATCTCGCCCTTGAACGCTTCGACCGGCACGCAGGAGCAGAACACGTTCTTGTCGCCGTAGATGTTGTCGACGCGCGCGACCGGCGACCAGTACTTCTGCAGCTTCAGGCTCGGCAGCGGGAACGCGGCCAGTTCGCGCGGGTAGGCGTGCGTCCACTCCGACGCGGACACCTGCGTCGCGGTGTGCGGAGCATGCTTGAGCGGGTTGTCCTCGCGGTCGAGGCGGCCGTCCTCGATCGCGCGGATCTCGTCGCGGATCTGGATCATCGCGTCGATGAAGCGGTCGAGCTCGGCCTGCGATTCGCTCTCGGTCGGCTCGACCATCAGCGTGCCGGCGACCGGGAACGACAGCGTCGGCGCGTGGAAGCCGAAGTCGATCAGGCGCTTGGCGACGTCCTCGGCGCTGATGCCGGTGGCGTCCTTGAGCGGGCGCAGGTCGAGGATGCACTCGTGCGCGACGAGGCCGTTGCGACCGGTGTACAGCGTCGGATAGTGCGGCGCGAGGCGCTTGGCGACGTAGTTCGCGTTGAGCAGCGCGACCTGGGTCGCCTTGCGCAGGCCCTGCGTGCCCATCAGCGTGATGTACATCCAGCTGATCGGCAGGATGCTGGCGCTGCCGAAGCTCGCCGCGGACACCATGCCGACCGGGCCGTTCTCGCCGAAGCGCTTGGGCAGGAACGGCGCCAGGTGCGCCTTCACCGCGCACGGGCCGACGCCGGGGCCGCCGCCGCCGTGCGGGATGCAGAAGGTCTTGTGCAGGTTCAGGTGCGACACGTCCGAGCCCCACTTGCCGGGCTTGGCCACGCCGACCAGCGCGTTCATGTTGGCGCCGTCGGTGTACACCTGGCCGCCGTGCTGGTGCACGATCTCGCAGATCTCGACCACGTCCTCCTCGAACACGCCGTGTGTGGACGGGTAGGTCATCATGATCGCGGCGAGGCGGTCGGAATACTTCTCGGCGGCGCGGCGGATGTCGGCGACGTCGATGTTGCCGTTGCTGTCGCACTTGGTCACCACGACCTGCATGCCGGCCATCTGCGCCGAGGCCGGGTTGGTGCCGTGCGCCGATTCCGGGATCAGGCAGATGTCGCGGTGGCCTTCGCCGCGCGAGCGATGGTACGCGCGGATCGCGAGCAGGCCGGCGTATTCGCCCTGCGCGCCGGAGTTCGGCTGCAGGCTGACCGCGTCGTAGCCGGTGCACTCGACCAGCATCGCCTCGAGCTCGTCGATCAACTGCGTGTAGCCCTGCGTCTGCGCGGCCGGCGCGAGCGGATGGATGTTGGCGAACTCCGGCCAGGTGATCGGGATCATCTCGGCGGTCGCGTTGAGCTTCATCGTGCACGAGCCGAGCGGGATCATCGTGCGATCCATCGCCAGGTCCTTGTCGGCCAGCGCGCGCAGGTAGCGCAGCAGTTCGTGCTCGCTGTGGTGCGTGTTGAACACCGGATGGGTCAGGAACGCGGACTGGCGGCGCAGTGCGGCCGGCAGCGCGTCGGTCGTGACCGCGTCGAGCGCGTCGATGTCGTCGATGCGCGCGCCGAACAGCGCGGCCAGCGCGACCACGTTCTCGCGCGTGGTCGTCTCGTCGAGGCTGATGCCGAGGCTGCCGGCGTCGATCTGGCGCAGGTTGACGTGCGCGGCCTGCGCGCGGGCGTGGATCGCCGCGGCGTCGATGCCGCGAATGTGCAACGTGTCGAAGAAGTCGCTGCCGACGTCGACGCCGGCCTGGCGCAGCGCGCCGGCGAGGATCGCGGCGAGGCGGTGCACGCGGCGCGCGATGCGGGTCAGCCCGGCCGGGCCGTGGTAGACCGCGTACATCGACGCCATCACGGCCAGCAGCACCTGCGCGGTGCAGATGTTGCTGGTCGCCTTCTCGCGGCGGATGTGCTGCTCGCGCGTCTGCAGCGTCAGGCGGTAGGCCGGCTTGCCTTCGGCATCGACCGAGACGCCGATCAGGCGGCCGGGCATCGAGCGCTTGTAGGCGTCGCGGCAGGCCATGAACGCGGCGTGCGGGCCGCCGAAGCCGAACGGCACGCCGAAGCGCTGCGTGTTGCCGACCACGATGTCGGCGCCCCATTCGCCCGGCGCGGCGATCAGCGTCAGCGCGAGCAGGTCGGTGGCGACCGCGACCAGCGCGCCGCGCGCGTGCGCGGCCTCGACCAGCGCCTTGTAGTCGTGGATGCGGCCGAACGTGTCGGGATACTGCAGCAGCACGCCGAAGCTGTCGGTCGTGGCGGCGTCGGCGTCGTCGCCGATCACGAGCGTGATGCCGAGCGGCTCGGCGCGCGTGTGCAGCAGCTCGAGCGTCTGCGGATGCACGTTGCGCGAGACGAAGAACACGTCCGACTTCGACTTCGCCGAGCGCTTGGCCAGCGTCATCGCCTCGGCCGCGGCGGTCGCCTCGTCCAGCAGCGAGGCGTTGGCGATCTCCATGCCGGTCAGGTCCGCGCACATCGTCTGGAAGTTGATCAGCGCCTCCATGCGGCCCTGCGAGATCTCCGCCTGGTACGGCGTGTAGGCGGTGTACCAAGCCGGGTTCTCGAGGATGTTGCGCAGGATGACGTTGGGCGTGTGCGTGCCGTAGTAGCCTTGGCCGATGAAGCTCCTGAACACCTGGTTCTTCGCGGCGATCGCGCGGATGCGCGCCAGAGCCTCGACCTCGCTGATCGCGCCCGGCAGCGCCAGCGGCTGCGCCGACTTGATCCGCGCCGGCACGATCGCGTCGGTCAGCGCCTCGAGCGAGTCGTGGCCGGTCACGCGCAGCATCTGCGCGATCTCGGCGTCGTTGGGACCGATGTGGCGCTCGATGAAGGCGTCGTGGTGTTCGAGCTCGCGCAGCGAGGGAGGGGCGTTGTGGGACATGGCAGGAGGCATCCGGAAATGCTCGCAAGAGCAGCACGCGCAAGCCGCGCGTGGGGCGCCCCTCTGTCCTTTTGCCTGAGAGTTTGGAAGCGCGGCGCGCTTCGTGCCCCTTCGGCGTCGGCTCGCGGCCGATCTCTCCAGAGTGTCGGCACGCGGCGGTCTGGGGCCTGAGCGATTACGGGCGTTGCGCCTTCGGCAGCGGTACGGATCCGGTCGGACCGCCCGCTTCTCCCACCGCGTGCTTGAAAGAGCGATTATAGCGCGTGGCCCTCGCGCCGAGGACGCGAAGCACGAGGCCCTGAAACGAAAAAACCCGCCAGAAGGCGGGTTCATTCATCAATCCGTTGGTGCCCAGGAGAGGACTCGAACCTCCACGGTTTTACCCGCTAGTACCTGAAACTAGTGCGTCTACCAATTCCGCCACCTGGGCCAACCCGGCGGGTCTCACCAACCGGGGGCGCGAACAATACTGTCAGGTACACGGGGTGTCAACACCTTTTGTTAGCATGCACGCAGATGCCTGCCGACGCAGCCTCCGCATGACAAGGAATCCACATTGAAGAGAAGAAAGAGCACGACCGCGCGCACCGGCGCGCAACGCCCCAAGCGCGGTCCCGGCCAGCGCGC
Source organism: Rhodanobacteraceae bacterium (assembly GCA_009996615.1). Taxonomy (GTDB): domain Bacteria; phylum Pseudomonadota; class Gammaproteobacteria; order Xanthomonadales; family Rhodanobacteraceae; genus Dokdonella_A. Next base: position 28,433 of record JAACZU010000012.1, on the reverse strand, counting down.
CGGTTTGCCGAAGTTCATGCCGGAACGGCTGCCGCCGCTGCCGAAGAAGAAGGGCGCGCCGCCGCCGCGCATCCATGATCCGTACGCCGAGCGCGAGGCGGCCCGCTACGAGCGGCCGATCGCCAGCCGCGAGGCGATCCTGGCGCTGCTGGCCGAGCACGGCGAGCTGATGAAGATCGAGGCGATCGCGCACGCGCTGCACCTGACCGCGCCGCAGGACTTCGAGGCGCTCACGCGCCGCCTCGGCGCAATGCTGCGCGACGGCCAGCTGATCCAGAACCGCCGCGGCGGCTACGGCGTCGCCAGCAAGCTCAACCTGATCCCGGGCGTCGTGCTCGCCAACGCCGACGGCTACGGCTTCCTGCGCGCCGACGAGGGCGGCGAGGACCTGTACCTGTCGCCGGCGGAGATGCGCAAGGTGCTGCACGGCGACCGCGTGCTCGGCAGCGTGATCGGCATCGACCGCCGCGGCCGCAAGGAGGGCGCGATCGTCGAGGTGCTCGAGCGCCGCTCGCCGCGCCTGGTCGGCCGCGTGATCGAGGACAACGGCCTGGTGCTGGTCACGCCGGACGACCGCCGCCTGCACCAGGACGTGCTGATCATGCCGGGCAAGGACCGCGGCGCGCGCTCGGGCCAGATCGTCATCGTCGAGATCACCGAGCAGCCGACCGTGCAGCGCGGGCCGGTCGGGCGCATCCTCGCAGTGCTCGGCGAGCGCCTGACGCCGTCGCTGGTGGTCGAGATGGCGATCGCCGGCCACGACCTGCCGCGCGAATGGCCGGCCGAGGCGCTGCGCGAGGCGGCCGACGTCGAGCCGGAAGTCGAGTACGCCGCGACGGTCGACCGCGTCGACCTGCGCGACACGCCGCTGGTCACGATCGACGGCGAGGACGCGAAGGACTTCGACGACGCGGTCTACGCCGAGCCGACCGCCGACGGCTTTCGCCTGCTCGTCGCGATCGCCGACGTGTCGCACTACGTGCGGCCCGGCAGCGCGCTCGACGACGAGGCGCAGAACCGCTCGACCTCGGTGTACTTCCCCGGCTTCGTCGTGCCGATGCTGCCGGAGACGCTGTCCAACGGCATCTGCTCGCTCAACCCGAAGGTCGAGCGCCTGTGCATGGTCTGCGACATGCGCATCGACGCCGACGGCGAGGTCACGCGCTCGAAGTTCTACCCGGCGGTGATGCGCTCGCACGCGCGCCTGACCTACAACCGCGTCTGGCAGGCCCTCGGCGAGAAGGACGTCGATGCGCGTGCCGAACTGGCCGACGTGATGCCGCACCTGCGCAACCTGCACCGCCTCTACAAGGTGCTGGCCAAGGCGCGCCAGCGGCGCGGTGCGATCGACTTCGACAGCAGCGAGGTCGAGTTCCGCCTCGGCGCGAACGGCGAGGTCGTGCAGCTCGGTGCGCGCGAGCGCAACGACGCGCACAAGCTGATCGAGGAGTGCATGATCGCGGCCAACGTCGAGGCGGCGCGCTTCCTGCACAGGAAGCGCATGCCGACGCCGTACCGCGTGCATGCGCCGCCGCCGGCCTCCAAGTACGAGGACCTGCTCGAGTTCCTGCGCGAATTCAAGCTGAGCCTGCCGCCGGCCGACCAGGTCACGCCGGCCGACTTCTCGGCGCTGCTGAAGAAGGTGCGCAAGCGCCCCGACGCCGGCCTGATCGAGTCGGTGCTGTTGCGTTCGCAGAGCCTGGCCGTGTACCAGCCGGGCGACCCCGGCCATTTCGGCCTCGCGCTGCAGCACTACGCGCACTTCACTTCGCCGATCCGCCGCTACCCGGACCTGCTCGTGCACCGCGCGATCCGCCACGCGCTCGGCGGCGGCAAGCCGGCTACCTACCAGTACAGTCCGAGCGACATGGCCAGCCTGTGCGTGCACTGCTCGCACAACGAGCGCCGTGCCGACGAGGCCGAGCGCGACGTCGACGAGCGCTACAAGTGCGCGTGGATGGAGAAGCACGTCGGCAGCGAGTTCGCCGGCATCGTCTCCGGCGTCACCTCGTTCGGCCTGTTCGTCGAGCTGACCGTGTCGAAGATCAGCGGCCTGGTGCACATCACGCAGCTGCCGAACGACTACTACCACTTCGACGCGACGCGGCGCCTGTTGACCGGCGAACGCCGTGGCCTGAAGTTCCGCCTCGGCGACGAGGTGCGCGTGCAGGTGCTGCGCGCGAGCCTGGAGGACCGCAAGATCGACTTCCGGCTGGTGGCGGAGCGGTAGGGGCAGGGTCCGCTGACGAGTGCAGCCGCGAGCGGGCACGGCGACCGCCGCTGCGTCTCGTCGCGGCTGCGCCGCCGTGGTTTGCCGTTCCGGCCATTACACTCTGCGAAATGCAAGTCGCTGGGTGCCGGCCTTCGCCGGCATGACGAGCCGGTGGCTGTTCGCGAATCCCCCATCCCCAATCCCCAATCCCGGCACCCAATGTCCAACGAACTCCTGATCGGCATCCACGCCGTCGAAGCCGCGCTGAACCACGACGTCGGCAACCTGGTCGAGCTGTACATCGAAAGCGGCAGCCAGAACGCGCGCGTCAAGGAACTCGGCGAGCGCGCGCGCGAACTTGGCGTGAAGCCGCATGCGCGCGACCGCGCCGCGCTCGACCGCATGACCGGCGGCGCGCGCCACCAGGGCGTGGTCGCGCGCTACAACGCGCCGGCGGCGCTACCGGACTCGGCGCTGGCGGGCCTGGCCGAGCAGGCCGGCCGCGACGCGCTGTTCCTCGTGCTCGACGGCATCACCGATCCGCACAACTTCGGTGCCTGCCTGCGCAGCGCCGAGGCCGCCGGCGTCACCGCGGTGATCGTGCCGAAGGACCGCGCTGTCGGCGTCACGCCGACCGTGCGCCGCGCCTCGGCCGGTGCCGCCGACCGCGTGCCGATCGTCAGCGCGACCAACCTCGCGCGCGCGCTGAAGGCGCTGAAGGAGGCCGGCGTGTGGCTGGTCGGGCTGGTCGGCGAGAGCGGGCAGTCGCTCTACACGGTCGACCTGGACGGCCCGATCGCGGTCGTGCTCGGCAGCGAGGGCGAGGGCCTGCGCCGGCTGACCCGCGAGACCTGCGACTTCCTCGCGCAGATCCCGATGCGTGGCGACGTCGAGAGCCTGAACGTCTCGGTCGCGACCGGCATCACGCTGTTCGAGACGCTGCGCCAGCGTGGCGCCAAGCGCTGAGCCAGCCGTCGCCGTCGCAGGAGCGGCTTCAGCCGCGACAAGGGCTGGGGCGGGGCAGGGGGCTGAAAGGCATCGCGGCTGAAGCCGCTCCTGCCCGCCATCCCAGCCGCCGATTCCGGGCGCCTTTGCGGCGCTCCGGGCACAGGCATACACTGGCGCGGTCTGCGACTTCCGAGGAGACCGCGATGGCAGACCTGACCCGGCGTCAGTTCCTGAAGGTCACCGGCGCCACGCTGGTGGGTTCGAGTCTCGCGCTGATGGGCTTCTCGCCCACGCCGGCGCTGGCGGAGGTGCGCCAGTTCAAGCTCGCGCGCGCGACCGAGACGCGCAACACCTGTCCCTACTGCTCGGTCGCCTGCGGCGTGCTGATGTACAGCCTCGGCGACGGCGCCAAGAACGCGCAGCCGAGCATCTTCCACATCGAAGGCGATCCGGACCATCCGGTCAACCGCGGCACGCTGTGCCCGAAGGGCGCCGCGCTGGTCGACTTCATCCACAGTCCGAACCGGCTGCAGCATCCGGAGTACCGCGCGCCCGGCTCGGACACGTGGCAGCGCATCTCCTGGGACGACGCGCTCGAGCGCATCGCCAAGCTGATGAAGGCCGACCGCGACGCGAACTTCGTCGAGAAGACCGCCGACGGCCGGACCGTGAACCGCTGGCTGACCACCGGCATGCTGGCCGCTTCGGCCAGCAGCAATGAGGTCGGCTACCTCACGCACAAGGTCGCGCGTTCGCTCGGACTGCTGGCCTTCGACAACCAGGCGCGCGTCTGACACGGCCCGACGGTGGCAGGTCTTGCCCCGACGTTTGGCCGCGGCGCGATGACGAATCACTGGGTCGACATCAAGAATGCCGACCTGGTCCTGATCATGGGTGGCAACGCCGCCGAGGCGCACCCGTGCGGCTTCAAGTGGGTCACCGAGGCGAAGGCGCACAACAAGGCCAAGCTGATCGTCGTCGATCCGCGCTTCACGCGCTCGGCTTCGGTCGCCGACCACTACCTGCCGATCCGTACCGGCACCGACATCGTGTTCCTCGGCGGGCTGATCCGCTACCTGCTGGAAAACGACAAGATCCAGCGCGAGTACGTCGTCAACTACACCGACCTGTCGTTCATCGTGAAGGACGCGTTCGCGTTCGAGGGCGGCCTGTACTCGGGCTATGACGCCGACAAGCGCCGCTACGACAAGTCGAGCTGGGACTACGAGCTCGGCGCCGACGGCTACGTGCGCACCGATCCGACGCTGACCGATCCGCGCTGCGTCTACAACCTGTTGAAGCAGCATTACGCGCGCTACACGCCCGAGATGGTCGAGCGCGTCTGCGGCACGCCGAAGGACAAGACGCTGCCGATCTGGGACCTGATCGCGTCGACCGCCACGCCGACGCGCGCGATGACGATCATGTACGCGCTCGGCTGGACGCAGCACTCGATCGGCTCGCAGATGATCCGCACCGGCGCGATGGTGCAGCTGCTGCTCGGCAACATCGGCATCGCCGGCGGCGGCATGAACGCGCTGCGCGGGCATTCGAACATCCAGGGCCTGACCGACCTCGGCCTGATGTCGAACCTGTTGACCGGCTACATGACGCTGCCGAACGAGGCCGAGCAGGACTACGATGCGTATATCGCCGCGCGCGCGCTGAAGCCGCTGCGGCCGAACCAGCTCAGCTACTGGCAGAACTACCGCAAGTTCTTCGTCAGCTTCATGAAGGCGTGGTGGGGCGACGCGGCGACCGCGGACAACCACTGGGGCTACGACTACCTGCCCAAGCTCGACAAGCCCTACGACATGCTGCAGACCTTCGAACTGATGCGCCAGGGCAAGGTCAACGGCTACATCTGCCAGGGCTTCAACCCGCTCGCCGCGGCGCCGAACAAGGCCAAGATGGACGCGAGCCTGGCGCAGTTGAAGTACCTCGTCATCATGGATCCGCTCGCGACCGAGACGAGCGAGTTCTGGCGCAACGCCGGCGAACACAACGACGTCGATCCTTCGAAGATCCAGACCGAGGTGTTCCGCCTGCCGACCACGTGCTTCGCCGAGGAGGACGGTTCGCTGACCAACTCCTCGCGCTGGCTGCAGTGGCACTGGAAGGGCGCCAACCCGCCCGGCGAGGCGCGCAGCGACCTCGAGATCATGGGAGCCTTGTTCGTGCGCCTGCGCGCGCTGTACGCGAAGGAGGGCGGCACATTCCCGGATCCGATCACGAAGCTCTCCTGGCCATACGCGCAGCCGGAAAGCCCGAGCGCGGAGGAACTGGCGAAGGAGTATTCCGGCTACGCGCTGAAAGACCTCGCCGACCCTAAGGATCCGGCGAAGATCACGCGCAAGGCCGGCGAGCAGCTCGCCGGCTTCGCCGAGCTGCGCGACGACGGCAGCACCGCCAGCGGCTGCTGGATCTTCTGCGGCGCCTGGGGCCCGACCGGCAACCTGATGGCGCGGCGCGACAACGCCGATCCGACTGGCATCGGCCAGACGATCAACTGGGCCTGGGCGTGGCCGGCCAACCGGCGCGTGCTCTACAACCGCGCCTCGTGCGATCCGGCCGGCGCGCCGTTCGATCCAGCGCGCGTGCTGGTGCGCTGGAACGGCAGCGCCTGGATCGGCGCCGACGTGCCGGACTACAAAGCCGATGAGAATCCGGACCTCGGCATGGGCCCGTTCATCATGAACCCGGAAGGCGTCGCGCGTTTCTTCGCGCGCGGCGCGATGGCCGAAGGCCCGTTCCCGGAGCACTACGAGCCGTTCGAGACGCCGCTGGCGAGCAATCCGCTCAACCCCGACCAGCCGCTCGCGCTCAACAACCCGGCCGCGCGCGTGTTCGCCGACGACCGCGCCGCGTTCGGCAAGGCCGATGCGTTCCCGCACGTCGCCACGACCTACCGCCTGACCGAGCACTTCCACTACTGGACCAAGCACTGCCGGCTGAACGCGATCATCCAGCCCGAGCAGTTCGTCGAGATCGGCGAGGCGCTGGCCAACGAGATCGGCATCGCGACCGGCGCGCGCGTCAAGGTCAGCTCGAACCGCGGCCACATCACCGCGGTCGCGATGGTGACCAAGCGCATCAAGCCGCTGACGATCGAGGGCAAGACCGTGCACACGGTCGGCATCCCGATCCACTGGGGCTTCACCGGCGTCGCCAAGGCCGGCTTCCTCGCCAACACGCTGACCCCGGTCGTCGGCGACGGCAACTCGCAGACGCCGGAGTTCAAGTCGTTCCTGGTCAAGGTTGAAAAGGCATAGAGGCGCAGCACGCTGAGGACAGCGCAACCGACTATCCGCTCGTCATCCCGGCGCACGCCGGGATCCAGCTCCTTGCCTTGAAGGCACTGGGTTCCGGCGTTCGCCGGAACGACGAGCCGTTGGTGGCGCTGCCTCGAGGAGACTCCGATGACCCTGCAATCACTCGACATCGTGCGTCGTTCGGCAACAACCACGCCCTCGCCACGGGCGCGCGGCGCGCACACCGGCGAGGTCGCCAAGCTGATCGACGTCAGCAAGTGCATCGGCTGCAAGGCCTGCCAGGTCGCGTGCATGGAATGGAACGACCTGCGCGACGAGATCGGCACCTGCAGCGGCCACTACGACAACCCGGCCGACCTCAGCGCGCAGTCGTGGACGCTGATGCGCTTCACCGAATACGAAAACCCCGACAGCGGCCACCTCGAATGGCTGATCCGCAAGGACGGCTGCATGCACTGCGCGCATCCGGGCTGCCTCGAGGCCTGTCCGTCGCCCGGTGCGATCGTGAAGTACGCCAACGGCATCGTCGACTTCCACGAGGAGCACTGCATCGGCTGCGGCTACTGCATCACCGGCTGCCCGTTCAACATCCCGCGCATCTCGCGCAAGGACGGCAAGGCCTACAAGTGCACGCTGTGCTCGGACCGCGTCGCGGTCGGCCTCGAACCGGCCTGCGTCAAGACCTGCCCCACCGGCGCGATCGTGTTCGGCAGCAAGGACGACATGAAGCAGCACGCCGCCGAGCGTATCGAAGACCTCAAATCGCGCGGCTTCGCGAATGCCGGCCTGTACGACCCGGCCGGCGTCGGCGGCACGCACGTGATGTACGTGCTGCACCACGCGGACCAGCCGCAGCTCTACGCCAACCTGCCGGCACAGCCGAAGATCGGCGCGATGGTCGGCCTGTGGAAAGGCGCGGCGAAGCCGGTCGCGCTGCTGGCGATGGCCGCGACGATCCTCGCCGGCTTCCTCCACTACATCGGCATCGGCCCGAACGAAACCGACGAACGCGACGAGGAAGCCGCGCGCCGCGAGCTGGAGAAACCGTCATGAACGCGTCGCGCGAGATCGTCCGTTATACCGCGCCCACGCGCATCAACCACTGGCTGGTCGCGATCGGCTTCGTGCTGGCCGCGCTGTCGGGCCTGGCGCTGTTCCACCCGGCGCTGTTCTGGCTCAGCCACCTGTTCGGCGGCGGCCCGTGGACGCGCATCCTGCACCCGTTCATCGGGCTGTTCATGTTCATCGTGTTCGTGCTGCTCGCGCTGAAGGTCGGCCGCGACAACCGCATGCAGGCCGCCGACTGGACCTGGCTGCGGCACGCCCGCGACGTGGTCGCCAACCGCGAGCAGGACCTGCCCGAGGTCGGCCGCTACAACGCCGGCCAGAAGCTGCTCTACTTCCTGATCGTGCTGTGCCTGCTCGTGCTGTTGCTGTCGGGCCTCGTGATCTGGCGCGCGTACTTCTCGCTGTACTTCTCCATCGGCCTGGTCCGCCTCGCCTCCGTGCTGCACGCGATCGCCGCGACCGTGCTGGTCTGCGCGATCATCGTGCACATCTACGCCGCGATCTGGGTCAAGGGCTCGCTGCGCGCGATGACCCGCGGCACCGTAACCCCGGGCTGGGCGTGGAAGCACCACCGCGCGTGGTTCCGCGAGGTCGCGCGCGGCGCGGCCAAGCCGCGCACCTAGCTGCTCTTCAAGCCGTCCCCTTCAAGGGGGGAGCCGGGCTTTCGATCGCTGCCGTCGGGCAGCGATCGCCGGTGAACGGCCGCACAGGGATGTGCGGACTGGACTTGCGAGCGCAGGATGCGCGAGGGGTCGGGTGGGGAGGGTGTTCGCGCTACCCGACGCCGGCCCTGCAGCGCGCCCGCGCTGGCGCTACCATGCCCCGACGCCACCGCCGGGCCAATCGCATGGTGCAACGCATCCTCGAACGCGGGCAGATCGAAACACTTGCCTCGCGCGCGATTCCGCGCGTGCGCCTGCCGGATGGGCAGGTGTTCGCGCGGCGCGCGGCGCGGCTGCGGCAACTGGCTGAGGGGCATGCGATCGGCGATTACCTGCGCCTGATGGCACGTGTCGCTGACGCGCAGCAGGCGGCGCTGGGGGCGGCCATCGACGTGACGTTGCCGACCGAGGCGGCGATCGCGCAGGCCGCGGCGCATCGCATGCCGCCGCTGGCGGGCGCGGAACTCGGCACAGGGGCCTGGCGCGGAGTGTTGCGGGCGATCGCCGATGCACTTGCGGCCGAGCGCGGCGTGCCGGCGGCGGTCGGTGCGCTGGCCACGCGGCTGCGCGCGGCGCCGGATGAGTGGATCGTGTTGCAGGCCGCGGCGCTGCTCGGCGGCGTGGCGAGCGACTCGCTCGACCGCGCGGCCGCGCCGTTCGTTATGGCCGCGCTGCAGGTGCAATGGGTCGCACTGGCGCGGACCTTCACGGCGGAGCGCGTCGCGCCGCTCGACGTGCCGGGCGTGTGCCCGCTCTGTGGCAGCCTGCCGGTCGCCAGCATCGTGCACGCGCAGGCGCCGTACCAGGGCTATCGCTACCTGCACTGCGCGTTGTGCGCGAGCGAGTGGCATCGCGTGCGCGCGCAGTGCAGCCAGTGCGGCAACGGCAAGCAGATCGGCTACTACACACTCGACGCGGCGGACGGCGGCCCCACCATTGCGGCAGATGCGGCGGCCGTACGCGCCGAGGCCTGCGACGAGTGCAGCAGCTATCGCAAGATCGTCTACGTCGAGCACGACGCCGCGGTCGAGCCGGTCGCCGATGACCTCGCCAGCCTCGCGCTCGACCTGCTGCTCGGCGAGCAGGGCTATCACCGCGCCAGCGGCAATCCGCTGCTGTGGCAGGCGGGCGAGGAGTGAGCGGATGGCCGCGACGCGCATGGACGAGCAGCGTGAGGCCGCGGCGCGACTCCCGGCGCTGGACCGCTTGCTGCGCGAGCCCGAATTCGCCGCACCGCTTGCACAGTACGGGCACGGCCAACTGGTAGCGGCGCTGCGCGGCGAGCTCGAGCGCCTGCGCGCGCAGGCGCTGGCCGGCACGCTCGCCGACGCCGCGCTGGCGCCCGCGGCGATCGCCACAACAGTCACGGGCGTCCTGCAGGCGCGCAACCGTCCGGCGCTGCGCGCGGTGTTCAACCTGACCGGCACGGTGCTGCACACGAACCTCGGTCGTGCGGTATTGCCGGAGGTGGCGGTCGAGTCGGTCGTGCGTGCGATGAGCGTGCCGGTCAACCTCGAGTTCGATCTCGACACCGGCCGGCGCGGCGATCGCGACGACCTCGTCGAGAATCTGGTCCGCGAGCTGACCGGCGCCGAGGCCGCGACCGTCGTCAACAACAACGCGGCCGCGGTGCTGCTGCTGTTGAACACGCTGGCGAACCGGCGCGAGGTCATCGTCTCGCGCGGCGAGCTGGTCGAGATCGGCGGTGCGTTCCGCATTCCCGACGTGATGCGCAGCGCCGGCGCGAAGCTGGTCGAGGTCGGCACGACCAACCGCACGCACGCGCACGACTACATCGAAGCGGTCGGTCCACGCACCGCGCTGCTGATGAAGGTGCACACCAGCAACTACGCGATCAGCGGCTTCACCGCCAGCGTCGACGTGGCCGACCTCGCGGCGATCGCGCACGTGCGCGGGCTGCCGCTCGCGGTCGACCTCGGCAGCGGTAGCCTGCTCGCCCTGTCGCCGTGGGGCCTGCCGGCCGAGCCGACCGTGTGCGCCACGCTCGCGGCCGGCGCCGACCTCGTCGCGTTCAGCGCCGACAAACTGCTCGGTGGGCCGCAGGCCGGCATCCTCGCCGGTCGCGCCGAGCTGATCGCGCGCCTGAAGAAGAATCCGCTCAAGCGCGCGCTGCGCGTCGGCAAGCTGACGCTGGCGGCGCTGGAGCCGGTGCTCGCGTTGTACCGCGCGCCGGAGTTCCTCGCCGAACGCCTGGCCAGCCTGCGCCTGCTGACGCGCGACGCCGGCGCGATCGCGGCGCAGGCGCGGCGCCTGCTGCCGGCGCTGCAGGGCGCGCTCGGCGATGCCTGGATGGTCGAGGTCGCGCCGATGGCCAGCCAGATCGGCAGCGGTGCGCTGCCGGTCGAGCGCCTGCCGAGTCACGGCTTCGCGATCCGGCGTGCGCGCGGCCGCGGCGGCCTCGACCGGCTCGAAGGCGCGCTGCGCGCGCTGCCGCGGCCAGTGCTCGGCCGCCTCGCCGACAAGGCGCTGTGGCTCGACCTGCGCTGCCTGGAAGAGGTCGACGAGGCCGCGTTCCTCGCCCAGCTCGCCGCGCTGCAGCCATGATCGTCGGCACCGCCGGCCACATCGATCACGGCAAGACCACGCTGGTGTGCGCGCTGACCGGCGTCGACACCGACCGCCTGAAGGAGGAAAAGGCGCGCGGCATCTCGATCGAACTCGGTTACGCCTATGTGCCAGTCGAGAGCGGGCCGGCAGCGGCCGACGACGTGCTCGGCTTCGTCGACGTGCCCGGCCACGAGCGCCTTGTGCACACGATGGTCGCCGGCGCCGGCGGCATCGACTTCGCGCTGCTGGTGGTCGCCGCCGACGACGGCGTGATGCCGCAGACGCGCGAGCACCTGGCGATCCTCGACCTGCTCGGCGTTGCGCAAGGCGCGGTCGCGCTGACCAAGGCCGACCGCGTCGACGCGGAGCGCGTGGCCGCGGTGCGCGCCGAAGTCGCCTCGTTGCTGGCGCCGACGCCGCTGCGCGATGCGCCGGTGTTCGCGCTCGATGCGACCGCGCCCGACGATGCCGGCGTCGCCGCGCTGAGCGCGCACCTGCACGCGGCCGCGGCGAGCCAGCCGCCGCGCCGCGACGATGGCCTGTTCCGGCTCGCGGTCGACCGCGTGTTCACGCTGCCCGGCCACGGCACGATCGCAACCGGCACCGTGCATGCGGGACGCGTGCAGGTCGGCGACCGCCTCGTCGTGATGCCGGCCGGCCTGCCGGTACGCGTGCGCGCGCTGCATGCGCAGGATCGCGCCGCGGCGAGCGGCCACGCCGGCCAGCGCTGCGCGCTGAACCTCGCCGGCATCGAGCGCAGCGCGCTCGCGCGCGGCGACTGGCTGGCCGATCCGCGCGCGCTGGTGCCGAGCACGCGCCTGGACGTGCGCCTGCACCGGCTCGCCGACGGCGGCGGCGCGCTGTCGACGTGGGCGCCGCTGCACGTGCACCTCGGCACCGCGCACCGGCTCGCACACCTGGTCCCGCTCGACGGCGAGGCGATCGGCGCGGGCGACACGCGGCCTGCGCAACTGGTGTTCGACGCGCCACTGTGCGCGGCGGCCGGCGACCGCTTCGTCGTGCGCGATGCGCAGGCCGTGCGCACGCTCGGCGGCGGCATCGTGCTCGATCCGTGCGCGCCGGCGCGGCACCGCCGCAGCGCCGCGCGCCGCGCCGTGCTCGATGCGCGCGAACGCGTGCTGGCAGGGCAGGGCGTGACGGCGCTGCTGCAGTGCGCGCCGCACGGCATTCCGTTGGCCGAACTCGCGCGCCTGTGCGGCTGCGCCGAGGAACGTGTCGCGCTGCCGGACGGCGCGCGTGTCGTCGCGACGGCGGACGGCGCGCAGGTCTGCCTCGACGCGCACTGGCGGGCGCTGCAGGCGCAGGTGCTGGCGGCGCTGGCGCGCTGGCACGTCGAGCAGCCGGACGAGCCCGGCGTCGATGCCGGCCGCCTGCGCCGGATCGCGCTGCCGACGCTGCCGGTCGCGACGTGGCGCGCATTGGTCGAGGACCTCGCCGCGACCGGCGCGCTCGCGCGCAGCGGCCCGTGGCTGCATCTGCCGGAGCATCGGGTCGGTCTGTCCGCGGCGGAGCAGGCGCTGGCACAGCGGATCGAGGAGCGCCTGGTGGCCGGCGGTTTCGATCCGCCGTGGGTGCGCGACCTCGCCGCCGCGCTGCAGGTGGCCGAGGACAGCGTGCGCCAGGTCCTGCGCAAGCGCGCGCTGCAAGGCGCCGTGCATGCGGTCGTGCGCGATCTGTACTACCCGCATGCGACGGTGCGCGAGCTCGCCGCGCGTTTGCGCACGGTCGCCGATGCGCGCGGCGCGATCGAGGCGGCGCGCTATCGCGACGCGCTCGGCCTCGGCCGCAAGCGCACGATCCAGATCCTCGAATACTTCGACCGCGCTGGCTACACTCGGCGCGTCGGCATGGCCCATGTGCTGCGCGCGGACAGCGGCTGGCACTCGGCTTGAGTCTTCTGGAAGGCACACGTACCCGGTGGTGCGGCCGGGCCTCAAACCCGGACGGGGGGCGTCAGCCGTTCCCCGGCAGGTTCGACTCCTGCTGCCTTCCGCCAAACAGGGGCGCAGGCTGGCCGGCCGCAGGCGGCCCGCACCAGCGCGCCGGCCGCGCTGCGCGCGTCCAGCCTACGAACGGCCCCGCGCAACATGGGCGTAGGCTGGACGGCCGCAGGCCGGCCGGCACAGCGCCTCGGCCGTGCGGCGCCGGCGCGCGGCCAGCCTCCCGACCTCTCCCGCAGCAGGGTAGCCCGGGTAAGCGAAGCGCACCCGGGGTCGTTCGGATGTGCCACGCAGTCCCCGGGTGCGGCCCGCGGCCTTACCCGGGCTACGACTGCAGGCAGGCCTTTGCCCGCCCGGAGACCTCTCCCGAAGGTGATGGCCGGCGCCGTATCGCCCGCAGCGGCGGCGCAGTAGGATCATGCTCGCGCAAGCCTCGCCCCTGCGGAAGGACGTGCCATGCCCGTTGCCGATGCTGCCGGTCCGCGCCTGACCTCGCTGTCGCACGGCGGCGGCTGCGGCTGCAAGATCGCGCCGGGCGTGCTCGCCGAGCTGCTGCGCGATTCGCTTTCGGCGCAGCCGTGCGCGGCGCTGCTGGTCGGCCGCGAGGGCGCCGACGATGCGGCGGTGTACCGGCTCAACGACAGCCAGGCGCTGGTCGCGACGACCGATTTCTTCATGCCGATCGTCGACGATCCGTTCGACTTCGGCCGCATCGCCGCGACCAATGCGCTGTCGGACGTCTATGCGATGGGCGGCACGCCGATCCTCGCGCTGGCGCTCGTCGCGATGCCGCTGAAGCAACTCGCGCCGGACACGATCCGCGCGATCCTGCAGGGCGGCGAGGCGGTCTGCGCGGCAGCCGGCATCCCGATCGCCGGCGGCCACAGCATCGACTCGGTCGAGCCGATCTACGGCCTGGCCGCGCTCGGTCTGGTGCATCCGCAGCGGATCAGGCGCAATGCCGGCGCGCGCCCGGGCGACGTGCTGGTGCTCGGGAAGCCGCTCGGCGTCGGCGTCTACTCGGCCGCGCTGAAGAAGGACGCGCTCGACGCGGCCGGCTACGCCGAGCTGATCGCGACGACGACGCGGCTCAACACGGCCGGGCCGGCGCTGGCCGCGCTCGACGGCGTGCACGCGCTGACCGACGTGACCGGCTTCGGCCTGCTCGGCCACCTGCTCGAGGTCTGCCGCGCCTCCGGCGTCGGCGCGCACGTCGACGCGCACGCGCTGCCGTGGCTGGCGCAGGCGCGCGCGCTGGCGGCGGCCGGCTGCGTGACCGGCGCCTCGGCGCGCAACTGGGCCTCGTACGGCACGGAGGTCGCGTTGGGAAGCGGCGTCGACGCGGTCACGCAGGCGCTGCTGTGCGACCCGCAGACCTCCGGCGGCCTGCTGGTCGCCTGCGCCGCGGAGACGGTCGGCGTGGTGCTGGACTGCTTTGCGCAGGCCGGCTTCGCCGGCGCGGCGGTGATCGGCGAATGCGTCGCCGGTGCGCCGCGCGTCGCGGTCGCCTGAGCGACGGTGCTGCAGGTAGCGCGGGCAAGCGCAGCGCCCCCGGGGCCTTTGCCGAGGTCGTGATGAACCCCGGGGGCGGCCCCGGGTCGAGTCCGGGGCAGGCTCTGCAGCCTTGCCCGGGCTGCCACGCTGCTATTCGGTGGGAGCACCATCCCCACCCAACCCTCCCCTTGAAGGGGAGGGCTGCAAGCATCGCGGCTTCCGCCGCTCCCCCCGCGCCAAGTGCGCCAAGCTCAGTGCGAATCGTCGATCGCGAGCGAGGCGGTGGTGTCGCCCTTGCGGCGGGTCTGGCCGATGTGCACGCCGTGCACGAGGAAGTAGACGTTCTCGGCGATGTTCGTCGCGTGGTCGCCGATGCGCTCGATGTTCTTGGCCATGAACAGCAGGTGCGTGCACGGCGTGATGTTGCGCGGGTCTTCCATCATGTAGGTCAGCAGCTCGCGGAACAGGCCGGTGTACTGCTCGTCCAGTTCCTCGTCGCGCGCCCAGGCGTCGAGCGCGCGCTCGGCGTCGTTGTCGCGGTAGGCGGCCAGCACGTCGCGCACGAGGCTGGCGGCCAGCGCGGCCAGGCGCGGCAGCGCCGAAGTCAGGCCGACCGGCGCCAGCTGGTTCAGCACCAGCGAGCGCTTGGCGACGTTCGCGGCATAGTCGCCGATGCGCTCGATGTCGGAGGCGATGCGCAGCGCGGCGAGCACTTCGCGCAGGTCGCGCGCGAGCGGCTGGCGCAGCGCGAGCAGGCGCACGACGTCGTGGCTGACATCCTGCTCGAGCGTGTCGATCGCGTCGTCGGCGTTGACCACGCGCATCGCGGCGTCGCTGTCGCGTTCGATCACCGCGTCGATCGCGGCCTCGAGCTGCGCGAGCGCGGCCTCGCCCATGCGCTGGATCTCGCCGGTCAGGCGCTGCAGTTCCGCATCGTAGCCCTTGACGGTGTGTTCGCCGGATTGCTGGGGTGCGTTCATGTACTGGTCTCGTGCGTGGCCCGCCCCTGCCGGGGGCGGTGCCCGGAAGCGTGCGTGGGGGTCAGCCGAAGCGCCCGGTGATGTAGTCCTCGGTCTGCTTCTTCGCCGGCTTGGTGAACAGCATCTCGGTGTTGCCGTACTCGACCAGCTCGCCGAGGTACATGAAGGCGGTGTAGTCCGAGCAGCGCGCAGCCTGCTGCATGTTGTGCGTCACGATCGCGATCGTGAAGTGTTCCTTCAGCTCGGAGATCAGCTGCTCGATCTTGCCGGTGGCGATCGGGTCGAGCGCCGAGGTCGGCTCGTCGAGCAGGATCACCTCGGGCCTCAGCGCGATCGCGCGCGCGATGCACAGGCGCTGCTGCTGGCCACCGGACAGGCCGAGCGCGCTCTGCTTGAGCTTATCCTTGACCTCGCCCCACAGCGCGCCCTGCACCAGCGCCTGTTCGACGCGCGCGTCCATCTCGGCCTTGGACAGCTTTTCGTAGTGGCGGATGCCGTAGGCGATGTTGTCGTAGATCGACATCGGGAACGGCACCGGCTTCTGGAACACCATGCCGACCTTCGAGCGCAGGCGGTTCAGCGGGAACTTCGGGTCGAGGATGTTCTCGCCGTCGAGCAGCACCTCGCCGGTCGCGCGCAGCTTCGGGTAGATCGAGTAGATGCGGTTGAACACGCGCAGCAGGGTCGACTTGCCGCAGCCGGATGGCCCGATCAGCGCGGTGACGCGCTTCTCGGCGATGTCCAGGCTCACGTTCTTCAGCGCGTGGAAGCCGTCGTAGTAGAAGTCGAGGCCGCGCGCGGCCATCTTCGGGCGACCGGTGGCGACGGGCTTGGCGGCCGCCGTGGCGGGCGGCAGCGGGGCGACGGCGACGGGAGAGGGGACGTCAATCATGGTGGGCCTTGTTGCGCAGCAGGATCGCGCGGGAAAGGATGCTCAGCAACAGCACGAACAGCGTGACCACGAACGCGCCGGCCCAGGCCAGCGCATGCCACGAGTCGTACGGACTCATCGCGTACTGGAAGATCACCACCGGTACGCTCGCCATCGGCTGCGACAGGTCGGCCGACCAGTACTGGTTGTTGAGCGCGGTGAACAGGAGCGGCGCGGTCTCGCCGCTGATGCGCGCCAGCGCGAGCAGCACGCCGGTCGTGATGCCGGGCAGGGCCGAGCGGTAGAGCACCTGCACGGTGACCTTCCACTGCGGCACGCCGAGCGACAGCGCGGCCTCGCGCATCTGGCTCGGCACCAGCTGCAGCATCTCGTCGGTCGTGCGCACGACCACCGGCAGTACGATCAGCGCCAGCGCGAGCGCGCCGGCCCAGCCGGAGAAGTGGCCGACCTGCGCCACGACCAGCGTGTAGACGAACAGGCCGAGCACGATCGACGGCGCCGACAGCAGGATGTCGTTGACGAAGCGGATCGCCTCGCCGAGCGCGCTCTTGCGCGCGTACTCGGCCAGGAAGGTGCCGGCGGCGATGCCGATCGGCGTGCCGATCGCGATCGCGGCCAGGCTCATGACGAGGCTGCCGAACAGCGCGTTGGCGAGACCGCCGTCCGAGCCGGGCGGCGGCGTCATCTGCGTGAACAGGCCCGGCTTCATCGCGGCGAGGCCGGTCTTGAACGTGGTCCACAGGATCCAGATCAGCCAGAACAGGCCGAACGCGGCGCACAGGCCGGAGACGACCAGGTTGAAGCCGTTGACGAGGCGGCGCTTGAGGTAGAGGCGGTCGGACGGGGTCATTTCGTGCCCTCCTGGCGGGACAGCCGGCGCAGCATCAGCTTGGCCGCCGCCAGCACGACGAACGTCACCACGAACAGCAGGAAGCCGAGCGCGATCAGCGACGAGCGATAGAGGTCCGAATCGGCCTCGGTGAATTCGTTGGCGATCGTCGCGGCGATCGAGTTGCCCGGCTCCAGCAGCGAGGCCGACAGCCGGTGCGCGTTGCCGAGCACGAACGTCACCGCCATCGTCTCGCCGAGCGCGCGGCCGAGGCCGAGGAAGATGCCGCCGATCACGGCTGAGCGCGTGTACGGCAGCACGATGTCCCACACCACTTCCCAGGTGGTCGAGCCGAGCGCGTAGGCCGATTCCTTCAGCCGCGTCGGCACGGTCAGGAACACCTCGCGCATGACCGAGGAGATGAACGGGATGACCATGATCGCCAGCACGATGCCGGCGGTCAGCATGCCGATGCCGAGCGGCGGGCCGCGGAACAGCGGCCCGAGCAGCGGCCACTGGCCGAGGTGGTCGTTGAGCCACGGCGTGACGTATTCGCCCATGATCGGCACGAACACGAACAGGCCCCACATGCCGTAGATGATCGACGGGATGCCGGCGAGCAGTTCGATCGCGGCGGACACCGGGCCGCGCAGCCAACCTGGCGCGACCTCGGTCAGGAACAGTGCGATGCCGAAGCTGACCGGCACCGCGATCAGCATCGCGATCAGCGCGGTCACCAGCGTGCCGTAGATCGGCACCAGCGCGCCGAATTTCAGGTTGACCGCGTCCCAGTCGGTCGAATACAGGAACTTGAAGCCGAACGTGGTGAAGGCGTCGCGGCCGCCCCACAGCATCGACAGCGCCGCGCCGGTCAGCGCGATCAGCACGAAGAAGGCGGCCGCCGCGACGAGCTTGCGGAACAGGCCGTCGGCGCGCGCGTCACGCGCGTTGCGTTCGTCCGCGGCGAGCGTGGTGGTCATGAGTGTCGGGGACTGGGCGGCCATGGAAGCGGAATCGAGGATGCGAAGCAGGCCGGGCGCGCGGGGACGCGTCCGGCCCGGTATTCCACGCCTGCCGGGCGACTGTCGCCGGCAGGCCCCTGGACCATCGTCAGAGCTGGATTTCGCTCTGCCAGTAGGCCTCGATCTGCTCGACCAGCGGCTTGGGCAGCGGCACGTAGTCGAGCGCCTCGGCCTGCGCCGAACCGTTGTCCCAGGCCCACTTGAAGAAGTCCAGCGCGGCCTTGGTGCCGGCGCTGTTGCGCGGCTGCTTGTAGACCAGGATGAAGTTCGTCGCGGTGATCGGCCAGGAGTTCTCGCCCGGCGCGTTCGTGATCACGAGGTGGAAGTCCTTGGCGTTCTTCCAGTCCGCGCTGGCGGCGGCGGCCTGGAAGCTGGCCAGGCTCGGCTGCACGAACTGGCCGGCCGCGTTCTGCATCGCGGCATAGCTCATCTTGTTCTGCAGCGCGTAGGCGAGTTCGACGTAGCCGATCGAGCCCTTGATCTGCTTGACGTAGGCGGCGACGCCCTCGTTGCCCTTGCCGCCGACGCCGACCGGCCACGACACCGCGGTGCCTTCACCGACCTTCGCCTTCCACTCGGGCGAGACCTTGGACAGGTAGTTGACGAAGTTGAACGTGGTGCCCGAACCGTCCGAGCGGTGCACGATCGTGATCGCCTTGTCCTCGAGCTTCAGGTCCGGGTTGACCTGCGCGATCGCCGGATCATTCCACTTGGTGATCTTGCCCTGGAAGATGTCGGCCAGCAGCGGGCCGGTGAAGCGGAGCTTGCCGGCGTCGACGCCCTCGACGTTGACCACCGGCACGACGCCGCCGATCACCGACGGGAACTGCGCCAGGCCCGCGTCGGCCAGTTCCTTCGGATCGAGCGGCTTGTCCGACGAGCCGAACACGACCGTGCCGGCCTTGATCTGCGCGATGCCGCCGCCGGAGCCGATCGACTGGTAGTTGACCTTGTTGCCGGTGGCGTTGTGGTAGCTGTCCGACCACTTGGACAGGATCGGGTAGATGAAGGTGGCACCGGCACCAGTGATGTCGGCGGCCTGCGCCGACGCGGCACCGAGCACGCCGGCCAGGCCGACGGCGACGAAGCGGGTCTTGATCGAGGTGAGCACGCGGGACTCCTCAAAGTTGGGAAGCGGACTCGGCATGAGGCCGACGCCGCGCTTTGTAGGTCTGGCGCGTTGCAGAACGATGAGGCTTTTGTGTCAGTTTTGTTGCAGCAGCTTGTTTGCGAACTGGTCCTGCCAGTTAAATCAGTTGCTTGCGCTGGCTTGCAATGTTTCGAATGTGACGACGTCAGTCGCCGCTGATCGTGTCCGGACCCTTGCCGGCGGTCTTTTCGTACTGACCCTTGCCGACGCGGCGGTACTGCGTGAAGCCGTGCCGGGCGATGTGCTTTTCCTTCAGCACGTGCGCCTGGCCGGTCACGACCTGTGGTGCGCCGAGCACGCGCCGCACCGCGCCGCCGCAGGCCGGGCAATGGGTCAGGGCGGGCTCGCTCACGCGCTGCAGGCGTTCGAAGCCATAGCAGCAAAGCGCACAGCCGGGGCCATCGAGCGGGGCGTATTCGTAGATCGGCATGGCGACAAGATGCGCCTGCGGCGCGGGCGGATCAAGCGGTCGAAGCGCCATCGGGTGGCTGAGGGCGAGCGGGGGCAGGGTGGGACGCAGCCGCAGCGCGGCGAGTTCCACCAGCGGCTTCGGTGGGACTCGCGCTGCGTCCCACCCCACGAAGTGCTACGGCGCCGAGCCGCGCCAGGCGTCGTGCATTTCCTTCCAGCGGTTGACGATGCGGCAGAACAGTTCGGCCGTGCGCTCGGCGTCGTAGACGGCCGAATGCGCCTCGCGCGCATCCCAGGCGACGCCGGACGCCTCGACCGCGCGGCTCAGCACGGTCTGCCCGTAGGCGAGCCCGCCGAGCGTGACCGTGTCGAAGCTGCTGAACGGATGGAACGGATTGCGCTTGTGCGCGGTGCGGCGCACCGCCGCGTTGAGGAAGCCGAGATCGAACGAAGCGTTGTGCCCGACCAGGATCGCGCGCTGGCAATCAGCCGCGCGCATCGCCTTGCGCACCGGCTTGAAGATCAGGTCGAGCGCCTCGCGCTCGGGCAGCGCGCCGCGCAGCGGATGGCCGGGATCGATGCCGGTGATCTCGAGCGAGCGCGGGTCAAGTTCGGAGCCCGGAAACGCCTCGACATGCGTCGACACGACCGGCTCGGGATGCACGAAGCCTTCCTCGTCCATGCGCACGACGACCGCGGCGATCTCGAGCAGGGCGTGGCGCTCGCAGTCGAAGCCGCCGGTCTCGACGTCGATCACGACGGGCAGGAAGCCGCGGAAGCGTTGCGCCATCCGCATGGCAGGAGAGGAGGAGGTCATCCGCCGAGCATAGCAAGCCGGCACCGCCGGGCGCAGCGGCCGTCCGCGCCGCTGGCCGCCAGCGGATGCATCCGCGATGCTTGACCCTCACGCAACGTCAGGCCGCAGGATGGCCTCGCACCCGACCGGAAACCGAACGATGACGCGCTACACCGTCAGCCAGATCGCGCGCCGCACCGGCATGACCGTGCGCACGCTGCATCATTACGAAGCCAAGGGGCTGCTGCGCCCCGCGGCACGCAGCGACGCCGGCTACCGCCTGTACGGCGAACACGAGCTGTCGCGTCTGCAGCACATCGCCTCGCTGAAGGTACTCGGATTCTCCCTCGCGGAGATCCACGCCTGCCTCGACGCCGATTCGCCTTCGCTCGCCGAAGCGCTCGCGCGCCAGGTCGCCCGGTTGCGGGCCACGATCGTTCGTCAGCAGAGCCTGTTGTTCCGCCTCGAGCGCGTCGCGCACGCGGCGGCTGCCGGCGCGACGATCGATGCCGAAACCCTGTTCGACAGCATCGAGGCTACGACCATCATGGAAAAACATTTCTCCCCCGAACAGCTGCAGACGATCCGCCAGCACGGCGAAGCGCTCGGTCCCGCGCGCATCCGCGAGGCCGAGCTGGCGTGGCCGCAAGTCATCGCCGGCATGCAGGCCGCGCTGACGCTTGCCAAGGATCCGGCCAGCGCCGAAGTGCAGGCGCTCGCACGGCGCTGGCGTTCGCTCGTGCGCGAGTTCACCGGCGGCGACGCCGGCCTCCAGCACACGCTCGGCACGCTCTACCGCGAGCAGCCGGCGGCCATGCAGGAGCGCACCGGGATCGATCCGGCGCTGATGGCCTATGCGAGCACGGCCATCGGACTGCTCGCCGACTGAGGCGTCGCGACCATCCGTGGCCGCCTGAACGGCGTCTTCCGCAAGCGGCTCCCCGGCGACTGGGGCCGCTTGCGGCTTGCGCGGGCGGCGGAGTAGTGTCCCTGCCGTTCAGTGTCGGCAACGCGGGGAACGCAGATGCTCTGGCAGAAGGGTCGCTCCAGCGACAACGTGGTCGAGGATGGCGGCGGTGGTGGAGGCGGCCCTTCGTTCGGCGGTGGCCGCGGGCTCGGCCTCGGCGGCATCGTCCTCGTCGTGATCGTCGGCCTGCTGTTCGGCAAGAATCCGGGCGAGATCCTGCAACTGCTCGGCGACATGGCCGGCGACGGCGGTGCGCCGGTGCAGCAGACACGGCCGGCCGGCAACGACGGGCAGACCGAGTTCGTGCGCAAGGTGCTCGGCAGCACCGAGGACGTGTGGGGCCGCATGTTCAGCGCCGGCGGCAAGCAGTATCCGGCACCGACGCTGGTGCTGTTCCACGGCGGCGTCGAGTCGGCCTGCGGCGCGGCCTCGTCGGCGATGGGGCCGTTCTATTGCCCGGGCGACCGCCGCGTCTACCTCGACCTCGACTTCTTCGAGGAGATGCAGCGGCGTTTCCACGCCGCCGGCGACTTCGCGCGCGCCTACGTGATCGCGCACGAGGTCGGCCATCACATCCAGAACCTGCTCGGCGTGATGAGCGAGGTGCAGCGCGCGGCGCAGCGCGGCGCGGCGATGCAGGGCGCGACCGGCCTGTCGGTGCGGCAGGAGCTGCAGGCGGACTGCTTCGCCGGCGTGTGGGCCAACCACGCGCAGCAGCAGTTGAACTGGCTGGAGCCGGGCGACATCGAGGCCGCGCTGAACGCGGCCAACCAGATCGGCGACGATGCGCTGCAGAAGCGCGCGCGTGGCTACGCCGTGCCGGACTCTTTCACGCATGGCACCTCGGCCGAGCGCGTGCGCTGGTTCAAGGCGGGCTTCGCCGGCGGCGACCTGAAGAGCTGCGACACGTTCAACACCGCGCAGCTGTGATCTTCCGAGGCGCCGTCAGCGATACGACGAGCCGATCAAGAGCCTGAAACACGAGGAACACGAAGAACACGAAGACGAGCAGTTTTTGGTTCCCTTCGCGTTCTTCGTGTCCTTCGCGTTTCGATCTCTTGCTCGCGCTTTCTCTCAGTCGCCCGCGCGGGCAGGTGCCGCGCGCACCGGCAGCGGCACGTTGCACAGCTCGATCTTGCCGGCCGGCACCTTGTACCAGTCGTCGCGGCGATTGCGGCGTGCTTCGACCAGCGCACTGAACGTGGGCGTGTCGGTGCGCAGGATTTCCAGTGGCGTGCGCTCGGCCGCCGGCACGTCGGCGGCCAGGCGCACCGAGCGGATCGGCAGGCGCTGCTCGGGCTTCTCGTAGAAGCCGAGCGCGCCGGTACCGCGCGGCAGGCTGGCCAGCAGTTCCATGCCCTGCACGACGCGGCCGACCAGCGCGATGTTGCGGTCGAGCTGGCGCGGCGCCTGGCCGATCACGACGTACAGCTCGGCGCCGCTGCCGCTCTCGACGCCGTTGTCGCGGCCCGCGCCGACCATGCCGTAGCAGTGCGCCAGCCAGGTCTTGCCGCTCTTCGGATCGCGCGCGGCCGGCAGGCCGTTGGCGAAGCCGACTTCGGGTGCGTAGACGTCGCCGTCGGGCAGTTTGGTGAAGGTCAGGGCGGGCCCGGAGACGCGCTCGAACTCCGGCGACACGGTGCGGCTGGCCTTGCCGAAGGCGCGTGCGCGCTCGGCGTGCTCGGCCTCCGGATCGCCCCACTGCGTGACGAAGTTGTCCTGCACGCGCAGGATCGCCAGGCCGTCGAAGTAGTGCTCGCGCACCAGCGTGCGGATGTTGTCCGCGTGCAGCGGCGCGAACGCCGGCGCGAGTTCGATCACGACGCGGCCGGCGGGCAGATCCAGGTACAGCGTGTCGTTCGGGTCGGGGCGGCGCCAGTCGGACGGTTTCGACGCGTCGAGTACCTGCTGCATCGTGACGGGCTTGGCCGGCGCGTCGGCCGCGTGCGCGGTCGAGGCGAAGCAGGCGAGCGAGGCGAGGATCAGCGGGGCAAGCGTCTTCATGGCGATGGACCGATGGGGTTTGCGGCGAGGATACCCGTCCGCGTCGATTCCGATCACCACAAAGGCATCGGGACTGAAGTCCCTCCCACTCACCCGGCGGAGCCCGGTTGTTGTGGGAGCGGCTTCAGCCGCGATGCTCCTGCCTCTTGTCAGCCGTGGAAGCGCCGGATGAAGGCGCGCACGTCCTGGTAGACGGCATTGCGCCAGCGGCGTCCACTGAAGATGCCGTAGTGGCCGGCGCCGGCGACCTCGATATGAGCGTGGTTCGCGGCCGGGATGCCGCGGCACAGGTCGTGTGCGGCGCGTGTCTGGCCGAGGCCGGCGATGTCGTCGAGTTCGCCCTCGATGGTCAGCAGCGCGGTGTCGGTGATCGCCTCCGGCGCGACGCGTTCGCCGTCGACGAACCACTTGCCGAGCGGCAGCAGGTGTTCCTGGAACACGACGCGGATCGTGTCGAGGTAGAACTCGGCCGGCAGGTCGAGCACGGCGTTGTATTCGTCGTAGAAGCGGCGGTGCGCCTCGGCGTCGTCGAGGTCGCCGCGCAGCAGGTTCTGGTAGAAGTCCCAGTGCGCAGTGAAGTGCCGACTCGGGTTCATCGCGACGAACCCGGCGTGCTGCAGGAAGCCGGGGTAGACGCGGCGGCCCTTGCCGGGATAGTTCGGCGGCACGTCGAAGATCACGTTGGTCTCGAACCACGCGAACGGCTTGGTCGTGGCGAGATCGTTGACCTTGGTCGGGCATTGCCGCGTGTCGATCGGTCCGCCGACCTGGATCAGGCTGCGCGGCGTCGGCTCGCCGGCGGCCGCCATCAGCGACACCGCGGCCAGCACCGGCACGGTCGGCTGGCACACCGACATCACGTGCAGGCGGCGAGCATCGAGCAGGCCGATGAAGCGGCGCACGTAGGCGATGTAGTCGTCCAGGCCGAACGCGCCCTGGTCGAGCGGCACCATGCGCGCGTCGACCCAGTCGGTGATGTAGACGTCGTGGTCGCGCAGCAGCGTGCGCACGGTGTCGCGCAGCAGCGTGGCATGGTGGCCGGACAGCGGCGCGACCACCAGCACGACCGGATCGTCGCACATCCGCGCGAGCGTCGCGGGGTCGTCGCTCAGCCGCTTGAAGTGCCGCAACTGGCAGAACGGCAGGTCGAGCACGCATTCCTCGACCACCGCCGCGTGGCGTCCGTGCGCCTCGACCGCGGTGATGCCGAAGGTCGGTTTTTCGTAGTCCTTGCCGATCCGGTACAGCAGTTCGTAGCCGGCCGCGAAGCGGTCGGCGCCGGGCATGCGCGAGAGCCAGTTGTCGGGAGCGGACAGTGCCTGGGCGGCGGCGCCGGACCAGGTCACGAGGGGATTGAGCAGGGTGCGGTTGAGTTCGTGCAGGTGGTACAGCATTCGTATTCCGGTGTGCCAGGCGCGGGAGGGATCCGTCGTGCGCGGGCGGACCGGTTGCCGACTGTAAACGAACCGGCCGCCCATGTGCATGTGGGCCCTTTGGCATATGGGCGCGCGGGCGGGGCGTGCCAAGATCGGCGGTTAGGCGGCGCAGCGGCGTCGACAGGTGGAGTGAGTGGCAATGACGGCAAGGTCGAACGGCGGCATGGTGCGTACGGTGCTGGCGGCATGCGTTGCGGTGGCGGCGTGGGGCGGTGTCGAGGCGCGCGCGGCGGTGCCGCCGCCGGTCGACGTCACCTGGCCCGGCACGCTGACGCTCAGCGTCGATGCGAGCGATCTCGACCGGCGCCTGTTCCGCGTGCGCGAGCAGATCCCGGTGACGCCCGGGCCGCTGACGCTGCTGTATCCGCAGTGGCTGCCCGGCAAGCACGCGCCGCGCGGCGCGATCGACAAGCTGGCAGGGCTGGCGATCCGCGGCAACGGCCAGCCGATCGCATGGACGCGCGATCCGGTCGAGGTCTATGCGTTCCACCTGGACGTGCCGGCCGGCGTGGCGACGCTGGAGGTCGAGTTCGAGTTCCTGACCCCGCTGGAGCCGGCGCAGGGGCGCGTGGTGGTCACGCCGGACATGCTGAACCTGCAGTGGGAGGCGGTCGCGCTGTATCCGGCCGGTCACGACGTCCGCCGCATCACGGTCGCGCCGAGCGTGAAGCTGCCGGCCGGCTGGCAGTTCGCCAGCGCGCTGCCGGTCGCCGCCGGCGGTACGCCGAACGTGGCGGCCGCCGACGGCACGGTCACGTTCGCGCCGGTCGCATTCGACGTGCTGGTCGACTCGCCGATCTTCGCCGGGCGCCATTTCAGGCGGATCGAGCTTGCCGGCGGTAAGGCGCCCGTGCACCTGAACATCGTCGCCGACGAGGCGCGCGATCTCGCCGTGACGCCCGAGCAGGTCAAGCTGCACCAGAACCTCGTCGTGCAGGCCGACAAGCTGTTCGGCGCGCGCCACTACG
Organism: Rhodanobacteraceae bacterium; assembly: GCA_009996615.1. Taxonomy (GTDB): domain Bacteria; phylum Pseudomonadota; class Gammaproteobacteria; order Xanthomonadales; family Rhodanobacteraceae; genus Dokdonella_A. The sequence continues at coordinate 2,793 of JAACZU010000012.1, read as the reverse complement.
ACCACTACGAGTTCCTGCTCGCGCTGACCGACCGGCTCGGCGGCATCGGCCTGGAGCACCACCGCTCCAGTGAGAACAGCCAGTCGCCGGGCCACTTCACCGAGTGGGAGCGCTACCTGCCAGAGCGCGGCCTGCTGCCGCACGAGTACACGCATTCGTGGAACGGCAAGTTCCGTCGTCCGGCCGGCCTCGCGACGCCGAACTTCAACGTGCCGATGCAGGGCGACCTGTTGTGGGTGTACGAGGGCCAGACGCAGTACTGGGGCCACGTGCTGACCGCGCGCACGGGTCTGTGGACGGCCGAGCAGGCGCGCGATGCGCTGGCCGAAGTCGCCGCGCGCTACGCCGACAATCGCCCCGGTTTCGCCTGGCGCGACGTGCAGGACACCACCAACGATCCGGTCATCGCCGCGCGTCGCCCGCTGCCGTACCGCAACTGGCAGATGAGCGAGGAGTACTACAGCGCCGGCGCGCTGACCTGGCTTGCGGTCGACACCAAGCTGCGCGAGCTGACGCGCGAGAAGCGCTCGCTCGACGACTTCGCGCGCGCGTTCTTCGGCGTCGACGACGGCAGCTACGCGGTCAAGCCGTACGGATTCGACGATGTCGTCGCGGCGCTGAACGGCGTCGCGCCGCTCGACTGGGCGGCGTTCCTGCGCGCGCGCATCGAAGCGCACGCGCCGCCGCTGGACGGCCTCGCCGCGAGCGGCTGGAAGCTGGTCTACACCGACCAGCCGAGCGCGTTCCAGAAAGCCGCCGAGGCGGACCGCAAGGCGCTCGACCTCGCCGCCTCGCTCGGTCTGGTGGTCGGCAGCAAGGACGGCAAGATCGCCGACGTGCGCTGGAACGGTCCGGCGTTCCAGGCTGGCATCGCGCCGACCAGCACGCTGGTCGCGGTGAACGGGCGCGAGTTCAAGCCTGAGCGCCTCAAGGAGGCGATCGCGGCCGCCAAGGACGGGAGTACGCCGATCGACCTGCTGGTCAAGAGCGGCGAGGAGTACAAGACCGTGCGGCTCGACTACCACGACGGCCTGAAGTACCCGCACCTCGAGCGCATCGCGGGCACGCCGGACCGCCTTGGCGCGATCTTCGCGCCGAAGCGCTGACGCGCTGCGCGCACGCCCCTCTTGTCTCCGCGCGAGGGAGGAGGGGCGATGTCGCAACGGTGCGAGGAAAGGGCGCAGCCCACGTATCCTTGGGCAACCGCATCCAAGGCCGCGAGGCGCGCCACTCGATGAGCTCCGCCATCCACCTGAGCGCGCACCAGGCGCGCCTGCTCCATCTCGCCGCGCAGGGGCTGCTCGCGCGGACGCGCCGGCGCGCGCGCAAGGCCGACGTGCTGGCCGCGATCGAGCGCATGCGCGTGCTGCAGATCGACACGATCCATGTCGTCGCGCGCAGCCCGTATCTGGTGCTGTTCTCGCGGCTCGGCGCGTACCGGTCGCAGTGGCTGGACGAGCTGCTCGCCGAGGGCGCGATCTTCGAGTGCTGGGCGCACGAGGCGAGCTTCGCCCCACTCGCGGACTATCCGCTGCATCGCCGCCACGCGCTCGACGGACGTGATCGCCACTGGTCGATGAAGCATGCGCTGCGCATGCGCAACGAGCACGCCGCCGGCATGCAGCGCCTGCTCGCGCAGATCCACGCGCACGGCGCGGTCAAGGCGGCCGACTTCGAGCGCAGCGACGGTGCGCCGGGCGGCTGGTGGGGCTGGAAGGACGAAAAACGCTGGCTGGAGGCGCTGTTCGCGCTCGGTGAGCTGATGATCGCGCGGCGCGAGAACTTCCAGCGCGTCTACGACGTGCGCGAGCGCGTGCTGGCGAATGCGCTGGCCCGCGCGGACGCTCCGCCCACGCTTGACGATGCGAGCCTGCCGACCGAGCCGGCGATGCGGCGCACGTTCGCCGTTGCTGCGGTGCGCGCGCTGGGCGTGGCCCAGGCGCGCTGGATCAATGACTATTTCCGCTCCGGGCGCAAGCTCAAGGACGCCGATCTCGACGAACTCGTCGATGCCGGCGACCTGGTGCGCGTCGAGGTGGCCGGCTGGAACGCGCCGGGCTATGTCCATCGCGAGCATCGGGACATGGCTGTCGCCGCCGCGGCCAATCGCCTGCGCGCGACCCACACGACGCTGCTGTCGCCGTTCGACCCGGTGGTCTGGGACCGCGAGCGCGCGGCGGCGATGTTCGATTTCGACTACCGGATCGAGTGCTACACACCGGCGCCGAAGCGCAAGCATGGCTACTACGTGCTGCCGATCCTGCACCGCGGGCGCCTGGTCGGCCGGCTCGACGCCAAGGCGCACCGTGGCGAGGGCGTGTTCGAGGTCAAGGCGCTGTACCTCGAGGACGGCGTGGCGCCGACTTCGGCGTTGGCGGCCGCATTGGCCGAGGCGCTCGGGCGCTGCGCCGATTGGCACGGCACGCCGCAGGTGCGCATCGGCCGCTGCGAACCGGCCGTCTTCGCCCGTCTGCTGCGCGCCGCCATCGTTTCCGCATCGAACGCTTGACGAATAGCCGTTTGGATGTAGGATGCGCGGCCCTTCGACGAGAAGCTCGATGAGCGAGGCGGCGGAGGGAAGCGACCTCGGGTCGCGGCGAAAAAAGATCGCCGCAGGGCTTGACGGACGCAAGATTGGATGTAGGATGCGCGGCCCGCTTCGGCGGCCGGTTCTTAGGAACGAACGGCGAAGCCGGCGGGCGACGAGGAGTCGCCCGCTGCGAAGCAAAAAAAGTTGCTTCGGGGTGTTGACGGAAACGAAACACGATGTAAGATATGCGGCTCCCTCGGACG
>JAACZU010000011.1 GCA_009996615.1 Rhodanobacteraceae bacterium | reverse complement strand
GGCGCCGCCACCGGCGCCGATCGCCGCGCCCGGCCGGCCCGCGCGGCCGCGCCTGGTGGCGCCGCGCCAGCTCGCCCAGCGCGGCCTCGGCACGCCCGAGGGCCGCGCCGCGCTCGTGCACGCGGTTGCGCACATCGAGTTCAACGCGATCAACCTGGCCTGGGACGCGGTCTACCGCTTCCGCGGCATGCCGGACGCGTACTACCGCGACTGGGCGCAGGTGGCCGACGATGAGGCACGCCATTTCACGCTGCTGGCCGCGCGGCTGGCCGAGTTCGGCCACGCCTACGGCGACTTCGACGCGCACGACGGCCTGTGGGACATGGCCATGCGCACGGCCGATTCATGCCTGACGCGCATGGCGCTGGTACCGCGCGTGCTCGAGGCGCGCGGCCTGGACGTGACACCCGGCATGATCGAGCGGCTGCGCAGCGTCGGCGACGACGCGACCGTGGCGATCCTCGAGACGATCCTGCGCGAGGAGGTCGCGCACGTCGCCGCCGGCTCGCGCTGGTACGCCTGGTGCTGCGCGCGCGAAGGCCGCGATCCGCTCGCGACGTTCCGCGAGCTGGTCGGGACGCACCTGCGCGGTTCGCTGCGCGGCCCGTTCAACGTCGACGCGCGCCTGTCCGCCGGCTTCACGCCGGACGAGCTGGCGCAGCTGGAAGCGTTCGCCGCATGAGGCGGTCGCCGCTCGCCCTCGCGGCGTTCGTCGTCGCGCTGCTGGCCACCTGGGCTGGCCTGCTGCTGTGGGCGGCCTGCGTCGACCTGCGCGCGCCATTCGCGCCGGAGATCGTGCGCGTGCTCGCCGGCGACGATTTCCATACCGTGTTCGGCAGCGCCACGCCGCGCGACGGCGCGCTGCACGTCGAGGCGGCCGCGGAGGACTTCTCGGCGCTGCAGGCCAGCGCGCTGCCGCACATCGCCGCCGACGATTTCCCGATCCTGCGCTACCGCTTCGGCGACTTCCCGCGCACGCTGGAACTGTCGCTGGTGTTCCGCACCGCCGAGCATCCGGACGACGTGCACACGATCTCGCTGCCGTGGCCGGGCACGGCCACCTCGACGTTCGACCTGTCGAGCGTGCCGGCATGGCGCGGCCGCATCATCGAGCTCGGCTTCGCGCAGTTCGCGACCGCGCAACTGGTGCCGCCCGAGCGCGGCTTCGCACCGTTCGACCTGGTCGAGGCGCGGCTGTGGTCGCCGTCCTGGCACGGTGCGCTCGCCGCGCTGGCGACCGACTGGTTCGGCGCGTGGCCGTGGAGCCAGCGCTCGGTGCATGCGCTCGGCCGCGACGGTGACGCGCCGCGCGCGCGCTCGATCGTGCTGCTCGCCGCACTCGCCGCTGCGGCGGCGATCGGCTGGGCGGCGCTGCTGCTCGGCCTGCGCGGGCGCGCCCTGGCGACCGCCGCGCTGGTGGCCGTCGGGTTGGCCTGGTTCGCGCTCGACCTGCGCTGGCAGGCCGGACTGGTGCACCGCCTGCAGGCGACGCGCACGCTGTTCGCCGGCACCGAATGGTCGGAGCGCGCGCGCCTGGTCGGCGACAGCGACATCGCGCAGGCTGCCGACGAGTTGCGCGCCGTGCTGGCGCACGAATGGCCGCATGCGCGCGTCCTCGTGCAGGCCGGCAGCAACTACCAGACGCTGCGCCTGAACTGGCACCTGCTGCCGCTGAATGTCGGCGCGCTGGTGCTGGCGCGTGCCTCCGGCACGCCGTTGCCCGACAACTCCCTGCTCGTGTTCTACGACACCGACGTCTGGTACCGCGATCCGGAGCTGCGCAAGCTGCTCGCGCACAGCCGTCGCCTCGTCCCGCGCGGCGTGTTGCATGCGAACGGCTTCGAGGCCGAGTCCCTGATCGTGTTCCGTTACCGCCATGCGCCCTGACTACCTGCTCGCATGGTTGCTGCCGCTGCTGGCCGGCGGCGGACTGTGGTGGTTGGCCAACGGCCGCCACACGTTCCGCGGCCAGGGCGTGGCGATGCTCGGCGCCGGCTGGATCGCCGGCGTGCTCGGTGCGGCCGCGCTGGCCGGCGTGTTCGGCCGGGACGACACGCCGCACGCGTTGGCCGCGGCGACGCCGTCGCTGCTCGCCGTCGCTGCGCTGGCGTGGCTGCTGGCCGCGCTGCGCTGGTTCCGCGGCCGCCCGCCGGCCTCCGTGCCGGCGTCGCACCCGGCGCCGCTCCTGCGCGGCCTGTGGTGGCTGCTGCTCGTGCTGGTCGTGGTCCGATTCGCGCTGCTCGGCGACGAGGCTGCGTTGCGGCCGGTGTTCCCGTGGGACGCGTGGTCGGCGTGGGCATTCAAGCCCAAGAGCTGGCTGCTGCTCGGACAGGCCGAGTCGTATGTGCCGATGGCCGACTGGCTGGCGCAGCCGAAGCTCGCCACGCGCACGCTGGCGACCTGGAACTATCCCGAACTGCTCGCCTGGCTGCAGGTCTGGTTCGCCAGCGGCGCCGGCGGCTGGAACGAGCCGCTGGTCAACCTCGCTTGGTGCGGCGCGCTGGCCGCGTTCGCGCTGGCCGCCTACGGCTACTGGCGTGGCGCCGGCTTGTCCCCGCTCGTCGCGCTGGGCCTGGTCTACGCGCTGGTGTCGCTGCCGCTGGTCGATGCGCACGTCGCGCTGGCCGGCTATGCGGACCTGTGGGTTGCAGTCACGCTGGGCCTGGCGACGCTGGCCTGGTCGCGCTGGCTGGTCACGCGCGAACGCGGCCAGTGGCTGCTCGGCGTCGGCTTCGCGCTGTGCCTGCCGGCGCTGAAGCTCGAAGGCGCGATCTGGCTGCTCGCCTTCACCGCTGTCGTCGTGGTCGACCTGATTCCGCCGCGCTGGCGCGGACGCACCGGCGCCGGCGTGCTCGCGGCCTTGGCCATCGTGCTCGCGCTCGGCGGCTTCAGCCTGCCGCTGCCGGGGCTGGGCTGGGTCGAGATCGCCTGGGGCCGCATCGCGATCCCGGCGGTCGCGCCGTTCGAGCTGACCTGGCACGCGGTCGGTGGCGCGATGCTGGAAAGCCTGTTCACGCTGCCGAACTGGCATCTGCTGTGGTACGCGCTGCCGCTGCTGGCCCTGCTGCGCTGGCGCGTGCTGCGCGACGATCACGCCGCGCGCATGCTCGGCCTGCTCGTGCTGCTGCAGCTCGCCTGCCTGTTCGTGCTGTTCTTCTTCACCAGCGCCGCGGCCTGGGCCGAGGACTTCACCAGCGTCAACCGCCTGATCCTGCAGATCGTGCCGAGCGTGTTCGTGCTGGTCGCCGCGCTGGTGCGCGAGAGCCGGGATTGGGGATCGGGGATTCGGGACGCCCGCGGCAGCGTCGTCTCGAGGAGCGGCGCGCGTAGAAGCAGCGCGGGGGCGATCGCCCCTGCCGGGGGCTATTCGTAGGCTGGGCGGCCGCAGGCCGGCCGGCGGCGTCAGGCCGGCCGGCCTGCGGCCGTCCAGCCTACGAAAGCGCGCCGAGCACGCAGCGATAGAGATCCCGCACCGCCTGCGTCGACCGCTCCAGCGTGAATTCGCGCAAGAAGCGCGCGCGGCCGGCCGCGCCGAGGCGCGCGCGCAGCTCCGCATCGCCGAGCCGGCCGATCGCCGCGGCCAGTGCGCCGGCATCGCCGGGCGGCACCAGCAGGCCGGTGTCGCCGTCGGCGACGACGGTGCCGACGCCGGAGCCGGCGATCGCGCTGGCCACGACCGGCAGTCCGGCGCGCATCGCTTCGAGCAGCACCAGGCCGAACGCCTCGCTGCGGTCGAGCGAGGGCAGCACGAACAGGTCGGCGCCGGCGTAGGCGGCGGCCAGCGTGGCGTCGTCGAGGTCGCCGGCCAGTCGCACGTGTGCCGCAAGGCCGTGCGCGGCGACCTGCGTGCGCAGCTCGCGCTCGCATTCGCCGTGGCCGACCAGCAGCAGACGTGCGTCAGGCAACTGCGCCAGTGCCTCGAGCAGCACGTCGAAGCCCTTGTAGTGGCTGAGCCGGCCGACCGCGAGCAGGCGCAGGCCGGGGCCGCTGGGCCACAGGTCCGCCTGCGGCGCCGCGGCGCCGGCGTCGGCGAGGCCGAGCGGGTTCGCCGTGGCCTTGTCGCGCCATGGTCGCAGGGCGAGGCTCGCATCGAGATACGGCTGCGAGGTCGCGACGATCGCCTGCGCGCGCCGCAGCACCGCCTGCTCGAACGGCCGGTACGCGCGATAGGCCGCGCGCAGGCGCCAGTCCGGCCCGTCCGGCGGCACGTCGGCGTGCCAGTGCACGATCCACGGCAGCCGCCGCGCAGCCGGGCTGGCCAGCGCGGCGAAGCAGGACGGGTTCGGGAAGTGCAGGTGCAGCAGGTCCGGCCGGAACTCGCGCAGCGCGCGCGCCAGCTCGAATGGGAAGGCCGGGCTCAGCGGCGTGTAGAGCGGCGCGGCGAGGCAGCCCGCGCGGCGCACCTCGACGTCGCCGAGGGTTTCGCGCGCGCTGCGCCAGCGGCCCGGGCGCTCGTGCACCAGCACGCCGACCGCATCGCCCGCGGCCGTGCACGCCTCGGCCAGCGCCTGCGTGTAGCGCTCGATGCCGCCGCGCACGGGCGCGTAGTACTTGCCGAGGTGGAGGATGCGCATCGGATCAGTATGCCTTGCCGTTCAAGCATGCCGCTCCGCTTCAAGCCCCTCTCCCGCCGGGAGAGGGGTTGGGGAGAGGGTTCGGGCGGAGTAGGGCGCGCAATGCTTGCCGGAACGCTGGCCGGCGTAGCTCGCTTCCGGCCCCTCACCCCGGCCCTCTCCCCGGCGGGGAGAGGGGGAATGCGGCGGCGCTGTGCACCGTCGCACGCCTCGTCGCGGCTACGCCGCTCCTACGCCGACTCCTCATCGGCTTCGGCCTTCTCCGCCGGCCGTCCGCCGAGCCGCTCCAGCTCCTGCTCCAGGATCGCCAGCTTCTGCGTCAGCCGGCGCAGGCGGCGCTCCTGGCGCGAGCGGTCGATGTCGAGCTTGAGCAGGCGGATCAGCACCAGCGACAGGCCGACGATGATCGGCAGCACCGGCGCATAGACGATGCCGGTGGCGTGGCCGAGCCAGGTGACCACGCCCGGGAACACGCCGAGCACGAACGTGGCCGCGGCGACCGCGAACCACCAGACCGCGTATGGGCCGTGCAGATGGTCGCGGCGGACCAGGAACAGGATCGCGCCGGCCAGCACGACGCCGAGGATCGCCGAGGTGATCGGGCCGGTCAGCATGCGCGCGCGCTTCCGCCGGCCTGGCGACGCCCGGCGTCGAGCTGCGCCAGGCACAGCACGGTCGTATGCAACATGTAGCGCGCGACCACCGGCCACGAGGCGAACACGCGCGAATGGCCCTCGCGGCGCGGCAGCATCGGCACCGGCGTTTCCTCGATCACGAGTCCGTTCCTGACCAGCAGCATCAATACCCCGACATCCTGATAATCCAGCAGGCTGGCCTCCGGCCCGGCCAGGATCTCGACCGCGCGCGCGTCGTACAGGCGCAGGCCCGAGGTGAAATCGGCCAATCCTAGCCCGGTCAGCGTGCGCAGGTAACGCCACGCGACGCGCTTGGCCGCGCTCAGGCGTTCGATGCAGGTGCCGATCACGACGTTCGCGCCATTCGTCGCCTGCGCCGCGAACAGCGCCGGCAGCGACTCGGGCAGGTGCTGGCCGTCGGCATCGAGCGTCACCACGCCGGCATAGCCGTTGCGCCGCGCATAGCGGATCCCCGTCTGGGTCGCACCCCACGCGCCCAGCCCCAGCGGCAGCGTCAGCGCCGCGGCGCCGGCCGCCCGCGCCGCGGCGGCGGTGCCGTCGCTGCTGCCGTCGTCGACCACCAGCACCGCGCAGCCGAGCGCTGCGCGCACGCCGGCCACGACCGCGGCCACCGTCGCCGCCTCGTTGCGCGCGGGGATCACGGCCAGGCAATCGCTGGCTCGAAGCGGGGCAGGGTCGGATGGGGCCACGGAACGCGGTCGCGCCGAAAGGAGGCGCGATTCTGCGGATCGTGTCCGGCAAGGTCAAACCGTGCCGCGTTGCGGGAGCCCACCCTGTACGCGGCCGATGCCCAAAATCTTGGAAACAGAGGCGCCGAAAGTGCCGTTGGCGCGACCTGAGGTCGACATGCCGCGCGGCCGCGGCTGCTTCAGCCCTTTCCCTCAAGGAGGGTTGGGCGGGCGTAGTGTCGCGGGTGTTGCTATGGCGTTGATATGTAAGAAATTTCTTCGAAATCTTGCCGCAGCGGCAAAAATTCTCGGTCCGGCGTGTCCGGTTTCCTCCCACCCCTGCGTCTAACAGCACCGTGGGTCGTAGGCGTCGAGCCGACGACCGGGGAGGATCCACAGGCAGTTGGGGCTCCGAACCCGAAGTCTGGCATGGTTAGCCAGGCCCACGCCCGCGTCGTGTTGACATAGTGGAAACCTTTCCCCTATCGTCCGCGCGGATCGGGCTTGGTTAACCAGTATTCACAACCACTGGGGATGGGGACTGCAACCCGCCCGAGACACTCTGGGAGATAAATCCATGAATGCAAAGATGAAAGTTCTTTCGCTGGCGCTGGTCGGCCTGTGCGGCGTCGCGGGTTCGGCGATGGCGGCGTGCCCGGCGGGCCCGGATCAGGCGAACGGTGGCGCTTGGAGCACCAAGTCCGCCTTGGGTGGTTCGCTGACGATTACGAGCCCGGGCCTTGATGGCACGGAATGCAAGCTCGACGCGTCGATCACCACCAACGGCCCTGGTGTAAACGCCTTCGTACGTGACAATTCGCCGAATGCTGAGCCGCGTTATCGTGCTCAGTTTATGGTGAATGTTGACGCACTGGGTTCCATGAACTCCGTTCAGAGCGTCAAGGTCTTTGGCGCAACGACGGATACGCCGGCCAATGGTGTCAGCGATGTGGTTCGCCTCACCCTTTCTGGAAATCTTGCCGGTACTCAGAAGCTTCTCGGTGTCTTCACCGCGTGCGCTGGTCAGCCGGGCAATCTTTGTAGCGCATCTGCCAACTTGGCCGCCGGTGCCAACACGGTCGAAATCGATTGGGATCGCGCCGCCGGAAAGCTTCGCGTTTGGGTGAATAATAACGTTGAAGCCAATGCTAACGTCACGCTGAATGGTGACAGCAGTGCGTGGGGCGGCGTCGACTTTGCTGTTCTCGGCTTGAGTGCGCCGAGTTCTGGTTTCCGCGGAGCGCAGCTGAATAAGGTTGTCAGCTTCGACCGTTTTGATTCGCGTCGCCAGACCTTCATCGGTTTTTGAGTTTCGCTAGAGCAATTTAAAATTTTCAGGAGTGACAAATGAAGAATGCTCTGATTACGATTGCAGGCGCCGTAGCGCTCGGCCTTTCGGTTCAGGTCGCTGCGCAGACCTGTGCTTCCCCGCTTCCGATCACGAGTCAAGGTGGGCCTCATGCTGTCGTGAGCGGTGACCTCTGCACCGCCTCCAATTCGCTTCCCGGTTACGGCGGAACGCCGAGCCCGCAGAACGAGATCGTTTACTCGTTCGTCGCTCAGGGAGCGAATGCGACGATTGCGCTCGCGCAGGGCGCAGAGGGTACTTGGGGTGGCCAGTCGGCGGGCGTTTTCTTGATGCCGTCCCCGTGCTCTTCCAGCACCGATCCGATTCAGCTGGGTTTCCCCGGTTCGCCGATGCAGGTCAGTGGTTTGACCGACGGTGCAACCTACTATGTGATCGTCACCGCTGACCCGGGTGCGCCGGCTGCTACTTGCGGTACGTTCACCGCGACGGTGACGGGCACCCTCCCGGTCTCGCTGCAGAACTTCTCGGTCGAGTAATCTCGCCTGAGTTTGTTTTCAGGAAACCCACCCGGCAACGGGTGGGTTTTTTGTTGCCTGGACGAAGGCGGCGGATCACGCTGATCGCCATCAATCGCGCCTCGCGCGCTCGATGAGCCGGCTTTTCTGGTGTTGCGCCGCTCGACACGCGTCGTTGGCCGGCGGCAACAGTGTCTCTCGGTAGGACTCGCGCAAATCCGGGGAGCGCTTGGGAAGGCGTGCGGCACGTCGGTGCATTGATCTGTTATGCCAGCGCCCTGCTTACGGTGGCTTTGCCGGGCTTCATGTCAGCGTCGACCGACCTCCAGGATCAAGCCGCCGGCGGCGATGTCCGTCCGGCTTTTTGCCAGCGCGGCAGCCAGGTCGCATTCGCGCCATCGGGGTAGTGCGCGATGTCCATCTCCGCGAAGCGATCCTTGTCGCGTACGTACACGATCGCCTCCGATGCGCAGGATGTACCGCGCTGGAGCTCGCGTGGGGCTCGTGTGAACTGCGTCCTCTTCGGACGCCCCTTCCGTTTCGGCGATGCCTGATGGGCTGGACGCCGCGAGGCCCAACCTCTGCGCGGACCACGAGCATCGCGCCTGCCGGCGCTCCCACAGTGCCGGCGCCAATGGGCTGGCATCGGCTTGAAGTCCGTCAGCTCGCTGCCGAACTGAGCCACCATCGGCTCCGGCGACAGTGCATGGCGCGCGGAGGTCGTCCTGGCAGAGGTCGATGACTACGAGAGCTACCTGCATGACAGGCGCGGGCAAGCGCGAGCGCCGGCAGGCGCGAGGCTTCCTTCGGGAAGCTCGCGGCTGCCGGCGCCCGTGCCGGAGAGATTCACTCGGCGTCGTCGGCGGTGTCCTTGTCGACTCGCTTCATGCACTCCTTCATGAAGGCCTTGCGCTCGTCGCCCTTGATGCCGTTCTGCTTGGCCTCGGCGCTGCACGCCTTGCGCTTTTCCTGGCGCGCGGTCGTGGCGCTGGCGACGACCGGGGCGGGCTGCGCGCTCGCCTGGGTGGCCGCCGGCGCGTTGCCGCTCTTGAGGCAGGTGCTCATGAACGCCTTGCGCTCGTCGCCCTTCAGCGCCTGCGCCTTCGCATCGGCGTTGCACGCCTTCATGCGCGACTGCTGCGCGGTCAGCGGCTTGCCGGACTTGCTCAGTTCCTCGGCGTGGGTGGCGGCCGAACCGAAGGTCAGCGCGAGGGCCAGGGCCAGCATCGACATCGTCTTGGACTGCATGACAGCTCTCCTTGAGTAGGTGGTCCGTGCCGGTGCGGCAGCGGCGAGGAGAATTGTCCGCATCGTCGCGCGATCGCAGCAGCGGACGGAGGCGCGCCGTTGTGACGGCCGCGCGCGCGGCGGTGGCGTCGAAAACGATGGCGGCCTTGTAGGAAATTTCTGCTGTAAGAGCGGTGTAGCCGCGACCACGACGAGGGCATGACGAGCGACGGCTCGATGCAACCCCATCCCCACCCAACCCTCCCCTTGAAGGGGGGGGCTTAAGGCGGTCGCGCCTGCGGCGCTCCTACACCAGCGTGTCGAGGCGTGCGCCGCTGGCGTCGACGCGCAACACGCTGCCTTGCTCGTACCAGTCGCCGAGCACGATGCGCTCGGCCGGCCGGTTGCAGAGTTCCAGCGCGTGCACGGCCGGGCGGTGCGTGTGGCCGTGGATCAGGCGCGTCACGCCATGCCGGCGCAGCGCGGCCTGCACCGCGTCGGCGTTGACGTCGGTGATCGCGTCGTCGACCGTGCGCGTGTAGCGCGCGCTCTCGGCACGCGCCTGCGCGGCGAAGGCCTGGCGCTCGGCGAGCGGCCGGGCGAGGAAGCCGCGCTGCCAGGCCGGCGCGCGCGATTGCGCGCGGAAGGCCTGGTACGGTGCATCGTCGGTGCACAGCGTGTCGCCGTGCATCAGCAGCGTGCGCTCGCCCTCGAGCGTGACCACGCACGGGTCGGGCAGCAGGGTCAGGCGTGCGCGCCGCGCCCAGGCGTCGCCGAGCAGGAAGTCGCGGTTGCCGTGGATAAAGAAGCACGGCACGCGCCGCTCGTGCAGGCGGGCCAGTGCGGCGGCGACCGCGTCCGCGGTGTCGTCCGCGGCGTCGTCGCCGATCCAGGCCTCGAACAGGTCGCCGAGGATGTACAGCGCACTTGCCTGTGCCGCCTCGCCGTGCACGAAGTCGACGAACAGCCGCGTGATGTGCGGGCGGCTGGCGTCGAGGTGCAGGTCGGAGATGAAGAGTGTGGTCATGGGGCGTTCTCCCCCGCGCAAGGCGCGGGGGAGAGGGCAGTTACGGCACCAGCGTGGCCTTCTCGATCACGATCGGCGTGGTCGGCACGTCGCTGCGGAACGGGCCCTGCGCGCCGGTCGGCACGGCCTTGATCTTGTCGACCACGTCCATGCCGGCGATGACCTTGCCGAACACCGCGTAGCCCGGGCTGGCGTCGCCGGCGTAGTCCAGGCGCGGGTTGTCGACGACGTTGATGAAGAACTGCGCAGTGGCCGAGTTCGGATCGGCGGTGCGCGCCATCGCGACCGTGCCGCGCAGGTTCGACAGGCCGTTCTTCGACTCGATCGCGATCGCCGCGCGCGTCGGCTTCTGGCGCAGGTCCTTGGTGAAGCCGCCACCCTGCACCATGAAGTTGTCGATCACGCGGTGGAAGATCGTGCCGTCGTAGAAGCCGCTCTTGACGTAGGTGAGGAAGTTGTCGACCGACTTGGGCGCCTTGTCCGGGAACAGCTCGATCGTGATGTCGCCCATGCTGGTCGTCAGCAGCACCTTGTTGGAGGTCGCGGCTTCCGGCGCGGCCTTCTGCTCGGCCTTGGCCGCCGGCTTGGCTGGCGCCTTCGTGGCGGGCTTGGCCGCCGGCTTCGGCGCCGCAGTAGCCGGCTTGGCCGGTGGCGGGGTGGTCTGGGCGAAGGCGAATGCCGGGGCGAGCAGGGCGAGGACGAGCAGCAGGCGCTTGAGCATGGAAGTCTCCGAGTCGGAAGGACCAAAGCGGGGCGCGCATGATAGCGCGGCGGCCCCTCACCCCGGCCCTCTCCAGGGCGGGGAGAGGGTGAAAAGCGTCACGTCGTGGCCTCCGCGCGCGGCGTGAACTGCACCTCGCGCAGCGCCTCGTCCGGCAACGCGTACGAGGAGGCGAGCAACTCGCCCTCGTGGATGATCTCCGGGAACAGCACGCCCGGCAGCGCCTGCACGGCGAAGATCTCCTGCACGCCGCCGGTGAACTTGAGCAGGCCGATCGTGTTGCCGGTGCCGATGTGCACGGCCCACACGCCGCTCTGGCGATCGATGTTGTCGTCGGTGATCTGGATATCGGTGAACGCGTTGGTCTCGCGCAGCTGCGACAGGCCGATGAATGCGACCGGGCCGATGAAATCCAGCCCGCGCGCGAAGCCCGGCACGCTGGCGACGTCGGTCCTGGCGCCGGTGGCCGGATCGATCGTGACGAGCTTGCCGCGGCCGGATTCGAGTACCCACAGGCGGCCGTCGTACCAGCGCGGCGAATGCGGCATCGACAAGCCGCGCGTGATGACCTCGTCGGCCTGCAAGTCGATCAGGATGCCGCCGTCGCGCTTGTTCTTGCGCCAGCCCTGCGGCTCGTTGCTCTCGCCGAGCGCGGTCAGGTAGCGCGGCTGGCCGTCGCGCATGCCCAGGCCGTTCAGGTGACAGCGGTCCTCCGGCGCGTAGTGCGACACGAAGCGCGGCCGCCAGCGCGGCACGAAACTCGATTTCGAATCGAGCGTGCACAGGCACGAGAACAGCGTGTTGACGAACCACAGCTCGCCTTGCGCGTCCCACGCCATCTCGTGGATGTCGATCGCGCCGGTGATGTGGCCGCGCCGCGCGAGGAACACCGCGTCGTGGCGCGGCGGGTCCTGCAGGCGTCGCGCCACCGCCGGCATGTTGCGGAACTCGGCGATCTCCATCGCCGCGCCGAGCGCGAGCCGCTCGCCGTCGGCGGCCATGCCCATCGGTCGGTTGAACGTGCGGAAATGCGTGTTGATGCTGGCGCCGTCGGGGCGCAGGATCACCAGCTTGCCGGCCTGGTAGGTGCTGACCAGCAGGCAGCCGCCGAGCTTGCGCAGCAGGTCGGGGAAGTTGGTCGTGTGCACGCTGCCGAGGACTTCGGCGACGCTCTGCGTGGCGGCGGGTTCGCCGTTGGCGGGTGTGGGTGGGGGCGCGTCCATGGGGCTCCAGGCGTGCGGATCGTCAGGGGCGGGGTGTCAGGGGGCGATCGTGCGCGATTGCATCGCGGACGTCATCCCCACGCGGTCACTTCAGGCGCGCGCCGCGGAAATAGTGCACGCGCATTTCCAGGCCGCGCTCGCTCTTGCCGACGTAGACGAAATCCGGGTTGGGCCAGATCGGTCCTCGGCCGCGCGCCCGAAAGCGCTCGTTCTCCAGTTCGAGCAGGATGCCGATGCACGGGAAGTCGTGTGCGCGCGCATGCGCCTCGAGCAGTGCGCAGGCACGCCGGAGCAGCGTGAACACGAGCCGGCTCGAGCGCCAGCGGCGGCCGATGAACGCGCGGAAGTAATACAGCGGCTGTTCGAGCCGCGGCGGCGTCACCGCGACCGCGGTGCACACCGCGGCCACTTCGCCGTCCGCAGCGCGCGCGTACATCACCACCTGCGGCAGGCGCTGCGCGATCTGCGCATCGTCCAGGATCGCGCCCTCGCGCTTCCAGAACGCGCGGATCGCCTCGGCATCGTGCGCCTCGATGTGCGGCCAGGTGGCGATGAAGCGGAACGGCGTCGCCTCGGCGGCGTGGTCGGGCGCCGTCGCCGGACTGGCGATGGTCATGGTGCGGCTCCTGCGGGACAAGGCATGAAAGATCGCCGCAGGCAGTAGCCGGAATCAAGCCTTGCCGGGATCGCCCCGGAAAGGCATCGCGGCTTCCGCCGCACCGACAGTCACCTGTGGGAGGGACTTCAGTCCCGATGCTCTTCGCCGGATCAAGGGAAAGCATCGCGGCTCCGCCGCTCCCGCCACCCGGCGCGTCGATCCTGCGCGGCTCAGAACAGCAGCGAGGACATCTTGCGCCGGTACGTGCCGACCAGCTCGGCATCGTCGAGCACGTTGAATGCGGCGATCAGGCGCTTCTTCGCCAGGCCGTCGTTCCAGCCGCGGTCGGCCTTGAGCACGTGCAGGAACTGGTCGAGGCCACCGGCCGCGTCGCCGTCGATCAGCAGGCGCACGCCGAGCAGGTCGCGTGCGGCGTGGTCGTCCGGGTTGTGCGCGATGCGCGCGAGCAGTTCGCCGGCCGACGGCGCGTCCTTCAACGAGCGCGCGAACTCGAGCTGGCCGCGCAGGCGGCGCGCGCGGTCGTCGCTGGCGAGGTTGGCCGGCAGCGCGTCGAGCTCGCTCGCGGCGGCATCGGCGTCGCCCGCCTGCATCAGCGCGACGGCGAGGTCGAGCTTCAGCTCCGGCCTGTCCGGTTCGGCCGCGATCGTCTGCAGCAGGCGCGCGATCGCCTGGTCCGGCGTTTCCGGTTCCGGCAGCGCCTCCTCGATTTCGGCCGCCGCCTCGCCCGGCTGCACGTGGCGCAGCAGGAACTCGCGGATCGCGCCTTCCGGCAGCGCGCCGGTGAACGCGTCGACCAGCTGGCCCTCGCGGATCAGCACCACGGTCGGGATGCTGCGCACGCCGAACATCGCGGCGAGCTGCTGTTCCTTGTCGACGTCGACCTTGGCCAGCCGCACCGCGCCGTTGAACTCGCCGACGACCTTCTCCAGCAGCGGGCCGAGCGCCTTGCACGGGCCGCACCAGACCGCCCACAGGTCGACCAGGACCGGCTGCTCGAACGACGCGTCGAGCACGTCGGTCTGGAAGTTCGCCGCGGTGGCGTCGAAAACGTACGGGGAGGGAACGGCGGACATGGTCGGCTCCGGAAGTCGGTTCGGCGGGAGATTGTGCCAGCGGCGGCGGAATCCAAGCCGCGTGCGCAAGCGTGGAGCGGCGCATGGCGTCGGTGGGAGCGGCGGAAGCCGCGATGCCTTTGCGGCAGGAGAGCATCGCGCCTGCCGGCGCTCCGACCCAAGCGGCCCACGACGACCATGCAGGGCACGGTACGGCCGGACACAGCGCCGAAGGCGCGAGTCCCACCGCTGCGCTTCGGTGGGACTCGTCGCCGAGAGGTTGCGCCGTCTACGCGCTCACCGCGCGGCTGCGTCCCACCCTACGGCGAGGTCGCGTGCCCGTCCTGCTTGTAGACCACGCCGTCCTTCATCACGAAATCGACCTGCTGCATCCGCGCGATGTCCTCGAGCGGGTTGCCGGCCACCGCGATCACGTCGGCGAGCTTGCCCGCCTCGACGCTGCCGAGGTCCTGCGACTTCTTCAGCAGCTCTGCCGCATGCGTCGTTGCCGCCTGCAGCGCGTACATCGGCGGCATGCCGGCCTCGACCATGTAGGCGAATTCCTTCGCGTTCTGGCCGTGCGGATAGACCGCCGCGTCGGTGCCGAAGGCGATCCTGACGCCGGCCTTGTAGGCGCGCGCGGCGGTGGCCTGGATCAGCGGGCCGACCTGCTTCGCCTTCGCCGCGACCTGTGGCGGGTAGTAGCCCGGCACGCCGGCCTTGTCCGCGACGTACTTGCCGGCGCTGATCGTCGGCACGTACCAGGTGCCGTGTTCCTTCAGCAGCTTCAGGTCGGCGTCGGACATGAACGTGCCGTGCTCGATCGAATCGACGCCGCCGAGCACCGCGCGGCGGATCGCCTCGGCGCCGTGCGCATGCGCGGCGACGGTGAAGCCGTAGTCGTGCGCGGCGGCGACGACCGCCTTGATCTCCTCGAGGGTCAGCTGCGCGTTGTCGACGCTGCTGCTTTCGTCGAGCACGCCGCCGGACGGCATGATCTTGATCAGGTCGGCGCCGTCCTTGTAGTGCTGGCGCACCGCCTTCCACGCGTCGTCGGCGCCGTTGATGATGCCGTCCTTCGCGTGCGGGTCGCCCTGCAGGTCGGCGCGGTAGCCGTCGGTGTCGTCGGCGTGGCCGCCGGTCGAGCCGATCGCGCCGCCGGCGCTGAAGATGCGCGGGCCCGGCACGATGCCGGCGTTGATCGCGTTGCGCAGCGCGATCGACGCGTTGGCGCCGTCGCCGAGGTTGCGCACGGTGGTGAAGCCGGCCTCGAGCGTGCGCCGCGCGTAGACGGTCGAGCGGATCGCGTAGTCGGCCGTGTTCCAGCGGAACTGGTCGGTGAAGCCGGTCGGGCTGGTTTCGCTGGTCAGGTGCGTGTGGCTGTCGATCAGGCCGGGCAGGCAGGTCGCCTCGCCGAGGTCGATCACGCGCGCGCCGGGCACGTCGGCGCGACCGGAACGAACCTCCTTGATGCGGCTGCCTTCGGCGATGACCGTGGTCGCACCCAGCAGCTTGCCGTTGGTCGTGTCGAGCAGGTGGCCGCAGTGCAGAACGACCGGCGTGGCGGATGGCGCCGCGGCCTGGGCGAGGGTGGCGGCGAGGGCGAAGGGCAGGGCGGCGAGCGGCGTGCGCATGGATCGGTCTCCTGGACGGTCCGCCCATGTTAGCGACCGTCCCCGGCGCTGCCCATGTCCGGCGCCGCCGCCCGCCGGGCGCGTTTCAATCGAAGCCGTTGCGGAAGATGCGGTCCACCAGGCTGCTCTCGAGCGCGCCGATGTCGCAGTGGGCGATGCCGTCGCCATCGCCGTCGAGCGGCCGCACGATGCCGCGCGCGTCGCGTTCCGCGCACAGGCTGTCGTCGCCGCTGTCGATCGGCGGCGAACCATAGGCGGGCGGCAGCACCGGACCGTATCCGCCGAGATTGGCCGGCACGCCCAGCCACGACATCGGGCCGGTCACGAGACTGGTCGGGTCCGGCGTGGGCAGCGGGCAGGGCGCATCGCTGTAGAGGTTGTGGCTGCTGGTGACCTGGCCGAAGGTGTAGCTGCAGCCGGGGCTGTCGGGACTGGTGTGGTTGACGATGTTGTTGACGAGGACGAGCGTGCCGAGGTTGATTGTGAAGGCGCCGCCGTACTGGTTCGGGTAGCCGTCGATGCCGCTGCGGTTCTCGCTGAAGGTGTTGTTGACCATCCGCACGTAGCAGCAGCTGACGAAGCCGACGCCGCCGCCGGAGGCGAGGCCGCGATTGGCGCGGAAGGTGTTGTTGTAGAGGTTCACGCGGGTCTGGCCGGCATTGATGAAGGCCAGCGCGCCGCCGCGCTGGCCGGTGTTGGCCTCGAAGTAGTTGCGCTCGACGTTGAACGTGCCGGCATCGCTGTTCAACGAGGCCGCGCCGGCATCGCCGGTGCCGACGCTGTCGTAGGCCACGCTGGGGTTGCGGCAGGCGGTCTGGTTGCCGGTGAAGGTGGAGTCGACGATGGTGCCGACCGCGGCGGCGCCGGCCAGGCCCAGGTAGACCGCGCCGCCCGCGCCGCTCGCGCAGAACGACGGCAGGCTGTTGACCAGATGGATGCGGTTGTCGCGGAACGTGCTGCGCTCGATCGTGACGTCGTGCGCGCCGTCGCTGGCGAGCGCGCCGCCGGCCGCATCGCTGGTTTCGGCGGAGGTCCCGAGCGTGTTGATTTCGTTGCGCTCGAACACCGAGTCGCTCACGGTCAGCGGCCCGGCGGCGTACACCGCGCCGCCGCGCGCGGCATGCGACGCGTCGACGAAGGCCTTGCATTCGATCAGCTTGACGTGGTCCAGCACGGTGAGCGTCGCCGGGTCGGCCACGCCGACGCAGCCGCCCTTGCCGATCTGCTGGCCGTGGCGCAGGGTCAGGTTGGCGATCGTGAGCCTGGCGACGCCGGCACCGGCGGCGACCGTCGCCGGCGTCCAGCCGGCGCCGTCGATGACGACGTTGCCGGCCATGTCGGCACCGTCGATGCGCACGTCGGCGCCGACGATCGGCGCGACCGGCCCGTTGAGCCAGATCGTCTGCCCGGCCGGATAGGCGAAGCGGATCTCCTGCGGCGTGGCGATCGGCTGCAGCTGCGCCAGCGCCGCGGCGAAGCTGCCCGGCCCGAAATTGCTGCTGTTGGTGACCCACAGGACGACCGGGTTGGCGGCCGGCGCGGAGCCGGCCAGCACCAGGGACAAGAGGGCGCTGCGGACGATGAAGGATGCGGACGACCGGGCGTGCATGCGGATTCCTCCAAAGGGCTGTCCATCTCGTATACGCGAGACGGCGCCGGAAACCCCAACGTCCTCGCCCGCGCGGCGCGCAGCGTGGTTGGCGCCGATGGTGCAGTGCGATAGGCTGGCGCACTTCCTATACATCAAGGATTCGCGGCCCCGGCGCGCGATGGAACCCATGCACGAGACCTACGAGCCGCAGGCGGTCGAAGCCGCCGCGCAGAAATACTGGAACGACACGCGCGCGTTCGTCGTCGACGAGGCGTCGGCCAAGCCTAAGTTCTTCTGCCTGTCGATGCTGCCGTATCCGTCCGGCGCGCTGCACATGGGCCACGTGCGCAACTACACGATCGGCGACGTGATCAGCCGCTACCAGCGCATGCAGGGCAGGAACGTGCTGCAGCCGATGGGCTGGGACGCGTTCGGCCTGCCGGCCGAGAACGCCGCGATCAAGCACAACACCGCGCCGGCGAAGTGGACCTACGCCAACATCGAGCACATGCGCGCGCAGCTGGCCACGCTCGGCTACGCGATTGACTGGTCGCGCGAGTTCGCCACCTGCAAGCCGGACTACTACGTGCACGAGCAGCGCATGTTCGTGCGCCTGTTCAAGAAGGGCCTGGCCTACCGCAAGCAGTCGGTCGTGAACTGGGACCCGGTCGACCAGACCGTGCTCGCCAACGAGCAGGTCATCGACGGCCGTGGCTGGCGCACCGGCGCGATCGTCGAGAAGCGCGAGATCCCGCAGTGGTTCCTCAAGATCACCGCGTACGCGGACGAACTGCTGCGCGGGCTCGACACGCTGCCGGGCTGGCCGGACGCGGTCAAGACGATGCAGCGCAACTGGATCGGCCGCTCGGAAGGCCTGGAAATCCAGTTCAAGGTCGACGGCGAGGACGAGCCGCTGGCGATCTTCACCACGCGCCCGGACACGCTGATGGGCGTGACCTACCTCGCGGTCGCGGCCGAGCATCCGCTCGCGCTGAAGGCGGCGCAGACGCGGCCGCTGGTCGCCGCGTTCATCGACGAGTGCCGCCACGGCGGCACCGCGCAGGCCGACATCGAGACGGCCGAGAAGAAGGGCATCGACACCGGCCTCAGCGCGATCCATCCGGTCACCGGCGAGAAGCTGCCGATCTGGATTGCCAACTTCGTGCTGATGGGCTACGGCACCGGCGCGGTGATGGCGGTGCCGGGCCACGACCAGCGCGACTGGGAGTTCGCGACCAAGTACGACCTCTTGATCAAGATGGTCGTGGTCAGCGACGCGGTGCGCGATGCGATCCGCGAACTCGGCCGCGACGCCGCGCGCAACGTCGACCCGATGACCGCCGCGCTCGGCGAGAGCCGGCCGATCGACCCGTACGAGCCGGCCGCCGCCGAGAGCATCGTCGAGGCGTTCGAGCGCGACATCATCGAGAAGGGCGCCTGGACCGACTACGGCACGCTGGTGAACTCGGGCGAGTACGACGGCCTCGACTATCGCGGCGCGTTCGACGCGCTCGCCGCGCGCTTCGAGGCCGAAGGCATCGGCGCACGCCGCGTCAACTACCGCCTGCGCGACTGGGGCGTGTCGCGCCAGCGCTACTGGGGCTGCCCGATCCCGATCATCTACTGCGCGAGCTGCGGCGCGGTGCCGGTGCCGGAGGAGCAGCTGCCGGTGGTGCTGCCGGAGGATGTCGCGTTCACCGGCGTGAAGTCGCCGATCAAGGCCGACCCGGAATGGCGCAAGACCACCTGCCCGCAGTGCGGCGGCGCGGCCGAGCGCGAGACCGACACGTTCGACACGTTCATGGAGTCGAGCTGGTATTACGCGCGCTACACCAGCCCCGGCGCGGCCGACATGGTCGACGCGCGCGCCAACCACTGGCTGCCGGTCGACCAGTACATCGGCGGCATCGAGCACGCGATCCTGCACCTGCTGTACTTCCGCTTCTATCACAAGCTCTTGCGCGACGCGGGCCTGGTCAGCTCCGACGAGCCGGCGACCAACCTGCTGTGCCAGGGCATGGTCATCGCCGACACGTTCTACCGCGACAGCGCCGACGGCACGAAGGACTGGATCAATCCGGCCGACGTCGAGATCCAGCGCGACGACAAGGGCCGCGTGACCGGCGCCGTGCTCAAGGCCGACGGCCAGCCGGTGAAGATCGGCGGCACCGAGAAGATGTCCAAGTCGAAGAACAACGGCGTCGATCCCCAGTCGATGGTCGGCAAGTACGGCGCCGACACGGTGCGCCTGTTCTCGATGTTCGCCGCGCCGCCGGACCAGTCGCTGGAGTGGCACGAAGCCGGCGTCGAGGGCATGGCGCGCTTCCTGCGCCGCTTCTGGCGCGAGGTCGTCACGCATGCCGGCAACCCCGACCATCCCGAGGTCGATGCGTCCGCGCTGACTGCGGCGCAGAAGGCGCTGCGCCGCCAGGTGCACGAGACGATCCAGAAGGTCTCCGACGACTTCGGCCGCCGCTACGCGTTCAACACCGCGATCGCCGCGCTGATGGAACTGCTGAACGCGATCGGCAAGTTCGACGACCAGAGCGACCAGGGCCGCGCGGTGCGCCACGAGGCGCTGGAGACGATGGTGCTGCTGCTGAACCCGGTCACGCCGCACATCGCGCACGCGCTGTGGCAGGTGCTCGGCCACGGCGAGACGCTGATCGAGGACCAGCCGTGGCCGAAGGCCGACCCGGCCGCGCTCGCCCGCGACGCGGTCACGCTCGCGGTGCAGGTCAACGGAAAGTTGCGCGGCACGATCGAGGTCGCGGTCTCGGCTGGCAAGGACGAGATCGAGAAGACCGCGCTGGCCGAACCGAAGGTCGCCGACTTCATCGCCGGCGCCACGCCGAAGAAGATCATCGTCGTGCCGGGCAAGATCGTGAATATCGTCGTTTGATTGTTTTAGCCCTCCCCTTCAAGGGGAGGGTTGGGTGGGGATGGTGTTCGTTTCTCGCGTAACCGTTTACGCGAAAACCGACCCGCATCCCTGCGTTTTCCACTCGCATCCCTGCGAGCGGGTTACTTCTCTTTGCTTGTCCAAAGAGAAGTAACCAAGAGAAAGGACACCCCAACAGCGGCGCCCTTCGGGCATCCTGCCCTGCGGGTGCGTGGTCGCCGGCCGGGGTTCGCCGACGGCACGTCCGTGTGCCGACGGCGAACGCGCGCGCATCGTGCGCGCGCCCCTGCGGGCTGGTCCGTCCGGCGCCCACCGCCGCTGAACGGGGACCCGGAAAAGCAGCGCGCTCCTGCGCGCAGAAGCAGAAGCGACGCTGATCGAGGCGTGGATCACAACGAAATTTCGGCAAGCCCACCCCATGACCGCCCCCATCCTCTACTGCCACCACGAATCCGGCCACAGCTACAAGGTCGCGCTTGCTTTGCGCCTGATGGGCGTGCCGTTCGAGCAGCGCGCGGTCGACCTGAACCTGCCGCGCGAGCAGCGCCGCGAGGATTTCCGCGCGGTCGCGTTGTTCGGCGAAGTGCCGGTGCTGGTCGACGAGGACGGCACCGTGGTGTGCCAGTCGAACGTGATCCTCGACCACGTCGCGCGCCGCTACGGCAAGCTCGACGGGCGCACGCCGGCCGCGCGCACGCGCGTGCGCGAGTGGCTGGCGTGGGAGGCGAACCGCATCGCGATGAGCCTGCCGCACCTGCGCTTCTCGCGCCGCTTCGCGCAGGCCGATCCGGTGCTCGAAGCCTGGTGGAGCGATCGCCTGCAGGCAGACCTCGATCGCCTCGAGCGGCACCTGCGCGAGCAGGCCTTCCTTGTCGGCGAGGCGGCCACGATCGCCGACCTGTCCTGCTGCGG
Organism: Rhodanobacteraceae bacterium; assembly: GCA_009996615.1. Taxonomy (GTDB): domain Bacteria; phylum Pseudomonadota; class Gammaproteobacteria; order Xanthomonadales; family Rhodanobacteraceae; genus Dokdonella_A. The sequence continues at coordinate 98,513 of JAACZU010000011.1, read as the reverse complement.
CTACCTGTTCTGGGCCGACCAGGCCGAGGTCGACCTGGCGCCGTGGCCGGCGCTGGTGCGCTGGCTCGACCGCATCCGCTCGCTGCCAGGCTGGCTGGCACCGTATGATCTGCTGATCGCCAGTCCCCCGCTCGCCGTCGGAACCCGCACATGACCCTGCGCCGCCTCCCGCTCGCCCTCGTCGTCGCCCTTGCCGTGTTGCTGACCGGCTGCGGCTTCCACCTGCGCAAGGAGGCCGTGCTGCCGGCGAGCATGCAGCGCGTGCACATCGAGATCGCCGACGCCTCCAGCCCGCTGGCGCGCGATCTGGCCAAGGCGCTGCCGCGCGCCGGCGCGCAGCTCGCCGACGCGGCCGGCCCCGGCGTGGCGGTGCTGGCGATCAGCGCCAACCGCGTGTCGACCGACGTGCTGTCGGTCGGCGGCGCGGCGCGCGCGAACGAGTATTCGCTGCGCCACCACGTCGAGTTCGCGGTGCGTTCCGCCGATGGCGGCGTGATCGTGCCGAAGCAGACGATCGAGCTGACGCGCGAGTTCACGTTCGACTCGACCCAGGCGCTCGGCGTCGCCGCCGAGATCGACCTGCTGACCAAGGAGCTCGAGCGCGACATGGTGCAGGCGATCCTGCGCCGCCTCGAGGCGCTCGCGGAAGCGGGCAAGTAGCACGCCGGATCGATGGCAACCTCGCTTTCCGCGTTCCGCAAGCACCTGACCGGCAACGACCTGAAGCCGGCCTACCTGCTCGCCGGCGCCGAGCACCTGCTGGTGATCGAGGCCGCCGACGCGCTGCGCGCGCGCGCGAAGGAACTCGGCTACCTCGAGCGCGAAATCCTCGACGTCGAGGCGAACTTCGACTGGAACCGCCTCGCCGATGCCAGCCGCTCGCTGTCGCTGTTCGCCAGCCGCAAGCTGATCGACCTGCGCCTGCCGAGTGGCAAGCCGGGCAAGGACGGCGCCGCCGCGATCACCGAGTTCTGCGCGGCGCCGCCGCCGGACACGGTGCTGCTGGTCACCGCCAACGACTGGAGCAAGAAGCACGAAGGCGCCTGGTCGGCCGCGATCGAGCGCGTCGGCGCGCTGGTGACGGTGTGGCCGCTCAAGCGCGAGGAACTGCCGGACTGGATCGGCGCGCGCATGGCCAGCCGCGGCCTCAAGGCGACGCCCGACGCGATCGCGCTGCTCGCCGAGCGCGTCGAGGGCAACCTGCTCGCGGCCGCACAGGAAGTCGACAAGCTCGCGCTGCTGCACGCTGGCAGCACGCTCGACGTCGAGGCGCTCGAGGCGAGCGTCGCCGACGACGCGCGCTACGACGTGTTTCGCCTGACCGATGCGGCGATCGGCGGCGACGCCGGCCGCGCGCTGCACATCGTCGCCGGCCTGCGCGCCGAAGGCGAGGAGATCATCCCGCTGCTCGGCTGGCTGCTGACCCAGTTGCGCCTGCTGCTGCGCCTGGCTTCGGCACCGAACGTCGACGCAGCGCTGCGCAACGAGCGCATCTGGCCGCAGGCGCGCGAGGGCCTGTTCCGCCGCGCGCTGAAATCGGCCGGGCGCGAACACTGGGAGCGCTGCCTGGCGCAGGCCGGGCGCATCGACGCGATCGCCAAGGGCCGCGCGCCCGGCGATGCGTGGCGCGAACTCGAACGCCTGATTGCCGCGATCGCGCAGCCGCGCCGCGCCGGTGCGCTGATCGCGTCGCCATGAGCCGCGGACGGTCGAAGCAACGCGTAGCCCGGGTAAGCGGAGCGCACCCGGGGCCGTTGTGCGGGCCGACAAGCCCCGGGTGCGGCCGGCGGCCTTACCCGGGCTACGGCCAACCGGCCGGCGCGCCATGACCCGCCCGCTCGCACTGTTCGGCGGCACGTTCGATCCGATCCACAACGCGCACCTGCGCGTCGCGTGGGAGGCGGCCGAATGCCTCGACGCCGACGTACGCCTGCTGCCGGCCAGCGTGCCGCCGCACCGCGAGCAGCCGGTCGCGAGCGCACGCCAGCGCGCCGCGCTGGTGCAGGCCGCGCTGGCCGGGCAGGTGCGGCTGAGCCTGGACACGCGCGAGCTGCAGCGCGACGGCCCCTCCTACACGATCGACACGCTGCTCGAGGTGCGCGCCGAGATCGGCCCGCAGCGCCCGCTGGTGCTGCTGGTCGGCGCCGACGCGTTCGCCGGGCTGCCGAGCTGGCACCGCTGGCGCGAGCTGTTCGACCACGCGCACCTCGGCGTGCTGACCCGGCCCGGCCACGACGCCGCCGTGCTGCCGACCGAACTGCGCACAAAGATCGCCTCGCGCCGCTGCAGCAGCGCGGCCAGCCTGCGCGAGGCGCCGGCCGGCCGCGTGCTGCCGATCGCGGTCACGCCGCTGGAGATTTCCGCCAGCCAGGTGCGCGCGCTGCTGGCCGCCGGGCGCGAGCCGCGCTACCTCGTTCCCGACGCGCTGTTCGCCGACCCGGCGCTGCTCGCGCCGTACCGGCGTTGAACGGCCGTAGAGGGAGCCAGCGGGTGTCGGCTAGCTGCAGCCTTGCGTGGCGCGTGGTGGGAGCGGCGGAAGCCGCGATGCTCCGCTTTCGAGCCGGAACACAAAGCATCGCGCCTGCCGGCGCTCCCACNGGTGGGAGCGGCGGAAGCCGCGATGCTCCGCTTTCGAGCCGGAACACAAAGCATCGCGCCTGCCGGCGCTCCCACAGGGGCACCACAGCGCCGCTTTCGGTGGGAGCGGCGGAAGCCGCGATGCTCCGCTTTCGAGCCGGAACACAAAGCATCGCGCCTGCCGGCGCTCCCACAGGGGCACCACAGCGCCGCTTTCGGTGGGAGCGGCGGAAGCCGCGATGCTCCGCTTTCGGGCCGGAACACAAAGCATCGCGCCTGCCGGCGCTCCCACAGGGCACCGCAGCGCGGCTTTCGGTGGGAGCGGCGGAAGCCGCGATGCTCTTGCGGGAGCGATCGACAAAGCATCGCGCCTTCCGGCGCTCCCACAGGGCGATGGCGACCCGCCGCTTCGACTTCGCTTGGTGGTGCAGGCTACGCTCCGCACGAACGAAGCTTCCAAGCCTGTCGGAGATCGCCATGCCCCGTTCCATCCTGCTTGCCACCCTGATGGCCGCCGCCGCACCCTCGTTCGCCGCCGGCGTGCGCTACACGATCGACCCGGCGCATACCTATCCGAGCATCGAGATGGAGCACCTGGGCATCTCGATCTTCCGCGGCAAGTTCGACCGCACCAGCGGCCAGGTGCTGCTCGACCGCGCCGCCAGGACCGGCCTCGTCGACATCCAGGTCGATACCGCCAGCATCGACTTCGGCCATGCGCAGATGAACGACAAGGCGCGCACAGCGGACTACCTCGACGCCACGCGCCATCCGAGCGCAGCCTACAAGGGCCGTCTGCTGTTCGACGGCGACGTGCCGGTCGCGGTCGACGGCCAGCTGACGCTGCACGGCGTGACGCGGCCGCTGAAGCTGGCGATCCACCGCTTCACGTGCATCGAGCATCCGATGCGCAAGCGCGAAGTCTGCGGCGCCGACGCCGAAGGCGAGCTCGACCGCGCCGAGTTCGGCATCACGCGCGGCGCCGAGGGCGGCAAGGGCCGCATCCACCTGCGCATCCAGGTCGAGGCGCTGAGGGACTCGTAGTCGACACGGGCGGCGCGCAGGAGCGGGCCATGCCCGGGACCCGCAGCGCCCGACCGGCCGCGGGCATGGCCCGCTCCTGCAGATGCATGGCGGAAGAGTCCCCCGCCGGACCGCTACACTCGCCACGGCATCCGCTTCCGGAGTACGAACGCATGGCGGTTCCCGTGTCCTCGCCGGCCCATCCCGACATCGCGCCGATCGTCGCGATCACGGGACTTGACAAGACCTACGCGAGCGGCCGGCAGGCGCTCAAGCGCATCGACCTTGAGATCCGCCGCGGCGAGATCTTCGCGCTGCTCGGCCCGAACGGCGCCGGCAAGACGACGCTGATCAACATCGTCTGCGGCATCGTGCGGCCGAGCGCGGGCACCGTGCTGGCCGACGGCCACGACGTGATCCGCGACTACCGCGCCGCGCGCGCGAAGATCGGCCTGGTGCCGCAGGAGCTGTCCACCGACGCGTTCGAGACGGTGTGGGCGACGCTGCGCTTCAGCCGCGGCCTGTTTGGCAAGGCGCCGGACCCGGCCCACCTGGAGCGCGTGCTGCGCGAGCTGTCGCTGTGGGATCGGAAGGACGCGAAGATCCTGACGCTGTCGGGCGGCATGAAGCGCCGCGTGCTGATCGCCAAGGCGCTCGCGCACGAGCCGACCATCCTGTTCCTCGACGAGCCGACCGCCGGCGTCGACGTCGAGCTGCGCCACGACATGTGGCAGATGGTGCGGCGCCTGCGCGACAGCGGCGTGACGATCATCCTGACCACGCACTACATCGAGGAGGCCGAAGAGATGGCCGACCGCGTCGGCGTGATCCGCAGCGGCGAGCTGATCCTGGTCGAGGACAAGGCGACGCTGATGCGCAAGCTCGGCCGCAAGCAGCTGACCTTGTCGCTGCGCACGCCGCTGCCGCGGGTGCCCGACGCGCTCGCCGGCTATCCGCTGGAGCTGTCCACCGACGGCGCCACGCTGGTCTACACGTTCGACGCGCGCAGCGGGCAGGGCGATCTTGCCGCGCTGCTGCGGCGCCTGGCCGAGCACGGCATCGACTTCCACGACCTGCACACGCAGGAGAGCTCGCTCGAGGACATCTTCGTCAGCCTGGTGAGGGCGGGCGCATGAGCGGGCCGCTCCTGAACCTGCCGGCGATCCGCGCGATCTACCGCTTCGAGATGGCGCGCACGTTCCGCACGCTGGCCGAGAGCATCCTCTCGCCGGTGCTGACCACCTCGCTGTACTTCATCGTGTTCGGCGCCGCGATCGGCTCGCGCATGGGCGAGGTCGGCGGCGTCGGCTACGGCGCGTTCATCATCCCCGGCCTGGTCATGCTGTCGCTGCTGAACGAGAGCATCTCCAACGCCGCGTTCGGCATCTTCATGCCGAAATGGTCCGGCACGATCTACGAACTGCTGTCCGCGCCGGTGTCGTTCGTCGAAATCGTGCTCGGCTACGTCGGCGCCGCCGCGACCAAGTCGGTGCTGCTCGGCGTGCTGATCCTCGCCACCGCGCGCGTGTTCGTGCCGTACGAGATCGCGCACCCGGTGTGGATGGTGTGCTTCCTCGCGCTGACCTCGGTCACGTTCAGCCTGTTCGGCTTCATCATCGGGCTGTGGGCGGACGACTTCCAGAAGCTGCAGATCGTGCCGCTGATGGTGATCACGCCGCTGACCTTCCTCGGCGGCGCGTTCTACTCGATCAACATGCTGCCGCCGCCGTGGCAGACGATCACGCTGTTCAACCCGGTCGTGTACCTGGTCAGCGCGTTCCGCTGGAGCTTCTACGGCATCGCCGACGTGAACGTCGTGGTCAGCGCCGGCATGACGCTCGCGTTCCTCGCGCTGTGCCTGGGCGTGGTCTGGTGGATCTTCCGCAGCGGCTACCGCCTGCGCACCTGACGACTAGTGTGACGTCCCGCAAGTTCATTGCTCGTCGTTCCCGCGAAAGCGGGAACCCAGCGCCTTGAACGATCGAGAGAAAGTCACTGGATCCCCGCTTTCGCGGGGATGACGTTGGCTCAAGCTATTTCCAGGACAGGACACTAGTCCGGGTAAGCGAAGCGCACCCGGGAACGTCGTCGCGAAATGCCCCGGGTGCGGCCCCGGATCGAGTCCGGGGCAGGCTCTGCGGCCTTACCCGGGCTACGTCGGCTTGGTGGGCCCGCGATGCCCTCAAGCCCCTCTCCCACCGGGAGAGGGGTGAGGGTACGGGCGAAGCGCGACGCGCAATGCCTGAGGTGCCCGCGGTGTTCTGGAGCCGGCTTATTTGCGCTTCGGCGGTCCGGGCCGCTTCGGCCGGTCGAAGCCGCCGCGCTCGGACCCGCCCGCCTTGAAGCCGCCCGGCTTGAACCCGCCGGCCTTGAACGGCTTGTGTGGCTTGCCGAACTCCGGCTCGTCGCCGCCGCGCGTGATGCGCAGCTGCTGGCCGGACACCCAGACCTTCTTCAGGTGCTTGAAGATCTCGGCCGGCATGCCGGCCGGCAGGTCGACCAGGCTGTGATCGTCGCGGATGTCGACGCGGCCGATGTGCTTGCTGTCCAGTCCGGCCTCGTTCGCGATCGCGCCGACGATGTTGCCCGGCTTCACGCCATGCGCGTGGCCGACCTCGATGCGGAACGTCTCGAAGCCAGGGTCGGGCGTATGCGCGCCGTGCTCGCGGCGCGGCCGCTGCTCGAACTCCTCGCGATGGTGCGAGCGCGGCGGGCGCGTCTCGGTGCGGCCGTGGCCGTGATCTTCGGCGTACGCCGGCTGGCGCTCGTCGTCGCGGCGAGCGCCCGGAGCCGGGCTCCGCTCGAACCTGGGCGCCGGCGCTTCCGTCGATCCCGGCCGCTGCCGCGGGGACGATTCGCCGTGGCGTTCCTCGCCGCGCGCCCACTCGCGCCGTCCCGTCTGCTCGAACGCACGCGCCTCGCGCGGCGCGCGCTCGAACGGGCGGCCCTCGCGCGCGCCGCGCTCGAAGCCTTGCGCGCGCGGTGGCGTCAGCAGGAACGGTTCCTCGCCCTGCACCAGCTGCGCCAGCGCGGCGGCGATCTCCAGCGCCGGCACGTTGTACTCCTGCTCGTACTGCTCGATCAGCTCGCGGAACACGCCGAGCTCGCCGCGTGCGAGCGTGTCGCCGATGCGCTGCTTGAACTTCGCGATGCGCTGGTCGTTCACCGCGTCCACGGTCGGCAGGCGCATCTCCTCGATCGGCTGGCGCGTGGCGCGCTCGATCGCCTGCAGCAGGCGCTTCTCGCGCGGCGCGACGAACAGGATCGCCTCGCCGCTGCGGCCGGCGCGGCCGGTGCGGCCGATGCGATGCACGTAGGCCTCGGTGTCGGTCGGAATGTCGTAGTTCAGCACGTGGCTGATGCGCTCGACATCGAGGCCGCGCGCGGCGACGTCGGTGGCGACGAGGATGTCGAGCTTGCCGTCCTTGAGCTGCTGTATCAGCCGCTCGCGCTGCGCTTGCTGGACGTCGCCATTGATCGCGGCCGCGCCGAAGCCGCGCGCCTGCAATTTCTGCGCGAGCTCCTCGGTGCCCTGCTTGGTGCGCGCGAAGATGATCATCGCCTCGAACGGCTCGGCCTCGAGGATGCGCGTCAGCGCATCGAGCTTCTGCACGCCGCTGACGTACCAGTAACGCTGGCGAATGTTCGCCGCCGTCGTGGTCTTGTTCTTGATCGAGATCTCGATCGGTTCGCGCAGGTAGGTCTGCGCGATGCGCCGGATCGGCGCCGGCATCGTCGCCGAGAACAGCGCCACCTGGCGCGTCTCCGGCGTCTTCTGCAGCACCTTCTCGACGTCGTCGATGAAGCCCATGCGCAGCATCTCGTCGGCCTCGTCGAGCACCAGCGTGGTCAGCTCAGACAGGTCGAGCGAGCCGCGCTCGAGATGGTCGATCACGCGTCCCGGCGTGCCGACCACGACGTGTACCCCGCGGCGCAGGCCGCCAAGCTGCGGGCCATAGCTCTGGCCGCCGTAGATCGGCAGCACGTGGAAGCCCGGCATGTGCGTGGCGTAGCGCTGGAATGCCTCGGCGACCTGGATCGCCAGCTCGCGCGTGGGTGCCAGCACCAGTGCCTGCGGCTTGGTCTTGGAAAGGTCGAGGCGCGACAGCACCGGCAGCGCGAACGCGGCGGTCTTGCCGGTGCCGGTCTGCGCCTGGCCGAGCACGTCGCGGCCTTGCAGCAGCGGCGGGATCGTCGCGGCCTGGATCGGCGAGGGGGTTTCGTAGCCGACCGAAGTCAGCGCTTGCAGCAGGGTGTCGGCGAGACCGAGATCGCGAAACGCGATCGGTTCGGGCGTCTCGTCGCGCTCCGGAATGGACATGGGGAATAGGCGGCGGTGCCGCTCGGTGATACGGGGGCGCATTCTACCGCCTCGCCGCCGTCGCCGCCGATTTCCGTGGGAGCGGCTTCAGCCGCGATGCAGTTCTTCCACAGTTCCCTCTGCCCAACGACCACATCGGGGGGGGGCGAGGGGCGAGACGGCAGGCGGCGTGAAGCACGGCGGCGCGAGACGACGCGCGGTGAAGGCCGTGCCGGTTTTCTTCTGCCTGGCCGGCCCGCGGCCCCGATTACGCCTTGCGGAAATGGGCCTATACTGCCGCCGCGCCGCTCATGGCGCGCCCCTATTACGAGGTCGCCCCAACTTGGCTACGTCCGAAACGCGCGCCCGGCCGCGCAAGGCCGGAACCCCGAAGGCCGCAAAGGCCCCCGCAACCACGAAGGCTGTCGCCGCGAAGAAGGCGGCACCCGCGAAGAAGGCCGCTGCGGCCGTCAAGGTGGCGGCGAAATCGGCTGCCGCGAAGAAGCCGGCGAGCGCCGCCAAGGCACCGGTTGCGAAGAAGGCGGCCGTGGCGAAGAAGGCGGCGGTGAAGAAGGCCGCGCCGGTGAGCAAGGTGGCACCCGCGAAGAAGGCGGCAGTGAAGAAGGCCGCGCCGGTGAAGAAGGCGGCGCCCGCAAAGAAGGCGCCGGCCGTAAAGAAGGCCGCCGCGACCAAGGCCGTCGTGACCAAGGCCGCCGGCAAGAAGGCCGCTGTCGCCAAGACGCTGAGCGCCGGCAAGAAGGCCGCGCTGCGCAAGTCGCCCGCCCAGACCGCTGCCGCGGCACCGAAGCGCGACCGCGCGCCGAAGGTCGCCAAGGTGCTCGACGCCGGCGAACGCCTGCGCGCCATCGTGCTCGGCGCGCTCGACAAGCTCAAGGCGCGCGACATCAGCCAGATCGACGTGCGCGGCAAGAGCAGCGTCACCGACCTGCTCGTGATCGCCAGCGGCACCTCGACGCGGCACGTGAAATCCATCGCCGACGAGGTGATCAAGCAGGCCAAGCAGGCCGGCCTGCCGCCGATCGGCGTCGAGGGCCAGCGCGAGGCCGAATGGGTGCTGGTCGACCTCGGCGACGTCATCGTCCACGTCATGCTGCCGCAGACGCGCGAGTTCTACGGCCTCGAACGCCTGTGGTCGGTCGGCGGCGAAGACGCCTCGGCCGCGATGGCCGGCTGATCCGCGCGGCGGGAGGCAAAGCCCTCCCGTTCGAGCAACGCCAAAGCCCTCCCCTTCAAGGGGACACGCCAAGCCCTCCCCTTCAAGGGGAGGGTTGGGTGGGGATGGTGTCGGAATCGGTGCCTCCAGCACCGCGTCCCCACGCACAGCGACGGCTTGTGAGTCTCGTCGTCCCGGCGAAGGCCGGGACCCAGCGTCTCGCTTGAGAGCATTGCAAGCACCCGACCCAACGCGCGCATCGATGAAAGCCTGCCTGATCTCCGTCGGCGAACGCATGCCCGCTCGTCTTGAGCCCTCCCCTTCAAGGGGAGGGTTGGGTGGGGATGGTGTTGCTGTCTCGCGCCCCCGCATCGAACGCCCCGCGGGCTTTTCCGCCGCACGCGCATGAAAGCCCGCCTGATCTCCGTCGGCGAACGCATGCCCGCCTGGGTCGCCGAAGGCTTCGCCGAATACCGCAAGCGCCTCTCGCGCGACCTGCCGCTCGACCTCGTCGAGATCCCGCTCGGCGCGCGCGGCAAGGGCCGCGACCCAGCCCGCGCGATTGCTGACGAAGGCATCGCCGTGCTCGCCGCGCTGCCCAGGGACGCCCACGTCGTCGCGCTCGACGGCCGCGGCAAGCCCTGGTCCAGCGAACAACTCGCCGAACAACTCGCCGCCTGGCGCATGTCCGGCCGCGACCTCGCGATCCTGATCGGCGGCCCCGACGGCCACGCCGCCGACGTCCTCGCCCGCGCCGACCAGCGCTGGTCACTCGGCCCGCTGACCCTGCCGCACATGCTGGTCCGCCTCGTCGTCGCCGAGCAGCTCTACCGCGCGATGTCGATCAATGCGGGGCATCCGTACCACCGCGCTTGAATGCGCCTGCGCGCTTCGCGCAAAAAGGACACGGTCCTCGTCCCTCTCGCGCCAAATCGGTATTGAGCATCCGCCATACGGAAAAAGCGCTTCGTCTCATTTGCTGAGACGCGGATGCAATTCACTGGGATACGCAGAGTGAGTGGCGGCAAAAATGCGAGATCGGAAAACGACAAAGGCCGGTTTCCCGGCCTTGTCTGATTTGATGCATCTTTCAGCTTTGTGAGCTGATCAGCTTGTTAGCGGAAAGAGCGCATTTCCTGATCTACTAGCGATGCCGAGGCTAAACTGTCGGCTGGATTGCGTCAAGGGGAGAGGGAGGCATGGCAAGGATCAAGTATCGGCTTGCTCTCGACATGGGGGCAAATTCGCTGGGCTGGTGCGTTTATCGTCTGGACGAGTTCGACGAGCCAGACAAGATAGTCCGCATGGGATCACGCATCTTTTCGGACGGGCGCGATCCCAAGACCTTGGCCTCGCGCGCGGCGGACCGCCGGGCCGCAAGGCAAGCCCGACGCCGTCGTGATCGCGTGCTCAAGCGGCGCCACAGGCTGATGCAGGCTCTGATCCGGTTCGGCCTGATGCCGGTGGATGCGGCGGAGCGCAAACGATTGCAGGCGCTCGATCCGTATGTGCTGCGTGCACGAGGACTGGAAGAGCCGTTGACCCCATTCGAGCTCGGGCGCGCTCTGTATCACTTGGCCCGCAAGCGTGGCTTTCGCAGCAGTCGCAAGGATGCGCGCGACGAGGAGTCGGCCAAGGAAACTGGCAAGGTCCATGCGGCCATCAAGGCATTGCGCGAAAAGGTCCAAGCGAATGGGTGTCGTACGGTCGGCGAATATCTTGCTCGCCAGCATGCCGAGCGCAAGTCGGTACGGGCACGGCGCAGCAGCGATGGGCAGTACGTGCTGTACCTGCAGCGCGCGATGGTGGAGGAAGAGTTCGATGCTCTGTGGGCCGCTCAACAGCAACACCACGCGGAGCTGCTGACGGCAGCGGCTTTCGAGACCTTGCGCGACATCATGCTGTTCCAGCGTCGGTTGAAGCCAGTAGAGCCCGGTCGTTGCCAATTCGAGACGAATCAATACCGTGCGCGGCTCTGTGCGCCCCTGCAGCAGCGTTTCCGCATCCTCCAGGAGCTCAATCATCTGCGTGTCCGAGAGGGCATCAGCGATCGTGCACTTACGCTGGAGGAGCGTAATCGCATGCTGGATCGGCTGCTGGCCGAGCCGAACCTGGTCACATTCAGCGATCTGGCCAAGGCTGCCGGCCTGCGTAACGCCAAGGCGTTCAACTTCGGTCGCGACGAAAAGCGACGAGGCTTCAAGGGCGATGCAGTTGGTGCACGCTTTGCCGCTACCGATGCGTTGGGCGAGTCCTGGCAGGTGCTCACCGACGAGCAGCGATACGCACTGGCGGTACTGGTCGAGCAAGCCGACCAGGTGGAGTCCCTGATGGCCGCGCTCGCGGCACTTCCGGCGGACGTGACGCCGGCACGCGAGATCCTCAAGGGACAACATGACGAGGACGTCGTGCTCGCGGCTCTTGCCAGCCTGCCGGTCAGGATTGGAGAACGACAGGCCCGCGTACTTGCGGGGTTCAATTTTCCAGACGACTACGGCAGCCTGAGCCTGAAGGCTCTGTCGCGCATCGTGCCCGAGCTCGAGCGCGATGTGATCACCTACGATGAGGCGGTGCGCCGGGCAGGCTACCTGCATCATTCGCAGTTCCATACGGGCGAATTCTTCATGCAGTTGCCCTACTACGGCCAACTGCTGGTCGGCTACACCTCTCCCGCCACCACGGCCGGGAACGAGGACGAGCGCCAATACGGCAGGATTCCCAATCCCACCGTGCACATCGGTCTCAACCAGATGCGCCAACTGGTCAACGCGCTGATCAAGCGCTATGGCCATCCGCATCAGGTCGTGGTCGAACTGACGCGCGAGTTCGGCGCGTCAGGCGACCGTCGCCGCGAGATCGAGAAGAAGCAAGCCGAGGCGCAGGCCCGCAATGAACGCGACGACGCTGAACTGGAACGTCTGGGCGTCCGCGTTGGCCGCGAGAACAGGTTGAAGTTGCAACTGTGGGAAGAGCTCGGCAGGGACGACGCGATGGACCGCTACTGCGTCTATAGCGGCCAGCGTCTCAGCAAGGCTTTGCTTTTCAGCGACGAAGTCGAGATCGATCACGTCCTGCCATTCTCGCGCACGTTGCACGATGGCATCGGCAACAAGATCCTGTGCACACGCCAGAGCAATCGCGACAAGGGCAACCGCACACCCTTCGAGTCCTGGGGACATACGGAGCGCTGGGCCGGTATCCAGGAGCGTGCCGAACGTCTGCCGGAACACAAGCGCAAGCTTTTCCGCGAGGACGCGCTGGACGTATTCCTCGACGGCAAGGACTTTCTCGCGCGCCATCTCACGGATACCGCCTATCTTGGCCGAGCGGCCAAGCAATATCTGACCTACATCTGTCACAAGGACAGTGTCTGGGTATCGAGCGGCAAGCTGACCGGCCTGATCCGCGGCAAGTTCGGACTGAGCCGACTGTTGTCCGAGGATGGCGCGAAGAATCGCGACGACCATCGCCACCACGCGCTGGATGCCGCCGTGATCGGCTTGTGCAGTCGCAGCCTGATCCAGCGTATCGCTACCGCGGCCGCCCGATCGGAAGGTAAAGGCGAGCAGCGGCTGCTGGAAGGTCTGGAGCTGCCGTGGCCGTCATTCCGCGACGAGCTTGCCGCGAGTCTGGCCAGGGTGGTGGTTTCGCACAAACCCGACCACGGCAAGCAGGCTGCCTTGCACAACGACACCAACTACGCGTGGCGAGGGGCGCCCGACAAGCGTGGTGACAATCCTCTCGTGGGCCGGCGGAGGCCGCTCGACAGCATCAAGAACGCCAGCGATGCGGAGTCGATTGCCAGCGAAGCACTGCGCTCGGAGATCGTGCAGTTGCTTGCGCCGCTCTCCTCGCCGAAGGACATCAAGGCCGCGTTGCTTGCCTATTCGGAACGCACCGGAAACCGGCGCGTGCTCTGCGAAGAGCGGCTGTCGGTCATCCCGATTCGTCATCGTCGCACCGGACAGCCGTACCGCTACGTCAAGGGCGATGGCAACCATTGCTACGAAATCTTTCGCAAGCCCGACGGCCGCTGGGACGGCGAGGTCATCAGTACGTTCGAGGCGAACCAGAGGAGCTACCTGGAGGCGCCCACGCGGGCGCAGAACGGCCTTCCGCTCGTCATGCGAATCCACAAGGACGACGTCCTCGCGATGGACTGCAATGGCGCCGATCAAATCTTCCGCGTGGCGAAATTTTCTGCGGGCAAGATCTATCTGGCGGCCCATAAAGAGGCCAATGTGGATGGCCGCAATCGTGATCCGGAGAATCCCTTCCGCTATCTGCAATTCGCACCAAGCAAGCTCAGGGAGATGCGAGCTCGGATCGTGGGCGTGGATGTCCTTGGTTACGTCAACGATCCCGGTTTTCGGGAATGATCGGCCGCGTCGTCGAGATCGCCAGCGATGGACGTTACCTGTCGCTGGATCGCGGTTTCCTCGTCGTCAGCCACAAGGGCGAGGAGGTCGGTCGCGTGCCGATCGACGATGTGGCTGCGTTGATCGGCAACGCACACGGCTTGGCATACAGCAACAACGTGCTGGTAGCGCTGGCCGAGCGCGGGACACCCTTCGTGCTGTGTGGCGCCAACCATCGGCCAGTGGCGTTACTTTGGCCAGTGGAAGGCCATCATCGGCAGGCAGCGCGCATGGACGCGCAGCTGCGCGCCACCTTGCCGTTGCGGAAGCGGCTCTGGAAGCAGATCGTGCAGGCGAAGATCGGCATGCAGGCGGCTGTTGTCGGTTTGTATGGTGGCTCGGAGTTGGCGTTGCGGCGGCTGGCCGGCAAGGTGCGCAGCGGCGATCCGGCCAACCTCGAGGGGCAGGCGGCAAGGCTGTACTGGGGCTTGCTGCTTGGCAAGGATTTCCGCCGTGACCGCGACGCGCACGGCATCAATGCGATGCTCAACTACGGCTATACCGTGCTGCGCGCAATCGTGGCGCGGCAGCTCGTGGCGGCCGGTCTGCACCCCGGCGTTCCACTGCATCACGCCAATGAAGGCAATGCGATGCGCCTGGTCGATGACCTGATGGAGCCGTTTCGGCCACTGGTCGATGCTTGGGTGCGTCGCGTCACCGAGGCCGGCACGGTCGAACTGGATGCCGATGCTCGCCGCGCATTGGCGCTGCTGGGCACGCGCAGCCTGCGCACTGCGCGCGGCGTCAGCCCGGTCGGCGTGGCTGCACAGCGGCTCGCCGTGAGTCTGGCTCAGGTCTACGAGTCCCCGAACTCAGGCCTTGACCTGCCTGAGACCGGACGCGCTGCTCTGAGTGCGCTGTGGGATGAACCGCATGCCCAACACGAAGCGGAAGAGGAGGGCGGTTGAGCGGCGGCCAGCGCCACCACTCTGCGCCTATCGACTCATGTGGATGCTGGTAATGTTCGATCTTCCGGTAGACACAGACGAAAACCGCAAGGCGGCCAACGATTTCCGGCACGACCTGCTCGACTTCGGTTTCGAGCGGTGCCAATACTCCGTATACCTGCGTTTCTGCGAGGGGCGCGAGCAGGCTGAAACCTGGACACGGCGCGTGCAGGCCGTCTTGCCGGCGGGGGGAAAGGTGTACTGCTTGTACTTCACCGACAAGCAATACGAGGGCATCGTCCGGTTCGAGCGTCGCCAGCGACGCAAACCGCCCAAGAATCCGGACCAGTACCAGCTCTTTTGACGACCATGCGCTGTTTTTTGCTTGCGCCGAACCCGCGACAAAACTCCTGGTTTCAAGAGCTTGCCGCGGGTCGGAGCGTAGCAGATCAGGAAATGCGCTCTGGCCGGAACGTACCGGCAATGTTGTCGCGCATTGGCCGGGAGCGTAGCAGATCAGGAAATGCGCTCTGGCCGGAACACATCGGGTTCGCCGTCGGTTGTCGCTACGGAGCGTAGCAGATCAGGAAATGCGCTCTGGCCGGAACTCCTTGTAGCTTGCGAACTTGTCCGAAACCGAGCGTAGCAGATCAGGAAATGCGCTCTGGCCGGAACACTTCGCCACCAGCGCGCCAGCGATAGTCAGAGCGTAGCAGATCAGGAAATGCGCTCTGGCCGGAACTTAACGGTCATGTACCCCTGCGTTCCCGGAGAGCGTAGCAGATCAGGAAATGCGCTCTGGCCGGAACTGTAGCCGCCTTCACTCGGCGTGGTCGTGCGAGCGTAGCAGATCAGGAAATGCGCTCTGGCCGGAACCCTCTTGGGGCTGCCTGTGGTCGGTCGTGAGAGCGTAGCAGATCAGGAAATGCGCTCTGGCCGGAACACGTCGATCTTGCCGGTCGGCGAGCCGTTGGAGCGTAGCAGATCAGGAAATGCGCTCTGGCCGGAACTGGCATGCTGCGTCACGACGATGCGCAGGTGAGCGTAGCAGATCAGGAAATGCGCTCTGGCCGGAACAGACACGCCACCTGCGCGTCGCCGACATGGGAGCGTAGCAGATCAGGAAATGCGCTCTGGCCGGAACGAACGCTGCCGAGCCTCCTTGGCGTTTGAGAGCGTAGCAGATCAGGAAATGCGCTCTGGCCGGAACTCCCTGGGCAGCGGGGCTGCAAGCTGGACTGAGCGTAGCAGATCAGGAAATGCGCTCTGGCCGGAACTGGCAGACTGTCGGGATGCCGGCGAGGTCGGAGCGTAGCAGATCAGGAAATGCGCTCTGGCCGGAACTTGTGCGGCGGCCAGCTGATCGCCCACGGGGAGCGTAGCAGATCAGGAAATGCGCTCTGGCCGGAACGCACGTCGGTCGCGATGTCCAGCGACCGCAGAGCGTAGCAGATCAGGAAATGCGCTCTGGCCGGAACCCGCTCGCGCTCCAGGTCATCGGCATCTGCGAGCGTAGCAGATCAGGAAATGCGCTCTGGCCGGAACTTGTTCGATGGTCGCCGCGTCGCTGCGGAGGAGCGTAGCAGATCAGGAAATGCGCTCTGGCCGGAACCGAGTCAGCATCGGGGGGGCACTCGCGCAGGAGCGTAGCAGATCAGGAAATGCGCTCTGGCCGGAACAAGCCCCTGCGCAACCGCTACACGTCGGTGGAGCGTAGCAGATCAGGAAATGCGCTCTGGCCGGAACCAGGCGGGCCGCGTAGCGGCTTCCACCTGAGAGCGTAGCAGATCAGGAAATGCGCTCTGGCCGGAACTGCAGCCGGATGGTGATCTGTTGGAGGGGGGAGCGTAGCAGATCAGGAAATGCGCTCTGGCCGGAACTCGCAATGCTTGGGCGGCGCAGGCTGCGACGAGCGTAGCAGATCAGGAAATGCGCTCTGGCCGGAACACTGGCGGCGCATGCCGTCGATCGTGCCCTGAGCGTAGAGATCAGGAAATGCGCTCTGGCCGGAACTGGCGGCGCTTACAATCGGGTTTGCCGGAGAGCGTAGCAGATCAGGAAATGCGCTCTGGCCGGAACTTACGACGCTCAGGGGCCGCTTGCCTGCACGAGCGTAGCAGATCAGGAAATGCGCTCTGGCCGGAACTTGCTGCTCGAGCACCGTGCACATGATCGGAGCGTAGCAGATCAGGAAATGCGCTCTGGCCGGAACCTGCGCAAGCGCGGCAACATCGATGCGCAGGAGCGTAGCAGATCAGGAAATGCGCTCTGGCCGGAACAACGTCACCACCGTCGCCGAGCTGATCGCGGAGCGTAGCAGATCAGGAAATGCGCTCTGGCCGGAACGAACGATCGCGTCACCCGCCCGTAGCTTGGGAGCGTAGCAGATCAGGAAATGCGCTCTGGCCGGAACGGCGAACCACATGTATTTCCTCAACCTCAGAGCGTAGCAGATCAGGAAATGCGCTCTGGCCGGAACTGCGCGCTTCGAGCTCTCCAACGATCGACGAGCGTAGCAGATCAGGAAATGCGCTCTGGCCGGAACGTGGACGAGAGCGGCGAGCCGACCGGCCCGGAGCGTAGCAGATCAGGAAATGCGCTCTGGCCGGAACTGGTGAGCTTGTCGCGGATTTTTCCCATGGGAGCGTAGCAGATCAGGAAATGCGCTCTGGCCGGAACTCTGGCCGCCACGGCGGCGGTGGTGGGTCCGAGCGTAGCAGATCAGGAAATGCGCTCTGGCCGGAACTGCATCTGCGCGCTGGGCGTCGTCGTGGCGAGCGTAGCAGATCAGGAAATGCGCTCTGGCCGGAACTGGGCAAGCCGGTCTTGATCGGGCCGCACAGAGCGTAGCAGATCAGGAAATGCGCTCTGGCCGGAACTGTCGATGCCTTCCAGCTCGTTCTGGATCCGAGCGTAGCAGATCAGGAAATGCGCTGTGGCCGGAACATCCGCGTTGCGGCGGAACACCGGCAGCGGAGCGTAGCAGATCAGGAAATGCGCTCTGGCCGGAACGCAGGCGCACCCACAGACCCTTCTTCGCCGGAGCGTAGCAGATCAGGAAATGCGCTCTGGCCGGAACTAGGCCGGCGTGATGCGCGCGCTGCACCCAGAGCGTAGCAGATCAGGAAATGCGCTCTGGCCGGAACGGGTGTCCTTCACATTGAAGCGCATAGTTCAAGCGTAGCAGATCAGGAAATGCGCTCTGGCCGGAACCACCCCTCCCCCTCCCGGAGACCCGCTTTGAGCGTAGCAGATCAGGAAATGCGCTCTGGCCGGAACGAGGCGCGCATGGAGCATGAGATGCAAACCGAGCGTAGCAGATCAGGAAATGCGCTCTGGCCGGAACTTCGGCAGCACCGCGCACGGCTCGTCGCAGGAGCGTAGCAGATCAGGAAATGCGCTCTGGCCGGAACACACGTCGTCGTCGGCCTGTTTCCGGTCGGAGCGTAGCAGATCAGGAAATGCGCTCTGGCCGGAACATGGAACGTCACCAGCACCGCGCCTGATGTGAGCGTAGCAGATCAGGAAATGCGCTCTGGCCGGAACTGCACAAAGGCGTCGTAGTAGTCAGAGTAGGAGCGTAGCAGATCAGGAAATGCGCTCTGGCCGGAACTCAACCTCATGCAGCTGCTGCTCACCAGCGAGCGTAGCAGATCAGGAAATGCGCTCTGGCCGGAACCCGCCCCAATTGTTGCCGCCGGTGAAGTAGGAGCGTAGCAGATCAGGAAATGCGCTCTGGCCGGAACGTCACGATCGGCGCGAAAAGATCGTCGGACGAGCGTAGCAGATCAGGAAATGCGCTCTGGGTTGGCTACACTGGGATACTCTTTCCGGAGGAGCGTTCATGAACTGGAAGGATCACATCGTCGCTACGGCCGATACTTGCGCCGGAAAACCGCGCATCAAGGGCACGCGGATTACGGTCGAGTTGATTCTCGATAACTTGGCAGCAGGTCGGGCCGAGGCGCAGATCATTGAGTCCTACCCGCATCTCGCGGTGGAGCAGATTCGGGCGGCAGTTGCGTTCGCCAGCAGCCGTGTCGGCCAAGATTCTTCGCTGACCGGATTCGAGGCGGCGACTTGAGCCGCATGACGCCAACCGTACTGGTCGACGAGAACACCCCACGCTTGGGGGCGCCGATTGTGGTGGAGCGTGTCTGTGGTGCCGAAGGAGGGACTCGAACCCTCACGATGTCGCCATCGGCGGATTTTGAGTCCGCTGCGTCTACCGATTCCGCCACTTCGGCTTGAAGTGCCGCGGCGCTGGGGGCTCGCGGGGCGCGCAGTATACGGCAAGCGTGGTGGGGGATGCAGGGAATTCGTTGTGAGGGTCGTATGCGGCGGCCGCCGCCCTCACGACGAGCAGCATCCCCACACTACGAACACCATCCCCACCCAACCCTCCCCTTGAAGGGGAGGGCTAAAGATTTACTGCGTGCTGTCGAGCGCGAGGGCGCACTGGTCGCGCAGGTACCAGCCATCGTCGGTGGGGTAGAACTTGGCGCAGGCGTCGAGGGCGCGGCGGTAGATGTGCAGCGAGACGGCGATCGCGTCGTCGCTGGGGTTCACGATGGTGTGGTACTCGTGCGGCGGGATCAGGCTGCCGGCGGAGCCGACGCCGGCGTTCATCGTGCCGCGCGGTTCGAAGCGGTAGCGGTCGCCGCGCGCTTCGATCAGCTCGTACGGGGTGATTTCGAGGTTGCCGTGCCACACGCCTTCAACGCACCACTGGCCGGCGTGGTCGTGGATCGGCGTGCCCTGGCCGGGGCCCCAGGTCATCGCGACGACGCTGTAGCCGTGTTGCTCGCTGCGGTACAGCTCGCGACGTGCGTAGTGATCGGCGACGCTTTCGAACACGCACTCGGGCAGGCGCACGTCGGCGTCGCGAATCAGGCGGCACAGCGCGGTGCGCAGCATGTCGGTGACGACGGTCTGGTCGGACTGCACGACGGCGGCGTCGATCGCGTCGATCAGCTGGCGGGCACCGGGGAATTCAAGCGATAGCATGGCGACTCTCGGAGGGCGGGCGCGCACATGCGTGGCGCGGGCAGCGTCTCGATTCTAACCCGCGGCCAAAAAGCGCGCGATGGCGGCGCCGAAGCGCGGGATGTCGACCAGGAACGCGTCGTGGCCCTGCGGGCTGTCCAGCGCGACGAAGTCGACTTCGGCGCCACCGGCGCGCAGGCCGTCGGCGATCTGCTGCTGCTGGCTGAGGGGGAACAGGATGTCGGTCTCGACGCCGATGACCAGCGCGCGCTCGAGCCGGATGCGTTGCAGCGCGTGGTCGACGCCGCCGTGGCCGGCCTCCTTCGGGGCGTACTCGGCGACGTCGAACCAGTCGCTCGCGCGCGACAGGTACAGGTAGCTGTTCGGGTCGAAGCTGCGCACGAAGCGGCGCGCGTGGCCGGCGAGGTAGGACTCGACCTGGAACTCGGCGCCGAACGGATCGTCCTCGCGCTGCTCGGCGTCGAGGCGGATGCGCGCGAAGCGGCCGACCCATTCCATCGCCGAGCGGTAGGTGATCACGCCGAGCTTGCGCGCGATCGACATGCCAGCCTCGGGGTAGTGCTCCTCGTCGTAGTGGCCGTTGTTCCAGTTGTGGTCGAGGCGGATCGCCTCGCGCTGCAGCGAGCGGATCGCGATCGCGAACGGCTGTGCCTGCGGCGCGGTCGAGATGCTGATGTGCGTGCGCACGCTGCCGGGATGCAGCAACAGGTATGCGAGCGCGCTCATGCCGCCCATCGAGTTGCCGACCAGGCAGGCGAGGCGCTCGATGCCGAGCGCGCGCACCAGTTCGTGGCTGGCGTTGGCGACGTCCTCGAGCGTCAGCTCGGGGAAGTCCAGGCGATACGGCTCGCCGGTGGCAGGATTGATGTCGGCCGGGCCCGTGGAGCCCTTGCAGCTGCCGAGCGTGTTCGCGCAGATCACGAACCAGCGGTTCGTGTCGATGTGCTTGCCCGGGCCGATCATCTCCTCCCACCAGCCGGGCGAGGGATCGTCCGCATTCGAGGCGGCGTGCGCGCTCGGCGACAGGCCGGTCAGGATGAAGATCGCGTTGTCGCGCGCGGCGCTGAGTTCGCCCCAGGTTTCGTAGGCGAGGCGGGCGCCGACGAGTTCGCCGCCGCGCTTCATGTGGAACGGCGAGGGCAGGGCGAACCAGCGGCGGGCGTCGGACATGCGCGGAAGGGGCGGCGAGGCAGGACGCGCAATGTACCCAGCGGCGGCGGTGGCGCCAAGTCGGAACGCGGGGCCTTGAGTGTCCCTGTGGGAGCGCCGGCAGGCGCGATGCTTGTGCTGTCCAAAGCATCGCGGCTTCCGCCGCTCCCACCACAGGCGCCGAGGTTTCCGCTTGCCGAACCGAGCGGGCTTGGAGTCTTCAGCGCAGCATCGTCAGCATCAATACCGTGCCGCTGGCGTCATCCATCGCCTGCAGCGCCTTGCCGATCACGGTGCCGCTGACCGGCGTCGGCGGCGCGCGCATCGCGTGGCCGGGCGTGGAGGAGGAGACGAGCAGGTCGCCGATGCGGATCGGGCCGTTCTCGCCGGTCACCTTGACCGGCACTCGGCCGGCCAGCGCGAGCGCGGGGCCGTCGGTCGGCTGGTCGGCGCCGTGACGTGCGTTCATCGTCACGCCGGGGTCGGTCGAGATCACGCCGGCCACGAGCGGGCTGTACGCGCGGCTGGACAGGCGGAAGCGATCGGGCTGGTCCGGGTCGATCTCGACCACGTCGCCGGCTTGCGGCAGCGCGCCGCTGGTCGGCACGAACTCGGCCAGGTCGGCGCCGCCGGTCTGCGTGCCGCCGTTGAAGAAGCCCTTGCCGGTCTTGTCGATGCGCGCGACGTTGGTGCTGCCGTTCTGTAGCACGGCGAGATTGCCGGACGCGCCGCTGTGACTGACCTGCAGTGCTGTTCCCGGACCGCTTTTGGCGATAGCCGTTGCAGGGCCGTTGCCGGCGTTGGAAACCTGCAGCGTCGTGCCGTTGCCGCTGGTGTTGGACGAGTAGAAAACACCGGCGAAGCCGCCGGTGCCGGAACTGACGCCGTAGATGCCGCTGGCGCCGAAATTGCCGAAGATCGTGTTGACCTCGCCG
Organism: Rhodanobacteraceae bacterium; assembly: GCA_009996615.1. Taxonomy (GTDB): domain Bacteria; phylum Pseudomonadota; class Gammaproteobacteria; order Xanthomonadales; family Rhodanobacteraceae; genus Dokdonella_A. Next base: position 77,043 of record JAACZU010000011.1, on the reverse strand, counting down.
CGCACCGCGGCGGCGACGCCGTTGGTGTTGTTGACGAAGAAGGAGGCGCCACCCCGGCTGGTCGGGATGTCGCCGATGGTATTGGTCTCGACTTCCAGGACGTTGGACGTGTTGGAGGCGTTGGTGTTCTCGAAACGGCCGGCGCGGCCCTTGCTGCCGCTGATGCCGACCTGCCCGTAGACGCCAATGCCATTGCCGGACGTGTCGGTGGCGATAAATCCGCGTACGCCGGAACCGGCGCCGTCATTGCGGCCGACCACCGCGCCGGAGAGCGAGGTATTCGCGAGGCCGACCACCGACTCGCCGCCGCCGGTGTTGTCGCCGATGATGCCGGCGGCGCTTATGGAACTCGTCGTGCCGCGGACGCCGGTGCCGTCCGCTGTCGACAAGATGCCGTACCCGCTGGCGGCGGTGACGTTCAGCGCGTTACCCGCGCCGACGGTGCTCACCGCCACCGCGGTCGAGTTGTTCGCGGTGTTGTAGAGGCCGAACGTCGCCGCGATGCCACTGGTACTGGTGGCGTTGAGGCCGGTGCCGCTGCTGGAGTTCGCGTACACGCCGAAACCATTGCCGCTGGAATTGCCGTAGACGCCAATGCCGGACGGGGTGACGCCATAGACGCCCCAGCCACTGCCGGCCTGCGAGCCGTATACGCCGATGCCGAGGCCGCCGGTACCGTTGTTGATGCCGCGCACGCCGCTGGAGAAGCCGCCGGGCGCGGTCGAGGAGATCGCACCGACGACGGCATTCACGCTGCTGTCGGTCGAGCTGGAGCTGCCCATCAGCGCAGTGTTGGTGGTGTTGGTGATCGAGAACAGCGCGCCGGCGTTCGACTGCGTGTTCGCGTAGGGCAGCGTGAACGGACCGCTGCCCGCCGGGCCCGTCGGGCCGATCGGGCCTTGCGGACCGGCCGGGCCGGTCGGTCCGGCGGGGCCCGTGGGGCCGGCCGGTCCCGCCGGCGCGTTCAGCGCATACTGCGCGACCGGTGTGGTCGTGACCGGCTGGCGCGGCGTCAACACCTGGCCGTTGACGCTGATTTCGAGCCAGTACTGCGTCGGGCCGAAGGCGAGGCCGAAGTCGAGGTCGGTGGTGAACAGGCCGTTGCTCACGACGAGGCTCTGCGTGATTGGCGCGCCGATCTGCGCGCCGCCGGTGGCGGCGTTGTAGAGCGTGAACGTGAACGTGTAGGTCTGGTTCGGCAGCGATCCGCTGGCGTTCAGCTGCCCCTGGTAGGTGAACGCGGTGGTCTGCGGTGCCGCCTGCACGGTGCCGGCGAGGCCGAGGCCGAGGCCCAGCGCCAGGCCGAGGACGATCGCGAGTCGATTGCGTTTCATGCTCCACACCCCTCGAAGCCATGGAAGAAGATCGTGTCGAGTCCGCTGGTCGGCGCGCCGGCCCAGAAGCCCGCAGAGACGATGAAACTGCCGCCGGTGGCGTAGCCCGCGACCGGCTGGCCGAGCGTGCCGGCGAGCTGGAAGCAATTGCTGCGCGCGCGCGCGATGCCGGGGTTGATCGCGTGCCAGTCGAGGCTGAAGCTCTCGACCGCTTGCGCCGACTCGTCGGCGTCGCGGTGCTCGTCGTCAGGAGGCGTGGCGCCGGGCAGGCGTGGGATCGTGGCCGCGAGCGCCGCGGCAGCAAGGATGGCGCACCATCGGGTTCGCATCGACGTACCCTCTTCGTGAGGACGAAAAGCCACAGCAACGCTGGCATTGCTCCGCCGTCACCGGCGGCCATCGGTGCGGGCAGGCTGTCGGGTAACGGCCGGCCCGTTGCGAAGCCTCGACGTGTGCGCGCGAGCGCGTAACGCGGGCGCGTCGCAACACGCGCCCGGATGCACGGTGGCGCCTGGATCGACGCCACGGGATGGAACGCTTCAGAACCCCTGAAGATGCGTCATCTTATGACGAAAAGTGGCAACTGCGCGCAAGCGGCCTCGCGCCGCGTCACTCGGTCGTCGGCACGGCGAGGTGGTCGCCGGCTTTCAGGTCCGGCCAGCGGCGCGGCGCCGGCGTGACCTCGCCGGCGCGCAAGGCACGCTTCAACTCGGTCGCGGTGTCGCCGTACCAGTCGAACCTGGCCGCGACGCGCCAGGAGCCGTCGCTGCGGTCCCAGAGCTGGCAGCGGACGAGGCCGGCATCGCCCAGACCGCACAGCAGCGCATCGATGGAGCCGTCGCCATCGAAGTCGCGTGCGAGGTAGACGCAGTCGTCGTCGCTCTGGCGACATTCGGTCTTCGCCGCGTCGCTGGCGAGCAATGCCTGCAGGAAGGCCGCGTCGGGGGCCGGCGAACCGGTCGCCGGCTGCAGCGTCGCGGCGAACTGCTCCACCTGCGTCACGGCAGCGCGCCGCCGCTCTTCCGCGTCGCGCCAGGCATGGCGCTGCGGGCGTTCGAGGACTTTGGCCAGTTCGGCCGCCAGCGCCGTATCCGCCTGCACGCGCGCATCGGCGCGCAGCGCCTGCGCCGCGCGGTAGCCGCGCCGGCCGCTGTCGAAGCGCAGGTGCTCGAGGTCCAGGTGCTTGGCATCGGTGCGGCCGTCGGTCCAGCGCGCGACCTGGTCGTTGACGCCGAGGCGGTGCGGATCGAGCAGCGGTGAATTCGATGCGGCGATCAGTGCGATGACCACGAGCGACAGCGCGACGTTGACGCGGCGGATCGGTGCCAGCCAGTCCACGCGACGGCGCAGCACCGCGGCGGCATAGCCGAGCGCATACGCGCTCAGGATCACGCAGACGAGCGCGGCCCAGTAGCGGTCCGCGGTCCAGCCGTACTGGTCGATGCGCAGGTACAGCGCATACAGGCCGATCGCGGCGTGCACCGGCAGCACGAGCAGGCCGGCGTCGATCAGGCGGCGCAGCCAGGCCGGGTAGGGTGGCGCGCGCAGGCCGTCCTGGTAGACCGCGTTGGTGAATACGATGATCAGGCCGACCAGCGACATCAGGATCGCCGTCGCCGAGCGCGTGTTCCACAGCGGTTCCAGCCCGGTGGACAGCAGGCTCAGCGCGAACAGCAGCGCGATGAACGCGAGCAGCGGCAGCAGGCCGGTGAAGATCGCCAGCACGATCTGGCGCGCGACGCGGATCGGGCGCTGCTGCGTGCGCCCGATCAGCACGCCGAGGCCGGCCATGCCGCCGGTGGCGAGGTAGACGAACGCGTGTTCGCGGAACAGGTCCTGGAAGAAGTCGATCTTGACCAGCGCGAACAGCGCGGCCCACAGCGTCAGCACGCCCCAGCAGATGCCGACGAACAGCAGCGTCAGCGCGAGCGTCAGTGCGTTCTGCCAGGCGTACTCGAACAGGTCCGCATACGGCGCGCACCAGCGGCCGTACTGCAGGCGGCATTGCAGCCACGGCAACGCGACGAACAGTGCGAGCGCCGTCGTGAATCCGTACGGCCCGAGCACCTCGCCGCTTTGCAGGCCCGGCGCGCCGGTCGCGCTCCAGGCCGCCCACGACAACAGCGCGGCGAGCAGCGCGGTGACGAGTGCGACGTGCTGCCAGAAGCGGCGGTCGTCGAGGCGGCGCACGGACAGCGCCATCACGCCCGGCACGCCGAGCACCAGCGTGTACCAGCACACGCGGCCGCCCAGCTCGGAGAACGGCCACCAGCGGTGTTCGGTGCCGATTTCAGCCAGCCACAGCAGCAGGCCCTGCGCGAGGGCGATCAATACGATGAAACGGCGCGCTTCGCGCGACAGCGGATCCTGCGTCGACATGCACATCCCCTTGCATCCAGTCGAAGGCTGCGAACGGTGTCACGAACAGCGGCCATTTCGATGGCGCGCACCTGTCCGTGATCCGGCGGCGACGTCCCCGTCGTCACCGCATCGGGACGCTACGTGAGTTGCCAGTTGCGCGCAAAGGCGCAGCTTTTGTAGGAGCCCACCCTGTGGGCGATGCCATGCGACGATGGACACCCCCGGTCGCGCACAGGGTGCGCTCCTACCGTTGGCTGTGCGACAGCGCGAGGAGCTATGGCACGATCTGGTCGATGCGCAGCACGATCGGCTGCGTGGCGTGCACGTCGAGCGGCGCCGACAGCACCTGCAGGTCGCCGCTTTGCGCGATCGCGTTGCCGGACTTGGACACGCGCGCGCCGACCACGACCTGCGGGAACATCGACAGCTTCATCGTCGGCAGCATGCCCATGCTCTCGTCGAGCGTGACGGTCAGTGGCAATTGCGCGGCCTTCAGGCGCTGGATCGCGAGCGGCATCGGCGGGCCGCTGGCGGCGCGCGCGAACACGAACAGTGTCGCGTCGGGGTCGAGCTGGCCCTGCAGCTTCGGATCGAGCGCGACCTCGACGGTCAGCTTCGGCGCCGTGCCGGCGGCGGCCGTGTCGGTCGCGGCGCTTTCGGCCGGTGCCGCAGCCGAGGCCGCCGCCGTGCGCGGCGCGTCCGGCGGCGCCTTGCCGTCGCGCAGCGCCTCGGCTTCGGCGATCTGGCGCTGCACGCTTGCATGGACTTCGGAGCCGGCTTCGAGCTGCGGCAGCAGCGTGCGCCAGCGCGCGATCGCGGCGCCGTAATGCTGCGCCTGGTAGTCGCTGATGCCGAGCAGCCACAGCGCGCGCTGGTTGGCCGGATCGGCCTGCAGCACGCCTTCGAGCAGCCTGCGCGCCTCGCCGTCGATGCGATGGCCGGGCGCGGCGAGCGCCAGCGCCTGCGCGTACTCGATCGCGTAGCCTGCGGTGTCGGGCGCCTGCTCGTGCGCGCGCTTGAACGCGGCCAGTGCCTTGTCGCCGCGCTGGGTCGCCTGGTAGGCGCGGCCGAGCAGCGCCCAGCCCTCGGCGTCGCCGGGCTGCTGTTGCAGGCGCGCGGCCAGCATCGCGATCGCCTGCTCCATCTCCGGCACGCCAGCCGGCGTGGCCGGTGCGGCGACCAGGTTGGCCGGATCGAGCGCCTGCGGCGTGCCGACCAGCCGGTACAGCAGCAGCGCGGTCGCCGGCAGCAGCAGCGCGAGCAGCAGGATCGCCACGCTGGTCGCGCGCGTCGGCCGCGTCGCGGCGGGCGCGGCGGCGCCGAGCGCGGCGCGCTTGGTGGCGTATTCGTCGGCGTCGATCACGCCTGCGGCATGCGCCTGTTCGAGCGCGGCCAAGCGGGCCGTTTCCGGTGTGGCGCCGGACGTCTGGCGCAGCAGCGGCGGCAGCACGAACGCGAGCGCCGCGGCGATCATCAGCGCCGCGCACACGATGAAGGTCAGCATCACCAGTCGTCCTCGGTATCGTTCGGAGCGCGCGCGAGCGGCGTCGCGGCGGCGGCCTGCGCGCGTCGGCGCACGTTGATGAAGACCGCCGCGGCGCCGCCGAGCAGGACCAGCAGCGGGCCGAACCAGAGCAGCCAGGTGCCGCCGCGCAGCGGCGGGTCGTACAGCACGAAGTCGCTGTAGCGCGCGGTCAGCCAGGTCTTGATCTCGTCGTCGCTCTTGCCGGCGCGCATCTGTTCGAACACGTCGCGGCGCAGGTCGGCGGCGAGCGGCGCGGCGGAGTCGTTCAGGCTCTCGTTCTGGCAGACCAGGCAGCGCAGCTGCTTGGTCAGGGTCTGGAAGCGCAGTTCCTCGGCGCGGTCCTTGAACGGCAGCGGGTCGACGGCGGCGAAGGCGGTGGTCGCCAAGGCCAGCAACAGCGCGCACACCATCCCCACCCAAACCCTCCCCTTGAAGGGGAGGGCTTCAAAGCGCCAGCATCGTGAGACGACTCGCATCATCGCGCCGCCCCCTTCATCGCCGCGATGCGCGGCAGCAGTTCCTTGTCGATGACCTCGGGCGTGATCGGGCTGATGTACTTGTAGCGGATCACGCCGCTGCCATCGACGAGGAAGGTTTCCGGCGCGCCGGTCACGCCGAAGTCGATCGCGACCTTGCCGGGATGGTCGGCGATCACGACGTCGTACGGGTCGCCGTACTGCGCCAGCCAGCGCTGCGCGTCGTCGGGTTCGTCCTTGTAGTTGAAGCCGACCAGCTTGATGCCCAGGCGCTTGCCCTCGCGCATCAGGATCGGGTGCTCGTCGCGGCAGGCGAAGCACCAGCTGGCGAACACGTTGAGCAGGTACGGCTGGCCGGCGAGGTCGGCGCTGCCGAGCGTCTTGTCCGGATCGGCCAGCAAAGGCAGCGCGAATGTCGGCGCCGGCTTGTCGATCAGCGGCGAGGGCACCGCGCGCGGATCGTGCGAGCTGCTCCACCAGATGCCGAAGCCGAGCAGCGCGGCGATCAGCAGGAAGCCTGCCAAAGGCAGGAGACGCGCATTCATGCTTGCGCTCCCTTCAAGCCATCCCCTTCAAGGGGAGGGTTGGGTGGGGATGGTGTGGCTGTCGACGCGGCACGTGCCGGCAGCGTCCTGAATCGCTTGTCGGCCGCGGCGACGAATCCGCCGAACATCATCAGCAGCGCGCCGAGCCAGATCCAGCGCACGAACGGCTTGACGTAGATGCGCACGGCCCAGGCGCCGTCGTCGCCGACCGGCTCGCCGAGCGCGACATAGAGGTCGCGGAACAAACCGGGCTGCAGCGCCGCCTCGGTCTGGATTTGCGCATTGCGCGTGTACTGGCGTTTCTGCGGGTGCAGCACGGCGATCGTCCGGTCGCCTTCGAGCACGCTGATCACGCCTTGCTGCGCCTGGTAGTTCGGGCCCTGCGCGTCGTGCACGCCGTCAAAGCGGAACGCCAGCGCGCCGATCGCCACGCTCTGGTCCGGCGCCAGGCGCACGTCCTTCTCGATGCTGGTCGCCTCGACGATCAGCACGCCGGCGAGGAACAGCGCGACGCCGAAGTGCGCGCAGATCATGCCGAGCATCTCCGGCGTGAAGCGGCGACCCGGCGGCGCGTGGCGCCAGCGCGACAGCGCATACAGCGCGATGCCCAAGCCCACCCACAGCGACGCGGCGGTGCCGGCCAGCGCCTTCCACGGCAGGTTGCCGACCAGCAGCCAGGCCAGCGCGGCGGCGAGCACGGCCACCGCCAGCGCCGGCAGCAGCGCGCGCGCGGCCGCGCGCAGGTCGGCGCCGCGCCACTTCAGGAACGGTCCGAACGGCAGCAGCAGCACCACCGGCAGCATCAGCAGCACGAACATGAAGCCGAAGTACGGCGGGCCGACCGAGATGCGGCCGAGGTTCAGCGCCTCGCCGAGCAGCGGATACAGCGTGCCGAGCAGCACCATCGCCGCGGCACAGGCGAACATCAGGTTGTTGACCAGCAGCACAGTCTCGCGCGAGACCGCCGCGAACGGCTCGCCGCCGGCGACCTTAGGCGCGCGCAGCGCGTAGATCAGCAGCGAGCCGCCGACCACGGCGGCGAGGAAGGCGAGGATGAAGATGCCGCGCTTGGGGTCGGCCGCGAACGAGTGCACGCTGGTCAAGACGCCCGAGCGCACCAGGAACGTGCCGAGCAGCGAGAGCGAGAACGCGAAGATCGCCAGCAGCAAGGTCCAGGCGCGGAACGAGCCGCGTTTCTCGGTCACCGCCTGCGAGTGGATCAGCGCGGTGCCTACCAGCCACGGCATGAATGAGGCGTTCTCGACCGGGTCCCAGAACCACCAGCCGCCCCAGCCGAGCGTGTAATAGGCCCACCACGAGCCGAGCGCGATGCCGAGCGTCAGGAACGCCCAGGCGACGTTGGTCCACGGCCGCGACCAGCGCACCCAGCGCACGTCGAGCTGGCCGCCGAGCAGCGCCGCGATCGCGAACGCGAACGCGACCGAGAAGCCGACGTAGCCGGTGTAGAGCATCGGTGGGTGCATGATCAGGCCCGGGTCCTGCAGCACCGGGTTCAGATCGATGCCGTCGGCCGGCACCGGCAGCGCGCGCGCGAACGGGTTGGAGGTCAGCAGCGTGAACAGCAGGAAGCCGAAGCTGATGAAACCGAGCACGCCGAGCACGCGCGCCATGAAGTCGTCCGGCAGCGCGCGGCTGAACGCGGCAACCGCGACGCTCCAGATCGCGAGGATCAGGATCCACAGCAGCAGCGAGCCCTCGTGCGCGCCCCACACGGCCGAGAAGCGGTAGAACCACGGCAGCAGCGAGTTCGAGTTCTGCGCGACGTAGGCGACCGAGAAGTCCTGGCTGAGGAACGCGTACGTCAGGATCGCAAACGCGGCGATCACGAACACGGCCTGACCAGCCACCGCCGGCCGCGCAAGCGCGATCAGCGCGCGGTTGCCGCTCTGCGCGCCGATGAGCGGCAGCACGCACTGCACGACCGACAAGAGCAGGGCGAGGATCAGTGCGAATTGACCGAGTTCGGGGAGCATGGTGGCGGCAGGTAATCGGGGGCGGGCGGATCCGGCGCCATGCCCGCGTCAGCGGGCATCCAGGAACAGCAGCCTGGACCGCCGCTCGCGCGGCAATGGCCTCATCGGTGGCCGCCTAGCTTACGCGAGACGGCACACCGACAGTACCGCGGGGCGGCGGCGCGGCTTGGACCGGCCCGCCGCATGGCCGTTCCCGGGGCGCGGCAAACGGTCGCGGCGCTGGAAAGCGCGCTTCGGCGTGCGCGGCCTTGTGGGAGGGACTTCAGTAACTTCAGTCCCGATGCTTTCGCCGGCGCGGGTGCGAACACCATCCCCACCCAACCCTCGCGCATCCTGCGCTCGCGAGTCCGGTCCGCACATCCCTGTGCGGCCGTTCGCCGGCGATCGCTGCCCGACGGCAGCGATCGAAAGCCCGGCTCACCCCCTCGAAGGGGAGGGCTAAAGCACGTCACTCGCCGTGATCGACGTGCGCTTCCTTGGCCTTGGCGATCGCGTCGGCGACTTCCTTCGGCATGTAGGTCTCGTCGTGCTTGGCCAGCACCTCGGTCGCGACGAAGCGGCCGTCGTGGATCGCGCCGGTCGCGACGATGCTCTGCCCTTCGCGGAACAGGTCGGGCAGGATGCCGGTGTACTCGACCGGCATCTGCTTGAAGCGGTCGGTGACGACGAAGTCGACCTTGAGCGAATCGCTGGCGCGCTGGATCGAGTGCTCGAGCACGACGCCGCCGAGGCGGAAGCGCGCGTGCTCGGGTGCATGCCCGGCCTCGACCTCGGTCGGCGAGTACAGGTAGGTCATGTTCTGCTGCAGCGCCAGCACGGTCAGGCCGGCGGCGACCGCGACCGCGGCCAGTACCAGCGAAATCACGATCAGGCGGCGTTTGCGGGTCGGCGTCATCGGCGGGCCTCGGTACGGGATTGGCGGCGTTTCAGGCGTCCGCGCAGCTCGGCCAGCACGCGCTTGCGCTGCGCGCGCGGCGCCAGTGCATCGAGCGCGAGCACGACGAAGAACACCGCGTACGACGCCCAGACATAGGGGGCGTAGCCACCCATCGCAAGGAACTCAGCCATGGGTGCGCTCCGTTGCCGCGGGCGCGGCGACCGCGGACATTTCCGGGCCGAGCGCGATCGCGCGGACCCAGTCCTTGCCGCCGTCCAGTTCGAGGAGGCCCGTGCGCGTGCGCGCCAGCACGGTGCCGAAGAACCACAGGTGCGTCGCGATCGCCATCAGCAGCAGCGGCCACAGCATCGCCGCGTCGATGTGCGACGGTCCGAGCAGGCGCACGGTCGAGCCCTGGTGCAGCGTGTTCCACCAGTTGACCGAGAAATGCACGATCGGCAGGTTGACCACGCCGACCAGCGCGAGGAAACCGGCCGCGCGCGCGGCCTGGCGGCGGTCCTCGATCGCCGCGTACAGGCCCATCACGCCGAGGTACAGGAACAGCAGCACCAGTTCCGAGGTCAGGCGCGCGTCCCAGGTCCACCAGGTGCCCCACATCGGCTTGCCCCAGAGGGAGCCCGTGACCAGCGTGATGAACGTGAACGCGGCGCCGGCCGGCGCGCTCGCCATCGCCAGCACCTCGGACAGCTTGATGCGCCAGACCAGCGCGATGAACGCGTTGGCGGCCATGAAGAAGTATGCGAACAGGCCCATCCACGCGCTGGGCACGTGGATGAAGATGATGCGGTAGGCATCGCCCTGCTGGTAGTCGCTCGGCGCCAGCACGAGGCCGCCGTACAGGCCGATCGCGCCGAGCAGCAGCGCGATGCCGTAGCACCACGGCAGCAGCAGCCCGGCGAGGCGGTAGAACGTCGGCGGCGAGCCGGTCTTGTGGAACCAGAGGGTGAGTGCATTCATGACAGCGAGATCCTGAGTGCCGCCGCGCAGGCCAGCGGCGCGAGCACCAGCGCCAGCACCAGCGCCGCGCCGAGCCAGAGCAGGGGAGCCACGTAGGGCAGGCCGGCCAGCGCCGCGTTGCAGGCGCCGGCGCCGAAGATCAGCACCGGCACGTAGAGCGGCAGCACGAGCAGCGCGAGCAGCATACCAGAGCGGTGCATGCCGACCGTCAGCGCGACGCAGACCGCACCGATCAGGCTCAGCAGCGGCGTCGCCAGCGCCAGCGCGCCCAGCAGCACCCAGCGCACCGGCTCGGCCACGTGCAGCAGTTCGCCGAGCAGCGGCGCGACGAGCAGCAGCGGCAGCGCGGTGGTCAGCCAGTGCACCGCGATCTTGCACGCGAGCAGCAGCGCCAGCGGATGCGGCGACAGCACCAGCTGTTCGAGCGAGCCGTCCTCGTAGTCGCCGCGGAACAGCGTGTCGAGCGCGAGCAGGCCGGCCAGCAGCAGCGCGACGAACACGACGCCGGCGGCGATCCGGCGCAATTGCTCGGGTTCCGGGCCGAGCGCGAACGGAAACAGCGCGACCACGATCAGCGCGAACAGGATCGGGTTGACCGCATCGCCGCGGCGGCGCCAGACCAGGGTCAGGTCGCGCCGGATCAGCGCCGCGCAGGCGGCGGAGGTCGAGCCGGGCTTCATGCGCGGTTCTCGCTGGGAGCAGTCGTGGGAGCGGCTGTGGGAGCGGCGGAAGCCGCGATGCTTTCGGCGGTGCCGCCCGAGCCCAGAGCATCGCGGCTTCCGCTGCTCCCACCATGCAGCGAAATCCTGCGCGGCGTGCCCGAGGTGTAGGCGTAGGCGCCGTGCGAAGTGATCAGCGCGGCGCCGCCGCGGCGCGCGTGGTGGTCGAGCAGGCGGTTCACGAGGCGGATGCCGTCGAGGTCGAGGTTCGCGTACGGTTCGTCGAGCAGCCACAGCCCGACCGGCGCGAGCAGCACGCGCGCCAGCGCGACGCGCTTCTTCTGCCCGGCCGACAGCTGCCGCACCGGCACGTCGGCGTAGCCGTCCAGGCCGACGCCGGCCAGCGCGCTCTCCGGCGAAAGGCCGGCGCGCACGCCGTGCAGGCCGGCGGCGAAGGCGAGGTTCTCCAGCGCGGTCAGGTCGTGCTTGAGGCCGGCCTGGTGCGACAGCAGCGCGACCTGCGGCGACAGCCGCGCCAGCGTCAGCGGTTCGCCGTTCAAGCGGATCTCGCCCGCGCTCGGCGCGAGCAGGCCCGACAGCACGCGCAGCAGGGTCGTCTTGCCGGCGCCATTGTCGCCCTCCATCAGCACGACCTCGCCCGGATGCAGCGCAAAGTCGAGCGGGCCGAAGATCGGCTCGTCGTTGCGCGCAAAGGCCAGGCCGCGGGCTTCGAGCAGCGCGGGGCGGTCGTGGGAATCGGGGATGGGCATGCGGCCTGCATGCTAGCGGCACGCGCGCGCGGATACCACGGCCGGAACGTCGCAGCCGCGATCGCGCCGTTTCCGCGCAGGAGCGCACCCTGTGCGCGACCAGCGTCGAACGAGGCCCGGGTCGCGCACAGGGTGCGCTCCTGCCACGGCGCCGCCGGACCCCAGTGGCGCGTTCCTACGGTGCCACGAATGCCTACGCCCATTCCAGATCATCCGCGTAGCCGGCCACCGCATGCCACTCGGGCCGGTACAGGCGCAGCCGTGCCACGCCATGTGCGTGCACGATCACGACCGCGTTCTGGTCGAACTCGCGCACGAGCGCATCGACGTCGGCGAACGTGAGGCCGGCGACCAGCAGGCTCGGCTCGTGCCAGGTTTCGCCGGGCAGGTGGCCGACGCCGTCGAGCAGGCGGCACGCGTGCGCCTGCAAGCGTCGCCGCAGCGCGTCGAGGCGTTGCCGGTTCTCCTCCTCCGGCAGCGCGTGCGAGTGCGGATTGCAGGCGGTCAGGAAGGCCGCGAACGGAGCGGCGCCGAGCCAGGTTGCGACAGCGTGTGGCGGTGGCTGGCCGACGTGGATCGTTGCGCTCGTGCCGTCGGGCAGGAACACCTCGTAATGCGTCGCGCGATACGCCGCGAGCAGGGCGAGGATGCGCGCTGGCGCGTCCACGGTTGCGGCACTCAGGCGGCCAGCGGCGTCAGGCGCTCGCACACCAGCGCGTCGGCCTGCGCGAGATCGATCTCGTCGAGATGCGACTTGCCTTGCGTCAGCTCGCGCAGCAGCGTGTCCTGCACGGCGCCGCGCGCGAACGCCTGCGCGTACGGCATGCGCGTGAACGTGACCATCGAGTAGCGCGGCACGAAGCGGCCGGGGTGGCGTTCGGCCAGCACGCGGCCGAGGTCGCGGCGCAGCAGGAACTGCGGATCGGCGACCGAGTCGCGCATCTCGACGTAGTTCTCGAGCGCCATCGCGATGATCGCCTCGGCGTTCGGCTTGCGCCGGCGCTCGAACTCGGCGAACGCCCAGGCGGTGTCGTCGGCATGTTCGGCGAGCAGGTCGGCCAGCTCGACCGCATCCTCGAAGCCGCAGTTCATGCCCTGGCCGTGGAACGGCACCATCGCGTGCGCGGCGTCGCCGATCAGCACGGCGCGGCCGTCGAGATGCCAGCGGTCCAGATACAGCGTGGACAGCACGCCGAGCGGGTTGGCCGTGAAATCCTGGTCGAAGTCCGGCAGCAGCGGCAGCAGGTCGGCGAAGTCGCGCTCGAACAACGCACGCGCCGCGGCCGCATCCGGGATCGTCGCGAAGCTCGGCTCGCCCTGGTTGGCGAGGAACAGCGTGACCGTGAAGCTGCCCTCGGCGTTCGGCAGCGCGATGCACATGTAGTTGCCGCGCGGCCAGATATGCAGCGCGTTCGGTTCGATGGCGAAAGGCGAAAGGGGGTCAGAGTCACTTTTTGCGCCCGTTCGCTCGAAGCCCGCAGCCATCGAAAAGTGACTCTGACCCCCTTTCGCGTTTGAAAAGTGACTCTGACCCCCTTTCGCGTTTGCCGGGATCTCCAGCTCCTTGTAGCCATGTCCGAGCGGCTCGATGCGCTCGCCGAGCGGACGCACCGCGTTCATCGCCGCGCGCAGCGCGGAGCCGGCGCCGTCGGCGCCGACCACGAACGTCGCGACGTGCTCGTGGCTGCCGCCGCCGGCTTCGTCGTGGAAGCGCAGCGTGACGTGCTCGCCGAACTCGGCGGCGTCGAGGCGGCGGTCGAAGTGGAAGCGTGCGCCGGCCTGTTCGGCGGCGTCGATCATCGCGACGTTGAGGCGGCCGCGATTGAGCGACCAGATCACTTCGCTGTCGTCGCGGCCGTAGCGCAGCAACTCGCTGCGGCCGTCGCGGTGGTGCACCATGCGGCCGCGCATCATCACGGCCAGGCGCATGACCTCGTCGGTGAGGCCGGCCAGGCGCAGGCCGTGCAGGCCGCGCTCGGCCAGCGCGAGGTTGATCGAGCGGCCGCCGGCATAGCCGGCCTGGCGCGGATCGGGGCGGCGCTCGAACACGTCGACGGCGAAACCGCGCCGCGCGAGCAGGGTGGCGAGCAGGGCGCCGACCAGGCCGCCGCCGACGATCGTGATATCCGGGTTGCTGCGCGACACGGAGCCTCCAGGCTGCGGGCAAGACATCCAAACTTGCGTGAATGCGGCGCGCTTTGCAATGCCGCCCGGCACGGATCATGCCAGCGCGTCTGGCACGGATATTGACCCGATTCGGCGATTGCGCCGTGCAGGCTGCAGTCGCATGATCGCGAGCCTTGCCGTTTCCTTTCGAGCGTTCCCAGGGGATTGTCACCACGGGGCCATGCAAGACCGAGAGGAGATCGACCGATGAAACGCATGCTTCCTGTCGCCGCCGGCCTGGCGCCGGTGCTGCTGGTCGCCGGCGCGCTCGCGCTGGCGCCACCGAGCCGGGCCCAGAACGGTAATCAAGTCAACAGCAGTCAGGTCAACAACAACCACGGCAACGACGACGGCGACAACAGCCGCGTGCAACAGGGCTTCGCGATCGCGCCGGTGCCGCTGAACCTGCGCGGCAAGAACCGCGCGCTGGTCGGCCTCGGCAGCTATCTGGTCAATGCGGTCGGCGGCTGCAACGACTGCCACACGAACCCGTCGTACGTGGATGGCGGCGATCCGTTCCTTGGCCAGCCGAAACAGGTCAACGCTGCCGGCTACCTCGCGGGTGGACAGACCTTCGGCCCGTTCGTCTCGCGCAACCTCACGCCGGATACGCACGGCCTGCCGGCGGGGCTGACCTGGCCGCAGTTCGCGACGACCATCCGCACCGGCCACGACTTCGACTGCGCTCCGGGCGCGCCGCCGCCGTGTCCGCTGCTGCAGGTGATGCCGTGGCCGACCTACCAGGACATGGTCGAGCGCGACCTGCGCGCGATCTACGAGTACCTGCGCGCGATCCCGTCGTTGCCGACCCCGCCGGGCGCGTGAGCTGATGCCGATCCTGCGGACGCCGCCCCGGCGTCCGCAGGATCAGCGCGCCGCGGCCCAGTCGCGCACCGCGCGCACGAAGCGCAGGCAGTCGATGTGGCGGTTGTACAGCGGCGTCGGCGCGGCGCGGATCACGTCCGGTTCGCGCCAGTCGACGACGATGCCGTGCGCGTGCAGGTGGTCATACAGCGAGCGGCCGGCCTCGCGCGCGCCCTTCACGCGCAGCGAGAGCTGGCAACCGCGTTGCGCCGGATCGGCCGGGGTCAGCACGTCGAGCACGTCGGGCACGTGGGCGTGGATCAGGCGTTCGAAGTACGCGGTCAGCGCGACCGACTTGGCGCGCAGCACGGCCATGCCGGCACGGCGGAACTGCGCCAGCGACACGCGCAGCGGCGCGAGCGCGAAGATCGGCGGGTTGCTGAGCTGCCAGCCATCGGCGCCGAAGGCCGGCAGGAACTGCGGGCGCATCAGGAAACGCGTGGCCGGGTCGTGGCCCCACCAGCCGGCGAAGCGCGGCAGTTCGTCCGCGCGCGCGTGGCGTTCGTGCACGAAGCAGCCGGCGATCGCGCCGGGGCCGGCGTTCAGGTACTTGTAGCTGCACCAGGCGGCGAAGTCGCAGCCGATGTCGTGCAGGCGCAGGTCGAGGTTGCCGGCCGCGTGCGCGAGGTCGAAGCCGACCTGGCAGCCTTTCGCGTGCGCGGCCTGCGTGATCGCGGCGAGGTCGAAGGCCTGGCCGGACAGGTACTGCACGCCGGGCAGCAGCACCAGCGCGATGCGCTCGCCGTGCTCGTCGAGCGCGCGCAGGATCGTGTCCTCGGCGATCACGCCGTTGGCGTCGCCGTCGAGCTGGATCAGTGCGCTGGCCGGGTCGAAGCCGTGGAAGCGGATCTGCGAGGCAACCGCGTGATGGTCGGAAGGAAATGCGCTGCGCTCGATCAGGATCGCGTGGCGCTGCGCGGTCGGCCGGTAGAAGCTGACCATCATCAGGTGCAGGTTCACGGTCAGCGAGTTCATCGCGACGACTTCGTGCGGCTTCGCGCCGACCACGGCGGCGAGATCCTCGCGCACGAGTTCGTGGTACGGCATCCACGGATGCTTGCCGCGGAAGTGCGCCTCGACCGCGAGGTTCTGCCAGTCGTCGAGTTCGTCGGCGAGTGCCTGACGCGTCGCGCGCGGCTGCAGGCCGAGCGAGTTGCCGCAGAAATACGCCTGCTCGCTGCCGTCGCTGTGGCGCGGGATCAGGAACTCGTCGCGCATGCCGGCGAGCGGATCGCGTGCGTCGAGGGTCAGGGCCTGGGCTTCGGCGGCGGCAACGGAAATGGGGTCAGAGTACATTTTTGACGGTGTGATGATCGATCAGGGTGGGGGCTTCCCGGGGCAAAAATGTACTCTGACCCCAGCCCGCAGCGTCTTCAAGCGCTGGCAAAGGCGCTGGGTCCCGGCGTTCGCCGGGACCACGATCGAGTGAAACCTTCGCTCTAGTGCTTCAGTGACGCGACCACGCCGTTGCAGGCGCTGTCGAACTGCGCGTTCCACGCCGCCGGTGTCGATTCCAGCAGCGGCCGCTGGCAGCGCACCTCGACCGCGATCGTGCCGGTCAGGAAAAAGCTGTCGCGCACGAGGTAGCGGGTCTTGCCGCGCAAGACGAAGTACTGGTGCACGGAGCTGTCCTTGTTCGACGGGTCCTTCTCGTAGCCGCCTTGTCCCTTGGAGCGGTCCAGCTCGTCCTGCACGACGCCGGCGAACTCGGCCGGGGTCTTGAGCTGGCGCGTCTTGACGGTCGCGTCGGCGGCGTCGCCGCTGCCCTGCGCGCTCGGGTCGGGCACCTGGAACGCGACCGCCTGCGGGTTGCCTTCGGTCTTTTCCATGATCGCGGTCCACTCCGCCGGCACGCGGAACTGCACCTGGCCGTCGTTGAGCGTGTAGTCGGTGCGGCCTTGCGCCGGCGCGGTGGTGGACAACAGGCCGGCGGCGAGGGCGGCAAGCAGGCAGGGAATCGGCTTCACGAAGGTCACTCCGAATCGTCGGCAAAACGCGAGTAGGGCAGGCCCAGCCATTCCAGTGCGGTGCCGTGGAACAGGCGGGCCTGTTGCGCCGGCGGCAGGCCGAGCGCGGCGATGCCGCTGCCCGGTTCCTGCTCGCCGAGCGGGAACGGATAGTCGGTGCCGAGCATGACGGTGTCGACGCCGGCCACGCCCAGCAGGTAGCGCAGCGCGGCATTGTCATGCACGCACGAGTCGAAGTAGATGCGGCCGAAGTAGTCGCGCGGGCTGCGCGCGTTGTCGGTTGCGACCAGGTCCGGGCGCATGCGGAAGCCGTGCTCGATGCGCCCGATCGTGTACGGGAACGAGCCGCCGCCGTGCGCGAAGCAGACCTTGAGCCGGGGCAGGCGCTCGAGCACGCCGCCGAGGATCAGGCAGCACGCCGCGCGCGCCTGCTCGGCCGGCATGCCGACCAGCCACGGCAGCCAGTACTTGGGCATCGACTCGCGCCCCATCATGTCCCACGGGTGCACGAGGATCGCCGCACCGAGCTCGGCCGCGGCCTCGAAGAACGGGAACAGCTCCGGCGCGTCGAGGTTCCACGCTTCGCAGTGCGAGCCGATCTGCACGCCCTGCAGGCCGAGCTGGTCGATGCAGCGCTCCATCTCCTGGATCGCCAGCGTCGGCGCCTGCAGCGGCACGGTGCCGATGCCGGCGTAGTGGCGCGGGTAGTCGCGACAGATCTGCGCGGTGTGGTCGTTCAGGTGGCGGTGCAGCTCCAGCGCCTGGCTCGGCTTGGCCCAGTACGAGAACAGCACCGGCACGGTCGACACGACCTGCACGTCGACGCCGAACTTGGCGTAGTCGGCGATGCGCACCTGCGGGTCGAAGGCATTCGCCCAGACCTCGCGGAAGAACTTGCCGTCCTTGTAGATGCGGTGCCGGCCCTCGGCCTGGACCATGACCGGGAAGCGGTCGTCGCCGTATTTCTCGGCCAGGTTCGGCCAGGTTGGCGGCAGGATGTGCGCGTGGGTGTCGATCTTCAGCATGACGACGGAGTCTAACCGCTGCGCGGGCACGATGGCGTGGCCGACGCCGCGTCGTCGCGCCTGAAACGGACGGGCTGCGATGCGGCGCTGCGACATGCCCGCCGAAGCGACGCGCGTCTCACGACGGGACGCCTTGGGCCATGCTACCGTTGCGGCGACGCTCGCCACGTCGGGGACGAAGCGCATCGGGATTGCGCACGCATCGAGGGCATACGCCGCGCCTGCCGCGGCCCGTGCCGCGCCACCATGAATCTGGTTGAGCAGGGGCTCGATCGCGCCCGCAGGGAGCGGAGACGGCGTCACCTTGAAATTCTTCACTCTGGGGAGATTTATCAAATGCGTAACCTTTTATCCCTCGCCATCGTGCTGGCGCTGCCGATGGCGGCGTCGGCCGGTGAGCAGGACTGCCTGGTGTCGTTCTCCGGCGCCCAGCAGAACGTCTGCACAGGCGAATCGACCACGTCCGCGTCCACGCTGCAGGGCCTGCTCTCGCTCGACGCGGTCAAGGATTCCACGCTGCGGCTGGTCAAGTTCGGCGCGCCGATCACCGAGGCGCAGCGCGCCGCGGTCGAGGCCGCCGGCGCGAAGGTCATCAGCTATGCGCCGCACTACGCCTACATCGTGCGCATGCCGGCCGGCCTCGATGGCGCGATGCGCGCGATCGACGGCGTGGTCTGGAGCGGCCCGCTGATGCCGGCGCTGAAGGTCGATCCGAACATCTACAGCGAATTGCAGGGCAATCGCATCGTCGACGGGCTGGGCATCACCACGCTGGAGATCAGCATCGATGCGCAGGCGAACGGCAGCGCCATGCGCAGCGCGATCGCCGCGATCCCCGGCCTCAGCGTGACCAACACCGTCACGTCCGGTGGCGAGACGCGCCTGCTCGCCGGCTTCAGCCGCGCCCAGCTCGGCGCCGCGATCGAAGAACTGGCCGTGAACCCGGACGTGCTCGCGATCGGCTTCCGCAAGCCGATGCGCCTGAACAACTCGCAGGGTCACTGGCTGCACCAGAGCAACGTGAACTCGCCGTCGCCGTCCAAGCCGATCTGGGCACAAGGCCTGTACGGCTGCGGCCAGATCATCGGCGAGCTCGACACCGGCCTGTACCTCGACAACGTGGCGTTCAAGGACGCCAGCCAGCCGCCGCCGTACAGTTCCTGCAACGACGGCGCGGGCTGCCCGGGCATCGCGACGCCGAACTACGACGCGCGCAAGGTCGTTGCCTACTACAAGTGGTCCGGCCTGTCCGGCGGTAGCTGGGCCGATCCGCACGGCCACGGCACGCATGTCGCCGGGTCGATCCTCGGCAACGACAACGTCGCCAACCCGGGCACCGACTGCATCAACTTCACCACGCCCGGCGGCGACACCAACCTCGACGGCATGGCGCCCGGCGCCAAGCTGGTGATGCAGGAGACCGGCAGCGACCTGGCCTACCTCAACACGCAGGGCGGCACCGCCTACCACATGGCGCAGATCGCCTACGACAACGGCGCGCGCCTGCACAGCGACTCCTGGGGCGGCGGCTGTACCGACCAGTTCGGCGCCTGCATTTCCGGCTGCACGGTCACCTACGACGAGTTCGCGCGCGATGCCGACCGCGTGATGAACGACCACGACGACCTGCTGCTCGTGTTCGCCGCCGGCAACGACGCGACGACCTGCTCGAACGGCAACAACGTCGGCAGCCCCGGCAACGCGAAGAACGTGCTGACGATCGGCGCGAGCGGCCGCGGCACCTCCGGCAACAACATGGCCAGCTTCTCCTCGCGCGGCCCGACGCTGGATGCCCGCACCAAGCCGGACATCACCGCGCAGGGTTCGAGCATCGTGTCCGCCGGGCGCAGCGCCAACGGCACGGCCACGATGAGCGGCACCTCGATGGCCACGCCGACCGCGTCCGGCAACGCCGCGCTCGTGCGCGACTACCTGGCCCGAGGCTTCTATCCGAGCGGCCAGAAGAACCCGGCCGACGCGATCACCAACCCGTCCGGTGCGCTGGTCAAGGCGATCCTGACGGCGGGCGCGTTCAAGATGACCGGCACCGGCGCCGGCGCCAATCCCGGCCAGGCGCAGGGCTTCGGGCGCATCCTGCTGAAGGATTCGCTGCATTTCGCGGGCAACCAGAACCGGCTGTTCATCCATGACGAGCCGGCCGGCCTGACCACCGGCGGCGTGCAGAACCACAGCCTCACGGTGACCGGCGGCCAGCCGCTGACGATCGTGCTGACCTGGACCGACGTCGCGGCGGCGCTCAACGCCAGCCCGGCCACGGTCAACTCGCTGCGCCTGGAGGTGCAGGCGCCCAATGGCGAGGTGTGGACGCAGAAGCTGCCGGCCGGCTACGGCGTCAACAACGCCAATCCGACGCAGGACACCACCACCGCCAATTACGACAACCTCAACACGATGCAGCGCATCCGGCTGGAGACGCCGGCGCTGGGCACCTACCAGATCCGCGTGCGCGGCATCAACGTGCCGAGCGGCCCGCAGAAGTACGCGCTGGCCGCGACCGGCAGCTTCGACATCAGCATGGATCCGGATTTCGGCCTGTCCGCGAATCCGGGTTCGGTCGCGATCTGCGCCGGCTCCCCGGCCGGTTTCGACGTCGGCGTGCTCAGTCGCTACGGCTTCGTCGACCCGGTCACGCTCGGCGTGAGCGGGCTGCCGGGCGCCGCCAGCGGCAGCTTCAGCGGCAACCCGGTGACGCCGGCCGATCCGGCGGCCGTCAGTCATCTGACGATCGGCAACACCGCCGGCCTGGCACGCGGCAGCTACGGCTTCGAGATCGCCGGCACGTCCAGCGGCACGACGCCGGTCTCGCACAACGTCGCCGCGACGCTGAAGGTGAGCGTGGGCATTCCGGCGAATCCGGCCCTGACCGCGCCGGCTGACGGCGCCACCGGTACCGCACGCAGCCCGGCCTTCGCCTGGGCGGCCGATGCGGCGGCCGAGGGCTACACGATCGAGGTCGCCACCGACAGTGCGTTCACCAGCATCGTCGCCAGCGGCACCCCGGCCAGCAACAGCTGGACGCCGACCACGCCGCTGTCGCCGATGACGACCTACTACTGGCGCGTGAAGGCGAACAGCCTGTGCGGCAACAGCGCCTACTCGGCCACCTACAGCTTCACCACCGGCGTGACGTTCCCCGAGCCGTACTGCGCGGTGACGTTCCCGAGCGCGATCGAGCCGATCACGCGCGTGAAGTTCACCGGCATCGACAACGTCAGCTCGGCCACGGTCGGCGGCAGCCCGGCGCACGAGGACTTCCTCGGCGTGGCCGGTGGCGCGGTGATGGCGGGCGAGACCTACCAGATGGTGGTCGAAGGCAACACCGCCGGCAGCTTCACGACCAAGGTCAACGCGTTCGTCGACTGGGACCGCAACGGCACGTTCGAGGCCGCCGAGACCTACACGATCGGTGACATCACCAACTCGACCGGCACCGACGGCAAGCAGGCGATCGCCAACATCCTGGTGCCGACGACGGCGACGCCGGGTCCGGTACGCCTGCGCGTGATCAAGAAGTACAGCTCGGCCGCGACCGCCTGCAACAACAGCGGCTACGGCCAGGCCGAGGACTACACGCTGATGGTGCAGGCCTCCGGCGCGACCTATACGGTCGGCGGCAGCGCCAGCGGCGTGGTCGGCAGCGGCCTGGTGCTGAAGCTGAACGGCGCGAACGACCTGCCGGTTGCCGGTAACGGCGCGTTCACGTTCCCGACCGCGCTGCCGGACGGCAGCACGTACGCGGTGACGGTCAGCGCTTCGCCGGCGGGTCAGACCTGCTCGGTCGCCAATGGCAGCGGCACGATCGCCGGCGCGAACGTGACCAACGTCGCGGTGACCTGCGCGACGGTGCCGACGTACACCGTCGGCGGCACGGTCGGCGGCCTGGTCGGCACGGGGCTGAAGCTCAAGCTCAACGGCGGCAATGATCTGGCGGTCACGGCGGACGGCGCGTTCACGTTCACCGGCGGCCTGGCCGGCGGCACGGCCTATGCGGTGACGGTCGGCACGCAGCCGACGGCGCCGGCGCAGACCTGCACGGTCGCCAACGGCAGCGGCACGATCGGTTCGGCCAACGTGACCGATGTCGCGGTGACCTGCACGACCGACATCGTCGACCTGATCTTCGCCGATGGCTTCGATCCCGCACCGCCGCAGGGCGTAACGCTGGTCGAAGGCTTCGACGACATCGCGACGCTGGCCGGCGCCGGCTGGATCACGAAGAACAACAGCACCGGTCCTGGCACCACCGGCTGGTTCCAGGGCAACGACACGGTGTTCCCGTCGTATGACGGCGCTGCGACGGCGTACATCGGTGCGAACTTCAACAACGTCTCCGGTGCCGGCACGATCAGCAACTGGCTGGTCACGCCGCTGCTGACGTTCGACGCCGCCTCGTCGCTGTCGTTCTACACGCGCAGCACGATCGGTTCGAACGGCGTCTCGGTCTATCCCGATCGTCTCGAGGTGCGCCTGTGCACGGGTGCGACCTGCACCGACGTCGGCACCACGCCGACCGCGGTGGGCCAGTTCACGACGCTGTTGCGCAGCATCAACCCGAACCTCGGCACGGTGGATGATCCGACCGGCGCGAACGGCTACCCGCTGACCGCGTGGGCACCGTTCACGCTCGACGCGGCGGCCGGCCTGCCGACCTCGGGCCAGGGGCGCGTCGCGTTCCGCTATTACGTGACCAACGGCGGTACCGGCAGCAACTCGAACTTCATCGGCATCGACGCCGTCACGATCCGCGCCGGCGCCATCGGCCGCTCCGCGGGCCGCGCCGCCCCGGGCAGCATCACAGCCACGGGCAGCACGAGCGGTCGTCGCTGATCACACACGCCCTTCGGCGTTCTTGAGGAGGCGGGCTTCGGCCCGCCTCTTTTTTGCCCGCGTGCCGGCTTTACTCCGGCGCGTCGTCGCGCCGGTACTCGAGCAGGTCGCCGGGCGGGCAGTCGAGGTACTCGCAGATCTCTTCCGGCGTCGCGATGATCGACTGCTACACCACGGCTTGGGACACGATCGCGGAAAACGCAGGAATGCGGGTCGGTTTTCGCGGAAACGGTAGCGCGAGAACCGAACACCATCCCCATCCAACCCTCCTCTTGAAGGGGAGGGCTGAAGCGGCTCCACCCAACTTCTCGCGAATCCTGCGCTCGCAAGCCCGCCTTCCCCTTGAAGGGATGGGCTCAAAAGCGCAGGGCTGCCAGCGAACTAGTTCGTGGGCATCTCCCCCAGGCCGGCGGGCGCCACGCGCTCGCCGGCGCGCAGCAGATGGGCAAGCGTGCCGAGGCTGTCGGTCATGCGGTCGAACGCCTCGGCGATCGCCGCCGCCGCGTCGGCCTGCGCGCTGCCGGCATGGCGGTCGAGTTGCGCAGCCAGCGCGCGCTCGTGCTCGCGCAGCCGCAGCGGGAGCGGAGCGCGGCCTGCGCGTAACGCATCGGCCAGCGTGGCCAGTGCCGCGTCGAGGCGCGCCGCCATCGCCAGCACCGCGTCGCGTTCGGGCGGCGCGGCGGTCGCGAGCCAGGCTGCCTCCAGCGCCATCGAGGCACGCACGAAACGGTTCGCGTTGGCGAATACGCCGGCGGCCAGCGCGAGCAGGCCAGGATCCGGGCGCGGCTCGCCACGCAGGCGGTCGAGCGAGGCCTGCGCATTCGTGCGCGCACTGCGCGCGGCCGCGCGCGCGCTGTTGCGCGCACCCGCGTCGCCGGTCAGCAGGGTGGCGAAGTAGCGGCGGTAGGCAGCGAGCATCTGCGCCAGCGCCGGGCGCACCTGGTGCCGCTCCCAGGTCGGCCACAGCGCATAGGCGGCCAGCGCGACCGCGCTGCCGAGCGCGGTCGCCACGCCGCGCGCGTACATCGTCTCGCCCGGCGCGATGCCGTAGAACGACAGCAGGATCACGACGAGGCCGGTCAGCATCATCACGCCGAGGCCGTAGTGCATCGTGGTCAACAGGCGGAAGCCGATGCCGAACAGCGCGAGCAGGGCCAGCCGCGCCCATTCGCCGCCGAGCGCGAAGTGCACCAGCGCGGTGGTCAGCACCAGGCCGAGCAGCGTGCCGATCACGCGCAGCACGCCGACGCGGAAGGTGCCGGCGAAGTCGGGCTTGAGCACGATCGCGATCGTCATCGGGATCCAGTAGCCGTGCGCGATGCCGGCCACGCGTTCGCCGGCGACCGCGAGCGCGAGGCAGACGCCGCAGCGGATCGCATGGCGGAACGCGACCGAGGATAGGCGCAGGTTCGCGCGCAGCGTGGCCAGCGCATCGCGCGGGCGCAGCGCGCGCGGCAGGCGCGCCTCGGCGGCCCACGCGCGCAGGTCGCCGCGGCTGCCGGCGAAGTCGGCATTGCGCAGGGCCGCGCGCAGCTGGCCGCCGAGGCCCTGCGCGCGCGCCAGCGTGATCGCGAGCTGGCGTTGCGCGCGGCGGTCCGTGCTGCCGCCGCGCAGGCCGGCGAGCGCGCCGAGCGCGGCGTCGAAGCCTTCCATTGCGGCCGCGGCGGCGAGCGGGCTGGTGCCGCGGTCGAGCGCGGCCGCCATCGCCTCGAGCGCGCGCGCGGCGTACTCGAGCACGCGGCCGAGCGTCGCGCGCGCCTGCGCGTCGGCCAGCGCGACGCGCAGGTCGCCGAGTGCGAGCAGCTCCAGGCGCAGCCGCTCGACCAGCTCGGCGAGGACGCGGAAGCGCTCCATCACTTCGCCGCGCGCGCGGTGCGCGCCGTGCAGCAGCGCCTCGACCTCGATCAGCGCCTGCGTGACCGGCGGCGCCTGGGTCGGGTCGGCACTGGCGCGCGCGCTGGCGGCGAGCTGGCGGCACACCTCGGCCAGCGCGCCGCGCTCGGGCCGGTAGCGCTGCAGCGGCCACGCCGCGATCGCGAACAAGGTCTGCAGCGCGCCGCCGGCGAAGATCAGCGCACCGGCGCCGAGCGCGCCGGTGACGCCGCGCGGATCGGCCGCGGTGATCACGAGCAGGATCATGCTGGTCATGCCGGCGCGACCGGCATCGGTGCCGAGCGCGACCAGCAGGCCGCCGCCGACGCCCCACAGCAGCGCGGCCAGCACCAGCAGCGGCACGTGCGCGCCGAGCAGGCTGCCCGCGAATGCGGACAGGCCGGCAGCGAGCGCGGTCAGCAGCATGCGCTGCATGCGCAGCCGGTACGGTCCCGGCTGGTCGGTGAACATCGTGTTCAGCGCGCCGGCGGCGATGCCGAGGCCTGCGCCCTCGTGGCCGGTCAGCAGGCCGGCCGCGAGCGGCAGCACCATCGCGGCGGTGTTGCGCAGCGCGACGCGCAGCGGCACGTCGCGCGGCTTGAGC
Source organism: Rhodanobacteraceae bacterium (assembly GCA_009996615.1). Lineage (GTDB taxonomy): Bacteria > Pseudomonadota > Gammaproteobacteria > Xanthomonadales > Rhodanobacteraceae > Dokdonella_A. The sequence goes on along the minus strand of JAACZU010000011.1, from coordinate 52,178 downwards.
TCGATCAGGTCGCGCAGCATGGCGCCGGCGCGTCCGGCCTCACGTGCGGTATTTCTCCGGCAGCGGCTGCACGTGGCCGCACGCCTTGCAGGTGCGCGCGTCGAGCGAGCGGTAGTAACGCTCGAACACGGCCGGGAAGTCCTGCTCGATGTCCTTGAGCGGGAAGAACTCCTCGTACAGCTTGTGGTTGCAGCGCTCGCAGAACCACATCAGGCCGTCCTGCTCGTGCGCCAGGCGCTTGCGCTCGATGACCAGGCCGATCGAGCCGGCCGTGCGCTGCGGCGAGTGCGGCACGCGCGGCGGCAGGTAGAAGATCTCGCCGGCGCGGATCGGGATGTCGCGCACGCGGCCGTCCTCCTGGATCTTCAGCACCATCTCGCCCTCGATCTGGTGGAAGAACTCCGGGCCTTCCTCGACGTGGTAATCGCTGCGCGCATTCGGTCCGCCGACGATCATCACGATGAAGTCGCCGTCGACGATGCACTTGTTGCCGACCGGCGGCACGAGCAGGTGGCGGTGCTCGTCGATCCAGCGCTGGAAGTCGATCGGGGCAGGCAGCATCGCGTTCGCGTCCGGGGAGGGAGGACAGGAAGTGTAGTGCGGAACACGTCGTGTGAAAGTGCGCGTTCTTCTTTGCTCCTGCTTTGGCTTCTGCGCGCAGGAGCGCGCCGCTTTACCCGGGTCCCCGTTCAGCGGCGGTGGGCACCGGACGACAAGGCCCGCAGGGGCGCGCGCACGGATGCGCGTGCATTCGCCGTCGGCACTCGGACGTGCCGTCGGCGAACCCTGGCCGGCGACCACGCACCCGCAGGGCAGGATGCCCGGAGGGCGCCGCTGTTGGGGTGCCCTTCTCTTTGGTTACTTTCTCTTGGGCACGCAAGAGAAAGTAACCCGCTCGCAGGGATGCAAGCGGAAAACGCAGGGACGCGGGTCGGTTTTCGCGGAGACGGTGACGTGAGAAACCAAACACCTTCCCCACCCAACCCTCCCCTTGAAGGGGAGGGCTAAGGAGTATCGCGCAGCGCCGCGATGCACTTGAGCTCGATCGCGATCGGCGTCGGCAGCGCGGTGATGCCGAGCGTGGTGCGGCACGGCGCGCTGGCGGGGTCGGGGAAGTATTCGGCGTAGACGCGGTTGTAGGTGGGGAAGTCGCGCGCCATGTCGGTCAGGAACACGGTCACGTCGACCAGGTCCTGCCAGCGCGCGCCGCTGGCTTCGAGCACCGCGCGCACGTTGGCGAACACCTGCCGGCACTGCGCCTCGATGTCCCACGCGACGAGCTTGCCGTCGGCGTCGTATTCATTGCCCGGGATCGCGTTCGTGCCCGGCGTGCGAGGGCCGACCCCGGACAGGAACAGCAGGTCGCCGACGCGGCGCGCGTGCGGGTAGGTGCCGACCGGAGCGGGCGCCGCGCTGCTGTGGATCGCCTGGGTCATCGGTTCGTCTCCGCGCCGGCCTGGATGCTGGTGCTGCCGAGCAGGTGGTTGCCGGCGTCGCGTGCGCTGATACGGTAGCGGCCGGGCCGCAGGTACAGTTCGCTGGTCGGGACCACGTCGGACGAGGTGCGCACGCGGTCCCGCACCGCGATGCCGGTCGAATACGGGTCGAACACGAGGCGGTCGGCCGGGATCGCGTCCTCGCCCTCGTCGGCGTAGCGCGCCTCGATCAGGCATGGGAACGCGTCCTTGCAGATCTCGGCGGTCACTGTGTACGGGCCACGCAGGCCATCGAGCCCGGCCCAGGTCGGGCGGCCGCGGCGGTAGACCTCCGTCGGAAACGCGACGCTGATGTCGAACACGGTCGGACGCAGCGACCACAGCGCATTGGAGGCGTTGCGGAACACCACCGGCGCGTCGAAGCGGACGTCCTGCGCGATGCGGCGATAGACCGGGTGGTCGTCGATCGGCTTCTCGTGCGGGATCAGCACGGTCTGGTCGACCGTGAGCGGCTCGACGCCGCTCAGCGTCGCGAAGTGTTGCGCCATCGCCTGGCCGTCGAAGAACTTGCCGGATTTCTGGATGTGCATGAAGCCGGCGTTGACGACCAGGCGCGTGTTCGGATCCTGCGCGAACGTGCGCGTGTACAGGTTGCGCGCCTGCTCGCGCTCGCGCGCGTCGCCCATCGCCATCGACTCGGCCTCGTAGGCGACGACCTTGTAGCCGAGCTTGAGCGCGGTGCGCACCATCTCGGCGTAGATCGGCTCCTCGGTGTAGAAGCCGGTGTCGGAGTTCGGATAGCCGCGCTTGGCCAGGTCCTTGTCGTCGTGGTAGAGCGTTTCGGCGGCGAATGTGTTGTAGCCGTCCGCGCGCAGCTTCTCGAGCATCTGCACGGTCAGCGTGCGCGTCTGCGCGATGCTGTGGTTCTCGTTGAAGAACACCGCCTTGCGGCCCTTCGCGGCGGCGGTGATCGCCTCGAGCGCGGGCTCGGCGGTGTAGCCACCGTCCATCGGCGCTCCGCTGTCGCCCTTCATCAGCGGCTGCGAGACCGCGAACATCGTGCGCGCACCGGCATAGTCGCCGACGAAGGTCTGAAACCAGCTCAGGTACTGGTTGAAGATCAGGCGGAACTGCACGTCCGGATTGCGTGCGCGCGCGTCGCGCATGTACAGGTACTGCGCGAGCAGCCCGGGCTTCTTCTGCGCCTCGGCCATCAGGCGCTCGGACTCGGCGACGGCGGCGCGCTGCTGCGCGATGGCGGCCTTGCCCGTTGCGGGTGTCGCCTGCGCGACCTGCGTGGCGAGCAACAACGAGGCGACACTGGCAAGAACGGACATCTTTTCCTCCCGGTCACGGAAACTGCTGGATGGTTCGCCACTCCCGTCGCAGGTGCCGTTGCCGCCGTGGGGCCGTGGTTGGCATGACGTCGGGACGCATGTTCAGCGCGTGTCGCCGGCCGGCGAGCGCACCAGGTTCTCCACCGCCTGCCGATGGCGTTCGCGCAGCCGATCCGGATCGTCCACGCCGATGCCGAGGTCGCGCACCAGCCCGTTGTCCAGGCTGTAGATCCAGCCGTGCACGCTGAGCTTCTGGCCGCGCTCCCATGCATCGCGCACTACGGTCGACTGGCAGACATTGGCCGCCTGCTCGATCACGTTCAGTTCGCACAGTCTGGCATGGCGCGCCTTCGCATCGTCGATGCGCGCCAACGCCTCGACGTGTTTTTCCCTCACGTCGTCGACGTGGCGCAGCCAGTTGTCGACGAGACCGAGGCGCAGGCTGTCCAGCACCGCCTTGACGCCGCCGCAGCCATAGTGGCCAACGACGAGGATGTGCTTGACCTTGAGCACGTCGACCGCGAACTGGATCGTGCTGATGCAGTTGAGGTCGGTGTGCACGACGACGTTGGCGACGTTGCGGTGCACGAACACTTCGCCCGGCGCCATGTCGACGATCTGGTTGGCCGGCACGCGCGAGTCGGAGCAGCCGATCCACAGGTACTCGGGCGCCTGCTGTTCGGACAGGCGCTTGAAGAATTCCGGGTCGCGCGCGCGCAGCGCCTCGGACCAGGCGCGGTTGCGTTGCAGCAGGTCGTTCAAACTGGGCATCGGTTCAGCTCAATCGAAGGCAGATGTTCTTCGGTTCGGTGAAGAAGCGCAGCGCCTCGACGCCGCCCTCGCGGCCGAGGCCGGAGTTCTTCACGCCACCGAATGGCGTGCGCAGGTCGCGCAGCAGCCAGCAGTTGATCCAGACGATGCCGAACTCGAGCCGCGCCGACAGCCGGTGCGCGCGCTCGAGGTTGCTCGTCCACAGCGACGCGGCCAGGCCGTAGCCGGTGCCGTTGGCCAGCGCGAGCGCCTCGTCCTCGCCATCGAACGGGATCAGGCTGACCACCGGGCCGAAGATCTCGGTCTGGTTCGTCACGGCATCGTTGGGCAGGCCCTCGAGCACGGTCGGCGCGACGAACCAGCCGTCGGCGCAGCGGCCGTCGAGGCGGACCGCCTCGCCGCCGCACAACACGCGACCGCCCTCGGCGCGCGCCTGCGCGATGCAGCCGGTGACCTTGTCGAAGTGCGCCTGCGAAACCAGCGCGCCGAGGTCGCTGGCGGCGTCCTCGGGGTCGCCGACGCGCAGCGCGCGCACGCGCGCGAGATAGCGCTGCTTGAACGCGTCGTAGATCGATCGCTGCACCAGCAGGCGCGAGCCGCACAGGCAGATCTCACCCTGGTTGGCAAAGCCCGAGCGCACGATCGTGTCGAGGTTCGCGTCGGACAGGTCGGCGTCGGCGAACACGATCGCCGGGTTCTTGCCGCCCAGTTCCAGCGACAGCTTCTTGAAATGTGGCGCCGCCGCCGCGGCGATCGCGGCGCCGGTCTTGGTGCTGCCGGTGAACGAGACCGCCTTGACGCCGGCGTGCTCGACCAGCGCCTGGCCGACCTGCGGCCCTTGGCCGTGCACGATGTTGAGCACGCCGGGCGGGAGCCCGGCCTCGACCGCCAGCTCGCCGAGCCGCGCGGCGGTGCACGGCGTGATCTCGCTTGGTTTGGCCACGACCGCGTTGCCGGCGGCCAGCGCCGGCGCGATCTTCCAGGTGAACAGGTACAGCGGCAGGTTCCACGGCGAGATGCAGGCGACCACGCCGAGCGGCTGGCGCAGCGTGTAGTTCAGCGCGTGGCCGTCCATCGCGTGCGCCTCGCTCGCCCACTGCGTGATCGCGCTGGCGAAGAAGCGCAGGTTGGCGACCGCGCGCGGGATGTCGAGGCTGTGCGCGAGCGCGACCGGCTTGCCGGAATCGCGCGATTCGAGCCGCGCCAGCGCGTCGAGCTCGCGCTCGACCAGATCGGCGAGGCGGTGCAGCAGGCGCGCGCGCGTTTCCGCCGGCGTCGCCGCCCAGCCCGGTGCGGCGCGTTGCGCGGCGGCGACGGCCGCATCGACGTCGCGCGCATCCGAGGCGGGGCAGCGCGCGAACACCGCGCCGGTGGCCGGTTCATGCACGTCGAGCCAAACGCCGGAGCGCGGCGCGACGGCGGCGCCGTCGATCAGGTTGGCAAGGGTCGGCAGCGAGGGCATCGGCGCAGTCTAGCAGGGCACCGCGGCCGTGCCGCGCGCTGTCCGCGCGCCACCCCGCCCGACGCGGTGGTCGGGCAGGGTGCGGGAGACCGGCGCCGCGCAGGCGCCGGTCCATATTCCTCTCTACTGACGGCCGGCGCCGCCCACATCCACGGCCACCGGACCACTCGTCGGCATGCAGGCGCCGTCGAAGCCGGTGGCAAACAGCGGATCGTTCACCGCGAGGTTGCGCAGGTGGAACTCGACCGGCGCGGCCAATGAGTACAGCAGCCACGCCTTGACCGTGTAGTCGCCAGGCTCGGCGTTGGCCGTCGCCTCGGCCCAGGCCAAACCATCGTCGTCGGTGCTCGTGCGCACCGTGCTGCCGCTGCTCGTGCCGTTCGACAGCGTTGCCGAGGGCCCGCCAACCGGCGCAACGAAATCGACCAGCAGGCCCGGCCGCGGTACGCCGCCGTCGGTGACGCGCACCAGCAGGGCGCAGGCGAACATGCCGTTCATCTCGCCGTTCTGCGATGGCTCGCCAGGGCCCTCCGGGGTGACCGACGGCTGCAACAGGTTGGTCAGCGCGAACGTCGCCGGCGTTGCCACGCCCGCCACCGACGCGCTGACCTGGTAGCTGCCGGCGACGGTGTTCGCCGACGGCGTCGCCTGCGCCATGCCGGCCGCATCGGTCGTGACTGGCGCGGCCGGCAGCACGGCGCCGGCGCCGCTGGCCGGGCCCGCGAACGTGACCGGCGTGCCTGGCACTGCGTTGCCGTAGGCATCGGCGACCTTGACCGACAGCGGCGTCGTGAAGGCGCTGCCGACCTCGGCGGCCTGTCCGTTGCCGCTGGCGCCGGACACGGCCGCGGCCGGGCCTGGCAGGTTGACCATCGGGAACACGATCGGTGCGGCCAGGCCAGCCACGGTCGCGGTGATCGCGTAGCTGCCGGCGATCGTGTTGGCGGTCGTGGTGACGTGGGCGATGCCGTTCGCATCGGTCAGGGCCGGGTTCGGCGTGACCGTCGCGCTGGGGCCGCTGGCCGGAACCGAGAAGGTCACGCTGACACCCTCGATCGGGTCGCCGTCGGCATCGAGCACGCGGATCTCCAGCGGCGGCGCGACCGCCGTGGCGACGGCCCCGCTGCGCGGCGAGGTATCGGCGGCCAGCGCAGCCGGCACCTGGTTGAGCAGGCGCGAACTCAGGGTGACGTTGCTGTAGCTCACCGAGCCGAGCAGGTTGGCGCTGAGCAGGCCGCTCGGCTCGGTGAACAGGTGGATGCCGATGTTGCCGCTGACGCTGGCGCCGGTGTCGTGGGTCATCGTCAGCCGGTAGGTTGAGCCGGACAGCAGGTTCAGCGTGACCGTGCCGGAGGTGGTCGACGAGGCCAAGCGCGTCGCGCCGCGGGCCAGCGCGACGCCGGCATTGCCAGCCTGCAGCAGGTTGAGGTCGAGCGCGCCACTGGTGGTGATGTCGGCGCTGAGGGTGTAGCGCTTGTTCGGCTGCCACGGCGTCGATGTGTCCTGTTGGAACGAGCCGCCGTTGTTGACGATGCCGAGCGCCGTGACGCCAAGCAGGCCGCCGCTCGTGGCCTTGCCGCCGCCGATCGTCAGCGTCGGTGGCGCGAGCAGGCCGAGTGCGCCGAAATAGGCGCCGCTCCAGGGGCCCGAGCCGATCGCCGCACTGCCCGATCCGCCGATGACGCCGCCACCGATCGAGCCCTGGTTCGACGGGCTTGAGAAATCTCCGTTGGGTACCGTGATGGGGCCCGCCTTCGCAATCCCGCAAAGGGCGAATGCGCACAACGCGACAAGGTGGAGGAACGGAGGATGCGCCATCGTGCGCCGCGTGGAAGGGGGCGGGGGCCCGTCACTGCGAAGGCCTGGGACGGAATGCACTTGACGTCGTTCCATGGAAAGCTCCTTGTCATTGAGGGAGGGCGCCGATGGATGGCGAGCGACCTTTGCGGGGTCGTTCTCCGAAAGGAGTAGGATCGGTTCGATCCGGGCTCGCCATCCATGGCTGCGTATCGGGGTTTTACCGATTGCGCGAGCGCCCATCACCTGATAGGCATCATCCATGCCATGCGCCTGGTGCTGCCGCCGGGTCTCGATGCCACCATGCCCGGTCCTGATATGTATACAAGTTTTCCTTGTCGCATCGCGGTGCGCGCTGCGGAGTGGCGGCAGCGAGTGGCCGGCAAAGGCTGACAAAAATGTCACTCCTTTACACTTCTCCACGTTGGTTCATGCGCCTGGCGCCGACGCACTCGGATGGCCAGGCCGGACGGCCTTGAGGGAGGGCTCCAGGGCGACGCTGAATTCGCGCTGCCGGCGGGAGCGGCGGCGTTTGGGCGTTTCCTATAGCGATTGCGTGCGACCGCCGTCGACCGGGACGTTTACGCCGTTGACGTAGGCGGCGGCCGGCGTGGCGAGGAACGCGATCACGCTGGCCACTTCGGCTGGCCTGGCGAAGCGGCCGGCCGGCACGGTCGCCAGCATCGCCTGCTCGATCTCGGCGGTGGACTTGCCGGTCGACTTGGTGCGCTCGGCGATGATCTGCTCGAGCCGCTGCGTTTGCGTGAAGCCGGGCAGCACGTTGTTGACCGTGATGCCGAGGCCGCCGAGCTCGGCGGCGAGCGTCTTGGCCCAGCTCGCGACCGCCCAGCGCACCGTGTTGGACACGCCGAGGTTGCGGATCGGCTCCTTCACCGAGGTCGAGATCACGTTGACGATGCGGCCGTAGCCGGCGCTCTTCATGCCCGGCAGCACGGCCTGCAGCAGCACCTGCGCGGCGACGAGATGCTGTTCGAACGCGGCGCGGAATTCGTCCGGCGCGGCGCTGTTGGCCGGGCCGCCCGGCGGCCCGCCGGAGTTGTTGACCAGGATTTGCACCGGCTGCGCGTTCGCGGTCGCCTCGACCTGCGCGCGCAACGCGTCGTGTTCGCGCATGTCGACGGCGATCCAGGCGTGCCGCTGCGCCGCGTGCGGTCGCGGCAGCGCGGCCAGCGCCGCTTCAAGGCCCTCGCGCGAGCGCGCGAGCAGGGTCACGTCGGCGCCGAGCGCGGCCAGCTCGATTGCCGCGGCGCGGCCGATGCCTTGCGAGGCGCCGCAGACGAGCGCGTGCTTGCCGGTGAGATCGAGGTTCATGGGCCACCCGTGTCCATGTGCATGCCAATTACCGTAGGAGCGCACCCTGTGCGCGACCTTGGCGCCTGTCGCGCACAGGGTGCGCTCCTACACCGTGTCACTGCCGCGGCAGCAGCTTCTGCACCATGCGCGGCACGAGGTCCTCGTCGGCGTCGCCCTGCGGCGGCTCGATCTCCTCGAGGTCGAAGCCGAGTGCGGCGGCGTCGTCCTCGTCGAGGCCGTCGAGCGCGCGGAACTCGGCGTCGAGCAGGGCCATGCGCGCACTGGTCTCGTCGTCGTAGCGCAGGATGCGGCCGTCGCTGTCGAGCACCTCGGCGATACCGGAGTCGAGCACCTGCAGCCGCGCCCAGACCAGCGTGTCGCCGAATACGGCCAGCCACCACTGCGTCGGTGTGTCGTTCATGCGCTCACTCCATTCAGCGACAGCAGCTTGGCCGCGATCGCCGCGAGCGCGCCGAGCGCGATCGCCCACGCGCCGATGCAGCCGGGGGCCGCGAGCGCGTTCAGCCCGCGGTCGTGCAGCGCGCGGTAGCGCGCCAGGAGGTACCAGCCGAAGGCGCGCGGCGCGAGCAGGAAGCCGCCCAGGCGAGAGCGCTCGGCCGGGTGGTGGTCGCGCAGGTGCACCGCGACCAGCATCCACACGATGATGTAGGTGGTCAGGCCCGACACGACCAGGCCGAGACCCATGATGAACACGAACTGGTGCCACGCGGACGCGCTCATGGCGGCCTCAGAATTCCGCCGAGCCGGGCGCGCGCGGGTACGGGATCGCGTCGCGGATGTTGGCCAGGCCGCAGACGTAGCAGACCAGACGCTCGAAACCGAGGCCGAAGCCGGCGTGCGGCACCGTGCCGTAGCGGCGGAAGTCGCGGTACCAGCCATACATCTTCGGGTCGAGGCCGAACTGCGCGATGCGGCGGTCGAGCACGTCCAGGCGCTCCTCGCGCTGCGAGCCGCCGATGATCTCGCCGATGCCCGGCGCGAGCACGTCCATCGCGGCGACGGTGCGGCCGTCGTCGTTCAGGCGCATGTAGAAGGCCTTGATCTTTTCCGGGTAGTTCGTGACCACGACCGGGCCGCCGACGTGCTGCTCGGTCAGGAAGCGCTCGTGCTCGGTCTGCAGGTCCGCGCCCCATTCGACCGCGTAGTCGAACTTCTTGCCGGACTTCTTCAGGATCTCGACCGCGTCGGTGTAGTCGATGCGCGCGAACGGCTGCGCGATGATCGATTCCAGGCGCGAGATCGCGGTCTTTTCGACGCGGTCGGCGAAGAACGCCATGTCGTCCGGGCGCTCGGCCAGCACCATGCGGAAGATGAACTTCAGGAAGTCCTCGGCGACGCGCGCGTCCTCGGCGAGGTCGGCGAACGCGATCTCGGGCTCCACCATCCAGAACTCGGCCAGGTGGCGCGAGGTGTGCGAGTTCTCGGCGCGGAAGGTCGGGCCGAACGTGTAGACCTTGCTCAGCGCGAGGCAATAGCCCTCGACGTTGAGCTGGCCGGACACGGTCAGGAACGCCTCCTTGCCGAAGAAGTCCTTTTTGAAGTCGACCGCGCCGGTGTCGGTGCGCGGCGGGTTCAGCATGTCCAGCGTCGAGACGCGGAACATCTCGCCGGCGCCCTCGGTGTCGGAGGTCGTGATGATCGGCGTGTTGACCCAGAAGTAGCCGTTCTCGTCGAAGTAGCGGTGGATCGCCTGCGCGATCGTGTGGCGCACGCGGCTGACCGCGCCGAACAGGTTCGTGCGCGGGCGCAGGTGCGCGACCTCGCGCAGGAACTCGGGCGAGTGCGGCTTGGGCTGGATCGGGTAGGTTTCCGGATCGTCGACCCAGCCGGTCACCTCGATGCGGCTGGCCTGCAGCTCGAAGGCCTGGCCCTTGCCCTGCGAGGTGACCAGCTCGCCCTCGGCGATGATCGAGCAGCCGGCGGAGAGGTGCGCGATCTCGGCCTCGTAGTTCGGCAGCGTAGCCGGCGCGACGACCTGGATCGGGTCGAAGCATGAGCCGTCGCTGAGGTTGACGAACGACAGGCCGGCCTTGGAATCGCGCCGCGTGCGCACCCAGCCGCACACGCGGATCGTGCTGCCCGGCGCGATCGCGCCCGACAGCGCGCGCTTGACGTCCACCGTTTCCGCTTCTAAGACGGAACCTTCGGCTACCGACATACCTTGAAACTCCTGCGGCAAGCACCCAGTTCGCCCGATGGCGCGGGGCCGCCTTCGTTGGGATAGAAGAGGCGGCGATCATAGCGGAATCGCTGCGTCGCCGGACGCGCTGCGCTAACATCCGGACGCGACGAAACGGGGTTTTTCCGAATCCCCAATCTCCCATCTCCAATCCCGGTCCCAGCATGTCCATCCAGCTCACTCCCGCGGCGCGCCAGCGTATGCACGACTTCCTCGCCAAGGCGCCGGCCGCGCTTGGCGTGCGCTTCGGCATCAAGCGCACCGGCTGCTCGGGCTTCGGCTACACGGTCGACCTCGCCGAGGCGATCGCCGAGAACGACGCCGTGTTCGAGCAGGATGGCCTTCGCCTGGTGGTCGACCGCAAGGCGCTGCCGTTCGTCGACGGCACCGAGATCGACTTCCAGCGCCAGGGCCTCAACGCGAGCTTCGTGTTCCGCAATCCGAACGCGACCGGCGAGTGCGGTTGCGGCGAGAGCTTCACGGTCGCGACGGACGTCTGAGCGGCTATGGGCGGCCGTCCCGCGCTGTCCCCGGCACGGAACCTGGATGCCGGCGATTCGCCGCTGCTGAGCTTGTTGCCGCACGTGCTCCAACTGCTGCGTCGCGAGCCCGCGCTGGCGATCACGATTGGCTATCTGTTCGTCGTTGCGGCCGGCATCTTCTACAACGTCAGCTTCTACCAGAAGTTCGACATCCCGGTGCTGAGCCTGTCGCAGGTCGGCGACTTCCTCGTTGCCGGTATCCAGCAGCCGATCGCGCTGGTGCTGGTGCTGTCGACGCTGCCGCTGTGCTGGCTGTTCGATCGCTGGAGCGCGACGTACCGCCGGCGCCATCAGGCCGAGCGCGAGCGCCTGCTCGGCCTGCCCGCGTTGTCGCGCTGGCAGCGTGGGCGCCTGAAACTGGCCGAGTGGGCCATCGGCCAGCCGCACCAGGAGCTGATCACCTACCTGCTCGTGGTGCCGCTGTACGGCTGGGCCTTCGTCGCGCACTACGCGGAATATCGCGCCGAGGCGATCCGGCGCGGCGACGCGGCCTCCGTGCGCGTGTGGCTCGCCGACGACAGCGGCGGGATCGGGCCGGGGCAGCCGCTGGCCTGGCTCGGTGCGACCAGCGGCTATGTCTTCGTCTACGACCCCGCGCGCGCCCGTTCGCTGATCCTGCCGCACGACAACGTCGCGCGCATCGAGCCGGTGCCGCGCCGGCAGCGCGCGGCCGTGCCGGCGGTGGATGCCGCGGCGGTTGCGCCAAACCCCTGATTCCACTACCATCCGCGCCCCCTTTGTTCCGGGCGCGATTCTCGTGGTCGCCACCCGCCGGGACGAGGGCCTTGCCTCACCGCGCCGCGGGAGGCTGTCGCCCCGGAATTGGCCGGGCGATACCCACAAGGAGTCGACATGCGTCATTACGAGATCGTGTTCCTGGTCCACCCTGACCAGAGCGAGCAGGTGCCTGCGATGATCGAGCGCTACAAAGCGCTGATCGAGGGCGACAACGGCAAGATCCACCGCCTCGAGGACTGGGGCCGCCGCCAGCTGGCCTATCCGATCCAGCACCTGGCCAAGGCGCACTACGTGCTGATGAACATCGAGTGCAGCGCGGCCGTGCTGGCCGAGCTGGAAGCCGGCTTCCGCTTCAACGATGCGGTGCTGCGCCACCTGATCGTCAAGCGCGAAGATGCGGTGACCGAGATGTCGCCGATCATGAAGAACAAGGACGACAAGGGCGATCGTCGCCGCCGCGACGACGAGGGCATCGGTTTCGGTGGCGAGGACGACGACCGTCCGCGCCGCGAGCCGCGCGCACCGCGCGAAGAAGCCGCCGCCGAACCGTCCGCCGAATAAGCGCCCGCCCACGTCCACGGAGCCATAGCCATGTCCAAGTTCTTCCGCCGCAAGAAGTTCTGCCGCTTCACCGCCGAAGGCATCACCGAGATCGATTACAAGGATCTCAACATGCTGCGCCAGTACATTGGCGAGACCGGCAAGATCGTGCCGAGCCGCATCACCGGCACCAAGGCGCGCTACCAGCGCCAGCTGTCGGCCGCGATCGAGCACGCGCGCTTCCTCTCGCTGCTGCCGTACAGCGACGCGCACTGAGAAAGCAAGGCCGCCGCGCGCATGGCGCGCGGCGTTCCCCCTGCCGACGTCGAGACGCCGGCAGCACATTCGGACAGCGCACGCTGCGCCGGACCATCCGACGCTAACGAATAGGAAACACCCATGGAACTGATCCTCCTGCAGAAAGTGAAGAACCTCGGCAACCTCGGCGACAAGGTCAAGGTCAAGCCGGGCTACGGCCGCAACTACCTCGTGCCGCAGGGCAAGGCCACGGCCGCGACCGCCGAGAACATCGCCGAGTTCGAGAAGCGCCGCGCCGAGTACGAGGCCAAGGCCAACCAGCAGCTCGCCGGCGCCGAAGCGCGCAAGGCGCAGTTCGAGAACGCCTCGGTCACGATCAAGGCGAACGCGAGCCCGGAAGGCAAGCTGTTCGGCTCGGTCGGTCCGCGCGACATCGCCGATGCCTTCACCGAGGCCGGCCTGGCGCTCGACAAGAGCGAAGTCATCATGTCCGAAGGCCCGCTGCGCAACATCGGCGAGTTCGAGGTCGCGGTGCACCTGCACGCCGACGTCCACACGGTCGTCAAGGTCGTGGTCGCCGCCGAGGACTGATCGATCGCGGCCTTCTCGCGAAGGCCCGATGGAACCGCAACGGGCGCCGCGAGGCGCCCGTTTGCGTTGGCGAGGCCGGGATCGCGGATTCGGCAGCCCTTGCGTCTCGCCGCCGCAGCCGCGTAGCCGCGGCGAATCCCGACTCCCCAATCCCGAATCCCGGCTTTTCAGCCACAGCTTATCCACAGGGTTATTGTCTCGACAGCTGAGACGTCCCTGCGGATCATGCCCATCCGAACGACCCGATTCCGACCATGGCCCTCAGCGAACGCAAACCTTCCTCCGGCGTCGAAGCGCTGCGCGTGCCGCCGCATTCGATCGAGGCCGAGCAGGCGGTGCTCGGCGGTCTGATGCTCGCGCCCGAGTCGTGGGAGCGCATCGCCGACCGCCTGACCGAGGCCGACTTCTACCGCAAGGACCATCGCCTGATCTTCCGCGCGATCGGTGAGCTGTCCAACAAGGACATGCCCTACGACGCGGTCACGCTGGGCGACTGGTTCGAGGCGCAGAACCTCGCCGACATGGTCGGCGGCGTCGGCTACGTGATCGAGCTGGCCAACTCGACGCCGAGTGCGGCCAACATCACCGCCTATGCCGACATCGTGCGCGAGAAGTCGGTGCTGCGGCAGCTGATCGACACCGGCACCGAGATCGCCGGCGACGCATTCCAGCCGGAGGGGCGCAGCAGCCAGGAACTGCTCGAGGAAGCCGAGAAGAAGGTGTTCCAGATCGCCGAGGCCGGCTCGCGTGGGCGCAAGGGCTTCGTCGAGATGCGCTCGGCGGTCAAGGAGGCGTTCCAGATCCTGCACCACCGTTACGAGAACCGCGGCTCGGTCACCGGCCTGTCGACCGGCTTCATCGACCTGGACGAGATGACCGCCGGCCTGCAGCCGTCGGACCTGATCATCGTCGCGGCGCGTCCGTCGATGGGCAAGACCGCATTCTCGGTCAACATGGCCGAGAACGCGGCGATGCGCACGAAGAAGGCGGTGGCGATCTTCTCGATGGAAATGTCGGCCTCGCAGCTCGCGTTCCGTCTGATCTCGTCGATGGGGCGCATCGACGCACGGCACCTGCGCACCGGCGACCTCGCCGAGGAGGAATGGCCGCGGGTGACCAGCGCGATCACGCTGCTGAGCGAAGCGAAGATCTTCATCGACGACACCCCGGCGCTGAGTCCGGGCGAGCTGCGCGCGCGCTCGCGCCGCCTCAAGCGCGAGCACGACCTCGGGCTGATCGTGATCGACTACCTGCAGCTGATGCAGGTGCCCGGCAACAAGGAGAACCGTGCCACCGAAATTTCAGAAATCTCGCGTAGCCTGAAGGCCTTGGCCAAGGAGCTCAACGTCCCGGTGATCGCGCTGTCGCAGCTCAATCGCTCGCTCGAGCAGCGCGCCGACAAGCGGCCGATGATGAGCGACCTGCGCGAATCGGGCGCGATCGAACAGGACGCCGACGTCATCATGTTCATCTACCGCGACGAGTACTACAACCCGGACTCGGGCGAGAAGGGCGTCGCCGAGATCATCATCGGCAAGCAGCGTAACGGCCCGACCGGCACGGTGAAGCTCGCCTTCCTCGGCCACTACACGAAGTTCGAGAACCTCGCCAGCGACAGCTACGCGGGGGCGTTCGAGTGACAGCCGGGAATAGGGAATCGGGAATGGAGAATCGGAAAAGAACGCCGAGTGCTTGCGACAGCGGCGGCTGGCCGAGCAGTCCTGTTTTCCGATTCCCGATTCTCCATTCCCGATTCCCGGCCCGTTGATGCGCGCCACCTGCGCCACGATCCACCTCGGTGCCCTGCGCGAGAACCTGCGCCGCGTGCGCGAGCTCGCGCCCGGCGCGCGCGTGATGGCAGTGGTCAAGGCCGACGGCTACGGCCATGGGCTGGAGCGCGTCGCGCGTGCGCTCGAGGGCGCCGATGCATTCGGCGTCGCCGGCATCGCCGATGGCCAGCGCCTGCGCGCGGCCGGCGTCTCGCAGCGCATCGTCGTGCTGTCGGGGCTGGACGAGCCGGGCGATCTCGCCGAGATGCGTCGGCTGCGCCTCGACCCGGTCATCCACTGCGATGCGCAGATCGATGCACTCGCCGCCGACCTCGATCCGCGCCCGCTGCGCGTGTGGCTCAAGCTCGACACCGGCATGCATCGCCTCGGCTTTCCGCCCGAGCGCGCGCGCGCGGCCTGGGCGCGCCTGCGCGCGCTGCCCTGCGTCGACCGCGACATCACGCTGATGACGCATTTCGCCAACTCCGACGTGTTCGACGACGCGCAGACCACGCGGCAGATCGAGGCGTTCGAGCGCGGCGTGGCCGGCCTCGACGGCGAGCACTCGCTGTCGAACTCGGCCGGCATCCTCGGCTGGCCCGAGGCACAGGGCCAATGGGTGCGTGCCGGCGGCGCGCTGTACGGCATCTCGGTCGTCGCCGGCAGGATCGGCGCGGACTTCGGCTTCCGCCCGGCGATGACGCTGTCGACGCGGCTGGTCGCGATCAACCGCATCCGCAAGGGCGAATCGGTCGGCTATGCAGCGACCTGGCAATGCCCGGAGGACATGGACGTCGGCGTCGCCGCGATCGGCTACGGCGACGGCTACCCGCGCCAGGCCGGCGCCGGCACGCCGGTGCTGCTCAACGGCCGGCGCGCGCCGCTGATCGGCCGCGTGTCGATGGACCTGATCACGCTCGACCTGCGCGGCCATCCGGAAGCGAAGATCGGCGACAGCGTCGTGCTGTGGGGCCGCGGCCTGCCGGTCGAGGAGATCGCCGAGCACGCCGGCACGATCGGCTACGACCTGACCTGCGGCGTGACGCGGCGCGTGCGCTTCGTCGAGGACGACGGCGCCTGACGCTCGGCGTCGACGCACGGTGACGCGCGCGGGGCACTGCGTTTACCCTTGCTCCCGCATCGACCACTCGATGCTTTCGGCCGTGCAACGCGGCCGGAACCACCAGAAGGGAGGGAGCGAATGAATTGGTATCTGGGTGTGTTGAAGAAGTACGCCGAGTTCAACGGCCGCGCGCGTCGCACGGAGTACTGGATGTTCACGTTGTTCAACCTGATCATCAGTTTCGTGCTGGGATTCATCGACGGCCTGGTGGGGAGCGCAGGCGAGCATGTCGGCCTGCTCGGCCTGATCTACGCGCTTGCCGTGCTGCTGCCCAGCATCGCCGTTTCCGCGCGCCGGCTGCATGACACCGGCCGCAGCGGCTGGTGGCTGCTGATCGCGCTGGTGCCATTCATCGGCGCCATCGTGCTGCTGGTCTTCATGCTGCTCGACAGCACGCCGGGCGACAACGAGTACGGCCCGAATCCGAAGGCAGCCTAGGCCGGAGGCCGGGCGACGGCCAGTGGCACATGCCGCGCGAGCGAGACAATGCCGGGCCCGGCGGCGCCGGGCCCGGTGCAAAGGACGGCCAATGCCGCCGGCGTCTGCGCCGGGTCGGTATTGGCGCCAGGGCAGGAGCGGGCCGTGCCCGCGACCTCGCGCCGGCGGCAAACTGGCGACAGCGCCAACCCGCCCGCAGGGTCGCCGGCATCGCCCGCACCTGCGGGGCTTTTCTTGAAGAGGGATTGATGGCCAAGGCCAAAACCGCCTACGTCTGCGCCGACTGCGGCGCCGAACATGCCAAGTGGCAGGGCCAGTGCGTCGAATGCGGCGTCTGGAACACGCTGAGCGAGATCGTCGTGCAGCCGGCGGCGAAGGCGGCCGGCGCGGCGCGCAGCGGTTATGCCGGCGCGGCCGGCGCGGCGAAGGTGACCAGGCTCGCCAGCGTCGTCGCGGTCGCCGAGCAGCGCAGCGCGACCGGCATCGGTGAGCTCGACCGCGTGCTCGGCGGCGGCCTGGTCACCGGCTCGGTCGTGCTGATCGGCGGCGATCCGGGCATTGGCAAGTCGACGCTGCTGTTGCAGATGCTTGGTGCGATCGGCCAGCGCATGCGCAGCCTGTACGTGACCGGCGAGGAATCGCTGGCGCAGGTCGCCTCGCGCGGGCAGCGCCTGGGCATCGCGCTGGACGGGCTGGAGGCGCTGGCCGAGACCTCGATCGAGCGCATCCTCGCCGAGGCCATGGCAAGCCGGCCCGAGGTGCTGATCATCGATTCGATCCAGACGATCTGGACGGAACTGCTGACCGCCGCGCCCGGCTCGGTATCGCAGGTGCGCGAGTCGGCCGCGCGGCTGGTGCGCTTCGCCAAGGAGTCGGGCACCAGCGTGTTCCTGGTCGGCCACGTGACCAAGGAAGGCGGCATCGCCGGCCCGCGCGTGCTCGAGCACATGGTCGACGCGGTGCTGTACTTCGAGGGTGAATCGGGTTCGCGTTTCCGCGTGCTGCGCGCGTTCAAGAACCGCTTCGGCGCGGTCAACGAGCTCGGCGTGTTCGCGATGGGCGACAAGGGCCTGCGCGAGGTGCCGAACCCGTCGGCGATCTTCCTGTCCGCGCACGCGCAGCCGACCGCCGGCAGCGCGGTGATGGTCACGCGCGAGGGCACGCGGCCGCTCCTGGTCGAGGTGCAGGCGCTGGTCGACCAGTCCTCGCTCGGCAACCCGCGCCGCGTCGCGCTAGGCCTGGAGCAGAACCGCCTGGCCATGCTGCTGGCCGTACTGCACCGCCACGGCGGCGCGGCGGTCTACGACCAGGACGTGTTCGTCAACGTGGTCGGCGGCATTCGCGTGCAGGAGACTGCGGCGGACCTGCCGGTGCTGCTGGCGGTGTTGTCGAGCTTCCGCGACCGGCCGCTGCCGGACAAGACGCTCGCGTTCGGCGAGGTCGGCCTGTCCGGCGAGATTCGCCCGGTGCCGAACGGCGAGGAGCGCCTGCGTGAGGCGGCCACGCACGGCTTCCGCCGCGCGATCGTGCCGAAGGCGAATGCGCCGAAGAAGACGCATATCGGCGAACTCGAGGTGGTCGGCGTCAGCCGCCTGGACGAGGCGCTGGCGGCTGGCTTCAACGTGTAGGAGCGCACTGCGCGCGACCGGCGGGTCGCCGCGAGGACGCCGTCAAGCCACACGCTGCAGCAGGACCTCGAGCACGAACTTCGAGCCGAAGAACGCCAGCAGCAGGATCGCCATGCCGGTCAGCGTCAGGTTGACCGCGCGGCGGCCGCGCCAGCCGCGCAGCCAGCGGCCGGCGAGCAGCACGCCGAACACCAGCCAGGCGGCGATCGACAGCACGGTCTTGTGCGCCAGGTGCTGGCCGAACAGGTTGCCGACGAATAGGGCGCCGGTCAGCAGGGTCAGCGTGAGCAGCACGAAGCCGGCGCCGATCAGGCGGAACAGCAGCGTCTCGGTCAGCGTCAGCGGCGGCAGTGCCCCGAGCCAGGCGCCGAAGCGGCGATGGCGCAGCGCGCGCTCCTGCAGCGCGAACAGGATCGCCAGCACGGCGCCGATCGACAGCGCGCCGTAGGCGAGCAGCGCGATCGTCACGTGCAGCTTGATCTGCCAGTTCATCGGCTGCGGCACGGTCGGCGGGGCAGCGAACACGTCGATCGCGAGCAGCAGCGCGGCGAGCGGGAACGCGATCACGCCGAGCGCGGCGACCGGGCGCGTCAGGTTCACCAGCAGGGTCAGCGCGGCGATCACGCCGGCGACCAGCGACAGCGCCGCGAAGAAATGCAGGTCCAGCGCGCCGCGATGCATGCCGAGCAGCACGCCGGCATGCGCGAGCACCGCCAGTGCCGCGGTGCCCTCGGCCAGGCGCGTCGGCGCCGCGCCGCGGCCGAGCAGCGGACGCGCCAGCAGGCCGGCGGCGGCGAGGTACAGCGCGATCGCGAGCAGGGCAAGGGACGTGATCAGCATCCGACAAGTGTCGCATGAGTGGGAATCGGGAATCGAGATTCGGGAATCGGGGGTGGACCGCGTGCCGAGGCGCGACACGCGCGGGACCCGGGCTTGCGCTGCGCTGGCCAAACACCGGCTTTGGCCGATTCCCCATTCCCCATTCCCAATTCCCGATACAATCAACGGCTTTCCCGCCGCATCGGTCCACCCATGTTCGAGTCGCTCAGCCAACGCCTCTCCACCACCGTCCAGCGCCTGCGCGGCAAGGGGCGGCTGACCGAGGCGAACATCCGCGAGTCGCTGCGCGAGGTCCGCATCGCGCTGCTCGAGGCCGACGTCGCGCTGCCGGTCGTGCAGGCGCTGATCCAGCGCGTGCAGGTCAAGGCGCTCGGCCAGGAGGTGCTGCGCAGCCTGACTCCGGGCCAGGCGCTGGTGAAGGTCGTGCGCGACGAGCTGACCGCGGTCATGGGTACCGCCAACAGCGACCTGAACCTCGCCGCGGCGCCGCCGGCGATCGTGCTGATGGCTGGCCTGCAGGGCGCCGGCAAGACCACCACCGTGGCCAAGCTGGCGCGCTTCCTGAAGGAGCGGCGCAAGAAGAAGGTCATGGTGGTCAGCTGCGACGTCTACCGTCCGGCCGCGATCGAGCAGCTGCGCACGCTGGCCGGGCAGGTCGACGTGCTGTTCCATCCGTCCACCGGCGAGCAGGACCCGGTCGCGATCGCGCAGTCCGCGCTCGATGCGGCGAAGAAGAACTTCGCCGACGTGCTGATCGTTGACACCGCCGGCCGCCTGCATGTCGACGCCGAGATGATGGCCGAGATCAAGGCGCTGCATGCGGCGCTGAATCCGGTCGAGACGCTGTTCGTGGTCGATTCGATGACCGGCCAGGACGCGGCCAACACGGCCAAGGCGTTCGCCGAGGCGCTGCCGCTGACCGGCGTGGTGCTGACCAAGACCGATGGCGATGCGCGCGGCGGCGCGGCGCTGTCGGTGCGCTACGTGACCGGGCGGCCGATCAAGTTCATCGGCGTCAGCGAGAAGCCGGACGGCCTGGAGCCATTCCACCCCGACCGCATCGCGCAGCGCATCCTCGGCATGGGCGACGTGCTGTCGCTGGTCGAGCAGGTCGAGCAGAGCGTCGACCAGGAAAAGCAGCGCAAGCTGGCCGAGAAGGTCATCAAGGGCAAGCGCTTCGACCTCAACGACATGAAGGACCAGCTCGAGCAGATGGTCAACATGGGCGGCATGGCCTCGCTGATCGACAAGCTGCCGGGCGTGTCGAACCTTCCCGACAGCGTCAAGTCGAAGGTAAACGACAGGGAAGTGCACCGCATGATCGCGATCATCGGCTCGATGACGAAGAAGGAGCGCCGTCATCCGGACCTGCTCAACGGCTCGCGCCGCGCGCGCATCGCGCGCGGTTCGGGCACGCAGCCGGCCGACGTGAACCGCCTGCTCAAGCAGTACCAGCAGATGGAAAAGATGATGTCCAAGCTCGGCAGCGGCGGCATGAAGGGCCTGATGCGCCAGATGTCCGGCGCGCTGCGCGGCATGGGCGGCGGCGGTGGTTTCCTGCCGCGGCGTTGATCGCGCGCCGCCTCGCCGCGGCCATCCGCCTGGCGGGGCTAACTGCCGGCGGGGGTTTATTTTTCCTGCGATTAGGCTAGAATGCGCGGCTCCCCTTTGTGGGCAGCCGCGTCCATTCGGCCCAAGCCCGTAAAAAATTCCTGAAAATTCAGAGAGCTACGATGGTCAAGATTCGTCTGTCCCGCGGTGGCGCCAAGGGGCGCCCGTTCTACCACATCGTCGTGACCGACGGTCGCAACGCGCGCGACGGCCGCAGCATCGAGCGCGTAGGGTTCTTCAACCCGGTCGCGGCCGGCAAGGAAGTGCGCCTGCAGCTCGACACCGCCAAGGTCTCCGACTGGGTGGCCAAGGGCGCGCAGATGACCGGCAAGGTCAAGGCCCTGTTCAAGGAAGCCGGCAAGCAGGCCGCTGCGGCCTGAGTGTCGTGGGTGGGGCGGGCGAAAAACTCGTCCTGCTGGGCAGGATCGTAGGTGTGCATGGTGTGCGCGGCGAGCTCAAGCTCGAGTCGTACACCGAACCGAGGACGCAGATTTTCCGCTACCGGCCCTGGCTGTTGCGGTCCGCGTCCGGTGACAGGCAGATCGACGGCGGCCGCGGGCGTGCCCACGGCAAGGGCCTCGTCGCCGAACTGCCCGGCGTCGTCGACCGCGATGCGGCCGCGGCGCTGGTCGGGACGGAAGTCTGGGTGGCGCGCTCGGCCCTGCCGGCGCTGAAGCCCGGCGAGTATTACTGGTCCGATCTCGAAGGACTCGAGGTCGTCACCGTCGAAGGCGTGCCGCTCGGCCGGGTCTCGCACCTGCTCGCGACCGGCGCCAACGACGTGCTGGTGGCGAAGGACGGCGAACGCGAACGGCTGATCCCGTTCCTCGTCGACCGCTTCGTCACCGGCGTGGACATGGAGCAACAACGGATCACGGTCGACTGGGATCCGGAGTTTTAGGTTTTTCATTGAATAGTGCAGGCAGGACGCCTGCATTTTGATGTTTGCGGTCACGGACGGCCGCAAAAGTAACGGAACGCGCGATGCGCATCGATGTCATCACGCTGTTTCCGGATTTCATCGAAAGCTGTGCGCGGATCGGAGTCGTCGGGCGCGCGCGCGAACGCGGGTTGTTGCAGGTGGCGACCTGGAATCCGCGCGATTTCGCGACCGACAACTACCGCCGGGCCGACGAACGTTGCTACGGCGGCGGGCCGGGCATGGTGATGATGATCGATCCGCTGCGCCGTGCGCTCGAGAGCGCGCGCGCTGCGGGTGCGGCGGAGGCTCAAGCCGAAGCGAAGGTGATTTACCTGAGTCCGCAGGGAGCGCGGCTCGACCAGGCCAAGGTGGCGGAGCTCGCGCGGCGCGATCGCATGATCCTGCTGTGCGGACGCTACGAAGGCGTGGACGAACGCTTCCTGGAGCATGCGGTCGACGAGGAGATTTCCGTCGGCGACTATGTGCTCTCGGGTGGCGAGCTGGCGGCGGCGATCGTGATCGACGCGGTCGGCCGGCTGCAGGAAGGCGCATTGAACGATGCGCAGTCGGCCGAGCAGGACTCGTTCTCGAACGGTCTGCTCGACTGTCCGCACTACACGCGTCCCGAGCATCACGAATGGGGCGACGTGCCGGCGGTGCTCACTTCCGGCGACCATGCGGCGATCGCCCGCTGGCGCCTGAAGCAGGCGCTGGGGCGGACCTGGCTGCGGCGACCGGACCTGCTCGAACGGGCGGATCTGGACAAGAAGGCGCGCGCGTTGCTGGCCGAGTTCCAGCGCGAGCACGAACAAGGAAAGGCGCTGGATCGCGGCAACGAATCCGGTGAATGAAGCAATCAGACCAGAGTGGTGAGTGTGATGAACCTGATCCAGCAATTCGAAGCCGCGCAGATGACGCGTACGCTGCCGGAATTCGCCCCGGGCGACACCGTGATCGTCAACGTCAAGGTGAAGGAAGGCAACCGCGAGCGCGTGCAGGCCTATGAAGGCGTCGTCATCGCGCGCAAGAACGCCGGCCTGAACTCGGCCTTCACCGTGCGCAAGATCTCGCATGGCTTCGGCGTCGAGCGCGTGTTCCAGTCGCACAGCCCGGCGATCGACTCGGTCGTCGTCAAGCGTCGCGGCAAGGTGCGTGGCGCGAAGCTGTACTACCTGCGCGGCCTCGAGGGCAAGGCGGCGCGCATCAAGGAAGACCTCGGCGCGAACGCCCGCAAGGACGCCTGATCGACCCGATCAACGTCTTGGAGCATCGAGTCGCGTCTGTGCTCCTCGTCAGAAACGGCCGTCGGCAACGACGGCCGTTTCCTTGTACGCGCCTGACGGTACTGCAGGGTTGCAGGTGCCTCCGGCGCGCGAGGCGCCTTCGTGCGGGTTTGGAGCGTGCCATGTGCACGCAGCCTATGCCTTCCCTGATCGTCCTGGCTGTCGCTGCCGATTGAAACGACACGGTTTTCCCGTGTCTTGCCCGAACCTCCGCTTCCTGCGTAGTCGCGTGCGTCCGGCTTGCGTGGACGTCAGCGGATGCATGCGTGGCGTCTGGCGGTCGCGATGGCGGGTTCCGACCGCAGGCACTCCCGAATCCACCATCCGCGCGTGACTGCCTGGCGCGTCTCCGCGCGCCGGCTCCGATGGATCCAATCGCCCGGATCGCGGTGGCCGCGTGCGGCACACGCGCTCGAAGAGCATCCGGATGCGGCGCCCCCGAGGCGCCCGCCGTCGCTCGGCGGACTCCTTCGTGCGCGGCTGCCGACACGTCTTTGGACGTGGTCCTCGTGATATCCGTCTGGACGTATGGGCGGCCATTCATAAGAAACCATTGGTGGCATTTTTGGGAGGCGTGTTGCACGCATCCAATGGCCGTGCGCGAACTGCTTGTTTCCTCTGAGAAATTTGTTGACACGCGCACAGGACAGTAATAGCTTCTGCGCCGGCGTGACAAACACATAAAGGAATCATGGCCGCGACTCGTTTCATCGACCCTTATATCCAGCATGGCACCAAGGCCGGGTCGGTCAAAAAGATCACGGTGTCGATTCCGTTCCACGTCCTCAAGCTGCTGTCCGACGAGCGCACCCGCCGTCAAGTCGGAAACCTGCGTCACGCCACGAACAGCGATCTGCTGTGCGAAGCATTCCTTCATGCTTTTACTGGGCAACCATTGCCAACTGACGAGGAGCTTAGACGCGATATGGCCATGAAGAAAGCTGCTGCGAAGAAACCCGCCGTGAAGAAGGCTGCGGTGAAGAAGGCCGCCGTGAAGAAGGCGGCCGTCAAGAAGACCACTGCCAAGGCGAAGACCGCCACCGTGCGCAAGACCGCTGCCGCGAAGAAGCCGGCCGCCAAGAAGGCCGCCGTGAAGAAGGTGGCTGTCAAGAAGGCCGCCGCGAAGAAGGCTGCCAAGTAAGGGCTGTGTTCGAATCATCGGCCGCGCACTTTGCGTGCCGACGCCGGTCATGCGCTCCGCTAATGCGGAGCCCTCCGGTACTGCAATAAGCAGACAAGCTGCAAGACATCAGTCGTCCCGATTGACTCTCCCTGCGGGTATGCCCAGCGCAGGGAGAGCATTTCCTCCCCATGCTCCGGCGCGCTCGGTGCGAAGCACGACCTCCGCTCCGTCATGCGCCCACGTTCGCCACGCCGGGATCATCCCCGCGCAGCTTTGCCACTGCCTCGATGCGCGGGACGGAGTGTGTCCCGTGCGGTCACTCGCGCGCGCCGTTGGCGCGTCGCCGGACCAGGTCCCGGAGCGCGGCGAGCAGCGGATCCGCCGAAACACGCAGCATCAGCGTCGCCGCGTCGGTGGCCAACGTGCCAATGCGCAGGCAGGTGCGCCATGGCAACCAGCCTGCGACGAACCCGCTCGCGAAGCCGCCGCCGAGTGACCAGGCGAAAGGATGGCGGGCGATGATCCCACGCAGCGTGCGCGCGTTGGCTTGCCAGTGGATGTACTCCGCATCGAGCCGCCGTTCGGCCTCGCGCGCGGCACGTCGCTGCGCGAACAGGTTCATGAACGCACCTGGCCGATGCGGGCGAGCAGGCGCCGCGTACGCGGCAGGCCGAGATCGTGCCAGCACGTGCGCATCGCCCTGGCGACGATGGCGGCGCCGAGCAGGTTCGCCAGCGCGACGCAGCCGACGCCATAGAACAGGTTGCCGGTGAGCTGCTGGATGCCGACCGCGATCGCGGCACTGGTGGCGAGCCAGACGCCCACGCAAAGGACGACCAGCAGGAGAGCAAGGCCAAGCAGCCACAGCGCGCTGCTGCGCGCGAGTCGCAGCTCCGTGCGCAGCAGCGCGGCGGCGGCCTCGGCGACGCGTGCCCCCTGGGCGGCCGCCGCGCGCGCGGCGGCGACTGCGTCGGCGTCCTCGGCAGGAGCGGCGTCGGCCTGGTGCGCTTGCATGTCAGCGCGAGCGGAGCAGGCGCGAGACGAGCACGCCGGCGGCAAACGCGATGCCGAAGGCGGCCAGCGGATGTTGGCGGATCTGTTCAGCAGCGGCCGCGCCGAACGTGCGCGCGCCCTCGCTGAAGCGCTCGCCGGCCGAACGCAACTCGGCCTCGAGTTGCGCTTCGTTTTCGCGCAGCTTGGCGCGCAGCCGCTCCAGTTCGTCCTTCAGGTCCTCGATGCTCTCGCGCGCGGCGTCGGCGACGCCCCCGCTGGCCGGCTGTTCGTTCACTTCGCGTGCATTTGCCATGAGCTCGTTCCTCCGTCGGAAAGGGATGGCTACTGCGCGCCGGCATGCTCCGGGCCGCCGGTACGGCACGCGGGCACGGCGCGACGCGAGCGTAAATGGGCGCAACTGAATGCAGGACCGGTTGCACCCTCCGCTCTGGCGTGCATTATGCATCCGCCGCATGCATTATCTTTGACGCAAGTGGCGCCGACCGCTGCGTCTCATCCGAGCCTTGGGGAGCCTTGAACAATGCCGAATTCCATCGCCCAGCGGGCCCTGCCTGTCATCATCGATGCCTCGCCGCGTCACGCGCGCGGAGCCGTCTCGGCACCGCTCCTGGCAGGGATCGTCATCGCGATCGCGCTGCTGGCGGGCGGGGTGTGGTGGTATCTGCAGCAATCCGGCGCGCTGCCGACCGCGCTCGCGCCGACGCCCGCACCCGATGCGGCGGACGGGGTGGCGGACGCGCCGGAGGCGGAGGTCGCGCAGGACCTGACCGTCGAGCAGCTGTACAAGGAGGCGCGCAAGGCCATGAGCGAGAACCGCATGGTCGCGCCGGCCGGCAACAACGCGCTGGAGTTCTACCAGCGCATCCTCGCCAAGCAGCCCGACGATACCGGCGCGACCGATGCGCTGCGCGAGCTGTTCCCGTTTGCGACCGGCAGCGCCGAGGAGAAGATCAACCAGGGCAACTTCGACGAGGCCAGCCGCATCATGGGCCTGCTGGCCAAGGCCGATCCGAGCAACTACACGTTGACGATCCTGCGCAGCAAGCTGGATGCAAAGAAGAAGCAGGCGGAGCGCGAACTTGCCCAGCAGGCGCAGCAGGCTGCGACCGCTGCCACGGCCGCGACGCGTACGCCCGCATCCGCTGCGGCGGATGCCGGCGCGGCGAGCGGGACGCCGGCGGCGGCCGCACCGGCAGAGGCACCGGCCAGCGCCCCGGCGCCGAAGCCGGCCGAGATCGCGAGCGCTGCGCCCGCGCCGAGCGCTGCGCCGCCGCCGGTTGCCGAGCCGGTCGGCGAGACGCGCGATGCGCGCGTGGTCGTGCCGCCGCGGCCGACCTATCCGCCGGCGGCAGCGCGCAATCGGCAGGATGGCTGGGTCGAGGTCGAGTTCACGGTCGCCGTGGATGGTTCCGTCCAGAACGCCAAGGTGCTCTCGTCCAATCCGCCGCGCGTGTTCGATCGCGAGGCGCTCGTCGCGATCCAGCAGGCCAAGTTCGAGGCACGCCTCGACAGGGGCCAGCCGGTCGCTTCGACGCTTCGCCGTCGCATCGAGTTCAAGTTGTCCAATTGATGGCCGCCGACACGTCTGGCCACGCCCCTCCCCGCAAGGGGAGGGCTCGTCCCCAGGCTCGTGCGCACGGTCCTGTCACGCTCGTGCGCTGAGCGTCAGGTTTCGACAAAACGCGTGCGGCCTGCCGGATCTCGGTGGAGGCGACCCGGTCTTCAAGCGCCGGTCGCGATTCCGGCGTTGAACGGCGGCCTGCACGGCCAATGGCGCCATCCCGGGGCTTGCGCCTCGAACAACCGACCGCTCGGCTCCTAGTCCGCGCTGCCCGAAAGTTCGGGGGACTCGTTGCGGTCGATGCCGGCCCAGTTGACCTGCGGCAGGCCGAGATAACGGTCGATCAGCATCGGCATCAGGCCGGTGGGCAGGTGCGATTCGCTGTTCCACAGCATGACCGCGCCGAAGCGGTACTTGGGCAGGAACGCGATCACCGCACGGTAGCCCTGCACCGCGCCGCCGTGGAAGACGAGCGTGGTGCCGGCGTAGTCGTAGATGCGCCAGCCGAGTGCGTACTGCGCATCGTTCAGGCGGCCGCGACGCCAGGGTGCGCTGCGCTTCTCGCGCTGGGTTTCGACCAGCGGCGCGTGCAGCGTGTCGAGCAGTTGCGGCGACAGCACGCTCGGCCGACCGCCCATCTGCGCGATCAGCCACTGTTCCATGTCGCGGATGCTCGCGTTGACGCCGGCCGCAGGGGCGACGCGGTAGTACGCCTCATTCGGCGTGAACGGCGCCCAGCCGCCGCGTGCGCGCCGGTGCGGGCGCGCCCAGCTCTTCGACGCCTCGAGCGCTTCACGTCCGTAGGTGGCGGTGGCCATGCCGAGCGGATGGAAGATGCGCTTCTCGACCTGGTGGTAGTAGAAATCACCGGTCACCGCGTAGGTGACGTCGCCGATCAGGCTGAAGGCGACGTTCTGGTAGCCGTAGCAGTCGCCCACCGGGCAGGCCAGCGGCACGTCCTTGAGGCGGTCGACCAGCAGTTCGTATGGCTCGTGCTGCTCGAGCAGGTTGTCGTAGGTGTTGTGCGGCAGGCCGACGCGGTGGCTGAGGATGTCGCGCACGGTGAGCTTCTGCGCGCCGGCGACGTCGTTCAGCGCAAAGGCCGGCAGGAGGTCGCCGATACGTGTATCCCAATGCAGGCGGCCGCTCTCGACCAGCAGGCCGGCAAGCGTGGCGGCGAATGCCTTCGACAGCGAGGCGAGGCGGAACACGGTATCGCCGGTGACCGGCTCGCGCGTGCTCCAGTTGGCGTAGCCGATGCCGCGTTCGAGCAGGACCTGGTCGTCCTTGACGACGGCCGCGGCGAGGCCGGCGATGTCGGGGGAGGCCGCCAGGCCGTCGAGCCAGCCGCTGAACTCGCGCGCGATGGCAGCGGGATCGTCGGCGACGGCGTGTTCGCTGGCGAGCGGGACGGCGATGGCGGGCAGGGCAGGGGCAGCGCGGGAGCGTGCGGCCTTCTTGCCGACCGGCGCCGCGGGTGCGCGCTGCGCGTTCTTCTTCGCGGGAACCTTCTTCGCGACCGGCGCACTTGCCGGGCGCGGCGAGCTGGAGGCGGTCTTGCCGGCGGCGTCGGCGGAAGCGGAACACAGGGCGGCGAAAGCCGCGAACAGGGCGATCAACGCGCGCGGGGTACTGCTCAATTGCGCTCTCCGGGGCCGGCGACGACCCGCGTGTTATGCTCGAAAACGCGTTGATTCTAGCCGCATTGCGAAGGGGAAAGGAACAATGGGCCTGCTTGTTTTCGTGGTCATCCTCGTGGCAGCCGGTTTCTTCGTCGTCGGCCTCTACAACGGCCTGGTCACCGCCCGTAACGGCTACAAGAACGCGTTCGCGCAGATCGACGTGCAGCTGACGCGGCGCTACGACCTGATCCCGAACCTGGTCGAAACCGCCAGGGCCTACATGGCGCACGAGCGCGGCACGCTCGAGGCGGTGATCCAGGCGCGCAACTCGGCGGTCGCGGGACTGTCGGCGGCGAAGGCGGTCCCGGGCGATGCGGCCGCGATGCAGCAGTTGTCCGGCGCCGACAACGCGCTGACGCAGACGCTCGGCCGCCTGTTCGCGCTGTCGGAGGCCTATCCGGACCTGAAGGCGAACCAGACCATGATGCAGCTGAGCGAGGAGCTGACCTCGACCGAGAACAAGGTCGCGTTCGCGCGCCAGGCCTACAACGACGCCGTGATGGGCTACAACAACCGGCGCGAGATGTTCCCCGGCTCCATCGTCGCGAACACGTTCGCGTTCCTGCCGGCCGAACTGCTGCAGATCGAATCGCCGGACAAGCGCGCGGTGCCGAAGGTCTCGTTCGGCACGTGAGAGGGGAGATGGGAGACGTGAGACGGGACAGCGTCTCGCTTCCTGCTTCCGCGTTTCCCGTCTCCCCTTTCCCGTTTCCCCCGCAATGAATTTCTTCGCCCACCAGGAGCAGGCGCGGCGCCAGACGCGGCGCATGCTGGTGCTGTTCGCGCTCGCGGTCGTGGTGATCGTGGCCGCCATCGACCTCGTGCTGCTGGTCGCGCTCGGCGCCGATGCACACAACGCGCAGGGCATCCGCGCCGGTGGCGTGCTCGCGATCAGCCTGTTCGTCCTGCTCGTGATCGGCTGCGGCTCGCTGTACCGCATCGCGACGCTGAGCGGCGGTGGCGTCGCGGTCGCGCGCCAGCTCGGCGCCGTGCCGGTGCCGGCGGACACGACCGATTTTGCCTGGCGGCGCCTGCACAACGTGGTCGAGGAGATCGCGATCGCCTCCGGCGTGCCGGTGCCGGCGGTCTACGTGCTCGAGGAGGAGGCCTGCATCAACGCGTTCGCAGCCGGCTACGCGCCGACCGACGCCGCGATCACGGTCACGCGCGGCGCGCTCGACAAGCTCACGCGTGCGGAGCTGCAGGGCGTGATCGCGCACGAATTCAGCCACGTCCTGAACGGCGACATGCGCCTGAACATCCGCCTGATGGGCGTGGTGTTCGGCATCCTCGTCGTCGCGACGATCGGCCGCAAGATCGCGCAACTGGCCGGCCGCGGGCGCAGCCGCGACAGCGGCGGCGTGGTCGCGTTCGGTCTGGCCCTGTTCGTGGTCGGCTACCTCGGCGTGGTCGGCGCGCGCTTGATCAAGGCGGCGATCTCGCGCCAGCGCGAGTTCCTCGCCGACGCCTCGGCGGTGCAGTTCACGCGCCAGACCGAGGGCATCGCCGGCGCGCTGAAGAAGATCGGCGCGCTGGCCGAGGGTTCGAAGCTCGCCAGCGCCGACAAGGAGGAGGTCGCGCACATGCTGTTCGGCGACGGCGTCGGCTATTCGGCACTGTTCGCCACGCATCCGCCGCTGCGGGCACGCATCCAGCGGCTCGATCCGGCATTCCGTGCCGACGAGCTGAAGGCCATCGCGGCGGCATGGTCGCAGCCGGTGCCGGCCAGTGAGGACGATGACAGCGCCGACGTGTCGATCGCCGGCTTCGCGCCGGTCGCGCGCATCCGGCCAGTGGCGTCCGTCGCCGGGGCCGCGCTGCCGGCGGCCGATGCGCGGCTGAGCCTGTCGCCGCCGCGCGTCGCCGCGCAGGTCGGCAATCCCGGTCACGACGACCGCCGAGCGGCGCAAGGATTGCGTGGCGCGATTCCGCCGCCGCTGCGCGAGGCGGCGCGCGCGCCCGCGCAGGCGATGTCGCTGGTGTACGCCCTGTTGCTGAGCCAGGAGCCGGAGGTGCGCGCGCGCCAACTCGACCTCGTGGCGAGCCGCCGTGACGGCGCAACGCGCGATCGGGTCGATGGCCTGTTCGCAGCGCTCGCCGACCTGCACCCGATGCAGCGCCTGCCGCTGGCCAGCCTGGCGTTCCCGGCCTTGCGCCGGCGGCCGCGGCCGCAGCTGGCGGCGTTCACGGCGCTGCTCGACCAGCTGATCGGCGCCGATGACCGCATCACATTGGGCGAGTATTGCCTCGCGCGCCTGGTCAAGCTGCAGGTCATCGAGGCGCTCGACCCGGGCGCCGTGCGCATGACCGGGCGCGTGAAGCTGCCGACGGTCGCGGCGGAACTGCGCGACGTGCTCGCGATCGTCGCGCGCCATGGCCACGACGACGAGGCGAGTGCGCGTCGCGCCTTCGCGCTGGGACTGCACGAGGCGCTGCCCGGCTCAGCCATCGCCTACGCGCCGCCGCCGGTGTGGATGAGCGCGCTCGATCAGGCGTTGCCGCGCCTGGACTGGCTCGCGCCGGCCGGCAAGGAGCTGGTCATCCGGGCGCTGACGCGTGCGATCGGCGCGGACGGCGTTGTCAGCGTCGCCGAGGCCGAACTGCTGCGCACGATCTGCGCCGGCCTGCATTGCCCGCTGCCGCCGCTGCTGCAGCAATAGCGGAGGGCGCCTCCAGCGATCGGACATTCCGGCCAAGGTCCACCGCGGCCGTGTGATATCATCTTGTAATAGAAAGTAAATTTTTGGTGTGTGAGGGCTTCCCGTGCGGATTGTCCCTTGTCATTCACACGCCATCCGCGTAGATAACATACTCCGTAGGCCAGTAAATCCCGCCCATGACCGAACCGCAGCCGCCCGCCGGAGGTTTTGCGATGCCTGCGCTCGCTTCCGCGGCCGCGGACGGCGAGGGCTTGCCCGAATCGCCCGGCCTGGCGGCAGAGGCCAACCTGCGTCTGCGCATCGGCGCGGAAGTCGTCGACTTCGGCGCGCTGCAGGTCGTGACGCGCCCCGAGGCGCCACGCCTGACCAGCAAGGCGGCTGCGGTGTTGCTGGAACTGGCGCGGCATGCCGGCGATACGCTGACGCGCAACGAGCTCCTCGACCGCGTCTGGGCTGGCCGTTGCCCGACTCCGGACGTGTTGACGCAGGCGATCAAGGAGTTGCGCCGCGCGTTCGCCGACGACGGCAAGGCGGCGCAGTACATCCAGACCATCCCCAAGGTCGGCTATCGCCTCGTCGCGCCGGTTTCCGCGCTTGCGCAAGAGGCGGGTGGCGAGCGGGCCGAGCCCGACGATGCCGCCACGGCAGCCGCATTGTTCACGGCGGCGGCCGCGGATAACGCGGAGCGGCGCGTCTCATCGTCCACGCGCCGGCTCTCGTGGCTGGTCGCCGCTGCCAGTGTCGTCTTCCTGGTCGCAGGCGTGCTCGCGCTCGCCTTCGGTGGAGGTGGGCGTGCGGCCGCGCCACCGGACAGCCAGCCGGATTGGCAGGTCAGCGACGCGCGCATGCTGACGTCCGATCCCGGGCCGGAGCGGCGCCCGCATGTGTCCGCGGGCGGCACGCGCGTTGCTTTCACGGTCGTCGATCCGCACAGCGGCATGGAACGGGTCGTCGTGCAGTCGGTCGAGCCGTCTTCGCAGCGCATCCCGCTGACCGCGGACGCGGGGGCGCCGCGCGAGGCGTTGCCGGTGTGGTCGCCGGATGCCTCCCGCATCGCGTTCGAGCGCAAGGACGACACCGGCTGTTCGCTGTTCGTCGTGCCCAGCCTCGGCGGTGACGAGCGCGAGGTCGGGCAGTGCGGCGACTACCGGGTCAACTACTTCGACTGGACACCGGATGGGCGCGCCCTGCTGACGGCCACGGCCGCCGAGGGACGAGGCCTTGCACTGGCACGGCTGGATCTCGACAGCGGGCAGATGCGTCCGCTCGACTACGAGCGCGCCGCCGGCGGCCAGGACCTCGAGCCGCGCCATTCGCCCGATGGCCGCTGGATCGCGTTCCGGCGCGGACTGTGGCCGTACAGCGACCTGTACGTCATGCCTGCCGCGGGCGGCAGAGCGCGCCAGGTCACGCGCATCGCCAGCCTGATCCGCGGCTACACCTGGTTGCGCGACAGCCAGACCCTCGTGTTCGCCTCCAACCACGAAGGCAGCTTCGCGTTGTACGCGGTCGACGTCGCGTCCACCCGCGTGCAGGCGCTCGGCGTCTCGCCGGCGCAGTACCCGGATGCGGCGCGCGCAGACGATACGGTCGTGTACGAACTGCCGCGCCTGCGGCAGCAGCTTGCCCGGATCATGCTCGGCGACGGCGGTGCGGCCGATGCGCCGCAGCTGCTCGCGCCGTCGACCGGCAGCGACCAGGCACCGCAGATCTCGCCCGATGGCCAGCGGCTGGCGTTCATCTCGGATCGCAGCGGACAGGCGCAGCTGTGGCTGCACGAGCTGGCCGGCGGGGCGACCACGCAGCTGACCACCGCGCCCGAAACGACGATGTCGGCCCCGCAATGGAGCCCGGATGGCACCCGCCTCGTCGCGGTGCGTGCCGATGGCGAGGCGCGCGAGCTGGTCGAGATCGACCTCGCGAGCCGGCGCCTGCGTCCGGTTTCGGCCCCCGGTGAGCAGGTCCTGCTGGGGGCTTATGACGCCGCGCCGGACAGCTACCTGCTGTTGACCGGCCAGGCCGGGGCGCGCAACCAGCTCGTGCGGGTGCAACACCCGGGCGAGCCTGGCGAGACGCGGCGCGTACTGGTCGCCGACATCGCCCATTTCCAGCTCGATGCGCCGGGCCGCGCGCTCTACTACACGCCGCTCGACGGCACCGGCCTGTTCCGCAGCGACCTCGACGGTGGCCATCCGCGACTGGTCACGCGCAGCGTCAGCGCCACCACGATGAACGGCTGGAACCTCGTGGGTGGGCGCATCTGGTACCTGTCGCACATCGACCGCACTCCGGTTGCCCTGAGCGAGGTGGATCCGGCCAACGGCGCCGAGCGCATCGTCGCGCAACTCGGCGTCGCGCTGCGCAGCATCGCGTTCACGGCACGGCCCGACGGCAAGGGTCTGATCCTCACCGTGCTCGATGGCGACGACACCGACATCGGCGCGTTCCGCCTGATCCGCCGCGTGCGCTGACGCGCGCTGCTGGTACGTCTGTCCTGGCGCGTGCGGCCGGCTCTGGCGACCGCGGGCAAGCTGGCGGCACGGGGCGATGCGCCCTGCGCCGGGCGGCGCGGTCCCGCGGTCGTGCCGCACCCAAGCGCGCAATTTCGATCACATGTTTCGTGCGGCGCCGCAACCCGTTGCTGCGCCCGGCCTTCGATAATTTGCACACCCTCCAACGGGGTAGATGCGTCACAGCATCATGTGCGAAACCCTTGGCGGACTCCGGATCGGGACCCGGAGTCCGTCATTTTTCGCCAGCCGACCTGCCAGCCAGGTGCGGTGTGGGTTCGTGTAATTTACTGATTCGCAAGGAATCATAATTTCCTCCGGAATTTTTCAGAGCGAATTCCGGACGATCTCCTGACCCCGCGTGACTGGCCCCTTATCTAAGCGGCCTTGCCCGTCATTGCGGAGGTCGCATGCTCCTCGTATCCCATCGCCTGGCGCACGGCGCCAGCCTCGATCTCTCCGAAAGGCAGTTGCAGGCGGGAGGCGAACCGGCGATTGCCGTCGTCAGCGGTGGCGGGCGCGGCTGCGTCCTGCGCGTCGATGCGCCGGTCGGTGGCTTGTGGATCCCGTTGCGTGGGCGCGTGCAGCTCGGCCCGGGGGCCGACACGCTGGCCTATTCCGGCGAGGCGTGGATCACCGAGGCGGACGGCCGCGTGCAGGCGATCGGTCGAGGCAACGCGGCGTGGGTCGCCCTGCTCGGCACGCGGGCGGGGTGGCGCCGGGCGATCGGTGACCTGATCGAAATGCCGAGCCTGGAGCCGCTGCTGGTGCCCGCACGGCACCTGGCCGATCGCGACCTGCGGCGCAGTGCGATCGCGCTGGCGCGGGCGGCGGCCACGGGCTCGGCCGACAGCGCCGCGCACGCGGTGATCGACCGCATCCTGGCTCTGCAGGCGGGGTTCGCCGAGGCGATCGCGCGTTGCCCGGGCCGCACCTACGCGCAGCGCCGGCAGGTCTTCGTGCGCCTGCAGCGGGTGCGCCTGCACCTGGCGTCCAACTGCCACCTGGACATCGACAACGATGCGCTGGCAGCGATGGCGAGCTACTCGCCCTGGCATTTCATCCGCGCGTTCCGCTCCGCCTATGGTGAGACGCCACACGCCTACCTGGTGCGCCTGCGGCTGGAGCGCGCGCGCCGCCTGCTGCGGGTCAGTCCTTTGTCGGTGGCCGAGATCGCGCTGGCCAGCGGCTTCGAGAACCGCTGCGCGTTCTCGCGCCTGTTCCGCCAGCGCTTCGGCGTGACTGCCGGCGCGATGCGTCGTGCCGGCCCCGCGCGAGTCGTTTTGGCGAACGCGCAATTACGGCAACTCGGCTGACCCGTCCACGGCAACGAACGGCCTTCACGTTTTCTTAAGTTCCAGTCGAGCGGTTGCGCTGTTGCAGCCGATGTCCACTCCAGACGGGAGATATAACTACATGAGCAATACTCTGCTCCGACAGGCGATCCGCCGCGCACTCGGCGGCGCCGGCGTCGCCGGTGTCACGTTGGCGCTCGCGCAGGTCGCGACGCCGGCGTTCGCGCAGGACGCACCGGTCAACCAGCAGCTGGAAACCGTCACGGTCACCGGTTCGCGCATCCGCAAGGCGGACGTCGAAACCGCGCAGCCGATCATCGTGCTCGACCG
The DNA here is from genome assembly GCA_009996615.1 of Rhodanobacteraceae bacterium. Lineage (GTDB taxonomy): Bacteria > Pseudomonadota > Gammaproteobacteria > Xanthomonadales > Rhodanobacteraceae > Dokdonella_A. The sequence continues at coordinate 17,403 of JAACZU010000011.1, read as the reverse complement.
CGCCGCGATCGAGCACCAGGGCTTCTCGTCGGTCGCCGACATCCTGCAGAACCTCTCCGAGGCGGGCTCGCCGGCGATCAGCCGCGCGGATGCGCTGGCTTCGGGCGAGAGCGTCGGCGGCTACTACGTCGACCTGCGCAACCTCGGCGCGAATCGCACGCTGGTGCTGCTGAACGGCAAGCGCCTGGGTGCGACCACCGACGGCCTGCAGGACCTGTCGCAGGTGCCGATGGCCGCCATCGAGCGCATCGAAGTCCTCAAGGACGGCGCCTCGGCGATCTACGGCTCCGACGCGATCGCGGGCGTGGTCAACGTCATCACGCGCAAGAACTATGATGGTGCCGAGGCGAGCGCCTACGTCGGCCAGTTCGACGAGGACGACGGCGCCAAGCAGACCTACAGCATGACCTTCGGCTCGCACAACGACCGTGGCTCGATCACGTTCGGCGCCGAGTACTCGAAGGAAGATCCGGTGTGGGCCAAGGATCGTCCGTTCAGCGCCTACGGCAGCACCGCCGACCACCCGACCACCGGCTGGTCGATCGTCTCCCAGTGGGGCGCGTTCTTCCTGCCGCCGGGCTCCTGCCCCGGCCAGGCGCAGAGCCCGATCGGCGCCTGCACGCTGAACCCGGGTGGCAATCCGTTCGGCGGCCCGGACCAGTACCACGGCACCAACACGAACGGCGCCATCAGCGATCGCTCGAACCCGAACGAGCAGATGTTCCTGCAGACCGGCATCGAGCGTAAGTCGCTGTTCGTCAGCGGTGACTACAACATCACCGACAACATCAAGTTCTCGACCGACATCCTGTACAACAAGCGCACGACGCAGCAGCAGATCGCGGGCTATCCGTTCCAGCCGGCGTTCGCGCTGCCGTGGCTCGGTCCGAATGCGGCGGCGATCGGCCTGTCGGCCGACAGCTACTACAACCCGTGGGGCGAGGACGTCTACTTCTACCGTCGTGGCTGGGAAGTGCCGCGCACGACGAAGAGCGACCTGTCGACCTACCGCATCTCCGGCACGCTGGAAGGCAACTTCAACATCGGCGACCGCACGTTCAACTGGGACGTCGGCGGCTACGTCAACACCAACGACCTGCTGAAGATCAACCACGGCGACTTCAGCCTGACCGCGCTGACCGGCGCGCTTGGCCCGTCGTTCCTTGATCCGGGCACCGGCCTGGTGACCTGCGGCACGCCGGACAACCCGATCCCGTACGGTTCGGCACCGGGCCAGTGCGTGCCGTGGAATCCGATGATTCCGTACGGCCAGGGCGGTGCGGGCTCGCTGTCGACCACCCGCGAGCTGCAGCAGTACCTGTTCCCGTACTACAACTCGACCGGCCGTACCAAGAGCGTCGACTACAGCGCGAACATCACCGGTTCGGTGTTCACGCTGCCGGCCGGCGACGTCGGCGTTGCGGCGGGTTACGAGCACCGCAACGAGACCGGCAGCTACGTGCCGGACGCGTTCGCGCAGTCGGGCCTGAGCACGAACCTGTCGGCGGGTCCGACCGGCGGCGGCTACTCGGTCGACGAGTACTACCTCGAAGTCGACGTGCCGGTCCTGAAGGACATGCCGCTGGCCAAGGAGCTGTCCTTCAACGTCGCGGGCCGCTTCTCGGACTACTCCTCGTTCGGCAACACCACGAACGGCAAGTTCAGCCTGACCTGGAAGCCGATCGATGACCTGATGGTCCGTGGCAACTACGCGCAGGGCTTCCGCGCGCCGACGATCGCCGACCTCTACGGCGGCCTGAGCGGCTCGTTCGAGTACTACACCGATCCGTGCGACACGGTGCAGGGCTCGGCCTCGCGCAACCCGGCGGTCGCCGCGCGCTGCGCGTCGGGCGCGGGCATCCCGCATGCTCCGGCCGACTACCACCAGATCGGCCAGGGCGGCGTGCCGTGCTCGACCTATCCGTGCCAGACCGGCATTTCGTTCCTGAGCGGCGCGAATCCGGCGCTGCAGCCGGAGACGGCGACCAGCAAGACGCTGGGCGTGGTGTACAGCCCGAGCTGGCTGTCCGGCCTGGACGTGAGCCTGGACTGGTACCGCATCCGCATCAACCACGCGATCTCGTCCGACTCGGTGCAGGACATCCTGGACGACTGCTACGACCGTGGCATCGTTGCCCGCTGCGCATCGACGTACTTCACGCGTGATGCGAACGGCGTCGTCAACTACTTCCTGTACGGCCTGGCCAACAAGGGCTGGGTCGACACCGAAGGTTACGACCTGGGCGTCAACTACCGTCTGCCGGAGTTCTCGTTCGGCCGCTTCGCGATCCGCTGGGATACGACCTACGTCTCCCACCTGAACGTCAAGCCGACCGACGACGCCGAGACCATCGAGGTCTACACCGGCCGCGGCTCGAACTTCCGCATGCGTTCGAACGCCAGCCTCGACTGGACGCTCGGCGACTTCGGTGCGACCTGGACGACGCGTTACTACTCGAGCATCACCGAGCGCTGCTCGTTCGCGGCCGAGTGCAACATGCCGGACTACGTTTCGCCGGATACGGGTGCTCGCGCCGTGAATCGCTCGGGCGCCAACACGTTCCACGACCTGCAGGTCCGCTGGAACGCGCCGTGGAACGCTTCGGTGGCGGTCGGTGCCAACAACGTGTTCAACCACGTCGGTCCGAACCTGTACTCGCAGCCGAACTCGAACTTCTCGTACTACGGTGGTTTCGACATCGGTCGCTTCTACTACCTGCGTTACACGCAGAAGTTCTAAGCGACAGCGGCAGTTCGTCCTTCAACGGCCCCGGCAACGGGGCCGTTGTCTTTTTGGGCGGATTCACTTCCGCGATCGTCCTGGATCGCCGCTGCTTCGGCGCAATGCGTTGCCAGCTTGCAGTCGTCGCTTCGGTGCGTCCGCCGCGGCCATCCATGCCGCACTCTTCAATCAACCGCGGGCTTCCGCCGGCGTTCATGGACGCGGCCCGAAGGCAGGCCGGCGTATCGCGCCGAAGCGCCATTGCGCGGCCGCGGCGAGTCGGGGAGCATAGCGATCCCCTTGTACCGTCCCCTTCATGGCCAATCCCGTCGACCCCACCCACGCCCGCCTGGAAGAGTTGTTCCGTACCTATGGCGCGCGGGTAAAGGCGCTGCTGACGACCTATCGGCTGGACCGGCACGGGGTCGATCCGGCCGACGTCGAGCAGGAAGTGCGCATCCGGCTGTGGCGGGCGATCGAGCGTGACCGGTCCGGGGCCTTTCATGCGTCTTATGTGCAGCGGGTGGTTGCGAGCACGGTCATCGATGCGCTGCGGCGCGCCGAGGTCCGTGCGGCGGAGCCACTGCCGGAGGAGGAGGACGAGGCGTTCGATTTCGGCGAACCGGCGGTCGGCCCCGACCGCAGCGCTGGCGACGCCGAGTCGATGCAGGGGCTGGAGCGCTGCCTGAACGAGATTCCGCAGCGGCGGCGTTTGCCGATCACGCTGCACCTGCAGGGCTTTTCGCTGCAGGAGATCGCCGATCTGGCCGGGATTGCCTCGGCCGAGGCGGCGCGAAAACTGGTGTCGCGCGGGCTGGAGGAGCTGAAGGCCCGCCTGCGCGAATTGGGTTACGGTGACTTTGAAGACTGACGCCATGAACGAGATGTCGCTTTCCCGCCTGTATCGACGCCTGGCCCTGGCGCGTCCCGCGCCGGCCGTGGATGCGGCCGAGCTGGTCGACGCGCTCGCCGGCGAAGCGCCGTGCGAAACCATCGCCACACAGCTGGCGGCATCGCCGGCGCACGCCGACTTGGCGCGGATGCTGCGCGCGCTGCAGGCCGATTCCGAGGCGCTGGCGGCCGACGTCACGGCCACGCGCCGTGGCGCGCACCCGCTGCGCCCGCGCAGCGTGCGCCATCACGCCGCCGCACCGCGCCGCGTCGCGCATCCGCTGCGCTGGGCCGGTGGCCTCGCCGCCTGCCTCGCCGTCGCGCTCGGTGTCGTGGGCATCTGGCACGGCGAGCGCGCCAAGCAGTGGGACGACGTCGCGGCCGCATCGCAGTCGGTTGTGCGGCCGGATCGCATCTTCACCACGCGCGACCGCATCTTCGCCTCGGCCGAGCCGGCCGGTGCGCATGCGTCGGGGCATGGCGGCGACGAGCTGTTCCGCGGCGGCTTCGGCAGCTAGCCGGCGCCTTCGAGCACGATCGATCGAACGCCCGGGCTTGCCCGGGCGTTCGCGTTTTCAGGCCGCCTCGACCGCGCTGGCGTGTTCGCGCGTCGCCGCGAACGTCACCGTCGGCCAGCGCTCCATCGTCAGCTGCAGGTTGACCCGTGAGGGCGCGAGGTAGACCAGCTCGCCGGCGGCGTCGATCGCGAGGTTCATCGCGTTCTTCTCGCGGAATTCCTCGAGCTTCTTCGCATCCGTGCAACGCACCCAGCGCGCGGTGACGACGCCGACGTTCTCGAACGCGGCATCGACGCCGTACTCGTCCTTCAGCCGGTACGCGACCACGTCGAACTGCAGCACGCCGACCGCGCCGAGGATCAGGTCGTTGGACATCAGCGGGCGGAAGAACTGCGTGGCGCCTTCCTCCGACAGCTGCGCCAGGCCCTTCTGCAGCGCCTTCATCTTCAGCGGGTCCCGCAGGCGTGCGCGGCGGAACAGCTCCGGCGCGAAGTTCGGGATGCCGGTGAACGCGAGCGCCTCGCCGGCCGTGAACGTGTCGCCGATCGAGATCGTGCCGTGGTTGTGCAGGCCGATCACGTCGCCCGGATAGGCGGTCGCGGCGATCTCGCGGTCGGACGCCATGAAGGTCAGCGCGTTGGCGATGCGCATGTCCTTGCCGCTGCGCACGTGCAGCATCTTCATGCCGGCGTCGTAGCGGCCCGCGCACACGCGCAGGAATGCGACGCGGTCGCGGTGCATCGGGTCCATGTTCGCCTGGATCTTGAACACGAAGCCGCTGAACGCCTCCTCGTCCGGACTGACCTCGCGCGTGGTCGTCGCGCGCGGTTGCGGCGCCGGCGCGTGCTCGACGAAGAAGTCCAGCAGCGGCTGCACGCCGAAGTTGTTGACCGCCGAGCCGAAGAACACCGGAGTCTGCCGGCCGGCACGGTAGGCCTCCAGGTCGAACGGGTTCGAGGCGCCGCGCACCAGCTCCAGCTCGTCGCGCAGCTCGGCCAGTGCCTCCGCGCCGATGCGCGCGGCCAGCGCCGGATCGTCCAGGCCCTTGAAGATCGTCGAGTCCTGGCGCGTGAAGTTGCGCCCCGGCTCGTACAGGTGCACCTCGTCGAGCAGCAGGTGGTAGACGCCCTTCAGGCGCGAACCCATGCCGATCGGCCAGGTGACCGGCGCGCAGGCGATGTTCAACACCGACTCGACCTCGTCGAGCAGCTCGATCGGCGCGCGGCCTTCGCGGTCGAGCTTGTTGATGAAGGTCATGATCGGCGTGTCGCGCAGGCGGCACACCTCCATCAGCTTGATCGTGCGTTCCTCCACGCCCTTGGCGCAGTCGATCACCATCAGCGCCGAGTCGACCGCGGTCAGCACGCGGTAGGTGTCCTCGCCGAAGTCGGCGTGGCCTGGCGTGTCGAGCAGGTTGACGATCTTGCCCTCGTAGGGGAACTGCATGACCGACGAGGTCACCGAGATGCCGCGCTCCTTTTCCAGCGCCATCCAGTCGCTGGTCGCGTGGCGCGCGGCCTTGCGGCCCTTGACCGAGCCGGCCATCTGGATCGCGCCGCCGAACAGCAGCAGTTTCTCGGTCAGCGTGGTCTTGCCGGCGTCCGGATGCGAAATGATCGCGAACGTGCGGCGGCGCCGGGTTTCGGTGAGATGGTCGGGCATGACGTGGGGTAGGGCGAGGAAAAACAGTCAATTATAGCAGGCGCGGGTCGGCGTTCAGACGCTGCTGAGGGCGCTGAGGCGAGAGGCGGGGTCGGGCGGGGCATCATCGTCCCGTATCGGGCCGTCCTTCGGGTAATGCCAATCCTCGCGCCGAACCGATCGCATGCCGATGGCCGCAGGCGGATCGGTCGTCCTATCCCGTTCGTTGTCGTGGATGTGGGGTGTCGAATTTCGATTTAAGACGGCTGGACGTCTAAACGTCTATTGACGCATTGGCGACTCGTCGCTAGAGTGCGCGCACTGCTCATCAAGACCGGCTGAGGGACAGGCCCTTCGACGCCGGGGCAACCTGCGGAGTTCGCGCTCCGCCAAGGTGCCAACTCCCGCGGGGACGCGCGCTGGGCGCGATCCACCGAGAGATGAGTTGCAGCGGATGCCGGCGTCGCGCCGGACGTGCGCGGCAATCCGTTTCCGGTTCTCCACGGCCGATGGGCGCATCAGGAGAACCGCGATGACCTTGCATTCCGCCGCCGCCTCGCTCGCCGAATTCGACCGCTTTCCGGACTCGCCCGGCGCTCCCGTCACTGGCGCCGGGGCCGATGCGCTCGGTGAACGCAGCGTGCGCCTGACACCGAAGTACGCCGGCCGTGCGCGCGACGTGCGCGTGCGCTGGGCACTGTACGGCGCTGCCGACGCGCCGCTCGTTATCGTGCAGGGCGGCATCTCCGCCGATCGCCACGTGGCAACCCATGCCGACAGGACGGGCTGGTGGGATGCGCAGGTCGGTGCCGGCCGCGCGATCGATACCGTGCGTTGTCGCGTGCTGTCGATCGACTGGCTCGAACGCGCCGACCTCGGCGACGCGCTGGCGGTCGGCAGCGAGGACCAGGCCGATGCGCTGGCGGCACTGCTGGACGCGCTCGGTGTCCGGCAGGCGCTCGCGTTCGTCGGCGCGTCCTACGGCGCGATGGTCGGGCTTGCGTTCGCCGCGCGCCATCCGGCGCGGCTCGGCCGCCTGGTCGCGATCGCCGGCGCGCATCGCGCGCATCCGCTCAGCATCGCCGTGCGCAACCTGCAGCGCGAGATCGTGCGCCTCGGCGCGCGCTTCGGCGATGCCGCGGCCGGGCTCGATCTCGCGCGCCGCCTCGCCATGACGACCTATCGCGGCGAGCGCGAGTTCGCCGAACGCTGCGCCGCGGCACCGGCGTTCGACGGCGCGCGCTTTCGCTTCGGCGAGGAGGCCTGGCTGCAGGCGGCCGGTGCGCGTTTCGTCGCGCGCTGCGGCGCCGAGCGCTTTCTCGCCTTGTCCGAATCGATCGACCTGCACGCGCTCGCGCCGGAGGCCGTACGCGTGCCGACCACACTGGTCGGCATCGCCTCCGACCGCGTCGTGCCGCTGGCCGATCTGTGCGAGCTGCAGCGGCGCTGTGGTGCCGCCGCCAGCTTGCACGTGATCGATTCGCGCTACGGCCACGACGCATTCCTGAAGGAACCAGCACAGATCGAGGCACTGCTGCGTGAAGCCCTGCCCACCCTTGGAGCTTGAGATGACCCCCGCCCCCTGTACGCGCGCCGTGCGCGCCGGCATCGAATCGGACACCCAGCATGGCGCGGTCGTGCCGCCGCTGCACCTGAGCACGAACTACACGTTCGACGGTTTCGCGCGCAAGCGCCCATACGACTATTCGCGCAGCGGCAATCCGACGCGCGACCAGCTCGCGCACGCGCTGGCCGAGTTGGAGCAGGGCGCCGGCGCGGTCGTGACCGCCAGTGGCATGGCCGCGGTCGCGCTGGCGCTCGAATTGGTGCCGCGCGGCGGCCGCGTGCTCGCCGCGCACGATTGCTACGGCGGAACTTGGCGCCTGCTCGACGCGTGGGCGAGGAAAGGCCGCTTCGATGTCGTCTTCGCCGACCTGACCGATCCGGCCCGGCTCGGCGCCGCGCTCGCGCAGCGGCCGGATCTGGTCTGGATCGAGACGCCGTCGAACCCGCTGCTGCGCATCACCGACGTGCGCCACGTCGCGCAGGCCGCGCATGCGGCCGGCGCGCGCTGCGTGGTCGACAACACGTTCCTGTCGCCGGCGCTGCAGCAGCCGCTGACGATCGGCGCCGACCTCGTCGTGCACTCGACCACGAAGTACATCAACGGCCACAGCGACGTGGTCGGCGGCGCGGTCATCGCCAAGGACGCCGATACCGCGCGCGAGCTGGCGTGGTGGGCGAACTGCCTCGGTCTGACCGGCGCGCCGTTCGACAGCTTCCTGACCCTGCGCGGCCTGCGCACGCTGCTGCCGCGCCTGCGCGCGCACGAGGAGAACGCCGCGCGCATCGCCGCGTTGCTCGACGGGCATCCGGCGGTCACGCGCGTGTACTGGCCGGGCCTGCCGACGCATCCGGGGCACGCGCTGGCGGCGCGCCAGCAGGACGGCTTCGGCGCGATGCTGAGCTTCGAACTGGCCGGCGGCGTCGCCGCGATCGAGGCATTCCTTGCCGGCCTGCGCTACTTCTCGCTGGCCGAATCGCTCGGCGGCGTCGAGAGCCTGATCGCACACCCGGCGACGATGACGCATGCGTCGATGGCGCCCGAGGCGCGCCGCGCGGCCGGCATCGGCGACGCGCTGCTGCGCGTGTCGGTCGGCATCGAGGACGGCGCCGACCTGTGCGCCGATCTCGCCGCGGCGCTGGCCCGCGCCGAGGCCTGCACCGCACCGCGCCGGGTGCCGGCATGAGCGCGCGGCCGCACTTCGCGCGCGCTCCGGTCACCGCGCTGGTGCTGCTCGGCACCGGCGGCGTCGGTGGCGCGCTGTTGCGCCTGCTGGCGACGCCGGCCGCGGCCGGCCTGCAACTGGTCGGTGCGGCGGATTCGACGCGCCAGCTCGCCGTCCCGCGCGGACTGGTGCCGGCGCGGCTGCGCGCGCAACTGGCCGCCGCACCGACGGTGCGCGACGACGCGGCCTTACTCGGCGCGCTCGATGCGAGCGGTGCCCCGCAGCGCGTCGTGGTCGACGCGACCGCCTCCGAGGCCGTGGCAGCGCGCCATGCGGACTGGCTCGCCGCCGGTTACCACGTGGTCAGCGCGAACAAGGCTGCCCTGGGCGGCGCGCTGGCGGCATGGCAGGCACTGCGGCGCGCGACGGCGCACGGCGCGACCAGCTACGGCGACGCCGCCACGGTCGGTGCTGGCCTGCCGGTGCTGTCGACACTGCGCCGCCTATATGCGTGCGGCGACCGTTTGCTCGCGCTCGAGGGCGTGTTCTCCGGCTCGCTGTCGTGGCTGTTCAACCGCTTCGATGGCAGCCAACCGTTCTCGGCGCTGCTGCGCGAGGCGCGCGCGCTCGGTTACACCGAGCCTGATCCGCGCCTCGACCTCGGTGGCGGCGACGTCGCGCGCAAGCTGCTGATCCTCGCGCGCAGCGCCGGCCATACGCTCGACGTCGCCGACGTCGTCGTCGACGGCCTCGTGCCGGAGGCGCTGCGCGCGGTCGACGCGGCGACGTTTCTCGCCCGTGCCGACGAGCTGGATGCCGGGCTCGAGGCGCGCCGCGCGCGCGCCGCACAAGCCGGCCGCGTGCTGCGGTTCCTCGGCCGCCTCGACGCGCAGGGCAGTGCGCGCGTGGGCCTGGTCGAACTCGCCGCGCACCATCCCGCGGCGCGCCTGGCCGGCACCGACAACCTGTTCGCGCTGACCACGCAGCGGTACCGCGCACAGCCGCTCGTGATCCAGGGTCCCGGCGCCGGTTCGGAGGTCACCGCGCAGGCGCTGCTCGGCGACCTGCTCGCGCTGCGCGTGCGGCGCGCCAGCGCGGCTTGAGGGTTGCCGAGCAGAGGCAGAAAAGCGGACACGGATTGACGCGGATGAACGCGGATAGAGCAGGGTTCTTGATCCGCGCTGCATCCGCGTCGAGGGCTTTGGCTTTTGCAACGCCAGCGAAGAGAACGGACACGGATTACGCGGATGAACGCGGATGAAGCCAGGCATCTGATCCGCGTCCATCCGCGTTGATCCGTGTCAAAGGCTTGCGCTCCTGTGCCGCCTACGGCTTGCGGATCTCGACGTCGCCGCTGAAGGTCTCGATCCTGACCTGGCCATCGCCGTTGCCCAAGCTCGCGTCGAGGCTGCTGCCGGGGCCGTGCTCGGGCCGCTTGACCTCGCCGAAATCGCTGCGGATGCGGCCGCTGAAGGTCGAGGCGCGCAGGCGCGCGGCGATGTCGGCGGGCAGGTACAGGCGCACGTCGCCGCTCATCGTCGTGACCTCGACGCGCGCGCCGGGCGCGGGCGTGCCGCGCAGGCTGATGTCGCCGGACACGGTGCCGGCGGCGACCTCGCGGTAGGCGCCGTTGTCGGCGTCGATGTCGCCGGACACCGTGTCGAACTTGACCTGGCCGGTGAGGCCGCGCGTGCGGATGTCGCCCGACACGGTCTCCAGGCGCGCGCGCTCGGCGCTGCCGACCAGCTCGATGTTGCCGCTGACGCTGCCGATGCCGACCTCCTTGGCGCCGCTGTCCAGGCGCAGCTTGCCGCTGACGCTGGCCACGTCGAGCGTGCGTCCGGCGACGCCGTCCAGCGTCACGTCCGCGCTCACCACCTCGATCTTCATCGCGGCGGCCCTGGGCACCTTCAGGTCGAGTTCGGTCGCGCCCATGCGCGTGTCGGCGCCCCAGCTGAACCAGCCCTGCTTGTCCGGCGCCTGCACCTTGATCGTCAGGTGGCTCGCGTCGCCCTCGACCAGCAGTCCCTTGGCGCCGTCGCCGAGCGTGCCGCTGATCGCGACCTCGGGCTTGTCCCAGCCGCTGACCGTGACCGAGCCCTTGACGTTGGTCACGTCGATGCGCGCATCGGGATTGGCCGCGCGGGTCTGCTCGATCGGCGTGCCGGCGAACGAGGTGGCGCTGGCCAGCAGCAGGAGCGGGACGAGGGGACGCGTGAGGCAGTTCATCGAAGGATCTCCAGGCCTCAGCCGGCGCGGACGCCGAGCTGTTCGAGCTTCATGCGGCGGGCGTGGGTGCGGTTGAGCAGGTTGACCAGGAACACGGCGTCCGGGCGCTCCTCGAGCGCCTGCTCCAGTTCGGTCTGCGCGGCGTCGAGCACGATCGCCGCGCCGAGCAGGCGCGGGTCGCCGTCTGGCGCGCGCGTGGCGTCGCGGCTGGCATGCAGGGCGGTCGGCAGCAGCGCGTGCGTATCGGCCAGTGGCGCCGCGGCGCGCTGTTCGTGCAGGCCGAGCGTCACCGTGCCGGCGGTGACCGCGAGCAGCAGGCCGGCCGCGGCCGCGAGCGGCAGCCAGGCCCGGCGTCGCGGCGCGGCCGGCCGTGCGGCCTCCGCGCCGATGCGCGCGGCGATCGCCGGCCACAGGTCGGCCTGCGGCGGCTGCGGCACGTTCAGGCCGCGCAGGCGGCGCTGGAATTCGAATTCGCTCATGGAGTCTCTCCAAGCATCGCACGCAGCAAGCCGCGTGCGCGGTGCAGCTGGGCCTTGGACGAGCCGACCGCCATGCCGAGTTCGCGGCCGATCTCCTCGTGCTTCCAGCCCTCGACGTCGTGCAGCACGAGCACCGCGCGCGCGCGCGGCGGCAACTTCGCCACCGCCTGCTCGAGGTCGGCGCGCTCGCCGGCACAGAACGGCGTGACCGGATCGCTCGCGGCCTCGAGCACGGCCTGCTCGACCGCGTCCTCCGGGTCGCGGCCGCGCAGGTCCATCAAGGCGACGTTGACCGCGAGCCGGTGCAGCCAGGTCGAGAACGCGCTCTCGAAGCGGAAGCTGGCCAGCTTCTGCCAGGCGCGCACGAACGCTTCCTGGGTCAGCTCCTCGGCGCGCGCGCGGTTCATGCCGGACAGGCGCCAGACCGCGCCGTGCACGCGTGGCGCATGGCGGCGGTACAGCGCCTCGAACGCGCGCATGTCGCCGGCGCTCGCGCGCCGCACCAGCTCGGCGTCGGCCGAGGCCGGTTCGGCCGCTTCGGTGCGGGGCGCATCGGTCATCGGCAGGGGCATGGCAAGACAGGTGCTCATCTTGCCAGCTTCGATGCGCGCGGGCGGGGCAGGGTTTAATCGTCGTGGCCGCCGACGGCTGCAGGAGCGGCCGTAGGGTGGGACGCAGCCGCCTGGCAGCCTCGGGTCATGCGCAACCGTGCGGCGGCGAGTCCCACCGCCCCGCACGACGATGGCGGGACTCGCGCCTGCGGCGTCGAGTCCCGCCTGCGCCACTTTCGTCAGCCCGCGGCGGCCTCGCGCGCGGGCGCGTCCGCTTGCGCGAGCGCCGCGGCGACGCGCTGCTGCTCGTCGCGCAGGCGTTCCGGCAGGCGGTCGCCGAACGAGTCGAGATAGCGGCCGATGTCGGCCACCTCGGCGGCCCAGGCGGCCGCGTCGACCTCGAACAGGGTCGCCAGTGCACGCGCATCCAGCTCGAGGCCGGCGAGATTGAGGTCGTCCGTGCCGGGCAGGAAGCCGATCGGGGTCTCGGTCGCGCCGGCAGCACCGCTGCAGCGGCCGATGATCCATTCGAGCACGCGCAGGTTGTCGCCGAAGCCCGGCCATACGAACTTGCCGTCCTCGCCCTTGCGGAACCAGTTGACGTGGAAGATCTTCGGCAGCCGCGCGCCGGGCTGGTCGAACGACAGCCAGTGCGCGAAGTAGTCGCCGTAGTTGTAGCCGCAGAACGGCTTCATCGCCATCGAGTCGCGGCGCAGCACGCCGACCGCACCGGTCGCGGCGGCGGTCGTCTCCGAGCCCATCGCGGCGCCGACCAGCACACCATGCGCCCAGTCGCGCGCCTCGAACACCAGCGGCACCAGCGACGGCCGGCGGCCGCCGAACACGATCGCGGAGATCGGCACGCCCTGCGCGGCTTCGGCCTGCTCCGACCAGGTCGGGCACTGCCGTGCCGACACGGTGAAGCGCGCGTTCGGGTGCGCGGCCGGGCCGTTGGCCGGATCGTACGGGCGGCCCTGCCAGTCGGTGACCGGCGTGCCGGGCAGGCCTTCCCACCATGGCTGGTCGTCGGCGGTCAGCGCGACGTTGGTGAAGATCGTGTCGCGCGCGATCGTCGCCATCGCGTTCGGGTTCGTGCTGGCGCTGGTGCCCGGCGCGACGCCAAAGAAGCCGGCCTCCGGGTTGATCGCCCACAGGCGGCCGTCCTCGCCCGGTGTCATCCAGCAGATGTCGTCGCCGATCGTCCACACCTTCCAGCCGGCCTCGCGGTAGCCTTCCGGCGGAATCAGCATGGCCAGGTTGGTCTTGCCGCAGGCGGACGGGAACGCGGCCGCGACGTAATGCGTCTCGCCCTGCGGGTTCTGGATGCCGACGATCAGCATGTGCTCGGCCAGCCAGCCTTCGCTCCTGGCCTGGTACGAGCCGATGCGCAGCGCGTGACACTTTTTGCCGAGCAGCGCGTTGCCGCCGTAGCCGGAGCCGATCGACTTGATCGAAAGCTCCTCCGGGAAGTGCATGATGAAGCGCTTGTCCGGATCGAGCTCGCCGATCGAATGCAGGCCCTTGACGAACGTGCCTTCGCGCTCGATGCGCGCGAGTGCCGGCGCGCCCATGCGCGTCATGATGCGCATGTTCGCGACCACGTACGGAGAGTCGGTGATCTCCACGCCGCAGCGCGAGATCGGCGAATCGATCGGGCCCATGCAGTACGGGACCACGTACAGCGTGCGGCCCTTCATGCAGCCGGCGAACAGCGCGTCGATCTTCGCGTGCGCGTCGGCCGGCGCCATCCAGTGGTTGTTCGGGCCGGCGTCGGCCGGATCGCTCGTGCAGACCAGCGTCAGGTGTTCGACGCGGGCGACGTCGCTCGGATGCGAGCGATGCAGCCAGCAGTTCGGATGCGTCTTCGGGTTCAGCGGAATGAGCGTGCCGTCGCGCTGCATCTGTTCGATCAGCGCGCGGTACTCCTCGTCGGAGCCGTCGCACCAGTGGATCGCGTCAGGTTCGGTCAGCCGGGCGACTTCGTCGACCCAGCGGTTCAAGGATTCGAGTTGGCTGGCCATGGCATCGCGGCGCGTGGACGCGCCGCCGTGAGAAGAAATGAGAAGCGGGACGGTAGCCGCGCCCTGCAGGCTTTGCAAGGCAGACTGCGGCAAGCGCGGCGCGTCGTGGAAGACCCGGATGTGCAGCGCTCCGCGCGCAGGAGCGGCGCGACGGCGCGGGCGGCAAGCACCGCTGCGGCGGTGTCAGTGCGGGATCAGGATCTCGATGAAGTCGCGGATGTAGGCTTCGAACTCGTCGTGCTGCATGCGCGGCTGCCCGAGCTGGGCCAGTTGCACGAAGCCGACGTAGGCCGACCACGCCAGCCGCGCGCGGTTGGCGGCGGTCGGTGCGTCGAAGCCGGCCTGGCGGAATGCCTCGGTCACGAACGCAAGGCGGCGTTGCGCGACGCGCTCGATGAACGGCCGGATCAGCGGCTGGTCGAGCGCCTTCAGCAGCGCCGCGAACACGCGGTGCGACAAGCGCTTGTGGCTGACCTGGCGGATCAGCTCGCGCACGCGCTCGCGCGGATCGGCGACGGTGGCGATCGGCGCCAGCACCTCGTCCTCGTCGCTGCGCTCCCAGCGTTCGAGCGCGGCCTGCAGCAGCGCCTCGCGCGTGGCGAAGTGCCAGTAGAAGCTGCCCTTGGTCACGCCCAGGCGGCGTGCGAGCGGCTCGACCGCGACCGCGGCGACGCCGCTCTCGGCCAGCGTCTCGAGCGCGGCCTGTTCCCAGCCGGCGGCGGTCAGGCGGTTGCGGGATTCGGCTTTCGCACTGGAAGCAGGCATCGCGGCAGTGTGCCCGAGGCGTGTACCGAAAGAAAGGGAAAGCGGTTGCGCCCGGGTGCGGTTTTCCCGTCCGTTCAGTCACATAACGACGTCCGGTGGACAAATTGACTTGTCCGCAGGCGCGCACCATACTGGCGCGTATGGTGCGATCGCCGCGTGGCATCCGCCGCCGCGTGAAGGTTCGCGGCCAATCGCGCTCAACCCATCGAAGAGGTGTCCAGTCGTGATTACCTGGCTTCCGTTGCTCGCCGGCCTGCTCGTGTCGATCGGCAGTGCCTATCTTCGCCTCGGCCTGCGCGTGTGGACGATCGCCACCGCGGTCGCGATCGTCGCGGCCGGCTGGCTCGCCGGCTCGTCCTGGCTCGCGGTCGCGATTCCGCTGCTGCTGCTCGCCGCGGTCGCGGCGCCGCTGAACCTGCCCGAGTTCCGCCGCCGCAAGATCACCGCGCCGCTGCTCGGCGCGTTCGAAAAAGCGCTGCCGCAGCTGTCGGACACCGAGCAGGTCGCGCTCGACGCCGGCACGGTCGGTTTCGAAGGCGAGCTGTTCAGCGGCAAGCCGGACTGGTCGAAGCTGCTGAAGCTTCCGAAGCCCACGCTGTCGGTCGAGGAGCAGGCCTTCCTCGACGGCCCGGTCGAGGAACTGTGCGCGATGGTCGACGACTGGCAGATCAGCCACGAGCTGGCCGACCTGCCGCCGGAGATGTGGACGTTCCTCAAGGAAAAGAAATTCTTCGGCATGATCATCCCGAAGGAATACGGCGGCCTGGGCTTCTCGGCGCTGGCGCATGCGGCCGTGCTGCAGAAGATCGCCGGCCTGTCGACCACACTGTGCTCGACCGTGGCCGTGCCCAATTCGCTCGGCCCGGGCGAGCTGCTCGTGCATTACGGCACCAAGGAGCAGAAGGACTATTACCTGCCGCGCCTGGCCGACGGCCGCGAGATCCCGTGCTTCGCGCTGACCGGCCCGTACGCCGGTTCCGACGCGACCTCGATCCCGGACTACGGCATCGTCTGCAAGGGTGAGTGGAACGGCGCCAACGTGCTCGGCGTGCGCCTGACCTTCGACAAGCGCTACATCACGCTGGCGCCGGTCGCGACGCTGGTCGGCCTCGCGTTCCGCATGCACGACCCCGAGCACCTGCTCGGCGACAAGGAAGACCTCGGCATCACGCTGGCGCTGCTGCCGCGCGACACCGCGGGCCTGGAGATCGGCCGCCGCCACCTGCCGCTGAACAACCCGTTCCAGAACGGCCCGGTGCGCGGCAAGGACGTGTTCGTGCCGCTGGCGCAGCTGATCGGCGGGCCCGACCTGGCCGGGCAGGGCTGGCGCATGCTGGTCGAATGCCTGTCGGTCGGCCGAGCGATCTCGCTGCCCTCCAACACCACCGGCGGCGCGCGCACCGCGGTCGCCGCGACCGGCGCCTACGCGCGCATCCGCAAGCAGTTCGGCCTGTCGATTGGCCGCTTCGAGGGCGTCGAGGAGGCGCTCGCGCGGATCGGCGGCTACACCTACGCGATCAGCGCGCTGTCGCTGGAGACCGCGGCCGCGGTCGATCGCGGCGAGAAGCCGGCGGTGCCGTCGGCGATCGCCAAGTACCACGCGACGGAACTGGCGCGCGAGATCGCCAAGGACGCGATGGACGTGCACGGCGGCAAGGGCGTGATCCTCGGCCCCAGCAACTGGCTCGGCCGCGGCTGGCAGGGCGCGCCGATCGCGATCACGGTCGAGGGCGCGAACATCATGACGCGCAGCCTGATGATCTTCGGCCAGGGCGCCATCCGCTGCCATCCGTTCGTGCTCAAGGAGATGCAGTCGCTGAAGATCGCCGACTACCGCGAAAAGCTGAAGGTGTTCGACGCCGCGCTGTTCGGCCACATCGGCTTCGCGGTCTCCAACGCGGTGCGCAGCCTCGTGCTCGGCCTGACCTTCGCCAAGGTCGGCCGCGTGCCGGGCGATGCCTACACGCGCCGCTACTACCGCAAGCTCAACCGCTATGCCGCCGCGCTCGCGCTGGTCGCCGACACCTCGATGCTGGTGCTCGGCGGCAAGCTGAAGTTCAAGGAGAAGATCTCCGCGCGCCTGGGCGACGTGCTGTCGAACCTGTACATCGCCAGCGCGATGCTCAAGCGCTACCAGGACCAGGGCTGCCCGGTCGCCGACCAGCCGCTGCTGGCGTGGGCGTTCCACGACTGCGTCTACCGCATGCAGATGGCGCTCGACGGCGTGCTGCGCAACTTCCCGCTGCGCCCGGTCGCGTGGGGCCTGCGCGCGCTGGTATTCCCGCTCGGCCGCCGCGAGGTGCCGCCGTCGGACCGCCTCGGCCGCCGCGTCGCGGCACTGCTGACGGCACCGAACGAGGCGCGCGACCGCCTGCTCGGCGCGATCTACCAGACGCCGACGCCGAACAACCCGGTCGGCCGCATGAACCGCCTGCTGCCGGAGGTGATCGCGGCCGAGCCGGTCGAGCGCAAGTTCCTCAAGGCCGCCAAGGCCGGCGAGCTGACGGGCTACGACTACGACAGCCAGCTCGCCGACGCCGAGGCCAAGGGCGTCATCAGCGGCGCCGAGCGCGAACTGCTCGCGCGCGTGCGTGCAGCGACGTTCGAGTTCATCTCGGTCGACGACTTCGATTCGTCCGAGCTCGCTGCCGGTGCGCGCAAGCCGGCCAAGCCGGCGCTGCGTTCGGTCGCGAGCGGCTGAGCCGGTCCCGCCGCCCTTGCAGCCCTCCCCTCCAAGTGGAGGGTGTGGGATGGCGTTCGGTGCGAGCGAATCCGCGCAGGTTGGGATGAGCTCGTAGACCCTATGAGCCAAGGGCGGGGTCGCCGACACTGGCATCTCTTCCGACGAAAGAGGAGA